>CAWEVM010000001.1:0-252500 GCA_963812505.1 uncultured Alphaproteobacteria bacterium
GGAACATCCGAGGCGCATCGAGCTACTGATCACGCGGGTTCGGTTCCCGAAGGGACGCCAAATGGCGCGGCTTTGGCACGCATGGCTCGGCTCAAGCGCCCCGGCATCAAGGTCCTCTTCTTATCGTTTCCGGAGGTCCGGCAGCACACTGAGGGTCGGTGAGTTCTTACCGCGACCGATATCGACTGACGAACTGCTGGAGACGGTCGGCAGGATGCTGGATCAGCAAGTGACTGGATGACCTTCCGGCGTCTCGTTGACGGCTGGAAGTTCGCGAAGGATACATTCAGGGACAGGTATCTTCGAGGGACAACTCGCCCCGCGCGGCCCCCAACGCCCTCGCGGGGTGCTTCTTCTTGGCTAAGCGATCACATGGTGTGGATGGTGCAACCTCCTGCCGGTTAGCCCGATATCATACACATGCGTAAGCCGACCTTTATGCAGCGATGGGCCAGAATGGCGGAGGATGCCCGAGCCATCGCGATGGGTACGCGTGATCCATCCGCCAAGAAGACGATGCTGGATATCGCCGCCGATTATGACCGGCTCGCCAAGAAGTCCGAGGAGTCGGCGCGCCGACCGGGCGGGAAACGAAACAGATATCCGACTAGGCTGCTGGCGGGCATCGGCGCACGCGTTGGGAAGGCCGATGTCTGACGAGGAAGAACACCAGCCCGGCGACCGCGCGCCTGCAACGGCCCGCTACGAGGAACTGAACGTCTTCGGCAGCCCCACGGGAGCGGTTGTCCATATCCGCGAAGGTGAGCCGCTACCGGCCGCACCGCGCAGCTTTACGTGGCGACGGGTATGGCGGGAGCCGGAGTAGCGTTGGACCGAACGAACCGCTATCGTCGGGGCGCCGCGCGCATGGCTGCGCGGTCACTACGAAGCTGCAACTCGCCCCGCATCGCCGTCACAGCTATTGCGGGGCTTTTCTTTGCCGCTCACTTCTGCTGGTGTCACTCGCTCCCGTTTACGGTATGCAAACGAGCCGGCGGACGCCGGCAGTCTTGTGACCCCGATACCAACCTTACCCCGTGACGGTCCCAAAACTCTCGCGGGGTTTCTTTTGGCACTCTCACGCCGCGCTAAGTGTCCCGTCAGACACCACGGGGCTACTGGCGTACACTCTCGCGGCGGTTACACTTGGCGTAGCGACCACCGCACGGCGGTCAGTGCATCAGTCACGCTGGCGCAGCCTCGTGCCATGACCTCACCGCCGGCTCGCGCAACATACAACCCCTCGATATCACGGCCGATCAGGATGGAGATTCGCTCGGTCCCTGGGGCAATCAAGCCCGCATAGGTGACACCGTTGCTAGAGCACTGGCTAATGGCCGACCATTGGCCGGGCAGCGACGCGGCCCCCTGTGCAATGGCAAACATCTCCGCGACTGTCAGGTCCAGCGTCGTGGTCAAGCCTCCGGTCCCAAAGAGTAGGAGGGGCGTCCACTCCGCTGCAATGCCCATATGGCGTTTGCCATGTGTGCTACGCCGCCGCGTTGTCCACGACCAACGACAAGGCCGGCACCTCGAAGGGGCCGGTGTAGGCCACGCCGATCAGGAACGCGCCCACCGCTCATTCAGGACGCGGCGATCGCCGACTAGACCGCGATACGTCTCAGCCACCTTGCCGCCAATCGCATGATCGTGGGCGAGTTCGACGGCTGGCTCATCGAGCACATGCTTCAGGTTGTCCAGGCAGAATGACTTGAACGTGGTGCGGAAGCCATGCACATCATACCCGTAACCAAGCTCGCGCAGCAGCAGCCGCATGGCCTGATGGTTGATCCGGCCCCCAGCCGCGCTGCCGGCGAACACGAAAGCGGTCGGCGACGCGTTCGGCGGCTCGATCTCCCGCAGGATCGCCATCGCTTCGTCCGGTAGTGGGACGATGCGCGGGAGACGCCCTTCATCCGGTTCCCTGGCACGTGCCACTGGTTGCCCTGCACCTCGCCCCACTTCATGCCGAACACTTCGTTAGCATGCGGCGCACCGCATAGGGTGGCGTAGAGCGATGGCCTCTCCCGCCACTGTGCCGCCCGCATATGTTGAACTGGTGGCCGCAAGCCGGCGGGCAGCCGATTGAGCAGCCCTGCGGCGACGTTCCCCTTATCCTTGAACCGCCCGTCGTCATCGATCTTGATGGCCTGATCGAAAACCGCCTGGATGCGCTGGCACAGCCGTGTGCCGGTATCGTTGTTCTCGGCCCAGATCGGCAGGATGACCGCCGCGAGTTCGGCCGGCTTCAGGTTGGCTGTCTCGCGCTTGCCGAGGGTGGGGAAGATGTGGTTCTCGAAGGAACGCCCAAAATCCCGGATGGACGAACACGCCGTGGAACGCCACGCACGCGGCGTGCTCTTGCGCACCGGCCGATGCGATTAGTTTGCGCCAGCAGTGTTCGCCAGCAGCCTGAGTTCGGTCATTCCGCGCGTCACGGGACGACACAAATCGAGCGCAAATCAACAGTGCCCTTCGGTTCCAACGGAGGAGGTGAAGAGCCGCTGGACAGGACTGCTCATGAACCATCCTGTTCGTAGACCGTAGGCCCATTCTGGTCGCCCATTGGCGTCGGCGCGCGTAGCGGCTGCCTTCCAGTCATATGAGATAGCGACCAATTCTGCCGACACGTGCTCGCCGATGAAGGTCAGAACAGCGTATCTTGCATGCGGTGAGCCGCCTTCGGACACGTGAGGTTCGGCACCTGGATCGTCATAAGACGGGCAGCCGACGCTACCCGGATTCAAGATCAGTGGGCCGTCAGGCAGTTGGATCAGGTGTTGCTGGTGACTGTGCCCGCACAGGACCACACGAGCCTGGACATCTCCCAATCGTTCCCTGATCGTTGATGGATGTGCTCGCACCAAGTGGTGTTCCGATACCTCCTCGACAAGATACTGGTTGTCATCCGTGGGCGTGCCGTGACAGGCAAAGATGCCATTCCCAGCATCAGCCGAGGTCGGCAATGCACCAAGCCAGTGTCGGTGATCTGCACCAAGATTGGAGTGGGCGTATCGATCCGACGGTCCCATACTTGCCGGATCGGGACCGGATACCCAGCGATCATGGTTGCCACGGATCACGAGACTGCTTGATGCCATGAGCAGATCGCAGACTTCACGTGGCCAGAGCGGGCCAGAGACGGAATCACCGAGATCGATGGTCCGGTCTACGCCGCGCCTTTGGATGTCGGCGAGCACAGCTTCGAGCGCAGGCAGGTTACCGTGGATGTCGGCGATGACGGCGATCCTCATTGGATTACCTGCCGGTGATTCTGTTGCGAGTGGCCTCTCGTCGAGCCTTCATCGGTGCCTGACCCTTCCGCCCCAATCCCATCTTCTTTGCCAGTGTCGAGTTCGGCGCGACTAGCGGATTTGTGGCCGGCACCCCACCGCTGTCGGTACCGCGTACCCACAGCCCAATCTACGGCTACGACAACAGATACTTGGCGAGGGCCAATCAGCCGCTCCGACTACGACAAGATCAACGGCGGCTTCGTGAAGAGCACAGCCGATCACTAACCGGCTACAAGACACAACGTTCCATAACGATCGCGAAGTGACATGCGCCTCCTTCAGCAATACACCGACTGGAGGAACTGGGTTGGCGCGCCTCTGTCACGATCGCAGTTCGCAGTCGCAAAACCCAGTCCTCCTAGGCCGATCCGGAGGCTACTCCTCCAGGGCGAAGCCGACTTTGAGGGTGACCTGATAGCGCTTCACCTTATTGCCCTCGATGCTGCCGCAAATCTGCTGTACCTCCCACCAGCCGAGTTGACGCAACGTCTGCCCGGCTTTGGCTATGGCGCCGATCGATCGCCTTGCTGACGCTATCCTCTGAGGTGCCGACGACTTCCACAACCTTATAGACAGGTTCGGCCATTTTCACTCTCCTCTATGTGCAAGCGGTCTCCGTCAGGCTAGCAAATAGCGACGTGATGTGTTCTGATCGCGGTACGACTACGATGCCGAATGCCTCGCCGAAATACTTGGAACGAGCAATCATCTCTACGGCAGCCTCCGGCAACGCCGCCGGTTCAACGAGCATGGGCACAGTCTGCCCGACCTTGGGTTGCAGCACCAGCAGATACGGTAAGTTGTTCATACGCTGTTGTAGTCTGATTGCCACTTGCTCGTGTTCGCATTCCAGCGCCTCTGCGGCGTGCTGACCATCGATATGTGACAGATCAAGCACGAAGATAGCGCCGTCTTTGCCGGGCTTGAAAAGTCTCTCGCCTTCTTCTGGTGTCATGATGGGTCTCCCTGATCTTAGCACTGGCGGCAGATTTCCGCACGCCAAGCAGGCGGGCCGTCGCGTTCCAGCTAAGTTCACCCAAGGTGCATGGCGGCGAAGAAAACCCTGCACGCCATGGACGGTACTGACAATGGGAGCGATGGTGAGCGGCGCCGGCGGTGCTGGTCACGCTGCTCCCTCACGATAGGATGCGCAGGATATCTAACGTCTTGTCGTTCCATCCGGGTTGCTTCATCTCTCGCGCTACGGCTTCTGCCTGCGCCAGACGGGTGATGACAATGCTGGGGTGGGATGGAATGTAAATCTGTCATATCCGGCTCTGATCGATCCTGACCACGCGCAGCGGCACGATCAGCACATCGTGAACGCAATCAAGCGCTAGTGCCACGGCTCCGATGCTCGACTTTGCGTCTCGCCCTGGCCCTAAACTGCAACCGTTCAGGGCCAACTCTGACGCCGGGGCACTTTGGAGCCAGCGAAGCTTCGAGCGCAGGCCTATGAGAGATGTTGACCGGCTTTCGCCACGCGCGATGCCTACCGCGGCGTGCCAATCCTCCGATGGGCCGCTCCCACGAAGAATGCCCCGACGTGGGCCGGGGCAAAGGTGGTCGCAAACTGGGAGGAAAGTAACAGCGGAGAGACGGTAGAAGGGTTGCTCGGTTCCGTGGAAGGAGCATCACAGAAGCGCGACCCGATCTGATGCGCGGAAAAGAAAGGCCCCCGGCACTAAAGCCGGGGCAAAGGTAGGGTCACAGAGTCACTGAGAGAAGATCAACGGTCAACCGTTGGCTCTGTTCACTGGCGACGAATCCCGAGACCGCGCCCGAGGCGGCATTCTCTGTACGTCGAGTTATCTGGTCGCGCTGCGCGCTCTGTCCTTCACATCGCCAGCGGCGTTTTGGACAGCGCCCTTCGCCTTATCCAGCTTCCCTTCCGCCTGCATCTTCTTGCTGCCGGTCACCTTACCTACGGCGTCCTTGACAGCGCCTTTGACCTTGTTAAATGCACCCCTGACCTGTTCGCGAGCCATGGTCCTTCCTCCAATGTCGCTTGGCGACAGTCGGAGATTAGACCAAGATTTCTAGAACGTAACGGGGAGCATGAACAATTGAAGAACCTCGGACACATCGGTTCCTGATCGACCGTCTGTCGTTGGCCGGTCCGATTACCCTCATCGCCGGTCGTGGTTTCGTTCCATTGACTGCTGCCGGGCTACGCTGCCGTGGCGATATCGAGCGGCCTTCAGGTCGGGCCGACCGTATCCAGTGGATTTCACGCCAACACAGCGAGGAAACTCATGCCAGTCACTACGGCCAAGAAAGCCGCTGCAAAGAAGGCCGCCCCAGCCAAGGCTGCCGTCCAGGCGACCATCACACTCCAGCACCTTCCGCCGCGTTGGCCGACAGCCATGACATCGCAAAGAAGCAGGCTGAGGCCGTGCTGGGCGATTTGGTGACGCTGACCACCCGCCATCTGAAGAGGGGCGACAAAATCCGTCTGACCGGTCTCGGCATCCTCCAGGTGCGGAAGCGGGCGGCACAGGATGGGACGGAACCCCGCGACCGGCGAGGCCATCAAGATCAAGGCCAGCAAGAAGATCGCATTCCGGCCTGCCAAGGAACTGAAGGAAGCGGTGTAGGACCGCGCTGCCGACCGGCCGGACCATTGGTGACAATCAGGCCACATCAGCACGCCTTGCCGATGTTCGGGGCCAGGACGGCAAAGCCGAGCAATTCGGCGCCGTCTCCGCCGTCAGACTATCGCCCCATCCACGTATCCACATTCGACCGGCGAGGCCGCGACTTCTGCGCCACGCCGTTGGGTCGCCGAGGCGCTCCTCCGACGCTTCCAGTTTCGTGGCCCTATCGGGAGCCTTGCTGTGGCGCTGGAGCGATGTCCACCGTTCTCACCGCGCACGTGGCTTTGGCATTTTTGTGAGTGCTCGTGAGTGGAGAAATCGGCTTTAAACTACTGATTTCATTGACTACACTGCGCATGATGAAGGCGCGGAATTCGCTTACCCATGACGGCGCCTTGAGCGATCTGATGCTGGATGACATTGGCCAGTTCCCCTGATGTGAAGTACTATGTTCATTCGGCGGGCGAGTCAGCCGCCCTGGTAAGCCTCGCCCCAGCGATCCTGATACGCCACGCTCTCCAACGACGCGCGCCGAACCGATCCGAATTTTCCCATCGGATATCCGATCGGCAGGATCGCATAGGAGTGCACATTGTCCGGCAACCCCATCGCCGCCTCGGCTTCCTTCTCGAAATTCAGGTGAAGCGTGGTCAGCGTGGCGCCGAGGCCAAGGGCGCGACAGGCCAGAAGGATGTTCTGCACGGCCGGAAACACCGACGATCCGGTGTTCCTGGGTCCCGGCGCGCACGGCACGATCCAGACCGGCGCCTCGTGGAAATGATCGGCCAGGTATTCCGCCGCCCCGAGCATCCTCGCAAAGCGTTCGGGGGTTGTCCCGGGTGCCGGCGCGCTGGAGCGATAGCGCGGTCCGACGATCTCATGCCAGGCCTTCGTGTACCACGCCCCGGCCGCCGCCTTGATCGCAGGATCGCGGATCACCAGGAACCGCCAGCTCTGCATGTTCCCACCATTGGCGGCGCAGGTTCCCGCTTCCAGCACCTGGTGCAGCACTGCGTCCGGCACGGGGTCCGGCTTCAGCCGTCGCATCGAGCGCGTGGAGCGCATGATCTCGAACAGGTCTTGCGACATCGGATTTTCCCTTCGGCGTGTTCTCATATGCCCTGTGACAGCCGTCCAGGCAGGCCGCAAGGCTTCACGGATCTAGGAATTCATCGCGCGAAACGGTATCGGTTGGCGAATTCAGAGGCACGACCAGCAGCACAGCAGGGAGGGGCCGCATGGCGATCACGGTGACACCGACGGGCGCCGCGTTGGGCGCGGAGGTTGGCGGGGTTGATCTGCGCCGCATCTCGGACGCCGACTTTGCGGCGATCCATCGCGCCTGGCTGGAGCATCTGGTTCTGCTGTTCCGCGGACAGTCGCTGAACGACGATGACCTCACCGGATTCAGCGGGCGGTTCGGCAAGCTCGACTTCGCACCGATCCAGGAGAACGGTCGGCGCTTCGTCGAGGGGCATCCCGAGATCTACGTGGTGTCCAACGTGATCGAGAACGGTGAAGCGATCGGCAGTCTCGGCGCCGGCGAGGCGGTGTGGCACACCGACATGTCGTATCTGGAGGACCCGCCCAAGGCGAGCATGCTGTACGCGATCGAGATTCCGCCGGCGGGCGGCAATACCGGCTTCACCAACATGTATCAGGCCTATCACGAGTTGCCGGAGGCTTTGAAGCGGCGGGTCGCCGGTCTGCGGGTGAAGCACGACGGTACCTACAACAGCGGCGGCTATGTACGACAGGGCGTGACGCCGACCGATGATCCGCGAGAGGCGCCCGGCACGTATCACCCGATCGTCTGCACGCATCCGGAGACTGGGCGACAGTGTCTCTATCTGGGCCGGCGGCGCAACGCGTATCTCGAGGGGCTGGAGCTTGCGGAGTCGGAGGCTTTGCTGGACGAGGTGTGGCGCTATGCGACGCGCGATGAGCTGACCTGGTACAATACGTGGCGTGTCGGCGATGTTGTGCTGTGGGACAACCGCTGCACGATGCACCGGCGCGATCCGTTCGATGCGTCGAGCCGGCGGATCATGCATCGCACCCAGATGAAGGGTGAAGCCCGGCCCGTCGCGTAGCCTGCGGTCCGGCCCCGCTATTTCGCGGACAGTATCAGGGCAGGAGACCCGGAGGCGAACCGACGTGCCGGACATACGCTTCAGCATGCCGACATCCTGACTCGGTGCCGCGAAATTCGGAGACATGCGACTGCAAGGCGTAGAAGAAATCCGGCTGCTGCGATGCATGTGCGTAGCAGGCGCTGCGCTTGAGCGGTTCCGCCTCGGTGATGTCGACATAGTCGGTCGGCGTGAACATCAACGTGTCCAGGCCATCGGAGACCTCATAGAAGTAGAATGCGGCTTTGCGACCGAGGCGGCTCCATGCTTCGAGAGTCAATGTGAAAGTCGCACGATGATCAGGATGATTGTCGATCGGCCATTGCGTAAATATGACATCCGGCCGCAGCGTCGCGAGCAGTTCGGTAAAAGCTTCGTAGTGTGCATTATCCACAATCGAAGCACCATTGCACTGTGGTGAGAAGACGGGATTCGCGCCCAGGATGCGGCACGCGGACATCGCTTCGTGGACACGCGGCGTCACACGGTTGGCAGCAATCGCCGCGGAACAGGCGTCACCGCCTTCGTGCGGGTCTTCGCCGCGGTTGAGATACAGCAGGGTAACGCGATGGCCCTGCTTCGTGTACCGCGCGACCGTTCCGCCGCAGCCGTATTCGGGATCGCCGGGGTGACCGCCGGTCACCACGATGTTCAGGGCACTGCTGCGAGGCGTGTCGGCCCTCACGACGCCATGAATGCCAACTGCGCTGCCGGCCAGGCCGGTGAGAAACAGCCTGCGCGATCGAAAGCCGCTCCGTCCTGCGTCAGGCGACACTATGGCTCTCCAGCATCTACGGGGCGCCATGCTTAGCCGCTCACTCCGAGAACGCAATGCAGACCGACGAGTCGCGACCGTCGGCGATTCTGCATCCGCAGTCGGTGACCAACTTTACTACCTCGATCGCCTAGCGCAGGCTCAGCGCTGCGAACATGTCGGAGCCAGACCACCAGGGCTCCATCCGATACAAGCGGAGGAAACAATATGAACATCAGTCGTCGCGATCTGACAGGACCGTCGATCGTGCTGGGCCTCGCAGTGGCTGGTATTCTGGGAACCAGGACAGCCAATGCTATGACGGCTGACGAAGAGGCCGTGGCGAAGCGGCTCGAAGCATTTCGTTCTGCCCAGATTGCCGCCGACGCGAAGGCACTCGACGAGCTCTGCGCGGCGGAGCTGAGCTATAGCCACTCCGACGCTCACGTTGAGGACAAGGCGACATTCATCAAGAATGCCACCGCTGGTAAATCGAAGTTCGTGCTGTTGGAATACAAAGACCCCACGATCCGCGTGGTCGGGGATGCCGCTATTGTGCGGTTCCATTGGGTGGCCGAGAGCGAGTCAATCCCCGACGGCAAGAAAAGCTCGACCAACCTTCACATTCTGATGAATTGGCAAAAACAAGGCGGGGACTGGAAGCTGCTGTCACGCGCGTCCACCAAACTCTGACGGTGCCAACGCTGATCGCAGCCGGCTAATTTTTCCGGCGTTCTTCCCAGCGGTGCTGCTCAATGACCTCGGGCTCCTCATCGTCGAGTTGCGCCAGTTCGCTGCGCGCCCTGCCCTCGGCCCGCAGCAGTTCATCAAGCTTGGCGTGAATCGCCTGCGTGTCCCGGTGCTCGGCGCGCTGGATGAATAGCGTCATGAGCAGGGTTGCGATGGTCGCGACCGCCTGCCAATCGAAGTTTCTGCGGTCGGATATAAGCCAAACGCCAACATAGCAGACCAAAATGATAAACGCGGTGGGATGTGCCACGAGCGCTCCCAGCCGCGTGAGAGTAGGTTTGAATTTGTGAGTCAACACAGCCTCCGCATCCAAGCATTGGCGCACTTGACGCCGTCGAGACGAAACGCTGCCGCCACGCATTCGTGCGCTACCGCGATCGGACGGAACCGCGGGTAGCGCTCAACTTTCGCGGAGAACGATGCAACGGATCGTCCTCTGATCCAGTTGAGCTCAATGCTCGCCGTTTAGCTGCACTCCTGATACGAGCGACGAACTCCATTGCGCGGGTGCTTGCGACGTCCGTGATCGCCACGGCAGGAAAACGACAGGGAGGACGCCATCAGGACGGACCGCATCCAATGAGCGCGAGGGAGGTTATCACCGATATCCCGGCGCGAATTGACAGGCTGCCTTGGAGCCGTTTCCACCTGCTCGTAGTCGTCGCGCTCGGCATCACCTGGGTGCTGGACGGATTGGAAGTCACCATCGTCGGTTCGATCGGACCAATTCTGAAGGACCGGCAGACGTTGGGCCTTTCGGACCAGGAGATTGGCAGCATCGCTGCCTGCTATGTCGCAGGCGCTGTTGCCGGCGCTCTTCTGTTTGGCTGGCTCACCGATCGATTTGGCCGGCGTGTCATCTTCAATGTAACGCTCGGCATCTACCTCGTGGGCGTGCTGCTCACGGCGTTTTCTTGGAGCTTTTGGAGTTTCGCAATTTTCCGTTGCCTGACCGGGCTCGGCATCGGCGGCGAATATGCAGCCATCAACTCGGCAATCGACGAACTGATTCCGGCGCGACTGCGCGGACGGGTCGATCTTATCGTGAATGGCAGCTATTGGGCCGGCGCCGCCCTTGGTGCAGCAGGGTCGCTGTTGTTGTTGTCTGGCCGGCTCGTGGGCATCGATCTCGGATGGCGGCTTGGCTTCGGCATCGGCGCGGTGCTGGGCGGCTTTATCCTCTTCCTACGACGTTTCGTGCCCGAAAGTCCCCGATGGCAGGTCACTCATGGGCGAGACGAGGAAGCAAAACAGAACACCGACGAAATCGAACGCAAGGTGGGGGATGACCTACCGCCGCCTAAGGGCACTCTGAAAGTGCATCCGAGGAAGATATTCGGCTTCAGGATCATTTTCGCAGCGATGCTGCATGAAAATCGTGCGCGCAGCTTTCTGGCGCTGACTTTGATGGTGGCGCAGGCGTTCCTCTTCAACGCTGTATTCTTCACCTATGGCTTGGTGCTGTCGACATTCTATCATGTGCAGGATTCCCGGATCGGCATATACATCTTGCCATTGGCCGCGGGGAATTTCCTGGGCCCTTTGCTGCTCGGGCGCCTGTTCGACACGGTGGGACGCAAGCCGATGATCGTCGGTACATATGGCCTGTCTGGCTGCATGCTGATTGCTGTGGCGGTGCTGTTCGGAAATGGCGTCCTTGGCCCCTGGACGCAGACCTTTTGCTGGATCGCGATTTTCTTTATCGCATCGGCGGCAGCAAGTTCGGCGTACCTCACGGCGAGCGAGATTTTCCCTCTGGAGACGCGCGCAATGGCTATTGCTGTGTTTTATGCGCTAGGCACGCTGTTAGGCGGCGTTACTGGCCCATTCCTGTTCGGGCAACTAATTGGTACGGGCAGTGAGTGGGCTGTGGCAGGAGGCTACGTCGGAGCCGCCGCGCTGATGATTGGCGCAGCAGTTTGCGAAGCATTCTTCGGTATCGAGGCAGCAGGGAAGTCCCTTGAGGATGTGGCGCGACCACTTTCCAGCGGAAGTTGAGCGGTGGCCCGTCGACGGGGCGAGGAGTTAAGCTCTCTGCCCTCGCCCAAATGGCCATCTCCGTGCGCCGCGCCGACGGTTGCCGGCGAGAAGATAACGCGTGACGGGAAGGAGGGCTGCCAAGCCGAGTGTTCCACGCGCCTCCTGAAGCGCCTGCTGGCGGATTTCAGGGCTTCCCGTTCATGAGTGCTGACGGATGACCGTGCCGCCAGCGCGCCGAATACCAGCGCGATTACGAGGTTGATGCCCAGAAGGAGGAGGGTCGCATAGATCGCCGTCACGTACATGCGCAGCAACTGCCATCCTGTGACATCGAGGAGGACAAGCACGCTCAGCCCGAAGATGGCGGCCAGAACACCGAATGCTGCACGCATACCATGCCGGCGCATCAGATAGCGCAGCCGCAGGATCTCGGCCTCAGCTGCGACCTGTAGCAGCCTAACCGTGCGCACGACGGCGCCCCAGGCGTGCTATTACAAAACCGATCTGAGCAGAAAGCAAAAGAGCGACGAGAGGTCGTTCCTCCGCCCAGTAGCGTAGCGACGCAGCCAAGGAGCGCAGCGCAGATACCAGGTAACTTGTGCCTTCGTTTGATAAGACGGCGAGAGGCCCCAGACCTTCACGGCTCAGCCGCCAATTGAGCTGATCAAGTTGCTCGTTGCCAGGCATGCGCTTGGTTCCTTTTGGTTAATCCCTGCTCGGCCCGAGAACGTCGGCCGCTCGCGCTTGGCGTTCGCCCATCCGCGCTGGTGGCCCATCGGTCGAGTCCTTTCGCGTTTGTTTCTCGGACTGCGCGTTGATCGCAGCCCCGAACAAGACCATGAGTGCTGACAGATAGAGCCAGGTCAGGAGAATGACCACGCCGCCGAGGGATCCGTATGTTTTGTCGTAGCTGTTGAAATTGGCAACGTAAATAGTGAAGCCAACAGAAGCCACGACCCATAAGGTCGTTGCGACAATCGCTCCGGGCGAGACCCAGCGCCATTGCGGCTTGGCTCGGTCCGGCGCGTATCGATAGAGAACTGCCAGGCCAACCATGACCACAATGATCAGGAGAGGCCATTCCAGCACCAGCACAAGCCACTTGTTGGCAGCGGCGGCGCTGACCAGTTCAACCGCTGCGGGCGCTCCTGCAATGAGCGCGATGACCAGAAGGCCACCCACCATGAAAATGAGCGTAAGTGCGACAGCCACCAGATTCAGTTTTATGAAACCGCGCCCTTCCTTTTCTTCATAGGCGATGTTCAGCGCGGTAATGGTTCCACTCATGCCTCGCGAGGCGCTCCAGATCGCTATCAACAACCCTACGATGGCGCTGAGCCCGAGCATGCTGTTGGACGCGGCGGCCAGCTTATGCAGCTCGTCGACGAGCAATTGCCGCGTCTGTTCCGGCAGTACGCCAGAGAGGGCGGCCACTTGCTGCTCTATCTGTGAAGGATCGAGCACCAACCCATAAAGGGCGATCAGTGCAGCCAGTCCGGGGAACAGTGCGAGCAAGACGGCATAGGTCACACCGCCGGCCACGAGGAAAAGGTTCGCATCTCCCACTTCGCCCCAGGCGCGCCAAATCACGTCAAGCCAACCCCTCGAGGGAATTTCGCTGGGTCGCTCAGCATCACGACCGCGCGCAGTATCGTGATCACCTGAATGGCTTGGTCGCCCGGCAAGGCTCGTGAGATCACGGCGAAGTTCACCGAGCCGCCGAGAGCTATTCATCTGACGCGATCACCTCGAAGCTGAACTGGACTGTGGGCGGCGGTAACCGAATTGGCTCAGCTTTAACGAAGACAGATGATCCACGGTTCCTTATGCCCCTCCGGCCTGTGTGTTTCGGTGCTAAAGGATGTCGGCACCTCGGAGCGCTGCGGCACGTGGTTTTGCCTGGGCCGAGCCAGCAGTCCTTGCGAGCGGCTGCGTTGGATTTTGCCCGCAATCAAATGTCGGCGACGAAAGGAGAGAACGCAAGCCGAAGGCGTCAGCCGGACGTTGATGCGGGTGCCTGCACCACTTCCATTGTCAAAATGCATCCTGATCGTCAGACGCCGTGCACTACACGAGCAACAAGGGCCGTTGTCGCCATCCCTGTCAGGGACGAAGCCGAGTGTATCGGTCGCTGCCTGCGCGCCCTCAAACGACAGACGAGAACGCCTGACGCTGTGGTCCTGCTGCTGAATAATTGTACCGACAGGACTGCGGTGATCGCTTGCTCCCTGGCAAGTCGGCTGCCGTATCGCTTGCATATCCACCAGCATGACTTTCCATCATCCACCGCCAACGTTGGCAGTGCACGAAGGTTGGCAATGGAAGTCGGTGCCGAGATTGCCGGCCCAGACGGAGTGTTGCTGACAACGGATGCTGATGCGGTGGTCGCGAGAGACTGGATTGAGCGGAGCCTGTTGGCCCTGGCCTCTGGGGCCGACGTGGTATGCGGACGCGTAGCGATCGATCCGGTCGAAGCAATGCTCATCCCTTGGCATGTCCTCGCGGAAGAGGCGCTGGAGCGTCGGCTGGCGGAACTGCTGGATCGCGTTGCCGTGATGCTTGATCCTGATCCGACGGATCCTTGGCCGCGGCATACCGAGGCGGCTGGCGCAAGCCTCGCCGTCACCACGTCGTGCTTCAATCAGGTCGGCGGCATTCCCGCATTGGCCGCGGGCGAAGACCGGGCTTTCGTCGCAGCGCTTGCGCGTATGGACGCGCGTATCCGTCATGACCCGACCGTGACGGTCACTGTCTCTGCGCGCATTCACGGCCGCGCACCTGGTGGTATGGCTGATACGATCCGCCGGCGGATGGGACAGCAGGATGAGTTCGCAGACGCCAGTCTTGAACCATCGGTGGACGCGTACCGGCGGATCGATTTTCGCCGGCGCGTCCGGCTCGTTTGGCACGATGGGGCAGCAGACGAGGACCTTGCCGCCGATCTGGGCGTGCCAGATGACCGGCTGCTCGGCTCGCTGAGTAACCGATTCTTTGGGACCGCCTGGGCTGCAATCGAGAACCAAAGTCCGTTCTTGAAGCGCAGGCGGGTGCGCTTTGCCGAGTTGTCGAAACAGATCGCCTACGCGCAGCAGCTGTTGGAGCCAGTCAAGACGTCCTTTGCCAATGACGATCGTTAGCGAAATGAGCGCACTGGTGCCGTGGATGCAAAAGCGCTCCGCGCAACTGGACGCTGCCGCAACATTTCCGGACGAAGAGATCGTCGCGTTGCGACAGGCCGGCGCGCTGAATATGCCCTTGCCGATTGAGCACCATACGCATGACGCCAGCGATGGCGCTCTTGCCGATGGTCTTGCCACCTTCCTGATGCAGATGGGCGCCGGCAATCTTGCCGTGGGACGTATCATAGAGGCGCACATCAATGCCCGACACCTGATCGCTTGTTACGGTTCCCGGCGGCAAATAGCGCGGGCAGCGGACGATCTTCGGATGGGGCATCTGTTTGCCCTGTGGGTCACTGACCCGCCGCAAGGAGGTTTGCGCATGACGCGCTCTCGCTCTGGGATCGAGCTCGACGGCGGCAAGATGTTTTGTTCCGGCGCCGGCCATGCCACGCGGGCTCTGGTGACTGCGACGGATGATGCGGGGCATTCATACATGCTTGTGCTAGCCCTTGGCGCGGGAGAGAGCACGGGAGGGTTGGAAGCGCCTCTGCAAGGCATGCGCGCTGCGGTCACCGGCGCGGTCGATTTCACCGGCTGCGTGGTGGACCCTGATGTCTGTTTGGGCGAGTCGGGCGACTATTTGCGTGAACCTGTCTTTTCGACCGGTGCGTGGCGTGGGTCGGCCGTTGCGACGGGGGGATTGCAAAGCCTTGTCGAGCTCATGACAAACCAGTTGAAGGCTGCCGAGCGAATCGGCAATCCACATCAATTGCAGCGACTTGGGACGGCAATCATTCAGTGCGAGACCAGCTCCCTGTGGGTTCGTCGAGCGGCCCGGATTGCGGAAGACCCCACTTCCGATCCGGATGAAGCGGTCGCCTATGTAGGCCTGGCACGCATTGCGGTTGAGACGGCTTGCCTCGATGCCATGCGACTGGTTCAGCGCTCGCTGGGCCTGTCAGCGTTTCGGCATGGGAATCCTGTCGAACGAATTTGCCGCGATCTGGGCACTTATCTTCGCCAGCCCGCGCCGGATGCTGTGCTGACCGAGGCGGCCGCGCACTTCGCGCGACATCACGAAGTGGGCCAAGCGTGATCACCGTGGGACGTCTCCATGAGCTTTGGCGGGAGCTTCCGATTGCGTCGTTGCACGACATCATCGGCGAAGGAACCGGCCTGATTCTGGCACCCCATCCTGACGATGAAACGCTGGGCTGTGGGGGCCTGATCGCCGCCTGTTGTGCCGCCTCGCGGCCGCCGCTCGTGGTTATTTTAACCGACGGCAGAGGTTCCCATCCCAACTCGCGGCTTTACCCAGCCTCGAAGTTGATCGCGGTGCGCGAGGCAGAAGCGACTGAAGCGGTGAATATTCTTGGCTTGCCAAGCGAGCGGCTCATTTTCCTGCGCGAGCCGGACACGAAGGCGCCGCATGGCGGCCCGGTGTTCGAATCCATCGTAGATCAACTCGCGGGTTATGTGCGCGACTTCGGATGTTCGGCCATTTTGGCTCCCTGGAGACACGATCCGCATTGCGACCACCAGGCAGCCTCACGCATCGCGTGCTGGACCGCGCGGGTCACCGGGATCAGAGCCCTCGCATATCCTGTCTGGGGCTGGACGATCTCCACAAGGCTCTCGATCGACGCAACGGAGCCGCAAGGCTGGCGACTGGACGTGACGCCACATCTGCCGGCCAAGGGCCGTGCCATCGCGGCTCATGCGTCACAGTCCGGTCGGAGTATTATTGATGACCCAACAGGATTTGTGCTCCCTCAGTCATTGCTGCGAGCACTGGCCAAACCGTGGGAAACGTTCCTGTTGCCATGATTGCGCCGCGAGAATCACGAGATGCCCATCACTTCCAGCGCCTCTACGACGCCAGTCCTGATCCTTGGCAGTTTCGTTCGAGCGAATATGAACGTGGAAAGTACCGTACCACGATTGCCAGCCTCGGTGGCAGGCATTTTCGCTCTGGCTTCGAGGTTGGTTGCTCCATCGGAGAGCTGTCCTGCATGCTGGCGGACTACTGCGATGCGCTGCTGGCGGTGGACATTGTCGAGGCGCCATTGAGCGCAGCGCGCAGCGTGTGCGCCGAACAGCCCTGGGTTCGATTCGCGCAAATGGAAGTGCCTCGGCAATGGCCGGACGACATGTTCGATCTGATCGTGTTATCTGAGGTGCTATATTTCTTGTCGCCGCACGACATCATCCGTGTGGCAGATCGTGTCGTCGATACGCTTGTGCCCCAAGGGGCCGTGATGTTGGTAAACTGGCGCGGCCGTACGGATGATCCCTGCACCGGTGACCAGGCAGCGGCAATTTTTATCGACCGAGTGCAACACTTTCTGTCACCGCGGTTGCAATATTGTGAGGGGGACGCGTATCGGCTCGACTTGCTCAGCTACCGGTAGGCTTGCAACCTGACAATGGTCCTTGCAGCATTCAGGAAATGAAGGCGTTTCTGGCCCTCCTCGCGTATTTGCAAGCCGCCGCCGTCCACGTTGAGCCGGTGACCATTGCGGGCGCGAACGGCGTCAGCCTTGATGCCGCGCTGGTGATGCCGACGACGCCGAAGCCGCCCACAATCGTGGCGCTCCATGGCTGCGGAGGCCCCTTCGCTTCCCGCGACGGCCAATGGGCCGTGGCCTTGGTTAAAGCTGGCCACATTGTTCTCCTGCCGGATAGCTTCGGCTCGCGTGGACTGGGCTCACAGTGCGGCACGAAGGACCGTGAGGTGACATCGTGGGGATTGCGCCGTCTGGACGCGATCGATGCAGCCCAATGGCTGAGAGGCCGGCCGCAAACGCCCTCAGGCGCCATCGATCTGATTGGCTGGTCGAATGGAGGCAGCACCGTACTTGAGACTGCGCGCGCTGCCGGCAATCTGCCGCACGGTTTATTTGAGCGGTTCGTGGCGTTTTATCCGGGGTGTCCCACCAAGAACGAGGATCCCGACTGGAAGCCGGCTGCACCGCTGATGATCCTGATGGGTGAGGATGACGATTGGACGCCCGCGCCGCCTTGTCACGAGCTCGCATCCCGATTTCCGGATGAGATCACTCTCGTCGCCTATCCCGGCGCGTACCATGACTTCGATGTGCCGAACCGGCCAGTTCATGTACGAGACGGTGCTGCCACTGCGGTGGGCGGCCGTGCGCACGTCGGCACCAATGAGCCTGGCCGCGAGGATGCGCTGGCTCGCGTGCCCAAATGGCTGGAGGAGGCACGTTAGGATCGATCGCGCTTCATTCCTCGGGCTCGGTCGTGAACAACAGTGGATAGCCCTTGCTGCGGCCTGCATCCGTCGCATTGGTCGCCTTCGCTTCCGCCACATCCTTCGTATAGACCGCGACGACACACGCACCGCGCCTGTGAGCGGTCATCATCACTCGCAGCGCCTGATCTTCGGTCATGCGAAATTCCGCCTTCAGAACCGTGACAACGAACTCCCGGGGCGTGAAATCATCGTTGATCAGAATGACTTTATGCAAGCGCGGCCGCTCGATCTTGATCTCGTCCTTGGTCTTGGGCTTGGTGTTGGTGTCAGTCATGGCGGAACGCTTTCGTCTGGCGCGGAGCGTATCCGAACGCCTGAGACTTCGGCGTGTCAATGATGGATCAGGATGTGGTCGAGCGGCTTGGGACCGCTGGCCAAGGCCAGCCACAGCGAAGTTCAGCAATAAGCAGATGGACCATCATCACACCGCGGTCATAGGTGACGGTCGTAGCTTGCCAAAGCACCTCGGCGTTCATGGTCGGTGTCATTGCCATAAGGCTATCGGCCAACGCCGCGCGATCCCGTATCACATCTGCCGCGGACATTGTGGTGCCTCTGCCTGACATCTGGGCGCTATTGCACAACGCGTGATGTGCCGGCGGTGGGGGTCCGATCGCAAACCCCCACCGCCGGCACTGCTCTGCTCAGTGATGCGGTTCCGTCGTGTCGCTGCGATCGCCGTTGCTCTGTGCCTGTTGCGCTGCCCGGTCGCGCTTGGCAGCTTCGTGGTGCCCCACGGCGCAACCGGCCGCTGACCCTAGCACCGCGTGATGGCCGGCCACGTGTCCCGCTACCCCGCCAGCCGCGGCGCCCTTGAGGCACCCTTCGGCCTGTGCTGGCCCAGTCGCACTGGCGGTCGCAATCAGGCCCAGCAACGCTGCTCCTGCGATCAAACGCATAATGTCACCTCCCGCATTTGGCACCGGCGCCGTGCCGATACCTCACGGTAGAAACGCATGAAGTCGAATGCGGTTCGGCCTGCGGAACTTTCACCCTGCAGGTGAACACGGAGTAGTGGTACGCGTGGTTGCGCCACGAATGGACGGCGGCAGTAGGCGGCTGTCCCCTAACTTAACATGCGCAAGACAAGGTGGATCGGGATGGAACGACCGTGACGACGAACGCGGGTGTGGAGTCAGCCTATGCATGGCTGCGCCTTGGCATCTGCACGGCGCTCAGCACCATCGGCGGCATCAGCCTGTGGTCCGTCGTGGTCGTGCTACCCGCGGTACAGGGCGAATTCGGTGTCGATCGCGCGACCGCGTCGCTGCCCTATACGCTGACCATGATCGGCTTCGCCGTGGGCGGCGTGGTGATCGGGCGCATGGCAGACCGGTCAGGCATCATGCTGCCCGCACTGATCGGCGCGGTGGCGCTAAGCCTGGGTTATGTCGCCGCGGGCTTTGCTACCAGCCTGTGGCAGTTCGCGTTGGCCCAGGGACTGCTGATCGCGCTGTTCGGAGGCGCGGCCTCGTTCGGGCCCATCGTCACCGACGTGTCGCACTGGTTCACGCGGCGACGCGGCATCGCTGTGGCGATCGCCGCGTCGGGCAATTATCTCGCCGGCACGATCTGGCCGCCGCTGGTACAGCACTTTGTGCAAATCGTCGGCTGGCGACAGACCCACCTCGGCATCGGCCTCGTGTGCGCCGTGACGATGATACCGCTCGCACTCATGCTGCGTCGCCGGCCGCCAGCGCCACAGACAACAACACAGCGCATCACATCGTCGCAGGCCTCGCTCGGCCTATCGCCAGCCACGCTGCAGATCGCGCTGTCGGTTGCCGGATTCTGCTGCTGTGTCGCGATGTCAATGCCGCAGGTGCATATTGTCGCGTACTGCGGCGATCTCGGTTACGGGGTCACGCGCGGGGCCGAGATGCTGTCGCTGATGCTGGGTCTTGGCATCATCAGCCGCGTCGGTTCCGGCTTCGTCGCTGACCGGATCGGTGGACTGCCGACACTGCTGCTTGGTTCGATCGGACAGATGCTTGCGCTGCTGCTGTATCTCGGCTTCAGCGGTCTGGGTTCGCTCTATGCCATCTCCGCGCTGTTCGGCCTGGTGCAGGGCGGCATTGTGCCAAGCTACGCGATCGTGATCCGCGAATACCTGCCGGCGCGCGAGGCCGGCCTGCGATTCGGCGTGGTGATCATGGCGACACTCCTCGGCATGGCGTTCGGCGGCTGGTTCTCAGGCGTGATCTTCGATGTCACCGGTTCGTATCACGCGGCATTCGCCAACGGCGTGGTGTGGAACCTGTTCAACGCCTGTATCGTTCTGGCTTTGCTGACACGCGGCGCGCGACGCGTGGTCGCGGCCTGACTTCCATCAGGCTGAACTCGCCTTGTCGACAAGGCTCGCCGTCTGATTGAACAGGATACGCCGCTCCTCCTCACTGGGTGGCGCGCGGCGGCGCAGTTCCTTGCCAAGATCGATCCCACGCTGCACCGCCGGCCGTTGCTTGATCGCCTCGCGCCAACGGGCGACGTTCGGGAACTCGTCGAGCGCCTGGCCGAGCGGCTTCGAGATCAGCACCCAGGGAAACGACGCCATGTCGGCGATCGAATAGTCGTCCAGTATATACGCGCGGCCGGCCAATCGCCGTTCGAGCACGCCGAGACAGCGGTTGTACTCGTTGGCGTAGCGCTGGTGGGAATACGGATGCTCCCCCTGCGCGTAGTTGACGAAGTGACTGAGCTGCCCCGCCATCGGCCCGAGGTTGCCGACCTGCCAGAACAGCCATTCCAGCGTTTCCTTCCGCCCGCGCCGATCGGTGGGCATGAAGCGGCCGGACTTCTCGGCCAGATGCATCAGGATGGCACCGCTCTCGAACACCGGTACCACTTCGCCGTCGGCGTCATGGTCGACGATCGCGGGCATGCGGTTGTTCGGGCTGATCGAGAGGAACTCCGGCTTGAACTGATCGCCCTTGCCGATGTTCACCGGCACCACGCGGTACGGCAGGCCGCACTCCTCCAGCATGATCGACACCTTCCAGCCATTCGGTGTCGGCCAGTAGTGGAAGTCGATCATGCCTCGATGTCCTCCTTGTGGCCGATCTCGGCCAGGACCTCGTCGGTGTGCTCGCCAAGCGCCGGCGCGCCGCGGCGGATGGTGGCCGGGGTCGCGGAGAACCGTGCCGCAGGGCGCGCCTGGCGCAGCGGGCCGGCTCCGGGATGCTCGGTCTCCACCACGATGCCGTTTGCCACCACCTGCGGATGCTCGATCATTTTGCTGCGCGTCAGCACTGGGGCGCAGGGCACGCCAGCCGCGGTCAGCCGCTCCAGCCATTCCGCGGCGGGACGCGTTCGCAGCACGTCCTGGGTCATCGCCAGCCGCTCATTGATGTGCTTGTGGCGCAGCGCCGGCGTGGCGAAGCGCGGATCCTCGAGCCACTCCGGCCGATCCAATGCGCGGGTCAGCGCAGTCCACTCCCGGTCGGTCTGCACCGCCGCGCTGATGTAGTCGTCGGCGGTTTCGTAGATCAGGTCGATGAAGCTGGCCGCTTCCTGCTGCGGCAGTTCGCCGCCGACGAAGGTCTGGCTGCCCATGTCGGAGCCCCACAGAAATGCCACCACGGCATCCAGCATGGACAACCGCACATGCTGGCCCTGCCCGGTCCGCTCGCGCGCCAGCAGGGCGGCGGTGATCGCCTGAGCGGCCACCACGCCGGTCAACTTGTCGGGCACAATGGTGCGCACCAACCGTGGGCGGTCCTGGTCGGAGCCGCCCTGGATGCTGGCCAGCCCTGACAGCGCCTGGATCAGCGGATCGTAAACTGGCTTCTGCGCGAACGGCCCTTCCTCGCCGAAGCCGCTGATCGAGACGTAGATGATGTCCGGCGCCAGCGCGCGCACGGCATCCTCGCCGAAGCCCATCCGTTCGATCACGCCGCTGCGGAAATTCTGGATGAACACGTCCGCACCGGCGATCAGCCGCTTCAGCGCCGCCACTCCGGCCGGTGCCTTCAGGTCCAGCACGACCGACCGCTTGTTGCGGTTGTTGTTGAGAAACGAGGCAGAGAACCCGCCGCGCCGATTGGCCGCGGCCCGGGTGTGGTCGCCGCCCTGCGGATTCTCCACCTTGATGACGTCGGCGCCCTGGTCCGCCAGCAGCATGGTGGCCGAAGGCCCCGAGACCATGGAAGTGAGGTCGACGATGCGGTAGCCATGCAACGGTCCTGGCATTTCGGCTCCTCGAGCTAACGTCAGATTGCAGATCGGCCATCCCACAGGGCGGGTCAAGCTCACGAGATCGTGATGCTGCGATTGCGAAGGGAATGGCAATATTCCTGTCGCAACAATCGGGAGATTCTTCCGAGAGGCAGAACCCGCCCCGACGCCGCAAGAAGAGGTTCAGCCGTGGATACCTATTTGCCCCAGGCGCCGTTCGGCCTGGAATGTTTGCCCTTGTGCCCATCGCCAGAGGCGGTCCGCCGCCGGGACGGTGGCCGATGAGGTGGCGCAAACACACAGACAAGCCCACAGATAACCCATCCAGCGATATCGTCAGGACAGCGGTGCTTGCCAGCCTGATCGCCGGTCTGCTGGCAAGTTCGGTGGCCGTCGTGTCAGCGGCCCGGACGATCGATATCGGTCCCAAGGTCGGGGACATCCTGGTATTCCGCCAGGGCGCCCGTGTGCCGGCTGACTGGGAATTCACGGTCACCGCCGCCGAAACAGGGACGACCTGCAATCTGAAACCCGAAAGCATGGCCTCGGACGGCGGCAGCCTGGTTGTGGAGCAGCGCTTCCAGACGCCGCGGGCGTTTCAGGTTCATTGGGCGGGCGGCCGCACCAGCGCCCCTGGTTCGGACTGCGGCACCAGCGCGGAGTTGGTCGTGCCCGGAGAGGACCTGCAGTTGCTGACAAATGCGGTCGGCGGTGCCGGCGTGGAGCACAGGATCTTCCCCGAGTTCTGATTCCTGCGCGAACATCAGGCGGGGAAGAAGCGGTTCTCCGGCCGCGGTAAACCGAGATTCTCGCGCAGGGTCGCGCCCTCGTATTCGCGGCGAAAGATGCCGCGCCGCTGCAGTTCTGGCACGACGCGTTCGACGAAATCATCGAGGCCGGCGGGCAGGAACGGAAACATGATGTTGAAGCCGTCGCAGGCGTCGGTAAGCAGCCACTCCTCCATCTGATCGGCGATCATCGCCGGTGTGCCGACCAGCGCGGGCCCCGCATAGCCGCCGAGACGCTGGGCAAGCTGCCGTACTGTCAGGTTGTCGCGCTTTGCCAGGTTGATGGCACGGTCGCGACCGCTTTTGCTGGCATTGGTTTCGGGGATTTCTGGTAACGGCGCATCGGGATCGAAGCGTGACGCATCGGTACCCAGCGCGATCGACAGCGAGGCGATGGCACTGTCGTAATGCACAAGGCTGTCCAGCTTTGCTCGCTTCTCGCGCGCCTCTTCCAGCAAATCCCCGATCACGACAAAGGCCCCTGGCAGGATCTTCAGATGCTCCGGATCGCGGCCGAGCTTCGCCATGCGGCCCTTGATGTCGGCATACAGCGCGCGGCCGCCATTGATGTCGCCGGCGCCGGCGAACACCATCTCGGCGGTCTCGGCGGCAAGCTGACGTCCGGCGTCAGAGGCGCCCGCCTGCACGATCACCGGCCAACCCTGGATCGGCCGCGCGATGTGCAGCGGGCCACGCACCGAATAGTAGTCGCCCTTGTGGTCCAGCACGTGCATGCGTGACGGGTCGAAGAATTCGCCGGTCTCGACGTTGCGGATGAACGCGTCCTCGGCCCAACTGTCCCATAGGCCGGTGACAACATCGTAGAACTCGCGCGCGCGGCGATAGCGTTCGTCATGGTCCATCGCCTCGTCCAGGCCGAAGTTCAGTGCGGCGTCGGGGTTCGATGTGGTGACGATGTTCCACGCGGCGCGCCCACCACTGATGTGATCCAGCGAGGCAAAGCGGCGCGCGACATGGAACGGCGCATCGAAGG
Organism: uncultured Alphaproteobacteria bacterium; assembly: GCA_963812505.1. GTDB lineage: Bacteria > Pseudomonadota > Alphaproteobacteria > Acetobacterales > Acetobacteraceae > JAMXLO01. The sequence continues at coordinate 23,864 of CAWEVM010000001.1, forward strand.
TGGTCGAGCCGGTCGCGATCAGGCCGATATGCTCGGTGACCATCGCGAGGGCCGACAGCAGGGTGAACGGCTCGAACGACGTGACGGTATGGCTGCGCTTCAGCGCGTTCATCGGCATGTTGAGCACGGCCAGATGGTCAGCCATGAAGAACGCGTCGAACCGGCCGCGCTCCAGCGTCTGGATGAAGCGCTTGATATGGGCGAGATTGAAGTTGGCGTCTGGATACGCGCCGGGATAGCGCCAGGATGCCGTGTGGATTGTGGTCGGCCGCATGAAGGCGCCGAGACGGAGTTGACGTTTTGCGGTCATGGTATCCTGTCCGCTCCTGGTTCGGGCTGAGGGAGTTTCATGGCAAGTCGGTTCAATATAGGCGATGCGCCTCGGCGGCGGGAGGATGCCCGGTTCACCACCGGCCAGGGTGGCTATCTGGACGATCTGCACTTCGATGGCATGACGCACGCCGTGGTGGTGCGATCGCCGCACGCCCATGCGGTGGTTGAGCGGATCGACGCCGCGGCGGCGCGGGCGATGTCCGGCACACTTGCCGTGCTGACCGGCGAGGATGCGCGGGCCGATGGGCTGCGGCCCATGCGTCCGACGGTGGAAGCCAACGTGCAGACCGGGGAAGAGTTCGCCTTCGCGCCGCAGCCGCTGCTGGCGAACGAGAAGGTGCGCCATGTCGGCGAACCGGTCGCGCTGGTTGTCGCTGAGACGCGCGCGCAGGCGCTCGACGCCGCCGAATGCGTGGTGGTCGAGTACCGGCCGCTGCCCGCGGTCACCACGGCTGCCGACGCGTGTGCATCGGGAGCGCCGGAGATTTCCGCCGAGGTGCCTGGCAATGTCTGCATGGACTGGCGGTGGGGCGATGCGAATGCCGTCGATGCAGCGTTCGCAACGGCCGCGCATGTCGTTTCGCTTCACCTCGACAACCACCGCATCGTCACAAATCCGATGGAGCCGCGCGGCGCTGTCGGCATGTATGATGCAACGCAGGGCCGCTACACGCTGCATGTCTCCAGCCAGAACATCCACGGCAACCGCGATGCAACCGCCCGCGTGCTCGGTGTGCCGCCGGCCCAGGTGCGGTTCATCGCGCCGGATGTCGGCGGCGGGTTCGGCGCCAAGAATTTTACCTATGCCGAGCATGCGTTGGTGCTGTGGGCGGCGCGACACGTCGGCCGTCCAGTGAAGTGGATCGCGACGCGCAGTGAGGGCTTCGTCTCGGACCACCAGGCGCGCGATCATCAGGCAGAGGCTTCGCTGGCGCTCGATGCCGATGGCAGGTTCCTCGCATTGCGGGTCAGCAGCGTGGCGAACGTCGGCGCCTACATGGCGGGCGGTGCCGGCGCGGTGCAGACGAACCAATACGTGCATTTGCAGGGCAGCATCTATGCGATCCCGGCAATCGCGCTGCATGTCGTGACGGTGCTGAGCAACACCACGCCGATCGGCGTCACGCGGGGACCTGGTTTTGCCGAGGCGGTAAACGTCATCGAACGGCTGATCGACGCGGCGGCGCGGCAGTGCGGCTTCGACCGCGCCGAACTGCGCCGCCGTAACATGGTGCCTGTTACGGCGATGCCGATGACCAACGCGCTCGGTTTCTCGGTGGACAGCGGTAATTTCGCTGAGACCTTCGATCGCGCGCTCGCACTGGCGGATGTCGCCGGCTTCGCGGCACGGCGCAGCGAAAGCGAAGCGCGTGGATTGCTGCGCGGCCTTGGGCTTGCGTATCACATCAAGGGAACCGGCGGCTCGCCGCACGAGAACGTCGACATCCGGTTTGAATCCGATGGTTCGGTATCGCTGATCACCGGCACGCAGACTATCGGTCAGGGCCATGAAACGACATTTCCGCAGATCCTGGCGGACCGTCTCGGCGTTCCGAACGAGCTCATTCTGCTGCGTCAGGGTGATACCGATCTGGTCCCGATCGGTGGCGGACACGGCAGCTCGCGCGCGACCTACATGGGTGGTACCGCTATCTGGCGCGCATCGGAGACGATCGTTGAGAAGGGTCGCGCGATCGCCGCCGATGCACTGGAGGTGGCGGAGGTGGATCTCGAGTTCGTCGACGGCCACTTCGCAGTCGTCGGCACCAATCGCTCGATATCGCTGCTGGATGTGGCGGCGCGGGCTCGCGAGGCTGGGGCACCACTCGACACCTATCACGCATGGACGCGTGAGCACATGACCTTCCCCAACGGCACGCACGTGGTGGAGGTTGAGATCGATCGCGACAGTGGCCTTGTCGCATTGGTTCGGGTTACCGCAGTGGATGATTACGGCGTCTTGGTGAACCCGATGATTGCCGCCGGTCAGGCACATGGCGCGATCGCGCAGGGCGCCGGGCAGGCGCTGCTGGAACATGCGGTCTACGATGCGCAATCCGGTCAGTTGCTCGCGGGGTCGTTCATGGACTACGCGATGCCGCGCGCCGACGACCTGCCACCGTTCCTGCTGGATTTCAATGGAACGCGCTGCACCACCAATCCACTCGGCGTGAAGGGCTGCGGCGAGGCCGGTGCGGTCGCAATGCTACCGGCGATCGGCAATGCGATCGTCGACGCGCTGGCGCCGCTCGGCGTCACGCAGTTCGATGGGCCGGCGACGCCGCTCCGTGTGTGGCAGGCGATGCGTGCGATACGGCCGTAACCTATCGTGGCGCCACGGCGGGGGCGCGGTTAGCCGTTCACTGCGCGGATTATCGCGGCCCAGCGGTCGAGCACCGGCAAGATGGTGTCCGCCTTCTCCGATGGCAGGCTCGTGGAGACGCGGTTCACGCCCAGGTCGCGATAGCGCTTGATCAGATCGATGTCCTCCGTCTGGCCGCCGATCGAGATATCGAAGCCGTTCGGTTCGCGTCCAGCCTCTGCGGCCATCTGGCGGAAGCGCGGAATCAAATCCGTCAGCGGCGTCGGTGATGCCGAGGTGATCTGCGGCATCCAACCGTCGCCGTAGCGCACCGCACGGCGCGCGCTGTAGGGGAACGCGCCGCCGACGAGAATTGGGGGGTGCGGCTTCTGCACCGGCTTTGGCCAGGTCTGCATCGGACCGAAATCGACGAGGTCGCCATGGTACTCGGCGGTATCCTGCGTCCAGATCGCCTTCATCGCCTCGATGCGCTCACGCGCCAGCTTATGGCGCGTTTTGAAGTTCGTGCCGTGGTTCTCCATTTCGTCCTGGTTCCAGCCGTCGCCGACGCCGAACACGAAGCGTCCGCCGGACACCTGATCGATCGAGGCCACCAGCTTTGCGGTTTGGATCGGATCGCGCTGCGCGATCAGGCAGACACCGGTGCCGATCTTCAGCGTCTTCGTCGCGGCCGCCGCCATGCTCAGCGTGACGAACGGATCCATCACATCGTAGTAGCGTTTCGGCAAATCGCCGCCGAGTACGAATGATGTCTTGCGAGACAACGGAATGTGCGAGTGCTCGGGTGCCCAGACGATGTCGAAACCACGCTGCTCTAGCGCCGTGGCAAGCTCCGCCGGAGTCATCGAGTAGTCGGTGAAGAACATCGAGGCACCGAATTTCATGGCCGTGTCCTATGCTGCGTGTTCCACCATGCCCATCCACCACATGGTGCGTTGACCCACATCGATATCGTAGGCGCGCGCGAATTCCAGCCGGCCGTCCTCCGCAATGTGGAACAGCGACAGCACCGCGCCGGTGATGTGCGCCACGGCCATCAGACGCCCGCTGGGATCGATGTGGAAGGTGCGCGGATGCACACCATGCGTGTCGATGTGCTGAATCAGGTTTGGCTCGCCGGTTGACTGGTCGATCGCGAAGACCGCCAGCGAGTTCTCGCCGTCCGCATTGGCGGCGCGGTTGGCGACGTAGACCGTGCGGCCGTTGGGATGGACGTGCACTGTGCCGACTGCCTGGCGAGCGGTGGCCGTCCGACCGAGCGTCGGCTTGCGGAAGCGCGGCGTTGGCGACAGCGCACCGTCGACGAGTTCGAACAGATCGAGCGCATTCTGCCGTTCCAGCGACACATAGACCCACGGCTTCGACGGATGGAAATCCAAATGCCGGGGGCCGAACCCATAGCCGCCGTCAGGCGCGATCGAGACTTCGTTGCTCAGCACGCCGTTGCTGAAGTCGAACACCTGCAACGCGCCGGGTTCCTCCGGCTTGCCGTCAGCGGCGTCGTGGCCTCGGGTGACCAGGATGACCTGGCGGTTGTCGGGTGTCGCGCGCACCTGGTGCGCGAAAATCCCCGGATCGATCAACTCTGACTGTGCGACCTCGTCGCCCGGTGTCGCATCGGGATTTATGCGATACACACGGAGTGCGCTTGGATTGTTGAACGCGACCAGGACGAACTGCGAAGGAATGTCGGTCGCCATGTGGATCGGCCGGGTCGGCAGGCGGATCGGTTCGCCATGCGGACTGAGCGTGCCAGTCGCGGGATCGACCGCCAACGCTGTCACGTGGTGTTGGTTGCCGGCAGCCCCCATGCCCGATGCGCTGTCGCTGGTGGCAACGTAAAGGAAGCGCCGCGAGGCATGCGGCCAGGCATACTGCACGTTCGCCGGTAAGCTGACGGTGGCACGGCGCGTCAGCGTTGCGGCAGCGGCGTCCACATCGTAATGCGTCAGTTCCGGCCCCACATTGGCATACAGCGAAACCTTGTTCGGCACGTTCATCCCTCCCGCCGTTGGATCACTATCTCGGCGCATGCTGCGCGGGCTTGCCCAGTTCGGCAAATGGTGCGGCACGGTCGCCGTCGAGAGCAAAGCAACCTGACTGGAGGTGACACATCATGTGGCCGCTCGTTTGCGTTTTGTCCGCCGGAGGAGCGGTGTCTCCGTCGGCCATTTCCTGGTGAGGCTGTCGGGACGATCTTTCGGAGCTGACCTGCCGCGCGAGCTTGCGCCGTGCGCAGGCGCCTCTGTGTCGGTTGCCCGGTGTCGCGCGCTATCTGGCGCGGTGGCAGTTAGCTTAGCTTTGACCCGACAATGCCGGCGGCGGGGCCGACCATGGCGATCAAGACGCCGCCTATGATCCCCTGAGAGGCAGCGGCGCAATGCGCGCGGGGACACGGCGCCCCCGCATGGCCAGCAGGCAGCGGATTATCAAATCAATAAGCGATATACTCGTGCCCCCTGTCACGGGCCGCCGCGAACGCCGGATCGAATACCCGCGCCAGGTCGGATCGCGATAGGCCGATATCCGAGAGCTCACGATCGGTCATCAGAGACATCTCCTGGATAACGGCGCGCCGATGCCGCCATTCGCGGAACATCGACACCAACCGCGCAACCCAAACGGAAATCCGATGATCCAGCGGCTTCGCGGGAACATACGGCTCATCGTATGCGGAATTGATATAGCTCAGGTTGCCAAGCGAAAAGTCAAAGTGGTCGTTGGCGATTGGAGCGCTCATGGGTTTCAGTCCCAGTTCCAGAGGTGGCCCGAAGAAGGCTACCCCCTGTCAGTCAACACGGGCTTAAGGCGGAACGCTGGGGCATGCGCGCGCACGGCTCGCTACCCGTGGCCCGGCAACTAGCCAACGTCGCCGTCAGGTGGTCGTCTTGGCGGCGGCTTCGGCTGGTACGGTCACTGGCGCACCCACCGGCGTCACGCTCATCGGCACTCCGTTGATTGTCTTGCATGCTTCGATCACCGCGGGGTGCACCAACAGGTCCACCTGAGCGGCAGTGGCGCCCGCCGGGCCGAGTGTGGCCACGATCGGCTGCGCCAGGGGGATGACCACGCCATCCACGTTGCAGGCCACCGTCAGCACCTGCCTGATCGTCGCCTGCTGTTCTGGCGTCACATTGCTGCACGCGGACAGGCAGGCGAGCAACGGCAGCGCCATGATGCGTCGCATGATGATATCTCCGGGTAGTTGCGGAATTCAGGCGGTCGGCGAGGCGCCGATCGATATGTTGGGATCAGCGGTGAGGAGCCCTCCGAACCGCGCCTCGACCATGTTCCGGACGTGCTCCGGCGTGACGCCCATCGCGATCAGGGCTTCTGGTGCCGAGGCGACAACGTGCTGCACGCCTTTGGCGATTGCGGCATCGCGGATCGCTACGTCGCGATAGCTGGCGGCGTGCGTGGCGATGTAACCGTAGGCCGCCTGCGCGCCGGCATCCGCGGCGGTCTGGATCGCGGCGGCTTGGGTCGCGGTGAGCCTGATGCGCAGATAGCGGCTCACGAGCGGCGCGAGATAGGGAATTGCCCCACTCATTACCGCCAACGCAAGCGCGGCCAGCGCCTGCACCAGCGGTGTCAGGTCGATGTTCATCAATGTCTCCGGGGGTGGCGGGAAGGCGCTCTGGTCGGTAGGCAGAGTCCGCCTGTTGGCGTCGTCCTAGTTAGTTATTATAACTGAACATGTCAAGAAAAATCTTGATCGATCACGCGAACCATGCCTCAGTGGCGCCGCCGCAACGCCGCCAGCGCGGCAAAGGGCTGCGCCTCGGGGTCATCCGAAATGTCCGGCAATACGGCGTCTGGCGCGCGTGGATACGGTTCGAGTGCCAACGCCAGTTGCTCCGCGGCGGCTTCACCAAGGTCGAGAGTACCTTCGACAAAGGTGATCTCGTCGAGCAACTCAGGGTCGGCGTCGTCGGTTTCCTCGCCATCCGAAACGCAGCGCACCGCGAAGCGCTCCTCGACAGTGCTGACGAAGTCATCCAGCGAGACGACACAGGTCTGCATCAGGCGAGCGATCAGGTGTCCTCTCGCCAACAGCGTGCCGGCCGCATCCCAGTCCAGATGGAACGCGCAGGTCAGTGCGAGCACCGCGGGCAGGCCCATGCGTTCGGCGAGCGCGGCGCATTCCGCGGGACTGGCTTCCACCGTCATGTCCAGGCCGGCATGCCCGACACGCTCGACCGCGACTGGCCGGTGCAGTTCCGGGATCATCACATTGCCTCCGTCGCTGGCAGGAATTGTACCTGCCCTGATTCCAGCGTCGCAAGCGACTGCGAGGCAAGGTGCGCCACTTGCGCCGACACGACCCGGGCCAATGAGGCGGCCGCCCCGGCCGGCGCGGCGCCCCGCCAGACATTGCGCGCCAGTGCGACCTCGAGTGCCGCTCGATCGGCCGTCTGGATGGCGTCGGTATAGACCTTGGCACGGCCGTGGAACGCCTCCCACATGGCCCGCATACGCTTGCCAACGCTCAGGTCGCTCACCCCGATCTCGCGCAGGTTGTTGTCCATGTCGGTGAACATGGCGTCGAACACCGCCTGCGCCAGGGCGGGCCCGGGCTCCGGCGGATCCTGCAGGCGATGGATGAGCAGGAAGGCATGCAGCGCGATCAGATCGAACCGTCCGTCCAGAGTATCCGGCACGCCAAGCGCCCGATAGAACCATGGCGCGCGTGCCGCGGCGACCGCGGCGCCATAGAGCGCGGAGCCGGCCTTTTGGTGGCGGTTGGCCCGGCGCAGACCCTTGAAGCCAAGCAGCCCTGACACGCTCGCGATCACTCCTTCCGCTGCTGATGCGTCGATTGACAAGCATCGAGCCGTCGTGACACCGAGGTGACATACCGCGGAGCGGAGGATACGCCCAGGTGAACAGAGACCATTCGGCGGCCTTGTTGCCATCGCTCACGCTGCTTGCCTGCCTGCTGGTCGGCGGCTGCAGCTTCTTCCAGGCCCAGTCGCAGCTTCGCGGCAACCACGTGGATGCCGACCAGCTCAAGGAACTGGTGCCTGGCACTTCGACCCGGGCCGACGTCACAGCGCTGATCGGATCGCCGACCGCGAGGGCAACCTTCGACGACAACACCTGGATCTATATCAGCGAGGTCACCCGACCCCGGATCGCGCGCGTCCAGGGCATCCTCAACCAGAACGTGACGGTTCTGAGCTTCAACGATCAGGGCGTGCTGCAGGAGGTGAAGCAACTGAACAAGGACGACGCGATACCGGTATCCGTCGTGGCGCGCACGACGCCATCGCCGGGCACCGAGGCCTCGTTCCTGCAACAGTTGTTCGGCAACATTGGCAAGTTCAACGCAATCGGCCAGACCCCGACCACCGGGCCGGCCGGTGGTGCGCCGGCCCCTGCCTATTGAGCCGCCGCCGGCGCCAGACGCGCGCGAGCCGTCCAATGCCAAATCACCAGTGCCGCTGCGATCACTGTCGGCGGCACGACCACCAGATTCAGCGCCGCCCAGCCGCCGGTCGCCTCGATCGCGCCTGAGGCGAAGGCGGTGCAGGCGACCGTGCCGAAAACGATGAAGTCGTTGGTGGCCTGTACCCGCACCCGTTCGTGCGGATCATGCGCGGTGGCCAGCAGCGTGGTGCCCCCGACGAACATGAAGTTCCAGCCCACGCCCAACAGCATCAGGGCCACCATGAAGGTGGGGAGCAGCGGCGGGAACAGCAGATTGGTGGCAACGCAAAGCGAGGTCAGCACAGCGCCGATGCAGACAACGGGATGCGCCCCGAAGCGGTGGATCAGCCGACCCGTCACGAAGCCTGGCAGGAACATGGCAATCGAGTGCGCGCGGATCACGTCGGCGCTGGCGTTCACCCCGAAACCGCAGAACAGCATCTGCAGCGGCGTCGAGGCCATGATCAGGTTCATCGTGCCATAGCCGACCATGCTGCAGACGACCGCGGTCAGGAAGCTCGGGCGCGCGATGATGGTGCGGAACGGCACCGGCGCGCTGACCTGCCGCGTTGCGGGCGGCAACTGGATGAACAGCAGCAGCGTGGCGCTGATCAGCGGCAGGACGGTCAGACAAAGATAGGTGCCGAGGAACATCAGCGGCGGCAGCAGCATGTTGCTGCGCTTGACGATCTCGGGGCCGATGATGGCGGCGAGCACACCGCCCGCCATGACCAGCGCGATGGCTCGGGCGCGCGCCTCGGCCGCCGCCACCTCCGCCGCGGCAAAACGCAGGTGCTGGGCGATGCCGAAGCCCAGGCCGGCGAAGATGGCCCCGATGCAGTAGACCTGGAAGTTCTGCGTCCAGACCCCTAGGGCGAATGTGAGGCTGCCGAGCAGCGAGCCGACGCACCCGAGCCAGAAGCCAGGCTTGCGGCCCAGCCGGGCGAACACGATGCCGGCCGGGATCGACGCGGTCATGGTTGCAGTCATCTGGATCGCCATCGGCAGTGTATTGAGCGACTTGTCCACCGCCAGCGCATGGCCGATCAGTGCGCTCATCACGGTCTGGCCGGACATCACGGCGTTCATCAGCGCCTGACAGCAGAACAACAGCCAAACATTACAATTCATCGAATTATATAACCATATCAATCGTTTGCTGGCTTGGTTCCGTCAGCAGATCCAGCCTGGTTCAACGCGCCAGGTGGCGAGCGAACCATCGCCGCATTGAAGCAGGCAGGCTGAAGCGGGAAAAGCCGCAGATCATCACACTGCTGCCCGGCGGGAGCATGGCTATCATGCGGCGTCCCATGACCTCGCCGAATCAGAGGTGGATTTCCTCACCGACTCAGAATTATACCGCAACTGATCGATATATCGTTATCGTAAGAGCCGTCAGAGCGACCACGGCGCCCCTTCGGGCGCCCATTTCCCCAATTTGGTGATCGATGGGAATCGTAATGGAACGACAACGGATAAGGCCCTTCGAGGAGGGCGGCAAACGGTGAGCGAACCGTTGACATCGCCCACGTACCAATCTGCGCTGCTCGCCAAGGCGGTCGCTGATTGCGCGCTCTTTATGCTTGATCCGGAGGGGCGCGTCCGGAGCTGGAGTCCTGGGGCCGAGCGCATCAAGGGCTATGCGGCGGCCGAGATCATTGGCCAGCATTTTTCGTGTTTCTTCACAGATGCTGATCGCCAGGCAGGCGCGCCCCAACGTGTCCTCGCGACTGCCGCCGAGCACGGGAGATATGAGGAGGAAGGCGTGTTCGTGCGCAACGCCGGTTCAACCTTCTGGGCGAGCCTCGTCGTTGAGCCGATAAGGGACGACACTGGACAGCTCATCGGCTATGCCAACATCACGCGCGACATCAGTCAGCGCAAGCTTGTCGAAGAGCGATTGCTGGGCGAGCAGGCAAAGTACCGGGCAATCATCGAGACGGCGGTCGATGGCATCGTGGTGATCGACGAGCGCGCCATAGTTCAGGCGTTCAACCGCGCCGCCGAGATGATCTTTGGCTATTCCGCTGACGAGGTCATCGGTCACAACGTCAGTTGCCTCATGCCGGAGCCGGACCGTAGCCAGCATGACGGGTATATCGCCAACTTCCGACGAACCGGCGAGGCAAAGATCATTGGGGCTCGCCGCGAGGTAACGGGTCAGCGCAAGGATGGCTCGGTCTTCGCTCTCGATCTTTCTATTGCCGAATGGCATGCTGGCGGGCAGCGATACTTTACCGCCATAGTCCACGACATAACGGCACGCAAAGCGGCCGACGAGAATATGAAGCGAACGATTGCGATGCTTCATCGTGCGCAGAAGATGGAGGTAGTGGGCCGGATCACCGGCGGTGTCGCACATGACTTCAATAACATCCTGCAGGTCATGATCGGCAGCCTGGACATGGCCGATGCGCTCACCGGCGGCAATGAGGAACTTCGGCGTCTCCTCTCGGCTGTCCGGCGCGGCGCCGTGCGCGCGGAGCGTGTGACCCAACAGCTTCTCGCGTTTTCACGGCAGCAACCGCTGCATCCGCAAGAGGTCGATGTCTCGCTGCATATGCGCGAGGCCGTTGACCTTTTCGCTCGAACGCTGCGTGGCGACATCTACGTCGAAGTCGATCTCCCCGGCGATCTTTGGCCTATCATGATCGACGCGAGCCAGCTTGATCTCGCTGTGCTCAACATCGCAGTCAATGCGAGAGACGCCATGCCGAACGGCGGCACATTCAAGATATCGGCCCGCAACGCGACCTACCAGGGCTTGACGATTGAACAGGGGAATCATGGCCTCGATGGCAGCTACGTCGTAATGACCTTGTCCGACACCGGCGAGGGGATCGCTCCCGACGTACTGCCTCATGTGTTCGAGCCGTTCTTCACCACAAAGGATGTTGGCAAGGGAACCGGACTTGGATTGAGCCAGGTCTACGGCTTCGCACTGCAATCAGGCGGCGTCGCGACGGTCGCCAGCAAGGTCGGCCAGGGAACCATCATTACCCTGTATTTTCCGGCACTCGATCACGGGGCGCATGTGGGGGCGCCAGACGGGACCGCCGAGACGACATCCACCATGGGCACTGTACTCGTCGTCGAGGACGATGCCGACGTCGCGGAACTTGCGACCAAGGTGTTGAAGGATGCCGGTTACGCCGTCGCGCAGGCTGAGCACGCGCCTGCCGCGCTCACGGCTCTTGCCTCCGGGGCGCCGATCGATCTTGTCTTCTCCGACATCGTCCTGCCCCGCGGCATGAGTGGGATGACGTTGGCGCACGAGGTGCGGACGCTCTATCCAAAGCTGCCTGTGTTGCTGACGACCGGTTATGCGGAGGCGCTGGCCGATGCGGAGGTCGAGGGTTTGACCATCCTGCGGAAGCCATACCATCGCCAAGACCTGCTCGGGGTTATCGATAGCATGCTGCGCGGCCGCAATGCGGTGCCACCGCCAGCGCCTGTACGCGGAGCAGGTTCTCGCGCCGGTATGGTCTCAGAAGTGGCTCCAGCCGCCCCGATCGAGTGACATGGGCTCCCCGTCAGTCCCGCGGACCACGACCTCGGGCGCGCCTGACCGGAAGGCGCCGATGCGCGTGACAGCCACGCGTGCCGCTCGAGCGGCCTGCTGCAGCGCTGCCTCACACGCCGAGGGAACCGCCAGCAGCAACTCGTAGTCGTCACCACCGGTCAGGCATGCGGTCAGCCACTTCGAGCCTGCAGCGCGAGCGGGGTTGGATAGCGGCACCTTCGCCGCCTCGACCTCGCCGGCGACATTGCTGGCGCGGCAAATGTGGCCGAGGTCCTGTACCAGCCCGTCCGAGATATCCATGCCGGCGGACGCGATGCCGGCGATCGGCAGTCCGACGCGCGGCTGTGGCAGGCGGTAGCGCCACAGCAGGTGGCCGGCCGGGTCCGCGAGTCTGCCGCGCGCCACCGCAAGACCCAGTGCGCCATCACCGATCGTGCCGGTGACCCAGATGCCGTCGCCGGGCCCGGCGCCGGCGCGACGCACCGCTTGGCCCGGTGCCACGTGGCCCAGGATCGTCAGCGACAGCGAGATCGGCCCAGGCGTCGACGTCGTATCGCCGCCGAGCAGCGTGATGCCATACTGTTGCTGGTCCTGTTTCAGGCCGGCGCAAAAGCCTGCGAACCAGGAGTCCGGAGTGTCACGCGGCGCGGAGATCGTCATCAGATACCCAATGGGCGTCGCGCCCTTCGCCGCGAGGTCGGACAGGTTCACGCGCAGCAGCTTGCGACCGACCAGTTCGGGCGGATCGTCATGCAGAAAGTGGACCCCGGCGACCATGGCGTCGCAGGTCAGCACCAGTTCGCGACCGGGCGGCGGCGCCAGTACCGCTGCATCGTCCTGCAGGTCGAGCGCGCCCGGTCCTGCCAGTGGCCGGAAATGCCGAGCGATCAGCGCGAATTCAGCGGGAAGTTCGCTGGCCACGCCTCAGGCCAGGTCGATGGCGTGTTTCTTCAGGTCTGCCAGGCTGCAGTGCTCCAACGCGCCATCCTGCGTGGCGCGCAGCACGACGCGCGGCGCGGCACCTGCGTCCAGCGCCTCTTGCCAGCGCGGGGCGCACAGACACCAGCGATCGCCAGGTTGCAGGCCCGAGAAGCCAAATTCGGGATGCGGCGTCGAGAGGTCGTTGCCCGAAGCCTTGCTGAATGCCAGGAACTCCGCGGTCATCACCGCGCAGACGGTGTGGCTGCCGAAATCCTCGGCGCTCGTGTCGCAACAGCCGTTGCGGAAGAAGCCGGTCATCGGCTTGATCGAGCAGATTTCGAGGATACCGCCCAGCACGTTGCGCGACGGACGGCGGCCGGGTTGGCGCGAGGTTTCATCGAATGGCATGGCTTGCCTCCTTGCCGGGCGTGCGTGGAGGAAGTTTACCGCAGATCGTTGCCGCGCGGCACTCCCCGGCGATTCAGAACCCCGCGTCCGGTTGCGCCAGATATGCCAGCTCATCCGGCGTGCTGGTACGCCCGAGCGCCGCGTTGCGATGCGGGAAGCGGCCGAACCGGCGGATCACGTCGCGATGGTCCTCGGCGTAGCGGGTCATGTCCTCGCCCAGCGACGTGAACAGGCGTACGGATTGATCCTGGTCGGCGAGGTCTTCCGAGTGCTCGAATGGCAGATAGACGAACAGGCGCTCGAGCTCGCCGAGCATCCGATCGATGCCGCGTTCAATCGCCGTGCGAGCGATCTCGCGCGCCTTGCCATCGGCAGCGAACGCCTCGGGCGAATTGCGGTGGAGATTGCGCGAGAACTGGTCGAGCAGGATGATCAGTGCCAGCGTGCCGCGCGGCGTTTCCGCCCAGTGGTCGAACGCCCCCCTTCTGGCGTCGCGCAATCCGTCAGCGAAGCGTGTGCAGGATGCGTCGAATTCGACGGTCTTCTCGAACCACTCCTTGCGATGAGTGGCGGGATCACCGGCGAACCAGAAATCCAGCACTTCGTCTTGTGTCATGCTGCCAGGGCCCGGTCGAGCAGTCGAACGGAGTGGATCGCCTCGCGGCCTGCCAGATCGCGGATCTGGTGGCGGCACGAGGTGCCGTCAGCGACCAAAATGTCATCGGTCGCGGATTTACGTACCGCGGGCAACAGACCGGCCTCGGCCATCGCGCGTGACTCGGCCTGGGTTTCCGCCTGATAGCCGAAAGCACCGGCCATGCCGCAGCAAGACGATGCGATCGGCGTCACTGCGAGTTCCGGGATGCGCTTCAGCATGGCAAGCATGGTCGGGAAGGCGCCAAACGACTTTTGATGGCAGTGACCGTGCACATGCGTTGTGGCCGGCAGCGGCTTGAGTGGCAGGTCGGGCTTTTCGTGGGCCAGGAACTCGCTGAACAGCAATGCACGGCTGGCCAACGCCTCAGTCTCGGCACCAGGCAGCAGCGATCGGTATTCGTCGCGCAAAGTCAGCAGGCAGGACGGTTCAAGGCCGATCACCGGCAGATCGCCGGCAAGCAGGTCGAGCGTGCGGCGTGCCTCTTCGCGTGCCTTCTCCACCATGCCCGCGGATAGAAAGCTGCGGCCGCAGCAGAGCGGCCGACCGCGAACCTTGGGCATCCGCACGCGATATCCGGCGGCGGTAAGCACGCGCAGCGCGGCGCGCAGATTCTCCGGTTCGAACCAGCGATTGAATGTGTCGGCAAACAGGATGACGTCGCCGCGCGAGTTCGCCGGTGCAAACGCCTCGACCTCGCGGTCACGGAACGCATCGCGACGCCAGGCGGGGAGGGGACGTGCGGCTGCGAAGCCGGTGAAGCGTTCGCCAAGGCGGCGCAGCGGTAGGAGACGGTTCCGCAGATTGATCAATGGCGCAAACGGCGCGACCAGTCGTGCGTAGCGGGGCAATTCAGCAACCAGCCAGTCGCGACGTGTCAGGCCGTGGCGGTCGAAGCGTGTCGCAAGCACCTCGATCTTCATCTTCGCCATGTCGATGCCGGTCGGGCATTCGCGCTTGCAGGCCTTGCAGGATACGCAGAGCGACATTGCATCGGCCACCGCGTCGGATGCCATCGCATCGGCACCAAGCTGGCCGGTCAATGCCAGACGCAACGTGTTCGCACGGCCACGCGTCAGGTGCGTCTCGTCGCGCGTCACGCGGTAAGACGGGCACATCACGTTGGCATCGAAGGCGCGACAGGTGCCGTTGTTGTTGCACATCTCGACGGCGCCGAGCATGCCGCCGAGTGGTCCGGGATGATCCGACCAGTCGAGCTTCGGCACGAAGTCGCCGATCGGGGCATAGCCGGGCGCGTAGCGGAACAGCGTGCGATCGTCCATGCGCGGCGGTCGCACGATGCGGCCGGGATTGAGCATGTTGTGTGGGTCGAATGCGTCCTTCACCGTCTCGAACGCGCGCACGATGCGTGGGCCGAACATGGTCTCGTGGAATTCGCTGCGTGCCAGGCCATCGCCGTGTTCGCCGCTGTGCGAGCCTTTGTACTCGCGCACCAGCGCGAAGCACTCTTCCGCCACGGCGCGCATGGTAGCCACGTCCTGCGGGTCCTTCATGTTCAGCACCGGCCGGACGTGCAGGCACCCAACCGAGGCATGGGCGTACCATGTGCCTTTGGTGCCGTGCCTATCGAACACGTCGTTGAGCCGTTCGGTGTAGTCGGCGAGGTCCTCCAGATCGACAGCGCAGTCCTCGATGAATGACACCGGTTTCCCGTCGCCCTTCATCGACATCATGATGTTGAGGCCGGCCTCGCGCACCGTGGCGATGTCGTTCTGGAACGAAGCGTCGCTGGCGCGAACCACTGCGCCGGGATAGCCAAGATCGCTCATCAGTTCGTCAAGGTCATCCAGCTTGGCCGCGAGCGGCGCATCGTCGTGGCCGTGGAATTCGACGATCAGCAGCGAGTTGGGTTCGCCGATCAGCATGCGGTCGATGGTGCCGCGAAAGATCGGGATGCCGCGACCGAGATCGATCATGGTGCGATCAACCAGCTCCACCGCCTCGGGATCGAGCTGCACGATGTGCTGCGCCGCGTCCATCGCGCTACGAAAAGTCGGGAACTGACAGATGCCCAGCAGCTTGCGTGGCTTGATTGGATGGAGCGCGAGTTCGATTGCGGCGGAGAAGGCGAGGGTGCCCTCCGATCCCACCAGCAGCCGAGCCAGGTTCTCCTGACCGGCGAGTCGCGCGACGGGTGTCAGCACTTCGATGTTATAGCCGCCCACGCGACGAAGCTGCGAGGGAAAGCGCGACGCGATCTCCTCGGCTTCCGTCGCACCCAACGCCCTGAGCCGCTGGATCAGCTCAGCGATACCGCCGGGCACGTCGGCGCCGATGTTGTCGGGCAGCAAGCCGAATTTGTGCTGCGTGCCATCGGCCAGAATCGCGTCGATCGCGCGTACGTTGTCCGCCATCAGCCCGTAGCGTATCGACTTCGAACCGCAGGAGTTGTTGCCGGCCATGCCACCGATCGTGCAGCGGGCATGCGTCGAGGGATCGACCGGAAAAAACAAGCCGTGCTCACGCAGTGCGGCATTGAGATGACCCAGCACCAGCCCCGGTTCCACCAACGCCGTGCGAGCATCGGGATCGACATGCAGGATGCGACGCAGATGTTTCGAGCAGTCTATCACCAGCGCGCGATTCACCGTCTGGCCGCACTGGCTGGTGCCGCCGCCACGCGGCAGAACCGGGACGCCTTCTTCACGCGCGATCGATAAGACCGCCGCGACGTCGCCGATCTCCTCCGGCACGATCACGCCGATGGGCTCTACCTGATAGATCGACGCATCGGTGGCGTAACGGCCGCGGTCGGCGCGGCTGAACAGCACGTCGCCGCGAATCTCGCGCCGCAGCCGATCGGCCAGACGTGAATCGCCTGGCGCGACGGTGGTGCCACTCATCGCGTTTGCCTCATGCGAGGGACCTGCCCCATTGCATCCATCGGGTCGTGCGTAACATGCCGGCGGACATGGGTCACGCCCGGTGGGCGGCCTGATTGGCACGGCAGGCGATCGGCGCCAATCTGCCGGCACGCGCGAGGAGGCTCCATGACGCAATACCACGCTGGCCGGCACTTTCTGCAGATCCCTGGCCCCACCAACGTGCCGGACCGCGTGCTGCGCGCGATCGACAGCCCGACCATCGATCATCGCGGCCCGGCCTTCGGGCGCCTCGGTATGGAGCTGCTGACCAATCTGCGGGCGATCTTCCAGACCAGCGGTCCGGTCGTGATCTATCCGGCGTCGGGCACCGGCGCATGGGAGGCGGCGTTGGCCAATACGCTGTCGCCTGGCGATACGGTGCTGATGTGCCGCACCGGCTGGTTCGCCACGCTGTGGAACGAGATGGCGCAGCGGCTCGACCTCAAGCCGATATTCATCGACACCGACTGGCGGCGTGGCGCCGATGTGGACGCGATCGGCACGGCACTCGCCGACGACCGCGCGCACCGGATCAAGGCGGTGTGTGTGGTGCACAACGAGACATCGACCGGCTGCACCAGCCGCATCGATGAGGTGCGGCGCGCGATGGATGCCGCGCATCATCCGGCGTTGCTGATGGTCGATACCATTTCATCGCTGGCTTCGATCGACTACCGGCATGACGAATGGGGTGTCGATGTCACGGTCGCCGGCTCGCAGAAGGGGTTGATGCTGCCGCCCGGGCTGTCGTTCAACGCGATCAGCGAGAAGGCGCTGAAAGCGACCGAAAGCGCTCGCCTGCACCGCAGCTACTGGGACTGGCGGCCGATGCTGGAGGCGAACAAGACCGGCTACTTCCCCTATACGCCGGGGACCAACCTGTTGTTCGGCCTCAACGAGGCGGTGAAGATGCTGCTGGAGGAAGGCCTGCAAAACGTGTTCGCTCGCCATGACCGCCATGCCGAGGCGACGCGCCGTGCGGTGCGAACCTGGGGGCTCGAGGTGCAGTGCGTCGATCCGCGGCATTATTCATCGTCGCTGACCGCGGTGCGCGTGCCCGAAGGACACAGCGCCGATGCGCTGCGGGCGACCATCCTCGACAAATACAATATGAGCCTGGGCAATGGGCTCGGCATCCTGAAGGATCGCGTGTTCCGCATCGGCCACCTCGGTGATTTCGGCGACCTGCAGCTTGTCGGCACGCTCGGCGGGGTGGAAATGGGACTGCGTGTGGCCGGCATACCGCACAAGTCTGGCGGTGCGCAGGCGGCGATCGACTACCTGGCAGGAAATGCCTGAAAGCGTCTCAGCACCTGCCGGCCCCGAGGTGTTCGCACCGTCTGGTTGAGTCCTGCATGGCCACTTCCGGCACAGCTTGTGTGACAATCGCCGGCGGCCGATCATGAACGCCGCCGCCGCTCGGGGGCGCCGCCATCTGGTCGTAGAAATCCCAGGCAAGATTATTGACGAAGAAGATCACCGAGGCCCCGGCCGTTGCGGCTGTTCCATATACCAGCGCTGTCACTGCCGATCCGGTATAGACATAGACTGCGGCGATCTTGATCGACGCCACGACCGGCTTGCCGGTCATGTACTTCAATGAGGTGTGCCAGAAGCTCTGTTTCACATCAAATGAAGCGCTGGCGTCCTTGCTTGTCGCGCGGGGGTAGAGCCGCTCCCAGAGATAGTCGTTCGTCGTATATACAGTCCAGCTTTGCAAGGTGTTGAACGCGGTCAGCAGCACGCCGCCGGTAAGCCCGCCTGCGCCGACCGTCAGAAAAGCAAAATTGTTCAGCGTATTGCCAATTTCGTAGGTGACGGTCTTCAAACCCGAATGCGCGAATGAAGGCTTGGGGCCGGAAGTGCCGTCGAGGGCCGGCGCCGGATCGGTCGGCGGCGCGCTCCAGGCTGGGGCGAAGGGCGTCATGAGGCTCGCGGTCACAAGCCAGGCTGGCGGCCTCGGCAAATGGGCTTCGCTTCGAGCGCGTCGCACGGCACCCTGATCTCCTCAACGGCGGATGACTGCGACCATCGAAGCGCGCCTCGGTCACGGAATGGATAGGAACTGTACCGCGTCGGAGGAAAGCAGCCGGCGGTTGATTATCTGGCGGCAATATCTGAACAAGAAGTGAAGGCGCGCAACGGCGATCCGCGCGCGACGCTGGCTGCAATGGCTATCTGGCGGGGGATGCCTGAGTGTCGCAGACTGGTTTGCGGTAAGCAGGCGGAGGAACAAATGATTGAGGTCTGGACCTGGCCCACGCCGAACGGCCACAAGGTGCACATCGCCCTCGAGGAACTCGAGCTGCCGTACAAGGTGATCGCGGTCCACATCGGCAAGGGTGAGCAGTTCAAACCGAAATTCCTGTCGATAACGCCTAACCACCGCATTCCCGCGATCGTTGATCCCGATGGGCCGGGAGGCAAGCCGCTGACGCTGTTCGAGTCGGCGGCGATCATGATCTATCTGTCAGAGAAGACGGGCGGAAAGCTGATTCCGAAGGACCCGATCGGCCGCTACAAGTGCCTGGAATGGATGATGTTCCAGATGGGCGGCGTTGGCCCGATGTTCGGTCAGTATAATCACTTCGCTGCCTACGCGGTCGAAAAGATACCGTACGCGATCGATCGATATACCAACGAGGTCGCGCGACTCCACCGGGTGCTGAACAAGCGGCTGGGCGAGGTGACGTGGTTGGCGGGCGAAGAATACAGCATGGCGGACATCATCACGTTTCCCTGGATCCGCAATCCCGAGCGTCGGAACGTCAACCTGGACGACTATCCGAATGTGAAGCGTTGGCACGACACGATGGCGGCGCGCCCTGCGGTGCAGCGAGGCGTGGCGGTACTGTGGGAGGAGCAGCGCAAGGGAAAGATGACCGACGCCGAGCGGGAGATCATGTTCGGCAAGACGCAATTCGCCGTGAGGTAGGGTGCGGGCCGATCTGCGCTCAATCAGTCAGGCTGACAGCGCCCCAGGTTCTCGGCGGCTTACCATCCAGCACCCGACCGACGAGATGATCAGCCCGACCACCGTCAGCGCTGACAGCCGTTCACCCAGCAAAGCCCAGGCCAGCAGTGCCGCCGTGCCGGGCACAAGATAGAAATTAGCCGTCGCTCGCGCCGCGGTGCCGCGCTTGAGCATCAGGTAGTACAGTGCCATGCCACCGAGCGATACAGCGCCCGCGTTCCAAACCGTGGCAGCAATCGCAGGCGCAATCCACTGCGCGTGCGGCGTCTCCAGCATAATCGTTGCTGCTGCACATGCGGCGGCAGCGGCAAGGAGCTGTACTGTGGTGCCCTCCAGGATCGGCACCCCGCGGCAGAAGCGGCCGAAATAGAGCGTGCCCCCGCATAGCCCAGCCACGCCACCGGCGGTCAGCAGGAGGCCATGCAGTTGCAGCGGGCTGTTCATCGCGGCCATGCCAACGATCAGCACGACGCCGGCGGCGCCCAGACCCAGCCCGAGGAATTGCAGCGGCCGTAGCCGCTCCCCTAGCAGCGGCCACGCGAGCACCGCTGTGAGCAGCGGATTGAGTGTTTGAACCAGCGCGATCTGCGCCGCTTCCACATGCACCATGGCGTAGTGCGCCGTCAGCAGCAGCACGCTGTTGGTGAGCACGCCGGCAACCGCCAGATGTCCCCAACGCCCTTCGAGGACGCGCCACGACCGCCGCAGCGCCACCATCACGCCCGCCAGTATCACGGCGGCAAGCATAAGGCGTACTGTGACGAACAGCATCGGCGACAGGTATCGCAGCCCCACCCGCGAAGCGATGAACGAGGAGGCCCACAGCAGCACGAAGGCGAACGGTGCCAGGCGAAGCATTGCGACCAGTCAGTAGCACCGACCGGCGCTTGCAATATCGGTCCACTACAAGCCGGGAACGTACCGCCACACGCTGGCTGGCGGGAAGTTGAGCGGTGTCCAGGCCTCGCGCCGAACCGTCAAGGCGTGCTTGCGGCATGGCAGCGGCGAGGTGAGGCAATAGCTGTATTGCAGGAAGCCTCGGCCCGGGGCGACTGCCTCGATCGCGGCGATGAACCGCCGCTGCTCCGGAAATGGCAGCAGCAACAGCGGAATGCCGCAGACAACGCTGCCGATTCTGCCATGCCAGTGATCGGGCAGCAGGGCGGGCAGTACCTTCGCGTCGCCCTCGAGCACTTCAACGCCAGGTAACACGGCGCGCAGGTGGTCGGCCATTTCGGGGACTATTTCCACGACGATCAGGCGCTCCGGTGGCACGCCTCCTGCCAGGAGCGCCCGTGAGACCACGCCGGTGCCCGCCCCCAATTCCAGCACCGCCTCGTCCGCCGCGCGCCGTGTATGCTTTACGATCCGTTGGCACAGAGCAGACGACGAAGGAATCAACGAACCCATCTGTAGCGGGTTCGCCAGCCAGCGGCGAAAGAACATTGCTGGATTGGCTACGCCGCGTCGCACCCGTCCATCGAATGTCGCGACGCCGTGACTGCCCGTATTCATGGTGTTTGTCATTAAGTTGACACTCTTTCTTCATAGGTTACTTGAGTGAATATGAGGTCTAAAGAAAACTTCCGCACAGCGGAAGTTTCAGTTCGTCGCCGACGCGGGCGGTCCGGGCATTTTGAAACTGCAACCGTCGGTTAAACTGATCCGGTGTATTGGGGTACGCCAAAGCCACCCCAGGCCAGCAAAGGGCAAAGCTGCCGCCGATGACCGCCAGGATCCTGATCGTCGACGATGTGCCGGCCAATACCCGACTGTTGGAGGCCAAGCTGTCGGCCGAATACTATCAGGTTGCCAGTGCCAAGGACGGCTTCGAGGCACTGCGCATGGCGCTTGACTGGCAGCCGGACCTCATCCTGCTCGACGTGATGATGCCTGGGATGGACGGCTTCGAGTGTTGCCGCAGGCTGAAGGCCGACCCGACGACGCTCCACATCCCTGTCGTGATGGTAACTGCGCTTGGCGAGCCAGGCGAGCGGCTGCGCGGACTAGAGTCGGGCGCAGACGACTTCCTGACCAAGCCGGTCGAATACGAGACGCTGATGGCCCGGGTGCGCAGTCTGATCCGGCTCAAGCGACTGCTCGACGAATGGCGCGCGCGCGGCGCGACCGCCCGGGCCATGGGTCTGACCAGCGAGAGCGTGGCGCCGCCATCGGTTGCCGGCGCCCGCGCGTTGGTGGTCGATGACTGGGACCTTGGCGCCCAGACCATCCAGGATGCACTGGCGCGCGATGAGATCATCGCCGGTCGTGCCCGTACGGGCGCCGAGGCCACGGAGCTAACTGCCGCCATCCCGTTCGATCTGATCGTGCTCAGCCTGTCGCTCATCGAGGAGGACCCCCTGAAGCTCGCCTCGTCTCTGCGCGCGGCCGATGCCACGCACGAGATCCCCATGCTGCTGATCGCCGAACCCGAAGAGCGCAGCCGCATCCTGCGCGGCTTCGATCTGGGCGCGAACGACTGGCTGGTCCTGCCGCTCGACGAAAATGAACTGCGCGCCCGTGCTCGCAACCAGATCCGGCGCAAGTTCTACCAGGACCGGCTGCGCACCGACCTTGGCACCGCGCTGGAGATGGCGCTGATCGACCCGCTGACCGGTCTGTACAATCAGCGCTATCTGATGCGCCATTTGCGGGGGTTGCTGGAGAGCACGCAGAACCCTGATCTCGGCGTGCTGATGATCGATGTCGATCACTTCAAGGCGGTCAATGACGAGTTCGGCCACGCCACCGGCGATCAGGCGCTGCGAGTCATCGCCGATGTTCTGCGCGCCGGCACCCGCGTGTTCGACTCGCTTGCGCGCTATGGAGGCGAGGAGTTCGTGGTCGTGATGCCGGGCACCGGACTCGCTGACGCATTGCTGGCGGCCGAGCGGGTGCGGTCCGCAGTGGAAGCCACATCATTCACCTGGGGACCGGGAAGGAAGTGCCGGCTGACGGTGAGCATCGGCGTGGCCAGCAGCAGACAATGCCCGGGGAGCCCGGAAGCGCTGCTGCACGCTGCCGATCTCGCGCTTTACACAGCCAAGCGCACGGGGCGTAATCGGATCGAGATCGCGACCCCGGTCGGTCCGGTTGCCTAGAGCACGATGACCAAGAGTTAGCTCGGGATGAGCGATCATTCCGCGCCAGTCTGGCTTACTTGATCTTGGCTTCCTTGAACGCAACGTGCTTGCGCACGACCGGGTCGTATTTCCGCATTTCGATCTTGCCGGTCTGGGTGCGCGCGTTCTTCTTCGTCACGTAGTAGAAGCCGGTGTCGGCACTCGAGACGAGCTTGATCTGGATCGTGTTGGTCTTCGCCATGGCTGGTCCCTTTCGATCAGCAGAGCATGCGATTCCGTTGGCTCATGGTCAAGGATGGATCATCGCGTGGCCCCGGTTCCACTTGCCGCCGCCTCGCCGGAGGACCTGAGCGGCGGCAGCAGCGCGGCGGCATATGCCGCCGGATCGTGGATGAGCGCACGAGCCGTGTCGAAGTCCGCCTCGCGACCCTCCGCGGCGGGACAGTTGTTGCGGATTGCGAGAATCTGCGTGGGTTGCAGTGGTGCCCTGGCTGCCCGGTGGGCCTCCAGCGCCTTCGCCATCGGCTGCTGCCCCTGCGCCAGCGCCGCGAGCTGCCAGCTCAGAGTGCTCTGCCCCAGGCTGGTGCAGACCTGAGGCAGCACGCCCAGGCCCTGGATAGGCCAGCCACGCGGAGCCAGCACGCGGCTCCAGGTAATGAACAGCTCCCCACCGTCCGGCAATGCCGCGATGGTCTGCACCAGCCCCTTGCCGAGGGTCGAACTGCCGATGACCACACCGCGGCCTCGGTCCGCCAGTGCAGCGGCCAGGATCTCTGCCGCGCTGGCCGTGCGACCGTCGACCACGATGACAACCGGCGTGTCGCCCGCCAACTCGCCCGGATTGGAGCGCCAGATCCGCGTCGCGTCCGGATCGCGCCCGACGGTCATCGTCACGACCCCGGCTGGGAGCAGCGTATCGGCCGCGCTCACAGCCTGGCGGAGCAGCCCGCCGCGATCGCCGCGCAGGTCCAGGATAATGCCCTCCGGCGGGCGGGCGCTGGCGAAACCTTGGCCGATGACCTCCGCCAGGTGGCTGTCGGTGCTGCGGTTGAACTCGGTGATCTGGATCAGCAGCGAGTCGCCGATGCGCTGTGCGAAGACGGTCTCTGGCGGCACCATTTCGCGTTCCAACTCGGCCGAGTGCGTCCGTCGTTCCTGGTCGCGCCAGGTGATCGTAAGGTGTGTCTCCTCCGGGCCGGCGATCCAGGCCATGACAGAGCCGGCGTCCTTGCCGCGGGTTGACCTGCCGTCGACCGATAGGACCGTATCGCCAGGCCGAATGCCGGCGAGCGCGCCAGGACCATCGGCGATGGCCTCCGCAACCACGATGGCCGATCCGCGCCGGGCAAGGCGCAGCCCCGCGCCTGCCTGACCAATCCGGCGTTCGCGATCCTGGCTGGCATCGCGCGGCGACACGTAGCGCGAGTACGGATCGAGGTGATTGAATAGCTCGTCGAAAAAGCTTTGAACAACGCCCTGAGTACCGGCGCTATGGACCGGCACAGACGCGCCGGCGGCCGCCACGGCAAAGTCCACGGCAACGCGCGCCCAGCCGTTGACGTCGGCTTCGGCGGGCGGTGGCCGCGTCGCAATGAGATGGTCACGCACGGTCAGGCGAAGGCTTCCGTCGTGCACATCCGTCGCCAGGTCCGGATCGAGCGCCGTCAGCCCGTGCAGCCCCCAGATGGTGAGCTGCGAGACCGCGACCGGTTCCAAGGTGCGCGGGGCCATGAAGGCCAGGGCGGTCGCGTAAACGTCGGTTACGAGATTAGGGTCGATACCGGCAGGGGCGACGACGGTCTGGGCGTGCGCAGGGGCGACCAGCAGCAGGACGCACAGGACGCCGACGCGGATCACCTGGGCCTGAATCGCACCCCCTTCTGCGGTCTGCCGCCAGAGCGATCAGGAACGCCCTGCAGGATGTGGAAGACCAGGCCGCCGTTGACCGGGCTCGCCTCGGCAAGTCGCACGTCGACCTCCTGAGCCAGGCGGAACGCGAGGCGTGTCCGACGTCCTGTCAGGGTCTGGCTCCTTTCATCGTGCTGCCAGAAATCATCCGGCAGCGAGCGGACAGGCACGAGGCCACTCGCGCCATTTTCGGCAACTGTGACGAAGAGTCCGAAACGCGTCACACCGGAAATTCGTGCAGCGAAATTCGCGCCCACTTTATCGGCCATGTATGCAGCAAGGTAACGGTCGATGGCGTCGCGCTCAGCCAGTTGGGCGCGGCGCTCGGTTGCCGTTATGTGCAAAGCAGTGTCCGGAAAGTGCGCGGCCTCGTCAGTGGCGAGGGCACCATCGCCAAGCCGCAGGCCACCGATCAGCGCGCGATGCACCAGCAGGTCGGCGTAGCGACGGATCGGGCTCGTGAAGTGCGCGTAGCGCGGCAGAGCAAGGCCGAAATGACCGATGTTGTCGGGACTGTATTCCGCCTGCGACTGGCTGCGCAGCATGATCTCGTTGACCAGCGGCGCTTCCGGGGTGCCGGCGACACGGCGAAGCACGCGGTCCAGGTCGCGTGGATGCACCTGATCGCCGGGTGGCAGCGAGATGCCCAGCCCGTGCAGGAAGTCGCGAAGCGATGCGAGCTTCTCGTCGGACGGTGGGGCGTGGATGCGATACATCGTCGGCTGGTGACGGCGCTCGAGTTCCTCCGCGGCGGCGACGTTGGCCAGAATCATGAATTCCTCGATGAGCCGGTGGCTGTCGAGACGTGGCCGAGGCGCCACACTGCGCACAACGCCGGCGCAGTCGAGGACGATGCGGCGCTCCGGCAGATCGAGGTCAAGCGTGCCGCGTGCGGTGCGGGCGGCGAGCAGCGCGCGAAACGCCGCGTACAGATGGGCGTAACCAGGGTCGCCCGACTCGTGTGCGCGCTGCACGCTGTCATAGGTGAGGCGCGCCGCGCTGCGCATCAGACCACGGCCGAAGCGATGTGCTGTCTTGCGTCCCTGCGCATCGATATGGAGTTCAGCGAACAGGCAGCCGCGCTCCTCGTTCGGTCGCAGGCTGCACCAGCCGTTCGACAGCACCTCCGGCAGCATCGGCACAACGCGATCGGGAAAGTAGACGCTGTTCCCGCGGGTGCGCGCCGCGTGATCCAGCGCCGATGCGGGACGGACATAATGGGCGACATCGGCGATCGCAACGATCAGGCGAAAGCCCGATCCGTCCGGTTCCGCGAACACGGCATCGTCGAAGTCGCGTGCGTCCTCGCCGTCGATGGTGACCAGCGGGATGTCGCGCAGGTCGGTGCGACGGCCGAGCGGCGTGGGACCGGCGCGCTCGGCTTCCTCGAGTGCATCTGCGGAGAATGCCTGGGGAATGTCGTGGGTATGAATGACAATGAGACTGACGGATCGCGCATCGCCCATGGCGCCGAGACGCTCGATGATGCGGGCGGGCTTAAGGCCCAGACGATGGTGAGGCAGTGGTTCGGCGAGCACGATCTCGCCTGGTTCCGCGCCGCCCTCCTGACCCGGTGGCACCACCCATTCCGCTTTGGCACGGCGGTCGGTGGGGATGATGCGGCCGTGGCGGAAGACGCCCAGCACACGGCCCGGCGTGTCGGCGATGCGCCGCACCGTGCGGCCTTCGTAGCGGCCCGAGCCCGTGGGCCTGAGGCGTGCCAGCACGCGCTCACCCGGGGCAAGCGCGGGGTGACCGCGCGGTTCGGCTACCATGAACACCGTCGGCGGCGCGCCGTTCGCGGCGTCCCAGTTTGCCGGCCGCGCGATGGCGTCGCCGTCGGGGTCGGTGCCGGTGATCACCACGATAGCCGTGCCCGGAAGGCGTCCCTCTCTCCCCCTCCCGTCGCGGGAGAGGGTTGGGGGGAGGGGTCCTGTCAGATCAGCCCGGTCGCGTCGCTGTCTTGCCACGCGCCGCGGCCTTCTTCTTCGACGCCGCCTTGGCGGTTTTCTTCGTCGCGGGGCGCTTGGCCTTCGCGCTGCGCCGTTTGGCCGCGGCCTTTTTCTTGCGCGGCTCGGGTGTCTTGGGGTCAGCCGCAGCCTCAGGCTTTGCCGCCACGGCACCGCGGCCTCGCCGTCCGGCAGCGCCCCGCGGACGCAGTGGCTTGCCCTTCTCCTTCAGCAGTGCAACGGCCTCTTCGAGCGTGACCTCTTCCATCATCACGCCACGCGGCAGATTGGCCACCGTCTTGCCGTGCTGCACATAGGGGCCGAAGCGACCCTTGCGCACCGCGATCAGTTCCTTGTTCCCCGGGTGGGGTCCGAGCGTTCGCACGCTCGCCATCTTGCGCGCGATCAGATCCACCGCCCGGTTGATGCCGATCGCCAAAACATCGTCGTCGCGATCGAGCGAGCCGAACACCGCGCCCATACGCACATACGGTCCGAACCGGCCGATCCCCGCCTCGATCGTCTCGCCGGTTTCCGGGTGAATGCCGATGGCTCGCGGCAATGACAGAAGGCCGAGCGCCTGCTCCAGGGTGATCTGTTCGCCGTCCATGCCGCGTGGCAATGCGGTCCGGCGCGGCTTCACCTTCTTTCCCTTGTCCTCGCCGTTCTCGCCTTGCTGCACATACAGCCCGTAGGGTCCGCGCCGAACCGTGATCTCCTCGCCGGTGTCGGGGTGGGAGCCGAGGACCCGCATGCCCTCCTTCAGCGTCTCGCCCTGGTCCTCGCCGTTCTCGATGGCCAGGCGCCGCGTGTATTGGCAGGTCGGGTAGTTCGAGCAGCCGATGAAGCTGCCGTAGCGGCCGAGCTTCAGGCCGAGCCGTCCCGTCCCACAGGCCTGGCAGGCACGCGGATCGGTGCCGTCCTCGCGTGGCGGGAAGAAGTGGGGGCCCAAGTCCTCATCCAGCGCTGCGATCACGTCGCTGATCTTGAGGTCCTTGGTCTGATCGACCGCCCGGGAGAACTCCTCCCAGAACGTGTGCAGCATCGCCCGCCACTCGGCGTTGCCACCGGCGATGTCGTCGAGCTGCTCCTCCATCGAGGCGGTGAAGCCGGTATCGACGTAGTGCTCGAAGAAGCTGACCAGAAACGCGGTGACCAGCCGTCCACGGTCCTCCGGGATGAAGCGCCGTTTATCCAGCCGGACATATTTGCGATCCTGCAGCACCGACAGGATCGAGGCGTAGGTGGAGGGTCGGCCGATGCCGAGCTCCTCCAGCTTCTTCACCAGGCTGGCCTCGGAATAGCGTGGCGGCGGCTGCGTGAAGTGCTGCGTCGCGGTCACCTCGCCGAGGCCCAGCGGATCGCGCTCCGCCATCGGCGGCAGCATGCGACCCTCGTCTTCCTCCGCGGCATCGTCAGTGTCCTCGCGATACAGCTTGAGGAAGCCATCGAACGCAACGACCGAACCGGTCGCGCGCAGCGTGGTGCCGTGGCCGTCGGTCACCTCCACGCTGACCTGATCGAGTTCGGCAGACTGCATCTGCGACGCCACGGCCCGCTTCCAGATCAGCTCGTAGAGCCGCCGCTGATCGTTGGAGAGGAAACGCGCGACGCTGTCGGGTGTGTGCGCGACGTCGGTTGGGCGGATCGCCTCGTGCGCCTCCTGGGCGTTCTTGACCCGGGTCTGGTACTCCCGCGCCGCCGACGGCAGGTAGTTGTTGCCGTAGTTGGCAGCGACGTGTTCGCGGATCGCGTCGACCGCTTCGCGCGCGATCTGCACGCCGTCGGTCCGCATGTAGGTTATCAGACCGGTGGTCTCGCCATCCAGCTCGACGCCCTCATAGAGCTGCTGCGCCAGTCGCATGGTCTGCTGTGCGCCGAAACCGAGCTTGCGCGATGCCTCCTGCTGGAGGGTCGAGGTGGTGAACGGGGCGTTCGGATGCCGCCGGACGCGCTTCTTCTCGACCGAGCCGACATGGAACCGGCCGGCCTCGACGCGTCGCTTCGCGCCCATGGCCAGCTCTTCGTTGTGCAGATCGAACTGGTCGAGCTTCTTGCCCTCCAGGTGGGTCAGCCGCGCGGTGAATGGCGCGCCCGCCGGCGTGGTGTAGTCAGCCTCGACCGTCCAGTACTCGCGGGCACGGAACGCCTCGATCTCGGCCTCGCGCTCGCAGACCAACCGCAGCGCGACAGACTGCACCCGACCTGCCGACCGGCTGCCGGGCAGTTTGCGCCAGAGCACTGGCGAGAGGGTGAAGCCGAC
This sequence comes from uncultured Alphaproteobacteria bacterium, assembly GCA_963812505.1. Lineage (GTDB taxonomy): Bacteria > Pseudomonadota > Alphaproteobacteria > Acetobacterales > Acetobacteraceae > JAMXLO01. The sequence continues at coordinate 52,519 of CAWEVM010000001.1, forward strand.
GAGATAGTCCAGAGCGCGGCGGGCCAGGTAGGCCTCGATCAATGGCTGGTCGAGATCGCGAGGCGCGGCCATCGCTGCGCGCACCGCGCTGCGGGTGATCTCGTTGAAGGTGATCCGGCGTACCGTGATGCCCTTCAGCGCCTTCTTCTCGGCCAGCATTGCCTTGACGTGCCAGGAGATCGCTTCCCCTTCGCGGTCAGGGTCGGTGGCCAGATACAGGGTCTCGGCACCCTTCAGGGCTTTGGCGATGGCGCCGACCTGCTTCTCGCCCCGCTGATCGGACTGCCAGTCCATGGCGAAGTCCTGCTCTGGACGCACCGAGCCATCCTTCGGCGGCAGGTCGCGCACGTGGCCCAGGCTGGCCAGCACCGTAAAGCCGCCACCGAGATAGCGGTTGATGGTCTTGGCCTTGGCAGGGGATTCGACGACGACGACGTCTGACATAATGATCCTTGGTGTGACCTAGAATCCGGCCTCCGGCAGCAATGCCACGCGGCTGCCGGGGAGCGTCTCTATCCGGCCGGCGAGCTCCAATTCCAACAGTACCGCCATGACCGCTGCCGCAGAGAACTGGCAGCGACGCACGACGTCGTCAACGGCTGTCGGAGAAGTTCCAAGGAGATCAATGACTTGCTGACGAGCCATGGTGAGGTCGGCGGTGCATTCGGCGGGTTCCTGCCACGTCGGCGGCGGTTCGGCGAGTCCTGTAGTGTCGTCGCGAGCGAACAGCGGGACGCGGGCCAAGCCTTCGCGCGAGGGGTGGTCGGGCAGGTTGTCGAGCACGTCCTGCGCCGTCTCGGTCAGGTGCGCACCCTGGCGGATCAGATCGTTGGCGCCACGTGAGCGCGGGTCGAGCGGCGATCCGGGCACCGCGAACAGCTCCCGGCCGGCCTCCTGGGCGAGGCGGGCGGTGATCAGGCTGCCGGAACGCAGCGCTGCCTCCACCACCACGACGCCGAGGGCGAGGCCGGCAATGATCCGATTGCGGCGTGGGAAGTGGCGTGCCTGGGGCGCTGTGCCGAGAGGTGCCTCGGTGACCACGGCGCCTCCTTCCGCGATGCGGCGCTGCAGATCGGCGTGTTCCGGCGGGTAGGGATTGTCGAGACCGCCGGCCACCGCCGCGATGGTGCGACCGGTCTGGAGGGCGCCGGCATGGGCTGCGCCGTCGATGCCGCGCGCGAGGCCGGAGACCACCACGAGCGATCGTGCCAGCTCAGCGGCGAGGCTCTCGGCCATGCGCTGACCATTGGCAGAGGCGTTGCGGCCGCCCACCAAGGCGATCGCGCGGCTTGCCAGCAACGACGGATCGCCCAGGACGATGAGAGCGGCCGGTGCATCGTCCAGCAGGGCCAGTAGCGGTGGGTAATCCGGTTCTCCGGCCAAGATCACGCATGCGCCCAGCCGGTCGAGGGCGTGCAATTCGCGCTCTGCATCGTCGGACGAAGGGACAGTCGCAGGTGTCGAACGTCCGCCGGCGCGGGCCAAGGCCGGCAGCGCATCGAGTGCAGCCGCAGGCGATCCATACCGGGTCAGCATGCGTCGATACGCGACCGGCCCGACGCCCTCGGCGCGGGCAAGTCGCAGCCGGTCTATCCTGTCGGCCGAGGGTGGGGGTAGTAACTCATGCTTTTTGACCAATGCGCGGCTCGGTGCCTGCGATCAGGCGGCGGATGTTCGTGTGATGACGGACGAACACCAGCACGGCGATCACCAACGCAAGCTTAACAGTGGTCGCGTCGCCCAGGATGGCGGCAAGGACCGGCGCCAAAGCGAACGAAGCGAGGGCGGCGAGGGATGACATGCGTGCCAGCGCGGCCACCACCAGCCAGACGGCTCCCGCGCACAGGCCAACCGGCCATGCGGCAGCGATCAGCACGCCGTAGGATGTCGCGACCGCCTTGCCTCCCTTGAAGCCGAGCCAGACCGGAAACGCGTGTCCCAGCACTGCGCCGGCCCCAGCCCAAAGAATCGCCGCATGACCGCCCCACCAAACGGCGATCAGGACAGCGGCGGCACCCTTCACGGCGTCGAGCAGCAGCGTGGCCGCGGCCAGCGCCTTGTTGCCGGTGCGCAAAACGTTGGTGGCGCCGATATTGCCAGAACCGACGCGGCGGATGTCGCCCAGTCCGGCGGCGCGAGTGAGAAGCAGACCGAACGGGATCGAACCCAGCAGGTAGCCCGGAAGCAGGAACACAATGGGCGCCATCTAACCGAACACCCGCCTGCCGGTCTTCCAGGTTCCCAGTACCACGCCCTCCAGCGCGCGACCATCGAACGGCGTGTTCTGCGCCTTGCCCGGGAGTCGACCGGCCTCCACCTGCCAGATGCGCTCCGGATGAAACAGGCAGAGATCTGCAGCTCGGCCCTTCGCCAGTCGTCCTGCGTCCAGGCGCAGCAGCGTGGCCGGCTGGGCCGTCAGCAACTCGATCACGCGTGCCAGGGTCAGTGCGCCGTTGTGCACCTGCGCCAGCGTTACACCGAGCAATGTGGCAAGGCCGGCACCGCCCGGTGTGGCCTGGGCGAAGGGCTGGCGCTTGTCATCGGCATCGCGCGGCTGATGGTCCGAGGCGATCGCATCAATCGTGCCGTCGGCCAGCGCGGCCACCACCGCCAGCCGGTCCGCTTCCTTGCGCAGCGGCGGGGACAGCTTGGCGTAGGTCCGAAAGTCGCCGATCGCCGTCTCGTTGAGATCGAAGTAGGGCGGCGCGGTGTCGCAGGTCACGGCGAGACCGTCGGACTTGGCCTGGCCGATCAGCGCCAGCGCCTCCGCGGTGGAGACATGAGCAAAATGCAACGCCCCGCCGGTCAGCGCCGCCAGCCGTATATCCCGGGCCACAAGGATCGCCTCGGCCGCTGCCGGAATGCCGGGCAGGCCCAGCCTGGTCGCCAGTTCACCCTCGGTGGCAGCGCCACCGGCCGCGAGTGACGGTTCCTCGGGATGCTGCACGATCCTCGCACCGAAGCCGCGCGCATAGGCCAGGGCGACTCGCATCAATCGGGCCGAGCCGATGGCGCGGTTCCCATCTGTGAAGGCGACCGCGCCCGCCTCGGCCAGCAACCCAAGCTCGGCAAGCTCTTCGCCGCGGCATCCGGCGGTGACCGCGCCGTATGGGACAATGGTCAGACTGCCCGTCTCCTCGCCCCGCGCCCGCAGCAGACGCACCAAGGCCGGGTCGTCAATGGCGGGCAGGGAGTCGGGCAGGGCGGCCAGCGTGGTGATACCGCCGGCGGCTGCCGCCTCTGCAGCGGAGGCAATGGTTTCGCGGTATTCGTAGCCCGGCTCACCGAGGGCCGCGCGCATATCGACCAAGCCTGGACAGAGGATCGCCCCATCCTCGGCAATCACCGTCGCACCGTCCGGCCGGCCCAGGCCCGGTCCGAGATCGGCGATCAGGCCACCGCGCACGAGCAGATCGCCGTGCTGGTCGACACCTGATGCTGGGTCGAGCAGGCGGACGCCGGTGAAGAACGTATCAGGGCTCATTACGCCCGTATCCGCGCGACAGCGTGTCGAGCACCGCCATGCGGACTGCGACGCCCATTTCCACCTGCTCGCGGATCACGCTCCGGACCGGATCGTCGGCGACAGCGCTGTCGATCTCCACGCCTCGGTTCATCGGCCCGGGATGCATCACCAGGGCGTCCGGCTTTGCGACCGAGAGCTTCGCCGCATCGAGGCCGAAGAAGCGAAAGTACTCTCGCGCGCTTGGCACGAGACTGCCCTGCATCCGTTCGTGCTGCAGCCGCAGCATCATCACGATGTCGACGCCGGCGAGGCCTCGCTCCATGTCGTGGAATACCTCCACTCCGAGCCGCTCTGCTTCGGCCGGCATCAGTGTCGGCGGCCCGACCACACGTACCCGGCTGCCCATCGTGGTAAGCAAGTGGATGTTGGAGCGGGCGACCCGCGAATGCAGAATGTCGCCGCAGATCGCGACCGTCAGGCCTTGCAGGCGCCCTTTGCGGCGGCGGATGGTCAGCGCGTCGAGCAACGCCTGGGTGGGATGCTCGTGAGTTCCATCTCCGGCATTGATGACCGCGGCATCGACCTTCTGCGCCAGCAGGTTTGGCGCGCCCGACTGGGCGTGGCGCACAACCAGCAGGTCACAGTGCATGGCATTCAGCGTCGCCGCTGTGTCGAGCAGCGTTTCACCCTTGCTGACCGAGGAGGTTGAGACCGACATGTTGATCACGTCGGCGCCCAGCCGCTTGCCGGCCAGCTCGAAGCTGGTGCGTGTCCGCGTCGAGTCCTCGAAGAACAGGTTGATCAGCGTGCGCCCACGCAGCAGGTCACGCTGTGTCTTGCCCGAACGGTTGAGCAGTACGTAGCTCTCTGCCAGGTCGAGCAGGTGGCCGATCTCGGGCGGGTGGAGGCCCTCGATCGCCAGCAGGTGTTTTTGTCGGTACGACACGACCCTAGGTCGCAGAAACCTCCTCGGGCCGTCAATGTCCCCGGCGAAGCCGGCAACATAGCCGGCAGGCAATGGTCACTGTGCGGCGGTGTTGGCGGAGCCCAGGAGGAGGGCGACATGCTTGCTTGCCGTAGCGCCATAGCCCCCGGCTGCCGTCGCCATGAGCTCGATATCGTCAAGATTGACCAACAGGTCGGCAGATGCGCCGCAATCGGCGCCATCAGTGCTGCTGTGCGTTCCAGCCCAATGTACCCGGTAGCCGAAGCTGGGCCGCGGGTCTCGCGACTCGACGATCACGCTGCCGCCGTTGGCGTGCATGGTCCGCACGTCCAGGACGCAGGCGGCGCCCGGCTTCTCATTGACCGGCATCGCGGGCAGGCGCGCATGCATATCGCGCGACATTGGGTCGAGCGGATCGAAGGAGACGATATCGCCCACCTTAGGGCCGAAATCATCGATCTGGTTGATCAGGCCGATGGTACCGGCCATGCCCGCCAGAGCAATCGCGACGATTCCGAGGAGGACGGTGCCTGCACCGCTGGAGTGTCTGTCTTTTGCGCGCATCGCCGGGGACCGTCTGCTGCCTGCCAAGCGACTATCGCCGCCGGTGGTTCACAATTGATGAAGTCATCTGGCAAAAACAGTTGGTAAAATACCGTATTAAAAGAAAAAGGCGGCGCCGGAGCGCCGCCAAAGGTTATGGGGAGGAGTCCAAGAGAGAGGCAAATGCGGGTAGAACCCGCCAACCTCACGCCACTAAGAATGCGGCATCAGGCCGCCCGCGACATTGATCCAGATCAAATTCGCCGAATTTAATTTGGCCGGCCGTCAGGCGACCGCTGCGAGCCTCGCCAACGCCTCTTCCTTACCCAGCGCCGCCAGGGTCGCATCGATGCCGGGACTTGCCGTGCTGCCGGTCAGCGCCGCGCGGAGCGGCTGTGCCACCTGTCCCAACTTGCGCCCGCTCGCCTCGGCAAAGGCGCGCAGCGCGCCGTCGATTGCCAATGGGGTGAATTCTGTGGTGGCCAGTGCGCCGGCGACGTCGCGGAGCATCAACCGCACCTCCGGCGTCAGCAGCGAGGCTGCCTTCGGCTCCATCGGCAGCGGCAGCGGGCGCGCCAGGAAAGCAGCAGCATCCGCCAGTTCCACCAGCGTCTTGGCGCGCTCCTTCAGCGCCGGCATCAGCGCGCGGATACGGTCAGCCGCACGAGAACCGAGCGCCAGGTCGGTGCGATGCGCCAGGCGTTCGAGGACTTCGCGCGTCAGTCGGTCGTCGTCGGCGTGGCGAATATAGTGCCCGTTCAGGTTGGTGAGCTTCGCATAGTCCATCCGGCTGGGCGCGCGACCAACTCCGTCGAGATCGAACAGCCGGATCGTCTCGTCGCGATCGAGCACCTCCGCATCGCCATGGCCCCAGCCGAGGCGCAGCAGGTAGTTGCACAGCGCTTCCGGCAGGTAGCCCTGCTCGCGGAACTCCAGCACCGATACGGCACCGTGCCGCTTCGACAGCTTCGCGCCATCGGCGCCGTGGATCAGCGGAATATGCGCGAAGTGCGGCAGGTCCCAGCCCATCGCCTGATAGATCTGCACCTGGCGGAACGTGTTGGTCAGGTGGTCATCGCCGCGAATAACATGGGTGATGCCGATGTCATGGTCGTCCACCACCACCGAGTGGTTGTAGGTTGGCGTGCCATCGCTGCGCAGGATGATCATGTCGTCCAGTTCGGCATTGGCGACACGCACCGGGCCTTGCACGAGATCCTCGACCACCGTCTCGCCGTCGCGCGGTGCCTTCAGGCGGATCGCGGGCGCCACACCAGGCGGCGCCTCGGCCGGATCGCGATCGCGCCAGCGCCCGTCGTAACGCGGTGAACGGCCCTCGGCGATGGCCTGCTCGCGCATCTGCCGCAATTCCTCAGCGGTGCAATAGCAGCGATAGGCATGGCCGGCGGCCAGCATCTGTCGCGCAATCTCGGCGTGCCGCGCCAAACGGGTCGATTGGAACACCGGTGGCTGGTCAGGTGTGATGCCGAGCCATTCCAGCCCTTCGATGATGATCCGCGTCGCCGCGTCCGTGCTGCGCTCGCGGTCGGTGTCCTCGATGCGGAGCAGGAATTCGCCGCCATGGTGGCGAGCAAACAGGTAGTTGAACAGGGCCGTCCGGGCGCTGCCGATGTGCAGTAGGCCGGTCGGGCTGGGTGCGAAGCGGGCGCGAACAGTCATGGCACTGATTTAGCACGCGCATTCACCGGCTGTAGAGGCGGCAGCGCTAACATCGCGCATGTGCGGCAAACGGTCGTGGCATGGCTGAACGGCTGGCAGGCGGCTGAACGGGGACGTTTCGCGCCTTGGTTACCGGTGTTCATGGGCACCGGTGTGCTTTGCTATTTCGCGTTGCGCATGGAGCCGCCGCTCTGGCTGGGAATCGCAGTCGCGATCCCGGCCACCTGCTGCGTGCTGCTGCTGAGACGCCACGATGTATTGCGTGCCGTCGCAATAATCCTTGCGGCAGCTTCCATCGGCTTCACCGCGGCGCAGTTCGCCACCGCCCGCGCGTTGCCCCAGCCAGTGCTGCCGCGGCATGCGACCATCCTGACCGGGATAGTCCGTTCCGTGGAGCTGTTCCCCGAGGGAAGACGCATTGGACTGGAAGCGGTGCGACTGGACGGCGGCGATGAACTACAGCGCTGGGTTCGGATAAGATTGAAGAAGGGCGACTCGCAGGCGATCGCCACCGGCGACACGGTCCGCTTGCGCGTACTGGTCCGTCCTCCGATGCCGCCCGCATACCCTGGCGCCTGGGACCTCCAGCGCGATGCCTGGTTCAGCGGACAAGGGGGATCCGGCTACGCGTTGGGTCCGCTGGAGCGCATCGCCGAAACGCCGCCAAGAGGTCCGCTCCGCCTGGTACAGCGCCTGCGAGAGACGATCGCCCAGCACATCTCGGCCGTGGTGCCCGGTGCTGCCGGCGCAGTGTCGATCACTCTGCTCACCGGGATCACCACCGGAATCCCGCCGCCCGACCATGAGGCCTTTCGCGCCTCGGGCCTCGCGCATCTGCTGGCGGTCGCCGGGCTGCATATCGGCATCGTGATGGGGTGGACGCTGGCCTTCGCCCGCCTTGCGTTCTCGGCGTCCGAGTATGCCAGTCTGCACTGGCCGACCAAGAAGCTGGCGGCTCTGGCGGCTTTGGCTGTCGGCGGCGGCTACATGGTGCTGACCGGCATGCATTTGCCGATCGTGCGCAGTTTCGCCATGGCATGTCTCTACACCGTTGCAGTGCTCGCCGGGCGTCGGGCGATTTCGCTGCGCGGCCTCGCTTTGGCTGCCATGGTCCTGATGTTGCTAGAGCCGGAGCAGGTGCCTGGTGTCTCGCTCCAGATGAGCTTTTCCGCTGTGCTGGCGCTGATCTCCGGCTACGAGGTGCTGCGACCCGCACTCCGCGCATTGCACGGCAGCGGCGCCCGGCGGCGGCGATTCGCATCGCATCTCGCAGCACTTGCGCTGACCAGCGCGCTCGCCGGCACAGCGTCCGCGCCCTTCGCGGCATACCATTTTGGCCGCATCCAGATCTATTTCGTCGTGGCAAACATGATTGCGGTGCCGTTGACGGCACTCTGGGTGATGCCGGCCGGGTTGATCGCCCTGCTGCTGTTGCCATTCGGTCTCGATTGGCTGGCCTTCGTGCCGATGGGCTGGGGCGCTGACGCGATACTTTACGTGGCGCGGACCACCGCGGCCTGGCCATCCGCGACGATCAACGTGCCGCACATGCCGCCGTGGGGTTTGGCGGTGACCGGTATCGGTATCGCCTGGCTCGGCCTGTGGCGCAGCAGACTGCGACTGGTCGGCGTGCCGGTGATCATGCTCGGCCTGGCGTCGCTGCTGTTGGTACGACCGGCCGATCTCATGGTGTCGGAGGACGCCCGTCTGATCGGCGTGCGTGTGCAGAACGCGGTCTACCTCCAGCACGAAACCGGTGCGTCGAGGTTCACACGCGACGCCTGGCTGCAATACTGGGCGACAGGTGCCTCAGTGCCGATACCCGCTGATGGCGCGCAGGTGGACGGTGCCATCGCATGTCGCGACGAGGCGTGCCTGCTGCGGCCAGTGCCGAATGCAAAAGCCGCTCTGCTTGTGCGAGGCGCGCCGCACCCGGAAGGCTGTGCCGAGGCGTCGGTGATCGTATCTGCGGAGCCGGCGCGCGGTCTGTGCGCACGGCCATGGCCGGCGTTGGTCGATCGCTTCACGGTATGGCGCTACGGTGCGACCGCCATCTGGTTGGACGGCCCGCACGCGACGATACTCACAGACCGTGCCTATCGGGGTAACAGGCCGTGGGTGCCCCCGCCGCCTTCGCCGCGTGCCCGCGTTGCACCGACACTGCCGGTGGCACAACCCGGCAGCTGACAGCGACGCCTGGACTTCGGACGATAAGTGTTAAGGATATGTCCGCCCGGACAATGTCTGAGGGCCACGGAGGAAACGATGTCGTGGTCATGCAGCTGCGGCCTCATGTGTAGCGAACGGCGCGTCCGACGCGTGCCCGGTTCACCAGCAGCACCGATGACAAGGTGCCGCGGCGCGTGACCGTCTCGCCTGCCTCCAGCCTGCACTACGACATGACACCGCGGGTGAGCTATCGGCAGTTCGCGCCATTGGTGCGTATCCGGACGATCCAGCATCGCCGGCGTGCCGTTGCGATGTCTCTGTTGGTGCATGGCCTTGCGCTGTCGCTCATCGCAAGCCTGCCGGATCGAGGGTCGGCCCCGGTGGCCCCGTCAGAGCCCACCGTCGCGTTGATGTTTGCGCCACCGTCAGCGCAGATCGAGCCAGCGCCCGCGGCTTCAACGCCACCCACTCCGCAGCCGCCAACGCCAAAGGCAGACGTGGAACCGCCACCTCCGTCTCACGCTCAGCCGAAGGCAACACCCGAGCCGGACCTGCAGCAGGACGTCGAGTCGCCAAAGCTGCCGGCGCCCATCATGCCGCCACGCGCCGCTGCGTCGCATCCGGTTGTGCATCCGTCGCAACTGCCCGCGAGGGCAACGCCGTCCGCACAACCCCCTGCGGCCAATGAGATCACAGCCGCGGCGACGGCCCTTACTCCGGCCCGACCCGTGGCGGGGATGGAGACGGATCGGCCGCCAGCCTATCCGGAGATCGCCCGCCGTCGCGGCGAGCAGGGACGAGTGTTGCTGCGGGTCGCCGTCTCGCCAGCCGGGCTGCCGGTTAACGTCTCGGTGGCCGAGAGCAGTGGTTACTCCGTTCTGGATACCGCCGCTGTGAATGCGGTGGAGCAGTGGCGCTTCGTGCCCGCCACACGCGCCGGTGCGCCGGTCGCCGCAACCGCCGAAGTTCCCTTAAGGTTTCGGCTCGTAGATTGATCCGCGATCAATACTGGCGAAGCAGCGCCACGAGCCTGCCCTGTACCTTCACCCGATCTGCCGGGAAGATGCGGGTCTCGTGCCGCACGTTGCAGGGTTCGAGCGCGATCGAATTGCCGCGCCGGCGCAGCCTTTTCAACGTCACTTCCGCGTCGTCCACCAGGGCCACGACAATCTGGCCGGTCTCCGCCACTTCGCTCTTGCGGATGATCACCGTGTCGCCGTCAAGGATGCCGGCCTCGACCATCGAATCACCGGCAACTTCAAGCGCGTAGTGTTCACCATTGCCCAGCAGATGCACCGGCATGTCCACGTAGCTCGCTGGGTCGCGCAACGCCTCGATAGGCAGGCCGGCGGCGATGCGGCCATAGAGCGGCAATTGGATCGCCGTTGCGTCGTTGGCCGCGCGAACACCGGGGATCTTCGGTGTGAAATCGCCACGGATCACGGTGGGCGAGAAGGTCTGACCGGTTTCCTCGGCCGGCGCCTCTCGGCCGGCCATGTTCTCCGGCAGTTTCAACACCTCGAGCGCCCGCGCGCGGTGATGGCGGCGGCCGAGGAAGCCCCTCTCTTCCAAGGCCGAGATCAGCCGGTGAATGCCGGATTTCGACTTCAGGCTGAGAGCGTCCTTCATCTCCTCGAAGCTCGGCGAGAAGCCGGTCTGCTTGAGATGCCGGTCGATGTACTGCAGGAGCTCGTACTGCTTTTTTGTCAGCATGGCAGGCGGTCTTTCCCCTCGGGCAGCGCCGGATGCTCACGAACGGAACAAATCGGCAACTACGTAGCGTTCTAGATAGGTTCGCGCCTCGGCGTCAAGATTTCCTGAAGCGTGAGGGGAGAAATCTGCGTTAAAGGCCGAGTGAATCGAGGCGAATCACCGTCACCTCGCTGCCTTCCGGCAACGCTGGTGCATTCGGGGCGCGCAAAATCAGCGCGTCCGCCAGGGCAAGCCGTCGCAGCATCGCCGAATCCTGCACAGGAAATGGCGTTGCCACGATGCGGCCGTGCGAATCGAGCGTGACGGTGGCACGGAGATGATCGGCGCGATGGTCATTGGCGCGCAGGGCGGCGCCGGCGACCGCCTGCACAGTAGGCGGCGGCGCAGCCGGCAGGCCACACAACCGGCTCAGCGCAGGCAACAGGAACAGGATCGAGCAGACCATGGCGGAGACCGGATTGCCGGGCAGTCCGAGCACCGGCACAGCACCAAGCCGCCCGAACAGCAGCGGCTTTCCAGGGCGCATGGCGATCTGCCAGAAGTTCAGTTCCAGCCCGCGCGACTTCAGGCTTTCGATCACCAGGTCATGGTCGCCCACGGAGGCACCACCGGTGGTCACCAGCAAGTCGATGCCGTGCACCGCATCGGCCACCGCCGCCACTGCCTCGCGCGTGTCGGCGGCGACCGGCAGCACGACAGGCTCCCCGCCGCCGGCGCGGACCAGTGCCGCAAGCGCATGCGAATTGGAACTGACGATACCGCCTGGAGGGATCGGCTCGCCCGGCATGGCGATCTCGTCACCGGTGGCGAGAATGGCGACCCGCGGGCGGCGATGCACGGTGAGCCAGGGATGGTTGGCGGCGGCGGCCAGCCCAACGTCACGGGCCGTGAGGCGGCGGCCGGCGGAAACCACAGCGTCGCCGGTGGCAAAATCCTGGCCGGCGCGCCGGATGTGACGGCCGGCGGTCACTGCTTCGTTCACCCGCACCGAGGTGCCGGTGGCGGTCGCGTCCTCCTGCAACAGGATGGCATCGGCGCCATCCGGCACGACGCTGCCGGTGAACAAACGGACGATCCGGCCGGGGCCGACCGTGCCCTCGAACGGGTGGCCAGCCGGGGCGCTGCCGATCACCTGCAACTCGGCGCCTAGCGTCCCGTCAGCGGCGCGCAGGGCGTAGCCGTCCATTGCCGAGACATCGAGCGGCGGCTGGGTCAGGCGCGCGATCACCGCCGCGGCGGTCACCCGGCCCCAGGCGTTCGCGAGTGCTACGATCTCTGCCGGGGTGGGACGAAGGTCGGCCAGGATGCGTTCGCGGGCTTCCTCAACGCTGATCATGCAAATGCCCCGCACATCAAACTTCCCCTCCCGCAAGGGGAGGGGGGAGGAATTCGCGTTGCCACGGCAGGCATCAGTTCACACCTGCCAGTTCCAGCAGATTGTCGTCGGTCATCGTGCGGCGACCCTCCTCCACCTCGTGGATCATCGCGACCAGCCTGCTTGTGGCGCGGCAGTCGATACCGTGGCGCGCGCCAATCTCGGCAATGGGCGCGATCTGCACGTTCACCTCGGTGCGCCGCTTGCGGATGGCAAGATCGCGCCACACGCCTGAATGCGTCTTTGCGCTGGTCCTGTTGAACGCGACCATGGCGGCGACACTCCGTCGCAACGCGCCCTCATCGGCACCAGGCTTGAAGGCCTCGACGTCGTAGCCGTTGAAGCCGCGCGGTTCGACACCCTCGGCGAGCGCCACCACGATCGCCTCCTCACCGAGCCGACGCCACAGCCCGAGCAACTCCGGACGTGCCAGACAATCGGCGATGCCCTGCTGGCCGAGCGCCTGGGCGAACAGCATAGCGCCGTAGCCAAGCTTCCCCCACAGGTATGACCAGATGTCCGGTGTGGTGATGGCATCCGGCTCAAAGTCGCGCATCACTCCGAGCAGCGCTTCGAGCCGCGGCGTCATCGCACCGTCAAGCTCGCCGAGCACCACGGCGCCCCGGTTGCCGAACATGATTTCGCCAGGCGCCATCCAGTCGGCGCCGAAATTGATGAACGCCCCAATCGTACGATCGCGACCCACAATCCGCTGGATGATCCGTTCGTTCAGCCCGTTCTGCAGCGACAGCACGTGGCCGTCCTGAGCGAGATGCGGCGTGAGAGAACGCGTTGCCGCCTCGGTGTGCTGTGCCTTCACCGCGAGGAATACGCGCTGCCAGGTGCCGGTGAGTTCCTCCGGTGTGCAGGCCGGCGTATGCACGATGAATTCCTCGACCGGGCCGATGATGCGCAGTCCCCTGTCACGAATTGCCGCGACGTGCTTAGGCACCACATCGACGAAGGTGATGTCATGTCCGGCGCGCTTCAGCCACGCGCCAACGGAGCCGCCGATCGCGCCGGCACCCCAGATCAGAATCCGTTCGACCATCACCAGCTTTCCAGCAACGCGCGCGTCTCCTGCACGGCAACGTCCCAGATCTCGAGCATCTCGGAATCATCGCGCTGGTAGCGGCCGCCGAAGTTGCCGTCGTCGATCAGCGTCCGCACCTCGAAGGGCGGCAGGATACGCAGGCGCTCAGTATCGACCATGCGCTTGATGCCCTCCTGCGGCGCACGGTTCGCGAGGCGCGTCCAGGGGAAATTCTCCATCCAGCTCGCATGGCTCGCCACCGGATCGATCGCGCGCACCGCTGCGGCGGTAAGCGGCGCACGCCACCAGTCGTGGAAGCGGACATGTGCGTCCGGATTGTCCATCATCCATTCCTGCGCGACTGATCCGGCCGGCGCATTGCCGCCATGGCCGTTGACGATCAGCACGCGACGAAAGCCAGCATGCTTGAGGCTGTCCAGGACATCGCGCAGCACCGCCGCGTAGGTGGCGACGCGCAGCGTTACCGTGCCGGGGAAGGCGGTGAAATACGGTGTCAGGCCGTAGGGCAGGGCAGGGAACACCGGCACGCCGAGTGGTTCGGCCGCCTCGGCCGCGACGCGTTCGGCGAGGATCGCATCGGTAGCCAGCGACAGGCCGGCGTGCTGCTCAGGTACTGCCCAGTGGCAGCGCGCACCTGTCATCATGGCGGACCCAATCCTCTACCATGCGCCAGTCCATCTCCGAGATCCGCATCACCGTCCTCGCACCGCAAGGACCGCACGCTGAACAGAGATGCAGGCAGCGTCAATCGGGCTGAGGCGGTCTCGATCGGGCGGCTGCTAAAGGTGACCCTGCACCAGCCAATCGCACTGCATGCGACCGGCCAGCAGGCAGTCCTCGATCGCCACCTTGGCTTCCAGTTGGTGCACCAGCCAAAGGCCGACCACGAGAAGCAGCAGGGTGATGGCGACACCGGCAAGGCTCGCCGTCTGGCGATCGGCGGCCTCGTCGTCCTGCTCGACAATCCAGGGGCGTTCTTGTTGCATGCTAAACGCTATCCTACTGCCGGGTAGGGGGGCCGAGGCAAGTCACGAGTTCGGTGTGCAATGACGATGAGCGTGCGCCATGATTGAAGACGCGTTGCGCCACCTGCGGCGCGACAAGGCGTTCGCCGCGCTCATCCGGCGCGTCGGACCGCCGCGCATCGGCATCCAACGGGGGCGCAGCCCGTACGAGGCGCTGATGCGTGCGATCGCGCACCAGCAACTGCACGGACGCGCGGCACTCGCGATCCTGGCGCGGTTCGAGGCGCTGTATCCAGCCGACAGCTTCCCCGCGCCGGAACTGGTATTGGCGAGTTCTGAGGCGGAGTTGCGTGCATGCGGCTTCTCCGGGGCGAAGATCGCGGCGATGCGCGCAATCTGCGCGGCGGCCTTGGACGGCACAGTACCGACGCGCCGCGGCTCGGCGCGGCTTTCGGATGAGGCACTGATCGAGCGACTGACCTCGATTCGCGGCGTCGGCCGGTGGACCGTGGAGATGTTGCTGATCTTCACACTCGGTCGGCCGGACGTGCTGCCGGTCGACGACTTTGGCGTGCGCGATGGCTATCGGGTGCTGTACGGGCTGGACGAGGCACCGAAGCCCAAGGCGCTGGCCGAGATCGGGCAAGCCTGGTCGCCGCACCGTTCGATCGCGGCCTGGTATCTATGGCGCGCATCAGATGAGGGAAAACGCGCCAAGCAACCGACGTCGCGGGCGTGAGCCGGTCAGTAGCTGGCAAGTTCGGCTAGCGTCTGCGTCAGCACGCGCGTTCCCGCCGCCAGTTGTGACGGCTCGGAGTATTCGGCGGGGTTGTGACTGATACCCTTGTGGCACGGGACGAAAATCATCCCGGTCGGACATACCGGCACGACGAACTGAGCGTCGTGAAACGCGCCAGATGGGAGGCGCATGTGTCCGCAGCTTTGCTCGGCCGCCGCGCGCTCCACTGCATCGACGACGAGCGGCGAGAACTCCACGGGCAGCGCGTGGAAGTTCTCCTGCACCGTCACGCCCGCACCGCGTACCGCCGCCTGCACGACACCGGCAATCGCATCGCCGCGCGCCAGGAGCACGTCCTTGTCAGGATGGCGGAAGTCGATGGTGAAGCTGGCGCGGTTCGCCACCGAGTTCGACGTGTTCGGCTCCACGGCGATGCGGCCGACAGTGAAGCGCAGCACGTCCTGCGGATCGTGCATCAGCGTGTTCAGCGCGGCGATTGCGCGTACCATGTCCTGTACCGCGTCGCGCCGCATCGCCAGTGGCGTAGTGCCCGCGTGCGCGGTCTCGCCGGTAAGCGTCACGGTGAACCAACGGCTGCCCTGGATGCCGGTGACGACGCCGATATCCAGCCCCTCGGTTTCCAGCCGCGGTCCCTGCTCGATGTGCGCCTCGACATAGGCGTGCGGCCTCTCACCGAGAGGGCGATCCGGCAGGTCCGTCTCGCTGGCGAGATGCGAGGCGAGTGCATCGGCGAAGCGCACGCCGTCGGGATCGACGACGTCGGCGAAATCCTCGATGCGCCGAAAGCCACTCCAGGACATGCTGCCCATGCAGCCGGGGGCGAAACGGCCGCCTTCCTCGTTGGTCCAGGCCACCACCTCGACCGGGCGCCGAAGCACGGTGCCGGAGCGGTGCAGTGCGGTCAGCGCCTCGAGGCCGGCGATGACGCCGTAAATGCCGTCGAAGCGACCGCCGTTCGGCTGCGTATCCATGTGGCTGCCAGTGACCACTGGGGCGGCTTGCGGGTCAGCGCCTTGGCGGCGCAGCCATAAGTTGGCGGCGGCATCGACCGACACGTCGGCGCCGATCTCGCCGGCCCAGGCAATCAGCAGGCGGCGCGCCTGACGGTCCAGTTCGGTCAGGCAGGCGCGATTGACGCCGTCGCCCGCGATGGCGCCGATCTTCGCCATCGCCATAAGCCGTTCCCATTGTCGCCTCTCGTCGACCGCCGCCACTGCCTTGTTCATGCATCCGCCCCTGCCATCGGTGGCAGATGACGTGCGCGCGGCGCGGGCGTCAATCGCTCAGGTGCGGATCAGACCGGCCATTGGCTGCACCGTCGCGCTGTCCGGAAACACGGTGGCGAGTGCCTCGGCGCCAAGCCCAAGATGCTGCGCCAACAGGCCCTTGGCGACGGCACGCAGATCCTGGGTCGGCTGCAGGTCACGGTCCTCGAGCAGTTTGCCGGCGCCGAGGCCCGGCCAATCCGCCGCAATGCGTCCCCCTGCCACCGCGCCGCCGAGTACGAAGGCGACGGTGGCGGTGCCGTGGTCGGTTCCCTTGGTCCCGTTGATCCGTGCGGTTCGGCCGAACTCTGTCATGACCAGCACGGCGGTCTGTTGCCAGGCCGGCCCAAGCCCATCCTTCAGTGCCGCCAGCCCTGCGTCGAGATCCTTCAGCACGCGGGTCAGCCGCGGAACCTGTGCCACATGCGTATCCCAGCCGCCGATCTCCGCCGCCGCGATACGCGGGCCATCTGTGGCGCGCAGCATCTCACCGGCCGCACGCAACAGCGTCGGAAACGCGTAGCGGTTGCCGGCCGGCTGCTCGCTACCGTCGGCCAGGACCGCACCGGCGAAGCCGCGCTCCCTCAGACCCTCGGCAATCGCCGGGCCGGTGATTTGGTCGGCTTGGTTCAGCACGGCAATCTGCGTGTAGAGGTCGGGTGAGGGGGTGATAACGCCGTGCGGCGCCCAGTTGCCCACCGTGGCCGTGCCGTGCAGTAGCAGAGGCACCGAGACGCCGATTGCCAATGCGTCGCCCTCGGGGCGCCCCGTCGCGGCGCCCGGCATCGCGGCCACCGCCCGATTGAGCCAACCACTCGTCATGCGATGGTCGGCGCCACTTTCCAGGCAGTCCTGCGCTTCAAAATGGCTGCGCACCAGTGTAGGTCCGGCGACCGCATGGACAGGCAGAAGCTCGCCCGTCTGATACATGGCATGAAGGTTGGTCAGCGACGGATGCAGGCCGTAGAAGCCGCCTAGATCCAGCAGTCCGTCGGGAACCAATTCGCCGCGCAGCTCAGCGAGAGCTGGATCGCCGTGCGGCACCACCGCCGACATGCCGTCCAGCGCGCCGCGCAGGATCACAACGACAAAGCGCTGCTCGGTCGCCGCCGCTGCCAGCGCAAGCGATGCACGTCCAAGAGCGAATGCCGAGGTCAGGCCAAGCAGGACGCCACGGCGGGTAAGCTGCAACATCATCGCCTCTGGAATTCTGGAGCGGAGAACAGGAGGGTCATGGCATCGCGGCGGGAGCCGGCGCGGCGCACCGCCTGAAGAGTGTCATCGCGCAGGAGCGGGCCAAGATTGGCTGCGGCGAGTTCCGCCACATCGCGCGTGCCGGCGCGTCCAGACACGGCGTAGGCCCAATCGATGCGTCGCATCATGGCTTCGGGCGCCGCCCAGTCGCCGGCTCGGTCGGGCCAGCCATTCGGCTGCGGCGCAGCTTGGAATGGCTGACCCTGCCCGGCCAGGATGGCCTGGAGCGGCACGGTCGCCAGCTCCTCATCGGACAAATCCAGTGCGCGCAGCGCGGCGATGACAAAATCCTGGGGGGTGCGCAGCTTGCTGGCGGGTTCCCAGGCAACATCGAGCGTCACCAAAGCCTCGGCGGCGGCGCCCAGATTGCCGCCGCTGTCCCGCAGCACCCCCTCGATCCGCCGAACCGCCATGTCCGGCGGGTCGTCGGCGACAAAGTAACGCACCAGTTTGGTGGCCAGGAGCCGGTGGGTGGAAGGGTGGTTGGCGAGGAAGTGCAGCGCCGCCAATCCGCCCTCCTCTCCGGCGGGGAAAGTGTGGCCCATCAGGATCTGCTCACCCGGCTCATGTGCTCGAGGGTGGAACTGGAACCCCGGCGGGTCACCACGGATGGCGACCGACCAGCCGGTAAGGATCTTGGCGAAGTTGGTGACATCAGCCTGGGTGTAGCCCGCCGCAGGGGTGACCGTGTGCAGTTCCAGGCACTCGCGGGCCAGGTTCTCGTTCAGCCCGCGCTTGCCGTCCCGTCCGGCGATACTGTCCGGCCCCACTGAACCGACATTGTTCAGGTAGAACAGCATCGTGGGGTGATGCATGACCGCCAGAAGCATGTCCTCAAACCGGCCGGTCACATGCGGGCGGATCGCTTCCTCGATATACGCGCATGCCCCTGCCGCGATGCCGCCACGTACCGAGACGGTGAAGTGATTGGTCCAGAACCAGACCAGCCGCTCGCGGAACGGCGCCAGCGTGGTCAGCGCATTGTCGAGCTCCGCCTTCACCTCCGAGCGGAACAGTGCCCTG
The DNA here is from genome assembly GCA_963812505.1 of uncultured Alphaproteobacteria bacterium. Taxonomy (GTDB): domain Bacteria; phylum Pseudomonadota; class Alphaproteobacteria; order Acetobacterales; family Acetobacteraceae; genus JAMXLO01. The sequence goes on from CAWEVM010000001.1 coordinate 70,732, forward strand.
ACTTGCAATTCCTCTGGTTTCGGCTTGTTGGCCCGATCCGCGAGGAAGGCCGCCGCCGCTGTGGCCGTGCTTGGTTGCGGGTCGAAATGCGCCGGATCGGGTTGCCGGAGTTGCTCCAGCAGCCACTCGGCGGGATCGGCGGGCACCGGCTCACTGCCCCTGCGTCCAAGCCCGAACCGGATCAGAGCCTGTGCGGTGCGTAGGTCCATGGCGGCAAATCTAGCCGCAAACGCTGTGTCGGAAGGTGACAAAGGGTGAGCCCGCCGCCGCGACGGCTCAATGCATGCGTGAGTTGCACCGCTACGTGCCGATAGTCCTTGCAAACACCCCCGCAGTGCAGCATTTGTGGGGTGACTTGCGGGCGCGCGGAACAGGGGTTCCGGGGCGCCCGTCGTGGTATGGAGGTTGACCGTGCCGGGCACGCCGCTAGACAAGATCCGCAATATTGGCATCACCGCGCATATCGACGCGGGCAAGACAACCACGACCGAGCGGATCCTCTATTACACTGGAATGTCACACCGCATCGGCGAGGTGCACGACGGCAACACCACGACCGATTACATGGAGCAGGAGCGTGAGCGGGGGATCACCATCACCTCTGCCGCGGTGACCTGCGAGTGGCAGGACCACCGGATCAACATCATCGACACGCCTGGCCACATCGACTTCAACATCGAGGTGAACCGCAGCCTTCGTGTGCTGGACGGGGCGATCTTCATCATCGAGGGTGTCGCCGGCGTACAGCCGCAGTCCGAGACCAACTGGCGCCTCGCCGACCGCTACAACGTTCCCCGCATTATCTTCATCAACAAGCTGGACCGCACCGGCGCCGACTTCTTCCGCGCATTCGCGACCTTGAAGGAGAAACTGGACATCGTGGCGCTGCCGCTGCAGCTGCCGATCGGCATCGAGGACAAATTCCTTGGCGTCGTCGATCTCGTGGAAATGCACGCCGTGATCTGGGAGGGGACCGAACTCGGCGCGAAGTTCCACATCGAACCGATCCCGGCCGATCTCGCCGAGCAGGCCAAGGAGTACCGCCAGCTCCTGCTGGACACCGCGCTGTCGGTCGATGACGCGGCCATGGAGGAGTATTTCGACAAGGGCGACGTCGCCGTCGAGACACTGAAGCGTTGCATCAAGGCAGGTACGATCTCCGGCGCGTTCCGTCCGGTGCTGTGCGGCACCGCGTTCAAGAACAAGGGCGTGCAGCCGCTGCTGGATGCGGTGATCGACTACCTGCCGAGCCCGATCGACGTACCCGGCATCGCGGTCGCGACGGAGGAAGGCGACGACGAGCATGCGGAACGCCGGCGCATCAAGGCTGATCCGAGCGCGCCGTTCGCCGGGCTGGCGTTCAAGATCATCAACGACAAATACGGCACGCTGACCTTCGTGCGGGTTTATGCCGGCACGCTGAAATCCGGCGACACGGTGATGAACACCACCAAGGATCATCGTGAGCGCATCGGGCGGATGTTCCAGATGCACGCCGACAAGCGGGCCGAGATCAAGGAGGTGCACGCAGGCGACATCGCCGCGTTCGTCGGACTGAAGGACACCGGCACAGGCGATACGCTGGCCTCGCAGCAGGACCAGGTGATCCTGGAGCGGATGGCGTTCCCGGTGCCGGTGATCGACATCTCGGTCGAGCCGCGTACCAAGGAGGCGGTCGAGAAGATGTCGCTTGGCCTGCAGAAGCTGGCAGCCGAGGACCCGTCGCTGCGGCTGCGCACCGATCAGGAGACCGGGCAGACGATCCTGTCGGGCATGGGCGAACTGCACCTGGAGATCATCATCGACCGGTTGCGTCGCGAGTACAGCGTCGAGGCGAACATCGGCGCGCCGCAGGTCGCGTATCGCGAGACGATCAGCCGGCCGCACACCGAGACCTACACGCACAAGAAGCAGACCGGTGGGTCCGGCCAGTACGCCGAGGTGAAGATCATGTTCGAACCGCTCGCCCGCAATGAGGGCGTGGTGTTCGAGAACAAGGTTGTCGGCGGTTCGGTGCCGAAGGAATATATCCCGGCGGTGGAGAAGGGGATCAGGCAGCAGGCCGAGACCGGTGTGCTGGCCGGCTTCCCGACTGTCGACTTCAAGTACACGCTGCTGGACGGCAAGTACCACGATGTCGACTCGTCCGCGCTGGCGTTCGAGATCGCCGCGAAGTCTTGCTTCCGCGACGGCATGAAGAAGTCCACGCCAATCATCCTCGAGCCGGTGATGGACATCGAGGTCACGACGCCGGCCGATCACGTCGGCGATGTGGTGGGCGACCTGAACCGGCGCCGCGGCATGATCCAGAACCAGGAGAGCACCGGGACCACGGTGATCGTCCGGGCGCATGTTCCCCTCAAGGAGATGTTCGGTTATATTTCAGATCTAAGAAGCATGACCAAGGGACGAGCGTCTTTCACCATGCAGTTCCACCACTACGATCCGGTGCCGCGGGCGATCGCGGACGAGATCATGGCCAAGAGCGCATGAGGGCGGCTTTCGCATGAAGGGGGCAGCCTAGTGCACGCCCCCCGCCTCCACTGGATGCGGGGCCGGCAGGAGGAGGGGACCGGTGTCCACCGGACCCTCGAATGGATCGGACACAACGACGCGGGCGAGGCCATTGCCCGCGTCGTTCGCATTCTGGGCCCGGTGTGGTCAGGCTGGCGCGCCTATCGCGCGGTGGCGCTCGACGACGATGCGAAGGTGATCGAGCTGCGACCCGGTGGACCGCCGGACGGGGCCGGCTGGCTCGCCTGCGTCGGCGGCCAGGTGGTGGGCCGCGCGTCGGTCCCGCTTCAGGCGGTGCGCGCCGCGGAGGCGGCGCTCGGCGGGGACTGAACACGCAAGCGGCGCCCCCTTTAGGGGCAAAGGGATTCTTGCCGGCAGGCGGATACGCTTGTATGGACGACGCGAAGGTCCACGGCGGGGAGAAAACATGGCCCGGGCGAGCAGCAAGCCAGCTTCGAAAGCGAAGGCGAAAGCAGGCAGGACAGGAGCGAAGAAACCGGCGGCGTGGACCAACCTGAAGGTCGCCTGGCCGCAGCCCAAGCAGGCGATCTCGCTGCGGATTGATCAGGACATACTCGACTGGTTCCGCGATGGCGGCCCCGGTTATCAGACCCGCATGAACGCGGTGCTGCGTGCATTCGTGAATGCCCAGCAGGGCAAGCGCTGACAGCGCTCACCGCCGTGGACCCCTAACCACAGGTCAGGCAGCAGGCTCGCGGCGGATTGCGACAGGTGTCTGAACTCTACCGGCCTTGAGATCGTCGATGATGCGGCAGGTCAGGCACTTTGCAGCGTCTTCGCCGTCGGCGACCTGGAAGCGAGAGCCGCATCCACAGGAGCGGGATGTGAGAGTCGGGAATGTATGCTTGCGACGATCGATCAAGTCGAAAGGCATCTCAGCCTCCTTTTGCGGGCCGTGACGTTAGCTCAAGATTCAATGGACAGCGGCGAAACTGAGGCCGTTCGCGTCGACCCTCTCCACCGCTTCCTCAATGGTGTCGAATGCCATGAGGGTTGCCCCATCGGCGCCGTAGAGGATGAAGGTCTGCTTGCCGCCACGCATGCCCGCCTTCAGGTAGACCACGTGGCGTCCGCCGAGTTGTAGCAACTGCTCTGCAGTCATCTGGCGAAGCGTGTCGATGCCGCTGTCGGTGATTACTTGCATGGCTGGCGACCTTTTTTGGCGGTGTCCGATGAAACTGCCATTTTGGCGTCAGCCGCTCCGTCAACACGTAGGAGCGAGGAGAGATTCCGCGTGGTTTCGGGCCAGCGGTAAGGTGCAGTTTCCCCCACAATCGTTGATATATGACGAAGGACCGTCTTGGCGTTGGTCATCGACACGACAATCTTGCGAGCCCCGCGAGGAAAAGGGTCCGCCGGGCCGATCAGCGCGGGGCAGGCTGGTTACGTCGAAGAGGCCAGCCTCAGGTTGCTACACAACCGGCGTCGCTGGCGGTCCGCCCTTCTCCCACACGTTGAACGTCGCATCCCATAACGCGATGCGGCGGTCGCGTACGACCCAGATTTCCGTGCCGCGGCCGAGCATCGGCTTGCCGGTCTGGGCATCCTGCCAGCTCGCGTCCCAGGTGTTCGCCAACGTGTCGCCCATCAGACAGTGCAGCGTTTTGGTCAGCCGGTAGCCCTGCGTCCTGGCGAAGCGGGCACGCAGAAAGCGCATGATCGCGTCGCGGCCGCGCATCTCGGGGAAGTCTGCGAAGCGGGCGACGGCGTCCTCGGTGAAGCCCTGTTCGATCGCTGCCAGGTCGGCTGCGCCGAAGGCGTCCTCCACCGACTGCACGAGTCGCTTGGCATCATCCCAGTTCATCGCTTCATCCCTCCGGTCGCACGATCAGCACTGTACCATCGACGCCCTCCACGCGCAGGCGCGACCCGGAGGCTGGTTCGGCGACGTCCGGTGGCACGCGCGCCGCCCAGTCGCTGTCGCCGACACGGACGCGCCCCTCGCGGCCTTGGAAGGTCAGCGCGGTGGCGGTGCGGCCGGCGAGCCCGGACTGCTGGGTGTTGAGCCTGACGGGGCGATGACGCAGGCGCAGCCCGACGGCGAGCGAAATTGCCGCCAGCACGGCGCATGTCACAACCTGAAGCTCGAAGCCAATGCCGGTTGCCAGAGCGACGAGGCCGGTGCCACAGGCGGCGAGGCCGAGCCACATCATGAACGCGCCGGGCGCGTGGATCTCGATCCCCAGCAGCGCCAGACCAGCCACCAGCCAGATGATCCAGTCCCTCATCCTGGCGACCCGGTCCCCCAAGGCGAAGCGACGGGTGCCGGCGCGAGTGGCGGCATCGGCGTTGGCACGGTCGGGGGCGGGGACCGCGGTTCGGAGGGCGGCGGCACCTGGGGCGATGTGCCGCCCGGCGACCCGTCATCGCCGCGCAGGAACTGCATTGCCTGGGTAATGCCACCGGCAAGCGCGGAGGACTCCATCGGGACCACGACGAGACGCGTGTTCGGTGCCGATGCCAGCGCCTGGAATGCCCGGACATAGCTGGTCGCGATGAAGTAGCGCAGCCCGGCCTGGCCATGCTGAGCCGCGGCGTCGGACACCATCTGCGTCGCCTGGGCTTCCGCGCCGGCCAGCGCCACCCGCGCCTCCGCATCGCGCAGCGCCGCCTGCTGGCGGCCCTCGGCCGAAAGGATCAGGGCCTGCTTCTCGCCCTCGGCACGCAGGATCGCTGCCTGCCGCTCACCCTCGGCGCGGGCCACTGCGGCACGGCGTTCGCGCTCCGCGGTCATCTGCAGATTCATCGCGCGGATCAGGTTCTCCGGCGGCTCGATCTTCCGGATCTCGACGCGGCTCACCTTGACGCCCCACGGCTCGGTTGCACCGTCCAGGATGATCAGCAGCGCCGTGTTGATGCGCTCGCGCGAGGACAGAGTGGCGTCGAGCTCCATCTCGCCGATCACCGCACGGATATTGGTCATCGCCAGCGTGGTCAGCGCGAGCGTCAGGTTGGTGACCTGATACGCGGCCTTCTCCGGCTCCATCACCCGGTAGTAGATGATCCCGTCAACCAGCACGGTGGCGTTGTCGCGGGTGATAACGCTCTGCTCCGGGATCTCGACCACCTGCTCCTGCACGTTGAGCTTGCGCCCGACTCGATCGACATAGGGCAGGACAAAGTTGAGGCCGGGCTGCAACATGCGCGTGTAGGCGCCGAAGCGCTCCACCGTCCAGACCTGCCCTTGCGACACGGTCTTCACGCCGGCGAACAGGGTGACAACGACAAGGATCAGAACCAGGACCCAGACGACGACAACGGTTTCGAACATGCGTGTCTCCGCAATGGTCGAGGGACCCCATCACCCTCCCTGACCGGAGGGGAAGGTTTCCAAACCGTGCTTAGTCCAGGTTCAGTTTCCTTTCCATTGAAGAATGTAAAGGCCGGCGTCGTAGTCCGTGGCGTAGATCAGTCCGTCCTGGGAGACGAACACGTCGGCGGTATGCCGTATCTTGGCGCGGCCGCGCATAGGTTCCGCCCATTCTGTCGGCTGCGGTGGCACGAAATAGCCGACCTCCTGCGGCCGATATGCGTCGGAAATGTCGAATACGCGCACGCCCGCGCTCTGCCACGTGGCGAAGATCGTGGTGCTGCTCTGGAACGATCCGGGCCGGTTCTCGTGCAGGTTATGCGGACCGAACTGGCCGCCCATCTTGACGTAGTCCTGATCCGATGGCGTCGGCAGCGTGGCGATGGACACTGGGTTGCTCTTCTCGCGGATGTCGAACACCCAGGTGCGCTTGTGCTGACCTTCCTGATCGAAGTTCAGCACCGCCTCGTCTGCCACCACCAGCAATCCCCGATCGTGCAGCGGCAGGGCGTTGTGCGTGCCGCCACCATACGGCGGGCACCAGTTGCGGTGGGCGATCAGTTTCGGCGCAGACTTGTCCTTCACATCCAGTATGGTCAGCCCACCGTCGCGCCATGAACCGTAGGCGAACTCGTCCACCACCACCGCGTGATGCAGGGCGTGGCGGTTCTTCCAGGTGGGCGTCTCGCCGGCGGCGGCGTTCATGCCGGGGATCCACCAGCGGCCAACCTCCTGCGGGCGCGTCGGGTCGGCCATGTCGATGACCATCAGGATGTGGTCGGTGAACCCGTCGAGCAGCGCCGAGGCATAGGCATAGCGGCCGCCGACCCACCAGATGCGGTGCAGGCCGAGACCTGGCACCTCCATCGAGCCGATCTTTCGTGGATTGGCCGGATCGGCAATGTCGTAGACGTTCATGCCGGCAGCGTAGTCCTCGCCGCGCTTGCCGAAGCGGCTGCTGTCCACCTTGCCGGACCCGCCATCGTACTCCTGCTGCGACAGCAGCGCCCGCTGATCGGCCTCCTGGATGCACAGCAGCATGTCGTCGGCTGCCTGGAGGTGCATGCTCACCGAGTTCGGATGCATCGCCACGAAGTTCACCGGCTTCGGATTGCGCGGGTCGCGCACGTCGGTGACCATCACGCCGCGCCTCACCCGTGTACCCACGTATGCGTGGCCGCGTGCGACCATCACCTGGACGCCGTCGCCGCGGCCTCCCTGGTCGGTGTGGCCGACAAATTCAATGTTCCGCGCGCCTTCCGGGACGATCATGACTTGCTTCCCTCCCTGATCAGTCGTCAGCTTAGGCCGGGTTCCAAGGACTGAGTAGGAGGGACGGACCATGCCGACCTATGTCATGCTCGCCAACTGGACCGAACAAGGCATGCGGTCGATCGGCGAGAGCCCGAAGCGTGTCGATACGGCGAAGAAGACACTGGAGGAGATGGGCGGCCAGTTTCGCTCGGTCTACATGACGATGGGCGACTACGACCTGATCATGATCTACGACGCGCCCGACGACGCGGTGGCGGCGCGGTTCACCTTGATGCTGGGAAGGCTGGGCAACGTACGCACCACATCGCTGAAGGCGTTCCCTGAGGAGGCGTTCCGCCAGATCGTCAACTCGCTGCGCTGAGTCACAACGCCTGCAATGCGTACCACCAAATCGGCAGCGTCAGGAACGCGAGGACGCTGCCGATGCCGACCATCAGGGTGACGAGGGGTGGATCGAGACCGTACTGGGTTGCCACGATGGCGCCGCCGATCTGCGGACCCATCGCGGCCTCGAACAACGTGACCTGTGTAATCGTCCCGCTCATCGCGAACAACTTCAGGTAGAGCACCGCCAACAGCAACGGCGCGACCAAAAGCTTTACGCCGAGGCCGCAAGCCACCATGGTACTCCTGCCGCGCAAGACGCCGAGCCTGAGTTGCAGACCGACAGATACCAGTGCCAGCGGCGCGAGGGTTCCGCCAAGGCGAGCCAAAACTTCGTTGACGATCGGAGGATAGGCAACCGGGGTGAGGACCAGCGCAAGCACCAGCGCAATCAGTGGTGGGAACGTCGCGATCCGTCGTGTCACCTCGCTGACCGATGCGCTGCCGCGAGAGCAGAGGCAGGCGACAGCGATGCCCAGCGTGCTGAGTACCAGATAGGTGCCGAGCTGATCGATCAGCAGTCCGATGGCCATGTAGTGAGGCCCATAAAATGAACTCGATCATCGGCACCCCGACAAACGAGGTGTTGGCGAGACCGGCCGTGAGGATCAATGCACCTGTTGTTGCTGCTGACAGTTGTAACCGTCGACTGACAAGCCAAATGGATGTTCCGACGCCAGCAAACATCAGCCACGGCATCAGTATTGGGTAAATCAAGTCACTGCTGATCTGAATGCCATGGATCTGTTGCAGAGTGAGCGCCGGCAGCGAGATGTTGATGATAAATCCGTTGATCGCCTGATGCGCATTGTCTGGGACGCGCCCGGAGGCACGAAGAGCCATCCCGGCCGTGAGGCACAGGAACAGCAACGCAATGTTGCCCAATGCGGCTTTCCCCCGATCGAGACAACCTCACCCAACCATATTCGTCGAGGGAGACGTATGAAGGATTTCACACTCCTCGACGATTTCACGTTTCTTTTGTGGGTGCAACTTTTCCTCATCGTACGAGGTGCGGAATGATAGCCGCCATAAGCCTGATGAAATGGACGATCGGCTTGTGCGTTGCTGCTGCGCTCATCGCGACCATCTCCCCGAGAGAGTTTTGATCCGTTCGACATCGTTGAGTGTAATCTCATCTCCGACGCGATTGTAGAGCACCGGGTCGCCGATGCCGGATCCACGGCGCGCAATGCAGGTGAGCTCGGCGTGCGCACGATCACCGAGGCCGAGTGGCGCGATCTCGCAGGTCTCGGGTAAACGCTTCATCAATGTGAACTAGCTCATAGCGGTTCTCCCGCCCAGCGCCGATCGTGTCGCGCGAGGCTCAAAGGGGGAGAACGGGTGATGAGCGGAACGCACACAGTATGGCACACGCTGGAGCAACGTCGCAGCCGCGCTGCCAATCGCGAACGCAGCGGCGTCATGATTGCTGTCGCTCTGCTATGCGTCATGGCTGCGGCAGAGGTATTGTTTCTGCGGTTCGTCGCCGGACCGGACAGCGTCAACCTGATCTCGGCAGCCGAAGGCATTCCCACAACGGAGTGAGACAACTCACCTACGTGCCCTGCGTCGCGGCGCCTGGACGGCCGTGATGACGTGGCAGCCGGCCAATTGCGATTGCAGTGAAACGTCCGCGGACGTGTTGCGCATGATGAGCCAACGGAGGTTGGTCAGCTTGCTCAGCGGTGCGAGATCGGTGACGGGTGTGCCGGTGAGATCGAGAAACTGCAGCGCGGTCAGAGCCGCGAGCGGTGCGATATCGGTGATCCGCGTGCCGGACAGATCGAGACTGCGGAGGTTGCCCAGGCCCATCAGCGGCGCCGCGTCGGTGATCCGGGTGTCGCCGAGATCGAGACGCTCCAGGCTCGTCAGCCCAGCCAGCGGTGCAATGTCCTCGACCAGCGAACCGGTCAGGAAACAGCCCTCCAGTTCGAGCATGCCAGCGAGCGGTGCCAGGTCGCTGACGGCGGTGAACGACAGATGCAGACGCTGAAGCCGGGTCAGCGCGGCGAGCGGAGCGATGTCGCTGATCCGCGATCGCGTCAGCAACAGGGTGCGCAACCCGGTCAGGAGAGAAACCGGGCGCAGGTCAGTGATGTAGCTACGCTCGAGCCGCAGCTCGGTGATGTGGGGGATCCAGTCTTCGGGCGGTGCCTGCCCTGCAAGGATCAGGCGCGCGACCTCGACAGGATCAATTCGCACGATGGAACGGCTTGTCGCCCATCACCGTGACGCGATAGCCAGAGCGGACCTGCGGGAAGTAGTCCCACATCGCGATATGTTGCACACACCGATTGTCCCAGAACGCCACCGAGTCCGGCTGCCAGCGGAAGCGCACCTGCCAGTGCGGTCGGCCGCAATGCTCGTAGAGGAAGTCGAGGATCGCGCGGCTCTCCGCCTCCGGCATGTCCTTGATCGAATGGGTGAACACAGGATTGACGTAGATCGCCTGCCGCCCGGTGACCGGATGGGTGCGGATCACTGGATGCTCGGCGCGCGGGAACGTCTTCGGCCCCTCTGCGCCAATCAGGAGGTTGGTGCGCGAGTAGTTCATCGAACCATCGTGGATCGCCGTGAGGCCGGAGAGGAACTGCTGCATCGGCTTGGATAAAGCGTCGTAGGCTGCGTACATGCTGGCGAAGATCGTGTCCCCGCCGACCGGCGGCACGACCTTGAGGTTCAGGATCGAGCCCATCGGTGGCTCCGGATCGCACGAAACATCCGAATGCCAACGTTCACCGGAGATGCGCTTCGAGTTGGCGTCCGCGTGGATCGGCAGGATTTCCGGATGGCCCTCCGGGCCAGGAGTGTTCGGATGAATGTGCAGCTCGCCGAACTGCCGCCCGAACGCCTCGTGCTGATCGAACGTCAGCTTCTGGTCGCGAAAGAAGATCACCTGATGCGTCATCAGGGCGTCGTGCACTTCCTGGAACTGCTGATTGCCGAGCGAACGGGCCAGGTCGACGCCGGAAATCTCGGCGCCGATTGCGGCGGTCAGCGGCTTAACTTCAATGGTCTGGTAGGCCATGGACGCGCTTCCTCACGTACGCTGTTGGCGGACTATCGCAGCGACGTACATGGCCTGTCCAGCAGCCGGCGTGTGTCGCGGGCTGAAGACCGCTATCGTGGATCGATTGATCCAGGTCGCTTTAGAAGCGGATCAAGGATCATCTTCAGCGCGGCTGGGCTGGCGCGGTCGCTTGGTGACTGTCAGGGCTGGCCCACGCGCCCTGCGAGTCCACCTGCACCTTGCCGTTGAGGTGGAGGACGATCGTGCCTGGGATGGGGTTTGCCGTCGCACCCGGTAGGGCCGGAGCCTGGTAGTTGTTGTTGTTGTTCACATACGCAGTTGGCGCCGGGGCCGCCGGATAGGCTGCCTGACCCTGGGTCGGCGCACCGATCGGCCCTGTCGTTGCCTGCGCCATTGCCGCGCCTGTTAACCACCCGGTTCCCAGCGTGGCTACGCTTGCCAGCAGAAACTTCCGCATTCCGTCCTCCTTGTTGCGCTGGATGCTCCTTGCTGCACGCGTCACGCTCCTCGGCTTGTCTCGCAGTTGCTCCTGCAGGTTGCGTTGCCAGCCAACCTTCCGATGCCAGCAAACTTCGCTGACGATGTTGGCGCAGCCAGCTTCTCAGCCCATGGCGCCTGAGCGGCGACGGCACATGCAGTGCCGTCCCCACATTTCCTTAGGCCTGTCCAGGAGGTTTGTAAGCCTCACTGAGCTTCGCCCGTTTCTGGCGGATGGTATTCACCTCATCCATCGTGAACAGTCGCGTCAAGTGCACATTCTGCAAGGTGCCGGTCGATACCGCGATGCCGCTTATCGCGACTGCCATGTCGGGATCAGGCACATCGAAGGTCACCATCACACCGGGACCATTGACGGCCATGCCGTACATGGCGACCAGCTTGCCGCCTGCGGCTTCAATCGTCTGTTTCACTGCGGCCTGGCGGTCTGCGTTAGGGTGTTGCCGCATCGCGTTCAGCGCTTGCGGTGTGTAGTCTCCCGTGAAGCAGAACAACATCGACGTTACTCCCTCGTTTTGTTGAGCGCCGCACTCGTTTTGCTGGGCGGCACTGCACATTAGGGCATTGGTGCGTTGCCATGACAACACCAAGGGGAGGCGACCCTGTAGCTGGTTGCATTCCGCAACCGATTGTATCGTGTGCAAAGTGGTGCAATATTGCAAGCGGTTTTCACTGCGGAGCGATGGATGAGCGACGGCCACAAGTCGGGGTGCCCGATCAACCTCACCCTCGAGGTGGTGGGCGACAAATGGAGCCTGTTGATCATTCGCGACATGATGTTCGGCAACAAACGGCACTACCGCGAGCTGCTGCGGTCGGAGGAGGGCATTTCCTCCAATATCCTCGCCGATCGGCTGCGGATGCTGCTCGAGCAGGGGATCATCACCAAGGCCGACGACCCGACGCATCTGCAGAAGTCGGTGTACAGCCTGACCGAGCAGGGCGTCGAGCTGCTGCCAGTGCTGGCGCAGATGGCGGTCTGGGGACGCAAGTATTTGCCGGTGAGCGAGGAACTCGGCATCCGAGCACAACTGCTGGAGGAGGGCGGCCCAAGGATGTGGCGCGCCTTCATGGAGGAACTGCGTGAGCGGCATCTGGGTATGCCTCCGCGCCGCCGCGCGATATCGGTCACATCGCAACTGCGCGCGGCGCATGATGCTGTGGTTTCCCGACAGACGCGGGGGGTGACCCCGTGACATCCGCGGAGGGATTCCCACATGCTGGGTCTGCACAGGCAGGAGAACCTCCAATGGCAAGCATCAAGCGGCACGCAAGCGCGGTCTGGCAAGGCAGCGGCAAGGAAGGCAAAGGCAGCCTCACGACGCAGAGCGCGACCCTGAAGGAGACGCCGTATTCGTTCACCGCACGGTTCGGCGACGGCAAGGGCACCAATCCGGAGGAGCTGATAGCCGCGGCGCATGCCGGCTGCTTCAGCATGGCGACGGCGTTTCAGCTCAGCGGTGCGGGCCACCCGCCAGAGAGCCTGCACACCGACGCGACGCTGACGATGGAGCAGGAAGGCGCCGGCTGGAAGATCGCCGCGGTGCATCTGGTGTTGCGCGCCCGTGTGCCGGGTCTCGAGGACGCGGCGTTTCAGAAGCTGGCGGCGGATGCGAAAGCCAATTGTCCGGTGTCGAAGGTGCTCAACGCCGCGATCACGCTCGACGCGAAGCTGGAATAGGCGACACGAACAAAGGGCGTGGATGGCCGGCACGGAGGCCGGCCATGGCGAACAGGGACGTCACACGTTGAAGCGGAACAGCAGGATGTCGCCGTCCTTCACGACGTACTCCTTGCCTTCCACGCGCATCTTGCCGGCGTCCTTGGCGCCGGCCTCGCCTTTGCACGCGACGTAGTCGTCGTAGCCGATCGTCTCGCAGGCGATGAAGCCGCGTTCGAAGTCGCCGTGGATCGTGCCTGCGGCCTGGGGCGCCTTGGTGCCGCGGACGACTGTCCAGGCATGCGCCTCCTTCGGCCCGACGGTGAAGAACGTCAGCAGCCCCAGCAGGTCGTAGCCGGCGCGGATCACACGATCGAGGCCGCTGTCGTGCAGCCCGAGCCCTTCGAGGAATTCGGCGCGATCCGCCTCGGGCAGTTGCGCAACCTCCGCCTCGATCGCCGCCGATACCACAACGACGCGCGCGCCTTCCGCACGTGCGCGCTCGGCCACGCGCTCGGTGAACGCATTTCCGGTAGCGGCCGCGCTCTCCTCGACGTTGCACAAATACAGCACCGGCTTTGACGTCAGGAGCTGCAGCCGCTTCACTGCTTCCGCCTGCTCTGGCCGGATGACAGCACGCACGGGGCGTCCTTCGCGCAGCGCGACAACCAGCGGCTCCATCAGTGCCACCGTTGCGATCGCCTCCTTGTCACTGCCGCGAGCGCGCTTCTGCGCCGCGACCAGGCGCTTCTCCAGGCTGTCGAGATCGGCGAGCATCAGCTCGGTCTCCACCACCTCCGCATCGCGCAGCGGATCGATGGCGCCTTCGACGTGGGCAATGTCGGGATCCTCGAAGCAGCGCAGCACGTGGATGATCGCGTCCACCTCGCGAATATGCGCGAGGAACTGGTTGCCGAGTTCTTCGCCCTTGCTGGCGCCGCGCACCAGGCCGGCGATATCGACGAACTCCAGCGTCGTGGGCACGATCTTTGCCGACTTGCCGATCGCAGCGAGCGTGGTGAGGCGCGCGTCTGGCACTGCGACGCGACCGACATTCGGCTCGATGGTGCAGAACGGATAGTTTGCTGCCTGCGCCGATGCGGTTGCGGTCAGCGCATTGAACAGGGTCGACTTGCCGACATTGGGCAGTCCGACGATGCCGCAGTTGAAGCCCATCTACTTCGGCTCCCGCGCCAGCAGCGCGACCTTGGTCATGAAGTCCTCGGGCTTGCCTTGCACCAGTAACGGCGCGGCGTCGGCCACGGCGTCGAGCAATGGCAGCAGCCACTCGCGGTCTTCCTTCACGAAGTCGCCCAACACGTGGCCCAGCACACGCTCCTTCTGCCCGGGATGGCCGATGCCGAGACGCACCCGCCAGTAGTCCTGCGTGCCGAGGATGCGGTCCATGCTGCGCAGGCCGTTATGGCCTGCCGCGCCACCACCGCGCTTCACCCGCACCTTGCCGGGCACCAGGTCCAGTTCGTCGTGAAATGCGGTGATCGTGTCGATCGGCAGCTTGTAGAACGCGGCGGCCTGCTGCACCGATACACCCGACTCGTTCATGTAGGTCTGCGGCTTCAGCGCGAGGATCTTTTCACCGGCGATGTTGCCCTCGCTCATCAGGCCCTTGAAGCGCTGGCGCCATGGCGCGAAGCCGTACTTCATGGCGATGGTGTCGATCGCCATGAAGCCGATGTTGTGCCGGTTCCGGGCCATCCCCGGCTCCGGATTGCCGAGGCCGACCCAGAGCAGCATGACGGGCGGAGATCAGCGGCGAGCGCCGCCGCGTGCCGGAGCGGCGGCCGGTGCCGCGGCCGCCGGCGCTGCCGTCGGTGCGGCCGCTGCTGTCGGCTCGGCGGCGACTTCCGCCAGCTTCGTCGGCGGCGCCACTGTCGCGACAACGAAGTTGCGGGCGACCGCTGGGCGTGTGTTCTCGGTACCCTTCAGGTCCTCCCAGCGCACCGCGTCGTTGAAGTCGAGATCCGCAAGATCGGCGGTGAATTGCTCGGGGATATGCTCAGGCTGTGCGTAGACCTGGACGGTGTGACGGATGACGTTCAGGACGCCACCGCGCTTCAGGCCTGGGCTCAACCCGTCATTCTCGAAATGCACCGGCACCGATACGCGGATCGGCTCGCCTGGCGCGAGGCGCTGAAAATCGACATGCTCGGGTGCGTCGGTCACCGGGTGAAACTGCACGTCGCGGAACAGCGCCTGTGTTGCATCGCCGTTGATCTTGATCTCGTAGAGCCGCGACTGCCAGCCGGGGCGGCTCAGTTCGCGCAGCACCGCGCGAGGGTCCAGTGCGATGAGGCTGGGCGTCTGCTTGGCCCCGTAGATGACACCGGGCATCTTGCCCGCTCGCCGTGTTGCTCGCGCCGCCCCCTTACCGGCTCGCGTGCGTGCCTCGGCCTCGATGGTCACGACATTGGCCATGGTCTCCGCTCCTGCAAATGGCAGCGCCGGCCTCCAGGGGTGCCGGCGCGGCGGGGATGTAGCGGGAATGGTCGCTTCCGGCAAGCTTCGGCCGGACGCGTTTCAAGGGATGGCCGGTTCGATATCCGTGCGTCGGAAGTCCTCGCCCTTGAACAGCAGCCGCGCGCCGTTCGCCCGTGCGCAGGCATAGGCGAAGCAGTCACCCATGTTCAGTGCCGCCGAATGTCGGCCCTTGCCGAATTGTATGGACTTACCCCGGTTTCGTGGAGTGTTGAGCGTCTGGGATCAGGCCACCTGATCTGACGGCATGTTGCCCTCCTGTTTCGAGGTTCGGCCCCTGGCAGCGCCATTCTTCCGTCCCGACCCGCACGATGGTGCGGCCGTCGCGCGCAGGGGCGGTCAAGGACGGCCGCTGTTGGGGGCGCCCGGAGGGGCTTGTCCTTGACGGCCGCGAGCACGATGGCGGGCTGGCGTGCGTCGGGGGTGACTGCCGCAGCGTGATGCTGACGCTCGTAGTCGATCGGTGAGAGATATCCGATCGAGGAGTGCCGGCGGATTGTACAAGCCCTCGACGAACTCGAAGGCCGCACGACGCGCTTTGGTCTGTGTCTTGAACCGACACCGATCAAGCAGCTCGCATTCGAGGGTTGCGAAGAAGCTCTCGCACATGGCGTTGTTCATACGCGTCGCCGACCGAGCCCATCGAGCGGCGTACGCCTGCATGCGGCAGCGGCGGCCGAACTCGATCGAGGTATATTGGGCGGATTCAACTGATCGTCGCAACACGACCTTGTTGGCCTATCGGTCGATGCTGACCCAATCTGGCCAAGCATAGCGCCGTGCTTGGTCTCGTCCAGGACGGGCCGGCGCACGCGCCGGTGCCGCAAGCGGCATCCTGGACAAGACCTACGCGCGGCGCTCTGCCCGAGGCAGGTCGGCTCCAAGGAATGGTCCTCTTGGTCTCACCAAGGAATTTGCATATGGATCCGGACAGGCGACATCCGAAGCCACGGTAACATCCCGTCCTGAGGCAACACGGGGGTCAGTTCCGGGCGTCGCTTGACATGGCCGACATAATCAATTGGTCAAGACCTCTGCCGGCGATTGCCAAGCAAGCGTCTTTCGGGGCCTTGCGTTGAGAACCGCCGCCACGGCCGCAAGTCCGTTGGTATTCTCATTGGTACCACGCTGCCATGGGCTATGAGGATCACAGAAATAGACCTGGATGCCAGCGTCGATCTTCACGCGTGCGTGCTGAGCCATCTCAGCTCCTTGATCCCAAGTCAGCGACCGACGCAATTGCTCAGGCAAGGTGATAATCGTTCGCGTAATAGCATCGCACACCGCCTCGGCACCATACCCGGCGAGTGCGGGCCCGTTTTTCACACGAGCCTCGTGGCCATGGTCCATCATGTGCGCTAGCTAACAGTTGTTACCGGCAAATGCGCCAAACTGGCCGGCATCCGCCAAATTTGCCGGACTCAAGCGTTGGATTTTATCCACTAGGCGCAGCAGCAGAGTGAAGCGCGTCATACGCTCCACCAGACCGATCCGAACGCCGCCTGCGCCTCGTCATCGCAAGTCCTCCTTCAAGGTGTTGCGACGACCATTTGAGTCCGGCTTGCGAACTCTGGTCGAAGTGATGGATCACCTGCCTGGGCCGTCACGTCGCCAGCGCCATGTTCAGGGCATCGAGCACCAGTTGTCTGGCGAGTGTCGTGTCCATCGACCAGCCGACAATGCGACGTCTGAAGGCATCGAGCACGACCGCGAGGTAGAGAAAGCCTGCCTATGTCGGAATGTAGGTGATGTCGGCGACCCACAGCCGATCAGGCGCTTCCGCCGTGAAGTTGCGCTCCACCAGACCCTGCCCCTGCGAAGGCGGCCGCCGACGATACGGATTTGTATATCGACGGGTCCATACCTAGGCCAGGATACCACCATCGATCGCCATGGCATGGCCGATCACGAAACTCGCTGCCGGGCTGGACAACCACAATACAGCGGCGGCGATTTCCTCAGGCTCGCCCAAGCGTCCGATCGGTTCGGCAGCCACAAAGGCTTTGACGATTTCGGGATCGTAGTTCTTCGTGACCTTCGCGGCCATTGGGGTGTTGCCGATGATCCCCGGGCACACTGCATTGATGCGGATGCCCGTCTCGGCATAATCGAGAGCCGAGGCGCGCGTGAGGCCGATCACCCCGAATTTGCTGGCCGAGTAGGCGGCACGGCCTTTCGAGCCCCGCAGCCCACCGATCGAGGAACAGTTGACGATCGCACCGCTTCCCTGCGCCATCATCTGGCGGAGCTCGGCCTTCATGCAGTTCCACACGCCTCGCAGGTTGACGTTGACGATATTGTCGAACGTATCGTCCTCCGTTTCGCTCAGCGGCGCACTGTCGCAGTTTATGCCGGCATTGTTGAAGGCCGCATCTAGCCGGCCATAGGTTCTGACCGCCTGCTCGATCATCGCTTTCACCTGGCCGCGGTCCGTGACGTCGCAGGTGACGCCGATAGCGTTGTGACCCGTGGCGCGGAGACCTTCGGCCGCGTTGCCGGCCGTTATCTCGTCACGATCCGCAACGATGACGGATGCGCCAGCCGTGGCGAAGGCCTTCGCTGTTGCGAGGCCGATGCCGCCGCCGGCGCCCGTGACGAGTGCTACTTTCCCTTCGAAATCTGCAATCATGGTACCTGTCCATTGGCGTTCATGGATCACCGGAAGCGGCGCGCATTGTGCGGCAACCCGCGTGTTGTGGTCCGATTTACCAGCGGCCGGCCGTGGCGCCGCCGTCCACGGGCAGGATGGCACCCGTTACGAAGCTGGCGTCGTCGGAGGCTAGGAAGGCGATCGCCGCCGCAACCTCGTCCGGGAAACCTTCCCGTCCGAGAGCGTGGCTCTGACGAATGCGGCGCTCGTTTTCGGGATCCTCGAACATGACGGCCGTCATTGGGGTGCGGATCATACCGGGCGTGATGGCGTTGACACGAATTCCCGCTGTGCCCAGCTCGATCGCCATTGCGCGGGTCAGTCCGACGACGGCGTGCTTGGAGGTCACATAGGGGGCACGGTTCGGCACCGCCGTGATCCCTGCCAAGGAGGCGAGATTGACGATCGCGGCCGGGTGACCGGCTTTCAGCGCCAAGCGGGCAAATTCCTGAGAAAGGATCAGCGTTCCCTCGAGGTTGACGGCGTGGACGCGCGCCCATTGCTCGTGCTCGGCATCCAGCACCGAGGTCACACCGCGGATGCCGGCGCAGTTCACCAGGGCGTGCAGGTGGCCGAACTGTGCCGCGGCCTGCTCCATCATCTGGTGCACTCGTGCGCGATCCGTGATGTCCAGCGCCACGGCATAGGCCCGTTCGGCATCACCCAGACTCTCGGCGACACCGTGCGCGCCGTCGTCATTCACGTCCACCACGACGACGTTGGCGCCTTCCGCGAAGAGCCGCCTGGCGGCGGCTTGGCCGATACCGCTGGCGCCACCAGTGACGATCGCGGTGCGATTGGTAAACCTGTTCATTTGGCTTGTCCTGTTCAGGCGACGAGCGCGGGGGCGAAGTAACGCCAATATCCCCGGTTCTCTGCGTCGTGGAATCCGGCTCGTCAGTTGGTGCTTGACCTGGGCTGGTATTGTTCGTCGGTCACCTTCTCCATCCAGTCGACGACTTTGCCGTTGAGGGCTTCCTGAATGGCGATGTGAGTCATGGCCGTTGTTGCCGTGGCGCCATGCCAGTGCTTCTCGCCGGGCGAGAACCAGACCACATCGCCCGGCCGGATCTCTTCGACCGGTGCGCCCTCGCGCTGGACCCAACCGCAGCCCGCCGTGACAATCAGCGTCTGACCGAGCGGATGCGTATGCCAGGCGGTGCGGGCGCCTGGCTCGAAGGTGACGCTTGCGCCGGCGACGCGGGCCGGATCAGGCGCGTTGAACAGCCGATCAACACGGACCCGTCCCGTAAAATAGTCTTCCGGACCTGTGGCGGAGGCCTGTGAACCAATTCGCCTGATTTCCATCGTCCGTCTCCGTTGCTCCTGTCATGTGCCGAAATCTAATGCGCTTGGTTGTCAAGGATTAGGCGCTAAAATCCGAATGAACCTATAAGCTGATCTTCTGAATGGCTCGCACCGACCTGAACGATATCGTGGCCTTCCTTGCCGTGGCTCAGGAGCGAAGCTTCACCCGTGCCGCCGCAACGCTGGGCGTTTCGCAGTCGGCGCTGAGCCAGACTGTTCGCGGGCTGGAGGCGCGGCTTGGGCTCCGGCTGCTGACCCGCAGCACCCGCAGCGTTGCGCCGACCGAGGCGGGAGAGCGCCTGTTCCGGGCGGCGGGACCACGCCTGGAGGAGATCAATGCGGAGTTGGCCGCACTGAGCGAGTTGCGCGACAAGCCATCCGGCACCATCCGCATCACGGCGCATGATCATGCCGTAAAGACGGTCCTGTGGCCTACTCTGGAGAAGTTGTCTACCGGACTATCCTGACATCAAAGTGGAAATCGCTATCGACTACGGCCTGACCGATATCGTGGCCGAGCGTTACGACGCCGGGGTTCGTTCCGGGGAGATGGTGGCGAAGGACATGGTGGCCGTGCGCATTGGGCCCGACATGCGCTCAGCGGTTGTTGGCGCGCCGTCCTACTTCGCCAAACGGCCAAAGCCGAAGACGCCGCAAGACCTGACCGCGCAGACTTGCATTAACCTGCGCCTGCCGACCTATGGCGGCCTGTACGCCTGGGAGTTCGAGAAAGGCAGACGCCGCGCGCTGAGGGTAAGGGTCGAGGGACAGCTCATATTCAACGGAACCGCTCCAATGCTCGACGCGGCACTGGCGGGGTTCGGTCTGGCATATCTGCCCGAGGACAACGTGCGGGAACACCTTGCCGACGGGCGGCTCATCCGGGTCCTCGCTGACTGGTGTCCGCCTTATCCGGGCTATCACCTTTACTATCCAAGCCGCCGGCAGCCCACGCCGGCGTTCGCCCTGCTGATCGATGTACTGCGCTACCGCGGCCCGCTACGAACGGTGCGGTGACCCTGGAGTTGTGCACTCGTTCCTCACGGGGCAGTGGGACAGGATGCGAAGGTCACAGGCGATGATGACTCGATAACGATTGCAGCGCGATCCATCACCTGGTTCTCAAGTTGGCGCGCTGCGAATGATTTGAGAAGCGCCAGGTTGTAAGACCTGCATCGGCCTCGCACGGGGACTGGTTGCATCAGGCTTGAATTCATTGATAGGCTGAGTTCGCAATGGGCAAACGCAAGCCCATCCGACACAGGCAGGCCATAAACTGGGAGCTCAAATCAATGTCTAGTTACGCCGGAAACGTGGCAAACGTTCCATGGTGGAAAGAACCTACCAAGGACCAATGGTACGCCTATTGCGCCGCCTGGATGGGTTGGACGCTCGACGCCTTCGACTTCACCGTGTTCCTCCTGATCATGGCGCCGATCGCACAGGAGTTCGGGGTTCCGCTGATCGACGTGACTGCGATATTCTCGGTCACGCTGGTCATGCGCCTGGGCGGAGCTACGGCGTCCGGCTGGTTGGCCGATCGGATGGGTCGCCGGGCGCCTCTGATGATCTCTATTCTTTGGTATTCGATCTGCAATTTCCTGGCAGGCTTCTCGCCCAGCTTTACCTTTCTGTTCGTGATCCGGGCGATGTTGGGCATCGGCATGGGTGCGGAATGGCCGGCCGGCTCGGCGCTGGCGATGGAATCGTGGCCGGTGCGGTCGCGCGGGTTGATGTCCGGGGTCTTGCAGGGGTCCTGGGGGTTGGGCTTCGCACTGTCCGGTCTGGCCTACGGCTTTCTGTATGGACCGTTGGAAGCATGGCATAAGGGCTACGGGTGGCGCGGGATGCTGATCCTGGGCGTGCTGCCGGCCTTGGCCTGCGTCTGGATCCGCATGTACGTGAAGGAGCCCGAGGTCTGGACGGAAAACAAGAGGATCCAGGATACGACGCAAAAGCAGGTAACCCTGCCACTGTTCGCCATCTTCAAGCCCAAGTATCTGTACAATACCTTTACTGCCTGCCTATGGATGGCCGCCAATTTCTGCGTCTACTACGCGGTCTGGGCCATGCTTGGCACCTACCTGACAAAGGAACTGGGGTGGACACCGGCCCAGGTGGCGGTCCCGGTGTTCTGGGGCAACATTCTCACGTTCGCCGCGTGCGCCTTCTGGGGCGCGGTGTCGGAAAGCGTCGGACGGCGCTGGGCGCTGATGATCCCCACGATCATCGCCTTGTTCCTCATCCCGCTGTATATCACGCAGGTCGATCCGACCTTGTTCCTCGCATTCTTCCTGCTGTTCATCTGCTTCTTCAGCGGTAAGGATGCCCTGAACCCCGGATGGCTGTCGGAACGCTTCCCGACCGAGGTACGAGCCACCGCCGCAGGTTTCGTCTATCACCAGGGCGCGGTTTGGGGCGCGGCGGTCGCGCCGATCCTGACTTACTTCGCGGTTAACCAGGGCATGGGCTTTGCGAAACCGATGATGTACGGCTCGATCGGTTCGCTGGTCGTGTATATCATCGCGGTCTACCTAGGGCCGGAAACCAAGGGCAAGGTCCTGACCGCCGATCTGGAAGTGATCGAAGCCGAGGTCACGCTCGGATAGCCGGCAACGGCACGGCCGGGGCGCGAGTTCCGGCCGTCTTCCGCTTCGCGGGAATGAGAATGTGATGTAGCGCGCGTTGCGTTGCGCGCTCTTGGCGCGAGCTTGCCTTCTTGAGAGGATGCAGGCAATTCAAGGGGGCGCGCGGATGTCGGACAGCAGTACCGAGGATCACTCACACCAGACGCAATGTGCTGGCAGGCACCGCCGCTGCGCTGCCGTTACTCGGCCGTCGTGCCCGCGCGGCCGGCGAGCCGATCTCGATCGGCTGGGTTGGTCCACTGTCGCCGCCGGGCGGCTACGCCGAAGGCACCAACATGAAGAACGCGGCGGAGATCGCCGCGACGGAGATCAATGCGCAGGGCGGCATACTCGGTCGTCAGGTCGAGATCACCTACGCCGACACACGCGGCATGCCGGCGGAGGGCCGCACCGCGGCGGAGCGATTGATCCAACAGAACAAGGTCGTTGCCGTGTTCGGCGAGTTCCACAGCCCGGTGGCACTCGCCGAAATGGAGGTCTACCACAAATACGGCATCCCGTTCATGGCGTGCGACGTGTGGTCTGATCAGATCACGGCCAAGGGTTATCCCGAGGTATTCCGCAACGCGCCGGCAGTGTCGCTCATCGACGTCACGATCGGCCAGTGGATTGCGGCGGCGGGGTTCAAGAACGTGGCGATCATCGCCGAGAAGGACGATGTGGGTCTGGCCGCGCGCACATTGGTCGCGCAGGAACTGACCAAGGCGAACATCAAGTTCACGGCCGTTGATGCCGATCCCAACCTGACCGACTTCACCGCGCAGATCCTGCGCTTCAAGAGCGTGACACCACCGTTCGACTTCTTCATCAGCATCTACGCCGAGGCAGGCGCCTATCCGATGATTCGTCAGGCGCACGATCTCGGCTTTGCGCCGACGGCCGGTTGCGGGATCTACAACTCGGGCGGTGAGGCGGTCGATCCAACCTTCTGGGAGAACGTCGGCGAGGCCGGGCAGTGGCTCGTCACCGAAAACGTCGGCCTCCCGAAGGCGGGATGGAATGACAAGACCAAGGCCTTCGTTGCCAAATACCGGGCGATGCACAACGCCGATCCGTCCGGCGCGGTGATGGAAAGCTATGATGGTGCGTGGCTGCTGTTCGATGCGATCAAGCGGGCAGGGGGGACCGATCCAAAGGGCATCATCCATTCGCTGGAGACCACCAGCTATGTCGGCGCGCGCGGCAAGTACTCTTTCTCCACCAGCAAGGAACCAGCGTGGCACTATCACCAGTTCCTCGAGGCACCGCTAAGCCTGCTGCAATACTCCGAGGTGAAGCAGGGCCAAGCCGACGCACCGATCGTCTGGCCGAAGCAGTACGCCACAGTGCCTTACGTGTACAAGAAGCCGGGGAGTTGATGCGCTCCCCGACATGACCGACTACCTGCTGATCCAGGCGCTAAACGGGCTCGTCATCGGCATCATCTACGCGGTTATCGCAGCCGGCCTGACGGTGATCTTCTCGATTCTGAAGATCGTCAACTTTGCACACGGCGAAGTTTACATGATGGGCGGCTACTTCGCGTATTTCGCCATCGCGCTCGCGGGCATACCGCCGCTGCCGGCGGTGCTGGTGGCGATGGCGTTGTCGTTCGCACTGTCGATCCTGGTCGAACGCACTCTGCTGACGCCGCTTTACAGTCCCACCACAGAACGCAAGGGCGACTACGGCATTTTGGTCACCTTCGGCATCTCGATCTTCCTGCGCGCGCTGGCGCTGATCATCTACGGTCCGTATCCGCTGCGGCCGCCGTCGTTCTGGCCTGGCGTCGCGGTGGTTGGGGATTTGGTGATGGCCTGGGATCGCGTGTTCGCCGGCGGCGCAGGCATCGCGATGCTGATCGGACTGGTGTGGTTTATGAACCGCTCCCCGTGGGGTGAGGCGTTGAACGCGGTCAGCCAGTCGCGCGAGTCTGCCGCGATCGTCGGCATCAACGACCAGCGCTTCTACATGCTGGCATTCGGTCTCGGCGGCGCGCTGGCGGGCGGTGCCGGTGCGTTGGTAGGGCCGATCTATTCGTTGTCGCCGTCGATGGGGCTGCTGCCCGACACGCAGGCCTTCGCCATCGTCATCCTCGGCGGCATGGGCTCTGTCGCAGGCTCGATCGTTGCCGGACTGATGATCGGCGTCTCGGAATCGATGTTCGTCGCGCTGTTTCCTGATCCAAGCCGCAGCCTCACCTACGCCCAGGCGTTCAGTCTGCTGATTTTGATGCTGGTGCTGTTGATCCGCCCCACCGGCCTGTTCGGACGCGCGCATGTCGCGATGGAGTAGCGTAAGCGCCGTCGTGGCGGCAGCGCTTGCGCTTGCGTTTCCGTTTATGGTGAACGCTTATTGGCTTTCGGTCGGCGTGTTGGCGATGTTCTACGCGATTGTCGCCGCAAGCTGGGCATTGCTGGCCGGCTATGCGGGGCAGTTCTCGTTCGGCCACATGGCGTTCGTATCGCTCGGTGCCTATACGTCGGGCCTGCTGGTGATGACGTTCGGCGTGCCGATTCCATTCGGCATGGTTGCTGGTGTGATGATGTGCGCCATCGTCGGCAGTGGCATCGGCTTCGTCTGTTTGCGGATGCGCGGTCCTTACCTTGCGCTATTCACAGTAGCATTCTCCGAGGTACTGCGCATTGTGATCGTGTCGGAGAATGAGGTCACTGGTGGCTCCGGCGGCCTCGAGGTGACGCCCCTGTTCCACGGGCGCACCGACATTCCGTACTATTATCTGGGATTGATACTGCTGGTGGGCTCGCTGGCGGTCATGCTCATCCTGGTGACGTCGCGCTGGGGACTGTTCTTTCGTGCGATCCGGGAGAATGAGGGCGCGGCGGCGGCGGCAGGCGTCAAGGTGGTGCGGTTCCGCATCCTTGCCTTTGCGATTACGTCGAGTTTCGCTGGCCTCGCTGGCGGTTTCTATGGTCACTACATCGGCATCCTGACACCTGATGTCGGTTCGGTCGATCAGATGGGCCTGGTCGTCGCGATGGCGGTGATTGGCGGCGCCGAGAGCATTGTCGCAGCGATGATTGGTGCGCTCGGGTTGGAGTTCCTGGTCGAGGCGCTGCGCAGCTATGGCCAGTGGCGCCTTGTGCTGTTCGGCGCGCTGTTGCTGCTGACCATGCGTTTTGCGCGCAACGGACCGCTGGCGCTGGCGTGGCAACAGTTCAATGCAATTCTCCCGCTTTCCTTGCGGGAGGGGGTTGGGGGTAGGGGGCGGTTCGGCACTGGCACGGCACCCTCGCCCCAACGCCCTCCCGCAAGGGGAGGGGGAGTCTCTTAGCTGCAACGATGCCTGCACTCATCGAGGCCCGCGACCTTACCAAGCGCTTCGGCGGCATTGTTGCTGTGAGCGGTCTGAACCTGGCCGTCGAAGTGGGCGAACTCGTCGGCCTGATCGGTCCCAATGGTTCCGGCAAGACGACCACGATCAATCTGCTCACCGGCCATCTGGCTCCTGCCGGAGGGCACATCTTTCTGCGCGGCACGCGCGCCGATGGTCATTCGCCAAGCCAATTCGCAGCATTGCGCGTCGGCCGTACTTTCCAGATCACGCAACTGTTCAGCCGCATGACGGTGCTGGAGAACATGCTCGTGCCCGGCCTCGCGCGTCCGCATTCCCACAAGACCACGGCGACACGCACCGCGCGGCGGCATCTGGAATTCCTCGGCTTGGCTGCGCTGGAGACGCTGCAGGCAAAGAACCTCTCTGGCGGCCAGCAGAAGCTCCTGGAACTCGGCCGCGCGCTGATGCTGGACCCTGAGGTCCTGTTCCTCGATGAGCCGTTTGCCGGCGTGAACCCCTTCCTGCGGGACCAGATCATCGAACTGGTGCGCATGCTCCACGCCGATGGCCGCACGTTTGTCATCGTCGACCACGATATCGAGGCATTGCAGCGCCTGGTGCAGCGCATGGTGGTGATGTCGCGGGGAGAAAAGATCGCTGACGGAACGGTTGCCGAGGTGCGCGAGAACCAGGAAGTGCTGCGGGCTTATGCCGGTGTCTGATGCCGCACCCGTTCTGACCGCGCGCAATCTTGTGGCGGGTTATCTCCCGGGCATCAACATCCTCAACGGCATGTCGGTGGACGTGCTGCGCGGTCAGGTGCGCTGCGTACTCGGTCCTAACGGAACGGGCAAATCGACGCTGCTGAAGGTGCTGTTCGGGTTTCTTCCGGCACAGCAGGGCGACATGCATCTCGGCGCGACTTCGCTGCATGGTGTTGCCTCGCACGACATGGCACATCGCGGCATCACCTATCTGCCGCAGCGGCCGAGCGTGTTTCCGTTCCTGTCGGTCGAGGTCAATCTGCGACTTGGGACGTGGTCGTTCCGCCGCAACCGTGCGCTGGCGCGCGAGCGGATCGAGCGCGCCTATGTGCAGTTCCCGATCTTGGCCGAACGTCGGCGCCAGGCGGCCGGCACGCTGTCGGGCGGACAGCAGCGTCAGCTAGAGATTGCGCGTGCCTTGATGACCGACCCCACCGTGATGCTGATCGACGAACCCACCGCGAGCATCGAGCCGCGCATCGCGGCGCAGATCTATGCGCTGATCGCCGGCCTGGCACGGGATGGCAAGGCGATACTGCTGGTGGACCAGAACATCAAAGGTGCGCTTGGCATCGCCGACTATGTCTATGTCATGCGCACCGGCACGTTGTTCGCGGAAGGTCGGCGCGACGCGTTCACTGATGATGTGGAGACACTGGTTAGCCGCTGGCTGTACACGACCTGACAATTGACGGATGCGGTCGTGGGCCAGCATCATCAATCCCCGAACCAAGGAGATATCGTATGCCAGGGGCGATGGGGCGGGGGTTGTTGCTGGCTACGGCTGTGACGCTTGGTATCTCCGGTGTGGCACGCGCGGAAAAGTTCCAGTGCGGCCGCACGGGCGGCGATTTCACTTATGGGCTGGAGGCTAATGTCGCCGGGCTGGACATGCAGGCGAACGCTGCCGCGTCGGTCCGCGATATCGCCATGAACACCTACGAGACGCTGGTCACCCGCGACGAGAACATGAAGCCGCTGCTGCAGCTCGCCCAGTCGGAGGAGGTCAGTCCGGACAGCAAGGTGTACACGTTCACGCTGCGCCAGGGTGTGCATTTCCACAATGGCAAGCTATTTACCTCGGCGGACGCGCGCGCCTCGTTCGAGCGCTATGCCCGCGTCGGCATCGATCGCTCCATTCTCGCGCCGGTGGATCACTATGACACGCCGGATCCGAGCACTTTTGTCATCGCGATGAAGGATCCGCGGCCGAGCTTCATCGAGGCGATGTCGTCGATCACCGTGCCAATCATCATCATCCCGGCGGAGAACAAGGACGCGCCGCCGCAGCAATTGCCCTCGATGGGAACCGGGCCGTGGCAGCTCGACCAGTTCGTTGCCGACAGCTACGTGAAGCTCAAACGCTTCGAAGGCTACACGCCGGATGCGCGCTACGACGACCTGTCGGGCTTCGGCGGCTACAAGGTGGCCTGCCTGGATACCGTTACGTTCCGGATGGTTCCGGAGCCAGGCGCACGGGTCGCGGGGCTGGAGACCGGCGAACTCCAAGGCGTGCAGGATGTGCCAACCATCGCGCAAAAGCGGATCGCAGCAAACAAGGACATCCGGCTGCTGAAGCTAGAAAACTTCTGGCTCAATGTCACCTATGGCAACTGGTCGGCGCCGCCGACCAACAACCTCAAGTTTCGTGAGGCAGTACTGGCGGCGCTGGACTTTGACGAGGTGATGGATGCGGCGAGCGACGGGGACTTCAAGGCCAATCCATCATTCCAATATCCGGGCACTAACTACTACACCGAGGTCGACAAGGGGCTGCTCAATCAGCACAATCCGGAGAAGGCAAAGCAGCTTCTGAAGGAGGCGGGCTACAACGGTGAAAAGGTCGTGCTGCTGACCAACAAGGACTACCCCAGCCTGTACAACTCTGGTCTCGTCGTATCGCAGCAGCTGAAGGCGGTCGGGATCAACGCGGAGCTTCTGGTGCTCGACTGGCCGACCGCGCTGCAGAAATCGATGAAGGGCACACAAGACTGGAATTTCTTTTTTACCGGCTGGATCACCTATGTTGCCGTGGGTGGTGTGCAGACGCTGCGGCCGATGGCTGAACCCAATCCGGTCTACACGCCGCCCGATGGCAAGACCGATCCCGAATTCATGAAGGCGTTCGAGGACGTCGCCAACGGTGCGACGCTTGAAGCACGGCAGGCGGCCTTTGTCCGGGCACAGAAGATCGCATTGGACGACGTGATGGTGATCCCGATGGGTGTGATGCCAAAGGTGCAGGCGGTACGTGCCAACGTTCAGCACTACGTGCCGTTCTACAATCCGCGATTGTACAACGTCTGGGTGAAGAACTGATGACACGCATCGTTGTGATTGGCGCCGGCGTGATTGGCGCCTCGGTTGCCTATCGGATGGCGCTGGCCGGTGCCTCGGTCACCGTGCTTGAGGCGGGGCGCATCGGCGGGGGCACCTCGAGTTGCAGCTTTGCGTGGACCAATTCGAACGAAAAAACCCCGCGCTCCTATCACGACCTCAACTGTGCCGGTATGAGGGCGCACGCTGCGCTGGCAGACGAATTCGGCGGGACTCCGTGGTGGCATGCCGGCGGCAGTGTGGAATGGGAGGCGCCACAGGATCGACCCGCGCAGCAGTTGAAAGTGGAGCGGCTGCGTTCCTGGGGCTACGCGGCGGAGTGGATCACGTCGCAGCAGTTGCTGGAACTCGAGCCCGACATCGATCCTGCTCAGATCGATGACACGCTGATTGCCTATTACCCCGAAGAGGGCTGGCTGGACCCGCTTGTCTACATTGCTGCCATGCTGGGGGCGGCACGCTCGCGCGGCGCTGCTGTGATCACTGGGGCTCGTGTCGCGGAAACCATTCTGCGCGGCGGTCGCATGGCCGCGGTGAAGACTGCGGACGGACGGTTGTTCGAGGCTGACATGGTGGTGAACTGCGCCGGCCGCTGGGCGAACGATCCGGTGTCGGATGCCGGACTTCATCTGCCGCTTGCGCCGACCGTCGGCCTGTTGGCGTTCACGCCACCTGTTGCCAGTCGTGTCAGGCGAGTAGTGCGCTCACCTGATGTTCACACGCGTCCGGATGGCGCGGGGCGTTTGGTCTGCATTGCGCCGACGGAGCAAGTGCCTGCATTCGATCCCCGTCCCAGCCCCTCGCTGCCGGAGGCACGCGACGTGGTCCGGCGAGTTTGCCGGCTGATGCCGGTAATCGGCGACGTTGAGCCGGAGGCAGCGCGCATGGCAATCCGTCCGATCCCGGGCAACTCGTATTCCGCCGTTGGTCCCGTGCCGCGGGTGGACGGCTACTATCTCGCCATCACGCATAGCGGGGTTACGATGTCGCCGTTCCTGGGCGCCGCGGTGGCGGATGAGATCGTCCACGGCCGCCAATGTGAGGCCCTGGCGGAATTTCGTCCGGCGCGGTTCTTCAACTGATACAGAGGGCGCAAGCCCAGCTCACATTGCACGAAAATAACGTCGTGGTAATCGTCCTGCCGTCATATAAATGCCACACACGGAGTGGCAGGACTGCCTTCTTGCCCCGCCGCGAACAAGGCAGCGAAACGATCCATTAAACCGAGCATCTATGAGCCACTCTGAGGCCCGGGCGATCCGCCCGGCACCTACATTCGTTCGCGCCACGATCACCGCAGTCAGTGTCCTGCTGCTGCTGGCCGTGCTCAGCATCGTCTTGTTCACCATGCTGCGTTCGCCATTGAAGGACGACATCGCCTGGCTGCTGTATGTCGCGCGTCGCTGGATGTCCGGGGGCGAACTTTACGTCGACGTGGTCGAGATTAATCCGCCGCTGATCATCTGGATCTCCGCCGTCCCGATCTGGCTTGCCGGCATTCTGGGCATCAACGCGCAGTTCACCGCCATTCCGTTCTTTGTCGCGGCGGTCCTGGCCTGCGCCTGGTGGACGGCCTCGCTGCTCCGAGGCAGTGGCAAATTGTTCGAGGACCGGCTGCCGGTGTTCGCCGCGATCGGAACCGTGCTGCTGGTTGTGCCCGCCGGAGACCTTGGCCAACGCGAGCATCTCCTGGTTGCCGCTACGCTGCCCTATCTCGCGTTGTTCGCCCGCTCGCTCGACGGTGAGCGGCCCATTTTGCGTGACGCTCTGATCGCCGGGGTGCTCGCGGGTCTCGGCTGTGCGCTCAAGCCGCGCTATGCCGGGGTATTCGTTGTGCTCGAGGGTCTTGCGATATTGCGCGGGCTGCGGCCGTTCCGCGCCCAATCGATCGCCGCCGCAGTGACGATGCTGGGGTATGTCGGACTTGTCGCGTTGTTCTGCCCCGCCTACCTGCGCCGCGCGGTGCCCCTCGCATTGGCGTTATATGGTGCGACCGACGTGCCGCTGCGACAGCTGGTGGCGGACAGTCTGCGTCTTCTGTTTGGCCAGGTGGTGGCGGTCGCGCTGTGGTGGTACTGCCGTCATCGCCGGCCAGAGGGCAACCTGATGCTGACCCTCGCCGTGTTCGCGGTCACCAGTACGGCGATCTGCTTCGTGGATGGCAAGGACTGGTTCTACCACCGCCTGCCCGCGACGATCGCCACTGTCCTGGCATTGTTGTGCTGGGCGGCATCGGCGTTGACACACCATCAGACAGACGCAAGGCGGCCCCTCCTGCCGGTGCTGGCCGGCGCTGTCGCTTTTGTCGTGTTCCTTGTCGCGGCATTTCAGCGCCTGGAACCGCAGATCGCTCTGGCAGTGCAGCCGGAGCAGAATACGGTCGCCAAGCTGGAGCAGCTGATCCGCCAGCAGAAGGCCCGGAGCTACATCGCGTTCTCTGAATGGATTGCGCTGGGCTTTCCCGTGGTGAACAACACTGGCGTCGGCTGGGCCTCGCGCTTCGATTCAATGTGGGCGCTGAACGGCGAGCTGTGGCGCGTCCACTTCGATGCCGCCGCAGCAAAGGAATGGCCGATCCGCCACTGGGTCGCGCACGACTTCATCGTCGGCTGCCCGGACATCGCGGTGGTCGACAAGCGCGAAGGCGTCGTGGACTATGTCGGCGTGCTCAGCGCGTCAGACCCGGCCTTCGCGCGCGCCTGGTCGCGCTACCGGCAGATCGCGGCATTCGACGGGCTGGTGGTGTACCGCCGTGCTGCGGCCGGATGCATCGATCCGTGGGTTGCGGCGCAAGCGCCACAGGCCATCGACACGCGCTGAGTTCACCGTTGCAGCTTGTCCAATGTGATAGGCAGGTCGCGCACGCGCTTGCCGGTCGCATGGTAGATCGCGTTGGCGATCGCCGCCGCGGTGCCCACGATGCCGATTTCGCCCACTCCCTTGATGCCGAGGGGATTGATGATCGCATCCGGCTCGTCGATGAAGATCACTTCGATGTCGTGCACATCGGCGTTCACCGGCACGTGGTATTCGGCGAAGTTGGCATTCATGATGCGGCCGAACCTGTGATCGAACACGGTTTCCTCATGCAGAGCCATGCCAATGCCCATCACCACACTGCCCAGTATCTGGCTGCGCGCGGTCTTTGCGTTGAGGATGCGGCCGGCGGCGACCGCACTGACGATGCGGGTGACGCGAATGATCCCGAGCTGTTCGTCGATCTTCACCTCGGCGAAGACTGCCGAATGCGTGTTGCGGGCGTAGTTGTCCTCCCTTGGATCGGCTGCCTTTTGTCGTTCGATCCGATCCACCGATCCCTGTCGCATGGCGTCCGAGAGCGTCACGAAGCGGCTTGAGTTCCTGTCGGGCGGCGATCCTGCCTTGTTCGAGCACGACATCCTGCGGCGCAGTTTCCGCAAGCGGCGAATCCGGCAGCGTCTTTGCGAGGCGGAGAAGCTCCGTCCGGACTTCACCGCACGTCGCGGCGATGGCGTTCGAGACTGAGGACGCGATCCATGACCCGCCCTCCACCGGCGACTGGGGCAGCGTCGAATCGCCAAGCCTGACGCTGATGTTCTCAAGCGGCAGTCCGAGCATGTCCGCCGCGACCTGCGTCATGATGGTGTAGGTGCCGGTGCCGATATCGGAGGTCGCACAGGCGACCTCGGCGTGGCCATTGGCGGTCAGCACGACGCGGGTGGTGATCGTTTGGTCCAACGCCTCCCAGATCCCCGTCGCCATGCCCCAACCGACCAGCTCGGTACCGTCACGCATGGACCGGGGCTCCTTGCTGCGGCGCTCCCAGCCGAAGGCCTCCGCGCCGCGACGATAACACTCGCGCAACTCCTTGCTGGTGAAGGCAGCGTCGGCGTTCTGGTCGCGATCCGAGTAGTTGCGATAGCGCAGTTCCAGCGGGTCCATCTTGAGCGCGACGGCAAGCTCGTCCATCGCGCATTCGAGCGCATAGACACCGCTCGCGGCACCGGGGGCGCGCATGTCGGACGGCGTGCTGACGTCCAACCGCGCAAGCCTGTGTGCGTATTTCGTGTTCGCGCATTTGTAGAGTGCCGCTGACCAGATCGTGTCCTTCCGGGCGAACGCCTCGTATTGCGAAGTCACCGCGATGGCTTCGTGCGTTATGGCATCGAGTGCGCCGTCGGCCTTCGCGCCAAGCGCCACCTGCTCGATGCTGTCCGGGCGGTAGCCGAGCGAGTACATTTGGGGGCGTGTCAGCACGAGGCGCACCGAGCGCTTGAGGGCACGTGCTGCGAGGACCGCGAGCACCACGTTGTACTGCGGACGCAGGCCGCTGCCGAAGGCGCCGCCAACAAAGGGCGAGACAACCCGAACATCATCGGGGTCCATCCCGAACACGCCGCACAGGTAGCGCTGCACGTTCTGCACGCCTTGCGTCTTGTCATGGACGGTGAGCTTGCCTCTGTCGTGCCAGATCACGGTGGAGGCGTACATTTCCATCGGATTGTGGTGCTCGGTCGCGATACGATATTCGGCCTCGTGGCGTATGTCGGCCGCGGCGAGCGCCTTCGCGGTGTCGCCGCGCGGCTTCGACGGGGTCAGTGCGAATTCATCGGCGGACAGTGCGACGGCGTTGTCGCGCTCGCGGTCGAGTTCCGTCACATGGGCTTCCTGCGCGTATTCCACGTGCACGAGGGAAGCGGCGAAGCGCGCGATCTCGGATTGTTCGGCGACCACGACGGCCACCGGCTGACCATTGAACAGGATGTTGCCGTCGTACAGCGGGCGGAACGGCGAGCCTCCCGGCGCCACATCATCATGATAGGCTTGATCGTTGTCTGCCATGTGCGGGCGGTTCTCATGCGTGAGCACATCGAGCACGCCTGGGACGCGCAAGGCCTCGCTGGCATCGATGCGAAGGATCCGGCCTTTCGCGATGGTCGACGATACGACGCTCGCATAGACGAGGTCCGGCGTGTTGAACTCGGCGGCGTATTTCGCCGCACCGGTGACCTTGGCGCGGCCGTCAACGCGGGATGTGGGGCTTCCGATATAGGGTGCCATGGGTTTGCTCACCTGATCTTCTTGCTTGACTGCACCTGCGGGGTTCCGCGCGCGGCCTGCGACAGAGCTCTGACGATGCATCGGCGCGCGAGACCGATCTTGAACGCGTTGTGCTCAAAGCTGCGGGCACCACTTACCATGAGATCCGCCGCATGCGCGAAGTTCGCCTGGCTGGCAGACTGCCCGCGAAGTGCCGCTTCGACCCGTGCGTCGCGCCAGGGCTTGTGCGCGACGCCGCCGAGTGCGAGGCGCGCCTCGGTGATGGTGTCGCCATCGAGCTCCAGTCCGGCCGCGACGGACACGAGAGCGAACGCATAGGACAGCCGGTCGCGGATCTTGAGATAGGTGTGATGGGCTGCGAACCCGCGCGGTGGCAACTCTACGGCGGTAATGACTTCGTCCGGATTGAGGTTCGTGTCGCGCTGCGGTGTATCGCCTGGCAGCCGATGAAAATTCGCGAACGCGATGACGCGGTTTCCCGATGGGCCCGTCACATGGACGTTCGCCTCCAGCATCGCGAGTGCGACGCACATGTCCGAAGGGTGCGTTGCGATGCAGGCGTCGCTTGTGCCGAAAATCGCGTGCATCCGGTTGATGCCGCCGAGGGCGGAGCAGCCGCTGCCCGGCTGCCGTTTGTTGCACGGTGTCGCGGTGTCGTAGAAGTAGGCGCAGCGGGTGCGTTGCAGGAGATTGCCGCCGGTCGACGCCATGTTCCGCAATTGCTGCGAGGCACCCGCGAGGATCGCGCTCGACAGCACGGGATAGCGTTGCTCCACCAGCGGGTGCCAGGCGAGATCGGAATTCGGCACGAGCGCGCCGATGAGCAGGCCACCGCCAGGCGTTTCCTCCACCCGGTTCAGCGGAAGCCTCGAGATGTCGATCAGCTTTGTCGGGCGTTCGACGTCCATCTTCATCAGGTCGACCAGATTGGTGCCGCCTGCGATGAACTTCGCTGCCGAATTGCCCGCGATCTCGCGTATCGCCTCCGCGACGTTGCCGGCGCGCGCGTACTGGAAGCCGATCATGACTGCCTCATCGCCTGCTGGATGGCCGCGACGATGTTGGGATACGCGCCACAGCGGCAGATGTTGCCGCTCATGAGTTCGCGGATTTCTTCCTCGGTCCTTGCCTTTCCTTCGGCTATCAGTCCGGCGGCTGAACAGATCTGACCGGGGGTACAGTAGCCACACTGGAATGCATCATGCTCGATGAATGCCAGCTGGAGTGGATGCAGCATCCCGTCGTTTGCCAGGCCTTCGATGGTGGTGACGTGTGCGCCATCCTTCATGACCGCCAATGTCAGGCATGAATTGACGCGTCGGCCGTTGAGCAGGACCGTGCAGGCGCCGCACTGGCCGTGGTCGCATCCCTTTTTCGTGCCGGTTAGGTCGAGGTGTTCGCGCAGAACATCCAACAGCGACGAGCGGGGATCGAGGCTGAGCGCGTGCTGCGTGCCGTTCACGGTCAGTTGCACAGCGACCTGGAACGTTGCGCTATCGCCGGTAGTTGGCGGTGGCATTGGGGTCCTCCTCGTCACGCGGGGGGTCGAAGTCGGCAATTAGGTGGGGAGCGGTTGCTGCCGGCGTAAGTAAGGGCGGTCGATGTGCCGCCCAGATTGCGCAGATTTGTCCGGCGCTCTTTCCCCTCAGGCGATATGCGGGCACCATCTGCGCATTGATGCTGCCAGCAGGAGGCCGAAGCACCATGACCGCGAGCCGCCGGATGCATTTGGGGGTCTTTGTCCTCGGTACCGGCAATCACAGTGCCGGCTGGCGCTACGAGGGCGCCTTTGACTCGCACATGCAACTGCGGGAAATGCAGGAGATCGCCCGCATCTCCGAGCGCGGGAAATTCGATCTGCTGTTCATTTCGGACTCCATGTCGATGGATCCCACCGATCATCCGTCGTTCATGTGTCGCTTCGAGCCCACCAGCCTGATCACCGCGCTCGCCGGCCGCACGACGCATGTCGGTCTCGGCGCCACCGTCTCCACCAGCTTTTCCGAGCCGTTCAATGTCGCCCGGATGTTCGGCTCAATCGACCACATCAGTGGCGGGCGCGCGGCATGGAACGTCGTCACCAGTTCCAACGCCAAGGCGGCGCTCAACTTCAATCTGGACGAGCACATCGAGCACGAGATGCGCTATGCGCGCGCCAACGAATTCGTCGATGTTGTGCGCGGGCTGTGGGACTGCTGGGAGAACGGCGCCATCGTCGCCGACAAGGCCACCGGCCAGTACGTGAATGCCGCGAAGGTGCGTCCGCTCAACCACAAGGGCCGGTTCTTCAAGGTGAGAGGCCCGGTCAACATGGCGCGCTGCCCACAGGGGCATCCGGTCATCATTCAGGCCGGCGGCTCACCCTCGGGACTGGAGTTGGCGGCGCGCACCGCGGACGTTGTCTTTTCCGTCGTGCAGGAGCTGGGGCCTGCCCGCGCCGCGTATGCCAACCTCAAGGGCCGCATGGCGAAATACGGGCGCGACCCAGATGAGTTGGCGGTGCTGCCCGGCGTGATGTGCATCATTGGTGACAGCGATGCTGAGGCGCGGGAGATACTGGCGAAGCTGCAAAGCTGGATCACGCCCACCAATGCCGCGACCTTGGTCGCCAGCCGGATCGGCTATGACGTGTCGGGCTATCCGCTCGACGGGCCGGTGCCGCCACCGCCAGCGGCGTTGAACAGCCAGACGTTCCCGGCGGTGCTCTACGAGATGGCGCGGCGGGAGAAGATGACATTGCGTGATTTGTACAATCTGACCGCGGCGGCGCGCGGGCATTGGGTGGTGTGCGGAACGCCATCCGGGATTGCGGACACGCTCGAGGAATGGTTCGTCGAGCGCGCGGCCGACGGGTTCAACATCCTGCCGGCGTGGTTCCCCGGCGCGTTCAGCGATTTCACCGACCGGGTCGTGCCCGAGCTGCAGCGCCGCGGCCTGTTCCGTCGGGACTATGAGGGCACGACCCTGCGCGATCATCTTGGCCTGGCCCCCGTGCCTGCTCCGGTTACGCGCGAGGAGGCGATCGGCGCCGCGTGACCGGCGCCGGGGCGGTCAGGCGCTCGGTCTGTGCCCGCTTCCACGGCGTTGCTGAACCGAATAACCTGGACGCCTGACGAACCGCGAACCAGACAGGTGCAATCATGGACGCCCAGGCAGTCAACAACATGCATCGCCCGCAGGGCATGCCGTTCCGCTGCAACAAGATCGGCCACGTCGCGCTGTACGTGAAGGACCCGTTCGCATCGGCCAAGTTCTACACCGAGGTGATGGGGTTTAGCGTTTCGGATGCCTACGACAGCAATATGATGCCGGGCGGCACGGTGTTCCTGCGCTGTAGCGCTGACCATCACGGCGTGGCGCTTTTCAAGCTGCCCGAGGGACAACCGGCGCACGGCGCGTTCCATCACATGGCGTTCGAGGTCTCCTCGTTGGATGAGGTGCTGCGGGCGCGCGAGCATCTGCGGAAACACGACGTGCCGATCCACTTTGAGGGGCGCCGCCGCGCCGGCTGCCAGCTTGCCATCGAGTTCACCGATCCGGACGGCCACAACCTGGAGATCTATTGGGAAATCGACCAGGTCGGCAGCGACGGCCGCGTGCGTCCGGCCGAGGAGTGGAAGGGCGCGACCAGCCTCGAGGCTGCGATCGCCAGTCCGGTGGTCGGGCAAGACACCACGGTGCAGGATCGCTCGCTGCTGCATTCGTAATCGCGGACTGGCATGGCCCCTCCCCCAACCCCCTCCCGCAAGGGGAGGGGGAGGGCGGGCGCTCAGGCTGCGATGCGGACGGGGAGGGAGCGGATTGCGTGGAGGAAGTTGGAGTACGCGTAGACCGGCTTGTCCACGACCTCAATCTGAAGGTCGCGGCGCAGGATCTCCTCCCACAGGATGCGAAGCTGTAGTTCGGCCAGGCGGTTGCCGAGGCAGCGGTGGATGCCGAAGCCGAATGACATGTGCTCGCGTGGGCGCTTGCGATCGACGATGAATTCGTCGGGGCGCTCGATGTGCTCGTCGTCGCGGTTGCCGGAGATGTACCAGACGACCACCTTGTCGCCGGCCTTGATCGGCTTGCCGCCGATCTCGGCGTCCTCGAGTGCGGTGCGGCGCATGTGGATCACCGGCGTCTGCCAACGCACGATTTCGGAGACCGCGCTGGTGACCAGATCGGGGTTCGCGCGCAGCTTTGCCAACTGATCGGGGAAGCGGCTGAGGCCCAGCAGGCCGCCTGACATCGAGTTACGCGTCGTGTCGTTGCCGCCGACAAGGAACAGAATCAAAATCCCCATGCGCTGGCGCAGCGTCATTTTGCTGGTCGCATCGCCGTGGGCCATGATCGAGATCACGTCGAAGCTTTTTGGCTTTCTGGCGCGTTCTTCCCAGATCTCGTTCATGTGCTCGGCGAAGCGCATCTGTTCGGCGAAACGCTCCTCCTCGGAGTGCACCGGCGCGTCGGGCGCGTTGATGTCGCAGATGAACGTGTCGGACCAGCGGATCAGCTTCGCCTTCTGGTCGATCGGATAGTCGAACAGCGTCGCCAGCATCATCGACGTGAGCTCGATCGAGACATGCTCTACCCAGTTGAACGTCTCGCCGCGCGGCAGGCCGTCCAGCACCATGTTGGTGCGCTCGCGGATCAGGGTCTCCATCTTCGCCAGCGTGATCGGATTGACCGTCGAGCTGACCTCGCGGCGCTGCTCGTCGTGCTCGGGCGGGTCCATGCGGATGAAGCTGGTGCGCTCCATGCCCTTCGGCGCGTCGTTGATCTGGATGCCGCCGACTTCGTCAGACGAGGAGAAGACCTTGTGGTTGACCTCGACCTGCACGATGTCGCGGTACTTGCTGACCGCCCAGTAAGGGCCGTAGGGGCTTTCCGGCGTGTAGTGCACCGGGTCCTCGCGGCGCAGCCGTTCGAAGTATGGCTGCCAGACGTCGTCGTAATAGAGTCGCGGATCGCTCACATCGAACTTGTCGAGCGGCATCGAGTAGGCGAGTGACCTGTGGTCGAGATCGACCGGTGCGTTCATGACGTTTCTCCGTTCAGTGAATTTGCACGGGCAGCTCGCGGATGCCGTGGATCAGGTTCGAACGCAGATACTTCGGCCTGTCCATCACCTCGATCTCGAGGCCGCGCTTGAGAATCTCCTCCCACAGGATGCGCAGTTGCAGCTCGGCCAGACGGTTGCCGACGCAGCGATGCACGCCGAAGCCGAACGAGATGTGCTCGCGTGCGCGAGGGCGATCGATGATGAGATCATGCGGGTTCTTGATCGCGTCCTCGTCGCGGTTGCCAGAGACGAACCACATTGCCACCTTGTCGCCCTTGCGGATGATCTTGTCGCCCAACTGGAAATCCGCCAGCGCGGTGCGGCGCAGATGCAGCACCGGCGTGTGCCAGCGGATGATCTCCGACACCAGGCTCGTCACCAGCTCGGGATTGTCCCGCAGCTTGCGGTACTCGTCGGGGAATTTTGACAATCCCCACACGCCGCCGGACATCGAGTTCCGCGTGGTGTCGTTGCCGCCGACGATCAGCAGGCTGCAGTTGGCCAGCAGCTCGCGGAAGTCCATGTTCCGTGTCGCATCCGCGTGCGACATCATGGAGATCAGATCGAAGCGCTGCGCGTTGCTGGCGGCGCGCTCATCCCATAGCGCCTTCATCGCGGTCGCCATCTTCTGCAGTTCGGCGTAGCGCTCCGCCTCGGAGTGGACCGGCGCATCCGGGGTATCGACGTGGCAGACGGTGACGTCGGACCAGAACATCAGGCGGTGGCGATCCTCCAGTGGCCAGTCGAACAGTGTCGCCAGCATGCGCGAGGTCAGCTCGATCGAGACATGCTTCACCCAGTCGAACGTCTCGCCGCGCGGCAGCCCGTCCAGCACCATGTTCGTGCGCTCGCGGATCATGCCCTCCATCCGCGCGAGGTTGCCCGGCGCCACGACGGGACTGACCGCCTTGCGGCGTTCGCCGTGATCCGGCTCGTCCATCTGGATGAAGCTGGGGCGTTCATAGCCCTTCACCTGGTCTTCCAGCCTGACGCCACCGAGCTCCCAATGCGAGGAGAACACCTGGTGGTTGACTGCCACCGCCATGATGTCCTTGTAGCGGGTCACCGACCAGTACGGGCCGAAGTGGCTGTCCTCGCAGAAATGCACCGGGTCCTCGCGGCGCAGGCGTTCGAAGTATGGCTGGTAGATGTCGTCCTGGTAGAGCTCGGGGACGCTGACATCGATCTTGTCGAGTGGCTTCGAATAAGCGTCCTCGCGCGGGTCGAAATTGACGTTGGCGTCCATGGGTTCCTCCTCAGTGCCAGGCTTTGGCTGGCTTCAGTGCTGTCCCTCCGGCATGCGTACGACTAGGCCTGCGAGCTCCTCGCGCATCGTGATCTGACAGGAGAGGCGCGAGTCCGGCTGTGCGACGGCGGCGAAGCTCAGCATGGCGGCTTCCTGCGAGCCTGGCTCGGGAAGTCCGGTCTT
Source organism: uncultured Alphaproteobacteria bacterium (assembly GCA_963812505.1). Classification (GTDB taxonomy): domain Bacteria; phylum Pseudomonadota; class Alphaproteobacteria; order Acetobacterales; family Acetobacteraceae; genus JAMXLO01. The sequence continues at coordinate 110,421 of CAWEVM010000001.1, forward strand.
GTTGAGCCAGGCGGCATCGACATAGACGTGACAGGTGGCGCAGGCGCACTCGCCGCCGCAGTCGGCATCGATGCCGGGCACGTTGTTGTCCACCGCGCCGCGCATGATCGAGGTGCCGAGTGGGACATCGACGCGATGGCCCGTGCCATTGAATTCGATGTAGGTGACGTCCGGCATGCTTCCCTCCCCGGGTCCGCGACGGCTGCTACCGACTGGTAGCATAACCTGCCCGGCAGGAGGAAGCCCCGGCCGTCGATGGCGGACTTTCGGCCGCCGCGCCATTCCACCCACCGTGAATTGGCTCACACATTCTGCGTCGGAGTTCGATTAGCGTCACGCGCGACCAGCAGCTTGCGGAGGCAGAATGGCTTTCGACGTCCAGCCGATCAACGGCACATTGGCTCGCGTTGCGGCGCGTCTGTGCAACTTTCGCACGGGAGACGCAGGCCTGCTTCCGTCGCACGTCGCCTGGCTCAACTCAACGCTCGCTCCTGCGGTGCGCGCGCTGCCAACACCTTGGGTCGACATCATCGGTTACGCGAGTCACCTTGGCAACGAAGCCTTCAATCTAAGGCTGTCCTTCGATCGCTGCGAATCAGTCCGTCGGCGTGTCCAGACCTACAGTCCCAAGGTCACTTTTCCTGTCGAATGGGGAAAGGGCGAGGCTTTCAGTACAGGCGGACCCGATGACAATGCGGGCTTTTGGCGAGCTGTCGAAGTCTTCGCATACGGCTACAGGCAGGCTCCGAAGCCGGTGCCTCCCGCGCAGGCCTATGACCGCAAGGTGCGCCTACATTTCCGTTCGACGGCGATGCCCGTCGTTCCTGAACTGACGGCGCTTGCGAATGCCCAGCAGGTTTACGACGGATGCAACGTACTGCTGGAATTTGCGTCCGGGCTCAGCATGGGAGCCTCTGGGATGGACTTGCTGCTGCTCGATGCATCCGACGCCACCTGCAATTGGGACGATGCATCGGACCAGCAGAAGCTGCTTGAACAGCTGGGCGGCCGCCAAGGCGTCGGTCCAAACGACGTAGTCGTGTATTACGTCAATCAGATCAGTCAGAAGTCCGGTGGTCCGTTGAATGGCTGTGCCGGCCATCGACGAGGCATGGCGGCGGTTGCGGTAGCCGCTTCCGGCTCGCCATGGACCTTGGCGCATGAGTTGGGCCATGTGTTGCTCGGCCCAAGCTTCAGTCCGGTGCACCACCCTGACACGATCAACATAATGTTTGCACCGACCACCGGCATTACGGCGGCAGTTCCCACCTTCACTCCCGAGCAGGTCGCCAGGCTCCGCGCCAGCCCGTTCTGCGTGCCGATCTAGCCTGTCCTGTTCATCTGACCCGACGCGGAGTGAGCACCTTCGACAGCGAGCGCCACGATCGGATCCGGCTGCAGCGCCGGGGTCAGTGCCGTGCTGGCGCGATAGTCCGGCCGCGGTGAGACGGGGATCGGCGGCTGCCGCGGCGTTTCGCGATTGACGGTCGGCTGCTGGGCCGGAGGTTGCGATTCGTCGGCCGACAATTCCTTCCGGCGCCGGTCCCGTGCACGCAGCATCGCCTCGACCGAACGTCCGGCCGCGAGCGCGTTGGCGCGCAGACGCATTGCCGTTTCGTCGCTGACGCCGAGCCGTGCCGCCCGCGCGAAATTGTCCATCGCGGCATGGTGCGCGGCGACCGCGCGGGCTGCCGCCATCGCCTCGATCGCATCGCGCGGCTGGAACGCCTCGAACATCAGTCGAGCGATGTCGCGACGAGTTTCCTTCGAGTCATCGTCGCTGCCCGGCATCATGGCGGCGAGGGTATCGATGAGCATGGTGACGAAGGTGGCGAAGTGAGGATTGGATGGCGCGGACATGACGGCTGGCTCCCCGAGCACTTTGGGTTGCCAGTGTATGCGAGAACCTTGAACAAAGAGTGAACATGAAGCGAGGCTGTGCCCGTGTTGCATAAGACGCCGGGGATTGCTTGGCTTCGCTCGCAGTGACACTGGAGGTCGCATGACCACCGAAACCCAGATTGCCGCCTGGCTTGCCACCCAGCACGACGCCATGGTGGCGCTGCTGCGCGAGATGGTGGACATCGACAGCGGCAGCTACAACAAACCGGGCATCGATGCGGTCGGCGCGGTGGTGCGGCGCTTCATGGCCGCTCACGACATTCCGGTGGAAACGTTGCGTCAGCAGAGGCACGGCGACTGCCTGCGCGCTGCGGTGCCGTGGGACGGGCCGCAGGGCAATGCCGGCGGCAACGTCGTGCTGATGGGCCATCGCGACACTGTCTTCCCCGACGGTGAGGTCTCGCGCCGGCCGTTCACCATCCGCGACGGCGTCGCCTACGGCCCGGGTGTGGCCGACATGAAGGCGGGGCTGGTGATGAATTGTTTCGTGCTTGCCGCCTTCGCGAAGTTCGGCGGCTCGCCGGCGCCGTTGCTCGGCTTGTTCACCGGCGATGAGGAGATCGGCAGTCCGGAGGGGCGCGCGGTGATCGAGGCCGAGGCTCGGCGGGCGCGTGTCGTGTTCAACTCGGAGCCGGGGCGCGTGTCGGGCAACGTGGTGACCGGGCGCAAGGGCGGCGTGTTCTCGGCTTTCCGGGTTACCGGCAAGGCGGCGCATTCGGGCGGCAGCTTCACGGAGGGGATCAGCGCGATCGAGGAGCTCGCGCGCAAGATTCAGGCGCTGCATGCGCTGACCGACCTCGAACGCGGCGTCACGGTGAACGTCGGCCTGGTCAGCGGCGGGCAGAGCGTCAACACAGTGGCGCCATGGGCGGAAGGCCAGATCGACCTGCGCTATGTCGAGACGCCGGATCGGGACGATGCAATGGCGCGCATCAGCGCGATCATCGAGCGCAGCTTCGTGCCGGGGACGAAGGCGGAACTGACGATCCGCGGCGAGTTTCTGCCATTGGTGCAGACGCCGACGGCGAAACGGCTGTTCGAGGTTTACGTGCAGTGCCGCCGCCGATACTGGCTTCAAGACCGACGGCGAGTTCACCGGCGGCTGCGCTGATTTCAGGCTTCACGGCCGGCGTCGGCGCACCGACGATCTGCGCGGTGGGGCCGGTCGGCGGCAAGGCGCACAGCCCGGACGAGTTTCTGCGCATCGACAGCCTGGTGCCGCGCGCTCAGGCATGCGCGCGGGCGATCCTGAAACTAGAGCGGGCGGGGTTGTGATCGGTACCACGCGAGCTCAGTGCCAGTCGTGCCAGCCCCAGCCGTGGCCATGCCAGCCGCCGCCGTACGCCACAACGCCGCCGCCGTAGTACGGGCCGCCATAGTAGCCGCCCCCGTAGTAGCCATAGCCTGGGTACGGTCCGGGAGCGTAAACGCAACCGCCCAGCAGGGTCGCCAGCGTCAGCGCTCCAAGGATCAGCAAGCCGCGCGGTCGAAACCAGCCGAACATCGATAATCCTCCGGTTTTCCTGCAATGATATTGGGATTCATTCGCGGCGTTTTGGTGGCTTGGCCGCGGCCATGTCATGTCGTTTTCCAATGTGTGCCGTCACTCGCTCGGGGAGATGGCTGCGGACCCGGAGACCATCTCCAGGAGCCTTAAGCCGACCAGACAAAGGCTCAAACGAGTATCCTCGCCGCCGCAGCCCGATGGGGAAATCACGACGAAAGGCGGCTTGGGGCGATGAAGCGTTTCACAGCGCATTAAGTCGTTGCGGCAACGCTAATATCCGCGACACACGTTATCGTTGCATTGTCGGTCGTCATTTCGCCATCTTGGTCGTCGATAGCGCGGGGACACCGAATCCGTGTTGGAGGAACTGCACGCATGCGAGCGCAGAATCGTCCGTTCCGCCTGACTGCGAGCGCCGCGATCGCCGCATTGGTGCTTGCGCAGACGCTGCCGCAGCTGGCGCTGGCGCAGGGCGCACCGCCGTCACCGCCGCAGGCCGGTGTGCCGGACCAACAGCAGAGCGGTGATCCGCCCGCCAGCGTCGGGCGGCTCGCCCTACTCAGCGGCACGGTGTCATTTCATCCGCCGGAGGACCAGCAGTGGAGCGCGGCGACGCTGAATTATCCCGTGATGCAGGGGGACGCGTTCTGGACTGAGCCGAACGCGCGCGCTGTGATCGAGATTGCCGCCAGTCGCGTTGCGATGGCGCCCGCCACCGAGTTGGACATCGGGAGCCTGGGCAACAGCGCATTCCAGGCCACCGCTCCGCAGGGCGAGCTGTACTTGAACGTGCAAACGGCGACACCGGACGAGAGCTATGCGGTGCAGACCCCGCGGGGGCTGATCAACTTCACCGCACCGGGCCGTTACGGCGTTGTGGCCGGTGACACCCAGAACCCGACAACGGTGACAGTGGTCGAAGGCTCCGCCCGAATCGAGGGGCCCGGCGTCTCGCTCGATGTTGGGCCCAATCAGACGGCAAGCATCACTGGCACCGACGCGTTCCAGGGCGAGGTCGGTCCAGCCCAGCGCGACGCGTTCCTCACCGCGATGCTGGACAGCGAGCGGCCACCGCAACTGCAAGGGGGCGCGCCGCCTGCCGCGGTGGCAGCGATGCCCGGTGGCGACGACCTGACGCAGTACGGGTCATGGTCTGACAGCACGGAGTACGGACAGGTCTGGTATCCGCAGGTTGCGCCGGACTGGGTTCCCTACCGCGAGGGAAGCTGGGACTACGTGGCACCCTGGGGCTGGACCTGGGTGGACAGCGAGCCTTGGGGGTTCGCGCCGTTTCATTACGGCCGCTGGGCTGACATCGGCGGGCGCTGGGCCTGGGTGCCGGGCGGCGCTGCCGCGCCGATCTATGCGCCGGCGCTGGTGACGTTCCTCGGCGTGGGGGCGGTTGTAGGGGTCGCCATCGGCGCCGCGCTGGCCGCGGGGCGGATCGGCTGGTGCCCGCTCGGTCCGCACGAGGCTTACCACCCTTGGTACCGGGCGAGCGACCGCTACTTCCGGCAGGTCAACATCTCGCATGTGACTAATTTCAACACGATCAATCGCAACGTCAGCTTCAACAACTTCGTCAATCGCCGAGCCACCACGGTCGTGCCGACGAGTACGATGACGGCATCACGTCCGGTGGGGAGTTCCTTCCAGCACCTGGATCCCGCCCAGCTTTCGCAGGTAAGGCCGTTCATCGGCGCGCAACCGCTGCGGCCGACGTCGACCACCGTCGGCGTGACACCGGCGGTCGCGCGGCAACTGAACATGCCGCCGCCGACGGCAGGTCTGCGTCAGATCTCGCCGGGCCCGGTCTTCCGTGGCACGCCGGCGGTCGCGACCGGGTTCGCCACGGGGGCGGTGACAGGTCGCCCAGGGCTGCCGACTTTGCACAATCCGGCGTTGCCGGGCGCGGTGCCGGCCGCGGTCGGGGTGCATCCCTTCATCGCGACGCCCGGGTTGCGCGCGCCGCCGGCACCGGGGCAGGTGGGGCCACCGACGATCAACCACGGACCGGTTGCCGCGTCCCCTGGCGCCGTCGTGCACGAGCCACCCTTGGTCAATCGAGGTGGCGGCATCCCTCCTGGGACCATCACCCACGTGCCGCCGGTGACGACGGTGCAGCAGGGGGCACCGCCGGGTGACGTTCATGTGCCGCTGAGGCATACGGTGTCGCCTCCTCCTCCGGTGGGGCAGGCAGCGCCGCCTGTGGTGGTGCATGCGCCGCCATCGCCACCGGTGGTCGTACATGCTCCGGCGCCGCCCCCGGTCGTGCATACGCCACCGCCGCCGGTCGTCGTCCACGCGGCACCGCCGCCGCCGGTGGTTCGCGTCGCACCGAACCCGACGCCGCAGTTTCGTGCGCCGCCACCTGTTGTGCATAATCCGCCGCCGCCACCACCACAGAACACCCAGCACAAACGTCCGGGGGAACCATGATGCGCACTCTCATCCTGCTCGCGGTACTTGGGTTGGCGAGCTGCGGCGACACACCGGCATCGCTGGGAATTACCGGGCCGGGCGCCCCGCCGTCGCTGGCTCCGGCCAACGACGACAGCACGATCACCAGTCCTGGCATCCCGGATCAGGGCGGCGGGTATTATGGGCCCAGTATTGGGCCGATGCCGTCCAACGGGCGGTACTTCAACTACAACTAGTGGCCGCTGGTGTTGGCATTGGCATCAGGCTGACAGCGCCTGCGGTTCCGTGCGTACCCGCTTCACGAGCAGCTTGTTGAGGGCGTGGACGTAGGCGCGTGCCGAGGCGACGATGGTGTCGGTATCGGCGCCCTGGCCGTCGACCATCTTGCCGTTCTCCTCGAGTCGCACGGTGGTCTTGGCCTGCGCGTCGGTACCCTCGGTCACCGCGCCGACCGAGAACAGCACGAGGTTCGCGGTGTGCGGGAAGATCTGCTGGATCGCCTTGAAGGTCGCATCCACCGGGCCATCGCCGCTGGCGGTGGCTGACTTCACCACGCCATCCACCTCAAGCTCCATTTCGGCCCGTGGCGGGCTCTTCGAACCGGCGTGCAGGTCCAGCGATACGAACCGGATGCGCTCGTGGTCGCGCATCACCTCGTCATCCACCAATGCGACGATGTCGTCGTCGAACACCACCTTCTTGCGGTCGGCGAGATCCTTGAAGCGACGGAACGCGTCGTTGAGCTGGTTGTCGCCGATCTGGTAGCCCAGCGTCTTCAGCTTGTCGCGGAACGCGGCGCGGCCCGAGTGCTTGCCGAGCACCAGGCTGTTCTTTGCCCAGCCGACGCTCTCGGGGGTCATGATCTCGTAGGTGCCGGCGTGTTTCAGCACGCCGTCCTGGTGGATGCCCGCCTCGTGCGCGAAGGCGTTGCGGCCGACGATCGCCTTGTTCGGCTGCACATCGAAGCCGGTGATGGCGGCGAGCAGCTTCGAAACGCGCAGCAGATTGGTGGTCTGGATGTGGTTGCTCCGCGGGATGGCGTCCTGGCGGGTGCGGATCGCCATCACGATCTCTTCCAGGCTCGCATTGCCGGCGCGCTCGCCGATGCCGTTGATGGTGGTCTCCACCTGGCGTGCGCCGGCGCGGATCGCCGCCAGCGTGTTGGCGACGCCGAGGCCGAGGTCGTTGTGGTTGTGGGTGGACACGATCACCTTGGCGATGCCCGGCACGCGCTCGCGCACCGCGGTGAACATGCGCTCCATGTCCTCTGGCAGGGCGTAGCCGACCGTATCGGGCAGGTTGATCGTGGTGGCTCCCGCGCGGATGGCGGCCTCCGCACAGCGGCAGAGGAAGTCGATGTCGCTGCGTGTCGCGTCCTCGGCCGACCACTCCACGTCATCGGCGTGCTGGCGCGCGAGCGTGACGGAATCGACGGTTGCGGCGATCACCTCGTCGGGCTCCATCCGCAGCTTGTATTTCATGTGCAGCGCGCTGGTGGCGATGACGATGTGGATGCGCCGACGCTTTGCCGCGCGAAGTGCCTCGGCTGCGCGCAGCACGTCCATATTGCCGGCGCGTGCCAGGCTGGCGATCACCGGGGTGTCGTCGCGCTGGCCGATGCTTTCGGAGATTGCCTTGACGCTTTCGAAGTCACCGGGCGAGGCGATGGCGAAGCCGGCCTCCAGCACGTCGACGCCTAGCTCGGTGAGCGCTTCGGCCATACGGATCTTCTCGTTGATGTTCATCGAGAAGCCGGGCGATTGCTCGCCGTCGCGCAGCGTGGTGTCGAAGATGATGATGCGGTCGTCTTCCAGCTTGCCGAAGCTGGGATGTTCGATGCTCATTTTGGGTCGGTCCTTGGACTGATTGCACGACATTAGCCTCAGGGGCCCCCCTGAGCGAAGCCGGCGTTCAACGACCCGGCGGAGCGCTCAGGGGCGGCTAAGTCGAAGGAGGAGGCCAATGGCCAACAGGCATGCGCCGCCGCGCGCAACAGCGCGGGCAGTCCGACAAGCGATGCGCAGGCCACAAAACATGGAGGGACACTAGGGCATCGTTGGACGAAAGGCAATCCTCTCGGTGGGGCTTTCGCGATGGCCTGATCGCGGCTCCGTGCGGCACGCAAGAATTTTCAACACGGAGAAGCAGGGAGGACCCACGGAGGACCACGGAGTAACTGCTCATTGGCTCTCAGTGGTTGTGTGCCGGCGCAAGGAGCGGAGGGCGATGCCTCCTGCAACAGGCTATCTGCTCGGTGTCACACATTGGAGACACGAACATGAGCTTTCGTATCCGCGGACTTCCGGCTGAACCGTTTGCCGATCTCTTCACGCTGTCCGATGAGGAACTCAAGGCGCGCGGCGCAGTGCGACGGGTTGCCGACGGCAACTATCCCTGCCGCATCAGCCTGACCGATTCAACGCCGGGCGATGAGCTTGTGCTGGTCAACCACGAGCACCACTCGGTGGACTCGCCATATCGCATGCGCTTCGCCATCTACGTCCGCAAGGGCGAGGAGCAATTCGATTTGATCGATGAGATCCCGGAGCAACTGCGCAAGCGCGCGCTGGCGGTGCGCGCGTTCGACGCGGAGGCGATGATGGTCGGGTGGGAACTGGTCGATGGTCGCGACGCTGATCAGGCGATCGAGCGTCTGCTGGCGAAGCCTGATGCGGCTTATCTGCACGTTCACTTTGCAGCGCCAGGCTGCTATGCGGCCCGGGTCGACCGTGTCTGACGGGGCCGTTGAATGCAGGATCTGCTGAGTGAATTGCCGGTGCGCCGCACCAGGGAGCCAATCGGCGACGGCGCGGTCGTGCTGCGCGGTTTTGCCATCGCGCATGGCAGCGAGCTGTTGTGCGCGGTGGAACGGATCAGTGCGGCCGCGCCGTTTCGTCATCTGACCACGCCGGGCGGCTACATCATGTCGGTCGCGATGACCAACTGCGGCGAGCTTGGGTGGGTGTCGGACAGGAGCGGCTATCGCTATCAGCGTGCCGATCCGCTCAGCGGCGAGCAATGGCCGGAGATGCCGCCCTTGTTCGGCTCCACCGCGGTCGCGGCAGCGCAGGAGGGTGGCTATGCGCGCTTCGCACCGGATGCCTGCCTGATCAATCGCTATGAACCTGGTGCGCGTCTTTCACTGCATCAGGATCGCGACGAGCGGAGACTGCACGAGCCGATTGTTTCTGTGTCGCTGGGGCTTCCGGCGGTGTTCCTGTTCGGTGGTCTGCGGCGCAACGATCGGCCGCGCCGCATTCGGCTCGAGCATGGCGACGTTGTGGTGTGGGGTGGCGCGACGCGCCTGGCGTTTCACGGCGTCGAGGCGCTTGGGGACGGGACGCATCCGGTGACCGGCCGGTGCAGGATCAATCTCACGTTTCGTACGGCGGCTTAGGGTTCGCTGGACTGCTTCAAGTTCGGCACAGCCGCGGCAAACCGTCATGCCGAGCGAAGGCACGGCATCCATACCTTTGCCAAGCACCGTAAGACGTGTTGGTGTGGACGGCCCCACGGCATCGAGTGCCAGATGTTGGGTCGTGAAACGCCAACATAGGAGGCCGTCCGTGACGGAGCTTAAGCTGATATCGGTTGATACGTCCAATGTGTTCACGCTGCATGGCGTGGGCGATCGGGGAGAGGTGGTGCTGCGCCGGGAGTTGCGTCGCCAGCAGCTTGAGGGGTTCTTCGCCAAGCTGCCCCCGACGGATGTGGTTCTGGAGGCATGTGGCGGCTCGCATCACTGGGGCCGTGTTCTCATGGCATTGGGACACCGGGTGCGGTTGATCCCGCCGCAATATGTGAAGCCCTTTGTCAAACGCAACAAGAACGACCGCGCCGACGCCGAGGCGATGTGTGAGGCGGCAGCGCGGCCGGGCATCAACTTCGTTCCGGTGAAGTCGGCTGAGCAGCAGGCGGCGGCGATGGTCCTGTCGGTGCGCGAGTTGCTGGTGAAGCAGCATACGCAACTGGTCAACGCGGTGCGTGGCCATGCCGCGGAGTTCGGCGTGATCGCGGCCAAGGGAACCGGGCACGTGGAGCCGCTGTTGGCGCGCATTGCCGACGACCCGGCGGTGCCTGAGCCGGCCCGCGCGATGTTCGCCGAGCTGGGCCGACGGATCGCCGCGTTGAGCGTGCGGCTGACGGCGCTCGATCGCGACCTGGCCCGGCTGCACAGGAGCAACCCGGTGAGCCAGTTGCTGGCGGAGATACCAGGCGTCGGCCCGATCAGCGCGCTGAGCTTCGCCCTCACGGTGGATGTCTCGCAGTTCCGCTCGGGGCGTCATCTCGCCGCCTGGCTCGGCCTGACGCCGAAGCAGAAGTCGACGGCGGGCAAGCCGCGGCTGGGCGGGATCTCGCGCCAGGGCAACGAACGGCTGCGACAGTTGCTGGTGCTCGGCGCAACCGCCGTGGTCCGCACTGTCAAACCAGGCAGCCGGCATGCCAGCGCCTGGCTGCTGGGCCTGCTGCAGCGCCGTCCGCGCAAGCTCGCGGCGGTCGCCCTGGCCAACAAGATGGCCCGTGTCGTGTGGGCCATGATGACCAGCGGTGAGGCATACCGTCCCGCGACGGCTGCCTGAACCGCTGGCATCGCGGGTGAAAGGGCAACAGCAGAAGATGATGATCGGTCGAACCGACGAGCGAGATATCCCGTGGTATCCAACGGCGCTGTGCGAAACCGCAGACGTGTTGAGGGCTCGCTCGCGGAACCCATCTGGGCCGCGGTCATCTCGACCGCACCGCAAGGCCGGACACATGACCGCACTCGTACCCGTCGTCGATTCTGCAGCATTGCCCTTGAACCCAAAGGGCCGTCCACACATGGATACCGGGCCTTCGCCCGCATGACGCGGAGAGGGTTTCCTAGCATCAGCTTCGCGACGTCTGTGCCGTAAGCCTCCCGGATCCATCAAGGACCTTTTGGGGGCATCTCGCTTGCCTGCGTCGGTGATGGCGGGTTTCAATGCGGCATCACCTCGCAGAGGAATACGCCGCTGTCTCAGGCCCGGAAGCTGCTCGACGTCCAGGGGCTGAGCGTCTGCTTTGCCAGCGATCACGGCGTTGCGACCGTGGTGCGCGAATTGGACCTGCGCCTTGCCGAGGGTGAAACGCTGGCGATCGTGGGCGAGTCGGGTTCCGGCAAGTCGGTGACGGCGCTTTCGATCACGCGGCTGATCGACCATACCGGCGGGCGGATCGCCGCTGGACAGATCATGTTCACAGACCGCATGGGTCAGAGGCGTGATCTTGCACGCGAGTTTGCCGAGGCGATGCGGCGCATGCGCGGGCCGGAAATGGCGATGATTTTCCAGGAGCCGATGAGCAGCCTCAATCCGGTGCTGCGCGTTGGCGATCAGATCGCCGAGGCGGTCATGCTGCACCAGGGGCTTGGGCGTGGTGCGGCGCTGGAAGAGGCGCGACGGCTGTTGGAGCATGTGCGCATACCGGAAGCGGCGCGGCAGTTGCGCCACTATCCGTTCCAGCTTTCGGGCGGCATGCGGCAGCGGGTGATGATCGCAATGGCACTTTCGTGCCGGCCGCGTCTGCTGATCGCCGACGAGCCGACCACTGCGCTGGACGTTACGGTGCAGGCGCAGGTGCTGCGTCTGCTGCGTCTGCTGCAACGCGAGTATGGCATGGGGCTGATCTTCATCACGCACGACATGGGCGTGGTGGCGGAGATGGCGGACCGCGTACTGGTGATGCGCGACGGGGTCAAGGTGGAGGAGGGCGATGCGGTCCGTATCTTCACGGCGCCACGACACCCGTATACACGAACGTTGCTGAATGCGGTGCCGGTGCTTGGGAGCCTTGCCGGCGAGGCGCTGCCGGCACCGTTTCCGGAAGAGGGCAATGCGATACAGCCACAGGACACGGTGCGATCGGACCTGCCGCCGGTGCTTGACGTGCAGGGTCTTACCACGCGCTTCGACATCCGGCGGCGTTTCCGCCCGATGGCGCAGATCCATGCCGTCGAGCAGGTGACATTGCGGGTGCGTCACGGCGAAACGCTTGCGCTGGTGGGTGAGTCGGGTTGTGGCAAGTCCACCACCGGACGCAGCATTATCCGGCTGGAGCATTTTGAGGCTGGTCAGATCAGCCTGAACGGCGAGGACGTCACACGGCTCGACCGTGCGCGCGAGGCCCGGTTGCGGCGCGGGGTGCAGTATGTGTTTCAGGACCCGTTTGCCTCGCTCGATCCGCGACTGACGATAGGCTTCTCGATTGCCGAACCGATCCGCACGCATCGGCTGCTCGTCGGCGTCGCGGTGGAGCGGCGCGTACATGAACTGCTGCGGCTGGTCGGACTACTGCCCGAGCATGCGCGGCGCTATCCGCACGAGTTGTCGGGCGGGCAACGGCAGCGCTGCTGCATCGCGCGTGCGCTCGCCTCGGAGCCGAGTTTGATCATCGCGGACGAGGCCGTGGCGGCGCTGGATGTTTCGATCCGCGCGCAGGTGGTGAACCTGCTGATGGAGCTGCAGGCACGGTTGGGCGTGGCGTATCTGTTTATCTCGCATGACATGGCGGTGGTGGAGCGTGTCAGTCATCGCGTCGCGGTGATGTATCTCGGTCAGATCGTGGAGATCGGGCCGCGCCAGGCGGTGTTCGGCGATCCGCAGCATGCTTATACGCGGCGACTGCTTGCCGCTGTCCCGGTCCCTGATCCGAGCCGGCGCGATCACTCGGTTGAACTTGACGACAGCGAGGTGCCCAGCCCGTTGCGTCGCCCCGATGATCCGCCCATCGTGGCGCCACTGGTGCGTGTCGGAGAGGATCATTTCGTCGCGCGTCACCGTGTTGGCGGTCTGTACTGATAAGAGGGACGAACCTGTGATGCGTTCAAAGCTGAGCATGTTGTTTGCCGGCATTCTGATGTTTGCTTTGCCTGGCGCCGCATTCGCTGCCAAGGATCTGGTAGTGGGAGTGCCGGCCAATCTCACGGGTCTCGATCCGGCGGATCTGAACGACAACCTGTCGCAATCCGCCGCACGGTTGATGTTCGAGGGGCTTTATATGCTGGACGAGCATATGAAGCTGCGGCCGCAGCTTGCGGAAAGTTACGAGGCGAGCGAGGACGCGAAGGAGTTCACCTTTCATCTGCGCAAGGGCGTGACGTTCCAGGACGGCACATCATTCAATGCCGAGGCGGTGAAGTTCAGCTTCGACCGTGCCGGCAATCCGGACAATCACCTGAAGAGGCAGAGTTTGTTCGTGATGATCGCTCACACTGACGTGGTGGACGATTACACGGTGCGCGTGGTGCTGAAGTATCCGTTCGGCGCGTTCGTCAACGACATCGCGCATCCGGGCGCGCTGATCGTGTCGCCGAAGTCGGTGCAGCAGTATGGCAAGGAGGTGACACGGCATCCGTCGGGCACCGGGCCGTACGAGTTCGTGAGCTGGAGTGCCGATACGCTCAAGCTGAAGAAGAACGAGCACTACTGGCAGGCTGGTTTGCCGAAGATCGAGACGATCACGTATCGCAGTGTGCCGGAGAACGGCGCGCGGATAGCCATGCTGCAGGCGGGTGAGGCGCAGTTCATCTACCCGGTACCGCCCGAGCTGATTGCGTCGCTGAAGAACAGCCCGACGATAACAGTGTTCGACGAGCCTTCGATCCTGGGGCGCTATATTGCGCTGAACAACATGCGCAAGCCGTTCAGCGATCCGCGTGTGCGGCTGGCGTTAAACTATGCGGTGGACAAACAGGCATTCATCAAGGTGGTGTTCAACGGCCACGCGGATCCGATGGATTCTCCGATGCCGCCGTTGCTCGGGTTTTATCAAAGGCAGGGCAACTATCCGTACGATCCGGGGAAGGCCAAGGCGTTGCTGGCCGAGGCGGGTTATCCGAACGGATTTGAGTCAACGCTGACCGGTGGCGCCGATACGCTGGTGCAGCGTGGCATGCAGTTCATTCAGCAGCAACTTGCCATTGTGGGGGTGAAGGTGAATGTGGAACCGCTGGAGGCCGGTGTGCTGACGGCGAAGGAGTTCAACGTGAAGGGCCCGGAGGATGCGACCATCGTCATGTTGTACACCGGCTGGTCGTCTTCCACCGGAGACGCGGACTGGGGCATGCGGCCGATGCTGCACACCAAGTCGTTCCCGCCGGTGCTTGCGAACCTGGCATGGTACAGCAGTCCGGTGACGGATGCGGCGATCGAGGAGGGGTTGGCGACGGTCGATCCGAGCAAGCGGGCGACGGCGTATGCCAAGGCACAGGCGCAGGTGTGGCAGGATGCGCCTTGGATCTTTTTGAGTGTGGATCACGACCTGGCGGCTTATTCGAAGAACCTGCATGGGGCGCTCATGCGTCCTGATCAGCAATTCCACCTGACGGCGGATGCTTCGCTGGACTGACGCGCGGGAAGGCCATCACTCAGCGGCTGCCATTTTTTGCTTTGCGCGCGCCGGCTGCCGCGCATCCTCGATGTGTGCGAAATGGCTCCGCCCAAGCCACGTATCGAAATTGCGCCGCAATTCGGCCTTGCCGTCGAGCTCGATGGCACCGGCCGCCATCGCGGCCTTGTACGACAGGTCGCCCATTACCAATCGTGTTATGGTCTTCAAGTCGGTCGCCACGTACAGATCGGGTTCGAATCCCGGATTCAACGGACAGATATCGACTTCCGAGTGGTCGCTGACCACCCACCAACGGCGCTTATTCTCTGGCACGTCGGAATAGTCGAACTGAACGGTGATGCGTCGTGGCGGGAAGTGCTCGGGCCTGACCGTAAGACGCAGTGCCCACATGAGCCGTCCGACATCGAGATCGTCGGGGCCAAAATTGGAGCGATACCACCGTTGGCCCCACGCGCCGAGCGATTGGATGATCGGGTCGATTTCTTTGCCGGCAGGGGTCAAATGATACTCCCAACCGCGCTGGCCCGACTTGCGTTCGATGGCACCGACCGCCTCGAGCTGCTTTAGCCGCAGGCTGAGCAGGGATCGAGACATCAGCGGCACGCCGCGGTGCAGATCGTTGAAATGCTTGCTGCCTTCGAGCAACTCCCGCATGACGAGCGGTGTCCAACGCTCAGCCAGGACCTCGGCCGCCTTGGCGACCGGGCAGAATTGACCGTAGCCCTTTCGCATCAATTCCCTCCACGACGGTTCTAAAAGTGGACGTAGCACGATGCACCTTCCGGTCCAGTTTTACTACTGGTATTGCCGGTATCGCCTGGGCTAGCGTTGCCAACACTCAGTCATTGGCTGCGTCAAGAAGCATAGGGGGACTCATCATGGACAAGATCCATCACGCTGGGCGGACGGCAAATCCGGGGCGTCGCGCATTCCTTGGGTTCACTGCGGCAGGCCTCGCTGTTCCGCTAGGGGCGATGGCGCCGGCCTCGTGGCGCTCCGGTCGATCGTCGCTGCTCGATACGGTGGGCCGTGCCCCCATCTGCCGCGTGGCGGCGGGCACGGATGCCATCGCGCCGGGCGCCACGCCGCGCGAGATCAAGATGATCTGGAACTCCAATGCGATCTGCACCGTCGGGGTACCGGTTGCGGAACAACGTGGCTACTTCGCCAAACGAAACCTCAAGGTGGAGAAGATCAATCTGTCGGGCGCGACAGACCAGTTGCTGGAGGCGATGGCGAGCGGCAAGGCGGACGCCGGCCCCGGCATGGCCTGGGTTTGGCTGAAGCCCCTCGAACAGGGCTTCGACGTGAAGCTGACGGCGGGAATCCATGGCGGCTGCATCCGTCTGTTGACCAACCAGCAGTCCGGAATCACCAACATTACCGGGCTCAAGGGCAAGACCGTGGGAACGTTCAGTATGGCGAGCCCAGACAGGATCTTCATGTCCGTCCTGGCCGCGAAGCGGGGCCTCGATCCGACCAAGGATATCGACTGGCGTGTCTACCCGCCTGATCTGCTCGGGGTCGCATTGCAGAAGGGCGAGGTCCAGGCAATTTCGACTAATGATCCGATTGCCTCGATCATCCGTGACCGCGACCAGCTCGTGGAGGTCACCAACAATCTGTCGGACGAGTTCGCCAATCGAACCTGCTGTGTGCTGGGGATACGTGGCAGCCTGGTTCGGGATGAGCGGCCGGTCGCCGCCGCGATCACCGCCGCGATCATGGAGGCTCAGGCGTGGGTGGCCGAGAATCCGGATGAAGCAGCGGCGATCTTCGCGGGTTTCACCAAGGTGGCGACCGCGGAGCAACTGGCCCCGATGTTGCGCAGCCATACCCACCACCACCATCCGGTGGACGGCGCTCTCAAGCAGGAGATCACGCTCTTTGCCCAGGACCTGAAGCAGGCGTCGGTGCTGAAATCGAGCACAGACCCCGCTCAGATCGCCGACAGGGTCTGCGTCGACATCCTCGCGACGTGAGGGCGCTGACGCGGGCTGACCAGGTCGTAAGCGATGAGGCCTCTGACGCGATAAGACACGCGCCGCACCGCCGGATGTGGTGGTGCGGTGCGATGGCAGCGGCCGCATGGCTGGCGATCGCCGGCTTGGTCGAACGATGGCCCGACGCGGGCGACGTTGGGCCGACCGAGCTGCTTGCAGGCTGCATGGCTGTCATCGGACTCGCATTGCTGGGCGCATCGGTCGCAAGCCATTGGCTCGATCTCCCAAGACTGTTCCGAGCCGGTCCATGGCTGGTCGTGCTGCCGCTGCTGCTCGGAGCTTGGGAGCTCGCGTCGGCAAAGCTCAGTCTGCTGCCGCGGCCCTTCTTCGCCGCGCCCCAGTCGCTGCTCGAGGTATACACCGAGGACTGGCCACGTCTTGGCGAGAGCACGTTCCATTCGCTCATGCTGCTCGCGACAGGGTACGCGTTCGGTGCGTCGCTCGGGTTCGTCAGCGGTGTGGCGATCGGTTGGTCGCGCGCCATCGGCTATTGGGCGCACCCGGTGCTGCGCCTAGTCGGACCGTTGCCCGCGACCGCCTGGCTGCCGCTGTCGTTCTTTGTGTTTCCGTCGAGCTGGAGCGCCAGCGTATTCCTGATCGCCCTGGCGACCGGGTTTCCCGTCACCGTGTTGACCTGGTCCGGTGTGGCGAGTGTCAACGCCGCCTATTACGACGTGGCACGAACGCTTGGCGCACGCCCGGGCTTTCTGATCCTCAAGGTCGCCATCCCGGCGGCGATGCCGTCGGTGTTCGTCGGGCTGTTCATGGGCCTTGGCGGATCATTCGCGGTGCTCGTCGTGGCGGAGATGATGGGGGTGAAGTCGGGACTGGGCTGGTACCTGAGCTGGGCACAGGGCTGGGCCGCCTATTCCAACATGTACGCGGCACTGATCGTGATGGCGCTGATGTGCAGCGGCCTGATCACGCTGCTGTTCCGCATGCGCGATCGGCTGCTGTCCTGGCAGAAGGGTCTGCTGCGATGGTAGTGGCCGGAGTGCGTGGCGCGCCGGTCAGGCTTACCATGGTCAATCATCAATTCGATCTTCATGGGCAGCCGCTGGCCGTGCTCGATGCGATCGATCTTGCGGTCGGACCCGGCGAATTCGTGGCACTGCTAGGGCCGAGTGGCTGCGGCAAGTCTACCTTGCTCCGGCTGATTGCCGGATTGGAGCGGCCACATTCGGGACGCATCTTCATGGGTGGGGAGGAGATCATGGCTCCGGGTCCCTCGCGCATCCTGGTGTTTCAGGATCCGACACTGTATCCGTGGCGAACCGTGCGGCAGAACGTGGCACTTGGTCTGGAGGCCCGCGGCCTTCTGCGCACCCAGGGCGGGCGCGTCGATGATGCGCTCCGGCAGGTGGGGCTTGAGGGTTTCGATCGGGCGTATCCGCATCAGCTCTCGGGCGGCATGGCGCAGCGTGCTGCTCTGGCGCGCGCTCTGGTGAACGAGCCGGCGGTCATGCTGATGGACGAGCCGCTCGCCAATCTGGACAGCCTGACGCGCATCGCCATGCAGACCGAGTTGATGGCACTGTGGCAGCGGGAGCGCTTCACGGCGTTCCTGGTGACACACGATGTCGAGGAGGCGTTGTTTTTGGCCGAGCGCGTGCTTGTGCTGAGCGAGCGGCCCGCGCGTGTTCTGTCTGAGATTGTGGTCGATCTGCCCTATCCGCGGCATCGTGGCAGTCCCCGCTTCGCGGCGTTGCGCCAAGAGGTCTTGGGAGAGCTCGGACTGCAGTTGAACTGGTAAGCCATCGGATTGAAGGCAGCAGGGAGATTGCGCCATGGAACAGCACGCGCAGGTTCGACCGGCGCATTGGGTCGCATTGATGCACGAGCTCGGCCCTGCCTTCGCCGAACGGGCGGTTCAATCCGACGTCGGTGACGTCTATGTCGCCGGGAACTTTTCGGAGTTGAAGGCGAAAGGGGTGCTTGCCGCAGGTGTGCCGGCCGAGTTGGGCGGTGGCGGCGCAACCTATCCTGAGCTTTGCGAGATGCTGCGTGTCCTGGGACGCTACTGCGGTTCGACTGCGCTTACCTTGTCGATGCACATGCATCCACTCGCGACGCTGGTCTGGCGCTGGCGGCGCGATCCGGGTCCGGTCGAGAGCTTTGTGCGGCGCGTCGCTGACGAACGGCTTCAACTGGTGACCAGCGGTGCCTCGGACTGGCTGGATAGTTCCGGTGTCGCCGCGCGTGTCGCGGATGGCTGGCGCATCAGTGGCAGGAAGACCTTTGCCAGCGGAAGCCCGACCGGCGATCTGCTGATGACCACGGCAATTGATGCAGCGTCTGAACCAGCTCCTGTCGTGTTGCATTTCGCGCTCCCGCTCCGGGCACAGGGTGTGACGGTCCAAGAAAACTGGCGCACCCTCGGCATGCGCAGCACAGGATCGCACGACGTTGTCATCGAGGATGCATTTGTGCCGGAAGCGGCGATCTCTGTGCGGCGTCCCGCCGGCAAATGGGTGACTGCGCTGCATCTGGCGCAGATGATCGCGCTACCGCTCGTCTTCGGCTGTTATGTCGGCGTGGCCGAGGCCATGCGCGACCGCGTGGTGGCCATGGCGGCGAAGCGAGGTGACAGGAGTGGCGTGTGCGACATGGTGGGTGAGATGGAGCTCGATCTCGCGTCGGCCCGGATCGCCCATCGCGACATGGTGGAAGCGGCGCTTACGCTGGAGCCAGGCCCCGAGACGACCAACCGGATCTTCATCGGCCGGACGCTCGTCGGCCGGAGTGTTCTGCGTGTCGCCGACATCGCCATGGAGGCATTGGGCGGTAGCGCATTCTACCGTGCCGCAGGAGTGGAACGGCTGTTCCGCGACATCCAGGGCGCACGGTATCATCGACCGCAGGCACGGATGCAGCGCGATTACAGCGGGCGGCTGGCGCTCGGACAGGACGTTGACGGCTAGATCCGTCGACGCGGTCAACATTGCAGCAGGTGCCAACGCGACCGGACATCACTATATCGCTGGCGGGTCTGAATTGCGCGAGGGTGCGTGCTCGACTACCTGATCCGGCGGCTGGGCGGTACCATTCCGGTGCTGCTCGCCGTAAGTGCGTTCGTCTTTCTGTTCGTGCATCTGCTGCCGGGCGATCCGGCGCGACTGGTCGCTGGTCCTGACGCGACCCCGCAGGACATTGCGGCGGTGCGTGCGGACATGGGCCTCGACCGGCCGCTGATCGTGCAATACCTCCGTTACCTGGGCCAGACCGTGCAGTTGCAGTTCGGTCGTTCGATCAAGACGCACCAGACGGTGGCGGAGTTGATCGGCGAGCGCTTCATGCCGACGCTGTTGCTGACTGTGTTTGCCATGCTGTGGTCGGTCATCGTCGGTGTCGGCATCGGCGTGCTGTCGGGCGTGAAGCGCGGACGGTGGCAGGATCAGGTGTCGATGGTCCTGGCGATCTCCGGCATCTCGTTTCCGAGCTTCTGGCTTGGGCTGCTGCTGATCGATTTATTCTCCGTCCGGCTGGGCTGGCTGCCCACCGGCGGTTACGGGAGTTGGCAAAACTTCGTGCTGCCCGCATTCACGCTGGGCACCGGCGTCGCCGCAGTCATGGCGCGCTTCACGCGATCGGCATTCGTCGAGATCGCCGCTGAGGATTACGTGCGCACCGCGCGCGCCAAGGGCGTGCCGGAACGAGCGGTGGTGTGGAAGCACACGCTGCGCAATGCGCTGATACCGGTGATCACGCTGACCGGTCTGCAGTTCGGTTTTCTGCTCGGCGGCGCGATCGTGGTTGAGACGGTGTTTGCCTGGCCCGGGTTGGGACGGCTTTTGGTCGATAGCGTCTCGTACCGCGACTACCCGGTGATCCAGGCGGAGATCCTGCTGTTCTCGTTCGAGTTCGTGCTGATCAACCTGCTGGTCGATCTGCTGTACGGCGTGGTCAACCCGGAGATCAGGCTGCGATGAGCGAAGTTGCGCTTGCCGCGCCGGGGCTGCGTTCGCCGTCGGCAGAATTCTGGCGGCGTTTCCGGCGCAAGCGAGTCGCGGTCGTGTCGGGCTGCGTGCTGCTGCTGCTGATTGTGGCGGCGGTTGCTGCGCCGTGGATCGCGCCCTATGGACCGATGACCCCTGACTACGACAACGTGCTGGCGGGGCCGTCGTGGCAACACCTCTGCGGCACCGACACGTTCGGCCGCGACATATTCAGCCGCATTCTATGGGGTGGGCGCATCTCGCTGACGGTGGGCTTCGTGTCGGTGGCGTTGGGCGGGCTGGTCGGGGTGGCGCTCGGTCTGGTCAGCGGGTTCTTCGGCGGGCTGTGGGACAGCTTGATCATGCGGCTGATGGATGTGCTGCTGGCATTTCCCGGTATCCTGCTGGCGATCGGTGTGGTGGCGCTGCTGGGACCCGGTATTGACAATGTCATCTACGCCATCGCGGTGTTCAGCGTGCCGGTGTTCGCACGGCTGGTAAGGGGCAGCACACTCGCGCTGAGGCAGACGCTGTATGTGCAGGCGGCGCGCAGCATCGGCGTGCGTGCGCCGATGTTGATGCTGCGGCATATCCTGCCGGGGACGCTGCCGAGTGTAATTGTCTATTGCTCGCTGCGGGTGGGCACGTCGATCCTGACCGCGGCTGCGCTGAGCTTCATCGGATTGGGTGCGCCGCCGCCGAGCCCTGAATGGGGGACGATGCTGGCCGAGGGTCGGAGCTATCTCGGGGTGGCGGACCAGATCACCGTCTTCCCGGGACTGGCGATCTTCGTCACGGTGCTGGCGTTCAATCTGCTGGGCGACGGCCTGCGGGATGCGCTGGATCAGAAGCTGCGGTAGTGCCCAGTATCGTTGATGCGCGAGTCATGCTGATGTGGTCATTGCGGGGTGAGCGACGAAGCAGTCTCGTTCCATGGAGCGAACCGATGACCGAGATTGCTTCCCTGATCACGTCCGGGACCGCTGCGCTTCTCGCAATGACAGTGCTCATGTCTATGACAAGGGGAGCGGCATGACCTGGTCCATTGTTACCCATGATCCTGCGACAGGGGCGTTTGCCGTCTCGGTGGCGACCAAGGCGTTCGCGGTGGGCGCGTCCTGCCCGTTCGTCCGCTCGGGCGTCGGCGCGGTGTCTACACAGTCGTTTACCAACCGCTATCTCGGCCCGGCCATCCTGGACGCGATGGCGCGTGGGCTGCCCCCGGATGCGGCGATCGAGGGCGCGCTGGTCGGTGATGCGGGGCGCGGCCTTCGGCAGGTGCACGCGGTCGATCGCCACGGCCGCGCCGCGGCCTGGACCGGGCAGAACTGCGTCGAATGGTGCGGCAGCCTCGCGGCGCCGGGGATCAGCGTCGCCGGCAACATGTTGGCCGGCGAGCCGACCATTGCCGCGACGCTGGCCGCCTGGCAGTCGAACCCGGCGCTCGATGTGCCCGAGCGGCTGATGGCGGCGATGGAGGCGGGCGAGGCGGCCGGCGGTGATCGGCGCGGCAGGCAGTCGGCCGCCATGGTGCTGACCACCGCCGAGGATTTTCCGGACCTGAACCTGCGGGTGGATGACAGCCGCGAGCCGCTGCCCGAACTGCGGCGGTTGCTTGGCATCTGGCGGGTAGAGCGGGCGCCCGGCCTCGCCGCGCAGCCGTCGCGGGCCAATCCGGCGGGCTTCATCGATCTGGACGCGATCGAGGCTGGATGGGTGGCCCGGGGCGTCGATCTGCGGCTTCGGCGCTAGCCGACGGCGCAACGCTCTGGCAGATTAATGTTGCGTGACCAACGGACGCGATCCGCCTAATCATGGCGCGCACGAACTCGTCATGAGGGGGACAGACGCTTGCTGACACGCCGGGCTGCCGCGCAGCTTGTCGCCACCGCCTTCGCCGTCGCGTTCGCAGGGGCCTCGGCGGAGGCCGCCGACCAGGTGATCAAGGTGGGCCTCGATCTGTCGCTGACCGGCGCCGATGCGGAATCCGCCGCACGGATCAAGAACGGTGCGCTGATGGCGTTCGAGGAGATCAACACCAAGCGCTTGATCCCCGGCTACCTGATCGAACCCCTGGTCCTGGACGACGGCACCGCGACGGCAGGGCAATATGACCCGGCACAGGCCGCGATCAACGCGCGCAAGATGGTGACCGACACGGATGTGGTGGCGGCGATCGGGCCGATGATGAGCGGTGCCGGAAAGGCGATGGCGCCGATCCTGAGCGAGGGCGATCTGGCGACCATCACGCCGAGTTCCACCAACCCGGACATCACCAATCCCAGGTTCGCCGAGCAGTACCGGCCGGCCGGCAAGGCGATCTATTTCCGCACCGTGACGACGGATGCGTTCCAGGGACCGAATCTGGCCAACTACTTCGCGGACCGGCTCGGGGTGAAGTCGGCGTACGTGCTGGATGATACCGGCGCTTATGGGGTCGGCATCGCCGATGGGTTCCGGCGGCAAGCCGACGCGAAGGGCATCAAAGTACTTGGGCGCGACCGGCTGGATCCGAAGGCGGCCGACTACACGGCGATCCTCACGAAGATCAAGGCGCTCAACCCGGATGCGCTGTACTACGGCGGCGTCAGCCAGGCCGGGGTGAAGCTGGCGAAGCAGGCCTACGACATCATTCCGAAGGTGATCAAGGGCGGCGGCGATGGCATGTACTCGGCCGAGATGCTGTCCGCCGCGGGCTTTCCCGCCGCTGACGGTTGGTATGTCACCATCGCCACCCCGCACACCGCGGACGATAAGTCGGCCGAAGCGTGGGTGAAGCAATACGAGGCGAAGTTCAACACGGTGCCGTCGGACTACGCGATCACTGCCTACGACGCGGCCATGGTGATCGCGGACGCCATAAGGCGGCTGGTTGCCGACAACAAGGAGATCAGCCGCGACAACGTGAGGGGCTCCATCCAGACCTCAAAGGTGAAGACGATGCAGGGGCTGATCTCGTTCGATGCCAACGGTGACCTGCAGGACCGTACGATCAGCGTGTTCCAGATCAAGAAGGATGTTAACTACTCCGCCGACGACATGGTGCATCAGTACCATTACATCGGCGTCGCGCCGCAATCATGATTTACCCACAGGGAGACCAGTACATGCTGACCAGACGCCAAACTCTGCTCGCCGCCACGGCGATGGCTGTGATCGGGATCGCCGGTGTCGACGCGGCGCATGCCGCCGACAAAGTGGTCAAGATCGGGGTGGACCTGTCGCTGACCGGCGCCAACTCACAGGGCGCCGCGAGCGTCAAGAATGCCCTTGTCATGGCGTTCGATGCGGCCAACGAGGGCCACGCCGTCCCGGGTTACAAGTTCGAATTGCTGGTGACGGATGACGGGACGGCAACCGCCGGCCAGTACGATCCGGCGCAGGCGGCAACCAACGCGCGCAAGATGGTCGCTGACAAGGACGTGGTCGCGTCCATCGGTCCGCAGATGAGTGGCGCGGGCAAGGCGATGACGCCGATCCTGAGCCAGGGCGGGCTGGCGACGATCACGCCGTCGTCGACCAATCCCGATATCACCAACCCGAAGTTTGCCGAGCAGTATCGGCCGGCCGGCAAGCCGATCTACTTCCGCACCGTGACCACCGATGCCTTTCAGGGCCCGAACATGGCGAACTTCTTCGCCGAGAAGCTGAAGGCGAAGTCGGTCTATGTGCTGGATGACAGCGGCGCATTCGGTGTTGGTGTGGCCGAACTCGTTCCAAAAACAGGCCGAGGCCAAGGGGATCAAGGTGCTCGGCCGCGACCGGCTGGATCCGAAAGCGGCCGACTACACGGCGATACTTACCAAGATCAAATCGCTCAATCCGGACGCGCTTTACTATGGCGGCGTGACGCAGGCGGGGGTGAAGCTGGCCAAGCAGGCCTATGACATCATTCCCAATGTCATCAAGGGCGGTCCGGATGGGATGACCAGCGCGGACCTACTGAGCGGTGCCGGCTTCCCCGCGGTGGAGGGCTGGTATACCTCAATCGCCGCGCCGCATCTGGTGGAGGACGCCAAGGCCGCGCAGTTCCTTGCCGCCTACAAGGGACGCTTCAACGACTCGCCTAACGACTACACGATCACCGGGTATGACGCGGCACTGGTGATCATCGATGCCGTCAAGCGCGTCGCGGCCTCCGGCAAGCCGGTGACACGCGAGGACGTACGGGATGCGATCCAGACGGCAAAGGTGCCGACGATCCAGGGCACGGTGGCGTTCGATGAAAACGGCGATCTGGCGGATCGCACGGTGAGCGTGTTCCAGATCAAGAAGGACGCGGCGAAATCACTGACCGACGTGTCGGCACAGTACAAGTACATCGACGTCGCGCCACAGTCGTAGCGGGCCAAGGGGCCTGGGCGGTGGTGTCCCGGGCCCCCGGTTCGTGCTAAGGCACGGCGCTTGCTTTCGCCTTAAGCCGGACAACGATACGAACAGGGAGACTTTGCATGATGTCGCGCCGCCACGCCGCGGGCACGGCGTAATGACCACTTTCGATCTGCTGCTGCAGCAGACGATCAACGGGTTGAGCCTGGGTGCGATGTACTCGCTGCTGGCGCTCGGGTTCACCCTGGTCTACGGCATCCTGGAGCTGATCAACTTCTCGCACTTCAACGTGTTCATGGTCGGCTCATTCATAGCATTGTTCGTGCTGCAATCGTTCGGGCTGTCGGGTCAGGAGGTTATCCTCACCGGCTTGCCTCTGGTCGGTGTGCTCCTGGCGGCTTTTCTGGTCACCATGGTTTTCTCTGGCGCGCTTGGTGTGGCGATTGAGCGACTGTGCCTGCGTCCCTTGCGCAACGTGAAGGGGCCAGCGGCGATGATCACGACGATCGGCGTGTCCTATATCCTGTTCAATGTGATCCTGCTGACGGTTGGCGCGGACTCCAAAAACTTCCCCAACCCGTTGCCGTCGATCCGCTGGCAGATCGGCGGCGCGGTGCTGGACTTTCGCGTCGTGCTGATCTGGGCGATCGCGCTGCTGCTGATGGGCGCATTATACATGTTCGTGCAGCGCAGCCGGATCGGCAAGGCGATGCGCGCCACGGCGCAGGACGCAGAGGCGGCGCGCATGATGGGCGTCGAGGTGGACAAGGTCATCATCATGGCCTTCTTTCTCGGCTCGGCTCTGGCGGGCGCCGGCGGGCTGATCTTCGGGCTCTATTACAACTTCACCAGCTTCATCATCGGCTTCACCGCGGGCCTGCGGGCGTTCACCGCTGCGGTGCTGGGCGGCATCGGCAACGTGCCGGGCGCGATGGTGGGCGGCGTGCTGATCGGGCTGATCGAGGCGATGGGCGGACAGTTCATCGCCACGGCGTGGACCGACGTCATCATCTTCTCGATCCTGGTGCTGGTGCTGGTTTTCAAGCCTGCCGGCCTGTTCGGGCGTATCGCCCCCAACAAGTCATGAGAGGGCGCCCCGCATGAACGGTACTGCCGCCGCCGCTGTCTCGGTCCTGACGCGGCCATTCGCACGCATCCCCGAAGTGCAGCGCCGCCGCATGGGCTTGGTGCTGCTGGTCGCCGCGGCGATCGCCTTTCCGCTGCTGCACAGCAACGACGCCGACGTGGACAGCATGGCCAACGCGGCGGCCTATGCGACGCTGGCGCTTGGGCTGAACATCGTGGTCGGCTTCGCCGGACTGCTCGACCTGGGATATGCCGCGTTCTTCGCCATTGGTGCCTATACCTACGGCATCCTGACGGCGTTCCAGCTTCAGCCGGAGTGGAGCAGTTTCTGGGAGCCGTTCCAGTTCCTTGGCCTGGTGCACAGGATGCCGGGCGAGACGGGCGACGTCAGCGTAGTGCATTTCACGCTGTCGTTCTGGATCGGACTGCCACTGGCGGCGGCGCTGGCGGCGTTCTTCGGAATTTTGTTCGGCGCGCCGACCTTGCGGCTGCGAGGCGACTACCTCGCGATCGTGACCCTGGGGTTCGGCGAGATCGTGCCGATCGTGGTGCGCAACTGGTCGGATCTGACCAATGGCGCCGCCGGCCTGAATGGCGTCGCTGCTCCGCGCTTGTTCGGCTGGAGTTTCGGCGTTGACGCGCTGCCGTACTATTACGTCGCGATCGCCATGGTCGCGCTGCTGGTCTTCATCAGCATTCGGTTACGGGATTCGCGAATAGGCCGCGCGTGGATGGCGATTCGCGAGGACGAGATCGCCGCCGGCGCGATGGGCATCAACCGCACCAAGTTCAAGCTGCTGGCGTTCGCCATCGGTGCGGCGTTCGGGGGCATGACCGGCGTGTTCTATGTCGCCAAGCTGCAGACCGCGACGCCCGAGATGTTCGGCTTCCCGGTCTCGGTGATGATCCTGGTGATGATCGTGTTCGGCGGCATTGGCAGCGTCTGGGGCGTGGTGCTGGGTGCCTTCATCCTGCAGCTTCTGCAATCGTGGTGGCTGCAGGACCTGACGGAATGGCTGCATGCGCTTGGACGATTGGTCGACGTGAACTGGTTGCGGCAGGTGGACCTGGTGCCGTCGATCGAGCTGATCTTCGGCTTCATCCTGGTCGGCATGATGCTGTTCCGACGGCAGGGGCTGATCCCGGCGACACGACCGCAGGCGGCACTGAGTATCGAGCAGCAGCACGCAGACATCCGACGCGGCGGGTTCACCGATCTGAAGCTGCACGGGCTGGGCGGCGATGTGCGGACCGGCGAGCCGGCACTGGATATCCAGGATGTCACCGTTCGGTTCGGTGGTCTCACCGCGCTGAACCGGGTGGAGCTCATGGTGCCGAAGGGCGGTGTGGTTGCGGTCATCGGTCCGAACGGATCGGGCAAATCCACGCTGTTCAATGTCATCACGGGACTGGTGGAGGCAGAGGAGGGCTCGATCCGCTTCCATGGCGAGGAAATCATGGGACTGCAGGACTACCAGATCCTGGAAAAGGGCATCGCGCGCACGTTCCAGAACCTGCGGCTGTTTCCCAACCTGACGGTGATGGAGAACGCGCTCATCGGACAGCATGCGCGGCTGAAGACCGGAACGTTGGCAGCGATCCTGCGGCCACCCGGCACCAACGCCGAGGAGGCGCAGGCGCGGGAGTGGGCGATGGAAATCTTCTCGATCTTCGGCAATCGGTTGACGCCGCGCGTCGGGCAGATGGTCGCGGGACTGTCCTACGCCAATCGTCGCCGCATCGAGATCGCACGAGCGCTGGCGTCGCGGCCGCGCATTCTGCTGCTCGATGAGCCGACGGCTGGGATGAACCCGGCGGAAACGCTGGAACTGGCGGAGCAGATCAAGAGCCTGAACGGGCTTGGGCTGACCGTGCTGCTGATCGAGCACAAGCTGGATGTCGTCACTACACTTGCGGATACGGTCTATGTGCTTGACCACGGCGAGGTGATCGCGCGCGGCAGGCCAGACGAGGTGCGGCGGGATGAGGAGGTGTTGCGCGCGTATCTCGGGCGAAATGCGCAGGCGTCGCTGGCGGGGGCTTCGGTCTGATGCTGCTCGAGTTCAGGGACATAGACACCTACTACGGCGATCTGCACGTCCTGAAGCAGGTGAACTACACCATCGGCGAGGGCGAGATCGTGTCGCTGCTCGGCGGCAACGCGTCCGGCAAGTCGACCACGATGAAGACCATCATGGGCGTGGTGCGGCCGACGCGCGGCAGCGTGGTCTATCAGGGCGAGGCGATCGAGCGGATGGCGACGGCCGAACGGGTGCGTCGCGGCATCGCGCCGGTGCTGGAGGCGCGCCGGCTTTTTCCGCGCATGACGGTGTTCGAGAACCTGGAGATGGGCGCCTATCTACGCAAGCGCGGCGCGGAGTTCGATCAGGACCTGGAGCGCGTCTATGCGTTGTTCCCGCGCGTGAAGGAACGGCGCATGCAGATCGCCGGCACGCTGTCGGGTGGCGAGCAGCAGATGGTGGCGATGGGGCGCGCGCTGATGGCGCGGCCGAAGCTGCTGTGCATGGATGAGCCGTCGATGGGCTTGGCGCCGATCTTTGTCGAGCAGGTGTTCGACATCATCCAGGAGATCAACAAGCAGGGCACGACGATCTTCATGGTGGAGCAGAACGCCAACATGGCGCTGTCCATCGCGCATCGGGCCTATGTGCTGCAGACCGGCCAGGTAGTGCTGTCCGGCAGCGCATCCGAGCTGCGGAAGAACCCGCTGATCCGCGAGGCGTATCTGGGCGAAATGCAGGTGACGGTTTAGTGCCCGCTATCGTTGGAGCGTGAGCCACGCCGACATTGCCATTGCGAGTAGCGAAGCGACGAAGCAATCATCGTTCGATGAGGCAAACTTATGATGGGGATTGCTTCGTCGCGGCGCACCTCGCAATGACAGCCTGACTGGGGAGAGACAGCATGCAGCAGCAAGTTGCGATCGGCGGCGGCCCGATTGCGATAACTGGACCGCGTGCCGTTGCCGCGGCGGTGATCGGCAACGGGCTCGAATGGTACAACTTCATGCTGTACGGCGTGTTCGCAGCCATTATTGCGAAGCTCTATTTTCCTGTTGCCAACCCGCTGACCTCGCTGCTGCTGTCACTGGGCACGTTCAGTGTCGGCTTTTTCATGCGTCCGCTCGGGGGCACGCTGCTTGGCATGTACTCCGACAAGATGGGCCGCAAGGCGGCGCTGTCGCTGACCATCATGCTGATGTGCATCGGCACCGCGATGATCGCGCTGATGCCGACCTATGCGCAGATCGGCGTTGCCGCGCCGTTGCTGTTACTGCTGGCGCGGTTGGTGCAGGGCTTCTCGACCGGCGGCGAGATGGGCAGTGCGACGGCGTTCATGCGCGAATACGCGCCCGCGGGCCGCACCAGCTATTACGTGAGCTGGGTGTATGCCAGCAGCAGTCTGTTCATCGCGCTCGGCTCGGCTGTAGGCACGATCGTATCGCACCGGTTCAGTCCCGAGGCGCTGGAATCCTGGGGTTGGAGGGTGCCGTTCCTGCTGGGTCTGCTGATCGGGCCGGTGGGTTACGTTCTGCGCACGCGGATTGCCGACCCACCGGAGCATCGGCGCACCCATGACCGGACGGGCACGCCGTTCCGCGACGTGATCACCAAACATCCGAAGGAGGCGCTGGCGTCCGGCGCGCTGATCACCCTTTCGACGATCTGCACCTACACGCTGCTGATCTATACGCCGATATATTCGGTGCGCGCTCTGCATTTGCCGCAGTCGGCCGGCTTTACTGCGACCATGGTGGGCACGATCACCGCCGGCGCGCTGATCCCGGTTGTCGGCCATTTCGTCGATCGCATCGGTGCGAAGGTGCTGCTGCGGGTGGCGCCGATATTGCTGATCCTGCTGGCCTATCCGATGTTCGCCCTGATCAACGCGGTGCCGAGTTTGACGACGCTGCTGATCTATCAACTGGTGTTCGGCGTGGTCATTGCGATCTATCAGGGGCCGATCCTGACGGGGATTGGCGACATGTTTCCCAACCGCGCGCTGGCGACCGGTCTCGGCCTGTCCGACAACATCGCCGTATCGGTGTTCGGGGGCACGGCGGCCCTTATGATCACCTGGCTGATCGCGCTGACCGGCAGCAATATGGTGCCGGCCTATTACGTGATGGCCGGCGGCGTGGTCGGCCTGCTCGGCACGTTGCCGCTGCGCAGGTAGGCTCTGCGAATGCGCAGGGTTGCTGCGCGGTGTTTGAGCACTTGGCGACCGCGTAGCTCTATGGTGTGGTCGCAACGTTCCCCATCCTCACGGGTAGGGGCCACACACGCAGCGGTATCTAAGACACACCATCCGCCCGGCACCGTCAATGCCAGGGACAGTGCCTTCCGGTCGCTCTCACATCTCAAAATTCCAAACTGGCCTTGAAGCCGAAGGCGGAGGCGTTGCGGATGGTTGATTGCGCGTTCGGTCGAACGATGTATTGGAACTCTGGCCGGAAATCCACGCCGCGGTCGCCCCTGCTGCGAGCCGCAGATGTTGCTGGCGAATTCGGCGATCGCGTTGAACCGCAATTAGATGCCGCGGTTCTTCAGATCGGTGCGAACGCCGCCTAAATCGCCCAGCAGGTGCTCGACCTGTGGCACGACATAGGCCGGAGTGCTTGCGTCGAACAAAACGAGCTGCGAGCCGGTGCCGCTGTTGCCGGGGGTCTGCGCCGCGGCTGGGAGCGCCGCGGCGGGACAGATCGCCATCGCGTTCGCGCGTCTCATGGCGTGCTCGCTTTGCGAGCCGCCGTGGGGGCGTTGCCCGCATCCAGCGACGCCTCGATCTGTTCGAGGCTGCGCCCCTTTGTCTCCGGCACCATCCGGGCGACGAATGCCAGCGCCGCCATGCTCAGCAGTGCGTAGACCAGGAAGGCACCCGCGCTACCGACCGCGCCGACCAGATTGAGGAAGGTGGCGGAGACGATCAGGTTGAAGCTCCAGTTGGCGACTGTGGCCAGGCTCATTGCCCTGCCGCGTAAAGCAAGCGGGAAGATT
This sequence comes from uncultured Alphaproteobacteria bacterium, assembly GCA_963812505.1. Lineage (GTDB taxonomy): Bacteria > Pseudomonadota > Alphaproteobacteria > Acetobacterales > Acetobacteraceae > JAMXLO01. The sequence goes on from CAWEVM010000001.1 coordinate 140,992, forward strand.
TCCGCGATCAGCAACCAGAAGACCGGGCCGAGCCCGATCGCGAAGAAGCCAACATATGCGGCAACCGACAGGACCGCGATCCACGCGAGTTGGCCAGACGTTCCGCCATAGAACGCACCGGACAACACGAGCAATGTCACGGCCATGCCGCCGAGGCTCCAGAACAGCAGTTGCCGCCGGCCCAATCGATCGATCAGGCGGATAGATACGATCGTCATGATCACGTTGACCGCGCCGACCCCAGCGGTGGCCAGGATGGAGGTCGCCGCGGAGGACATGCCGGCGGATTGGAAGATCGTGGGTGCGAAATAGATGACCGTGTTGATGCCGGTGATCTGCTGGAACATCGCGAGGCCGATGCCAATGATCAGGGGGCGGCGGAGGCGCGGGGAGACCAGCTCCGACGCGCTTGCGATTCGGCGGCCTTCGCGCGCGATGTCGGTGCGCAACGCGGCGAGCTCATCGGATATGTTGGCGGTACCGCGCAGGCGCTGAAGGACGGATTCGGCGTCGTGGGTCCGGTTGTGACCAGCGAGCCAACGCGGGCTTTCCGGCAGGACCAGCATGCCGAGCGACAGGATGATGCCGGGCACTGCGCCGAGAGCGACCATCCAGCGCCACCCGTCTGATACGCTGGCGAGCGCGAAACCGACCAGGTAGGACACCAGGATGCCGGCGGTGATGCACAGTTGGTTCAGCGATACGATCGCCCCGCGGTCGCTCGCGGGCGAGATCTCGGCGAGGTAGAGCGGCGTGAGCATCGATGCGACGCCGATGGCCAGCCCAACGAGGAATCGGCCGATCAGCAGGATGGTCACTTCCTGGGCGATGGCGGAGACGATGGCGCCGGCGATGAACAGCAAGCCGGCGGTCAGGATGACGCGGCGGCGGCCCATGCGGTCCGAGAGGTAGCCGGCCATCGCGGCCCCGATCGCGGCGCCCGCGAGCGCAATCGCGACGACAACGCCTTGGAGGGTGGGAGAGAGGGACATGACCTGGCGGATGAAGAGCAACGCGCCGGAGATGACGCCGGTGTCGTAGCCGAATAGCAGGCCGCCGAGCGCCGCTACCGCGGAGATCAGGTGGAAGTACATGGACGTCTCCTCAGGCATAATGGTTGCGCACACCGAGAGCCATGGTCACGGCGGAGCGGGTCGTTGCTTGCGCGCGTGGCCGTGGCTACGCCTGGGCGCGCATATGATGGGCACGACGTTGGGGACAGCTCGTTTCCAGTGCAAGCGGTGCTTGGTTGTCCCTGGGTGGTCCCTTCTGGAATTGAGATCTGATAGCTGCGCTGGGACGACTAACGACGCGCGCGTACTACCGGTTCTACGTGACGCACAACATGGCCGAGGCGGCCAAACGAGAGATCGACGACGCCAGAAATCGACGCCAGACGTGACGCGGCTCACAGCGGTGCGGGCACCCAGTGTGCTGCGCTCAAGCATCCCCGGGGGAGGGTCATGGGTGTCATGTCAGTGCTGTCGCCATTCGCGATCGTTCGCCAGCTCCGCGCCGGCAAGAATTCCTCCACATTCGAACGGCTCGGTCAGTCGCGGCATGTCGCCGATCTGCGGCTGATCTTCTCGGTCGCCGTCATCCTGATGGTCGTCGGCGTGATTGCCGCGTTGGTGTTCTGCTTCGAGTATGAGCTCGTGAGCAACTGGAGGGAGCTGCACGAAAGCAACAACGTCTGGCCCTGGGTGAGGCACGGACTGGCTGCCATCGCCTCGAGCGGTCCTTTCATTGGTGCGATCTGCGCAGTGGGCGGCGGCGTGCTGGCCTGGACCTATCAAACCGGCAGCGCGCGGCTCGGCGTTGTCGATCTATTCGCCTGCGAGATTGCCACTCTGTGCCGGGTCAGCGCCGTCGTGGAGATGGTGCAGCGCTACGTCGATCTCTTCCAGCGCGGCCCGCAAGGCGGCATGCCGCACGTTATCGACGGCGAGCTGCCAGCGGATACCAGCCGCTTCACCTCGCAGGAAAGCTACTTCCCGGTGTTCGACGCATCGGTGAAGGACCTGCAGGTGCTGGAGGCGAACGTCGTCAAACACGTTACGGCATTCTACACGTATATGAAGGTCATGCGCGATTCGCTGCGCAGGCTCGCAGAGATCAAGGCGCCTGAGTCGGGCAGCTGGTGCAACGACGATTGGCACCGTGCGATATGCAACGTCATCTACATGCAGTTTCTCGCATTGGAGAGCGCGCGCAAGGCGATCATGGATCTGGTTGAGTTCCAACCTACACGGGCCGAGGACATGATAACGATCCTGCTGAGCGAGCTGCTTGCCTATGGTTTCCTGCGCGAACAGTTCAAGGGCGATCTGCGCGAGCGCCGGCTTGCAGCGCGCGACGTTGAGTATCGACGGGACATTCCCGCGTTGCACCGATTCGTCATGGCGGGTGAGGGAGCACAGTGGGAGACCGCGAAGGATCTGTCGGCGGAGATGATGAAGCGCTTCGCTCGCGTGCTGGTGGACACGCCGACGCAGCGCGCCCGCGAGACGGAGCTCGCCGTCGCGGCCTGAGTTCCGCGATACGACGTTCGGGTGTAGCCTCGTGCCGGTCCAACCAAGGAGACCGGCATGAGCGCGGCAACCGGGGAACGCCAAGCCTATCCACATCCGCACGTGAACGAGGCGTGGCTGGCAAAGCTGCGCGAGGACATCATCGATCCCGGGCTCCCGATCGTCGATGCGCACCATCATTTGTGGGAGCGCAATGGGCGGTACCTGCTCGATGAGCTGCGCGCCGACCTTGGATCGGGGCATAACGTGCGGGCCACCGTGTTCATCCAGTGCGGCTTTGCCTATCGCGGCGATGGGCCAGCCGAGCTGCGTCCGGTGGGCGAGACTGAATATGTCGCCGCGACCGCCGCGCGCGCGGAGGCCGCCGGTGTGCGAGCGTGCACCGGCATTGTCGGTCATTGTGACTTTCGGCTGGGTGAGAAGATCGATGCGGTGCTCGAGGCGCACCTTGCGGCCGGTGGTGACCGCTTCAAGGGCATTCGTCAGAGTGCAGGCTGGGACTCGGCGATCATCCTGACCACGGCCACGCCGGCGGTGCAGCATCTGCTGATGGATTCCGCCTTTCGTGTCGGGCTGGGGCGATTGCGTCGCTTCGGGCTGTCGTATGAATGCTCGCTGTATCATCCGCAGTTGCCCGAACTGATCGATCTGGCGCGCGCGTTTCCCGGTCAGCCGATTTGCGCCAACCATTGCGGCGGTCCGATCCGTGTTGGCCCGTATCGCGAGCGGCCGGACGAGACGTTTGCTGCGTGGCGGCGCGATCTGCGCGAGCTGGCGCGGTGCCCCAATGTGTATCTGAAGCTCGGCGGCCTCGCGATGACGATCCGGGGCTTCGCGTTCCATGAGGAGGTGCTGCCGCCATCGTCGGGCGAGCTGGTCGCAGCATGGCGGCCGTTCATGGAGACCTGCATAGAGGCGTTTGGCGCGCAACGCTGCATGTTTGAGAGCAATTTTCCGGTTGACAAGGGGATGTGCAGCTATCCGGTGTTGTGGAATGCGTTCAAGCGTTTGGCGGCCGGATGCTCGGACGCCGAGAAGGCGGCGTTGTTTCATGGCACGGCGGCGCAGTTCTATCGACTGGGCGACGTCGCCTGACATATGCGTGATGTGACGGGGCGGCGTGGTCGTGTGCCGCGCTCGCTGATCCGCATTGTGCAAGGTGTCGTTTCCCTGTCATTGCGAGCGGAGCGATCTCGGTCAGGATAGTGGACCGGTCTGAGCCAGCACCGGCTGAGATTGCCGCGTCGCTGCGCTCCTCGCAATGACAGGACTATGCGCAGCTTTCGGTACCGTGCGCGTGCAAACGGGAGGCATTCTGGCATGCAGCGACAGACCGTCGACGTATCGGTGCTGATCGAGACGCAGCGGGTCGGACGCTTCGCATGGAGCCTGCTTGGCTGGACGTTCGTCTGCATGCTGCTCGACGGGTTCGACTTCGCCGGCATCTCGTTCGTGGTCCCTGCTGTCGCGCGCGAATGGCACGTGGAGGTCGGCAGCTTCGGCTCGGTTCTCGGCATCGGTGTATTCGGGCTGATGGTTGGGTCGATCATCTTCGGCTGGGTCGGCGATCGAATCGGTCGCAAGAAGACCATCATCCTGGGATGCTGGTTGTTCGGCGGTTTTACGCTGGTCTCGGTGTGGGCGCCGTCGATACACGCGCTGATGGCGCTGCGCTTCCTCGCGGGCGTCGGTCTCTACGCGGCGGTGCCGAATGCCATCGTTCTGGTCAGCGAATTCGCACCAAGCCGACTGCGTGCGACCTGGGTTGTACTGATGTTCACCGGTTTCACCATCGGCGCCGTGGTGGCGGGGCTGGCGGCGGCAAGTCTGATCCCGTTGTTTGGGTGGCAGGCGATGTTCGTGGTGGGCGGCATTGCACCGTTCGCGGTGTCGGTTTGCCTGTGGTTCGTGCTGCCAGAGTCCGTGCGGTTCCTGACATTGCACGAAAGGGGCTGGGGCGAACTGGCGCGCGTGATCCGGAGCATGTCGCCGCATATCGATGTCCCGGCCGATGCGCGCTTCGTAATTCACGAGGACGCACGGGTGCAGCATTTCACTCCGGATCTGCTGTTCGCCGGCAGTCTGCTGTTCATCACGCCGCTGCTCTGGCTGTTCTACATCTTCAATTCGGTCGCCGTGTTCTTCATGCAGAGCTGGATGCCGGTGCTGATACAGGGCATTGGACTGACCGCGACGCAGGCGGCCTTGACCACATCGGTGTACTCGCTGGGCGGCACGATCGGCGGGCTGGTGACCGGGCAGATCATCGACCGGATCGGCCTCACCGCGGTGGCCGTGCTGCCGCTGGCGGGTGCGGTGATCAGCGTATTTGTCGGGCTGCCCATGTCGGTGGGGGTGCTGGAGGCGGTTGTGTTCGCGCAAGGCTTCTTCGTCGTGGGCGCGCAATTCGCGTGCACTGCGATCGCGCCGGTGTTCTATCCGACTGCCTATCGGGCGAACGCCGAGGGCTGGGCTCTGGCGGTAGCCAAGATCGGCTCGATTGCCGGGCCGGTGATCGGCGGCGTGCTCTTGCGCATGCATCTGCCAGGGTATCAGCTGTTCTATGTGGCGGCGATACCGCTACTGTTCAGTGCGGCGTTCGCCTACGGGCTCGGACGCGTGGCACGCGGCTGGCGTCACAGCGGCGCGGCTGCCGCCGAACAGGCGAGGTAAGGGAGCGGCTCATGCAAAGGATCGATCTGCGCTCGGACACGGTGACGCTGCCGTCCTATCCGATGCGCGCGGCGATGGCGAACGCGCCCGTCGGCGACGACCAGTATGGCGAGGACCCCACGGTGCACGCGCTGCAGGAGAAGATCGCCGCGCTGCTCGGCAAAGAGGCGGCGATCTTCGTGCCGAGCGGCACGATGGCGAACCAGATCGGCCTGAAGCTGCTGACGCGCCCGGGTGACGATGTGGTGGTGGGCGATGAGGCGCACGTCGTTTGGCATGAGTTGGGTGCGGCGGCGGCGAATTCGGGCGTGCAGTTCACCGTGGTCGGACGAGGCGGCCTGTTCACCGCGGCCGACCTGTGCGCCGCGTTCAAGCCACCGGGCCACATCATCTTTCCCCCGACCACGCTGGTGGCAGTCGAGAATACGCATAACCGTGGTGGCGGCGTCGTGTTCCCGCAGGAGGACGCCGTTGCGATCTGTGCCGCGGCTCGCGAGCTGGGCATGGCGAGTTATCTGGACGGCGCGCGGCTGTTCAACACGGCGATTGCGACCGGACTATCGCTCGCGGAGCTGGCGGCACCGTTCGACGTGGTGTCGGTGGCGTTGTCGAAGGGGCTTGGCTGCCCGGTCGGCAGCGTCATCGCCGGCCGTGCCGCCGACATGCAGCGCGCGGTGCGCGCACGACGCATGTTCGGTGGTGCGATGCGGCAGTCCGGTATTCTCGCCGCTGCCGGACTGTATGCGCTCGACAACAACATCACCCGGCTGGCAGAGGATCATGCGAACGCGCGGGTCATGGCCGAACGGCTGGCGGATACGCGGGCGGAGATCGATCTCGCGACGGTGCAGAGCAACATCGTGATCTTCCGCGTGCCCGAGCCGTTACCGGATGCCGCGACGGTGGTGCGGCGCGCGCAGGAGAGCGGCGTGCTGGTGTCGGCGTTCGCGGCGCGCACGGTGCGTGCGGTGACGCATCTGAATGTCGATGCGGCGCAGTGCCGGCACGCAGGCGAGGTGCTGGCGCGGGCGGTGGCGGCTCCCTCCTCCTAGCCCCCTCCCGCGAGGGGAGGGGTAAGCCGGGCGATGGTTGGCCAATGCGTGCGATACGCCGTGTTATTCACTCGGAGATAGCTGAGCGCTGCCGGTGAATGGTGCCGTGTGCTCACGCGGGATGACAGACGGATCGCCTCAGGCACCGCACGCAGAGTCTGCAGCAGCACGCCGTTTCGCGCACCCTTGAGCAGATAGAACGCGAGGCGCGGCAGCAGGCCGAACCACCCCGCACCCCATTTGCGCTCGATGTAGAGCCGGTTGCGCACGAAGTGGAACCAGCGAGTGCCGGACCATGCGACGCGCTGCTCCGGGCTGACCTTGTGATGTACAGCTATATCGCCGCGGTAGCGGATGCGCCATCCTCGCTCGATGGCGCTCAGGCAGAAATCGAATTCCTCCCAGCAGAAGAACAGCGCCTCGTCATAGCCATCCCATGCGGCGCGGCGGATCGCGTGTCCGGCACCGACGAAGGTGACTGTGTCGAATGACTCGCCCGCACGCGGCAGAAGACTGCTTGGATAGCCCCATGATGACATGTCGTCCGCTTCCGACGCTCCCAGCAGAATGCGGCAACCGATCGCGGCGAGTGTTGGATCTCCGTCCAGTGCGGCGACGGCACGTGCGAGCGTGGTTGTGTCGGCGAACTCGGCATCGTTGTCGATGCCGAAGATGACGCGGCCATGACCTAGTGCCGACCCGCGATTGCGGCCGCCGGCAACGCCGTGGTTGTGGTCAAGCGCCACCAGCGTTGCATTCTGTCTCCCGGCGACGACGGCGGCGAGCCGCGCCAGGTTCTCGGGCCGCGAACCCTGATCGACAATGAAGACATGGCGTGACACGCCGGTCTGTGCGAACGCCGAGTAGATCGCCGCCAGGGTCTCCTCGGGTCGGTCGAACGACAGGATCACCACATCGGCATCGTACTCGCCAAGCGGTGGGCAGGCGGCACCGGCTATGTAACGCGTTGTCATTGGTCGCCGCCAATCGCTGGGATCGACAGGTAGGCCAGCCGCTTCAGCTCCTGCCGCCCGCGCGCAACCTGTTCGAGCACGAGGCCGCAGACGCAAGACAGCGACGAGGCCAGTATCAATCCGGTTGCCAGCAGTGCCGTGGGCAGACGCGGCACCATGCCGCTGTGGAGGAACTGCAGCACGACCGGGAGGCCGAGAGCGAGACCGACCGCGAGCAACGCGGCTCCGGTCAACCCGAACGACTGCAGCGGGCGTTCCTGCTTTATCAGTTTCATGATGGTTCGAAGTATGCGGAGCCCGTCGGAGATCGTGTGCAGCTTGGAGCGTGATCCGGTGGCGCGGCCGCGATATTGCGTCACCACTTCGCCGATCGGCATTCTTAGCTCGAGGGCGTGGATGGTGAATTCGGTCTCGGTCTCGAAGCCGGTGGCGAGCGCCGGGAACGACTTGACGAAGCGCCGGCTGAACACGCGATAGCCGGACAGCACGTCGCTGACGCGGTTGCCGAACACGCGGCACACCAGAAAGCTCAGAACACGGTTGCCGATGCGGTGACCGAGCCGATAGGCGTCCTCTCCGGCGGCCAGGCGCACCGCGGTGACCATATCGAGTCGGTTTTCTAAAAGCTGTCGCACCATGACGGGAGCGGCGACGGGATCGTAGGTGTTGTCGCCATCGACCAGCACGTAGATGTCCGCCTCTACGTCGGCGAACATGCGTCGCACCACGTGACCCTTCCCCTGCAGGCTCTCATTGCGAACCACAGCGCCCGCGCGGCCGGCTATCTGGCGGGTGTGGTCAGACGAGTTGTTGTCGTACACCAGCATGGTTGCGTCCGGCAGGCTGGCGCGAAACCCCGCGATCACCTCAGCGACTGCAAGTTCCTCGTTGTAGCAGGGGATCAGCACGGCGATGCTCAGGCTGGTCGGGCGGCTCAGCCTGACGGCATCTCGGACGGGCAGTGTGTGGAGCATGGTCGTGCCCTCACCGCTCAATAGGCGTTGCGCGCGGCGAATACCGGCATGATCGTGCGCGCGAGGATCACGAGGTCCAGCCAGAGCGACCAATTGTCGATATATTCCAGGTCCAATTCGACACGGCGGAGCAGCTTCTCCTCCGTTTCGGTCTCACCGCGCCAGCCGCGCACCTGTGCAAGCCCGGTCATTCCCGGCCGCACGCGATGGCGCTCGGCGTAATACGGTGTAACCATCTCGAACGGCTTGGCGCCGGCATGCGTGCCTGGTGCGTGCGGTCGCGGTCCGACCAGGGACATGTCGCCGCGCAACACGTTGAGCAATTGCGGCAGCTCATCGATCGAGAGTTGGCGCAGGACAATGCCGAGCCGCGTGAAGCGCTTGTCGTTCCGCGTGGCCTGCATCAGCCAGCCGGGCTCAGACTCATGCTGATGCATCGTGCGGAGCTTCCACATGTCGAAGCCGACATTGGCGAAGCCGATGCGGCGCTGGCGGAACAGCGCGTTGCCCGGGGTTTCCAATCGGATGGCGAGGGCCGTCGCCAGCAAAAGTGGCGAGAGAATGATGAGACCGAGCAGCGCGACGATGATGTCGATGAGGCGCTTTACCGCGCCACGCCATCCGCTGATCGGGCAATAGATCGGCTCGGCATACGAGATGGGAAGGATGCCAAGATCGGCGGAGCTCAGCGAGGCCTTGCCGATCGAACTGCCAGCGAACTGATACATGATCGCGACGCCCTGAAGAGCGAGGCTGTCGCAATCTGTTTTAGTTGTGGTGCAGCCTGTGTTACAACTTTAGGTAGCAATTAAGCGCTCAAATATCTGACGGAAGGGTTACTACCGACAGTCACATTGTATGGCTGCAATCGCCGTTACGCAGGGTGGTGACCGAAGGTCAGCGGAATACGATCGCGCGCGAAAGACCGAAATTCAGGAACATGCCGACAATTGCACCGGCAGCGACGGCATAGACCGGCTGCTCCGCGCAGAGTGCCACGAAAGTGACCAGCAGCGCGTAGGTGCCTCGGTTCAGCACGAAGCCGCCGAGGTTGGCGACGAGGAACCGCGCCCACTGCTGATGCACCGGACCGCCCCCCAGGCCGCGGAAGGTCCACACCCGGTTCAGGAGCCAGGTGACCGTCGCAGCCACCAGATAGGCGACCGCGCCGGCGCCATACAAGCCAAGCGAGCGCCGCAGCGAATACACCGTCGCCGTATCGAACAGGAAGCCAACCACGCCGACTGTGCCGAACATCAGGAACTGCACCAGCGTTGCGATCCGCGCCGGCGTGGCAAAGTTTCGTGCGGGCGGCGGAAGCTGGGTGGCGAGGCGGAGCAGCAACGCATGCATGGGGCCCGTCACTACCGAAACTTGCCGCCTCGACCAAGGCTGCCCGACGCCATCCTTGAAAGCCGACCGGGTATACTGCACCGCACAACCTCTAGCCTTTCCCGCCCGGCTGAGGCAGGCTACGTGCGGTCGGGGCTGGGACCGGCATGCAAGCGAGAAGAATGGCAAAGCGGAGGCTCAAGCAGGCAATGCATCGGCTTGGAATTTTCAGGATTGGCTTACCGTTCGGCGACGACGCGCTGAATGCGCCCGGTCGGTCCGCACGCTGAGCCGGCCGCAACCGCATGCTTGCCTACGCCACGCGGCGCATCCTGGCCACCATTCCGGTAATGCTTGTCGTCGCGTTCTTCGTGTTCAGCCTGCTATATCTGGCGCCGGGCGATCCCGCCGCGATCATCGCTGGCGACCAGGCCACGCCCGCCGACGTCGAACGCATCCGTGCCTCGCTCGGTCTTGATCGGCCGTTCCTCGTGAGGTTCGGCGAGTGGCTCTGGCAGATCCTGCACGGCGATCTCGGCACCTCGATCTTCACCAACCTGCCGGTCAGCCACATGATCGCGCAGCGCATCGAACCGACATTGTCGCTGATGGTATTGGCGGTGGTGTTTTCTGTCGTCATCGCAATCCCGCTGGGTGTGCTGGCGGCGTGGAAGCACGGCTCGTGGATCGACAGCGCGGTGATGGCCTTGGCGGTGTTGGGCTTTTCCGTGCCGGTCTTCGTGGTGGGCTACGTGCTGGCGTATCTGTTCGCGCTGCAGCTCGACTGGTTGCCGGTGCAGGGGTTCCATTCTCTCGACGACGGATTGTGGCCGTTTCTGCGCAATCTGATCTTGCCCACCATCGCCCTCGGCCTGGCCTTCATCGCTCTGCTCGCACGCATCACGCGGGCGACGATGCTGGACGTGCTGGGCCAGGACTACGTGCGCACCGCGAAGGCGAAGGGGGTCGGTCAGCGCGCGGTGCTGTTCGTGCATGCGTTGAAGAATGCCGCGGTGCCGATCGTAACGGTGATCGGCAACGGCATCGCATTGCTGATTGCCGGCGCGGTGTTGACCGAGAGCGTGTTCGCCATCCCCGGTCTCGGACGGTTGACGGTCGATGCCATTTTGCGCCGGGACTATCCGGTGATCCAGGGCGTCGTGCTGCTGTTCAGCTTCAGCTACGTACTGGTGAACCTCGCCGTCGATCTGACCTACACCCTGCTTGACCCGAGGATCCGGTATTGATGGCCGGCACAAGGCATTTCCTTAGGCATTTTCTAGGGGCGGCCGTGACGAGGGGATGCTTGCCATGAGCTCCGCGACCACCAGCCAAACCGGTTACGCGGCTACGCCGGCCGGTTATGCGGCTGCGCCAGCACTGGCCGACGTACTGCCGCCGCCCAGACAGCGCGGCAGAGTGATGACCTTCGTCAACCGCAATCCGACCATCGTGATCGGCGGGTCGCTGCTGTTCCTGATAATCCTGATGGCAATACTTGCGCCGTACCTTGGTACGGTGGACCCCACGGCGCTGGCGCCGGCAAAACGGACACGTGAACCCTCGGCGCAATTCTGGTTCGGCAGCGACATGCTGGGGCGGGACGTGTATTCACGCGTCATCTACGGCGCGCGTGTCTCGCTCATCGTCGGGTTTGCGGTGGCGACGATCGCATCGATCATGGGCACGTTCGTCGGCCTTATTTCGGGATTCAGCCGGTTGCTGGATTCTATCATCATGCGGGTGATGGACGGACTGATGTCGATCCCTCCGATCCTGCTGGCGATCGCCCTGATGGCATTGACCCGTGCCTCGGTGCAGAACGTGATCATCGCCATCAGTATAGCGGACTTCCCTCGCGTATCCCGGCTGATCCGCGGCGTGGTGCTCAGCCTGCGCGAGCAACCGTATGTCGACGCGGCTGTTGCGTCCGGCACCCGGACGCCGATGATCATCATCAAGCACATCCTGCCGAACACCTTGGCGCCGCTGATGGTGAACGCCACTTTCATCTGCGCATCGGCGATGATCACCGAGGCAGCGCTGTCATTCATCGGTGCCGGGACGCCACCGATCATTCCAAGCTGGGGCAACATCATGGCGGAGGGTAGGGCGCTATGGCAGGTGAAGCCATACATCGTGTTCTTTCCGGCGATCTTCCTGTGCGTCACCGTGCTGTCGGTGAACCTGCTCGGTGACGGCCTGCGCGACGCGCTCGACCCGCGGCTCGCAAAGCGGCTCTGAGATGGCGCTGCTGGAAGTCGAGAACCTGCAGACGCATTTCGGCACACCTGATGGTGTCGTGCGCGCGGTGGAGGGGGTTTCGCTTTACGTCAATGCTGGTGAGACCCTGGGCATCGTCGGCGAGTCAGGCTGCGGCAAGTCGGTCACCGCGATGTCGATCCTGCGATTGATCCAGGAGCCGCCAGGCAAGATAGCGGGCGCGATCCGCTTCGAGGGCCGCAACCTGCTTGAGGTTTCCGAGCAGGAGATGCGTGAGATCCGCGGCAATGCGATCTCGATGATCTTTCAGGAGCCGATGACCAGCCTGAACCCGGTGCTGACGGTGGGCCGGCAGATCGGCGAGACGCTACAGCTTCACCAGGGTCTGTCGTCGCGGGACGCCGAAAAGCGGGCGGTCGAGATGCTGGTGCTGGTGGGCATTCCGGCGCCGGAGCGACGGGTGCGGGAATATCCGCACCAGCTATCCGGTGGCATGCGGCAGCGGGTGATGATCGCGATGGCGCTGGCGTGCAATCCGAAGCTGCTGATCGCGGACGAGCCGACCACGGCGCTGGATGTGACGATCCAGGCGCAGATTCTCGACCTGATGCGCGATCTGAAGAAGCGGCTGGGGTCGGCGATTATGCTGATCACGCACGATCTCGGCGTGGTGGCGGAGATGTGCCAGCGCGTGGTGGTGATGTACGCCGGGCGCAAGGTGGAGGAGGGAGCAGTCGAGGAGATCTTCGCTCGTCCGATGCATCCCTATACGCGCGGGTTGCTGGGCTCTGTGCCGAAGCTCGGATCGTCGCTGGTAGACGGCGGTCGCGGCAAGCTGGCCGAGATTACCGGCCTGGTGCCGAGTTTGCGGCAAAAGATCGTCGGCTGTCCGTTCGCCGGTCGCTGTCCGATGGCGACTGAACTGTGCTCGCGCGTTGCACCGGCGATCGAAATCAAGGCGCAGAACCACCTGGTCGCGTGCCATTATGCCGAACGACGGATGGCGGCGGCGTGAGCGCGTCGCGCCCGCTGCTCGAGGTCAACGGCCTGAAGAAGCACTTCCCGATCTTCGGCGGCATGCTGGGTCAGGAGACTGCCAAGGTCTACGCGGTCGATGGCGTGTCGTTCACGATCAATCGCGGTGAGACGCTGTCGCTGGTGGGTGAGTCCGGTTGCGGCAAGTCCACCGTTGGCAAGGCGATCCTCCGATTATATCCGATCACAGAAGGGGAGGTGTATCTCGCGGGCGATCGGATCGACAAGCTGTCGGCGGGCCGGTTGCGCCCGCTGCGGCGGCGTGTGCAGGTGGTGTTCCAGGATCCGTTCTCCTCGCTGAACCCGCGCATGAAGGTGCGCGACATTCTGGCCGAGCCGCTGATCAATTTCGGCATCGTGCGCGGCGGCCGCGAACTGACCAAGCGCGTCGAGCTGTTGATGGACAAGGTGCAGTTGCCGCGCGACGCGATCGGCCGCTATCCGCACGAGTTCTCCGGCGGTCAGCGCCAGCGCATCGGCATTGCGCGCGCGCTGGCGCCAGGTGCGGACCTGATTATCTGCGACGAGGCGGTATCGGCGCTCGATGTGTCGGTGAAGGCGCAGATCATCAACCTGCTGGTCGATCTGCAGGACGAGTTCGGCATGGCGCTGCTGTTCATCAGCCACGACCTCGCCATTGTGGAGCATCTGACTCACCGGGTGGCGGTGATGTATCTGGGGAAGATCGTCGAACTGGCGGACCGGCGGACCCTGTTCGCGAAGTCGCACCATCCGTATACGCGCGCGCTGCTGTCGGCGGTGCCGGTGCCGGACCCGACGGCGAAGCGGCAGCGCATCATCCTGACGGGCGATGTGCCTTCACCGATCAATCCTCCGTCCGGCTGCCGGTTCCACACGCGGTGTCCGTTCGTGTTCGATCGCTGCCGGGTGGAGGAGCCGTTGCTGCGTCCGGTCGGCGACGGGCACGTGTCGGCGTGCCACCTGGATCATGTGCCGGGCGGACAGGTGGTTCCAATGGCTGCCTGAAGACGCGCACGGCGTTTTCTTGTTACGGTCGGCTGCGCGCGTTTGACAGGGGAACCAAATGTCGCAGGCGATGGGGGTAGCGCCGACGCGTTCGACGCTGCCACAGGTCGCGGGCGTGATCGGCAACGTGCTCGAGTGGTACGATTTCGCCGCCTACGGCTTCCTGGCCGCGACCTTCGCGACAAACTTCTTTCCGCTCGAAAACCATATGCTGTCGCTGCTGGCATCGTACGGCGTGTTCGCCGCTGCCTTCGTCATGCGCCCGCTGGGGGGGGTGCTGTTCGGCCATATCGGCGATCGCGTCGGCCGGCGCATGGCACTGGTGATCTCGGTGCTGGCGATGGCGGTGCCGTCTTTCGCCATCGGGCTGCTGCCCACGTATGCCGGTATTGGCGTGCTCGCGCCCATGCTGCTGATCCTGCTGCGCATGATCCAGGGCGTATCGGTCGGCGGCGAGCTCACGGTGTCCATCGTTTATCTCGGCGAACGCAGCACGGACCGCCATCGCGGCGTCAGCGCCAGCCTCAGCTTCGTGGGTGCCGTGGTGGGCACGCTGATTGGATCGCTGCTCATCTCCACGCTGGATTCCACCCTGGGTGCGGAGGCTATGCGAACCTGGGGCTGGCGCATCCCGTTTCTGGGCAGCGCTGTGCTGGGTGCGCTGGGTTTGGCGTTGCGCATGGCTCGGCTGGGGGAGATACCGGCACCTGTTACCCGCACCAGGCGCGCGCCGGTGATCGTCGCCTTTGCCACCGAATGGCGCGCCATGCTCCTTGCGTTTCTTATCAGCATCCCGTCGGGCGCGGCCTATTATGTCGGGTTCATCTATTTGGTGACGTTTGCGCACCAATACGACGCGCTGCCGGCGGCGCAGGCGAACCTGGTGGTGACCGGAGGGCTGGTGACACTGTTGTTCGGTGTGCCGCTGGCCGCGGCAGTGTCGGATCGCGTTGGCCGCAAGCCGGTGATGCTGGCCGGCGTGATTGGCCAATTGGTGCTGGCATGGCCGCTGTTCGAAATCGCCACCGACCATCGTCCCTGGGAGTTGCGCGGCTGGGAAATTCTGTTCGCGATCGCGCAGTCGATGGTGAGCGGGCCGATGCCGGCGATGCTCGCGGAGCGCTTCCCCGCTGCGGTGCGCTGCACTGCTTCGTCCATCAGCTACAACGCGGCGATGACCCTGCTGCGCGGTACGGGACCGATGATCGTGGTGTATCTGATCGCGGTCAGTGGCGTTCCCACGGCGCCATCCTGGTATGTGATGGCGGCATCGATCGCTGCCGCAATCGGCATCCTGGCGGCTCGCGAACGAGCGGGGACCGCGCTGATGTGAGTCGCCTTCGGTAGTCTTATGCGCCGGCGACGGCGGTGCTTCTGCTGACCGGGCCCACGGCGGCTCGGCGCCGCCGCAGATGGCCCTCGTAGAACTGGTTGGCGATGTCGCCGATCAGTACCGACGAGGCGACGCAACCCCAAACAACGGTCTCGGTGACGTGCCAGTCAAACGGTTGATCCAAGCCGAAGACCCCCATGATGACCCGTATCTCAAGGAACGTCAGTGCGACCGCGTAGCTGCGGATCATCCACTGCCGATGATAGGTGAATTGCCGCGTCAGGGCGAAGTAAAGCCCGAACCCCGTCGTGATCATCAGCATTGACGCCGCAATCATGGTCTCGACGGTAAACGACCGCGCCGCGCCCTGGGCTTCGTCGAGATACTGAATGTATGCCCCCACCGGCCCGAGAATGAAGCAGGCGGTGAGATACAGCGTGCCCATCGTCCGATGCACCGTCGTGTGACGGCGGCGGAAGCCCTCGGCGAACTGCATCGGCGCCAGCACCAGCGCGCAGGCACCCGCGAGGCCATGTGCTAGCAGCCACCACTTGAACGGATCGTAGTGCTTCCAGACCGGAGCCGTCGCATCGATCAGGAAACGTTCGTTGTGGTAGAGCACATAGGCAGCCATTGCCGCGATCGCGGCGAACACCAGATACCTTATCCGTAACGGCCGGACGGCCGGCGCCGGTATGGCGCCTGTCGAGTTGGACATCGCTTCCCCCTGTGTCGCATGTCGGATTGGCCGGACCAGTCGTCCCCGGTTTCCGGGTGTTTGTCGGCGTGACGGCGAGCGCTCAGGATCGCTCCAGCGGTGCGATCGTGTAACCAACGGCCGCCGCCGAAGGCAAGGATATTCGCCTCGTTGTCTTGAAGTGGACGGCGCCCTGTGACATAAAGTGATCATGCTGATCACCCCGGACCAGATCCGCGCTGCCCGTGCCCTGCTTCGGATAGACCAGGAGGAATTGGCCCGCCGTGCGAACGTCTCGGTCGTCACGGTCCGTCGGGTTGAGGCACCCGGCGGCTTGAGCAAGGTTGCGCCGGGAACCTTCCATGAGATTCAACAGGCATTGGAAGCGGCGGGTGCTGAATTCATCGAGCGTGGCGTCCGCCGCCGCAATCGAACCCCCGACGAGATCGAGGCGCGGGTTCAGGCGATCCTGGCCATTGCCGCAGAAAGTGCCGCCCGGCAAGCGAAACTGCCGCCCTTCACCGAAGACGATCTGTACGATGAGAATGGTTTGTAGGCGTGATTGCGGTCGACACGTCGGCCGTCGTTGCCATTCTGCGGCTTGAGCCGGAGGCCGCCGCTTTCTCGCTTCGAATGGAGCAAGCTGCCGCGGTCTGCATGTCCGCCGTGAGCCTGCAAGAGGCCTCGATGGTCCTTGCAGGCCGCCATGCGGATTCCGCAGCTTGGTTGGAGCTGGATCGCATCCTCCAGGATATGGAAGTCGAAGTTATACCACATGACGCCGAACTCGCGCGTCTGGCCCGCGACGCGTTCATCCGGTTTGGCAAGGGCCGTCACCCCGCGCGCCTGAATTGCGGCGACTGCGCCTCGTATGCGCTGGCGAAATCGCTCAACATTCCGCTGCTCTTCAAGGGCACCGACTTCGCCAAGACAGATATCGTTCCGGCGCTGGCCGCGCCCGCTTGACCACCCGCCACCCCGATGACCACACTCCGGCCCACGCGACAAGGGAGGGACTGCGCATGCCTCAGGTGACCCTGACGGTGAACGGCAAGCGGCATACGGTCGAGGTCGAAGGCCGTACGCTGCTGGTGGAACTGTTGCGCGAGAAGCTGGGGCTGACCGGCACCCATGTCGGCTGCGACACGAGCCAGTGCGGCGCCTGCGTCGTGCATGTCGACGGCGTTTCGGCGAAGTCCTGTACAATGCTGGCGTTACAGGCGGACGGCACATCGGTGCTCACGATCGAGGGGCTGGCGGCGGCGGATGGCACGCTGCACCCGATGCAGGAGATGTTCCGCGAGCATCACGCGCTGCAATGCGGCTTCTGCACGCCCGGCATGGTGATGAGCGCCATCGACCTGGTGAACTCGCATCCTGGCGGGCTGACCGAGAAGCAGATCCGCGAGGGTCTGGAAGGCAATCTCTGTCGCTGCACCGGCTACCATAACATCGTAAAGGCGATCGCGGCTGCCTGGCCACTGATGCACGGCAAGGCGGCGGCTGCGGAATAAGCCAAATCAGCAGGGAGTGGCGTCGATGCCTTTCGAGGGAATAGGAGCGGCTGTCCGACGCAAGGAGGACGCGCGCTTTCTCAGCGGTCGCGGCAACTACACCGATGACATCAACCGGCCTGGCCAGCTTTACGCGTTCATCCGACGCTCGGATCGGCCGCATGCGAAGATCGGGCGCATCGACACTGGGGCCGCGGCGACGGCGCCGGGCGTGGTGGCGGTCTATACGGGCGCGGACATGGCGGCCGATAGCATCGGCGGCCTGCCATGCGGCTGGCAGATCCACAGCAAGGACGGCTCGCCGATGAAGGAGCCGCCACATCCGGTGCTCGCGGTGGACAAGGCACGCCACGTCGGCGATCCGATCGCGGTGGTGATCGCCGAGACGAAGCAGGCGGCGAAGGACGCGGCCGAGCAGATCGCAATCGACTATGAGGACCTGCCGGCAGTGGCGTCGCTGCGCGATGCGATCGCGCCGGGTGCCGCGCTGGTGCACGACGATGCGCCCGGCAACGTCTGTTACGACTGGCATATCGGCGACAAGGCGGTGGTTGATGCGGCGTTCGCCAAGGCGGCGAAGGTGGTGAAGCTCGATCTCACGAACAATCGCCTGATCCCCAACGCGATGGAGCCGCGCGCGGCTATCGGCGAGTTCGACGGCAACAGCGGCGATTACACGCTGTATACCACCAGCCAGAACCCGCACGTGATCCGGCTGCTGATGGGCGCGTTCGTGCTGCACATCCCGGAGAACAAGCTGCGTGTGGTCGCACCTGATGTGGGTGGCGGGTTTGGCTCGAAGATCTATCACTACGCCGAGGAGGCGATCGTCACCTGGGCGGCGGGGAAGGTGCGGCGGCCGGTGAAGTGGACGGCGGAGCGTACCGAAAGCTTCATGTCGGATGCGCATGGCCGCGACCACGACACAACGGCTGAGATGGCGCTGGACGCGGAGGGCAACTTCCTGGCGCTGCGTGTCTCGACGCTGGCGAATATGGGCGCCTATCTGTCGACGTTTGCCCCCTGCGTGCCGACCTATTTGTACGCGACGCTGCTCGCCGGCGTTTACAAGACGCCGGTGATCTACTGCGAGGTGAAGGCAGTGTTCACCAACACCGTGCCGGTCGATGCGTATCGCGGTGCGGGACGGCCCGAGGCGACATTCCTGCTCGAGCGTTTGGTCGATGCCTGCGCACATGACACCAAGATGGATCGCGTCGCGATCAGGCGGAAGAACTTCATCCCGGCGGACGCCTTTCCCTATCAGACGCCGGTCGCGCTGCAGTACGACAGCGGCAACTACCAGGCGACGCTGGATGCCTGTTTGCAGGCGGCCGATCACGCCGGCTTCGAATCACGCCGTGCCGCCGCCGCCGCAAAGGGCAAGCTGCGCGGCATGGGCGTTTCCACCTACCTCGAGGCCTGTGGCATTGCGCCCTCGGCTGTGGTGGGATCGCTCGGCGCGCGTGCCGGCCTTTACGAGGTGGCGAACATCAAGGTGCATCCGACAGGCAGCGTCACCGTCTATACCGGCACGCACAGCCACGGCCAGGGACACGAAACGACGCTGGCGCAACTGGTGTGCTCGCAGCTCGGTGTGCCGCTGGATCAGGTCGACATCGTGCACGGCGATACCGCGAAAATCCCGTTTGGCATGGGCACCTATGGCAGCCGCAGTCTCGCCGTTGGCGGCAGTGCGATGGTGAAGGCGATGGACAAGATCATCGTCAAGGGCAAGAAGATCGCCGCCCACCTGATGGAAGCCTCGGTTGACGACATCGAGTTCAAGGACGGCACGTTCAGCGTCGCCGGTACCGACAAGACGAAGACTCTGACAGACATCTCGCTTGCCGCCTATGTGCCGCACAACTATCCGATCGAGGAGCTGGAGCCGGGTCTCGACGAAACTTCGTTCTATGATCCGAAGAACTTCACCTTCCCCGGCGGCTGCCATGTCGCGGAAGTGGAGATCGACCGCGATACCGGCGTGGTCGAGGTGGTGAATTTCGTCGCAGTGGACGACGTGGGACGCGTGATCAATCCGATGATCGTCGAGGGCCAGGTGCAAGGCGGGGTCGCGCAGGGCATCGGCCAGGCGCTGCTGGAGCACGCCGTGTACGACGAGAGCGGGCAACTGCTGTCGGGCTCGATGATGGACTACACGATGCCGCGGGCCGATGACCTGCCGAACATCACCGTGGGCACCGAGATCACGCTGTGCACGCACAATCCACTCGGCGTGAAGGGGTGCGGCGAGGTGGGCGCGATCGGCTCGCCGCCGGCGGTCATCAACGCCATCATCGACGCGCTGAAGGCGTACAATGTGCGGCATATCGACATGCCGGCGACGCCGCAGAAACTCTGGTCCATCATGGCTGCGAAGTAATCGGGACGAGGAACAGCACGATGTATGATTTTGCATATCAGAAACCATCGAGCCTCGCCGATGCGGTGAAGGCGCTGAGCGCCGATCCGGACGCGAAGGCACTTGCCGGGGGCATGACGCTGATCCCGGTGCTGAAGCAGCGATTGAACAAGCCATCGCTGCTGGTGGACCTGGCGAAGCTTGGCCTGACAGGCGTGACGGTGTCCGGCAACACCGTGACTATCGCTGGAATGACGACGCACGGCGCGGTTGCCGCGAGCGCTGAACTGAAGGCGAAGATACCGTCACTGGCGGAGCTTGCCTCGGTGATCGGCGACGATGCGGTGCGGCATCGCGGCACGATCGGGGGCAGTCTGGCGAACAACGACCCGGCCGCGGACTATCCGGCTGCCGCGTTGGCGCTGGGGGCGACGATCAAAACCGACAAGCGCTCGATCAAGGCGGATGACTTTTTTCAGGGGATGTTCACGACGGCGCTGGAACAGGGGGAGCTGATCACAGCGGTCGAGTTCCCGGCGCCGGAGAAGGGGGCATACGAGAAGTTCCGCAATCCGGCGTCGCGCTATGCGATCGTCGGCGTGTATGTGGCGAAGACCGCGGGCGGCGTTCGCGTCGCGGTGACCGGCGCGGGGCAGAACGGTGTATTCCGCCATACCGCGATGGAGCAGGCGTTGAGTGCCAACTTCTCTCCCGCCGCTATTGCCAACATCGCGACGCCCGCGGACGGATTGAACAGCGACATCCACGCCAGCGCGGAGTATCGCGCGCATCTGGTGGGCGTAATGGCGAAGCGCGCTATCGCCGGGGCATACTGAGTGCGACCGGTGCGGGGAATCGGCGACAATGGCGGCCCCCCGCTCGATCCGGAGATCGACCCAAACAAATCGTGGCGCCACTGGTGCTGGAAGCGTTCGGTCAGGCGCGCCTGGAAGACACCAGGGCGCGAGATCGCGCTGCGGCGGCTGGCGCGGGCGGAGGCGTTGGGGATCAGCTATCGGTCGTACACGCTTGAGATTCTGGAGCGCGGCGTTCATTTGTAACAATGACAGCGCGTTCATGGCCGCTGCGTCTGTCATCTTGACCGGGGCAAGGAGGCGGAATACTCGCTATGACCGACCTTTCATCCTTGGTCGAAGCGCCCGGCGGCCATACTTTGGTGTATACCGATCCGGTGTTTCCAGACCGGCCGCTGCTGCTGCACAGCGCGCGGCCGCGGCGCTACGATACGGCAACCCCGGTGCTGATCGTGCATCACGGTGTCGCACGCAACGGGCGCGACTATCGCGACTATTGGCTGCGGCTGGTGGAAGAGGCCGGCATCCTGGCTATCTCGGTTGAGTTCACCGAAACGGCGTTCCCCGAGTACCTCTGGTACCATTTCGGCAACCTGCACGATGAGAAGGGCACGCGGAATCCGCGCGAGCGATGGACCTATGGCATCGACGAACGGCTGTTCGCGGCGTTACAGGATCAGGGGCTGACGCGGCGGCAGCGCTATGGGCTGTTCGGCCATTCCGCCGGTGGGCAGTTCGTTCACCGCATGCTGTCATTCGGCTTTCGAGATCGCGTCGCCGTTGCGGTGAGTGCGAATGCCGGAACCTATGCCATGCCGAGCCTGGACGTTGCGTGGCCGTTCGGGCTGGGGGAGACCGAACTCGATGCGGAAATGCTGCGGCCGCTGCTGGAGTTTCCGATAACGGTGATGACTGGAACGCGCGACACCAAGACGACGGGACGGTATTTTCCGAAGGGGCCGCGTTCCATGCGTCAAGGTGCCACGCGGCACGAGCGCGCGCACAACTATGTCCGTGCCGGGCACGCGACGGCGGAAGCGTTGGGGGCGCGCTGTGCGTGGACAGTGATCAATGTGCCCGACGTCGGGCACGATGGCGAGCGCATGTCGATAGCGGCGGCGCCGGTGGTGGCCGCGGCGCTGCACGCTTCGGAAGAACCCTGACGGCCTGACTGCGGTTTTCCACCGCCGTGAACCTGCGCTAGCATGAAGCTGATCCGTTGGGGGCGCTTTATCCTATGAAACGTCGTGATGTCCTGAAGACCGCACTGGCCGGCGCGACCGCAATGGCTGCGCCGCGTATCGTGCAGGCTGATGCCGCCAAGACGATCATCTTTACGCCCCATGCGGACCTCGCCTCGCTCGATCCGGTCTGGACCACGGCGGACATCACACGCAACTTCTCGCTTGCCGTGTATGATACGCTGTATGGCTATGATGCGGACTTCAATGTGCAGCCGCAGATGGTGGACGGCCATGTCGTCAGTGATGACGGCAAGCAATGGGATCTGACACTCCGCGAGGGCCTCGCATTCCACGACGGCATGCCGGTGCTGGCGCGCGACTGCGTTGCGACGATCCAGCGTTTCGCCAAACGCGATCCATTCGGGGGTGCCCTGATGGCGCATACCGACGAGATTTCGGCGCCGTCGGACAAGGTGATCCGCTTCCGGCTGAAAAAGCCGTTTGCGCTGCTGCCGAATGCGCTCGGGCAGGTGTATTGCGCCATCATGCCGGAGCGGTTGGCCAAGACCGATGCGATGCAACAGGTCTCGGAGGCGGTCGGTAGCGGCCCATTCAAGTTCGTCCCATCGGAGCGCATTCCCGGCCAGCGTGTCGTCTATGTGAAGAACGACAAATATGTGCCGCGCAAGGACGGCAAGCCGAGTTTCAATGCCGGTCCGAAAATCGTCTATATTGATCGTGTGGTGTGGAATTTCATTCCCGATCCGGCCACCGCATCGGCGGCATTGACGCAGGGTGAGATCGACTGGTGGGAAAATCCGACCATCGATCTCGTGCCGCAGCTCAAACGCAGCAAGGACCTGACACTGACCGTGAAGGACCGCACCGGAGAAATCGGCTGCCTGCGTTTCAATCATTTGTCTCCGCCCTTCGACAACGCGGCAATTCGTCGCGTCGTCGTGGCGGCGATGGATCAGAAGGAGATCATGGAGGCGGTTGCCGGCGCCGATCCGAGCCTAATCAAGACCGATGTCGGCATTTTCGTTCCAGGTACGCCGATGGCGAGCACGGTGGGCGTCGAGGTCACCCGCGGTCCGAAGAACTACGACAAGCTGAAACAGGACCTGATCGCTGCCGGCTACAAGGGCGAGAAGGTGGTGATCCTCGCCGCATCGACGATACCGACCATCTGGGCCGAGGCACAGGTGGCCTCCGATACGCTGAAGAAGATCGGCATGAATACGGATTTTCAGGCGCTGGAATGGGGCACGGTTGTGCAGCGCCGCGCCAGCAAGGAGCCGGTCGACAAGGGTGGCTGGAATATTTTTTACACTTATCTTGGCGGCTTCGGGAACATCACTCCCGCGCCGGCAATTCCGATCCAGAGCAGTGGCGTGAACGGCAGCTGGTTCGGCTGGCCGACTGATCCGAAGATGGAGGAATTGCGAGCTGCCTGGTTCGATGCGCCGGATGTCGCGGCGCAAAAGAAGATCTGCGAGGCGATGCAGGTCGAGTTCTGGAACAGTCCGCCCTATGCGCCGCTCGGCATGTATGACCAGCCCACGGCATTCCACAATTACCTGACCGACATTCGGGATGGCTGGCCGCAGTTCTACGGTGTGAAGAAGAACGCGTAGCCCGGAGGCGCTTAGATGCGACGGCGCGAGGTTCTCAAGTCGGCGCTGATTGGCGCGACGGCGCTCGCGGCGCCGAATATCGTAGCCGCGGAGACGCGGCGAGTGCTGAAGTTCCTGCCGCAGGCGGACCTCGCGACGCTCGATCCCGTCTGGACCACCGCTGATGTCACGCGCAATCACGCGCATCTGGTGTTCGACACGCTGTACGGTCAGGACAACAACTTCCAGCCGCATCCTCAGATGGCGGCTGGGCACACGATCAACCCCGATCGTTTGCAGTGGGACATCACGCTGCGCGAGGGGCTGAAGTTCCATGACGGCAGTCTTGTACTGGCGCGCGACTGCGTGGCCAGCATCCAGCGCTGGTGGCAGCGCGATGGGTTCGGCGGCGTGCTGCGCGCGGCGACTGACGAGGTGTCGGCGCCGTCCGACAAGCAGATCAGGTTCCGGTTGAAGAAGCCGTTCCCGCTGCTGGCTGATGCACTCGCGGCCACCACCAGCATGTGCTGCATCATGCCCGAGCGTCTGGCGCTGACCGATCCGATGAAGCAGGTGAGCGAGATGGTGGGCTCCGGCCCGTATCGCTTCATTGCATCGGAACGCGTTGCCGGATCGCGCGTGGTGTACGAGAAGTTCGCTGACTATGTGCCGCGCAAGGACGGACCGACCGAGATGACGGCGGGGCCGAAGACAGTGCATTTCGATCGCGTCGAATGGGATGTCGTGCCCGATCCCGCGACCAAGGCCGCCGCGATGCGCGCGGGCGAGTTCGACTGGTGGGAGAATCCCACGATCGATCTGCTGAGCACGCTGAAGGGGCAGGCCGATCTGACCACCGTGGTGAAGGATCATGCGGGTTCGATCGGCGTCATGCGGTTCAACTGTCTGTATCCGCCGTTCGACAGCGCGGCGATCCGTCGCATCGTGCTGTCTGCGATCGATCAGCGCATGTTCATGGAGGCGGTGGCGGGCGCCGACCCTGCGCTGATCAGGACCGGCATCGGCCTGTTCGTGCCTGGCACGCCTCTGGCGAGCGATGTCGGCGTGTCGATGATGCAGGGGCCGAAGGATCCCGCGAAGCTCCAGGCGGCGCTGACCGCCGCAGGCTACAAGGGAGAGAAGGTGGTGCTGCTGGCGGCGTCCGACTTCCCGGTGATCAGCGCGTTGGCCCAGGTGGGCGGCGACGTGTTGAAGAAGATCGGCTTCAATGTCGACTACCAGTCGCTCGACTGGGGCACCGTGGTGCAGCGTCGCGCAAGCCGCGAGCCGATCGACAAGGGTGGATGGAGCATGTTCTTCACCTATGGCGGCGGTACCGGGAATGTCTCGCCGGCGTCGCTGACGGTGATCCGTTCCGATCCGGCCACGGCGTGGTTCGGCTGGCCCAATGATCCCAAGATGGAGGCGCTGCGGCTGGCCTGGTACGACGCGCCCGACCTCCCGGCACAGAAGAAGCTGTGCGCCGAGATGCAGGCGGAGTTGTTTGAGAACCCGTCTTATGCGCCGCTGGGATTGTTCTATCAGCCGACGACGTTCCGTTCGGACCTGCACGACATTCCTGAGGGCATCCCACAATTCTATCGCGTGCGCCGAGCCGGCTGATGGCGCATGTCGTCGTAATCGGCGCCGGTGTCGTGGGCGCGGCAACAGCGATCGAGCTGCAACGCGACGGGCATCGGGTGACGATCCTTGAGCCTGGCGAACCGGGCGGAGAACAGGCGGCGAGCTATGGCAACGGAACGCTGCTCAACCCGAGTTCCATCCTGCCAATGTCGTCGCCTGGCATCTGGCGGAAGGTGCCTGGCTGGCTTGCAGATCCGCTCGGTCCGTTGGCGATCCGATGGCGCTATCTGCCGCGACTGCTGCCTTGGCTCACGCGCTTCCTGCGCGCAGGTGCCACCGAGGCGCGGGTCGCGATGACAGCGCGTGCGCTACGGCCGCTGTTGTTGAATGCGCCGGAGCTGCATCGGCGCCTCGCGGAGGAGGCCGGCGTCGGGGAGCTGATCTCGCGGCAGGGGATGCTGAGCGTGTTCCCGAGCCGCGCCGAGTTCGCCGCAGAGGAGATGGAGTGGCGGCTGCGGCGGGAGAATGGCGTGCGCTGGCTGGAGCTGTCGGCCGATGAATTGCGACAGCGCGAGCCAACGCTGAGCCGGCGCTACACCTTCGGCGTGCTGGTGGAAGAGAACGGTCAGTGTCGCGATCCTGGCGCGTATGTAGCGGCGCTGGTGCGTCATGCGCTGGGACAGGGGGCGGAGCTGCGGCGTGCCAGGGCGCTTGGCTTTCGCATCGAAGGGGCGCGCCTGCTTGCGGTGCTGACCGATGCGGGCGAGATAGCGGCGGATCGCGCGGTGATCGCGGCGGGGGCGAGGTCGCATGTGCTCGCTGCCGCGGCGGGCGATCGCGTGCCGCTGGAGACCGAGCGCGGA
This sequence comes from uncultured Alphaproteobacteria bacterium, assembly GCA_963812505.1. Taxonomy (GTDB): domain Bacteria; phylum Pseudomonadota; class Alphaproteobacteria; order Acetobacterales; family Acetobacteraceae; genus JAMXLO01. Next base: position 166,744 of record CAWEVM010000001.1, read on the forward strand.
TACCATGCGGTGATCGCGGACCCCGGCATCACACCGCGGTATCCGGTGATGCCGAGCGACGGCAAAATGGCGTGTGTGATGACGCCGCAGGGACTGCGTCTGGCAGGGCAGGTTGAACTGGCTGGACTCGATGCCGCGCCGAACTGGCGGCGGGCCGAAGTGCTGCGTGACTTTGCCCGGCGCGTGTTCCCCGACGTGCCGGCGGATCTTCCGGCGTCAAGAGTGAAGGTCTGGATGGGACACCGGCCCTCAACGCCGGACGGTCTCCCATGCATTGGGCCGGCGAGCGGCTGCCCGGACGTCGTCTATGCGTTCGGTCACGGCCATGTGGGACTGACTGCCGCGGCGGCGACGGGAAGATTGGTGGCGGATCTGATCAGCGGCAGGCAGCCCGCAATCGATATTGCGCCCTTCTCGGCGCAGCGTTTCTGATCAGTCCGCCGACACGGTCTGCTTTTCGCCCCGCTCCAGCAACATGCGATCGAAATAGGCGATCGTGCGGGTCAGGCCTTCGTCGAGTTCCACGTGCGGTTCCCAGCCCAGCGTGCTGCGCGCGAGCGTGATATCCGGACAGCGCTGCGTCGGATCATCCTGCGGCAGCGTGCGATACACGATGCGCGACTGCGATCCGGTCAGCTTGATGACCCAGTTCAGCCAGTTCCTTGACCGAAATCTCGTGCGGGTTGCCCAGATTGACCGGGCCGGTGAAGTCTTCTCCGGTGGCGACCAAGCGCACGAAGCCGTCGATCAGGTCATCGACATAGCAGAAGGCGCGTGTCTGGCTGCCGTCGCCATACAGCGTGATGTCCTCGTTGCGCAGGGCCTGAACGATGAAGTTGGATACAACCCTGCCGTCGTTCGGATGCATGCGCGGTCCGAAGGTGTTGAAGATGCGCGCAACCTTGATGCGGGTGCGGTGCTGTCGGTGGTAGTCGAAGAACAGCGTCTCGGCGCAGCGCTTTCCCTCGTCGTAACAGCCGCGCGGGCCGAGCGGATTGACGTTGCCACGATAATCCTCGGTCTGCGGATGCACCGTCGGATCGCCGTACACCTCGCTGGTGGAGGCCTGCATGATCTTCGCGCCCACCCGCTTCGCGAGGCCCAGCATGGTGATCGCACCGATCACGCTGGTCTTGGTGGTCTGCACCGGATCGTACTGGTAGTGCACCGGCGAGGCAGGGCAGGCGAGGTTGTAGATCTCATCGACCTCGACGTAGAGCGGAAAGGTGATGTCGTGCCGCATCGCCTCGAAGTGCGGATCGCCGATCAGGTGGGCGATGTTGTCCTTGCGGCCGGTGAAGTAGTTGTCGACGCACAATACATCGTTGCCGTCGCGCAGCAGACGTTCGCAGAGATGCGAACCCAGAAAGCCGGCACCGCCGGTCACCATTACCCGTTTGCGCGTCAGAGCCATCAGCGACTTCCTCCGAGACAGGTCGAGCGATCGGCGGGCGGTCCGAACTCGCGTGGGCGCAGCCCGGCGTGCAGCCAGGTGATCAGTGAATAAATGTCATAGACCGGCAAGCCAAGCACTTCACGGAGTGCGAAGGCGTAGGGCGGCATATTGGTGCACTCCAGCACGATGGCGCCAATATCGGGGTGACGCGCGACGAGCGTGCGTCCGGCATCCAGGATGTCGGCAGCAGCGAGCGCCACATCCATGTCCTGCTTCTTGCCACGGATCAGCACGCGGAAGAATTCGCGGCCGTCCTCGGTGCCGACGAATGGCGTGTCGGGTGGAACGCCCGCGGCCGCCAGATGGCGAGGGGTCAGCGATCCGGCAGACACGGTAATGATGCCGACGCGACGGCCGGGCGGCAGCATCGTCTGCACCCAGGGCACCTGGATCAGCGCGCTGGTGGCGACCGGGACACGCACATGCGCTGCCAGTTCCGCCTGGAAGAGGGACAAAAAACCGCAGTTGGTGGTGATCGCCTCGGCACCATGCGACACCAGTTCAGCGGCGGCCGAGAGGAAGTCGTCCAGCAAGCCGGCGGCGGCATTCAGGACCACGCGCTCCGGCGTAGCACCGCGCACCACGCGGTACAGCACTGGGAACGGCCAGGTGGCGGCGTTGCCCATGTCCCCGGGGATGCGGGGAAACTTCGCCTCCAGCATGAGGATTCCGAGCGGCGCGCCGTACAGCGCCTTGCCGCCTCTGGCGATGACCTTCATTGTGCCGAGCATGCCCCAACCGGACGACAGGAGGAAGTAATGGCCAAGCGGCCGTTCACCCAGGCTGACCTTGACGTGCTCGCCGAATGGGACACGCCAACGATCTGCAATGGTCTCGAGATCACGTCGCCGGAGCGGCGTGCCTTCGGCTACACCGTGGAGCCGATGGTCTGCATCGACCCGAAGGCGAAGCCCATCGTGGGACTTGCGCGCGTCGGGATGATCCGGTCCACCGAGCCGCCGCGCGGCAAGGTGACGGACCGGGCGGACTGGTACGACTATGTTGCTGCCACCGACTTCCCGACCATTGCGGTGATCCAGGACATCGACGGCCGCGTCGGCTACGGCGCGTATTGGGGCGAGGTTCAGTCCACCATCCACAAGGCTCTCGGCTCGATTGGCTGTGTCACCAATGGTTCGTTCCGCGACCTGGATATGTGGGCGGAGGGTTATCAGATGATCGGCGGCCGAATCGGGCCGAGCCACGCGTGGGTGCATATGGTGGAATTCAACAAGCCGGTGAACATCTTCGGCATGCAGGTCGGGCATGACGATGTCATCCACGCGGACTATCACGGCGCGGTGGTGGTGCCCGCGGATGCGGTGAGGAAGCTGCCGGCGGCGATTGACCTGATCTCGCGGCGCGAGAAAGTGATCCTGGACTTTTGCCGCTCGCCTGACTTTACGCCGGCCAAACTGCGCGAGGTTCTGAAGCGGTCGGCGGAGATTCATTGAGCGGACCGAGCGCTGATTCTCCCACTCCCCTTGCGGGAGGGGGGCAGGGGGAGGGGGCAGACTTTCCTCTGCTGGCGATTTCTTGCCTGCGCACCGTGTTTCGTACCACCGGCGGCGATGTCGCGGCGGTGGATGGCGTCGACATCTCCGTCGGTCGTGGCCGCACGCTTGGCATCGTCGGCGAGTCCGGCTGCGGCAAGTCGGTGCTGTCGCTGTCGGTGATGCGGCTGGTGCCGCCGCCGGGCCGCATCGCCGCTGGTCAGATCATGTTTGATGGTCGGAATCTGCTCGACCTGTCGCCGGCGCAGATGCGCGACATCCGCGGCAACCGCATCGCGATGATCTTTCAGGAGCCGATGACCAGCCTCAATCCCGTTTTCACTGTCGGCGACCAGATCACCGAGGCGATGCGGGCGCATGACCGTAGCGCGTCCGCGGCTGCACTCCGCAGTCGCGCTTTCGCCGCTTTGCAGCGCGTGAGGATCCCCGCGCCGGAACGCCGTTTCGACGAATACCCACATCAGATGTCCGGGGGCATGCGTCAGCGCGTCATGATCGCTATGGCGCTCGCGTGCGAGCCAGATCTGCTGATCGCCGATGAGCCGACCACCGCACTCGATGTTACGGTGCAGGCACAGATCCTCGACCTCTTGCGCGAACTGCAAGCACAGACCGGCATGGCGATCATCCTGATCACCCACGATCTCGGCATCGTTGCCGAGATGGCCGATGAGGTCGCAGTGATGTATGCCGGCCGTGTGGTGGAACGTGCCCCAGGCCCGGCGATCTTCGATGATCCGCAGCACCCCTACACGCTCGGCCTACTCGGCAGCATCCCCAAGATCGAGGAAAATCGCGATCGGTTGTTGGCGATCGAAGGCACAGTGCCGGCGCCATTCGACCTGCCACAAGGCTGTCGCTTTCATCCACGCTGCGTGTTTGCCGACGCGGCTTGCATGCTGCAGGACCCGGAACTCCGCGTGCTCGCCGAGAACCATCGCGTTGCCTGCATCCGGGCGCCGGTGGAAGCGCTGGTGTCATGAGCGCGCTTCTGGAAGTTAAAGGGCTGACCAGACATTTCGACGTCAAGCGTGGTCTGGTGCTGGGAAAGATGGTGGGCGTGGTGCGCGCGGTCGATGGCATCTCGTTCACGATCGATCGTGGGGAAACGCTGGCGCTGGTCGGAGAATCCGGTTGCGGCAAGTCAACCACCGCACGACTTGTGTTGCGGCTCATCGATCCCACTGCAGGAACGATCTACTTCGAGGGCACTGACATCACCGAGCTGCGGGGCGATCCGCTGCGCCGTTTGCGCCGTCGGATGCAGATCGTATTCCAGGATCCGTTTGCCTCGCTGAACCCACGCATGACAGTGGGCGAGATCCTGGAGGAGCCGCTGATCGTGCACGGTATCGGCGACCGCGTGGCACGGCGTGCGCGGGTGAACCAGTTGCTCGGACTGGTCGGGTTGGCACAGTACCATGCGCAACGATATCCGCATGAGTTCTCCGGCGGGCAACGCCAGCGCATCGGCATCGCGCGCGCGCTTGCCGTCGAGCCGGCGCTGGTGGTGTGCGATGAACCGGTGTCCGCGCTCGATGTGTCGATCCAGGCGCAGGTGGTCAATCTGCTGAAGGACCTGCAGGCGCGGCTGGGTTTGTCTTATCTGTTCATCGCGCACGATCTGGCGGTGGTGAAGCACATGGCGGACCGCGTGGCGGTGATGTATCTCGGGCAGATCGTCGAGATAGCGCGGAAGGACGTGCTGTTCTCGGAGCCGCGCCATCCCTACACGCGCACGCTGCTGACGGCAATTCCGCGGCCCGATCCGCATCGCCATAGTGCGCGGCAACTTCCAGGTGGCGATGTGCCAAGCCCGATGAACCCGCCGTCGGGCTGCCGCTTCCATACGCGGTGCCCGTTCGTCGTCGATCGCTGTCGCCAGGAGATGCCGCTGCTACGGAAGTGGAGCGAAGGCCACTTCACCGCCTGTCATCGCGCAGAGGAGCTGCCACCGGCTGGCGAGGTGATCGAGCCGGGCCATGTCGCGCCGATGGCCGCGATGCGGCTGGCGCTGTACGCGAAGCGTCGGGCAGAGGTCAGCGCACAGGCCGGCTGAACCAGGCAGCACGCTCACTTAGTACCGATTGGCTTGAGTGGAATCATGGGCCCGGCATGGGGTTGAAGCGTGATTCATTGCCGACCAGATTCGGTCACAGGGCTGGCTCTACCGCTGCAATAGCAGGGGTTGCGCCCCGCAGCAGCAGAGCAACCTGCGTACGGTTGGTCGCATGCAACTTTTTCATTATGTTCCTTACATGCACCTTGACAGTGCTCTCCGATATTGAGAGCTCGAACGCAATGATCTTGTTCGGCTTTCCCAATTGAAGCAGCTGCAATACTGAGCAATGCCACGTTGGACCGGAGTGCTGTGCGTACGAACAATGCTGGATCCGAGCGTGCAGCCTATAAGTTCAAGGGTCGCAAGACTTATAGAAATCAGCTAAGTATAGCAGATTACACATTTTTAATCCAGGTTGTATTCTTACAGGAAACGATTCGCGCGCACTGCCTTAAAGGGTCGGCCGGTGCGGCCAAAATTCACTGGACGAGAGCAGGGCCGCACAATGCTGTGCTACCTCAGGCGGCAGGAAGATACCGCGAGAAATCACAAGACGAACCGCCGCTATCAGCAGGTCCACTTCCAGCGTGGCTGGGAAAAATCCTCGCCATCCATCCTGAATTGCCGCCAGCGCGGCGACCGGCTCGTCGGCTCGATCTGAGATAAGGAGACGTGGCACGTCTGGCCAGATTTCTGTCAGCCGAACAGCCGCGGACTTCAGGCCCGGGTCGGCAATTTCGGCCATCTTCGCATTGACCAGGTACTATTGCCGGAACTTCAGGCTGATGCGCCATTGTCTCGCTGCAATCGGGTAGGGTCTCGATCCGAAAATCGGGCGCCTTCTCGTGCAGGAGGTGGCCGAGCAATTCGCGGGTCAGCCTTGCCGGATCGATCAGGACCACGAGCGGCGATCGCGGAAGACCGGCTGCAGAATTCAGGCCGTCCGCCCTACTTTGCAGAGCACCAGAGCCCTTGCCTCGGGCCAATTCGTTGGTGTGCATCCCATCCGCCCCCCTGCCGGTGAGGCCTAGCGAACCGATGGTATGGCCACCGCCGCCGAAAACAACCGTCCCATCAGGTCCTGTGCCGTTCAGCGACATGCCGTTCGGGACGGCCACGGGCGGGGCCACGCCATTTTGCGGCGCCAAGCCTAGCGGCAGCCGAGAAAACATGGGCCGGACGCTGCTGACGTTCGACACGGCAGCCGTCTTGGGGGTGGTGCCCGTGTTGGCAGCCGGCATCACGGTCGCGATGCTGGTGCCCGCAAGGGCGGAGTTTCCATTGCCTTTGTTGCTGCCGTCGTTGTTGCCATTGTTGTCGTTGGCGTTGCCGTTTCCGCTGTTGTTTCCGACGTTGCCGTTGCCGTTGTTGTTCCCGGAATTGCCGTTGCCATTGTTGTTCCCGACATTTCCGTTCCCGTTACCATTGCCTGCTCCGGCGTACATTGCGGCCAATTGGAAATCCGTCAGATGATCGGCGGCCAATACCATGGCCGGGGCGGTGCCAACCGTGATCGAGGCAAAGAGGAGAACCATTCGGGGCGATGTCGTCATGGTTGCGAGACCTCCTCCGCTGACGCGTTGCTGCCCTGGATTTCCGGGGGCAGGCTTCAGCATCTAATGATTGTTGTTGCCGTTGTTGTTTCCGTTGAGTGCTCCCAGATTCCCGTTACCGTTGTTGCTCCCGTTCAGTATTCCCAGGTTTCCGTTGCCGTTCAAGTTCCCGTTGAGTGCACCGATATTGTTGTTTCCGTTGTTGGTGCCACCGTTGTTGTTGCCGTTGAGCGCGCCGATATTGCCGTTGCCGCTGGTTGACGTGCTGTTGTTGCCATTGAACGCGCCGACGTTGTTAGTTCCACCGTTCATAAACCCGGCATTGCCGCTCGCATTGTAAGTATTGCCGTTGTTGTTGCCATTCGAAATCCCAACGTTTAGGTTGCCGTTAGCATTTCCATTGGCCGAGCCGGTATTGCCGTTGCCGTTGCCGTTGCCATTCGCGATGCCAACGTTGATGTTCCCGTTTGCATTGCCGCTCGCCGTACCAGTGTTGCCATTGCCATTGCCATTGCCATTGCCGGCTCCGGAATTCAAATTGCCGTTCAGGTTGCCGTTCAGGCTTCCCACGTTGCCGTTGCCGTTGCCGTTGCCGTTGCCGACCGAGACGCTGCCGCTCCCGCTGGTGACGCTGATGGTTACGCCGGCTGCGCTGCGTTCGAGTTGCGAATTGCTGAGAGTTATTGGTTCCGCACTGGCCACAGCGGCCCCGATGCCGACGGCGGCAATCGATAAGAATACTGGTCGAGCTTGTCGCATCGTGGATATTCCCCTCGACGGTGTTCGTTCTTGACGCTCCACAACACGGGTGAAGCAGCGGATTATAATGGCGCAGACAGACGACCCGTAACGACCGCGCCGTCGCAATAGATGGGACAGGTGACCGCGAGGTCGTCTGCCAGTGGGCAGACGACCTCGCGGTCGCCCCCGCGATCAGTGGCTCCCGTTGCCGTTCAGGTTGCCGTTCCCAACTCCGGCATTTCCATTGCCATTCAGATTACCGTTCAAGATTCCGAAGTTCAGGTTGCCGTTGGCGTTGCCGTTAAGCGCCCCAAAGTTGAAGTTGCCATTGGCGTTGCCGTTACCGGCGCCAACGTTGAAGTTGCCGTTGCCGTTGCCGTTCACGAACCCGGAGTTACCGTTACCGTTACCGTTACCGTTACCGTTACCGAACCCGACGTTGCCATTGCCATTGCCGTTGCCGCTCCCAATGCTGAAGCCGGCGGCGGCCTGGTCCAACTGGCCGTTACTCATCTGGACGGGGGCGGCTGACGCTACGGTTGCCAGTGCCATCAGGCCAGCAGCCGCAAACAGGAGTGTGCGCATCTTGTAGTATTCCTCCAATGATGTGGGCATGCCGCCGTGCATTACGCCAAGCTGGCATCGCACGCCCCAAGGTCCGCGGTGATAGGCGTAACGAGGCGGGAGTGAAGTGTAGTGAGCGCGCCGCGTAAATCGCCTATTAGCCGTAGATGTGGCGCTGAGCAAAAATGCCGAAACGGTTGCGCAATTCTGACCGTTCGCGATTCTTATTCGGCCTAAGTAGTAGTACTCGCAGGCATTCGTAACGACACATCAGGGCAATGATCGCTGAGCTTTGCCCGGCGTAGCCCCACGCAATTAGAAGAATCCTGGCGATTTCTGAGCAATCCATGGCGTGCAAACACCATGGGCCTGCCGACTGTCACCTAATCCTTTCGTACAAGTGGCCGATCGCGGCCCCGATGGGGATGATGTCGCGTCGGGCCGGCAGGTGTGGGAGGGACGGCGATCCGCATGACAGGCTCCGCGATGAACAGAGGCTGCCGCCAGCTCTTGCTGGTTTGCGTCTCATTGCTCGCGCTTTCGGGGTGCGACCCCACCCCCAATCCAAGCCCGCGTGTGGTGCGCAGCATGCTGGAAGAGCGTCGGGACGACGTGGTGATCCAGAAGTGGGACATCAGTTGCGGTGCGGCGGCCCTTGCAACATTGCTGACGTACGATCAGGGTTATCAGGTGACCGAGCGTGAGGTCGCAGCTGGTATGCTGCACTTCACCACCGTGAACCGTGTTCGCGCGCAGCTCGGTTTCTCATTGCTGGATCTGAAGCGCTTCGCCGAGAGCCGCGGCTTCACCGCAGACGGCTACGGCAACATGACCCTGCGTGACCTGGTCGAGACCGGGCCGGCGATCGTTCCCGTAGTACTGCGCGGGTACAACCATTTCGTCGTGTTTCGTGGCATCCAGGGTGACCGCGTGCTGCTTGCCGATCCCGCCTGGGGGAATCGCACCATGCAGATCCCGTATTTCATGAATATCTGGGAGTCGCGGGTCGCCTTCGCGGTAAATCGCAATGGGGGCAAGAGGGTTCATCGGCTAGAGGCCAACGCGACGGATTTCTGGGCATCCAGCGCAACGTTCGAGGCGCCCGTAAGGAAGATTGTCGTCGCAAAGCTGATGGATGAACCGCCAGCCAAGACGCAGATGATGGTCGCCGAGACTTCCAGCCCGCTGGCGCAGACCGCTGCGGGCCCAGGAGGTGCGAGCGCGAACGGTGCTCTTCCAGACAATGACCAGCCTGCCGTCGTGGTAACTGGCCGGACAAAGACCGTCGCTGGGGCGACAGAGGCACGAGCGCCGCGATCGGCGACTGGCACTAATATTGTAGTGGCGGCGATCGCGTCGCCGGCAGGAATCGCGGACGCTGCGAAGCGTCAGGACGCTGCGCCGAACCCGGCAACGGCCGCAGCGCGGGCCATCGCATTGCAACAGGCCCTGTCGGCGACACTCCACAGGATGGCCACTCGCCAGATGGCGCCGGAAACTTATCCGGTCGCAACAAATCCGCAGTTCGGCCCCCTGTCGGACGATCACGCGCCAACAGGGGTTGCTCCAGAGCACCCGAAGCGTTCGACGGACCCCGACAAAGTCGCGGCCGAAGCGCGTGCGGTGGCTCTGGAAAGGGACGTGGAAGCAAGGATCGCCCAGGTGTCGGGGCGTCGCGCAGAACGTGTGGCGGTCTCGGCTGCAATGACACCGCAAGACACGAAGCGGGAAACAACGAAATCCACGGCCGCTCGGTCGGATCCGGCCCCAGGGCCGGCGGCCCAGAACGTCGCTCCTCGCGTTTCTTCGGTGTTGCTGGCGGAGATAATCAAGCAAGCCGATGTACTGATAGGCCGGGGCGACATCAGCGCCGCTCGGCTGTTCTATGAACGCGCAGCGCAGGCGGGAAGCGGCCAGGCGGCGACTGCTGTGGGACGAACCTTCGACCCGAACGCTCTGGCACAGATGGGTGTCATTGGAACGAAGCCCGATCCGACAACCGCCTCACTTTGGTACCGGCAAGCAATAGCTCTCGGCGACAGCTCCGCTGAACCGCTACTGCGGGCACTTGCACCAGCGGGTGGAGCATGAACGCAAAACGGCAAAACGCCGGGCAAGTGCTGGTTCCGAACTTGTGTCATGGCCGAGTGCCATCAGTCGCGTTTCTGGCGCGAGTGGGCTTCGTCGGCATCCTCGCTACTGGATTGGTCGATAGCAATACAGCCGCCGCGCAGCAACCGACGACCGGGGAACTGCAGCAGGAAATTCAACAGCGAGACGTGCAAATCCAGCAGCTTCTCAAGCGCATGGATGCACTTGAGAAGGAGGTGAAAGGCAAGCTCGCCGCGGCGCACGCTCGCGTCCAGCATGCCGAGCAGCCTGCTTCGGCTCCGCCTCCAGCCGCAGAGTCGCAATCTGCGCAGGTGGTGCCGCCGCCTTCGCCGCCGCCTGGCCGGACACCGGTGCAACCGCTCATTTCTCCGGCACCAGGCACCTCGGCCACGACAACTCCGGAGGAGCCGGAGGATGCAATGATCGCCAGAGCGTTGGAAAACACACTCGTTGACAGGGGTGGGCAACTCCTGCCGCCCTACGTTTTTCAGCTCGTTCCAGATTTCAGCTTTGGCTATCAGAGCGAGGATCAGCTCGCATTCCTAAACAACGGAAGCATTGTGCGTCAGCAGTCCCACAGGGATCTGCTGGAATGGGGCTTCGGATTCCGGATCGGCCTGCCGTGGGAAACCCAGGTCGGCTTCCGCGTTCCTTTTGATCTCAACTATGGCACGGCGACATTTGGAGGTACTGAATACATTCAGCAGCAATCGAGGCGGTCTTGGCGATGTCTCCTTGACGCTGCAGAAGCAGGTGTTGCACGAAAAGGGCTGGATTCCCGATTTGCTGGTGAACCTGAACTACACGGCGGCCACTGGCAGTACCTAGTCTGTCGCAGCGGCAGCTATCCACCTTTCCGTTCGCGGTGGGTACAGGTAGCGGCTTCAACTCGCTCGGCGCAGGCGTGACGGCACTGAAGCGGCAGGACCCGCTGGTGTTCCTGGGTGGCTTGCAATACACACATAGCTTCCCATCCACGATCTCCGGCGTGCAGCAGACTCTAGGCGACCAGTACTTCTTCCGCGTCGAAGCGATACTGGCGGCCAGTCCGGACACTTCGCTGCGTGTCGGCTGGCTGACGACGTTCCAACAGAAAGACACGGTCAGAGGTTTCAGCGAACCGGACTCAGGTCAGACAATTTCGAACCTGGAGATCGGTGTCGGCAGCGTCATCACGCCGAAAATCTTCCTGGATGCAGCCTTATTGGTCGGCCTGACGCACGATACGCCCGATTTCACGGCACTTATTTCCCTGCCGTTTCGTTTCTGACCTGCTGGCGTTACTGGCCGCCTCGCATTTTGAGGTTCCAGCAGAGTTCCAACTCCACCTGCACACCTGCTTCAGGTCTGCTCCACCCCCCAGCCCTCAACCTCCCGGCCGCGCCGCCACTTCCGGTTCGCGCGACTTTGTGGTGAAGCTTGCCCTTTCGGGAGAGGACTGCGCCATGACAGCAGTGAACGCCAACATCGCGGCGCCCCGTATGTTGCAGGTGGGTGGCGGCGCGGTGCGCCAGATCGCCGAGGTGCTCGCGAAGTTCGGTCTGTCGCGGCCACTGGTGGTAACCGATCCCTTCATGGTGTCGTCCCGCCATGTGCAGCATTGCCTCGACCCGCTCGCCGCTGCCGGCATTGCCGTCACGGTGTTCAGCGACACGGTGCCGGACCCGACGGATACTGTGATCGAAGCGGGCGTTGTCGAACTCAGGCGCGGCGACTTTGACTGTCTGATCGGCTTCGGTGGCGGGTCGCCGATCGACACCGCCAAGGCGATGGCGATTCTCGCCGCGGGCGGCGGCAAGATGCGCGACTACAAGGCGCCGTTCGCTGCCGACAGGGGCGCGCTGCCGGTCATCGCCATTCCCACCACCGCCGGCACCGGCAGTGAGTGCACGCGTTTCACTGTCATCACCGACACCGAGCGCGACGAGAAGATGCTGATCGCGGGCCTCGGTGCGCTGCCGCTCGCTGCCATCGTTGATTACGAACTCACGTTCTCGGTGCCGGCGCGTACCACGGCCGATACCGGGGTGGACAGCCTGACGCATGCGCTGGAGGCATTCGTGTCGAAGCGGGCCAATCCGTTTTCCGACGCGCTCGCCGTTGCCGCGATGGCGCTGATCGGGCGACACATCCGCACGGCCTACGCCGAACCACGCAACGCCGCGGCACGCGAGGCCATGATGCTCGGCGCGACCCAGGCGGGACTGGCGTTTTCCAATGCCTCGGTCGCGCTGGTGCATGGCATGTCGCGACCCATTGGCGCGCATTTCCACGTGCCGCATGGCCTGTCGAACGCGATGCTGCTGCCGGCGATCACACGGTTTTCGATCGGCGCGGCGGAAGCGCGTTATGCCGAGGCTGCGCGGCGCATCGGCTTTGCCGAGGAAAGCGATGCCAATGCGATGGCCGCGGCGAAGCTGGTCACGGGACTGGATGCGCTGAACAAGGAACTGTCCGTGCCGGGGCCAGCTGAATACGGCATCGACGAAGGCGTCTGGAACGGCAAGATGGAACTGATGGCCGAGCAGGCGCTGGCCTCCGGCAGTCCGGCCAACAATCCACGCGTGCCCGACAAGGCGGAGATCGTCGCGCTGTATCGCGAGGTATGGACAGGCGCGCCGCGCAACGCCTGAGCGGTTTGCTTCCGGGTGATTTCATTTGTTATAGATTTGCGGAACGAGACGAACGCCGGGAGGAGAGATGGTTTCGACGATCGAACGGGTCACCATGCGAAAGGTGTATTTGCGACTCCTCCCGCTCGCCATGGTTGTTTATTTCTTTTGTTATCTCGACCGTATCAACGTGAGCTTTGCCGCGCTGCAGATGAATCACGCGATCGGGCTGACTGCGGCGGCCTATGGCCTGAGCTCGACGGCATTCTATCTCGGCTATTGCCTGTTCGAGGTCCCGAGCAACGTCATCCTCGACAAGGTCGGTGCCCGCATCTGGATCGCCCGAATCATGATCACATGGGGGATTGCCTCCGGTGCCACCGCGTTTGCCACCGGACCGACCAGCTTCCTGATCATCCGCTTCCTGCTTGGCCTCGCCGAGGCGGGGCTGTTCCCCGGCATCGTGCTGCTGTTCACCTACTGGTTCCCCGACCATCATCGCGGCCGCATCATTTCCAGGTTCACGCTGGCTCTGCCGGTCTCCGTGGCCCTTGGCGCACCCATTTCGACAGCGATCCTTGGATTGGATGGCTTCCTTGGCTACGCCGGATGGAAATGGATCTTTCTCATGGAAGCCGTGCCGACCGTGCTGATCGGCATCTTCGTGTTGTTTGCATTGACCGACAAACCGTCTGGGGCGAGCTGGCTGAGCACTGCCGAGAAGAACTGGCTCATCACGACACTGGAGAGTGAGCGTCGCGCGGTGGAATCCGCGGGCAAGATCAGCCTCTGGCAGGCGCTGGTGAACCCTAAGATCCTGCTGCTGTCGCTCAACTACTTCGGCATTGTCACGGCAAGCCTGGGCCTGTTGCTGTTCGTGCCGCAGATCATCAAGTCGCTCGGCGCGACCAACATGGGCACCGGCTATGCGACGACGTTGGCCTACACCTTGGGCGCGATCAGCATGCTGGCCTGGGGCTGGTTGTCCGACTGGATGGGCGAGCGACGCTGGAACCTGTTCTGGGCCTGCACGCTCTCGACTGTGGGCCTGGTGGTTGCCGGCATGACTATGGGAACCTGGTGGTCGCTGGCAGGCATGTGCGTTGCCACGGCGGGGTTCTACGGCACCAAGGGGCCGTTCTGGTCGATGCCGTCGATGATGCTGACCGGCGCGGCCGCGGCCGCCGGTATCGCCTGGATCAACTCGATCGGCAACGTCGGCGGCGCAGTCGGGCCGGCGCTGGTCGGCTGGATCAAGGACTTCACCGGCAGCTACTCCGGCGGGCTTTATGGGCTGGCGGCCTTCACCGGCGTGTCGGCGCTGATTGCGGCGTTTGCATTGCACATTCCACGTCGCGTGCCGGTGCGCGGCGCCGTTGAGGTGCCGGCAGAGTAAGGCGCACTTGCGTTGTCGTCTTGCGCCATGGCGCAAGACGACGGTCGCTATTGCGATTACCCAACTTGTGGTAATATCTGTCGCAACTGAGGGTATTCTACCGCCGGATTGCTTGTGCGGCTCTGCAACGTCCTGACCACCACTACCACCGTCTGCGCGATAGCGGGCCTGTGCGCGTGCAGCCCGGCGCCGCCCCCACCGCCGCCGGTGCCGGTAGCCGGCGCGGGCTCGGTCGGCGGCGCCGAGCCATATCGTATTCAGCCGGGCGACGTACTCGGCGTCCGGCTGTTGCTGAACCCCGACCTGAACGAGGATGTCGTGGTTCGCCCCGACGGCCATATGTCGACGACAGTCGTGAAGGACGAACGCGCTGGTGGCCGCACCGTGGTGGAGTTGGCTGATGCGCTGTCACACGACTACACGTCGATCATTCGCAACCCGCGCCTGACGGTTGAGCTCAAGGCCTTCTCGCCCACCCGGATCTATGTCGGCGGGGAGGTCAACAAGCCGGGTGAAACGGTCACGGCAGGTCTTGCTCCCACGCTGTCGCAGGCGATCGCGCGCGCCGGTGGACTGAAGGCGGGCGACAGGGACAGGGTGTTCATCATCCGCCGCGGACCCAACGATGTGCCGCAGCTCTTCTCGGCCCGACTTCGGGATGCGATGCGGGATCAGGACCCGGATACCGATGTCCGGCTTGCCCAGTACCGACGTGGTGTATGTGCCGCGCGAGGGGATCACTGAAGTCTACAAGTTCCTGAACGAAAATTTCGCGCAGGTGGTTCCGTTGATGTGGGGCTTCTCCTATGCCTCCAGCGTCGGTCCCGAGACGGAGGCCGATGTCGCGCATCCCGAGGGGCCAAAGTCGCGCTAGCCAAGGCGGAAGGCCGGCTTTCGCTTCTCGGCGAACGCCGCCATGCCCTCGCGCTGATCGTGGGTGCCGAACAGTGACATGAACAGTGCGCGCTCGTGGCGAACGCCCTCCACCAGGGTGGTTTCGAACGCGCGGTTCACCGCCTGCTTGGCGAAGGCGACCGCCACCGGCGACAGCTCGGCGATGCGCCCGGCGATCTTCAGAGTCTCAGGCAGAAGCTGATCTGCGGGGAATACGCGCGATACGAGGTTGGCGCGTTCGGCCTCGGCCGCGTCCATCATCCGTGCGGTCAGGATCATGTCCATCGCCTTCGACTTGCCGACCGCGCGGGTCAGCCGCTGAGTGCCGCCGGCACCGGGCAGCACGCCCAGATTGATCTCGGGCTGACCGAACTTCGCGGTATCGGCGGCGAGGATGAAGTCGCACATCATCGCCAGCTCACAGCCGCCGCCCAGGGCAAAGCCCGCGACGGCGGCGATCACCGGCTTCTTCGCGCGCAGCACGGTCTCCCAGCGCCTGCCGATGAAGTCGTCGAGCGCGGCCTCGGGATGCGTGCGGTCCTTCATCTCCTTGATATCGGCACCGGCAGCGAAGGCGCGCTCGTTTCCGGTCAGCACGACCGCGCCAATTGATGCGTCGGCGTCGAATGCCAGGAGCTGCGTGCCCAGTTCGTCCATGAGCGCGTCGCACAGGGCGTTCAGCGCGGCCGGGCGGTTGATGCGGATCATTCCGACCCGGCCGTGCGTCTCGACGATGATGTTCTGGAAGTCGGCCATCTTCGCTCTCCCGTTGGAGGTGGCCGGCTTGTAGCTATCGCTGGGTACGCGGGCAATAGAACGTGCTGCGCGCCGACTGGGTGATGCGGCGGATGCCGGGACAGGCGGGGCGACCGGGGCAGTGCTCGCAGGCTTCGGCCTCACGGCCGTAGACCTTCCAGGCGTGCTGGAAGTAGCCGAGTTCGCCGCCCGGTTGGACGTAGTCGCGCAAGGTGGAGCCGCCGGCGGCGATCGCCTCGCGCAGCGTCTCCTTGATCGCGGGCACCAGCCGGGTGGCGCGGAGGCCCGGGATGGTGTGGGCCGAACGCTGCGGGCTGATCCTGGCGCGGAAAAGTGCCTCGCAGACATAGATGTTGCCGAGACCGGCGACGACCTTCTGGTCGAGCAGTGCGGCCTTGATCGGCGTGCGCTTGCCGGCCAGCGAGGCCGAGAGGCGGGCAGGAGAGAACGCGGGGTCCATTGGTTCGGGCCCAAGGTCCGCCAGCAGCCGGTGGGCGTCCTCGTGCGGTGTGGGCACGAGGTCGACCGAGCCGAAGCGGCGTGGATCGACAAAGCCCAGCCGCCATCCGTCATCGGTCTCCAGCACGAGATGCTCGTGCAGTGTCGGCAGGTTGGGCCGCAGCGGGGTGAGCACCATGCGGCCCGACATACCGAGATGCAGCAAGACCGAATCACCGTCGGAGAGGCGCATGAGGATATACTTGCCGCGGCGCCGGAAGCCGGTGACGCGCGCGCCGGTCAGGCGCTTCTGCAGACCTTCGGGCAAAGGCCAGCGGAGGTCGGGGCGATGGGCGGTCGCGCGCACGATGACACGGCCTTCCAGGCGCTGCTGGAGGCCACGCATCACGGTCTCGACCTCGGGGAGTTCCGGCATTGGGGTGTGGCACGCTATAGATGGCGCGAATGAGCGACAACCTGGGATCGACCGAGACCACCGACTTCGGCTTCCGCCGCGTGCCGCGCGCGGCCAAGGGCGGCATGGTGCGCGCCGTGTTCGACAGTGTCGCGCCGCGCTACGACCTGATGAACGATCTGATGTCGCTTGGTGTTCATCGCGCGTGGAAGGACGTGCTGGTGACGGCGCTCGATCCTCGCCCGCAGCGCATGCTGCTGGACCTTGCCGCGGGCACCGGCGATGTCGGGCTGGCGTGGCTCGAAAAGGGCGGCGGCCCGGGAGTGCTGAGCGATGTCAATGCATCGATGCTCGAGGTGGCGCGCGATCGGGCACTGTCGCGCGCGCTGATAGGCGGTGCGTCGTTTGTTGTCGCGGATGCCGAGAGGCTGCCGTTCCCGGACCGTGCGGTGGATCGCGTGTCGATCGCGTTCGGGCTGCGCAACTGCACCGATAAGGCGGCGGTGCTGGCCGAAGCGCGGCGGGTGATCCGGCCGGGCGGGCGGTTCTTCTGCCTCGAGTTCTCACACGTGCAGGTGGCGGTGCTGCAGCCGCTGTACGATGCGTGGTCCTTTCGCGTGCTGCCCGCGCTTGGGCGCGGGGTCGCGCGTGATGAGGCGAGCTATCGGTACCTCGCGGAGAGCATCCGGACGTTTCCGGATCAGGATACGCTGGCCGAGATGCTGCGTGATGCGGGATTTGCACGTGTTGCGGTGCGCAATCTGTCGGGGGGAATTGCGGCGATTTATTCGGGGTGGCGGCTGTGAGCGGGCAAACCAAAGTTTTCCCCCTCCCCTTGCGGGAGGGGAGTAGGGGGAGGGGGCCACGCCCGCATTCTCCGACCCCCTCCCCCCAACCCCCTCCCGCAAGGGAAGGGGGAGAGACCCTGCAATGACCGACCTCTCCGGCAAGCGCGTGCTGCTGATCGTCTCGGGCGGTATTGCCGCGTACAAGGCGCTGGAACTGATCCGTCTGCTGCGCGGGCGCGGCTGCGGGGTGAGCTGTGTGCTGACCGGGGCGGGCGCTCAATTCGTCACGCCGCTTTCGCTCCAGGCGTTGAGCGAAAGCAAGGTGTTCACCGACCTATTCTCGCTGACCGACGAAAGCGAAATGGGACACATCCAGCTTTCGCGTAGTGCCGACCTCGTCGTGGTGGTGCCTGCTTCGGCGGACTTACTGGCGAAGATGGCGGCGGGGCTCGCAGGCGATCTGGCCTCGACATTGCTGCTCGCCACCGACAAGCCGGTGCTGGTCGCGCCTGCGATGAATGTTCGGATGTGGCTGCATGCCGCGACGAAGGCGAGCATGGCGTTGCTCGCCGGGCGCGGCATTCATGTCGTCGGCCCCGACGAGGGTGCGATGGCGTGCAATGAATTCGGACCCGGGCGGCTCGCGGAACCACCGGCGATCCTGGCGGCCATTGAGGCGCTGCTGGCCCCATCGGGACCACTTGCCGGGAAGCATGCGCTGGTCACCAGCGGACCGACACATGAGCCGATCGACCCGGTGCGGTACATCGCCAACCGCTCCAGCGGACGGCAGGGTCATGCGATTGCGGCTGCACTGGCCGAACTGGGCGCGCGCGTGACACTGGTCAGCGGGCCGGTGTCGGTGCCCGATCCGGCCGGTGTCGTCATCACGCATGTCGAAAGCGCGCAGCAGATGCTGGACGCCTGTCAGTCGGCGTTGCCGGCTGACGTGGCGATCTTCGCTGCCGCGGTTGCCGACTGGCGGGTGGTCGGTGCCTCGTCGGGCAAGATCAAGAAGGTGCCGGGTGCCGCGCCGCCGGCGCTGGAACTCGTAGCCAATCCCGACATTCTCGCCACCATCGCCCAGCGCGGCCCGCGACGACCGCGGCTCGTCATCGGATTTGCCGCGGAGACCGACGATCTGATGGCGAATGCACAGGCCAAGCGCGTGCGCAAGAAGGCCGACTGGATCGTGGCCAACGACGTGTCGCCGGCCACCGGCATCATGGGCGGCGAGGAGAACGTGGTGCATCTGATCACTGCCGATGGCGTCGAGGACTGGCCGCGTCTGGCGAAGCAGGATGTCGCGCGCCGGCTGGCCGCGCGTATCGCAACAGCGCTGCGGTGAGCTACGAGATACGCGTGCTCGGGGTCGCTGATGTCGACCAGTATCGTCGCATTCGTCTTGAATCCTTGCGGCTGCACCCCGACGCGTTTGGTGCCGACCATGATGAATCGGCCGCGCTGGATCGAGCGCAGTTCGCCGAGCGTCTGGTTACACCGGGCCTCACCCGGTTCGGTGGGTTCGACGGAGATCGTCTGGTTGGGTTGGCGGGTTTGCAGATCCGCTCAGGCGCCAAGGAAAAGCACAAGGCCCACCTGTTCAGCATGTATGTCGATCGCGCCCATCGGCGCAACGGACTGGCGCAGCGATTGGTCGAAGCGGTCATTGCCGGTGCGCGCGAGGCGGGCGCGGTGGTGCTGCACCTGTCGGTGACAGTGGGCAATGCGCCCGCGCAACTTCTGTCTCGCCGCATGGGGTTTGCGGTCTATGGCGTCGAGCGGCGCTCACTCAAGGTGAACGGGCGGTTTCTCGACGAAGAACTGATGGTGCTCGATCTCGATTGATCACGGTGTAGACGGCCATGCCGGCCAGCATGGCTACGACGAACAGAAACGTCCGGCTGCCGCCAAGCCCGATGGAGGCAAGTGCAGGACCCGGACAATAACCGACAAGACCCCATCCGATTCCGAATATCAATGCGCCAATGATCAGGCGGCGATCGATCCGCGAGGCCGCCGGACGCGCGAACTCTGTGGCGCACAGTGGAGCACGCAGTCGTCTCGACACGAGATAGGCCGGTGTCGCCATGATCAGGGCGCCCAGCATGACGAAGGCGAGGCTCGGGTCCCAGTCGCCGGCGACGTCGAGAAAACCGAGTACCTTGGCGGGATTGATCATGTTCGAAACGGTCAGCCCGAGACCGAACAATGCCCCTGATGCAACCGAGACGCTGAGCCGTGCCATGCGATCAGGCTCCGGCGATGTGGCGCATGACGAACACCGTGAGGAACCCGGCCGCCATGAACAGGCAGGTCGCCATGATCGAACGGCGCGAGAAGCGCGCCAAGCCGCAGACGCCGTGACCGCTGGTGCAGCCACCGCCGAGCCGCGTGCCGAAGCCTACCAGCAATCCCCCGGCGATAACGACGGGAACGGCGCCATCCAGGCGGATGACCGGCGCTCCCACCACTCCTGCGTAGCACCACGGCGCCGCGATCAGGCCAGCCAGGAAGGCGACGCGCCAGGCAACATCGCCTGAGCCGGCAGACGCGAGATTGCCGACCATGCCACTGATGCCGGCCACCCGGCCATTCCCGAGCCAAAGAAGTGCGACCGCGAGGCCGATGAGCAAGCCTCCCGACAAGGAGGCCCACGGCGTGAAGTTTGCCATGCCGTTCCTTACGATGTCCGGCGCGGTCTGCCTTTGACCTGGATCAAACCGACGCGTCAGATCGCGCGCCACAAGGGCCGCGTCAGCAGCATCATCACCAGTCCCGCGATTCCGGTCGCGGCGGTCGCCCACGGTGCGCCGATTGCATTCGCCAGCCATCCGAGTGCCACAAAGCCGACCGGGCCGGTGCCAATGCACACTGACAGCACGCCAAGCACGCGGCTTCGCATCTCGGGCGGCGCCGACAGGTAGACCAACGTCGCCTGCATGATGCTGAAGCCCGCGCCGCCGAGGCCGGTGAACAGCAGAGCGAAGCTTGCGATTGCGGGCACGGGAACCAGCGCGAAAACGATCAGCATGACCAGGTATAGCGTGACACCGCCGACATAGACGTGCCGGTAGAAGTGCGGCCGGCAGAGCATCGCCATCAACACCGCACCGACGAAAGCGCCGACACCGTCCATGCTGGCAAGGATGCCGATGCCCTCGGGTCCCAGCAGCAGGCGGTCCTGACCGATCACCGGTACCATGCTGGTGAACGGCCAGCCGAACACGTTGTAGACCACTGTGACGGTCAGCGTGCCGATCAGCCGGCGGTCTCGCCGCACGAGCCGCAATCCCTCGGCGATACGCGCGATCACTGATTCCGCTGTGCTCGGTGGATAGCTGTTCCGATAGCGCACGCGGCACGCAGCCACCACCGCGATGGCGTAAAGCACAACGCTCAACGTGAACACGCCGTCGATGCCAACGCCGGCGAGCAGCAGGCCGCCGATCGTTGGGCCTATCATGCGGCTGGCGTTGTTGGCGCCAACATCGACCGACATGGCGGTGCCCATCTGTGTGGCGCCGACCGCCTCGCCGATCATCACCCGCCGCACCGGATTGTCGGTCGCCCAGCCGATGCCGTTGATGAAGCTCGCGACCGCGAGGTGCCAGACGGCCAGCAGATGCAGATGTGCCAGGGTCGCCAGAGTGAGCGACGTGATCACCATGCTGACGACTACGATGATCAGTGTGGTGCGCCGCTCCATGCGTTCGGCGATGGCGCCGAGGAAGGCGCCGAACAGACCCATCGGCAGCAGCCGCAGCATGGTCATCATGGCGACGATAAACGGCGAACCGGTGTGCTGGTAGACGAAGACCCCGACTGCGACTGTCTCCACCCAGCGGACGATGAACACGACGAGACCGACGAACCAGAGGCGCCAGAAATCCGCGCTGTCGATCAGCCAGGCCTGGCGGCTGGCCGGCCTGGCGACATTTGTTTCCTGCACGGAAGGGCGTTCCTCGGGCGTTTCTCGTTGCGACTGTGCCTCGGATGGTGAGGTGCGGCAACACTATTGCGGTCACGATGCGGCTGGTGGACCATGCCGGCGAGTGGAGAAGCGCGATGGAACCTGATGTTGCCGAACTGCGACGGATGATCGACGAGGCGCGACGGATTGTCATCTTCACCGGTGCGGGGATCAGCACGGAATCGGGCATTCCCGATTTTCGCAGCCCCGGTGGCATCTGGACGAAGATGCGGCCGATCGATTTTTCCGACTTCCTCGCATCCGACGAGGCGCGGCGCGAGACCTGGCGGCGGCGGTTTGCAACCGATGCGACGATGCGCAAGGCGGAACCCAACCGTGGACATCGCGCGGTGGCGTCGCTGGTGAACCGCGGCAAGGCATCCGCAGTGATCACGCAGAACATCGATGGTTTGCACCAGGCTTCGGGCGTGCCGGCCAACCGGGTGATAGAGTTGCATGGCAATACGACGTATGCACATTGTCTTGACTGCGCGCAGCGCTACGAGATCGAGCACATCAGAGTGGAGTTCGAGCGCACCGGCGAGGCGCCGAACTGCGTGTCGTGCGGCGGCTACGTCAAGACGGCGACGATTTCGTTCGGCCAGTCGATGCCGGCTGCGGCGATGATCCGTGCCGAGGAAGAGACGCTGGCGTCGGATTTGTTCATCGCGATCGGTTCGTCGTTGGTGGTCTATCCGGCGGCAGGCTTTCCGGAACTTGCGGCACGCAATGGAGGGCGTCTGGTGATATTGAACCGCGAGCCGACGGGGCTCGATCCATACGCCGATCTGGTGCTGCACCGGGAGATTGGCGCGACATTGGGCGAGGCGGTGGGCAACAACTGACAGGAGACGACAGTGGCACGCAACATCGCCGTCGGCGTTGGGCTGATGGAGTTTCCGTTCACCAGCACCGACGGTTTCTGGCGCTGGGTCGATCTTTGCGAGGCGGGCGGTATCGACTCGATCTGGCAGACCGATCGCATCGTCAGCCGTCAGCCGATTCTGGAGTGCATGACAGCGCTCGCGGCGATTGCCGGGCGCACGCGGCGGATCAAATTCGGCGTCAACGTGGTGTCGCTGGCGTTGCGTGATCCGGTGCTGCTGGCCAAGCAGTGTGCGACGATTGACGTGCTGTCGCAGGGGCGGCTGCTGCCCGGCTTCGGCATCGGCAGTCCGCAGGGACCGGAGTGGCAGACGCTGCACATCGACACCTCGACGCGCGGCCGTAAGACCGATGAGGCGCTGGAGATCATTCATCGCTTGTGGTCGGAGGACAGTGTCGATTTCGAGGGGCGGCACAATCATCTGACGGGCGCGTCGATTTCGCCGAAGCCGGTGCAGCCGGATCTGCCGATATGGATTGGCGGTTCGTCGGCCGCGGCGGTGCGGCGGACGGCGCGGTACGGCACCGGCTGGCAGGCGGGCGCGGAAACGCCGACGGATGTCGGGCGCGTGATCGCGGAGATCAAGGCGGCGCTGGTGGAAAGCGGACGCAGTATAGACGAGGATCACTACGGCGCGGCGTTCGCGTATCACTTCGGACGGGTGGATGATCCGGGCGTGGCACAGGTGATGGAGGCGTATCGCAAGCGCACGGGGCGCGATCCGGAGCGGCATTTTGCGATCGGCGATGCGGGTATGATGGTGGCGCGGATTGCTGAATATGTGGAGGCGGGCGCGTCCAAGTTCATTCTGCGGCCGGCGGCGCGGGGCGATGAGGGCATGCTTGATCAGACGCGACGGCTGATCGAGCAGGTGCTTCCGATGGTGGCGGCACGCTGGCCGAAGGGGGCGAAGGCGGCTTAGGTCAACTAAGACTTCTCTCCCCTTGCGGGAGGGGGCGGTGGATCACTGGCATCCCCCCTCCCGCGAGTGGAGTGGGAGAACTCATAGTAACACGCAGTGTATTGGTGCGAACGACACCGTTACTTCGCTGCCTTCGTCTAACAGCTCGGTCGGTGGGCGGCGGACGATCAACTGGCCGGCGGGCCAGTCCACGACATACTGGATGAAGTCGCCGTGGAACATGCGGCGATGGATGCGGCCCGCAACGGCATTGTGCGATCCCGGCATGTGCCCGAGATGAATGTAGGACGTGCGCAGCGCCACAGTGTCCCGCTCGGTGGATGCGTCTGACGCGACGACTTCGAGTTGCACGCCACCCTCCGCCTCGAATAGCAGCGTGCCGCTTGAGCCAGGCCCGAGTACCTTGCCCGCGATCAGGTTGGCAGATCCGACAAAGTCAGCGACGAAGCGTGTGCGTGGACGATTATAGATGTCCTCCGGGGTGCCGATCTGCTCTATGTGGCCGCCGTTCATCACGATCACCCGGTCGGAGATCGCCAATGCCTCCTCCTGGTCGTGCGTCACATACAGCGACGTGATTTCCAGCCGACGTTGCAATTCGCGCAGTTCCACGCGCATCTCTGCGCGCAGCTTGGCGTCCAGGTTCGACAGCGGCTCATCGAACAGCAGAACGCTCGGCGAGAACGCGATCGCTCGAGCCACCGCCACGCGCTGCTGCTGACCACCCGACAGTTTCGACGCGGGACGGTCGGCGAAAGCCTGCATCTGCACCAGGCCCAGCACACGCTGCACGTTCTGCCGCACTTCGGCCGCCGGCAGCTTGCGCACGCGCAGGCCGTAGGCGACATTGTCGAACACCGTCATGTGCGGCCAGATCGCGTACGACTGGAACACCATCGACACGCCGCGCTTCTCGGCCGGCACGTTGCGGCGTTCACGGGCCGAATACACGGTTTCGCCGTTCAGCCGGATGCTGCCACCGCTCGGTGTCTCCAGTCCGGCGACCGCGCGCAGCGTGGTGGTCTTGCCGCAGCCGGACGGGCCGAGCAGCGTCACCATCTCGCCCGGCGCAATGTCGAAGCTGATATCGTCCACCGCGGTGACATCGCCGTAGCGCACCGCGAGATTGGCGACCTCGATGCGCGGACGGTTCATTGGGTCACCCCGGAGACGCGACGCGCCAGGCTGAACATGATGGCGACGGCTATGAAGACGGTGGCAGTCTGGATGAGTGCCATTGCCGCAGACAGTTCGGAACTGGAACTCAGCCAGGAATTGACGATGGCTGGTGCGATCACCTTGGAGTTCGGCCCCATCAGGAAAATCGATACGCCCAGTTCGCGCACCGAGGCGATGAAGATCAGCAGCCATGCGGCAACCAGCCCCGGGCGCAGCAACGGCATGGTGACGGTGCGCATCTGATAGACCCATCCGGCGCCGCAGACGCGGGCACATTCCTCGAGGCTGGGGTCAACCTGGAGCACGACGCTCGCGATGGTGCGCAGGCCTAGCGGCAGGAAGACGGTGAAGTAGGCGATTCCCAGAAGCCACAGCGTGCCGTAGAGCGGGATCGGCATGTTGATCCACGCCCAAAGCAGGCCGAGACCGAACACCAGGCGCGGAACCGCCTGCGGGAACATGATGACATATTCCGCGGCGCCACGACCGGGCATTCGCGAACGATAGATGATCCAGGCCAGCACGCCGATGACAACCACGCCGATCGTCGATACGGAAACACCCAGGATCAGGCTGTTGACGAATGCTGGTCCAACCGAGCCCATCTGCAGCGCCGTTTCGTAGTTCGCCAGTGTGAAGTGCATCTGCGGCAGGATCACCGTGGCGAAGCGCTCGAACGAGGTGAGCAGCAGCGCGCCCAGCGGCAGGATCACGGCGACGACGATGTAACCCCAGGCGATGGCGAGCAGCGGCCAGCGCATCGCACCGACATCCATCTCTCGCGGCCGGAATGCCTTGCCGGTGATGGTGGTGTAGGCGCCGTGCTTCAGCACGAAGCGCGCGATCGTCAGCGTGATCAGCATGACGCCGAACAGCGACAGACCCATTGCCGCGGCGCGGCCATAGTCGGGCGGGAATGACAGAGTGGCCTGCCAGATCTCCGTGGTGACCACGTAGAAGCGGCCGGGAATTCCCAGCACGAACGCAGCTGCGAACGAGCCCAGCATCTCGGCGAACACGAAGATGGTGGCGCTGAGCACGCCAGGCGCGACCAATGGCAGTGTGATGCGCAGCGCGGTGCGCAGCTTGCCGGCACCCATTACGCGAGAGCTTTCCTCGAGCGATGGGTCCATCGATTTCATCGCGGCCGAGATCATGACGAACGCGACCGTGCCCTCGAACAGCGCCATCACCCAGGCGATGCCGTAAGCCGAGTAGATGTTGAACAGATCGCCCGTTGCGCCGAGTGAGCGCCAGGCCTGATTGACCAGGCCGGTCTTTGGTCCCAGCAGCACGCCCCAGGCGAGCGCACCGATCAGTGGAGTCATGTAGTACGGCAGCTCCATCAGTCGTTCGAGCCGCTGGCGGCCGGGGATGTTGGTGCGTGTCAGAATCCAGGCCTGAAGAAAGCCGAAGATCACCGCAAGCACGGTCGCGATGCATGAGACCAGCAGCGTGTTGGCAAGCGCGCGATAGTCGTCAGTGAGGTTCGTGAAGTTGTCGAGCCCGTACTGCTCGGGCGGGAACGTCGACGGGTCGCCGACATTGAGCAATTCGTTGATCAGGAAGGCGATCGGATAGATCACCAGGGCGCCGCACACCAGCACGACCAGGGGCATAACGATCTGTCGTGGGACGATCGATGGGAGACGCATCAGCGCAGGCCGGTGATCTTGTTCCACTCGCGCACGAACTGCGCGTGGGTCTGCTCGAAGGCGTGCCAGTCCGTCGGGGTCAGGACCTTGAACTCATTGATTCTGACGCCACCTGGCGGCGGCGGTACATCGCTTCGGGCCGAGTGGGTAAGCAGCACTTCGGCATTGCCGGTCTGTCCAGGCACGCTGAGGAACCAGTCCATGAACAACTGCGCGGCGGCCGGATGCGGTGCTTCCTTCACGATCCCCCAGGGCTGCGGCGCGGCGACCACGCCGTCGGGCGGAATGACGAATTCCACCGGGGCGCCCTTCGCCTTCATCATCAGGTAGCCCGAATACTGCGCGGTCAACGCAACCTTGTCCTGACCGTTCACCAAGCGGTCGAACTGCTGGACATAGGAGTTGAACGCGTGTGGCTTCAGCGGCGCGAGCTCCGACCAGAAGTCGTTGCCGTAGAGCTGCCGCAGCATGTACCACTCGACGTGCTGCAATCCGGATATCGTCACCTTGACCGAGATCGCGTCGGTCCACTTCGGATCGAGCATGTCTTTCCAGGTCTTCGGCGCCTCTTCGCGCGACACGAGATTGGGGTTGTAGGCGATTGCCGCCATCACCAGGGCGCCCCAGGTCCAATAGCCCTCGGGCGAGCTTTTGTATTCGGGCTTGTAGGCGGCCATTTCCGGCGACACGTACTGCATGTAGCCGCCACGCTTCTGGAAATCGAGCGCGAAGCTCATGTCGGAAAGTTGCGTGACATCGGGGAGATAGACGTTGCCCTGGCGTTCGGCCAGCAGCCTGGCATAGAGAGCGCCGGCCTGAAGCCGCAGGTAGTTCGGCGTGATCTTCGGGAACAGAGCGTGGAATTTTGCCAGTTCCTGCTCGGCTGCTGCCTCGGGATCGGTGGAGTAGACGACGAGGGTGCCTTCGCTCTCGGCTTTGGCGACGTCGGCGCAGGTCTTGAAGCCTTCCATCTGGCGCGGATTGTCGCAGGCTAGCGCCGCTGAGATGCCATTGAGCAACGTTACGAAGAAGATCGAGAAATAGAGCCGACGCATTGTTCCCTCCGCGTCAACGAGGCCGTACCAGTTTGCGCACGCGGTGGTTCTCGGAATCGCCTATGTAGACCGCGCTATCTGGTCCAACCACGGCGCCGTGCGGTCGTGCCAGTGCGTTAGGACTGGGTTTGCCAGTCCCGGCAATCGTGGTGACGATCCAGGTCTTCGCGTCGATCAGGCGGATTACGTGGTTCTCGGTATCGACAATGAAGATGTTGCCGGCGGGATCGACCGCCATCTCCTTCGGCGCATCGAACACCGCCTGGCGTGCATCCTGCCCGTCGCCCGCATAGCCACGCGCACCGGTGCCCGCGATGGTCTCAATTATACCATTGTGGATACGGCGCACGCTGCTGCCCTGCCGTTCCATCAGATAGAGCGAATCATCGGGAGCCAATGCGACCGCACGCGCGCCGAAGACATCGGCCCATGTTGCTTTGCCGCCGTCACCCGCGTGACGACCATTGCCGGTGCCCGCGAATGTGGTGATGACGCCGGAGCTTAGATCGATGATTCGCACGCGGTGATCGGCGACATCGGCGATGAACAGCCGGCGATGGTCGCGGTCCAGCGTGAGACCGTTCGGCTCCGCCAGACCCGCGCGACCCGATGGTCCGCCATCGCCGCTGAACTTTCCGGAGCCGTCGCCCGCAAGCGTGGTGATCACGCCGCTGCCGCCATCGATCCGCCGCACGCGACCGTTCAAGCGATCCGCGACGTAGATGTTGCCAGCGCGATCGATGACGATGCCGTAAGGCTGATTCATCCGCGCCTGTGTTGCCGGACCGCCGTCGCCCGCGAAGCCACTTTCACCTGTGCCAGCAATCGTTGTGATGACGCCGGTGCCCGCATCGATCCGGCGAATGCAGTGATTGTAGGTATCGGAAAAGCACAGATTGCCGCCGGGATCGAACGCGAGATCGAACGGATTATTCAGCAGCGCCTGCGTCGCCGGACCACCATCACCGGCATAGCCCTGTACGCCCGTTCCCGCGACAGTGCTGACGATCCATTGCGTGTCTGCCATCTTCGTATCCCTCCCGCTACGGCCACCATGGTTGTCGGAACCGGCCTGTCAAGCTTAGGATAAGCCAGCAAGTTACGGAGGTATCGACAATGGACGTGCAGGTCGACCGCGCCACGAGTACTCTCTACGCCACGCTGGAAGATCGGGTTATGGCGCGCGACCAGCTGGGGGCAAGCCAAGTCTATTACGATCTCGTGCGTGCCGGGCGTCCGCTGAGGGAAATCATCGCCGAGGGTGTGCGTATCCATGCACCCTACACGCATGTGCCATACCATGAGCGCATTGACGACGGCTATCCGAACTTCGTCAACAACGACCATTGCCTGCTGAGCGCGCGCGCAACGGTCAATCTGGCGAAGATGGTGCCGGAGCGGCTTGCGATGCTGCCGATGGCGCAAACGATCTGGTACATTCCGAGCGGCCTCGATATCTGGAACCAGAAGATGGACAAGGCGCCCGGCCACTATACGCGCGCCCGCGGCAACCTCGGCGCCATCGATAAACCGCCGGAACCAGTCGTCTATTGGCCGGACCAGGAGCCGCTGCGTCAGGACGGCCCACTGAAGGAGCGCCTGTCCAACTGGCTCACGCTGGTACACCGCGGCCAGGTAGTCGACGCCTACCGCACGTTCCTCGGGCTGATGGAGGATGTGCCGAACCGCAAGGAGGTGTTGGCCGAGTTGGTGTTCGCCGGTCTGATCGATATGCAGGACCGGATGCTGTTCAACCGCTCGTATACGACGGGCCACAAGGCGTATCGCGCGCGCTCTACGGTGGAGATCGGCAACGCGATCGGCTGGGATGATCCGGCAGCGCATCATGTGCTGTACGCCGGCGCGCTGGATATCGCTGTCGGGCCGCGCTGGTACTCGACGTATGAGATGGCCTGCAACCTGGTGAAGATGAACATCGAGGGCGAGACGCTGCACGCGGTGCCGTATGGCGGCGTCAGCGAGGCCGAGCTGTCGGTGCTTCGCAACAACAAGGAGGCGCTCAATCTGGTCGAGGCCGCGGAATTGATCGAGACGATCATTTGCGGCCCCGAGCCGGACAACCTGCACCAGGTGACGAAACTGCTGAAGGCGGGCAAGGATCCGCGGCGGATCCTCGACGTCATGCAGATTGCCGCCGCGCAGGTGGTGCTGGAGACGAGCGAGCCGAACAACTTCTCCATGCCGCACCACTGCTACGAGTACTGCAACACGTTGGCGTGGTTCTACGACAACTTCGACCATCCGCGGCGGTTGCGGCTGATCTACTTACTGGCGTCGTACCTGAACCGCGTCGCGGGGCATCAGCGTGGCATCGGCGATAGCAATCCTGCGTCGATCAAGGCGCCGAGTGGCGCAGACAGGCTGACGGCGGGGCAGTTACTGGAGCGCGTGGACAGCGCTGTGTGCGCGCTGAGTGGATCGGAGAGCCTGGCCTGGACACAGGCGTATCTCGATAATGTCGGTGATCGCGGGCCGCTGGTGGAGCGCATCGCATTGGCAGCGACCAAGCTGGGCAACGATCCGCACAACCAGGAGATCGCCCAGTGCATGCTGATGGACTACGGCACCAACCGGCATCCGGAGCGCGACAAGCTGCTGCTAGCGGCGGCGTATCACACTGCAATGCATCGGAAGTACGGCGATCCGCTGGAGCCGGCTCGGCGGTTCGGTGAGGCGATGGGGGTCGCGCTACAGTAAACGCGCCACCGCCTGTGTCGCTTGGGCGCCTCTGATTCACCACAGAGAAGGCAAGGCGAGGGCCACTGAGGACACGGAGAAGCAATCCATGCGCTTCGCGCGAGGCGCCATTCTCACTTTCTCCGTGACCTCCGTGGTTCTCGCCTTCTCGTCTCCGTGTTGAAATTTAGGCGCTACTATACACAAGAGCGCATCCAGTATGGACGCCCCCTCCGGCGAGGGGAGGAGAGCTTTTCTCCGCTACTTCGCGGTGTGGACGGACATCGCCTGGGTCACGTTCATGATGCGTGGCTCGTAGGTGAGACCCTTACGGGTGGCCCAGGCGTTGACCTGCCAGAACAGCGGTACCAACGCGACGTCATTCATGTAGCCCCGATCGATGTCCCACAGCATCTTCTCGCGCCTGGCCGCATCCATCGTGCGCATCGCCTCGTCCAGATACGCATCGAGCCGCAGGTTCGAATAGCCGCCGACATTGGCGTGGCCGAGCGCGAGCTGCTTGTTCGGGGTATGCAGCAGCATCCAGTGCTGTGACATGGTCTCGCCGGTGGCCGTGCCGAACCCGTACAGCGTCGCGCTGTAGGCCGGCACGCCGCGTTCGCCGCCGCCCATCTGCTGGCCGGCGAACACCTGCCATGGCTGCGCCACCACCTCGGTCTTGATGCCGATGCGCGACAGCATCGCGCCGATCGCCTGCGCTGTCTCCGCATCATTGACGTAGCGGTCGTTTGGCGAATGCAGCGTCAGATGAAAGCCATCGGCATACCCCGCTGCGGCCAGCAGCTTCTTCGCGCCATCCAGATCGAACGGCTCGGGCTTGATGTTCGGGTCGTGGCCGAACATGCCCGGACTGGCCATCTGACCGGCGGCGACAGCGACGCCATCCATGAGACGCTGAGCCAGCGCATCGCGGTTGATCGCCTTGGTGATCGCCGTGCGCACGCGTCCGTCGCGCAGCGGATTTGGAAACGCCGGCTTGCCGTCATTGTCGGTCACGAAGGGTGAAACGTCACGGCTGCTGTCCAGTGTGAGCAGCATGATGCGCTCGCCGGGGCGCATGATGACGTTCAGCTTGGGGTCCGTCTTCAGGCGGCTGATGTCAGCCGGCGGTACATCGTTGATCATGTCCACTTCGTCGTTAAGCAGAGCCGCGATGCGCGTCGGGCCGGCGCCGATCACCCGGAAGATCACCCGATCCCAGTCCGGTGCCGTCCCCCAGTAGTCGGGGTTGCGTTCTAGCACGATCTGGCCGCCCTTGACCCATTCGTGCAGCTTGTACGGCCCGGTGCCGATCGCCGCCGCGCCGGAATTGAACTGCTCGACCGGAGCGGCACGCGGATAGATGTAAAGCACCGTCATTTCGTTCGGCAGCAGCGGTGACGGCTGTGTGGTCGCGATACGGACCGTGTAGTCGTCCACCTTGGTGTAGGTCTTGCCCCGCAGATAGGCACCGGCGGACGCGCCGACGCCCTCGATCGTCTGGGACTGATCGAACGTGGTAAGGACCTGATCGGCCGTGAACGGCGTGCCGTCGTGGAATTTCACGTTGTGCCGCAGTCGGAATTCCCAGGTGTGATCATCGACCGGCGACCAGCTTTCCGCGAGGCCTGGCTGCGGGATGCTGTTGGCATCCATCTCGACCAGATTGTCGAAGATGTGGCTGGCGATCTGCTGGTTGCCGGTGGTGACGAACCAGTTGGGATAGAGCGACGTTGTCTCGGCGGACAATCCGACGCGCAGCTCCGCGGCGGACGCATCGGCGACCGCCGCGAGGCATAACAACGAAACAGACAGCGCCGCCCGCAGAAGGCGCGGTCGCGCGGTCACTCCGCGAGACGCGTGGATTGCCAGGTCACCATTTGCCACTTGCCGCTCTTGTTGGCGTAGACGTCGGTGAATCGCACGGCGAAGGCGTTCGGCTTGCCACCCGAGGTGACACGAATGCGGGCGACGCCGGTCAGCACGACGGCGTTGCCGAGGTCCTGCGCCTTTACATCGGACGGTTCGACAGCGTTGTAGACCGTGGCGCCGGACTGCATGTTGCCGATCAGGCTCTGCTTGGTATCGAGCCGCGCCGATGAGTGAGTGTAGATCAGGTCGTCGGCCAGCAGTGTGTTCAGCGTTGCGATGTCCGTGTCTGCCATCGCCTGCATGCGCTTGCGGTCGAGGTCGATGATCATCTGTGCGTTGTCGGCCATGTGTTTCGCTCCGTTCGGACCGGGGGCATTGTAATGCAGGCGGACGCGTCCGTCACACCTCCACCCGAAGTGAGAAATGCCAATGTCCGATGCGAATGCCTTCGTCCCTGGTCCACGCGTAACCATCGAGGGCGCGGCGCACGGCCCTCTGCGTGGCTTCACCTTCGCAGCGAAGGACCTGTTCGATGTCGCCGGTTATCCGACCGGCGGCGGCAATCACGACTGGGCGCGCACGCATCCGGTGCCGACGCGGCACGCCTGGGCAGTGCAGACGCTGCTCGATGCCGGCGCGACGCTGATCGGCAAGACCATTACGGACGAGGTGTCGCTGGGCATTTTGGGCGAGAACGCATTCGACGGCACGCCGCTCAACACCCGCGCGCCCGACCGGGTGCCAGGTGGCTCATCGTCCGGCTCTGCCGCGGCGGTCGCCGCGGGAGCGTGTGATACCGCGCTTGGCACCGACACCGGCGGTTCGGTGCGCGTGCCGGCGAGTTTTTGTGGCCTTTACGGTATTCGGCCGACGCATGGGCGGCTCGATCTGACCGGTATGCTGCCCCAGGCGCCGAGTTCCGACACCACCGGCTGGTTCGCCCGCGATGTTGCGACGTTCGCGCGCGTCTCCAGCGTGCTGCTGGACGAGCCGATCCCGTCGGCGCTGCCCACCAACCTGATCGTCGCGGTCGACGCGTTCGGCTTCGCCGATCCGGACGTGGCATTGGCGCTGCGGCCGATGGTAGATCGGCTGGCGGCCCTGATCGGCCGTGTGCGCGATGAGGTGATGGCGCCGCACGGGCTTTCTGTCTGGTCGCGCGCGCAGCGCACGTTGCAGCCGGTCGAGGCATGGCAGACCTTTCGGCCGTGGGTGGAGCGCGACAATCCGCGCATGGCATTCAACGTCGCGCGCGGACTTGTCGCGGGCGCGGCAATCGGGGAGGCGGAGTGCGGCTGGGCCGAACTGATGCGGCAGGAGGCGCGCGGCCGGATGGCGTATCTGCTGCCGCCTGGGACGATCCTTTGCCTGCCGACGACGCCATTTCCCGGACCAAGGAAGGGTCTGCCGCTGCCGGTGCTGGGGCCGCTGCGCGATCGCATCTCATGCCTCTGCTCGCATGGTGGCCTGACCGGGGTGCCGCAGGTGAGCCTGCCGGGAGCCGAGGTCGATGGTCTGCCGATCGGGCTGTCCATTGTGGGCGCCCGCGGCAGCGATGCGACGCTGGTCGCGGTGGCGCGGGCGCTGACCGGCTGACAGGACTTGCAGACGAAGCTACCGAGCTAAGTCCGCTCCACAATCAAGCGTACATTGACGGATATAACAAATGCGGAACAACCTGAAGCCGGACCGCGGCAGTAGCGGAAGCTCGTGAAGCCAGGTCGGCGGATCGTTGTGGCTGAGCCGATCCCACAAAGTGTCGGGCGGTAAATCGCGTACCACGGAGCGTGCGGCGCGCCGGCAGAACAGCACCAGCGAGGCGCCGGTCGCTGT
Organism: uncultured Alphaproteobacteria bacterium; assembly: GCA_963812505.1. Classification (GTDB taxonomy): domain Bacteria; phylum Pseudomonadota; class Alphaproteobacteria; order Acetobacterales; family Acetobacteraceae; genus JAMXLO01. Next base: position 200,117 of record CAWEVM010000001.1, read on the forward strand.
TACCTCCGGGGGAACGCGATCCAGTCGCTGGCTCCGCCAGGCGTCGCGAAGGCGTAGATAGGCCCCGGCATTGCTGTGGTACAGCGAGCCGACCGTCTGCAATTGCGTGCGGTACAACAATTCGGGCGTGTCGTTCCCATCGGCCAGCACGATCTGGCCGGCAAATGGGCGAAGCTCTCGGGCCACTGTCTGGATGCTGCACGCGCCGGCGATATCTGTCCCGGGTTCGCTTGCCTTGGCCGCAAGGCGAAGAACAGCAAACGGCGTGACGAGCAGGAACAGCAGCAACGCAAGACCGGCGGCGGTGGCCCCAATCGGCCGGCATCTCTTGAGGCGGTCGCTGATCAATGTGATCGCCACCGGGACGCCGATGGCGCCGGCACATGCTCCGTAGATCGCGAAGCGCCGGTGCGTTGCTGCCGCCAGAACCAGCAGCAGGACGCAGGCCGCAACGTAGGCGAACTCCAGGGACCTGCGCTGGATCGCCAGCGTCATCGCCAGCAATGCGCCGAAGGTTCCCGGCAGGAGAAAGATGATTGCATCGGGCAGCGACCTGACCGGCAGCATTTCTGCGATGCCATCGAAGAAGGCGTGCGGGTCCGCGCCGCGTACCACGCCTTCGGTGCCATGCAGCGCGGCCGGAAACATCGCGAGCCATATGGTTGCCGCGATGACGGCAATCGTGCCGCCAATAAGGGCGCGCGGAATCGGCGAAACAGCCTGCCGGTCGATCAGCCAGAGCGACACTCCGGCGGCGGCACCGAGCAGTCCCAGCACCAGCCAGGTGATTGAAAGCCGATCGATCTCGCTGGCGATCGGACCGGCGTGCGGCGGATCGATTGCCAAGGTCAGGCCGACCAATACGGCGAACGTTGTTGCGGCAGTTGCGAGAGTTGATCCCCAGCGTGGTTCGTCAGGGTGCAGAAGCCAACCGAGACCAACGGCGCCGAGTGACATGAGCACGATCGGCATCACTTCGGGGCTCAGCCACAACCCGAAGCATGACCAGGCGCCAAGCCTCCTGCCGGTGCGGGCTTCGGCGAACCCGGAACGTCCCGCCCAGCCGGCGCACATCACCCCCGAGAGCGCGACAAGCGTGTGGTGATGCACGACCCCTGGCAACGAGTAGGCGATCACCGGTATGGCAAGCGCGCCGCTCAACGCTGCGGTCCAGCGCCACGCCGGTTCGCTCAGGGGGGCCGCGGCCCAGGCGAGCGCCATGCCCAGCAGGCCAGCGCTGAGTGGCCCGAGCAGCACGCCGGCCCAGCGTAGCGCCTCGTGTTCACCCAGGAATGGGGCCGCCGGCGCGGCGAGGACCAGCAGCAGAGTGTCCAGCAGGTGCGACCAGTACAGGACCGTCCCCGCTCCGGATCCATCGCGGGCGACGACATCGACCGGTGCATGCGCTGCCAATATGTCGTCCAGCCGCGCCAGGCGCATGTAGCTGTCCGGATTGAACAGCGCGCCGTGGAACACCGAGGGCAGCCAGTGGGCGTCGATCGCCGCATCGACCAGTGCGGCGAGCCCCCCGCAAACCAGGCCTTGTCGCAGCGGGAAAGCAGGCGGCGATGCAGCGCTCGACATCGAGCGATGATCGGGGCACCGCCATTAACACGCGTTGAATGGTCCGGCATCGCCACTCCGCGGCGCGGCGCGCTATAACCCGCCCAGGAGGTGACCGATGTCCGGCAACGGCAATGCGGTCGATTGGTTCGTCGATCGCCATCAGCAGGAGGGGCGCGGCGCCGCGATCGCGTTCCACGATCCATGGCGCTCGCTGAGCTATGGCGAGCTTGCCGAGGCTACTCGTCGCTTCGCCGATGCCCTGCGCGGGGCAGGCGTGGCACGCGAGCGTCGCGTCGCGATGCTGCTGCTCGATACGGTTGATTTTCCCGATTGCCTTCTGGGGAGCGATCCGTGCCGGCGTCGTGCCAGTGTCCGTCAACACGCTGCTGACCCATGAGGTGGTCGGATACATCCTGGCCGACAGCCGCGCCGACGCGCTGGTGATCTCTGCGCCCCTGGTCGCGCCGTTGCTGCCGGTGCTGCACAGCCTGGCGGAAGTTCGGCACATCATCGTGGCTGAGCCGGACGGCGGCGCGTTCACGGCGATCGACGATCCGCGTGCTGCGGGATTCGCCGAATTCGTCGCCGGCGGCGATGCGGCGACGCCGACCGCAGACAGCCCGGCGGACGAGGTTGCGTTTTGGCTGTATTCGTCGGGATCGACCGGGGCACCGAAGGGTGTGCGACATGTGCACGGCAGCCTACGTGCCACGGCCGACACCTACGGCGCGCAGGTGCTGCAGATCCGCGAGGACGACCTGACCTTCTCCGCCGCGAAGGCGTTCCATGCCTACGGGCTCGGCAATGCCATGACCTTCCCGATGTCGGTTGGCGCCGGCGCTGTGATGTTGCCCGACCGGCCGACGCCCGACGCGGTGATCGACACGATGGAGCGCCACCAGCCAACGATCTTCGCCGGCGTGCCGACCTTGTTCGCGTCGATGCTGGCCAATCCGCGGATTGGGCCTGGCGCCGGCTCGGCGCGGCTGCGCCGTTGCATCTCGGCCGGGGAGGCGTTGCCTGCGGATATCGGCAGGCGCTGGTCCGACATGGTCGGGGTGGACATCCTCGACGGTATCGGCTCGACCGAAATGCTGCATATCTTCGTGTCCAACCGCGCTGAGGACATCCGCTACGGCTCATCGGGCAAGCCGGTGCCAGGCTATGATGCGATGATCCTGGACGAACACGGCGGCCGCGTGCCGAATGGTGAGGCCGGCGAACTGGTGGTACGAGGTCCGTCCGCCGCAGAGGGCTACTGGAACCAGCGGGACAAGACGCGGCGTACGTTCCGCGGCGAGTGGACGCATACCGGCGATACCTATATCCGCGATCATGATGGCTACTACCGCTTCTGCGGCCGTACCGATGAGATGCTGAAGGTGAGCGGCGTCTGGGTGTCGCCGTTCGAAGTGGAGGAGGCGCTGGTATCGCATCCAGCGGTGCTGGAGTCTGCCGTGGTCGGCGCAGAGGATCGCGACGGGCTGACCAAGCCCAAGGCATTCGTCGTGCTGCAGGACGCAGCGAGGCTGCAGGACGCCGAGACAGTGAAGGAGCTGCTGAAGGCGCACGTGAAGGAGCGGATCGGCGTGTGGAAATACCCCCGCTGGATCGAGTTCGTCGATGGCCTGCCGAAAACCGCGACCGGAAAAATCCAGCGCTTCCGACTGCGCCATGATCATCGACCGTAGGTTCTTGGAGACGCAATGGTGGGGTCCGCGCGCGGATGCGGCGGCGACTCTCGTGCTGCTGCACGAAGGGCTCGGTTGTGTCGCGTTATGGCGCGATTTTCCCGCCGCGCTGGCGGAAGCGACCGGCTGCGGCGTGTTCGCCTTCTCGCGCTACGGCTACGGTGGATCGGATCCCGTGACGCTGCCGCGGCCGATGCACTACATGCACGATGAGGCATTGGACGTGCTGCCGCACGTGCTCGATGCGGCAGAGGTGCGGCGTGCTCTATTGATCGGGCACTCCGATGGCGGGTCGATTGCGGCCATCCATGCCGGCGCGGTACGCGATCCGCGCGTCGTTGGCGCGGTGCTGATCGCGGCGCATTTCTTTGTGGAGGACATCAACATCGCCGCCATCCGGGCAATCAAGGAAAACTACGAGCAAAGCGATCTGCGTTCTCGGCTGGGGCGGTATCACCGCGACGTCGACGTGGCATTCCGTGGTTGGAACGACGCCTGGCTCGACCCGCGGTTTCGCGCATTCGACATCACGCAGCAGGTCGCGCGTATCGCGGTGCCGGTGCTGGCGTTGCAGGGCGCGGATGACCCGTATGGCACCGGGGAGCAGCTTCGCGTGTTGGAACGCACTGCCACATGTCCCGTGCAGACGCGATTGATCGCGGACGCCTGTCATTCGCCACACCTGGAAGCGAAGCAGCCGACGCTGGAAGCGGTCATGCCGTTCGTGCGGAGTGTGTTGATGGGTGCGACGGCATGATCGATTTCCAGACCGACCCCAGCCGCTATCGCCACTGGCGCCTGTCGTTCGCCGGACCGGTGGCGACGCTGACCATGGATGTCGATGCCGAAGCCGGCTTGTTCGAGGGCTGCGAGCTGAAGCTGAACTCTTACGATCTCGGCGTCGATATCGAGCTGGCGGACGCGGTGCAGCGTCTGCGCTTCGAACATCCCGAGGTGCGCTGCGTTGTCCTGCGGTCCGGCAAGGAGGGTGTGTTCTGCGCTGGCGCCAATATCCGCATGCTCGCCAAGGCATCGCACGGCCACAAGGTGAACTTCTGCAAGTTCACCAACGAGACCCGGCTGGCTATTGAGGATGCGAGCGCGAATTCCGGCCAGGCGTGGCTGGCGGCGGTCAGCGGCAGTGCTGCCGGGGGTGGCTATGAGTTGGCGATGGCCGCCGAGTACATCATGCTGGTCGATGACCGCCGTTCCGGTGTGTCGTTGCCGGAGTTGCCGCTGCTGGGTGTGCTGCCGGCCACCGGCGGCCTGACGCGCCTCACCGACAAGCGCATGGTCCGGCGCGACCGCGCGGACGTGTTCTGCTCGACCGAGGAGGGTGTGCGCGGCCGTCGCGCCGTCGAATGGCGGCTGGTGGACGAAGTGGTGCCGCCGTCTGCCTGGGAAGCGAAACTAAGCGAACGCGCTGCGGCCATGACCGCGCTGTCGGACCGGCCGGAGTTTGCCGAGGGTATCGTGCTGGCGCCGTTGCAGCGTGACTTCTCCGACGATGGAGTGACCTATTCCCATGTGCGCGTGAGTTATGATCACGCCGGGCGTCGGGCCGAGATCACCGTGCTGGGTCCCAGTGGAGTGTTGCCACGCGACGCGGTGGCAATCCACGCCGCCGGTGTGTCTTGCTGGCCGCTCGCGGTGGCGCGCGAACTGGACGATGCGATCCTGCATCTGCGGCTGAACGAGCCAACGTTGGGGCTGGTCGTGCTGCGCTCCATCGGCGATGCGGCGGCGGTTATCGCATCGGACTATCTGCTCGAGGTGCACAAGGACGACTGGCTGGTGCGCGAGATACGCCTCTGCTGGAAGCGCGTACTGAAGCGCATCGACATGACATCGCGCAGCCTGATCGCACTGATCGAGCCGGGCAGTTGTTTCGCTGGCACGCTCGCGGAGCTGCTGTTCGCCGCCGATCGCTCGGTGATGTTCGCAGGCACGCGCGATGGCCACAATCGTGGGCCGGCGGTTTTGCATTTGTCGATCTTGAATTTTGGCGCGTATCCCATGGGCAACGGTTTGACACGACTGGCGACACGTTTTCTCGGTGAGCCCGACAACTTTGCGTCAGTGCGCGAACGCAGCGGCGAGGCATTGGATGCGCAAGCTGCCGAGGCGCTGGGGCTCGTCACCGTGACGTATGACGACTCGGATTGGGATGATGAGGTGCGGTTGCTATTGGAGGAACGCGCGTCGTTCTCGCCCGATGCGCTCACCGCGATGGAAGCCAATCTACGGTTCGCCGGACCCGAGACGATGGAGACGCGCATCTTCGGCCGGCTGACCGCATGGCAGAACTGGGTGTTTCAGCGGCCGAGCGCGGTGGGCGAGGAAGGTTCGTTGAAACGCTACGGCAGCGGGCTGCGGCCAAACTATGACACGGAGCGTGTGTGATGCCCGATGGAACAGCGGTCGATTACAACGGCCTGATTCCGAACAATGTCGGCCTGAATGACGACCAGCGCGTACGCAAGGCGCTGGAGACCTGGCACCCTGGCTACATCGACTGGTGGCGACAGATGGGCCCCGAAGGGTTCCAGGACAAACTGGTGTATCTGCGCACCGCGGTCGGCGTCGGCTCGGAAGGCTGGGCGAAGTTCGGCTATGTGCGGATGCCGGAGTATCGTTGGGGCGTTTTGCTGGCGCCACAGGTAGAGGGGCGGACAATTCCGTTCGGCGCGCACAAGGGCGAAAAGACATGGCAGGAAGTGCCGGGCGAGTATCGCGCCATGTTGCGCCGCCTGCTGGTGATCCAGGGTGATACCGAGCCCGCGTCGGTCGAGCAGCAACGCCACCTCGGCGCCACCGCGCCATCGAACTATGACCTGCGCAATCTGTTCCAGGTGAACGTCGAGGAAGGCCGTCATCTCTGGGCGATGGTCTATCTGCTGCAAAAGTATTTTGGCCGCGACGGTCGCGAGGAAGCGCAGGAACTGTTGCGCCGCCGCTCCGGCGATCAGGACAGTCCGCGCATGTTGGGGGCGTTCAACGAGGCGACGCCAGACTGGCTGTCGTTTTTCATGTTCACCTTCTTCACCGACCGTGACGGCAAGATGCAGTTGGCTGCGCTGGCGCAGTCAGGCTTCGACCCGCTGTCACGCACCTGCCGATTCATGCTGACCGAGGAAGCGCACCACATGTTCGTGGGTGAGACCGGCGTGCAGCGCATCGTGCAGCGCACGTGCGTGGCGATGCAGGAGGCCGGCATCGACGACCCCACTGACACCGAACGCGTGCGCGCGCTCGGTGTGATCGATCTGCCGACATTGCAGAAGAAGGCAAACCTGCATTTCTCGCTGACGCTCGATCTGTTCGGCAACGAGCTCAGCACCAACGCGGCGAACGCCTTCAACGCAGGTCTCAAGGGGCGCTATCACGAGGACCGGCTGACCGACGATCACGTGCTGACCAGTGCGACCTACCCGGTGCTGCGGCTGAAGGACGGTGCGATCGTTCGGGAAAATGTGCCGGCGCTGTCGGCGCTGAACATGCGGCTGCGCGACGATTTCGTTGAGGATGCCAATGCGGGGGTCACTCGCTGGAACCGCGTGCTGGAGCGGGCCGGGCTGGAATTCCGCCTGCAGCTGCCGCATGTCGCGTTCAACCGTCGCATCGGCGAATTTGCCGCAATCCACGCCGATACCGATGGCAACCTGCTGTCGAGCGATCATTGGCTGGCACGCAAGGAGACGATGCTGCCGGCCGATGATGACAACCGGTTTGTGGAAAGTCTCATGCGGCCGGTGCCTGTGCCTGGTTCGTACGCCTCCTGGATCGCGCCACCGCGTATCGGCATCGACAGCAAGCCAGGCGACTTCGAGTATGTGAAGCTGGAGGCGTAGGCCGACTATGTCATTGCGATTAGCAAATGACAAAGGATCACCTTATGGCGGTGCCGCCTGCCGAACGCTACTTCGAGGACTACCACGTTGGCCTGATGGACGAATTCGGTGAGATCACGGTGACGGCCGAGGAGATCGTTGGATTCGCCAGGCGCTACGATCCGCAGACGATGCACGTCGATCCGGGCAGTGCGGCGCAGGGTCCGATGGGTGGATTGATTGCCAGCGGCTGGCACACGGCCGCGATGACGATGCGCCTGTTCGTCGAGCACTATTTGTCGAAGGTCGCGACGCTGCCTTCGCCGGGTTTGGACGAGCTGCGCTGGATGCGCCCAGTGCGGCCAGGCGACAGGCTCCGCGTGCGTGTCACGGTAACTGAAGCGAGGCGATCGCGCTCGAAACCGGATCGTGGGTTGGTGCGCGGCCTGGTTGAGGTGCTGAACCAGAACGACGAAGTGGTGATGAGTTTCAGGCCGATGAACCTGATGCGTTGCCGCGATGCCTCGGTTTGAGGGGCCGGCTACAGTCGCGCTTCGCTCGAAGGGTCGAACAGCGAAACATGATCGGTCAGCAGTGCGAGGCGTACGCGCCCGCTGATACCGCGTGCCACCTGGGGCACAAGCCGAGCGGACAGTCGATGCTCGCCGAACTGGAACCAGCCCAGTGTATCGGCTCCCATCGGTTCGATGAACAACGTCTCGGCGTCCATGGTCTGCGTCTCGGGTTCGTCGCGTGCAAGCGAGACGTGCTCCGGGCGAATGCCAACGACAACCTCCTGCCCGACGGCTGGAGACGTACGGAAACGGTAACCATTCAGCGGCAGATGGGCAGATCCCACCTGAACCGCAGGTGCATTTCCTGGCAGCAGTCGCCCAGGGATGAAATTCATTGCCGGCGATCCGACAAAGCTCGCGACGAACAACGTGGCCGGCTGCTCGTATAGAGCATCCGGAGTAGCGTATTGTTCGATGCGCCCGGCGCGCATGACTGCGATCCGTGTTGCCAAGGTCATCGCCTCGATCTGATCGTGCGTCACATAGACGATCGTGGCACCGAGCTCCCGGTGCAGGCGTTTGAGTTCCACGCGCATCTCCGTCCGCAGTTTTGCGTCGAGGTTGGAGAGTGGTTCGTCGAACAGAAACACCTTGGCGTGCTGCACCAATGCACGGCCGATGGCGACGCGCTGGCGTTGACCACCGGAAAGCTGTGACGGCTTGCGGTCGAGGAGATCATCGATTTGTAGCAGCCTGGCCGCCCAATCGACCCGGCGCCGAACCTCCTCTCGCGGTACGGACCTGACACGCAAACCGAACGACAGGTTCTTGCGCACCGACATCGTCGGATACAGGGCGTACGACTGAAACACCATCGCAATGCCGCGCTTGCTTGGCTCGTCATGAGTCACATCAGTGCCGTCGATCTCGATGATGCCGGTGTCGGTGTCTTCGAGGCCGGCAATAGCATTCAGCAGCGTGGACTTGCCGCAACCGGATGGTCCGAGCAACACGGTAAAGTCGCCCGCCTCGATCGGCAGGTCAATGTCCTTTAGCACCCGCAACTGGCCGAACGATTTGGAAAGTCCGGAGACCGAAACAGCAGACATGTCAGCCCTTGACCGCACCGGCGGTGATACCGCGCACGAAGTAGCGTCCCGACACAAAATAGATCAGCAGCGGCGGGAGCGCCGTAAGCAGCGCCGCCGCAGTGTTCACGTTGTACTCGATGATGCCTGTCGAAGTCGTCGCGATGGCGTTGAGCTGCACCGTCATCGGCATATTGTCGCGACCGGCGAAGATCAGTCCCAGCAGGTAGTCGTTCCAGATGCCCGTAGTCTGCAGGATCGTCGCGACGATCAGGATGTTCACCGACATCGGCAGCATCACGAAGGCAAAGATGCGCCAGAAGCCCGCGCCGTCAATTCGCGCAGCCTTCACCAGTTCCTCGGGTAGCCCGGTATAGAAGTTGCGGAACAAAAGCGACATGACCGGCAGGCCAAATACGATATGCACAGCGATGATGCACGGCAGCGAGCTGTAGATGCCGATCGTGCTGAATGTCTTCACCAGCGGATACAGGATCACCTGGTACGGAATGAATGCGCAGAACAGCAACAGCAGCATGATGATATTCGCGCCACGGATGCGCCAATGCGACAAGGCATAGCCGGTCACCGAGCCCGCGAATACGGAGATGATCACGCTGGGGATCAGGATACGGACGGAGTTCCAGAAGCCGACGCGTACACCACCGCAGTTCAGCCCCGTGCATGCGGAGGACCACGCTTTGATCCAGGCGGCAATGCCCGGCGCCGTTGGGAGCGAAAATATCGAAAACGTGCGCACCTCGTCAGACGACTTGAGCGAGGTCGCGATCACCACCAGCAGCGGGATCGAAAAGAACAGGCAGATCCAGACCAGTAGCGTGTAGAGGCCGATGCGGCCGATACGCGCATTTCGGCGCGCCGTCGTCATCGGTTCTTCCGCGCCAACTCAAAATACAGATACGGCGAGACGATGGCGAGCACCGATACCAGCATGACGGTGGCTGCGGCGGACGCCTGGCCGATGTTGGCGCGCTCGAACTCGAAATCGACCACGAACTTGCCTGGCAGATCCGACGAGAAGCCCGGGCCGCCGTTGGTCATCGCCACGACGAGATCATAGCTCTTGACCACGGCGATCGCGATCAGCACGACACAGGTGACAACCAGCGGGCGCAGCATCGGCAGGACGATGCTGACATAGGTGCGCCAGGTCGGAATGCCTTCGATGCGTGCCGCACGCCAGATCTCGCGGTCGACCCCGCGCAGCCCCGCCAGCATGATGGCCATGATCAGCCCGGACTGGTGCCAGATACCGGCGAACACGAGCGTGTAAATCGCACGGTCCGGCTGGGTGATCCAGTCGAACACGAAGTCGGTCCAGCCAAGATCACGAACCAAGTGCTGAACCCCGATCGTCGGGCTCAGCACCCATTGCCAGGTCAGACCGGTCACAATGAACGAGATCGACAGCGGGTACAGCATGACGGTGCGGAAGAAGCCCTCGAGGCGCACCGCACGGTCAAGCAGGATCGCGAGCAGTATGCCGAGACTGAGCGTCCCGATGATGTCGAGGACGCCGAACAGGAACATGTTGCCATAGGCGACCTGCCACCGCGGCGTCGCGAACAGGCGGTCATACTGCGCGGTCCCAGCAAACTTGTAGACCGGCAGCAGGAATGACCGCGTCATCGATACATAGACAGTCCATGTGACGCTGCCGTAAAAACAGAACACCATCACCAGAATTGTCGGCACCAGCGCTATCTTCGCGGCCAGGCTGCGGGTGCGGTAGGCGCGCCCGATACGTGGTATGTCAGCAACTCTCTCGCCGGCAGTCAGGCGCGATGCCCTTGCATCCATGTTCACGGGCAATCGCGCCGACATGTGTTCAGTGACTCGCGCTCGCGATGATGGTTGAAAGCTGCTTGGCTGCATCGGCAGGAGTCATCGACGGTTTGCTCCAAAAATTGCCCAGCAGATCCTCGATCTGGCCTTGTGTATCTGGACTGAAGGCAAGGGCGAAGTTTGGCAACTGGTTCGCCGCGCCCCCTGCCATCACCTTTTGGCCCAGCTGCGCGCACGCGTCGAGTTCCGCGATGTTGGCGTCAAGCCTGGATGGTATCGAGCCCTTGAACCCATTAAATTCCGTCTGCACGGCCGGGTCCATCATCAGCGTCGCCAGCTTTTCCTGCGCGACCTTCTGATCCGGTTTGTTGTTGACCGGAAATACGAAGACATCCACCGTCATTACGTAGGCGTCCTGAGTGCCGGGCGCCATCTGGCAGCCGAAGTCCTTGCCGAGCGTCTTGTTCGCGGCGGCGAAATCGCCTTTCGCCCAATCTCCAAGAATCATGAGCGCGGCCTTGTCGGTCTCGACCAACGCCAGTGAGTCATTCCACTTGCGGTTCGGGCTGCCGGCATCCACGTACTGCCGGACCTGGCCCATGATATCGAATACATGCTGCATGGCGTCGCTGCCGGCCGCCTTGGCATCGTAATCGACGAACACCTTGTTGTACAGGTCCTTGCCGCCTGCTCCCGCCAGTATTGCGTAGTAAAGCCACGCGAGTTGCTGAGCGTTGGCGCCGAACGCAATCGGGATATAGCCGGCGGCCTTGATCTTTGGCGCATCCGCCAGAAGCTCCTCCCACGTCTTTGGCGGCTGCATCTTCAACTCATTGAACACCTTGGTGCTGTAAAATTGATAGTTCGCGCCATGGATGTTCACAGGGACGGCGATGACGTGCCCGTCATACGTCATGTTCTTGACCAGCAACGGAGGCAGGTTCGCCAGCCAGTTGCCCTTCTTCGCCTCGTCATCCAGTGGAGCAAGCACGCCCTGCTCGGCCAGTTGTCGTACGGCGATACCGATATTCCACTGCATTGCTGTCGGAGGATTGCCGCCGGCGATGCGGTTAAGGGCCGCGGCATGTTCCGCCTGCGGTCCGACGGATGCATCATCCACCCAGGTGCCGCCTCGCTTGTTATACTCCTTCGCGAACACGGCGACCGCTCGGGATTCGCCGCCGCTGGTCCACCAATGCATGACATCCGCGTTCTGCGCGACCGCCTGGCCGACGCACAGCGTCCCTGCCAGCGCGGTTGCAACGGCCATGGTCCTCAACATTGGCTCCTCCCGAGGTGCAAGCTTATATGCTACCGGTTACAACATAACGCCGCTGTTCACTTACCACTGTCAAGCGAACTTACCACCTGCCTGGAGCATGTCGTCCGCGATCTTCTCGGCGGCCATCATGGTGGGGAAGTTGGTGTTCGCACACGGCACCACAGGGAATATCGAGGCATCGACCACGCGCAGTCCATGCACACCGCGCACCCTTCCGGCCTGGTCGGTCACCGCCATCGGATCGTCCTCGGCTCCCATGCGGCAGGAACATGAGCAATGCCAAACTCCAACCGCCGCGCGCCTGATGTAGGTTTCCAGAGCTTCATCATCCCGCAGCGCCTTCACCAATTCGGCGGACTCCATGATGAAGCCACGGATGATGAACTGCCGAAGAAAAGCCGGACCATCCATGAGCACCGCACCAATGCTGGTGAGTATCTGATTCTTCGTGTTGTAGGTGCCGACCTGGCGTATCTTGTCGGTGAAGCTAGCGGGGAACGCGTCAGAAGTGACAGCCTTCAGTGGCGGCAGTTCATGCAACGCGGCGATCTGCCGAAATCCGCGTGCCAGCCGCATGAGGTCACGGTGATCGGACAGCAGGTTGAAGTCCACCATAGGCTCCTGCCGCCAGTCCGCCGTCGCCAGACGAACCTGGCCGGTTTCCGAGAAAGTCTTGTTGACCCACAGCGTGATGACCGCGATGCGGTCGCCGATCGCGTGCCACGCCGACTTGTTCGATGCCGTGAGAGCCATGTCACCGGCAGGTGCGCCGTCGATGCCGGATGAGAACCGCATGCCCAGGTGCAGCGAACGCTTGCTGTAAGCATTCTTGCGTGCTTCGGGTTTGAGATATGAGGCAACGGAAATCGACGGATGATCCATGAGCCGCTGGCCAACGCCGGGACGGTTTGCGCGCACCGGAATGCCCATCTCACGCAGATGTCCAATAGGCCCGATGCCGGCACGCAGCAGCACCGCGGGCGAGTGAATGGCACCGCAGCAAAGGATCACTTCCTTGGCACGAAATTCCATGGCCTGTTGGCGGACCGTCGCGCGGATGCCGACGCACCGCGTGTCCTCAAACAGGAGTTCGCTCACCTGGGCCTCAGTCAAGATCGTCAGGTTGTCGCGCTGCCTGACCGTGGCACCCAAGTAGCCGACAGCGGCCGATACCCGCCTGTCGTACAGGTTCGACATCGTAAGGGGATAGTAGCCGTCCTGGAACTCACCGTTCTGGTCGGGCATGTAGTGATATCCGGCCAGCTTGAATGCCTCGGCGACCGCCTTGGCATAGTCCGACCAGTTGTCCGGGAAGACGCGGCGCACCGGGATGCGGCCGTCGGATCCGTGCAGCGGTCCCTCGAAATCGATGTCACGCTCGAGTTTCTTGAAATACGGCAGCACGGTTTCCCATCGCCAACCCGCGGCGCCACGCTGTTCCCATTCATCGTAGTCGGCCGGAGAGCCGCGGTTGGCGAGCTGTCCGTTGATGGATGATCCACCTCCCAAAACGCGCGCCTGCTCATACCGCAGCTCGCGCGGGCGCGGCGCGTCAGGATCGTTGTGAGGCATCGCCTCGGTGGTGACGCGCAACTCGCTCCATAGGAAGCGCGGATCGCGCGATGCATATCCGGAGCGACTGTCCAGGATAGGCTCCGGGACACGGCCGTCCGGCGTATCCTCGCCCGCTTCGCACAACAGCACCTGGTTTCCGCTGCGCGCCGAGAGGCGGTTGGCGAGGATGGATCCCGCCGACCCGCCGCCTACGATGATGTAGTCAAACGTCTTTCGCATAGACCGTGCTCGTGTCCCACCGCGGCCGCTGGATCGGATGTCGGGCGAGCCAGATGATCCCTGCGGTAATATTCACTTTGGTCCCCCGACGATACGAGCGTGGCTGATAGTAACCGCTTATATGACTGTCAATATCCGCAACGGTCGCAGCCCACCACCGGCTCTCTTGACTATGGCGGTGCTCGACGGGTTAAACAGGATCACAGTCGCGGTCTTCGACGGAACGACATGACGTGCATGGACATCGCTCCCGCTCCCACTCGGTGGTCCACGGAAGCATCCCGCGTGCCTTGGCGACCGTGTCGATGTTGGCGGGCCTGATCATGGGCGAGGTCGCTCACGCCAACACGTTTGACCGCGCGCCGTTCGGCACCACGCAGGATGGACAGGCCGTCGATATATTCACTATGACCAACGACCATGGTCTGCGCATACGCTTCACCAGCTATGGCGGCATCATTACGGCGATCGATGTGCCTGACCGCTCGGGGCACTTCGGCGACATCGTGCTTGGCCTGAAGACCTTGCGCGAATATGAGACAATCGGCGCAGATTACCACTTTGGCGGGATAATTGGCCGCTACGCCAATCAAATTGACGGAGCGAAGTTCACATTGGATGGCCAGACCCACCACCTCATAGCCAACCATGGGACCAACACGCTGCACGGCGGTCCCGATGGTCTCGATCGTCGCGTCTGGGCGGTGTCGTCAACCCCCGTGCCGAACGGTGTCGCAGCTACACTTGTCTATGTCAGCAAGGACGGCGAGGAGAACTTCCCTGGTACACTGACGGTGCACGTGACCTACACGTTGACCAACGACGACGAGCTGCGGATTGACTACCAAGCCAGCACGGACAAGGACACGGTAATAAACCTCACCGGCCATTCGCACTTCAATTTGTCCGGCAACGGCTCGGGTACAGTGGAGAACCAGATGCTTCTGGTGAACGCGGATCGATACGCGCCCATGAGGGGACCCGACAAGATCCCGACTGGAGAACTGGCGCCCGTCGAGGGTACTCCGTTCGACTTCCGGCATATGACAGCTATTGGCGCCCGGCTGCACAGCGGCTTCCCGCAGATGGTCTATGCGCATGGCTATGGCCATGACTTCCTGCTGAACCGACAGCCGGGGCGCCGCCTCACCTTTGCCGCGCGCGCTTTCGATCCGCGCAACGGCCGCGTGATCGATTGCTTCACGACAGAGCCAGCACTGGAAGTTTACACTGCTAATTTCCTGGATGGGTCGGTGGTTGGCTCGTCCGGCACGAAGTATAACCAGTACGAGGCGTTTACGCTTGCAACACAACATTTTCCCGACAGCCCGAACAAGCCGAATTTTCCGACAACTGAATTGAAGCCGGGCCGGGATTTCCGTTCAACAACAATATTCCGCTTCGCAACCGATGCGGCTCTGCCAGCGCTGCCTCGTTAGGGGCAGGTCGCACCTGGGCGCACAAACGAGAGGGATGTCGTTGCGGTCCTCCTCTGACGCAATTACCATATTCGTAAAAGAGGGTTGCGCAGTTGATTGTCACACAGTTCCCTCATGAGATACGGGAAATTGAACACACGCTGATTCCGCTGCGTGACGGCACGCGCCTGGCCGCCCGTATCTGGTTGCCGACGGACGCCGTCCACAATCCAGTTCCTGCGATCCTTGAGTATTTGCCATATCGAAAGCGAACTGGCACGTACGATCGCGACGCGCTGATGCATCCCTATCTTGCCGGCCATGGCTATGCCGCGGTTCGCGTTGATATCCGTGGCTGCGGCGAATCGGATGGTTTGCTGTTCGACGAGTACGCCCAACAGGAGCAGGACGATGCGCTCGAGGTGATCGCGTGGCTGGCGGCGCAGCCCTGGTGCAGCGGCGCCGTTGGCATGATGGGCATCTCGTGGGGCGGGTTCAACGCCCTGCAGGTCGCCGCACGTCGTCCACCAGCACTGAAGGCTATCATCACAATCTGCTCGACCGACGATCGTTACCGCGACGACGTGCACTATATGGGCGGCGTGTTGCTTCGCGCGGGTTTTGGATGGGCGTCCTTCCTGTTCGGCGCGATGTGCCATCCGCCTGATCCCGCGCTGGTCGGCGATCGCTGGCGCGCGACGTGGCTGGAGCGCCTGAGTAATCTGCCGCTGTTCCTCGAGACCTGGTTACGCCACCAATGGCGAGACGATTACTGGAAGCACGGCTCGGTTTGCGAGGACTACGGTGCCGTCCAGTGTCCGGTCTACGCGGTCGGCGGCTGGACCGATGGTTACACCAACACGATTGCGCGGCTGCTCATGCATCTGTCGGTCCCGCGAAAGGGCCTTATCGGGCCTTGGGCGCATGCCTATCCGTATTTCGCGCTACCAGGCCCACAGGTGGGCTTTCTGCAGGAAGCGCTGCGATGGTGGGATCATTGGCTGAAGAACATCGAAACCGGCGTGATGGACGAGGCAATGCTGCGCGCCTGGATGACCGAGAGCGTGGAGCCGGCGCCCTATCACGAGGCGCTGCCAGGGCGATGGATTGTCGAACCATCATGGCCACCGCCGGATGCTTCGGTGCATCGTTTGTTCATCACCGATGATGGACTACAGGCGGATAGCAAACTCCTGACGCCGCGGGAGGTGTGCTCACCGCAGACAGTGGGGAAGAACGGCGGGGCCTGGTGTCCGTTTGGTCGAGGCGCCGATCAGGCAGGTGATCAGCAGGAGGACGATGCACGTTCACTCGTTTTCGAGACAGCACCGCTCATGACGCGGATGGAGATCCTCGGCGCGCCGGTCGTCACGCTCGATGTTGCCGCCGATAAGCCACTTGCGAATCTGGTGGTCCGGCTTTGCGATCTGCGTCCTGATGCCACGTCACTGCGAGTGAGCTTCGGAATATTGAACCTCGCGCATCGCGACGGACACGAGTCGCCATCACCGCTGGTGCCAGGACAGCGCTATCAGCTTTGCATTCAGCTGAACGACGCGGGTGCGGTGTTTCCAGCCGGTCACCGGATAAGGGTAGCGATCTCGACCACCTACTGGCCGATGATCTGGCCGAGCCCGGAAAAGGCGACTGTGACGGTGTTCGGTGGAAGCCTCGAATTGCCGGTGCGTGTGCCAGCCGCCGCAGATGCGCTGCTGCCGCCGCTGCCAGGTCCGGAGACCGCTGCAACCGAACCGACCACGGAAGTGCGGGAGGGAGTGGTGCGGATTGACAGGTTGGGGCTCGAGCTGAGCACGGAAGGCAGCTTCAATTCCCACGTTGGTGATGATGATCCGCTTAGCGCGACAGTCGAAATGCGCCAGTCCCAGGTGATTTCGCGCGGCGCGTGGCGGGTGCGGATCGAGACAGAGATGCAAATGTCTTGCAACCATGACGCCTTCCTGCTGCACGCGACAATGCAGGCATTCGAGGGGGAGGTGGAGGTCTGTCGTCGCGGGTGGGACTACAGCGTTCCGCGACACTTCGCTTAGTGTTTCAACAAGCTGATGACGCGCGTGGCGAGAGGTGGCCCTCACTTTGGCTACAGCCTGTCTTCGGTTGAGACGCGCATCGGACGTTGGGGCGCGCGGTTGCGAGCAGCCCAGGTTCGCCGCAGTGCCGATGACACAAGCCACATCAGAATCCGAAACGCAATGATGGCGAGCGTAATCTGGACCCACAGGCCGAAATTCCCGAGCGTGGCCTCGATGCGGTCTCCCCATGGGTATGGCAGAAAGCCGCATCCCGTTTCGATCAGGTTTGTGGTCGTCCGCTTCCACCAGGTGAGAACCTCCGGGAAGTATAGCCAGCCATAAATGTACGCAGCCAGGACGGCACACGCAGTCCATATTCTAAATATGTGGCTGCGCACCATGTGCTTCGTGCTGCTCCATGACGATTGCAAGGCAGGTTCCCTCCTCGGCCCGACGCCTGAACTCACCTGCGTCTCGATTGTTCCCGCTTTCAGTCAGTATTCGCGGCATTCCCTTCGCAGGTCTTTCCCACTAGACTATGCGCGAAGAAGCGGTCTGGCAGTGGACCACCTTGTGCCGGGGGAGGGCAGGGCATGCAGGCGGATTTCGTCATCGTCGGCGCGGGTTCGGCTGGCTGCGTGCTGGCCAACCGCTTGACTGAGGACCCCAATACGAAGGTCCTGCTGATCGAGGCAGGGGGGCGCGACAGGAACCCGCTCATTCACGTCCCAGCCGGCTTCATGAAGATGCTCGATCATCCGACCCTGACGTGGAAGTACCGTGCCGAGCCTGATCCAGGCACCAACGGGCGCGCCATCGTGTACACGCGCGGTCGCGTGATCGGTGGCTCCTCCTCGATCAACGGGATGATCTATATTCGCGGCCAGCCCGAGGACTACGATCACTGGGCGCAACTCGGCAACCGTGGCTGGTCGTGGGATGATTGCCTGCCGTTCTTCCGCAAGGCCGAGCGCTGGGAGGGCGAAGGCAACGCAGTGCGTGGCAAGGAGGGACCGCTCTTTACCTCCGCGACAGACCGGCCGCCCATTTGCGCGACAGTGATCGAGGCTGGCAAACAGCTCGGCCTCGAATACCGTGAGGACGTCAACGACCTTCCGCCTGGCGCCGGTAACAGCGTCGGATGGTGCCAGCAAACTCGTGGCGGCCGACGCCGCGCCAGCACAGCGCGCACCTATTTGCGACCTGCGTTGAAACGGCCGAACCTTCAGCTCGTCACCGGCGCTTTGGTCCATCGGGTTCTGTTCGATGGCAAGCGTGCAATCGGTATTGAGTTTTCGCGTGAGGGTGTCGTCGAGCGGGCCGAGGCCGCACGGGAGGTGATCCTATCGGCGGGCGCAATCGGCTCGCCGCACATCTTGCAGTTATCCGGCGTTGGCGATCCAGAGCATCTGGCGAATATCGGCGTGCCCATCGTGCATGAACTCCGCGGCGTCGGTCGCAACATGCAGGACCACTATGTGGCGCGCGTCTCCTATCGCATTGTCGGCGCACAGACTGCCAACGAGCGGTCACGTGGTCTGCCATTTGCCGCCGAGGTCATGCGTTGGGTGATCAACGGCAAGGGCATGCTGAGCTACAGCCCGTCGATCGTCGCGGCGTCCGTTAAGGTGCTGGAAAGTTCCGCGACGCCCGATATGCAATGCACGTTCGCACCAGGCAGCCTCAAGGACGGCCAGATGGGTGAACTTGAGAGGACCCCTGGCCTGAGCGCCGGTGCATGGCAGATGCGGCCTTTGTCGCGCGGTTATGTCGAGGCCAAGTCGAACCGCCCCGGTGAGGCGCCGGCGATCAACCCGCGTTACCTGTCGGACGAGACCGATCGGCGCGCGATCATCGGCGGCCTACGATTTGCCCGGCAGATCTTCGCTGCACCCGCGCTGAGGAAGTTTGCCCAGGAAGAGACCTTGCCTGGCACTCACATTCAGACGGACGACGATTTGCTGGATTATGCGCGGCGCAACGGCAGCACGTGCTATCACGCCAGTTGCACCTGCATGATGGGTCAGCACCCGATGAGCGTCGTCGACAGCGAGTTGCGTGTGCACGGCATCGACGGGCTGCGGGTCATTGACGCCTCGGTGATGCCGGCCGTCACCTCAACAAACACGAACGCACCGACGATCATGATCGCCGAAAAGGGGGCGCTGATGATCAAGGGCGCTGTGCGGCAAAGGCTGGCGGCGTAGCGAGTTCTAAAACCGACCGCATCGGCCGGCCCGGGCAGAAGTTTTGCACAAATGCCCGATGCCGCTTAATGTTCTGGAGTGGGCCGCGACCGGTGCGGCCCGGAGCGGCAATTGCCCAACCATTTGCGGGAGGAGCCAGTCTATGCCACTCGACATCATGCCGACCGCCCGAACCGTCACCTCGACTCTGCACTACCTGCAGCGCGGCAAAGATAAACCCGCGCGCTATGTCTCCGAGCCGCCGCCCGGTGTGCCACGCTGGAACGGCATCGATGATCCGCACGACGTGAGGATCGAGGACGCGCGTGGCCATGAGGCAGATTTCACCCTCGACCAGAATGGTTTCGCGCTGATCAAGGCGCCCACCGCGATCAGCGACTTCTACTCCGAAGACGAGATCAGGCAGGTCTACTACCCCGAGGTTGCGCGCTTGCTGCAGGAGACGCTTGGTGCCAGCCGCGTCTTCGTCTTCGACCACAACGTGCGCAACGCCGGGCGGTCTGGAATGGCCGAGCCCTCGCGCCGTGTGCACAACGATCATACGGTCAACTCGGCGCCGCGCCGCGTGCACGACCATCTTGGTGCCGACGCGCCCGAGCTGCTGAAGCACCGCTTCGGTGTCGTCAATGTCTGGCGGCCGATCCGCGGCCCGGTGCTGGATTCGCCGCTCGCGCTGTGCGACGCGCGCAGCTTCACCGACGACGACCTCATCGCGAGCGATCTGGTTTACAATCATGTCTGCGGCGAAACGTCCTCTGTCGCCTACCGACCCGACCACCGCTGGTATTATTTCTCCGAGATGCAACCAGATGAGGTCGTGCTGATCCGTGTGCATGACAGCGCCAGCGACGGCCGTGCGCGACTCTCCTTCCATACGTCGTTCCACAATCCGCTTGCACAAGGTGCACCGCCGCGAGAGAGCATCGAGGTACGCAGCCTGGTGTTCTTCCCTCCCGGCGCTTGAGGAGTTTGCGAGGGGCTGGCTAAAGCGACGCCGCGCTACGGGCAGATACGTGCGGCTGCCGAGCCAGCTCCCTGCTTGTCGTAGGAGCGCTCCCGATGAACCCCTTCGCTCCATTCAGGATCACCGTCTGCGGCATCGAGGAGCTGTCCGGTCACTGCGACGCTAACGTCAGTCACGTCCTCTCGATCCTGGATCCGGAATGGCCTGTACCCGAGGTGTTTGGCGCCTTTGGCGAGCACGCGAGGCTCGAGCTTCGCTTCCACGACATCATCGACGAGCGCAACGCTGGCGTGATTGCGCCCCGGAAAGAAGACGTTGCTGAACTGCTCACATTCGGGCGCGGGTTGATGGACGATCCGCAATCGGACGCGCATCTTCTCATTCACTGTCACGCTGGTGTTTCCAGATCCACTGCCTCGATGGCGCTGATTCTGGCCCAGACTCTGCCGGACATGCCGGCCAGTCGAATCTTCGAGGAAGTGCTGCGTATCCGTCCGCAGGCATGGCCGAACTTGCTCATCCTCGAATTGGGGGATGCACAGTTGAAGCGACGCGGCGAGTTGGTTGCTGCGGCGGCTGGTATCTACCGGACGCAGCTCGATAGGCGACAGTATATGGCCGAGCATATGCGCTATAACGGCCGCGGGCGAGAGATCGAGGCAGCCTCTGGCTGACGCATTGGCGCATTCGTCCACCGTGAAGTCTCGTCGACTGACCGCGAGGAACGACCCATGAAGATCGTCAAGGTGTCCGCAATTCCGATGTCGGCACCGGTTCCTCAGAACGACCGCCACCGCACCGATCTTGGAACGAAAGTCAAGAGCGACGCGACACTCATCCGCGTCGAGACCGACAACGGGCTCATCGGCATCGGCGCGGCCCTCGGCACGCCGCCGATCGTCGCGGCCATCGTCGAGCACGAACTCGCGCCCGAATGCGTTGGCGAGGACCCGATGTTCTCCGAGCGCATCTACGAGAAGATGTATAACGGCTCGCGCAGCCGGCCGGCGCTCGAGCGCGGCATCACGCAAGCCGATGAAAGCCGGCGCCGGGGTGTCATCATGGAGGCGATTGCCGGCGTCGACATCGCGGTGTGGGACGCTAAGGCGCAGGCGCTCGGCATTCCGCTTTACCAGGCGCTCGGCGCAGTGCGCAGTTCTGTGCGTGGCTATGCCAGCGGCGGTTGGGCGCCCGGCGACGAGGCTGAGGCGGAACTCGCGGGATACGCTGCCAAGGGTTTCAGCGCCGCGAAGATGCGCGTCGTGGGTCGTGACGGCTTTTCCATCACCAACTGCGTGCGCCGTGTGAAGGCGGCTCGCCGGGGGCTTGGGCCCAACGTCGAGCTGATGGTCGACGCGCACGGCTCGCTTGAAGTGTCGACCGCCATCAAGCTTGCCAGGGAGCTAGAGCCCTACGACATCGCCTGGTTCGAGGAACCGGTCTCGCCGGATGATCATGCCGGTCAGGCAGAGGTGCGGCGTTCGACGACCATCCCCATCGCCTCGGGCGAACGCGAGTTCACGCGGTTCGACTTCCAGGATCTGCTTGAGCGCCGCGCTCTCGACATCGCCCAGCCGGACGTCGCGCGCGCAGGTGGTTTGACTGAGATACGGCGTATCGCAGCACTGACCTCGGCGTACGGTGTGCGTCTGGCACCGCACGCGTGGGGCAGCGGAGTGCTGTTCGCGGCAAGCATCCACGTCGCGATGGCAGCCGCCAACTGCCACATCCTCGAGGTCACGCAAGGCTACATGCCGATGATGTGGGAGCTCTTCAACGAGAACTTCGACATACGCCCGGACGGCATGGTGCATGCACCTGACCGAACCGGACTCGGCTTTACCCTGCGCGAGGACGCGCTGAAGCGATTCCGATACGTCGATGGGCCAGAGTTCGAGTTCTAGCGCGCCATCGTTCCAATGACATGAGCTGGGTCATGAACGTCCATTGCCGCGGCACAGCGTCGTCAGCACGTCGGCACTCTCCCAGCTCTCGCAGCGATCGACCGCCTGTTCGACCAGCATCACCCCATCCGGGGTCAGCACCGTCCCGGCGAGCTCACGAAACTTGCCGCGCAGCTCAGTCTCGGCAAACGGCTGCTGAAAATCGCCTCGATGGCTGGTGCAGGCATGGGTCGCGCTGCGGCCGTCATTGAGAACCACCGTGACACGGGCTGGCCGAAGGCGTGGCGCCAACTCGCTCATCGCGGGGCCCTCGGCGACCGAGACACGATGGCGCAGCGCCACGATGGCAGGATCGTGCAACGCGGTATCATTGAGTGCTCCGTGTCCCGCATGCCCCCGCACCACCATCGCGGCGGCGGCATGAGGCAGCGAGTATTTCGACGCAAAGAAATTCGGCGGGTCAGGATTGCGCATGACAGAGGCAAATCGGTAGGTGATGATATCGATTTGAGCGATTTCCTCCGGGCGCGGTCGCAACTCGGCCAGAGCCTGTTGCAGGCAATCCAGCGCTGGGTGGATCGGATTGCAACATGCGTATAAGCGAAAATAGTTACGCGTGATCTGCCACGTCGAGCCGAGATCGTCCAATAGCCCCTCGGAGCTGAAACCGCTGCCGACCAGCTCCCCCAGTGCCTGTTCGATCGCATCGTCCTCGGCCTCGAAGCCGGCAAGCGCCAGTTCGGGCGCCAGCGCTGCGGCAAAGCCGCTCATTCCACCGGCGACGTTCAGCGCGGTCGCGCCGGCCACCGCGTTGGTATAGCTGGGCGTCAGCAGCAGCGTCGTGTCAATGCGCATCGCGCGACCGATCCCCGCCGCATCGAGGCCGCGCAGGCGTGCCCCCGCTGCGGCGGCAGCCAACAGCGACACCTGTCCGTTCTGATGCGCCAGGGGCCGTGGTGTGAAGCCACCGGCGAGACGCGCCGCAACGTCGTAGCCAAGTAGCAGCGCCATCAGCATTTCGCGGCCGGTGCTTCGCGCCTGTTCGCCAACTGCCAGCACGCCCGGAAGCACCTGCATGGCGGCTTGGCCCGAGACGAGCCGCAGGCCCTCGCAAAGTTCGATCGACCGCCCGGCAATACCATTCAGCAGCGCGGCGGTGCGCGGATCATGTGTCGGCCAGCCACGGGCATAGACCGTGGCACCGCTGCCGGCGGCAAGCCGTTCACGCAGGTCGCGAACCTCAGGCCGTTCTGCGCCGGCGAGTATCACGCCGAGCGTATCGAGCAGCACGAGCTTGGTATGATGCTGCACCGATGAAGGGACATCCTCCCATTGCGTCGCCGCGACAAATGCCGCCAACTCTTCGATCTGCCGACCCACCGCAAGTCTCCCCTCTGCCGAACGAAATTGACAGTCTTTGTATGGCGGATCACGGTCCAGCAGAACAGACGATCGAGGGTGCAAATGGTCGAAGTCGTTCCCCTGACCCTTCACATCGGCGCCGAGATCAGAGGCGTTGATCTCACGCAGCCACTGCTGCCGGAGCAATCGAAGGCCGTGCGGGAGGCTTTCCTGAAGTGGAAGGTCGTTTTCTTCCGCGACCAAAATCTTGATCACGCACAGCACGTCGCCATGGCGCGCCAGTTCGGCGAGCCGACGATCGGTCACGCGGTGTTCGGGCATGTCGAGGGCCACCCTGAGATCTACTCGGTGGCCAAGAACCGGACAGCGAACTCGAAATATGAAGCGATGATGGTCACGCCCTGGTTCGGCTGGCATACCGACGTCACGGCGGCCGTTAATCCGCCGTGCGCCTCTATCCTGCGAGGCGTGACGATCCCGCCCTATGGCGGCGATACGTTCTGGACCAATCTCGTCGCCGCCTATGCCGGTCTATCGGAACCGATGCGCGCCTTTGTGGACGGACTGCGCGGCATTCACGCCTTTGAGCCGCGCGCCGATGCCAAAGCGGGGAGCGAATACAATGAGCGCGTCAAACGTCGCGCTTTGAAGAGCGAGCATCCGCTTGTGACGGTGCACGCGGAGACCGGCGAGCGGGTGCTGTTCGCCAGCCCGTCCTTCCTGAAGTCCCTCATCGGTTTCACTCCGCGGGAGAGTGCCAAGATCCTCGAGATCCTGTGGGAACATGCCGTGC
This sequence comes from uncultured Alphaproteobacteria bacterium, assembly GCA_963812505.1. GTDB lineage: Bacteria > Pseudomonadota > Alphaproteobacteria > Acetobacterales > Acetobacteraceae > JAMXLO01. The sequence goes on from CAWEVM010000001.1 coordinate 224,367, forward strand.
GCCCCGAATACACGGTGCGCTTCAAGTGGAACCCAGGTGACATCGCTTTTTGGGACAATCGCTCGACCGCGCACCTGGCGCCGCGGGATATTTTTCAATTTGATTTCGACCGTCAGCTTTATCGGATCACTCTGGTGGGCGAACCGCTGGTCGGCGTCGATGGTCAGCCGTCCCGGTCCATCGAGGGCCTGCCGATCCGATCGGCCGCGGAGGAACTGCGGATGATGGCGGCGGAGTAGCAGCCGGAGCCCCCGCGAAATGCGCTTCGGCTTCTATCTCCCTACCCGCGGTCCTACCGCCACGCGCGAGGGCATACTCGCCCTGGCACGTGAAGGCGAGCGTCTCGGCCTGCACTCTGCGATGATCGCGGACCACATCGTGTTCCCAACGGAAAGTGAGTCAATCTATCCGTACACGGTGGATCGCCGGCATCCAGGTGGCGGCGACGCTTTGGAAACCTTCTCAATTCTTGGCGTGGTGGCGGGTGCGACCGAGAGGTTGCGCCTCGTCACTTCCGTGCTGGTGTTGCCTTACCGCAACCCGGTACTGACCGCGAAGATGGTGGCATCCCTCGATGTGCTGTCCTGCGGTCGCGTGACTCTGGGTGTCGGCGTGGGCTGGTTGAAAGAGGAGTTCGAAGCTCTGGACAGCCCTGATTTCAACCGACGCGGTGCCGTTACGGATGAATGGATCGCCATCTTCAAACAGCTCTGGAGCCAATCGCCCGCCAGCTTCACCGGGCAGCACTACAAATATTCCAACATTCGCGCAGAGCCATTCCCGTTGCAGAAGCCGCATCCACCGATCTGGATCGGCGGTCACTCCCGCGCCGCATTGCGTCGAACCGCACGGCATGGCGACGGTTGGCATCCGGTCGGCGCCATCGCCTCCTCGCCGCTTCCGCCGCAGGAGATGCGGGCGCATCTGGATACGCTGAAACGCCTGACCGAAGCCGAGGGGCGTGATTTTTCGGCGCTTACCATCTCCTACAAGGCGCCGCTGTATGACAGCGCAATCCCAGATCGCGACGGCTCCCGCAGAAGTTTTTCGGGCAGTCCTGACGATGTCGCCGGCGACATCCGTTCCTTCGCCGCCATCGGTGTGCACGAACTGATCCTCGACTTCCGTGGCGAGTCCATCGCCGAAAGCATCGCGCGCCTCCAACGATTCGCCTCGGAGGTGGTGCCGCTCGTGGGCGAGGCGTTATAAGTCGTGCCACGAAATTGCTTGTCGTTGCGCTTCTCGCGATGACAATGCCGGAGCAGCTCGCGCTTCGACGATAATGTCCGCTGCCGTATTCCGCGAGATCGACAAGTTTGGGACGCGCCTCAGAGATACTGCTCCATACCAATGGCCCAATGTGGCAAGGGGCAGCGTCGCGGCAAGCGAGGCTCGGGGCAGCCGACGGCCATGCATCATTTCCTCCCGTGACAGCCTGCAATATTTGGTAGTCACGCTGGCATAATGCGCACCTCGCGCCAACATGCATGACCATGATCGCCTTCGCTGAACTGCTTGAGCGCCTGGTCTTCACGCCGTCGCGCAACGCCAAGATCGCGCTGCTGCGCCGTTATTTTTCGACGCAGCCGGACCCGGATCGCGGCGTCGGACTGGCGGCGATCACCGGCGAGCTGTCATTCACTACCGCCAAGCCGGGCCTGATTCGCGAGCTTGCCGTGGCGCGCACCGATCCGGTGCTGTTCGCTTGGTCATACGACTACGTTGGCGATCTGGCCGAGACCGTCGCGTTGATGTGGCCTGCCCCGCGAACGAACACGGCCCCGCCACGTCTCGCGCAGGTGGTGGAGACGTTGGAGAGTGCGCCCAAGATCGCGCTACCGGACATTGTCGCCGGTTGGCTCGATGCGTCGGACGCATCGGTGCGGCTGGCATTGCTTAAGCTGATTACCGGTGGTTTGCGCGTCGGTGTCTCAGCGCGGCTGGCGAAGGTCGCACTGGCCGAAATCGGCGGCGTCGAGGCTGACGATGTGGAGGAGGTGTGGCACGGCCTGGCACCGCCCTATCTGTCGCTCTTCGCGTGGCTCGAGAAGCGCGCTCCGCGACCCGATCCGGCGCAGGCGCCGGTGTTTCGTCCGCCGATGCTGGCACATCCGCTGGAGGCAGGGGACCTCGTTGGCATGCAGCCGGCTGACTGGCGCGCCGAGTGGAAATGGGATGGCATTCGCGTACAGCTCGTCGCGACCGAAGGTGGCAGACGACTCTATTCGCGCGGCGCGGAGGACATCTCTGGTGCGTTTCCGGAAATTGTCGAGGCGATGGATTTCCATGCTGTGCTGGATGGCGAACTGCTGGTTGTCCGCGATGGACAGGCTGCGCCGTTCGCGCACTTGCAACAGCGGTTGAACCGCAAGGTCGTCAGTCCGCGCATAATCGCGGAGTATCCCGCGGGTATCCGGCTGTACGATCTGCTGTTCGAGGCGGCCGAGGACGTGCGTCCGCTCTCGTTCGATGTACGGCGAGCGCGGCTGGAGACGTGGTACGCGCGAACGCGCCCGGCACGGATGGATCTATCGGAACTGATCCGGTTCTCCTCGCTCGATGAACTGATGGTGTTGCGGGATGGTGCGCGCGCTGCCTCGATCGAAGGGCTGATGCTGAAGCGCGGCGATGCCGCCTACGTTCCGGGGCGGGTGAGGGGTCTGTGGTGGAAATGGAAGCGTGATCCGTTGAGCATCGACGCGGTGTTGATGTACGCGCAGAGGGGTCATGGCAAGCGCAGCAGTTACTATTCCGACTACACGTTCGGCGTGTGGCGCGATGATGAGCTGGTGCCGGTGGGTAAGGCCTATTTCGGTTTCACCGATCAGGAGTTGGCGTTCCTCGATCGCTGGATCCGCAACCACACAGTGGCGCGGTTCGGACCGGTGCGCGAGGTGGAAAAGTCACTGGTGCTGGAAGTGGCATTTGACGCGGCGCAGCTGTCCAATCGCCACAAGTCCGGTGTGGCGCTGCGGTTTCCCCGTATCGCGCGCATCCGAACCGATAAGCCTGCGGCGGAGGCAGATCGGCTGGAGAACCTGATGGCGCTGGTGGAGAACAGGCCCGCGGTCGTTGCGGCCGATTGACCGGCAATTGGTCACGTGCTGCGCTCCCTCCATACTTTTGGGAGGGTGAACGATGCCGCTGATGCCGAACAACGCGAAGCGCAAGATGCGGGCGGGCGAGGTGGCGCTGGGTTTTGGCGTGCATCACCTGCGCAGCATATCCGCGCCGGCGATTGCCGCGGCCACAGGTCATCATTGGCTGTTCCTGGACAACGAGCACGGGGCATTTTCGGTAAGCGAGATTGCCCAGCTTTGCATGGCCTCTTTGCCAATCGGGGTCACGCCGCTGGTACGCGTATGCGCCAATGCAATCGATGAGGCGACGCGCGCGCTGGACAATGGCGCGCTGGGCATCGTCATGCCGCACGTTGATACGGTAGCGGAAGCACGACGCATCGCCGAGGCGTTCCGCTATCCGCCGCTGGGTCGGCGAAGCTGGGGTGGTCCACCTGCGGTCTATGGTTTTCAGCCGCCGCCTATGGCGGAGGCTCAGAAGGCGATCAACGATGCGATACTGACCGTGGTGATGATCGAAAGCCCGGAGGCGGTGAAGAACGCAACGGACATCGCGGCGGTGGAGGGTATCGATGTGCTGTTCATCGGCACGTCCGATTTGTCGTCCGAACTGGGGATTGCGGGCCAAATGGGCCATCAGAAGGTGATCGACGCATACAAGGCCGTGGGCGCCGCGTGCACGAAGCACGGCAAGATACTCGGCATGGGCGGTGTATACGATGAGGAGAATGCGTCGCGCTATGTCGGCATGGGCGCACGATTCGTGCTGACCGGATCGGATCACAGCTACATCATGATGGGCGCAAGCGCACGCAGCGGATTCTTCGCGGGCTTGCCTCGCGCGGTGTAGGGGGCAGGGCAAGCAGATCAAACAGGCCAACAGATGGGAGACGTCATGGCGATCGTGCACAATGTTGCGAAGCGGAAGCTGAGGGAGGGCGATATTGCCCTGGGCTTTGGCCTGCACCATCTGCGGAGCAGCGCGGCGCCGATGCTGGCTGGCGCCGCACAGCATGACTATCTGTTCATGGACATGGAACACGGGGCGTTCACTGTGCAGGAGGCGACGCAGATCTGCATCGCTTCGCTGGCCGCTGGCATCGCTCCGATTGTGCGCGTCTGTGCCGGCGCGATCGATGAGGCGACGCGTCTGCTGGACAACGGCGCGCTGGGCATCGTGGTGCCGCATGTCGATACCAAGAAGCAGGCGCAACGTATTGCAGATGCATTCCACTATCCGCCAATGGGGCACCGAAGCTGGGGCGGCCCTCCGCCGATCTACAGCTATATGGCACCGCACGTGTCTGAGGCACAGAAGGCGATCAACGACGAGGTGCTGACGGTGGTGATGATCGAGAGCCCCGAGGGTGTGAAGAACGCGGACGATATCGCCTCGGTGGAAGGCATCGACGTGCTGTTGATCGGCAGTTTTGACCTGACATCAGAAATGGGCATTCCAGGGCAGATGGGCCATCAAAAGTTGATCGAGGCCTGCGAGAAGGTCGGCGACGCCTGCCGCAAGCACGGCAAAGCACTGGGTGTGGGCGGGATCAACGACGACGAGGATGCGCGGCGCTATATCGCGATGGGCTCGCGCTTCATTACCTCGGGCAACGATCACAGCTTTATTGTGAAGGGATCGATCGAGCGGGCTACGTTCTATCGCAAAGTGGCCGCCGAGGCCGGGGACGGGGGCAAAGCAAAGGGAGGGAAGAAGAAGCGCTAAGCCGCTCTTGGGCAGTCACGGGAAGGTGAAGGAAACCGAGCGGGCGGCGGACACTTTCGGACAGCGTGACGGCATCCGAAGGGAATGGCATGGCCACGCTACAGAATTTACTCGACGACCTCGGCAACGTGCCTGGCGCGCTTGGCTCAGCGCCAATCAATACGAACACGTTGAGCCAACCCTCCACGCTCAGTTTCATCGGCGCGGACGTTGCGGCGGCGCTGACATCCGCAGCACCGGTCGCTCCCATAGTGGCCGCGCCAGGTGCGCCCTACCCTGCAATGTATGTCTTCGGCGACAGCTTGTCCGATACCGGGAATGTGTCGCTTGCCACGCTTGGGCAGGTACCAGTAGCGCCGCCGTACGCGGACCGTAGCTTCAGCAATGGTCCGGTGTGGGCGCAGGACCTTGCTCAGTCGCTTCACCTGCCTGCACTGCAACCGAGCCTTGCTGGAGGCACTGATTTTGCTTACGGCGGCGCGGAGACCGGACAGACGCCGACACACACGCTCAATCCGACCGATTTTGCATCGCAATATGGCCAGTTCCTGACTCAGGTTCAGTCGCCACAGCCTGGCGCACTCTATGCCGTTTGGATTGGTTCGAATGACGTGCTCGATATCACCAACAACAGCTCGTTGACCCCGGCACAGCAGCAGGCCGACGTGGGTGCGGCGGTGGAGAATGAGGTGTCGGTGATCAGCGGGATGGCAGCGCACGGCGCGCAGAACATGCTTGTGCTCAATGTGCCCGATCTCGGCAAGACCCCGTACGAGACGGCACGCGGGCCGGCCGTGGCACAGTCCGCGACGTCACTTGCTTCACTGTATGACAGCGAACTTGCGACGGCGCTACAGCCCTTGGAGGCGTCCGGTGCGCTGAAGATCGATCTGGTGAACACCTTCTCGGTAATCGACCAGGCGATTGCCAATCCTGGTGCCTATGGCTTCACAAACGTGACCGATCCGCTCTGGAGTGGCGGCCTTACCAGTTCCAGCAGCGGGACACTTGCCGCGAGTGGCGCCGCGCAAAGTCAATATCTGTTCTTCGACGGTCTGCATCCGACCGCCCAGGCACACGCGCTCCTGGCATCCGGGATCGCTCAGGGCCTTACCGGCGTCGCTTAGTCAGCGATAGTCGAACTTTGCGTGCCAGCCGGCCCTCCCTTCGGGCACAGGTGCGCTTCTGTGGTTCGTCGATCTCCAGGATCGAAGCAGCGAGCATGTCAAACTGCTGCTGCCAATGTTTGCTGTATCGATTGAGCCAGATCGCGGCAGTGAGTATTGACGCGGCATCGAAGCTGCAGCGGCTGACCCGTCCCGAGCGTTCCTGCCGCACCAGTCCGGCGCGCACCAAGACCTGGATGTGGCGGGACACCGCCTGCAACGAGATATCGAACGGTGCCGCCAATTCCGATACCAGCAGTAACTCCTCGCCGAGCCGCAGCAGGATGGCGCGACGCACAGGATTGGACAGGGCGAAGAAGACGCTGTCCAGCAACGCCTCCTCGATATTCGCCTCCTGCTCGACGGTGCACAGCGCGGCACACATGGGCGCCTATTATCAACAGTATTGTTGATAGTCAACTGACCAGTTGATGGTAGGCGCTGACGTGCGTGCGCCTTACGATTGCGTCGATCGTGCAGAGGATGGGCAGATGGCCACGAAGACGCGGCGCTTCCGCGAGCTGATCGAAGCAAACGAAATCCTGGTGCAGCGCTGTCTCACCGCGGCGCAGAGAGAAGCCACGCACGGCGCGACGCGATGACGCAACGACGCGGCGTTCGCACTCGACTGGCCGTCGATATCGGCGGAACGTTCACCGACCTCGTGCTGGATCTGCCCGACCGCACGCTTTCCGCGAAGCTGCTGACCACGCACGCCGCGCCGGACGAGGCGGTGATCGATGGCACACAGACGATCCTGCGTGAGGCGGGCATCGGCGCAGCGTCGCTTGATCTGGTGATCCACGGCACGACGCTCGCCACCAATGCTTTGATCGAGCGCAAAGGTGCGCGAACCGCGCTGATCACGACTGACGGATTTCGCGACTCGCTGGAGATTGCCTACGAGCACCGTTTCGAGCAGTACGACCTGTATATGGATCGGCCGGAGCCGCTGGTTTCACGAGATCTGCGGCTACAGGTGCCGGAACGCCTTGCTGCTGATGGATCTATGCTGCTCGCGCTGGATGAGGTTGTGCTGGAACGTCTGGCGGCGACCATTCGGCAATATGATATCGAGGCGTTGGCCATCAGCTTTCTCCACTCCTACATAAACCCCGCGCATGAGGAACGTGCGCGCGACGTGATGTCGCGCGCGCTGCCGCATCTGGCGATCAGCATTTCGTCGGAAGTATGCCGCGAGATCCGCGAGTACGAGCGGACCTCGACGGTGGTGGCCAACGCTTATGTGCTGCCGATGATGGATCGCTATCTCGAGCGGATGCAGGACGGATTGCGCCGCATCGGTGCAACATGTCCTTTGTTGCTGATGATGTCCTCCGGTGGCATCTGCACTGTGGAGACCGCGCGCCGCTTTCCGGTGCGTCTGGTGGAGAGCGGACCGGCTGGTGGCGCCATTCTGGCGCGACATGTTGCGGCTCGCGGCGGTTATGATCAGGCGATTTCGTTCGACATGGGTGGGACGACTGCAAAGATAACGCTGATCGACGATTATACTCCACAGCAGTCACGGCACTTCGAAGTAGCGCGTGCCTATCGATTTGCCAAGGGTAGCGGCTTTCCGGTGCGTATCCCTGTCATCGACATGGTAGAAATCGGCGCCGGCGGTGGTTCGATCGCACGTGTTGACCTGCTGCGGCGTATTGTTGTCGGGCCTGACAGTGCGGGTGCTGATCCGGGCCCGGCATGCTATGCGCGCGGCGGCAATCTGCCAACGGTGACGGATGCCGATGTGGTGCTGGGCCGCATCGATCTGACACGCTTTGCCGGTGGCAAGATCGCGTTGGATCCCGCGCGGGCACTCCAGGCGGTGACCGAGACTGTCGCCGCGCCGCTGTCGATGCCTGTGCAGGAAGCGGCACGCGGTATCGCCGAAATCGTCGACGAGACCATGGCGAGTGCGGCACGCGTGCATGCGGTGGAGAATGGCAAGGAGACCTCGGGTCGCACGCTGATCGCATTTGGTGGTGCCGCACCGCTGCACGCCGTCCGGTTGGCCCAGAAGCTGGGCATTCGTCGCGTCGTGGTGCCGCCGGACGCCGGCGTGGGTTCGGCACTCGGCTTTCTCGGTGCGCCAATCGCCTATGAAGTTGTACGCACACTGCTGGTGCGGCTCGATTCCCTGGAGCAGACGACGATCGATGCGCTGTTCGCCGATATGCGCGCCGAAGCCGAAGCGGTGGTGCGGCTCGGCGTGCCACAGGGAGCGTTGATCGAAACGCGTACGGGGTTCATGCGCTACCGCGGGCAGGGTCACGAGGTTGCAGTGCTGCTGCCCGACGGCCCGCTGGATCCTGACGCTCTGCGTGCAGCGTTCGACAGGACGTATGCCCGCGTCTATGGCCGCGTGATTCCTCGACTGGAAGTCGAAGCCGTGACCTGGACACTGTCGCTTGCGGAGCCGTATGACCTGCCCGAGCGGCTGATGGTGCCGGCGGATGCAGGTGCTGCAGCGCCGATCGGACGGTGTCGCATCGTCGAGCCGATCAGCGGCGAAGCAGTCGATGCGTTGCTATTCGCACGTGGGGCATTGCTTGTGGGAGCCCGCGTACCCGGACCTGCTGTCATCGTCGAGGACGGCACGTCAACCATCGTGCCGAGTGGTTATGTGGCGCACATTGGTGCTGCCTCTGACATAGTGATCGAGGAGATTGAGGCGTGAATTGCATTTCGGAGATCGAGCTGCAGATCATGTGGAACCGCCTGCTCTCTGTGGTGGAGGAACAGGCGCAGACATTGGTTCGCACGGCATTCAGTACATCGGCACGCGAGGCCGGCGACATCTCGGCGGGCGTGTTCGATCTGGCGGGGAGGATGCTGGCGCAGGCGGTCACCGGTACGCCAGGTCACATCAATACCATGGCGCGTTCGGTCGGGCATTTTCTGGAGGTGTTTCCCATTGGGCAGATGAAGGACGGCGATGTCTATATCACCAACGACCCGTGGAAGGGCACCGGTCACCTCTACGATCTCGTGGTCGTGTCGCCGACCTTCATGGACGGACGCATCGTGGCATTGTTCGCCTGCACAACGCATCTGGTCGACATGGGCGGCGTCGGGCAAACCCCGGAGGGTCGGCAGATCTATCACGAAGGCCTGTTCATCCCGCTGCTGCGACTCGCGCGCGCGGGCGAGATGAATGAGGACCTGCTGGCGATGATCCGCTCCAATGTGCGAGAGCCGGTGCAGGTGATTGGCGACGTCTACGCGCTGATCGCGTGCAACGAAATTGGGAGCCGGCGGCTCGTCGCGATGATGCACGAGTTTACTCTGCGCGATCTGGATATGCTCGGCGAGGCGATCATCAACCGCAGCCGGCAAGGCATGGCAGAGGCGATCGGCAGGTTGCCGCAGGGCACCTGGGTGGCGTCGATGCGCATTGATGGGTACGAGGCGCCGATCGATCTGGTCGGCACCCTGACCATCGGCGGCAACACAATTCACGTGGATTATACCGGCACGTCGGGCATGTCATCGTACGCGATCAACTGCCCGCTGTGCTATACAGAGGCATATACAACGTTCGGTGTCAACTGTGTGGTGGCGCCACACATACCGAACAACACGGGGACGCTGGATGCGGTGCGCGTCACAGCGCCGGAGGGAACGATCCTTAGCGCGGTCCATCCGGCTGCCGTTTATGCGCGTTCGGTGATGGGGCACATGCTGCCCGACGTGGTGTATGGCTGTCTCGACCAGGCGCTGCCGGGACGCGTGCCGGCGGAGGGGACTTCCAATCTATGGACACTCAATCTTATCGCGGGGCATGGGCTGACTGGAATCGGTCGCGCCACAGGCACGCCGTTCATGGTGAACAGTTTTCACTCGGGTGGCGCGGGTGCACGGCCGAAACAGGACGGGCTGTCGGCGACGCCGTTTCCATCCGGTGTACGCAACGTGCCGGTCGAGGCTACCGAGGCCATTACGCCGTTGGTGATATGGCGCAAGGAGCTGCGACAGGATTCCGGCGGCGTCGGGCGTCAGCGCGGCGGGCTGGGGCAGGTGATGGAGATTGGATCGCGGGAGGATGCCGCGTTCGGCATCTTCGCACGTTTCGAGCGGGTGAAGTATCCGGCACGCGGGCGGCATGGCGGTGGAGCGGGCCAAAATGGCCGGCTGTCGCTCAAGTCGGGGACCGAGCTGAAACCCAAGGGTCTTGCGGTGGTGCCGTCGGGCGATCGGCTGGTCGTGGAGATGCCAGGCGGTGGCGGCATGGGACCAGCGAACGAGCGCGATCCTGAGGCGGTGCGACGCGACGTGCGGCTGGGATATGTATCTCGCGAGGTGGCGCGGAGCGACTACGGCGTCGATACGTAAGCGCCGATCGTCACACGCACTCGGCGGCGGTGGGCGAGCCTTCCGTGCGGGGTTCCTGAGCGCGTATGCTTGAACGGGATTGCTTCGTCGCTACGCTTTTCGCGATGACAGGGCGTTACGATGTCACAATGCGCTGGGCCAATTCGGGTTCATTGATGCGAAGCCCCAGTCCCGGCCCGTCAGGCAAGTGGAACATTCCGTCGATCGGCTTCGGTGGGTTCTCGAATACAGCATGCGTTCGCGTGGACGGGTCATTCCATTCGATCGGTTTGCTTGCCTGCAACTGGGCCGCCACGACGTGCATGTTGGCCATGTGGCCGATCATCGGCTGCGTCTGGTGAGAGACCAGCTCGACGCCATGGGCGTGCGCGAGCGCCGCACAACGTACCAGACCGGTTATGCCGCCCATCTTGACGATGTCGGGCTGCACCATGCGGACGCCGGCATCAATCAGCTCTGCGAGTGCTGCTAGGGTGTAGGTCTGCTCACCGGCTGACACGGTTATGTCCAGCGCACGTGCGACCTCGCCCATCGCCTTGACGTGATAATGCTGCACCGGCTCCTCGAACCACCAATAGCCGAGTTCCTCCAAGACGCGACCGACTCGGATGGCGCCGCCGGTGGTGAAGCCATTGTTGGCGTCGAACGCTAGCGGGAAGTCATCGCCGACCAGTTTGCGCACCGCCCGCGCCTTGGCGATGTCACCGGGAATGTCGCGATCCAGCAGCGTGCGAGGATTGTCGAAGCGGATCTTGATCGCCGCTGGCTTGTCCTTCAGCCGCGCCTCCACGACGCGCAGCACATCGTCCAGGCTGCGATCGCCGTTGCCGCCGATCGAGGCATAGAATGGCAACGCCGTGCGCCACGCACCGCCCAGCAGCTTGTAGATCGGCAGGCCGGTCAACTTGCCCTTGATGTCCCACATCGCGATGTCGAGCGCGGCCAGCGCGCCGGTCAACGCGCCCTCGGGCCCGAGCTTGACGCAGGTGTGGAGCAGCGTGTCGAGCAACACGGCGTGGTCCAGCGGGTCCTTGCCGATCAGCGCCGGTGCGAGGTCGTGACGAATGATGCCCAGCGAGGCGAGGCCACCCTGCATCGGGGACGCTTCGCTGATGCCGTCGATGCCGTCATCGGTGTGGATGCGCACGAAGGCGCTGTGCTGCGTGGGCTTTTCGTCCGGTGTCCAGCGCACCTGGAATGCATCGATACGGGTGATCTTCATGGTGCATGCTCCCTCCGGTCAGCCTTCAATCAACACCGGCACCAGCGAGGCGACAAGCAGAAGTGCCATGGCAACGTTGAACGCGCGTAGCCGTGCAGGCGAATGCCGGAGCCGGAGCCGACCTTCATAGGGCAGCATGGCTGACCTTCCATTGCAACGCGTCACGTTCGCGTGCCGCACCTTTTGAGCGAACGATCGCAACGGTATCTTTAGACAAAGAACGGCAGCGAGGTTTGGCGATGGCGGGCGAAACGTTGCACGAGGACCGCGATGTGCTCGGACAGGACATTCTGGACAGGCACCGTGCGATATCGACCATCATGGAAGAGCTGGAAGCGATCGATTGGTACGATCAGCGGATCAAGGCCAGCGCAAATGCCGAGCTGCAGGCGGTTCTCGCGCATAACCGCAACGAGGAAAAGGAGCACGCGTCGATGCTGCTGGAATGGCTGCGGCGGAATGACGCGGAGTTCGACGGCCACATGCGAACCTATCTGTTCAGTCAGGGTCCCATCCGTGAGGCTGGCGCGGGCGGCGGCGCCGGTGCCGCTGCCGGTGGTCTCTCGATTGGCAGTCTGAAGGGCTGATCGATGAATCATCTGTTCCGCGAACTGGCCCCGATTTCCGAAGCCGGATGGCAGGAGATCGAGAACGAGGCGAAGCGGACGCTGAAGACCACCCTGGCCGCACGGAAGCTGGTGGATTTCGTGGGACCATTGGGGTGGCAGGCATCAGCGGTCGGCATCGGTCGCAGCAAGACCGCGGAGCCACCCGCGCGCACCAGCGTCGAGACGCGACTGCGCGAGGTGCTGCCGCTGGTTGAGCTACGCGTGCCGTTCGAATTGCGGCGCTCAGAGCTGAGTGCGCTCGATCGCGGGGCAAAGGACTTCGACACCGATCCGATCATCGACGCTGCGCGCGAGATCGCAATCGCTGAGGACCGGGCGGTTTTTCATGGCTATGCGGCCGCCGGAATCCGCGGCATCTGTGAAAGCGCCAACTCATCGGTGCAGATCAGCGGGGCCACGACCGACTATCCGGCGCTGGTGACGAACGCGCTGAACCGGTTGCGCGATGCGGGGGTTGGCGGCCCGTTTGCCATCGCTCTGAGCGAGCGTTGCTACGCGGAGCTGACCGAGGCGACCGACGATGGTTATCCTGTGCTGCAGCACGTGCGGCGGCTGATCGATGGACCGATCGTCTGGGCGCCCGGGCTAGAGGGCGCGGTCGTTCTGTCGATGCGCGGCGAGGATTTCGAGATGACGGTGGGGCAGGATTTCTCGGTCGGCTATCTCGATCATAATTCGGAGTCCGTGCGTCTTTATATCGAGGAGAGCTTCACGTTCTGGTTGCTGTCCCCGCAGGCCGCAGTGCCGCTGGTGTTTCCGGAGGGTGCGGCGCAAGGCTGATACGCAAGGATCGAGGATTTGCCCTCAACGTGAGCGAGATTGCTGCGTCGCTCTGCTCCTCGCAATGGCAGCTGTGGCGGCGGCGTCGAGTGTGCCGTCGGGCGTGACAACAACTTGGTAAAGCGCGCGGGCGTTCTCCACTGATACCAGCCCGTCGCGCACATCTCGCGCCACCAGCGCCGGGTCGCGGGCGGTGGGATCGCCCATGCCGGCGCCGCCCGGCAGTTTCAGGATCAAACGGTCGCCGTCTGGGATCACCTGGAAGCCCTTGGTGCGCAGCTTCGCTCCCGACTTCAGCGCCACCACGCCGGCGGCACCGTCCATGCCGCCTTCGCGGCCTCTCGGTGGGTTGGCGACGCGATCGAACGTGGCGTTCACCGCGAATTCCAGATCGCCTTTGGCGGCGACCTCCATGGTCTGGCCGGTGCCTCCACGTGTGCGGCCGGCGCCACCGGAATCGGGGCGCAGTTCCTTCACCCAGAACACCACGGGTGCCACGTTCTCGGTGGCCTCGACTGGCATCGTTCGGACGCCGGAGGGGAAGGCCGTGGCGTTCAATCCATCCTGCATCGGACGCCCCCCGGTGCCGCCAGAGTTGAAGGTGATGATCTCGAAGTCCGGAACCACGGGACGATTGCCGCGCGCCTGGCCCGACACCGACGAGCCGCCGCGCAACGGCATGTTCCAAAGCGCCGATGCGCCCTCTGCCATGACGCGTTCTGGTACCGCCTGATGCAGGCAGCCCATCATCAGGTCTGGCAGCAGGTGGCCGATCACGTGGCGCACCGACACGGGATAGGGATGTGGCGCATTGAGGATGCAGCCCTCGGGGATCTTCATGCGAAACGGTGCAAGACTTGCCCAGTTGTTGGGAATCTCCGGCGCAACCACGCACTTGATGCCGAAGCAGGAATAGGCGCGGCAATAGGCGGGCGGCACATTGATGCCGCGCGAGGCGAGGCCGGATGTGCCGGCGTAATCGACCTCGATGCCGTCATCGAGAATGGTCATCGCCGCCCTCAGCGTGACCGGTTCTTCGTAGCCGTCGGACCGGATCTCGGCGTGATACGTACCCGGTGGCAGACGGGCGATTTCGGCCAGCGTGGCGCGATGGGAGCTGTCGAAGACGAACTGGGCAAGCGGATCGAGGCTGTCCATCTCGAATTCGTCCATCATCTCGACCAGGCGATGCACACCAGCGTCGTTGCACGCGCACAGCGAGTAGATGTCGCCTTCCAGCTCGACAGGAAGTCGCGAGCCGGCGCGCACGAAATCGAAGAAGGTCTCGTTGGGGTGGCCCTGATCGAAGCATTTGATGATCGGGATGTACATGCCTTCCTCGAACACCGAGCGGCCTTCGGGCCCCATGCCGAGACCACCGACATCGATCACGTGCGCGGTGTTGGCGAACAGTCCGACGATGCGGCCGTTGTGAAAGGCCGGAGTCACCACGGTGAGGTCGTGCAGATGGCCGGTGCCAAGCCAGGGGTCGTTGGTGACGTAGTGATCGCCTTCGCGCATGGTGTCGGCTGGGTATTTATGCAGGAAGTGGCCGACGCTCTCGGCCATGGAGTTGACGTGACCCGGCGTGCCGGTGACCGCCTGCGCCATCATGCGACCGTGTAGATCGAAGATGCCGGCGGACAGGTCGCCGGCCTCGCGCACCGTGGTGGAGAACGCGGTGCGGATCATGGTTTGGGCCTGCTCCTCCACCACCGCGATCAGGCGGTTCCACATGATCTGGCGGTGGATCTGCGCAAGTGCGTTGGTTTCGTGCGCCATCAGGCGTTCTCCTGCGTCAGTTCGATGTAGCCGAGGCCGTTGACGACGGCACTCCATCCGCGGCTGACCAAGGTCGAGGTCTCATCCTCAGCGATGATCGCCGGGCCGGCAATTTGCACTCCAGGTGGGAGCGAGACGCGGTCATGCACCGCCATGGCGAGACTTCGCCAGTCGTCGTATCGCGAACAAGCTGGGTGCGCGAGCGGGTTGCGTCAGGTGCGGACACGGCGGCGTCGCCGGGGGCCGGCATGCCAAAATCGTCCTGCGGCACCGTTGCGACGACAACGGCGTAGCTCATGATCTCGACGTCGGAACCGGGCACCGGGCGATCGTAGAACCTTGTATATTCATTGTCATAGGCATCACGTATCTGCGTCACGTCGTCTGCGCCGAGTGGGCGAGCGGGCAGGGGGACGGGAATTTCGTGGCCCTGGCCGACGTAGCGCATATAGGCGATGCGGCTCTGCGTGGTCGGCGCGCCAAAGCTTCCTTGTGCGACGACCTCCATCGCCTCGGCTTCCATGTCGGCGAGAAGCGCGTTCACCGCGAGGACGTCGAAGCTGGAAAATCGCTGGTAAAGACTGCGAACAACCTCGTAACCCACCGGCGCGCGCAGGAAACCGATGGCACTGCCAACGCCTGCGCCCGACGGAACCAGCACATGCCTGATGCCGACCTTCTCCGCGACGCGACACGCGTGCACCGGGCCGGCGCCACCGAAGGCGATCAACGTGCGGCCCTCATAGGTCTTGCCGGACTCGATGGCATGGACGCGCGCGGCGTTGGCCATGTTCTCGTCCACCATCTCGATGACGCCGAGTGCTGCCATCTCCGCAGTTAGCCCAAGCTTGCTGGCGACGTGCGAAGTCAGCGCGTCATGGGCCGCCGCTGCATCGAGACGCATCGTGCCACCGGCGAAGCGTGCGGCGTCGTAGCGGCCGAGTACCGAGGTTGGCGTCGGTCACCGCGGGTTCTGTACCGCCGCGGCCATAGCAGGCAGGCCCGGGATCGGCGCCGGCACTTTCTGG
Organism: uncultured Alphaproteobacteria bacterium; assembly: GCA_963812505.1. Classification (GTDB taxonomy): domain Bacteria; phylum Pseudomonadota; class Alphaproteobacteria; order Acetobacterales; family Acetobacteraceae; genus JAMXLO01. The sequence goes on from CAWEVM010000001.1 coordinate 240,115, forward strand.
CCCCACCGCGATGCGGCCCATCGTATCAACATGTGCGATCGAACCGCCGCCGGCGCCAATCTCGACCATCTCGATCACCGGAATCCGCAGCGGCAGACCGGAACCTTTGCGAAACCGCCCGACGCGTGCGATCTCGAAAGCGCGCGAGGTCTGCGGCTTGCCGTCATCGATCAGGCAGATCTTCGCGGTGGTGCCGCCCATGTCGAACGACAGCACATTGGCGATACCGCATTGCCGCGCAATGGTCGCGGAGAAGATAGCGCCACCCGCGGGACCGCTCTCCACCAGGCGGATGGGGAAACGGCACGCAGTCTCGATCGTGGTCAATCCGCCGCCCGATAGCATGAGGAACACGGGACCGGTAACGCCGCTGCCGCGCAGTCCTTCCGCCAGTTCGCGCAGATAGCGCGCCATCAGTGGCTGCACGTAGGCGTTAGCGACGGTGGTGGAGAAGCGCTCCCATTCGCGCATCTCCGGCGAGACCTCGCTGGACAGCGATATCGGAATGTCGGGCAATGCCTCGGCCAGGATGTCGCGCGCACGGCGCTCGTGCATCGGATTGACGAAAGCGTGGAAAAATCCAATGGCAACGCTTTCGACGCGCTCCCGTTGCAGGGACGGCACCAGTGCGCGAACCGCATCGACATCGAGTGGCAGAAGCACGTTGCCTTCGTTGTCCAGCCGTTCGGGAACCGGGAGGCGCAGATGGCGTGGCACCAGCGGCTCGGGGAGCACGATGTTGAGGTCATACTGGTCGTAGCGGCTTTCGTTGCCCATCGCTATCACGTCGCGAAAGCCCTGCGTAGTGATCAGCGCCGTGCGTGCGCCCTTGCGCTCGATCACTGCATTGGTGGCAAGCGTAGTACCGTGGATCACGATGCCGATGTCCGCGGGCGAAACGCCAGAGGTCAGCAGGATATCGCGCACGCCGGCCAATACGCCCTGTTCCGGGGCGGCTTGTGTGGTGAGGACCTTGACGGTGGAGCGCCTGCCGTCATGCTCGAGCGCAAGGTCGGTGAAGGTGCCGCCGATATCTACGGCCAGTCGAGCAGAAGGCATCCAGTCCCCTGGCGGATTGTTCGAATGCGGCAGTGAACCCGTTCGGCCGTGCCGTGGCAAGCGCGGGATTGCACCGCATGTCTATGATCTGCTATCGTGATATCAGGAGGTGCAATGGCTCAACTTGTGGTGCGCAATCTGGACGACGAGGTGAAGGCAAAGCTGCGCCGTCGTGCCGAGGCGCATGGGCACAGCATGGAGGAAGAGGTGCGTGCCATCCTGCGCGATGCGGTGAAGGAGGAGGCGAGGCTCAAGGGAGGACTTGGAACCCGCATTGCGGCTCGTTTCGCTGGCATCGGGCTACGGGAGGGTGAGGAGATACCGGAGCTCCGAGGGTACGCCATCGAGCCACCCACCTTTGACTGAATGGTCATTCTCGATACCAACGTGATTTCGGCACTGATGCATCAGCGGCCCCCGGCTTCCGTCCGGCAGTGGCTGGACCGTCAGGCCGAGCTGTCAGTTTGGACGACATCGATCACTGTTTTCGAGATACGTGCTGGCATTGAGGTGTTGCCGCAGAGCCGCCGTCGTCGATCACTCGAGATTCAGTTCAGGCGTCTGGTTGCAGACGACATCCAGGGCCGAGTCGTGCTCTTCGATGTCTCTGGGGCAGAGGCTGCGTCGCTGTTGATGGCGGAACGGAGGCATGCTGGCCGGATCGGTGACCTGCGCGACACGATGATCGCTGGTATCGCCATTGCCAGCCGCGCAACTCTCGCAACTCATAACATGCGCCACTTTGCTGACCTGCCAATACCGGTTGTCGACCCCTGGAGCGCGTGACCTTAGTACACCACGCTTTCCCACATCGGGCGATTGTCGCGCACGCGCTCATAGCCGAGCGGCGTGAGGTCCAGAGTCTGGTAGCCGCCGAAGCGGATCAGTTCGGCGACGGCGCGACCCGTTGCCGGACCATGCTGCACGCCGTGGCCGGAAAACCCGGATGCGACGATCATATTGGGAATGTCGGGCAGGGGCCCGATCACCGCGTTGTGGTCGAGCAGGCACATGTCGTAGTGGCCGGCCCACGCGCGCTGTAGGCGCAGCTGCTCCAGGGCCGGAATGCGCGCGGCCAGTAGCGGCCAGAGAGGGTCTTCCAACAGTTCTATATCAGGATCAAAATTGCCTTTTGGGTCTTGATCGGAACCGGCCGGCGGCGAGATGCCGCAGATGAAGCCTTCGCCCTCGGGACGTATCCACATGCCGGACGTATCGAACACCAGCGGCATGCCGGTGCCGTCCAGCGGTGCGCCGATCATGAAGACGGTGCGTTTGCGGGGCTCGATCGGCAAAGCAATGCCGGCGAACGCGGCGATGCGTCCGGAGGCGGGGCCGGCGGCGATCACCACATGGTCCGCCATCATGCGCTCACCGTTCGCAGTGCGCACAGCGGTGGCGCGACCGGCAACGACATCGAGCGCCACTGCTTCATCATGGCGGTAGCGTGCGCCACGCTCGATTGCATCGGAGCGGACTGAGCGCAGCAGGCTGTAGGCGTCGAACCAGCCCTCGTGCTTCAGGCCCAGCGTGGCACAGGCCAGGCCCTCGGTGTTCAGCCACGGGAATTGCGCCGCGAGCCTGCCGGGATCTAACAGCGCCACTTCGGCCCCCTCGGCCATTTGCATATCTCGGTTGGCCCGCAGCGTTGCCTCGCCGTCGGGGCCGGCCAGGACGAGATAGGCGCGGCGGACGAGGCCGACGCGCTCCGCCATCGCCTCGAGAAATGCAGCGCCGAACAGCGACATTCGCACATTGAGCGGTAGCGAGAACTGAGTGCGGATCGAGGCGGCGGACAGCGTTGTGGACGCGAACTGATAGGTCGGGTCCTTCTCCAGCACGATAACCTCGCCGTGGGCGGCAAGGAAATATGCCGTGCAGGACCCGACGATGCCGCCGCCGATAATGATAGTGCGAGACATGACCCCAACCTGACGCGCGGCTGGCCCATTCGCAACCCATCGGCGTGGAGATAAGATGCCGCGAAATCGGGAGCCGCTGATGCCATCACGCCTGATACTTGCTGCTCTGATGCCGCACGATGTCGTGGTGCGGGCGCGGGACGAGTTCGACGCGCTCGTAGTCGACGGCAAGGACGACATGTCGGCAGAGCAGGTAATAGAGGCGGCCACTGTACACCGTGCCGACGCCATCATGTTCACCAATACGCTGCCGTTGACCGCGGATGCGATCGCACGACTGCCGGCGAGTGTTCGTGTGGGCGCCACAAGCAGCGTCGGCTATGACCATATCGACGTGACGGCGGCGAAGGCTCGTGGCTTGGTTGTGACCAACACACCCGGCGTGCTGACCGAGTGCACCGCGGATTTTGCTTTCATGATGCTGCTGGCGGCGGCACGTCGGGCCTACGAGTACGACAAGCTCATGCGTGCCGGATGGCGTTACCGCATTGGTCAGGGCGATTTGCTGGGCGTTCGCGTCACCGGCAAGACGCTCGGTATTCTGGGGATGGGCCGCATCGGTCAGGCGATGGCGCAGCGGGCACGGGGCTTCGACATGACCGTGCTGTATCACTCGCGCAACCGGTTGCCGCCCGAGCAGGAGCACGGCGCGCAATATTTTGCTTCGTTTCACGCGATGCTGCCGCACTGCGAATTTCTGTCGCTGCACGCGCCGGCTGGCCCGGCGACCGACAAGATCGTGAACGCCGAGGCACTAGCGAAGCTGAAGCGTGGGGCGGTGTTGGTGAATGTCTCGCGCGGCGGGTTAGTGGATGAGGACGCACTGCTCGTTGCGCTGACATCGGGTCAGTTGTTCGCAGCGGGGCTCGACGTGTTCCGATCCGAACCAGACTTCGACATGCGTTTTGCGGCACTGGACAACGTGATCCTGTCGCCGCACATCGGCAGCGGTTCGGTTGAGACGCGTAATGCGATGGGCTTCCGCGCGTTGGACAACATCGCGGCCGTGCTGACGGGGAAAGGGCCGATCGATCCGCTGTGGACGTGAGCCCACAGCGGTTTCGTAGCGCTATTGCAGTGCCGTTATCTGCCGCGCCGACATCGACTGGATCGCCGACAGGCGCTTGAACAAGACGTCGGCCGGAATGTCGGAGGCCCCCGCATCCAGGCAATCGGCGAATTTCTCGTAGATCTGCGCCTCGGTCAGAGGCCGCGATGCGTGACCGGTGGCGCGCTTCACCGGCTCGCCGGCGATCGTGCTGCCGTCGGCGAATTCCACCGTCACCTGGTCCTGCGGTGCGGCGCCGGGCAGTTCCGCATCGTATTCGCTGGTGGTGACGATTTCGACCTTGCGCATCAGCGCCTGTATGTCGGGACGCTGGACGAATCCGTCGGTCAGCTCGCGCAGGCCGACACGCTTTGCCACAATGCCGCTGGCCATGGCGAACTCCATGCTGAACTTCGCGGCGAGGCCCGTCTCCGGCTGGTGGTTGCGTAGGATCGTGGCGAAATAGTCGCTGATGTTGACGGTGATTTTCTGAACGTCATTTGCATTTACCGGCGTCGCGTTCACCAGGTCGATCATGCAGTCGATCGCGCGATGCGTGCAGTAGCAGGTCGGGTATTTCTTGATGCCCAGGCCTTGGGTCAGAATTGCCCAGCTCTCGCCAGGCTTCGCCTCGCTGGCGCGGTCCTCGGTACCGGTGGGCGAAATCGCGTGCAGGAAGCCCTGCGGATGTTCAAGCGCATCGGTGCTGGCGGTAAAGCCGGCCTCAGCGAGGCGCGCTGCCATGATGCCAGCGTGCGCCGCCTTGCCAGCGTGGAACGGCTTGGTCATCGTGCCAAAGTTCGCCATCAGGCCGGAGCTTTGCGAGGCACCGAGGGCGATCGCCTGTGCTGCCTTGTCGGCATCGAGGCGACGCAATGATGCGCAGGCCGCGGCCGCGCCGACCGCACCGTAGAGACCTGTCGGGTGCCAGCCCTTCTCATGCAGCAGGCCGGAATCGCGGCGGAACAGTTCCGCCCAGGTCTCGTAGCCGGCAACATACGCCACAATCATATCCGCGCCGGACGAGCCGAGGGTCTCAGCCTCGGCAAGGATGGCCGGCACCAGCACGGTGCTGGGGTGGCCGCGCAAACCGACATCGTCATAGTCGAGCGCATGCGCGGCTGTCCCGTTGATCCAGGCGGCTTCCGGAGCGGTGCTCTTCTCCGCACCGAAGGTCAGCGTGGCGGGGCCGTCGGCGGGCGCCAGGACCTGCTTCATGATGCGAACGCAATCCTCGCGACGACCCGCGATCATGGTGCCGATGCAGTCGATGAAGCCGAGACGCGAAATGCGAACCGCATCTTCCGGCAGCCGGTTGGGTGACAGATCGGCGACAAATTGGCCGAGGGTCTTGGTCAGGGACATGATGTGATGCTCCTCGGGGTGTGTCAGTGAAGTTTCTCGCGGAGTGCCTTCAAACTGCCACCCATCTTCGCCGAGCCAGGCAGGGGATGGCCCACGATGTCCTCGGCGAGACGCGCGACTTCGATCAGCTTGTCGAGATCGATGCCGGTTTCGATCCCCATTTCATCCAGCATGAACACCAGGTCCTCGGTGCAGACATTGCCGGCGGCACCTTTGTGCGCGGCGAATGGGCAGCCACCCAGGCCGGCGACGGTTGAGTCGAAAATCGCAACGCCCATCTCGAGACCGGCATACGCGTTGGCGACGCCCATGCCGCGCGTGTCGTGCAGATGCAGCGACAAGGTCAGGTCGGGGAAGCGATCGCGCGCCTTGCCAACCAGTTGTTTAATCGACTTCGGCGTCGCCCAGGCCATCGTGTCGGCGAGCGAGAACACCTGTGGCTGCATGCCATGCTCGGCTGCGATGTCGAGCAGTTGTTGCATCAGGTCGAGCACACGTTCGTGAGGGATCTCGCCTTCGAAGTTGCAGCCGAACGCCGCCATGATGCTGGCCCGCTTCAGCGGGATATTGTGGTGCTTGTACATCTTGATCGTCTCGTGCGCCTGCTCGATGTTGTCCTCCATCGAGCGCTGCTGATTGCGGGCGAGGAAGGTTGGCGACGCGGTCAGCGAGAACGAGCCTTCGATGTCGAGCCGGTTGGTCGCCATCGCGCGCTGCAAACCCTTCAGGTTGAGCCACAGTGCCGTGTAGTGGACGCCAGGCTTGCGCTCGTAGCGCTGTACGACCTCATCGGCGTCGGCCCAGCCTGGCACGCGGTTTGGGTTGACGAAGGACGCCACCTGGATGTGGTTCAGGCCGGTTTCCGATAGCGCGTCGATCAGCTCGATCTTGCGGTCGGTGGAGATCGGGCCCTTTTCGAACTGGAAACCCTCGCGCGGGCCTTCCTCGTTGATCTGCACATGTTTGGGAAAATCAGACATCCGGCGCTCCCTCTCGTCGTGGTGAACGCCATTCAAGACCTGGGCGGACGGAAAGCCAAGGGCGAGGGCAGGGCACCCAATATCATTCAATCGTCACAGTAAATCGGAAGCAATCGCATCAGGCCCTCCTATTTGGGGCCTTTGAGGCAGTCGGGAAAGCTAACGGGATGCGAATTATACTACTGGCGAGTGCGGCAGCATTTGCTGCCAAAGTAACGGCTGCGGGAGCACAGACACTCCCGCCGGGGGCCCCCACACAGGGTCAGGCGGCGTGGCCTCTGCCGGCGCCCATGCTGGCGATCTCCAACGACAATAACAACTCGCAGGCCGCAGCGCGCTCCGGACCGGTCGCCAATCCGACCCCGGGGACCATCGAGGTCCACATCAACGGGCGCGTGAACGCAGGCTTCGGCAGCTTCTGGAGTAACGCGGATACGAGATCTGCCACGGCGCCCGCGACGGGGAGCCTTGGCGCCATCCTCGGCAACAACGGCGCAGGGACGGTCAAGCTGGCGCCCGATACACTATATAGTTACGCGCGTATCTATTTCGGCGCTGATGCGATGGCGACGAACGGGCTGCGCTACGGCGCGGCGATGGAAATCCGACAAAACTTTACCGGACAGATCAGCAATAGCGGCAGTTCAGGCGCCAGCGGTTACTCCTCGTTGGAGACGCTGTTCGTGCGGCGTGCGTTCACCTATGTCGCCGGCGACAAATGGGGCATCGTGCGGGTCGGTCAGGCGGACGGCGTCATCGGCCTGTTCGACAACGGCGTCACGACGTTGCAGTACCTGCCGACGGGCAATTTGCAAAACGGTAGCGATCTCGCCAGCCTGGCGCCAACGAACGCCCAGGTGCCGTTCTTCTTCCTGTCACTGGATGGCAACGAGTACGCTTACGCCAAGGCAGTCTATCTGTCGCCGCAGATCGCCGGCTTCGATTTCGGCATGCAGTACGCGCCGAACACATCGAATGGGTTCGGGTTGGGCGGCTCGAACAATGCGTTCAGCGACTCCATTACTGGCGCGGGCACCGGAACCGGCAACCCTTGCGCGGTGGCGAATTCCGGCTGTCCTTCCTTGTCGTCTGGCCCTGGGATTCTGGATGGCGCGCGCGTCACCAATCAGATGACGTTTGCCCTACGCTATCAGGGGACTGTTGGTGGCGCGGGGGTTTATGCCTATGCGGCTTACGGGCTCAGCGGTCATGCGAACTATACGGGTGCCACTACGTCCGCCATCCTGGGGACGACGGCGGTTCCCGGCAGCAAATTCACCGGCCGGTATGACGGGTTGCACTTCGGCAATGGCGGCGTGGCGGTGACCTATGGCGGGTTTACCCTTGGCGGCAATATCATCGGTGGACGCATCAGCGGAGTTCTGGCTCCCGCGCCGCAGGGTGGCGCCAGCGAGATCGCCTATATGGTGGGCACGAAATATATCGCTGGGCCGTTCACGGTGGGTGTTGCGGCCGAACGGGGAGACTTCCAGGGGAATGTCGCCCTGGCTGGAATCAGTCAGCGGCGTGGGCAGGCGATCGACGTTGGGGCAAGCTACGCGGTGGCACCCGGGTACCTGGTATATGCGGAGTACCAGTATCAGAATCTCAAGCAAAGCGACTTCAATTTCATTTCGGGTGCCGTGGGTTCAGGCGCGAATAACAGCATCCAGTCGCAGGGGTTCGTCATCGGCAATATGGTGAGTTTCTGAGGGTAGGCAGGCTCGCTGGGGCCTCCTACCATCGCGTGATGCGGTTAGGGAGGAAGGCGATGACTGGTCCGACGCGGTTGCGTGCCTTGCTGAAGGCCGAGGCGATGGTGGTGGCACCTGGTGCCTATGATGGCCTTACCGCAAAACTGGTGGCGCAGGCCGGATTTCCCGCCGTCTACATGACCGGCGCGGGAACCTCCGTGTCGCATGGCTATCCGGATTTCGGCCTGCTGACGATGAGCGAGATGGTGGAGAACGCCGCGCGGATCGTGCGCTCTGTCGATGTGCCCGTGATCGCCGATGCCGACACCGGCTATGGCAATGAGCTGAACGCGTTCCGCACTGTGCAGGAGTACGAGGGACGCGGAGCGGCGGCGATCCACATTGAGGATCAGGTATCGCCCAAGAAGTGCGGCCATCTCGATGACAAGGAGATCGTGTCGCGCGAGGACTATATCGCCAAAATCCGCGCTGCGGTGGCGGCGCGGCGTGACAGCGATTTCATGATCATCGCGCGGACCGACGCACGCGCGGTTGCCGGTCTCGATGAGGCGCTGGCGCGGGCCAACGCGGCGCTGGCCGCGGGTGCTGACATGGCGTTCGTTGAAGCGCCGCAGACGATGGATGAATTGGCCGCGGTGCCGCAGCGCGTATCTGGTCCATGTCTGCTGAATGTCGTCCGCGGCGGCAAGACACCGGAGATCGATCTGCGGCGCGCGCAGCAGATGGGCTATCGCCTGGCGATCGTGCCGGGGTTGCTGCTGAAGGCGGTGATCGGCGCGTGCGACGAAATGCTTGCCGAGCTGAAGGCGAACTTTGTGCATCCGGTGCCGCGCACCGACATGACGGTGCGGGAGGCATTCAACCGCGTCGGCGCCGATGAATGGGACACCTTGCGCACGCGCTTCCGTGATTCTCCCGAGCGCCGCGCCGCGGAGTAGCGTCAATACTGGCTTCGTGACAAACTCAACCGGTCCGAGGAGAGGGGAACGACCATGGCGACGGTGGGCAACGGTGATTACGTTTACGAACCAGTCGTGGACTGGGCGAAGCTGCCGCAAGGCTGGTCGTTCAAAGAGATCGGCTCGGTTGGCATCGACAAGAACGACAACGTCTACGTGTTCAATCGCGGCGAACATCCGATGATCGTATTTGATCGTGAGGGCAACTTCCTGCGCTCGTGGGGCGAGGGGGTATTCCCGCGGGCACACGGCGTGTTCATGGCGCCCGACGACACGATCTGGCTGACCGACGATGGCGATCACACCGTGCGGCAGTGCACGCTGGAAGGGAAGGTGCTGCTGACCCTGGGCATTCCCGGCAAGCCGGCGCCGTATATGAGCGGCGAGCCGTTCCACCGCTGCACACATACCGCGATGTCGCCTCAGGGCGATATCTATGTATCCGATGGCTATGGCAACTCGCGGGTACACAAGTTTTCGCCGAACGGGCGGCTGTTGCTGTCGTGGGGCGCGCCAGGCACCGATCCGGGTGAATTCAACATCGCGCACAACATCACCTGCGATGCCGATGGCTGGGTCTATGTCGCAGATCGCGAAAACCATCGCGTGCAGGTGTTCGACGGCGACGGCAAGTACGAGGCCCAGTGGAACAATCTGCATCGGCCCTGCGGACTTTTCATGCCGCCCGGCAAGTGCCCGATCTGCTACATCGGCGAGTTAGGCGCGGTGCAGCCGGTCAGCCGCAATGTGCCAAATCTCGGGCCAAGGGTGACGATCGTCGATCACACCGGCAAGCGCATCGCACGGCTGGGTGGGATGGGACCGGGCATCGGTCCGACCGAATTTCTCGCGCCGCACGGGCTGACGGTGGACTCGCGCGGCGATCTCTATGTCGGCGAGGTTTCGTGGACCAACTGGCCGCAGACCTGGCCCAATCAGCCGCGCCCCGACAATCTGCGTTCGCTGCATAAATTCAGGAAGGTGTGATCCGCTTAAGGCAAAAGGCGCCGCGCTGGATTTATTTGTGCGGCGCAGCGGAAATCTGCCAAGCTTGCTCAGCGTGGCCAGCAAGGGAAGGAGGCACGCCATGAGCTTGAAGGGCAAGGCAGCTCTGATTACCGGTGCAACGAGCGGCATCGGGCTCGGAATCGCCCGCGCGATGGCTGCGGCCGGCGCCGACGTCATGATCAACGGCTTCGGCGATGCCGCCCAGATCGAGACACTGCGGGCTGACCTTGCTGCCGAACACGGCGTGCGCGTGGGCTATTCAGGGGCCGACGTCTCGAAGCCAGACCACATCGCCGCGATGGTGCGGGAAACTGAGGCGAAGCTTGGATCGCTGGACATCCTGGTGAACAATGCCGGCATTCAGTTTGTCGCCGATATCGAGGACTTTTCCACTGAACGCTGGGACGCCATCATCGCCGTCAACATGTCCGCGGTTTTCCACGGCATGCGTGCTGCAATACCGGGGATGAAGCGGCGGAGCTGGGGACGCATCATCAACATCGCCTCGGCGCACGGGCTGGTGGCAAGTCCGCAAAAGGTGGCCTACGTCGCGGCCAAGCATGCCGTCGTCGGCATGACGAAGGTGGCGGCGATCGAACTGGCCAATCATGGCGTGACGGTGAATGCGATCTGTCCCGGTTGGGTACTGACGCCCCTTGTGCAAAAGCAGCTTGAGGACCGGGCGAAGCAAGAAGGCACCGACGTGGAGACGCAGAAGTTCCGCTTCCTGACGGAGAAGCAGCCGATGGCGCAGTTCTCCACGCCGGAGCAGATCGGCGCGTTGGCGGTGTTTCTGTGCTCGGACGCCGCCAAGACGATCACCGGCACGCCGCTGTCGATCGATGGCGGCTGGGTAGCGCAATGATCGGCAGTTGGTGTAGACATCCGTAATGAATGAGATCGCCCGGTTTGCGGCGATGATGCGGCGGTCAGCCGAGCTCAAGCAGCGGATTGCGGTCGAGCTGGCCGATGTGGTCGTCGCCGTGGTGGATGCCTGCGAGGTGAGCCTGCGGCGTGGCGGCAAACTTATGTTTTGCGGCAATGGCGGGTCAGCGGCGGACAGCCAGCATCTGGCAACCGAACTGTTGATCCGGCTGCGCGGGTCGGTGGAACGGGCGTCCTGGCCGGCGCTGGCATTGACATTGGACCCGGCGGTGCTGACGGCGGGTGGTAACGACTACGGCTATGAATTCGTCTTCGAACGGCCGTTGCGTGGGCTGGGACGCCGGGGCGATGTGCTGTTCGGCATCACCACGTCTGGTCGCTCCGCAAACGTCGTCCGTGCGCTGCGGGCGGCTCGCGAGATGGGCATCGTGACTGTGGGCCTGTTGGGCGGACCGGGCGAGCCGGCAATGAGCCTGTGCGACCATGCATTGCTGGTGCCCGATAGCGAGACGGCGCGCGTCCAGGAATGTCACATTGCGCTGGGTCACGCCGTTCTGGAATTGCTGGAGGACCGTCTGGTGGCGCGGCCACTGTGACGATCCTGCTGACTGGAGTGGCGGGCTTCATTGGTTATCATGTCGCTGAGGCGCTGGTGGCGCGGGGCGAGCGCGTGTTGGGCGTGGACAACCTGAACGCCTACTACGACGTGCGGCTGAAGCTGGCGCGGCTGGCGCAGCTGGATGGCAAGCCAGGCTTCACATTTCACGCAGCGGACGTGGCCGATCGTGAGGCGATCCATGGCCTCGTCCGTCAGAACAGCGACATAGCGGCGATTGTTCATCTGGCCGCGCAGGCGGGTGTGAGGCATTCGCTGACAGATCCGTATTCGTATGTTCAGTCGAATGTGATGGGGCACGTTGTCATCCTGGAGGGTGCGCTTCTGCTGCCGAAGTTGCGGCACCTCGTTTATGCCAGTTCGTCATCGGTCTACGGCGCCAACGCAAGCCTTCCCTTCGGCGAGGCGGACCGGGTGGATACGCCGATCTCGGTTTATGCGGCGACCAAGCGGGCGGACGAACTGATCAGTCACGCCTATGCGCATCTGCACGGTTTGCCGCAGACGGGGCTGCGTTTCTTCACGGTGTATGGTCCGTGGGGTCGGCCTGACATGGCGTACTACAGCTTCGCGCGAGCGATCGTCGCCGGCGAGCCGATAACGCTCTACGAAGGCGGCACGCTACGGCGGGACTTCACCTACATCGACGACATCGTGACTGGTGTGGTGGGCTGCCTGGATCGCCCACCGGAGGGCCTATTGCCGGCTCGGGTGCTGAACATCGGCAACCATCGGAGCGAGCCAGTCAGCACGCTGGTGGGGTTGCTGGAGCGGGCGCTGGAACGGCAGGCAGTTGTGCGCGAGACACCGCGGCCGCCGGCGGATGTGG
>CAWEVM010000001.1:255000-267049 GCA_963812505.1 uncultured Alphaproteobacteria bacterium
ATTTCCGGCCTCGGGGATTGGGTATGAGGTTGTCGGGTGAGTATCGCGGAGAAGCGAAAGTAATCGGCATTGATGATTCACTTCGGAATCGCGATGCCGGAGGTGTCTCCAAATGGAGGCGTCGGTCCTTGGGTCAAACCCCGGGGACAGGTCTTTGTCAGGGTGAATCAGGTTCTGGTGCGTCTCTGGGCGTTGCCATCGCAAAGTCTGACCGGACGTTTCGGCGTCCCTGCGGTGGAATGGTGTTCAGAGGCGACTGTTGTGTGCTGAGCAAGAGTGATTTCTGCGATGAGCAGGGACGCCTTTGTGGTCGGTGACCGCTGAGGATGGTTTCTGTGCATGGTAGATGGCACGTCGAAAGGCGTGTTGCGATCTCGAGCGAGAGAAGGGCATTCGGTGGATGCCTTGGCACCAGGAGGCGATGAAGGACGTGGCACGCTGCGAAAAGCCACGGGGAGCCGCGAGCAGGCGTTGATCCGTGGATGTCCGAATGGGGCAACCCACCCCTTTGGGGTATCGTCACATGAATCCATAGTGTGGCGAGGCGAACCCGGGGAACTGAAATATCTCAGTACCCGGAGGAAAAGACATCAACCGAGATTCTGCGAGTAGTGACGAGCGAAAGCGGAACAGGCCAGTGGTCCGTAGGAGTTAAGCAGAACGGTCTGGAAAGGCCGGCCATAGCGGGTGACAGCCCCGTATGCGTAGAGACCTGCGGATCCTTGAGTAGGGCGGGGCACGTGAAACCCTGTCTGAACGTGGGGGGACCACCCTCCAAGCCTAAATACTCCCTGGTGACCGATAGTGAACAAGTACCGTGAGGGAAAGGTGAAAAGCACCCCGACGAGGGGAGTGAAAGAGACCTGAAACCGAATGCCTACAAGCAGTCGGAGCGGTCGTGCACGCGAGTGCTGGTACCGTGACGGCGTACCTTTTGTATAATGGGTCAGCGAGTTTCTGTTCGCGGCAAGCTTAAGCCGGTAGGCGTAGGCGGAGCGAAAGCGAGTCTGAACAGGGCGTTCAGTCGCGGGCAGAAGACCCGAAACCGAGTGATCTAGCCATGGCCAGGCTGAAGGTGGGGTAACACCCACTGGAGGGCCGAACCCACGCCTGTTGAAAAAGTCGGGGATGAGCTGTGGCTAGGGGTGAAAGGCCAATCAAACTCGGAAATAGCTGGTTCTCCGCGAAATCTATTTAGGTAGATCGTCGTGTGTTTACCTTCGGGGGTAGAGCACTGGATGGGCTAGGGGGTCCCAAAGACTTACCAAACCTAACCAAACTCCGAATACCGAAGAGTATAGCGCGGCAGACAGACGGCGGGTGCTAAGGTCCGTCGTCGAGAGGGAAACAGCCCAGACCGCCAGCTAAGGTCCCCAAATCGTGGCTAAGTGGGAAAGGATGTGGGAATTCCAAAACAACCAGGAGGTTGGCTTAGAAGCAGCCATCCTTTAAAGAAAGCGTAATAGCTCACTGGTCTAATAGAAATCCCGCGCCGAAGATGTAACGGGGCTAAAGCCACGTACCGAAGCTGCGGGTGTGCTTGTCTGAGCAATCGGACAGGTGCGCGGTAGCGGAGCGTTCCGTAAGCCTGCGAAGCGGTAGCTGTGAGGCGCCGTGGAGGTATCGGAAGTGCGAATGCTGACATGAGTAGCGACAAACAGAGCGAGAAACTCTGTCGCCGAAAGTCCAAGGGTTCCTGCGCAAGGTTAATCCGCGCAGGGTGAGCCGGCCCCTAAGGCGAGGGCGAAAGCCGTAGTCGATGGGAACCAGGTCAATATTCCTGGGCCTGCCAGAAGTGACGAACGTGAAGTCTTGTCTGGGCTTATCGGATTGCCCAGGCTTGTGGATCGTTCCAGGAAATAGCTCTGGCGACGAGACCGTACCCGAAACCGACACAGGTGGACTGGTAGAGAATACCAAGGCGCTTGAGAGAACGATATCGAAGGAACTAGGCAAATTGCTCGCGTAACTTCGGGATAAGCGAGACCTGTTGCCGGGCAACCGGTGGCGGGTGGCACAGAGCAGGGGGTGGCGACTGTTTAGTAAAAACACAGGGCTCTGCGAAGTCGAGAGACGACGTATAGGGTCTGACGCCTGCCCGGTGCCGGAAGGTTAAGGGGAGATGTGCAAGCATTGAACCGAAGCCCCGGTAAACGGCGGCCGTAACTATAACGGTCCTAAGGTAGCGAAATTCCTTGTCGGGTAAGTTCCGACCTGCACGAATGGCGTAACGACTTCCCCACTGTCTCCGGTATCGGCTCAGCGAAATTGAATTCCCCGTGAAGATGCGGGGTACCCGCGGTCAGACGGAAAGACCCTATGAACCTTTACTGCAACTTTGCAGTGGCGCCAGGAAAACTCTGTGTAGGATAGGTGGGAGACTTTGAAGCCGGGGCGCTAGCTTTGGTGGAGTCACCCTTGAAATACCACCCTGAGTTTTTCTGGCGTCTAACCGAGACCGGTCAGCCCGGTCCGGGACCCTGCATGGTGGGCAGTTTGACTGGGGCGGTCGCCTCCCAAAAAGTAACGGAGGCGCGCGATGGTGGGCTCAGGCCGGTCGGACATCGGCTGTTGAGTGCAATGGCACAAGCCCGCCTGACTGCGAGAGTGACAGCTCGAGCAGAGACGAAAGTCGGCCATAGTGATCCGGTGGTCCCGCGTGGAAGGGCCATCGCTCAACGGATAAAAGGTACTCTAGGGATAACAGGCTGATCTCCCCCAAGAGTCCACATCGACGGGGAGGTTTGGCACCTCGATGTCGGCTCATCACATCCTGGGGCTGGAGCAGGTCCCAAGGGTTCGGCTGTTCGCCGATTAAAGTGGTACGTGAGCTGGGTTTAGAACGTCGTGAGACAGTTCGGTCCCTATCTGCCGTGGGTGAAGGAGACTTGAGAGGATCTGTCCCTAGTACGAGAGGACCGGGATGGACGCACCTCTGGTGCACCGGTTGTCGCGCCAGCGGCACCGCCGGGTAGCTATGTGCGGACGGGATAACCACTGAAAGCATCTAAGTGGGAAACCCACCTCGAAACGAGGTCTCCCTGAGGGCCGTGATAGACCATCACGTCGATAGGCCGGGTGTGTAAGGGCGGCAACGCTCTGAGCTGACCGGTCCTAATCGCCCGATAGAGCTCGTGATCGCGCCATGCATGGAAATCATCCCCAGCTTGTCTCAGGCACTGCCCAGAGACCACACAGCAAACACCAGAACCTCGATCAGCCCTGATTACGGTGGGCTGGATGACCTGGTGGCTTTGGCGGGGGGCCTGCACCCGATCCCATCCCGAACTCGGCCGTGAAAACCCCCAGCGCCCATGGTACTGCGTCTCAAGGCGCGGGAGAGTAGGTCGCCGCCAGGTCTTCCAGCCCATCCGTTTTACTATTGGCGCGGGGTGGAGCAGCCCGGTAGCTCGTCAGGCTCATAACCTGAAGGCCGCAGGTTCAAATCCTGCCCCCGCAACCACTTTTATCGAACTATGGAACGCATCGTGACCGGCTACCTGACTGCGGCTGTGGTCCTTGTCGTCCGCACCCAAGGCAACCATTGCTGCGATCTCGCCGACTAGTTCGATCTCGAAGCCACGATGACCGTCAGGCGCAGGGTGGAGCACGACGCGCTCGATCAGCGACCGCAGGGTTTCGAGGGCTGCAGAGGCATCGGGTCCATCAAGAGCTGTCTGCAGGCTCTCGACCCTCTGGCGATAAATGTCAGCCAACCTCGGGTGCAGGAGGGGACGAGGGCGAGGCGCAGCTTGCAAAGCTCGCTCAAGCTCCGCCTTCCGCGCCTCCAATTCGTCCAGCTTTTGCTGCAGACTTGTAGAACAAATCCCACGCGCAATGGCGTCGATCAGCCCGTCCAGTTTCCGACCGACTGCATCCAGCTCCCGGCGCTTAGCGCCTTCGTGTGCTGAAACCTCAGCCTGCAGCCGGTTCCATTCAGCATTGAATTCGGCGACGAACGCGGCGACATGCTCCGGCTCCATCAGACGGGCCTGCAGAGCATCCAGGATCATCTTGTCCAGCTCGTCGCGTTGAATGCCGCGCCCGTTGCTGCACGTGCCCTGCCTTCGGGCGGCCGAGCAGGCCAGGTAGTTGCGCCCGATGTTGGTCATCGGCCCGTCACAGCAGCCGCAGAAGAGCTTACCGCTGAGCATGTATTGTGCTCGGCGGTGCTCCGTAAGCGGGGCGCTGATACCCTTGTTCAATGACCCTGCCCGAGCTGCTTGATTTGCTTGAGGCAGAGGGCATCGAGCTATCCTTATGTTTGACGTTAACGATGACGCGAAGGGTGAATACCGACGCGTTGAGGTTCTCACGGGGCCTGGCCGCCGGCGGCGCTGGTCGGCGGATGAGAAGGCACGGATTGTCGCGGAGACCCTGGTACCCGGGGCACGTGTGTCAGAGGTTGCGCGACGCTGGCAGATCTGTTCGCAGCAGGTCTTTGGCTGGCGACGCGCGATGCGCCAGGACTTGCCGAGCGTGCCGGGGAAAACGACAACGCCGGCAACGCCCAGCTTCATTCCGATCGTGAGCGAAGCCATTCCGGCTGCGACGGTTCAACGCGCGGTGTCTGCGGCGCCAGGGATCGAGGTCAAGCTTGCCGGTGCGGTGGTGCGGGTCTCGTCCGGCATGGATGATGCTGCCCAATTGACCGCGGTGTTGCGCGCGGTTCGGGCCTCGGCATCCCGATCATGATCAATGTCCCTGCTGGCGCTCGCGTCTTGCTGGCGACGCGACCGATTGATTTTCGCAAGGGGGCACACTCTCTCGCCGTCCTGGCGCAGGAGGCACTGGCCGAGGATCCGTTCTCGGGTGCGGTCATTGTCTATCGCGCCAAGCGCAGCGACCGCCTGAAGATATTGGTCTGGGACAGCAGCGGCCTGGTGCTGGTCTGGAAGTACCTGGTTTCACACTGAATCCCTTTCCCTTTGGCCGAATCATTTTGGCGAGGTGGCGTGTTGGAGCGCAGCAGCCCGGTCGACGAGGCGGTTCCATCGGCTACATTGTTTGACCGGCGTGTGTGCAACCGGGGGAGCGTACAGGTGACGATAGCCATCGCACGAGTGCTTAGTGACGAGGCCGTAGTTCGCCCACCTGACCAACGTGCCTTCACTGATGTCGAGTTTTGATGCCATCTCAGCCTTTGTCAGCATGCCCCGATCCCGCAGTCGATCGTAGCGTGTGAAATCGCTCGCAATAGTGACCCCCTGAGGGCGGTTTTCGCTTCCAATCGCGACCCCTCGGCTCTGTGTGTCAGCGTCTCTCCCTATGGCCCAGGTCGGCCTGGGAGGGGTTTGGGGGATGATGTCCGTGGACGTGATCGGCGATATCCGGCGCGCTTATTTCGAGCAGCGCCTGCCGATTAAGGAGATCGTGCGGACGCTCCGCGTCTCACGGGCCACGGTGCGCAAGGTCGTTCGGAGCCACAAGACCGCGTTCAAGTATGAGCGCGGCGTGCAGCCGGCGCCGAAGCTCGGTGCGTGGGTGGAAGTTCTGGCCCAGATCCTTGAGAAGGAGGCCAAGCTTCCGCGGCGAGAACGCCGGTCGACGCAGCGCCTGTTCGAAGAGCTGCGAGGCCGCGGTTACGATGGCGCGCATGACAGCGTGCATCGTTTCACCAAATCGTGGCGCGACGAGCAGGCACGGACGCCGGCGCACGCCTTTGTGCCGCTGAGCTTTGCGCCCGGCGAAGCCTACCAGTTCGACTGGAGCCACGAGACCATCACGCTGCAGGGTTTGCCGCTGGTCATCAAGGCGGCGCACATGAAGCTGTCGCATAGCCGCATGCCATTCGTGCGCGCCTACTTCCGCGAGACACAAGAACTGGTGTTCGATGCGCACGACAAGGCTTTTGAGTTTTACGGCGGCATCTGTCGGCGCGGCATCTACGACAACATGAAGACTGCGGTGGAAGCGATCTTCGTGGGCAAGGCGCGCCAATATAATCGCCGTTTTCTCCAGATGTGTTCACATCATCTGGTTGAGCCAGTTGCCTGCACGCCCGCATCGGGTTGGGAGAAGGGACAGGTCGAAAACCAGGTCGGCAATCTGCGCGATCAGCTGTTCCGGCCCAAGCCGCGGGTATCGAGCCTGGCCGAGCTGAATGGCTGGTTGGCAGATCAGTGCATCGCTTATGCGAAGCGCCACAAGCATCCGGAGTTCAAGGACCGGACGATCTGGGAGGTTTTCCAGGAAGAGCAAGCGAGCCTAATGGAATTACGCGGACCATTCGATGGTTTTGTCGAAAAGGCCGTCAGGGCTACCACCACGTGCCTGATCATGGCCGACCATAATCGCTACAGCGTTGATGCACGAGCCGCCGGCCGGATGGTGCTGGTTCGATCTCATGCTGAGCGCATCGTGGTTCTTCTCGGCGACGAGGGGGTGGCCGACCATCCGCGCGACTTCCGGCGCTATCAGATCATCTACGATCCTTGGCACTATCTGCCTGTGCTGGTGCGCAAGCCGGGTGCATTGCGCAACGGCGCGCCGTTCAAGGATTGGGCATTGCCGCCGGCGCTGGCCCAGGTTCGCGCGAAGCTGAAGCAGCATGCCGACGGCGATCAGCAATTCGTCAAAGTCCTCGGTGCAGTATTGGCTCATGGCTTGTCGGCCGTGGAGGCTGCCTGCGCCGAGGCGCTCGCGGCGGGGATCGCCAGCGGCGACGTGATCCTGACCGTGCTGGCGCGCCGGCACCAACCCCCGACGCCGGCTTCGATCACCACGCCGGATGGCCTGCGCCTGAAGGTCGAGCCCGTGGCCGATTGCGGCCGCTATGACAGCATACGAAAGGTCGCCTGATGGAACGCCACGAGATCCTGGACGCCATGACCGAATTGAAGCTCTACGGCATGCGCGCGAGTTTCGACGAGATCGCCGGCAAGGGCCTGGCGCGGCGTGACGAGATCTATCCGCTCATCGCCAGCCTGATCAGGGCCGAACGCACGCATCGGCAGGCTCGCTCAATCAGCTATCGCATCAGTGGCGCCAAGTTCCCGGTGCTGAAGGACCTGGACAAGTTCGTCTTTGGCGACACGATGATTGACGAGGGCCAGGTGCGCGAACTCGCAACCGGCGCGTTCCTCGATGCCAAACGCAACGCAATTTTTATCGGCGGCACGGGCACCGGCAAAACGCATCTCTGCATTGGCGTGGCATCCGCGATCATTCGCAGCCGTGCGCGCGGCAGGTTCTTCAACCTGGTCGATCTGGTCAACCAGCTCGAGCAGGAGAAGGCGGCTGGTCGCAGCGGTCGGCTCGCCGAGACGCTGCTGCGCTATGATGTCATTGTCATCGACGAACTTGGCTATTTGCCGTTCAGCCAGTCCGGCGGCCAACTGCTGTTCCATCTGATCAGCAAGCTTTACGAGAACACGCTCGCTGCTCATCACCACCAATCTGGCGTTTGCAGATTGGCCGCAGGTTTTTGGCGACGCCAAGATGACGACTGCCATGCTCGACCGCCTGACGCACCACTGCGACATCGTCGAAACCGGCAACACCAGCTGGCGCTTCAAGAACCGAAACTGACCTCGCCACCCCACGCCCTCGCTGTCCGCTATGGATAAGTGGCCTGCCTACGCCAAACTCTCGACGGTCGCTCCGGCAGGCCACTTACCCACAGCCTCCCAACACCCGCAAACGCCATCCCGCGGAGCTCTATCAAGCCCAAGAGGGGTCGCGATTGCGCGCGAAATGGGGGGCGCAGTTGCGAGCGATTTGACACGCATCTGCCATCAGCCGTGTGGGACGAATTTACCTCTTTATAGGTGTTTTCGTCCCACGGGAGAATGGCGGACTTCTGTCTGCTGGCGTCGAGCAATCTCGGCAGAGACCAGATCACATTGCCGAGCCGAGCGCGGCATAGCTCCCTTCAGGAGGGATAAAGCCCACCCGAGTTCTGCGGTGCTTCGGTCGGTTGCTGTCTCGGCGAAGTGCATCGCTATCGCCAATTCTGGGTTCTCTGGCGGAGCGGTGAGGTCAACCACCGGATGCTTCGGCGAGGTGGTGAAGGGTAAAGTGGTGATGGATCACCATAGACCTTGGACTTTGCCGGTATCGCCTTGGAACTGCGCTTGATCGTCCGCTTTGGCATGATCAGTCAGGAACCCAGAGACGCGATGATCGCCGACATGCGCCTGATCTCGAACACCTCGGCAGCACTTACCTTCAGCAGAAGCCGCTTGCGGTAGCGCAGGGATATCAGGCAGCCGTGGATGCTGTGACCTCCGTGATGGCGGTGCGTCCACCCGGCACATGGCGATACAGCGTCGATGAACTGCACCCGATCTGCCGGGCGATCTCGGCGGCGGTCATGGTGCCGGATGCCAGCATTGCCTTCGCCGCCGTGACCTTGATGGCGTCCAAAGCCGGTGGACGACCGCCGATACGGCCACGGGCGCGGCTGGCCGCCAGGGCGGTTCGGGTGCGCTCGCGCAGAAGCTCCACCTCGAACTGCCCAAGGGCGGCGAAGATGTGCAGGATCAGCCGCCCGGTCGCGCTGGTGGTGTCGATGTTCTCGTGCAGCGACCGCAGGCCGATGCCGCGTGCCGGCCAAGGTGTCCACGGTGGTCAGAAGTTGGCGCATGGATCGCGCCAGTCGGTCGAGCCGGGCGACGACCAGCACATCACCCTCGCGGGCGAACTCCAAGGCGGCGGCAAGCTGCGGGCGATCCGCACGGGTGCCGCTCATCGATTCCTCGAACACCCGCTCGCACCCAGCAGCATGGAGGGCGTCGATCTGACCGTCAGTGGTTTGCAGATCGGTCGAGATGCGGGCATAGCCGACCAACATCAGAAGTCTCCCAGAAGTCGTCCTACCCCCGTGCAATCGGGACGAGGGTTTCAGGACTGAGTTCTGGGACGCTGCATGGCCGGTTTCAAGACGAAATCGGAACTAATGTGGGGTCCTCCCGAAAACGTCCGTTTTTAGGAGCTGGCCCGAGGCGTCCTACGATCCCCCACGCTGCTTGTGCGCGGCCGTGGCGCCACTGAAGCCCTCGTCGCGGATGAGACGGCCACCGACGGTCCTGCCAAGTCGCCCAGCGGCCCCGTGGAGCGGCCGTAGCGGTGTCTGGCCGGATCGGCAGTCCGACAAGCAATGACGCGGTCGGGTCTCGGTCACGGTCATCGAAGGCTGAGCCAATAGCTCGACAAATTGCGGATCAGTGGTAGTTCTGATCACGAACCGACAAGGAGACCAGCCATGACAATCGGCAGCGCGATCGAGCGCGGATCGCTGATCCGCGTGTACGACGAACACGGACATCACGCTGTTCTCGAAGGCCAAGGGGTCAGGCGCCCACGGACGGGCTGCTGGGATTCACCGGTTCCACGGTGACCGTGCGCTTCGGGTCCACCATCTTCACCTACGACGAACACGGAATAACCATCTACGCCAAGGCCGCATGACCGATTGCGTCATCCTCGGCGGTTTATCGCGCCGTCGCTGTGCCTGATGGAATGCCCGAAGTCAGATCACGTCGCATCAGCGTGACAAGACTTCTTCCTCGACGCTGGATGGCTTCCACAGTGTGCCACCCCGCACGCGCGTACACGCGCTCTGCGTCGGCGGTGTGGAGCCACACGATGCCGACACCGGCAGATCGACACGCCACCTCGACAGCTTGGATTAGGTGGATGACGTGACCTCGGCCACGCGCTTCTGGGATGACGAGCACACCAGCTAGCCAAGGGGTCAGATTTGGCCGCTCGTCCAAATCATGCGCGACTAGACTGGCGGTTCCGACCGGTCGGTTATCAACCAGCAGTACGAAGGTCTGTGGCGGCCCAGAAGGGGACACAGACGCAGCCACGGCATCACGGATTGCTTCAAACAAGTCACCAGCGTCCAGGTGCCACTCATCCCAAAGCCACTGGGCAACCATCGGCACAAGGTCAGGTCGCTCAGCTATCCGCACAATCTCCTGCAACTGGTCAATCCCGTGCTTCTCGGTTCGTTTATTCAGCCAAACCCAACCTACCAACGTCCTGCCCCGGCAAGCCAGTCGGCCCGTATCGCCACTGACCATGTGGGGAAGATGAGTCAGTGGGTCAGGCTGCCCCACCTGCACCACTGACCCACCTCTCGATCCAGTCCAGCCGACTAGACCAGCCCCACGAGTCCCAGGCCCCTGGGGTACGGCTAGCATGACCGTGGAAACCATGGTTGAAAGGCCAACTTTCAGCAACGGTCAGCGAGGGGATTTCTGAACGGTGTCGGATGATGACTGCTGAAGGGGTCATACCTCATCCAGCCTATGATGGTCACTTTACGCCAAGGCGAAATCACTGGCGTGCAACGATGCGGGAGTGACGCCCGCCAGAAGCAACGAACTGCCATCGCCCAGGTTGATCAGCGCGCCGCCTGCCGTCGCCGTGGTGGCCGCCTCGACCGCCGCGAAGGACGCAAATTGCACCTTGCTCAACTCGATCATGTCCTGCATCGGGTTGAACCCGCCGATTGTATGAGGACCAGCGGCAAAACTCGTGAATACAAACTCGTCTGGTGTCGCTGGTGTCGCCGCCAACGTCTCATTGGCTGCCGCGCTATAGATGAAGCGCATGTTGTCGTCATACACCTGCCATGTCGGGCCGGGATTGCTCGCTATGCCGGCGCCGACGATATTGGTGCCGTTCATGTCCCATACCGCAACCGTGCCATTGTCATTCTGGAACGCGATATCGGTGCGACCATCGCCGTTGTAATCGCCGGTTGCCTTGATGTGCCATGTTGGGCCGGGATTGACTGCACTCACCATACCGCCGCCGATAACATCGAGACCGCTCATCTCCCAAACCGCGACCGAGCCATTGTCGTTCTGCCAGAGAATATCCGCGTGGCCGTCACCGACGAAATCACCAGTTCCTTTGATATGCCAAGTCGGCCCAGGATTCGTAATGACCAGACCACCGCCGACAACGTTCGTGCCGCTCATATCCCACAACGCAACGGAGCCATCATCGTTTTGAAAGAGGATAGCCGTGTTGCCATCGCTGAAGAACTTGCCGGTCCCTTCGACGTGCCATGTCGGGCCGGGATTGCCCACCAGACCACCGCCGACCACGCTGAGGCCGTTCATGTCCCATATGGCCACGGAACCATTATCATTTTGAAAGACGATGTCTGAGTAAACGCCGCCGTAGAAGTTAGCGGCACCCTCGACATGCCATTTGGGGCCTGGATTGCCGACCACAGCGCCCCCGGTGACAGTGATACTATCGACGCCCCATACCGCGACGGAACCATTGTCGTTCTGCCACAGGACGTCGGTGCTGCCATCGCCGAATAAGAAATGGCCTCGGCCCTCGACGTGCCATGTGGGGCCGGGATTGGAGCCTATCAGACCACCGCCCACGACGGTCGCCCCGCTCATCTGCCACCCCGCTAGTGGACCGCTGGAATTCTGGAGCATGATCCAATCAGCGTCACCGCCGTTCGGGTGAAACAT
Organism: uncultured Alphaproteobacteria bacterium; assembly: GCA_963812505.1. Lineage (GTDB taxonomy): Bacteria > Pseudomonadota > Alphaproteobacteria > Acetobacterales > Acetobacteraceae > JAMXLO01. The sequence goes on from CAWEVM010000001.1 coordinate 266,451, forward strand.
CCCGGTGGTCCAATCAACGTATCCGTCCAAGAAGTTCACTGTCTGAATGTTGTAGAACGTATCTTGCTCGCCGGTACCACCGGGTGCGCCGCTGCCAACAGTCAGATTGTAGCTTGATCGCGGGCCAATTTCGGTCAGGCTGTTGTTCCCACCATAACCGTCGATCAGGTGAGTGCCGATGGCCCCGATGACGAACTGGTCATCGCCAGCGAGCGCCGCTTGCAAAAATGCCTGGGCGTTGCCGAGCACTTGAATGTCTTCATAGGCAACGCTGGCATTCATGTTCAAGTCATCGGCAATCCATGCCACATTCGAGTTCACGTAACTGTAAATGGTGTTGAGCGTCCCATGAACCGCCCCGGACGCATCATAGGTAAAGTTGCCCAGGTAGATCGTCTGATCCACGCCGTTGCTGATGGCAATCTCGGACGCGGTGGCTTCCAACACCGTCCCATAATAGACGCTGGCGTTGTGCATATTCAGGTTGGTGTACAGGTAGATGGTCGCCATTGGGGTTCGCCTAGGACAAGGAGATTATTGAGAGACTGGCAACAGCTTCCACTGCGAGATGAACCCGGTCGCTTCGGTCCATCCAGTGA
>CAWEVM010000002.1:0-33029 GCA_963812505.1 uncultured Alphaproteobacteria bacterium
CTCGGCACGTCCCCGTCCGGCGAGCACCTCCCGAACCCCGGCGATGATCCGGTTGCGGTCTGGAAAAACAGCGCTTTCGAGCACCGGGCTGTCCGGTCTCGGCACCTGCAATGCGCACACCCGCTTCACCGGCGCCTTCAAACGCGCAAACGTCGCGGCGTCCTCGGTGGCAAGTGCTGCGACCTCCGCCGAGAAGCCAGCTGTCGGACCCGCTTCGTCAGCAATCACGAGCCGACCGGTCTTATGCACGGACTGCCGGATCGTCTCCGCATCCAGCGGCACCAGCGTGCACGGGTCGACCACCTCGACTGAGATCCCCTCCGCGGCAAGGGTCTCGGCCGCGGCGAGCGCCTCGTGCACCAGCCACGCGAACGCGACCACAGTCACGTCGGTGCCCTCGCGTTTGACGTCCGCAACACCGAGCGGGATCGTGAAGTCCTCCACCGGCACCTCCCCCTTGCGACCCATCAGCCGGCCAAACTCAAACGAGATCACCGGGTTGTTGTCGCGGATTGCCGTTTTCAGCAGCCCCTTCATGTCGTACGGCGTCGACGGCAAGAACATTTTCAACCCGGCGACATTCATGAACATCGAATACGGCGACTGCGAATGTTGCGCCGCGACCCGGCCGCCGCCGCCGACGGACGCGCGAAACAAGATAGGGAACGTCACCTGGCCCCCGAACATGTAGTGGATTTTCGCGGCCTGATTGACGATCTGGTCCATCGCGACGAATGAGAACGTCACCTGTCGCCAGTCGACGATCGGGCGGAAGCCGGAGCCAGCCGCGCCGATCCCCATGCCGGTCAATGCTGCTTCGGTGATCGGCGTCGCCCTGACCCGCGTCGGGCCGAACTCCTTGAGCAGCGGCGGCAGGGCGTCGGTCGACATGTAGAAAATCTTCGGATCGCGCCGCATCTCCTCGGCGATCGCCTCGAGTGCAGCCTCATTGTAAGTCAGCTCTCGCATCGTCCGCTCCTCGCGTCACGCTGCAAATACGTCGTCGGTCGCCTGTTCGGGCAGCGGGAAGGGACTGGCCTCGGCGAAGGCGATGGCGGCTTCGAGCGCGGCCATGACGTCGCGCTCGATCGCCTGCAAACCAGCGTCGTCGAGCGCACCCTGGTCCCTCAGCTGCCGCTCGAGCAGCGCGATCGGATCCTTCTGCTTCCACGCCTCGACCTCTGTCTTGTCGCGGGGATCGGGCTGCCCCTTGCGCTCCGTGTGGGCGCGCTGGCGGTAGGTCTTGCACTCGATCAGCGTCGGGCCGCCGCCCGACCGCGCCCGCTCCACGGCGCGGATCGCAGCCTGATGAACAGCGACGATGTCGTTGCCGTCGACCGCGAAGCCCGGAATGCCGTATCCCGCCGCGCGTGCTGCCACATCGCTCAAGGCGTGGGTCGCCGCGGCTGATGTCTGAGCCGCGTACAGGTTGTTCTCGCACACATAAAGCATCGGCAACTTCCACGTCGCCGCGATATTGAGGCACTCGTGGAACGGCCCCGCGTTCGATGCACCGTCGCCGAAGAAGGAAACCGCAACGCCTCCCTTGCCTTCCATCTGCGCGGCAAGGCCGGCGCCGGTGATGATCGAAATTCCACCCGCGACGATCCCGTTGGCGCCAAGCATCCCGATGCCAAAATCGGCGATATGCATGGAGCCGCCCTTGCCTTTGCAGTATCCCGTTTGCCGTCCGTACAGCTCCGCCATCATGCGGTTGAGGTCGGCGCCCTTTGCAATGCAGTGGCCGTGGCCACGATGCGTCGAGATGATCCGGTCGCGGCGATCGAGCGCTGCGCAGACGCCGACGGCGACTGCCTCCTCGCCGATGTAGCAGTGCACGACACCGTAGATCTTGCCGGCATGGTAGTCAGCCGAGGCGCGTTCCTCGAAGCGGCGTATGGTGAGCATCTGGCGCAGCATTTCGCGCTGCTTGTCGGGCGGCAGGTTTGGCGAGAGGCTCATGGACATGGGTGTGATCCATCTGGCCGGTCAATACGCATCATGATGGGCGCAGGCGCAAAGGCTGGCAACTGGAATGCCGGCCCGCTCGCCTGGGTTCAGGCAACCACATCGGCCTCCGGCCGGTCGTCCCCTTCAGACATTTCGGAGTGCCACCTGCCGAGTTCATCCTGATATTCGATGTGGGTGGTGTCGCCGGGAACGTGTTGTTCGGCGGCAACTCGCTTTGCTGCGGCAAGGGCGGCGGCCTTGCTGGAAAAGGGCTCCGAGAACACGTCGTTGAGCTTATATGCCCAGCCTCCGTCGTGAGCGACTATTCTGTAGTGTATTCTGGCCATTGCATTTGCCTCGCTGCGATGAGTTGGATGTAGGCAGACGTATTATTCGGCGGCCCGGCGTTGTTGGCTGTAGCGGTTGATCACCGGCCTCAGGCCAAGGTTTTCGCGCAGCGTCCTGCCTTCATACTCCATGCGGAACAAGCCGCGGCGCTGCAGTTCGGGCACAACCATCGCGACAAAATCCTCACCGCCGCCTGGCAGAGTCGCGGGCGTGACGTTGAAACCGTCGCACGCGGCAGCTTCGAACCATTCCTGCATCACGTCGGCGATGTCTGTGGGCGTGCCGATCCTCGCGGAGCCGGTGATGCCGGAGCGCAGATACAATTCGCGGATCGTCGGCTTCTCTCTGCGCACGCGTTCCACGAGTTGAACACTCAGGCTGCGATGTTCCTGCTTGCCCAGCGCATCCTCAGGCACCGGACCGTCCAGCGGATAGCCCGACAGGTCACCGAACGAACTGTAGAGCCGCCCCAGGCCGACCAGCGGATCGATCATCGCCTGCAGCTCATCGAACTTTGCCTGCGCTTCCGCGCGTGTGCGACCGACGACCGGGCAAAGTGCAGGCATGATCTTCAGATCATCAGGCTCGCGCCCGTATTTCGCCATGCGCCCTTTCACATCGGCGTAGTAGTCCTGCGCACGCTGGATCAAGTCGTGGATCGCATAGATGACGTCCGCGGTCGCGGCGCCAAGTTCCCGCCCCTGATCCGAGGCGCCCGCCTGCACGATCACTGGATGGCCTTGCGGCATGCCCGTGACATTCAGCGGACCGCGCACCTTGAAAAACCGGCCTGTGTGGTTGAGCACGTGCATCTTGGCTTCGTCGAAATAGCGGCCGTTGGCTTTGTCGAACAGCAGGGCGCCATACTCCCAGCTATCCCACAGCCCCTTGACCACCTCGACGAATTCGGCCGAGCGCGCATAGCGCGTGTCGTAGTCGGGCGTTGTCTCGAGGCCAAAGTTCTGCGCCTCGTGGTCCGACCATGATGCGACGACATTCCAGCCGGCACGGCCGTTGCTGATCAGATCGAGCGTGGCGAACCTGCGCGCCAGGTTGTACGGCTCGTTGTAGGTCGTGGATGCCGTAGTCACCAGGCCGATATGCGTCGTGACCATCGCGAGCGCCGGCAGCAACGTCATCGGCTCCATCTCGACCATGTCCGAGCCGGTGCGGCACAACGCACCGCGAGGATTGTCGCCCTGGCGGATGCCGGCGCCGTCGGCGAAGAAGATCATATCGAGCTTGCCGCTCTCGGCGACCTGCGTATTGCGCACATAATGTTCGACATGCAGCGTGCCATCGGCCGGTACGTCGGGATGGCGCCAGGCCGCCGGGTGGTAGCCATAGCCCCGGATCGACATGCCCAGTCGCATTTGTCTGGCATTCACCATCCAGTCTCCTGTTCAGCGGGTGGCCGTCACGCGAAGTGCCGCAGCAGGTCACTCACATCTTGCACTTCTTCCAGGTGAAGAAGCGCGTGCGCTGCTTCACGCACTACATCGTCCGACAGCGGCCGCACCGCATTGCGCGCGCAGTCCGCAAATTTCATCCTGAGCTGATCGATGCTGAGGCGGTTTTCTGGTGAGCCGAGAGGCGAGCCTGTCGTAACAGTTGCCGTGCGACCGTCACGTAAGCTGATAGCCACAGCGGCCTTCTCGTGTCCTGCTTCGATGCCCGCCATGCGCTTGGCGATGTGCAGGACCTGGGCGTTATGGATATCGGCCACTTCCGTGATGCCGACACGGCCGTGCACCAAGGCTGCGGCAATGAGATACGGCAGCGCGAACTGAGCCTCCACGATCTGCGCGGGCTGGCGTTTGTGCGAGGCGCCAGCGAATTGTTCGGCGATGGTCGCGGCGAGGGCGGTCACCTGCACGGCTGCAATTTCTGCGAGATCGACCGTTGTCCCGAGCCCAAGTTGATTCCGTGCGACGATGGCGGCATCGAGGATGGCATGTTGGGGGCGGCCGCACGCATAGGGTTTGAAGCTCAACTGATCGCCGCGGAATTCTCCACCCAGGTCCTCGAGCAGTTTCGCCGGATCGTGACCATTGGGCTGGTACAGCTCGAAAAAACCAAAGCGGCCCAGGAAGATGTTGCGGGCACCGGTGAAGCCCTCGCTGGCCAGCAGCGCGGCGAGCACGCCGCTGCTTGCTGCCTGACCTGCCTGAAGGCGCTTGGTCAGCGCGCCATCCACGATGCACTGGCAATTCCCGGCGGCCTGGCTGAATGCGATCCCAAGCGCATTCACCATCTGCTCCACATTCAAGCCGAGCAGCTTGCCGGCGGCAGCAGCGGCGCCGAACACGCCCATTGCAGCGGTGCGATGCCAACCGCGATCGAGCGTCGAGGCGAGCGCCACACGGCAAGACACATCGAGGCCGAGTGCGATCCCCAAAAGCAGCCGCTGGCCTGACACGCCACCAAGCATGTCAGATACGGCAAGGCTCGCAGCAAGCACCGATGCACCCGGATGGATCGAGCCGCCGTGATCGAGTGTGTCGTCAAAGTCGAGAGCATGCGCCATGCTGGCGTTGATCATCGCGGCCTGTGGCGCTGGCAGCCGAAGCTGCCACAGCATCACTTGGCTCTGCGGAGCACCGCCCCAGCCACCGATGACGCGTGCGAGTTCCGCGATGCCCGGTGCGCCGCTGCCGCCGAGTTGGCAGCCGAACGTGTCAAGCACGTCGTTGCGAGTGGCGACTCGCGTGGCGGTCGGCAAGTCCGCGAACTCCATGCCACACACGTGCTCGGCCAACGCCCAGGCTGGATCCTTGATCATGTTCGTTTGACTTCTGTTGCTTCCCCGCGCAAGCCCTGAGCTTCCGATCGGCGGTATCATCCGCTATTGGACGCCGGTTGCAAACCACGACGGCGGGCTCCGACATGACAACCTTGACGGTGACATCGGGCGGCGAAATCGACGCCAAGGCTTTTTGGACGGCGCTTGGGCAGCGGGCGACCGGAATGACTGTTGTCACCGCGGATAGTGACGACGGTCCCACGGGCTTCCTTGGACTTTCCGCGTCCCACGTGACAGCCAACCCACCAACCATGCTGGTGTCGGTCGATCGCAAGACCAGTGCGCTTGCCGGCATCATGTCGCGCCGTCACTTCGCGGTAAATTTCCTGCCGGCGCACGCTGCCAAGGTTGCCGATGTGTTCGGCGGCAGAGCAGGCGTATCCGGCGCCGACCGTTTCGCTACCGGCGAATGGCGCGTCCTCTCAACCGGTGCTCCCGTCTTCTGCGACGCGCTCGGCGTGTTCGACTGCGTCGTTGATGAAATACTCGACCGAGGCGACGTCTCGATCATCATCGGCAAGGTTGTCGCGGTTGCCTCGCGCGCGGACGGCGACCCGTTGATCTTCTTTCGTGGCAGGAGCCACGCGGGTCTGGGCAGTACCGTTGGCTGATATCTGCCGTGAGCTGCCCCTTTGGATTCCGGCTCAGCTACTTTAGGGTCACCGCGTTGCACAAGAAGGAGGAACGCCATGGCAAAGGGTGTGCTGATCGCGGCGATGGATTTCTCGAATGTGGATGCCGGCGAGTTCAATGATTGGTACGATACCGAGCATGTCCCTGAACGCCAGCGGGTGCCGGGGTTTCTGATGCTGCAGCGGTGGATCGGTGCGGAGAACCCGAAACAATCGGTTGCGACCTACGACCTCGACAGCCTTGAGGTGCTGCGCGGCCAAGGCTACCGCGCCATCGGAGGAGAAAACCTGTCGCCGTGGTCCAAGCGTGTGACCGCAAAGGTGGAGCGCTTGCTGCGCTATGAAGGCGAGCAGATTCTCCCGGGCGATGAGGTCGCGCCGGCCAATGCTGGCGGCCTCCTGTTGGTCGGCATGACCCCTGGGACGGAGGTCGAGACCGCATTCAACACGTGGTATGACAAAGAGCACGTCCCTGCACTGGCCGGTGTTCCCGGTGTGCTGTGTGCGCGCCGTTTCCGCACGAGCGGCGGTGGCCCGAAATACGTCGCACTCTACCATTTGACATCTCCAGGCGTGGTCAACTCGGCTGAATGGAAAGATGCGAGTGGCTCGACGCCGATGCCCCAGCATGTTCGCGACCAGATCAGCAACCGGCTGCGCCTCGTGTGTCGGAACTACGTGCGCGCATAGGCTGACCCGACGGCGATCGCCAACCCGTGGAGCAGTTGCCAGGATTGCCAGAGGCGGCGTTCGATAAGGTGGATCCGTCACCGGACGCCGAGTTCTACGCATACCCACGGTTTGTGACCCACATCGATGATGGGGCGATCGCCGCCGTGACGCGGGTGTATCGCGAGAGCCTGCCGGCCGGTGGAGCGGTGCTCGATCTGATGAGCAGCTGGGTGAGTCACTTGCCGGAGGACATTGCCTACGCCTCCGTCGTTGGCCACGGCATGAACGAGGAGGAACTCGCCGCGAACCCACGCCTTTCGCGATGGTTCGTGCAGGACCTCAACATCGACCCGGCGCTTCCGCTCGGCGACGGCGTATTCGACGGCGCCTGCCTGTGCGTATCGGTGCAGTACCTACAGCGACCGGTCGATGTTTTCCGGCAGGTCCGCCGCGTACTGCAACCCGGTGCGCCATTCGTGGTGTCGTTCTCCAACCGATGCTTTCCGACCAAGGCGGTGGCGATCTGGCAGTCGCTTTCTGGGCCAGACCAGCAGCACCTGATCGGAGCCTATATGCGGCAGGCCAGGTTCACCGACGTCGCCGGCAGGGCTTCCACGCCGTGGGAGGGCGATCCCTTGTGGAGTGTGATCGGCATCGTCTGAATTGTGTCGGAGACCAGCCGATCAGTCCGCGGCCGGCGGTGAACCGCCCCTGAATTCGGGGTCGGGGGGGCGGTTCACCAAAGGCACGGTTGCCCGGGGAAAGGGGACCGGGCGTTGCCATAGTGCCGCAGGCATAGTTAATGAGTTGGTGTGCCAGCCCTACGCAGCCTGTTACATCATCATCATTCGTGCGACCGCGGAGCGCGGCGGCGGCCTTCCGGAGAGGCCGAGAGCCGGTAAAGCACACATCGGCATGCAATAAGTCAGAGGTTATCGCTTCTTGGCAGCCGCACCGCCTCCGGGGTTCGCGTCGCCGATCGCGCGCGTGATCGCCTCCATCGCTTGGCCGCCCGCTCCCATGTCGAGCCAACGGATAGCGTCGCCGACGTCGGTCATCGTGGGATTGGAGACCTGGGAATCAGGCTGATCCGGCGTTCCGGGCTGAAACACCACCTGGGTCTGCACCATCGCCAGAACCCGTCGCGCCTCATCCGGTCGACCCGCCGAAAGCCACTGCTGCGCGGTCTGCAATTGCTGCCATGTAGATGCGGCGGGCATCGGCTGCGCTGGTTGAGCAGGCGGCGTGGGCTGACCTGGCGGCCGAGCGGAGACGGGCTGGGTTGGCTGGGTGGAGGGCTTGGACGTGGCAAGCCGCGCCGGTGCTGCGGTTGTTGCTTGCGGCTGTTCTTGGGGTTTCTGTCGCCCTCCCGACGCATCGTCGGCCTGCCGTTGCTGACGATACGTGTCGATGCCCTGACGCAGCCTGTCCAGCGCCAGCGACGCCTCCTCCGCCTGGCGCTGCCGACGGAGCGTATCAAGGCTTTGGCGCGCAGCATCGAGTTCGTGCGAGCGCTCGGCGAGCTCTTGCCTGTGCGCGGCGAGCTGGCGTTGCAGCGCATCATCCTGTCGCTGCAGATCGGCGATCTGGCTCCGAAGATCAGCGGCCTGATGCTCCAGCGCGTCGCCCGCGGTCGTCTGCTGGCCGGCGTCTGGGGCTGGCTGCCGCTCGGGCTCGCGCTGTGCGACAGCCGCCCCGCGGTGCGCCATCAGGCCTTGCAGTTCATTGTCCTCGCGCTGCAGATCGGCGATCTCGCGCTTGAGCGCGTCACGCGCAGCCTGCCGCTCCTGCTGCTCTGCGACATCCGTGACCGGAGGACTCTGCTCCTCAAGCTGCAACTCTTGCTGGAGTTGCGTGATCAGACCTTGAAGTTCGTTGTGCAGTTCACTGTCCTGACGCTGCAGATCGTCCGACTGAGACGCGTCGGGCGCTCCCCTCTGTCCGTCATCGCCCGTGGCCGGGCTCTGCGCCTTGCGTTGCGCGAGCTGCTGGCTGACCTGTGCCACCAGATCCTGGAGGTCACTGACCTGGTGCCGCAGATCGGTAGCCCGATCGTCGGATACCGATGAGCCCTGCGCCGGGGGCGCTGGCAGCGGCGGCGCAGCATGGCTGGGCGGCGTGTCCCTTACGATATCGTTGACGCGCTCTGGCACGCCGGGCGCTGATTGAGCGTCGCCGCGGACACCGGTGAACAGCAGAAACGAGGCTCCTATCATCGCGAAGAAAGCCGGCAGCAGGAAGCGCCACATTTGGCCCTCCTTGGCGTTGGTGTGGCAGGATCTGACGTCGGTCAGGCAACACGCCGCCGCGACCGCCGACGGAAGGATATGCAGCAATATCGCGGAAGCAAGCGTGGGGCGAGGTGTCGCTGGTGGCGGAATGTTGCATGGCGGGTTACAATGCGGCGGTGCAGCTAGCGCTTTGTATTTTACGAATTTCTTTGAATTCCGTGACTTATGATCGTATCGTAGTGACAGCGACACTGGTCGGGGACTGCCGTCGGAATGCTGGAACTTCTCGTTGTTGATGCTGATGACGGTGTACGCGAGGCCGTCGCGACTGGACTGGAGCAGCTCTGTGGAGCGGCCGTTATCCGTGCCCATACTGGCAAGGCCGCGAGGCGGGCCCTGACAACCCACTGCCTCGATCTCGCGATAATCGAGCCGCGGCTGCCAGACATTTCCGGTTTCGAATTGGCGGAAAGTATCGCCGACCGCCATATACCCGTCCTGCTGATCAACGGACATCCCAACGAACAGATCTCATGCAAGTTCCACGGATATCCACATCTGGACAAGCCCTTTCGGCTGACCGCCTTGGCAAATGCTGCCAAACAGGCGCTGCAGAACGTCGCCGAGAACATCACGCTCATTCATCGCTCTTACGCGCGGCTCCTGACCGCGCGTGAGGAGCAACGCCGTATCTTGAGCGACTCTCGGCAGCTCAGAAGTGAGAGCAGACAGCTCCAGGCCGCGCTGGCGGGAGAGCTGATCAGGAGCCAGGAGCTTGCGACGTCCGTTGCGATGAAATGGCACCAGCAGAGACGCAGCTAGCCGCCCGGGTGCACTGAGCCGTTCACGGCGTCGGCGCTGCCCCATACGGGCCGCCGGATGCGGCATAGGGATCGGGAGCACCGGTCGCGCGCGCCTCATCGTGGTAACAGACACCGTGCTGACGAGCTGCCTCGGAATCGCAGGTGACCCGGTCAAGGAAGGCACACGTCGAAGCGCCTTGCGAAGTCACGACACAGTATTGGCCACTGCCGGTTCCAGCGCGCGTCGCGTCCGCGTTCGGCGAGCACCAGCCTCCCTGTTTAGTGGCATCGTTACGGCACAGGTTGGCATCGTAGTACATGCACTGAGGCGGAACCGCCAAGGTCTCCAGGCAGAACGGCGCGGCCAGCGCGGCGGATGGCCCGATCAGCAGACCAAACGCCGCCGCGCTCGGCATCCAACCCCACAAGCGCGTCACCCGGGCAGATATCGTCATCGCTTCACCTGTTGCCATCAAGAATGCCGTTCGTTGCCAGGACATCATGCCAGCTATTGGCGCGTCGAAACATCCGGCTCATCGATACTTGATCCGCGCTCCGCTGCCCCACAGGTCCATCCGCAGATCTTGCCGCGTCGCATTGCCCATGCCTAGCGTGCCCGGCGGGATAAACCAAGGGGACGGAAAATGGCCCAACCAGGCAACTCCAGGGGCGAATACCCAGGCTTGACCTATCGCAACGACGCTGACCTGAAGGCATGGCTGGCGAAACGTCCGCCTGAACCGGCCCTGGAGCCGGAGTTGCCAATCATCGATCCGCATCATCACTTCTGGGACGCGCCACATCGCGGCCGCTACCTGCTGCCCGATCTCCTGGCCGATATCGGCGGCGGACACAACATCGTGGCGACGGTCTTCCTCGAGTGCCAGGCGATGTACCGCAAGCACGGCCCTGCCGAGACGGCACCCATCGGCGAGGTCGAGTTCGTCAACGGCATCGCCGCCATGAGCGCGTCGGGCACTTACGGCCCGTGCCGGGTCGCCGAAGCGATCATCGGCCACGCCGATCTCACCCTTGGCGCGCGCGTGCGCGACGTTCTGGAGGCGCAGATCGCCGTCGCGGGCGGCCGTTTTCGCGGCATCCGCTATGGCGTTTCCTGGGACGCAAGCGAGGCGATCAGCAGATACATCTCCCGCGTCGTGCCGCCGAAACTGGTGCGCGACACCAAATTCCGCGAAGGCTTCGCCCAGCTCGCCAGGCTCGGCCTCAGCTTTAAATCCTGGCAGTACCATCCGCAGCTATCGGACGCGATCGATCTCGCACGCGCCTTTCCGGACACTACGATCATCCTCAACCATGTCGGCGGCGTACTCGGCGTGGGGCTTTATGCAGGTCGTCGCGAAGAGATCCGCGCCGCCTGGAGAAAGGACGTCGGCGAACTGGCGAAATGCCCCAATGTCAACGTCAAGCTCGGCGGCATCGGCATGACCTCGTTCGGCTTCGACTTCCACGAGCGCGATGTCCCGCCATCATCCGAGGAACTTGCCGCGGCGTGGCGCCAGTACGTTGAGCCATGCATCGAGGCTTTCGGCCCCAGCCGCTGCATGTTCGAGAGCAACTTTCCGCCGGACAAGCAATCCTGCGGCTACACAGAGCTGTGGAACGCCTTCAAACGGATCACCGCCGGCGCGTCGATGACCGATAAGAAATCGCTCTACAGTGGCACAGCGGCGCGGGTGTACCGCCTGGCTGAAGCCTGACCTCAGGTTGTCGCCGCCACGGTCCGCGGCTGGCGACGGCCGATCACCAGAACGCAGATGGTGCCGATTGTCGCGACCGCGGCGATCGGCATCAGGGCCAGTGGGAAGCTGTGCGTCTCCTCCTGAATCCAGCCGATCAGGTAGTTGAAGACGAAACCGGACAGGTTGCCGAGCGCGTTGATCTGCGCCAGCCCGGCTGCCGCAGACGCCGCACCAAGCCACTCGGAGGAAAGCGCCCAGAACGGCCCCTTGCTGGCGTAGGTGCCTGCCGCGATCAGGGTCAGCAGCGGGATCATCGCCCACAGACTGTGGATCGCGAAGAATGTCGCGACCATCGCAAGCACCATCCAGGCCAGCGGCAGGGCGTTGTGCCACACGCGCTCGCCGCTGCGATCAGAGCTGCGCCCCCACAGGAGCATCCACACCGCGGCGACGCCAAAAGGCACAGCGTTCACCAGGCCGGTTTCCCAGTTGCTAAGGCCGAACGACTTCACCAGTTGCGGCATCCAAAGCGCGAGCGACGTGGAGGCGCCGGCGGCACCGGAATACACCAGCGCCATGATCAGCACGTATTTGTTGGTCATCACCCGCCAGACTGACTGATGTGCGATCCGGGGCGTGCGGCGACGTTCGGCTTCCAGCTTGGTGATCAGCCATTGTTGCTGTTCACCGGTCAGCCACGCCGCATGCTCCGGCCGATCGGTCAGCCAGATGAATGAGGCGATGCCCAGCAGCACGGCCGGCGCGGCCTCGATCAGGAAGATCCACTGCCAACCGCCAAGCCCGAGCAGGCCATCCATGTAGAGGATACCGCCCGAGATCGGCGAGCCGATCAGGCCGGCGACGGGAATCGCCACCATGAAGATGCCGACAATGATCGCTCGATAGTGCGCCGGGTACCAGTATGTGATGTAAAGGATCACGCCCGGAAAGAAGCCGGCCTCCGCCGCGCCAAGTAGGAACCGCAGCACCAGATACGAGATCGGGCCGCCGATCAGCGCGAAGGCCGCTGAAACGAGGCCCCAGGTAAGCATGATACGCGCGATCCAGGTACGCGCCCCGAACCGCTCCAGCGCCAGGTTGCTCGGCACTTCCAGAATGAAATAGCCAACGAAGAAAATGCCGGCGCCCAGACCGTACATTTTTGGATCAATGCCGACCGCCTTGTTCATTTGCAGTGCCGCGAAGCCGACGTTGACACGATCGATGTAACAGATCAGGTAGGCGAGCAGCAGCAACGGCATCAGACGCCAGGTAACCCGGCGCATGGTCGTGGTTTCGAGGTCGAAAGCGGCGGTCGTCGGTGGCATTGGGGTTCCTTGCTTACCTAGCAGTAGACTATCATCCCCATCAGTAAAGTCTCCCCGCATCCTTGGCAACGCAGCCATCGGTGCATCGCGGGCCGACTTTTCCCACCGGTCCCGTCATGCCAACGTGCGCCGCCCACCAGTTCAAGGACAAGCCCATGCCACGCATGACAGGCGGTGAAGCCATCGTTGACAGCCTGGTTCGTCACGGCATCGACACCGTGTTCGGCCTGCCGGGTGTGCAGACCTATGGCTTGTTCGATGCCTTCACGCGCGCTTCCAACAGCCTGCGCCTGATCAACGCGCGCCATGAGCAGACCACCGCCTACATGGCCCTTGGCTATGCCTGCGCGACCGGCCGTCCCGCCGCCTACGCCGTGGTGCCCGGTCCAGGCGTGCTCAACACCACCGCGGCACTCGCCACCGCCTGGGGCGTCAATGCGCCGGTGCTGTGTCTGACCGGCCAGGTGCCCAGCATGATGATCGGCCGCGGCCGCGGCCAGTTGCACGAACTGCCCGACCAGCTCGCCACGCTGCGCAGCCTGCTGAAGTGGGCCGAGCGCATCGAGCATCCGAGCCAGGCGTCATATCTCACCGCACGTGCCTTCCAGGAGATGCTGTCGGGACGCCAAGGCCCGGTCGCGCTGGAAATGCCGTGGGACCAGTTCGGCGCATCGGCCGAAATCACCCCGCAGGATCCACTGCCACGCCACCCGAAGCCGTTGCCCGATCCCGAGCGCATCGCCGCACTGGCGAAGCTGCTGAACGAGGCGAAGGCGCCGATGCTCTGGGTCGGCGGCGGTGCGCTGCATGCCGCGACCGAGATCCGCGCGCTGGCCGAGCGCATCAATGCGCCTGTGGTATCGTTCCGCAGCGGACGCGGCATTGTCGATGACCGACATCCGCTCGGCCTCACCATCGCATCGGCATACAGGCTTTGGCCGCAGACCGACCTGCTGGTCGCATTTGGCACCCGGCTGGAAGTGCCAATGTCGCGCTGGGGTGCGGCACCCGCCGGCCTTAAGGTCGCCCGAAATCGACATCGATCCGGTCGAGATGCGCCGGTTGCGCGCCGATGTGCCGATCGTCGCCGACAGCGCCGATGCCGCGCGTGCGCTCGCCGCCGTGGTCGCGCCGCGCAGCGACACGGCGCGCGCCGAGGTGATTGCGCGCACCAAGGCAGAGACCGCGCAGACGATCCAGAAGGTACAGCCGCAGATGTCGTTCCTCGAAGCGATCCGCGACGTGCTGCCCGAGAACGGCATTCTGTGCGACGAGATGACGCAGGCCGGCTATGTCTCGTGGTTCGGCTTCCCGATCCACGCGCCGCGCACGCTAATCACCTCGGGCTTCTCCGGCACGCTCGGTGCTGGCTTTCCCACCGCGCTCGGCGTGAAGGTGGCGATGCCGGACCGGCCGGTGGTGGCACTGACCGGCGACGGCGGCTTCCTGTTCGGCGGCGCCGAGCTCGCGACTGCCGTGCAGTTCGGCATCAACCTTGTCACGGTGCTGTTCAACAACTCATCCTACGGGAATGTACTGCGCGATCAGCGGCGGCTGTTCGAGGGCCGCGACTCCGGCTCAAAGCTGCGCAATCCGGATTTTCAGGTTTACGCGAAGAGCTTTGGCGTGCCGTCCTGGCGTGTTCAGGACGCCGACGGACTGCGCGGCGCGCTGCGCGAGGCGCTGGCGACGAACTCGCCAGCGCTGATCGAGGTGATGACCGACATCACGCAGGAATACGCGCCGTGGGACTTCATCGCACCGGGGCGCGGCTGAGTTATCCGTTATTGCGAGCGCAGCGAAGCAATCTCGGTCATATGTGAGCAACAACGAACGAGATTGCGTCGTCGCCTCATCCCTCGCAATGACACTCGCTTGAGGAGGGAACAATGAAATTCGGCATGTTCTACGAACACCAATTGCCACAGCCCTGGGGCGAGGATTCGGAGCGCCGCCTGTACCAGGAGGCGCTCGCGCAGGTCGAACTCGGCGACAAGCTGGGCATCGACTATGTCTGGGAGGTGGAGCACCACTTCCTGGAAGAGTACTCGCACTCATCCGCGCCGGAGATCTTCCTCGCGGCCTGTTCGCAGCGCACGCAGCGGATCCGGCTGGGCCATGGCATCGTGCTGATGCCGCCAAAGTACAATCATCCTGCGCGCGTGGCGGAACGCATCGCCACGCTCGATCTGGTGTCGAATGGGCGCGCCGACTGGGGCACCGGTAAATCGGCGACCGCGCTGGAGATGGAAGGCTTCAACATCCCGCCCGAGGAAAAGAGTGCGATGTGGCGTGAGGCCGCCGAACAGGCCGCCAACATGCTGGCGATGCGCCCCTATCCCGGATTCCGTGGCACATATTTCGACATGCCGTGCCGCAACGTGGTGCCGAAGTCAGTGCAGAAGCCTCATCCGCCGATGTGGGTGGCGTGCTCCAAGCGCGAGACCATCCACCGCGCCGCGCGTGCCGGATTGGGCGCACTGACCTTCGCCTTCCTTGAACCGGAACTGGCCGCGAAATGGGTGCAGGAATACTACGACATCATCAAGTCGCCGGAGTGCGTGCCGCTGGGCCACAGCGTCAATCCGAACATCGCGCTGGTCACCGGCATGTCGTGTCACACCGATGAGCAGGAGGCGATCCGCCGCGGTCTCGATGGCTTCCGCTTCTTTGGCTATTCGCTCGGCTACATCGCCCTCTTCGGCCAACATCGCCCCGGCGTCACCAACATGTGGGAGCAGTTTTTGGAGGTGAAAGACAAGCTGCCGGACAACGCCGGTCGCGGCGGCATCGGCACGCCCGATCAGTTGCGCGCTCACCTGAAGGGCTACGAGGACGCCGGCGTCGACCAGGTCATCTTCGTGCAACAATCCGGCACCAACAAGCACGAACATATCTGCGATTCGCTGGAACTGTTCGCAGCCACCATGCTGCCGGAGTTCAAGGCGCGCGACGCGGTACGCCAGAAGCAGAAGCAGGCGGAGCTGGCGCCATTCATCGAGCAGGCACTCGCGCGCAAGCCACGCATGAAGCCGATGGATCCGGCGGACGTTCCCGTCGTCGAGTTGTTCGGCCGGCGAGGTGGTGGGCCTGATGCACCGGGAACCATCAACTTCGCCTCCGACCGAGGTGGCGCAATCTCCGTTCCGGCCGCCGATCCGCGCGTAGCCGCAACCGCGGCAGGAGAATAAGCCAAGCCACGCTTCCCATCGGAATTTTGTGATGGCCACTCGGGTATCCCACGACGTATGCTTTCCGTCACGGGGAGCGGTGGCTCTCTGACCGCTGCTGCTCCCTGACCACTGGTTCGGGAGGAACGAGCATGGTCATCCAAAGTCCGCCTGGTTGGGGGTGGGATCAGGTTCGGCTTGCGGTACACGAAATCGGTGCTGCAGGACCTGAGGAGTACTGGCACAAGGGCGCCACGGAAGACGCGCCCCTCGCTGTTCGTCGCATTGGCGTCGCCGACCTATGGGACGCGCTCGCGCGGGGGCTTGCCGACTTTGAGGCAAACCGCACCGACGTCATTTTCCTGTGCGTCATCTACCCGGTGATTGGCCTGGTTCTAGGTCGGCTCGCGTCTGGCTATGGATTGCTGCCGCTGCTGTTCCCGCTCGCGTCCGGCTTCGCGCTGGTGGGGCCGTTCGCAGCGGTCGGGTTGAATGAAATAAGCCGGCGACGCGAGCAAGGCAGCGACGTGCGCTGGGTGGATGCATTCGGCGTGCTTCGCTCACCCTCGATCGGCGCGATCCTGCTTCTCGGCCTGGTGCTGATCGCGCTGTTCATGCTTTGGCTGGTCGTGGCGCAGATCATCTATGTCGTCACGCTTGGCCCGCAACCACCCACATCTGTCGCCGGCTTCATCAGCGAGGTGTTCACCACCAGCGCTGGCTGGACGATGATCGTCGTCGGCATCGGCGCGGGCTTCCTGTTCGCGCTGCTGGTGCTCGCGGTCAGCGTCGTGTCGTTTCCGCTGCTGCTCGATCGCAACGTCGGCATCGGCACCGCCATATCGACATCGGTGCGCGCCGTATCGGCAAATCCGGGTGTCATGGCGCTGTGGGGGCTGATCGTGGCCTGCGGCTTGGTGATTGGGTCGATACCGCTGTTCGTCGGCCTGGTGGTGGTCCTGCCGGTGCTCGGACATGCGACATGGCACCTGTATCGCAAGGTGGTGCCTCGGCTGGGCGTCGAGTGAGGCGCACTGTCATTGCGAGAAGCGCAGCGACGAAGCAATCTCCATCGAGACATGACCCTCGATGGAGCTAGCTAGCTTCGTCGCTATACTCCTCGCACTGACAGGTCAGCGCGCCAGACCGGGACTGCCCGCCGGTACCGCATAGAAATTCATCGTCAACGATACACACGTATAGTAGCCCATCAAGACGATCATGTCGGTGATGCTCTCGTGGCCGAGTACCTTCACCGCGCGATCGTACAGTCCCTGCGGCACAAGTTGCACGTTGGCCAACGCCATCGCGACCTCGTACACCACCTGCTCGCGCGCATCCTCGAACGCGGTCGGCAATCCGGCGATAATCGCCTCCACGGCGGCAACCGGCAGTCCCACCTCCTTGCCGCGTTTCTCATGCGCATTGTTGGGATAAGCCGAGTGCCACTTGCTGGTGATCACCACGACAGCGATCTCGCGCTCGCGCTCGGTCAGTGACGACGCCCCCGGCGTGAAATGCTGCCCGAGTGGCTCGGCTGCGTGCATCAGCTTCGGATTGTGCACCCAGACCTTGTACGGCCCGGGTAAGCGCCCGCGCGGGCCGTCAACCAGAAAGCGGTAGCCTTCCTGCTGCTCCGGCGTCATGCGATCGAACGGGATCTCGGTGTAACGGCCGAACGTTGGGGTGTCTGGCATCCTGGGTTTCCTTCTCCTGACCGCAGCATCATATGCGGTTTGCGCGCGTTCGTGCATCGCGGCAGGATATCGGCTGATGGCTCTCATGCGGTCCAGGCGTGGCGTTCTGTGCTTCGGCGTCCTGCTCGTTTCGCCGGCGCTCAGCGCCGCCGTGCTCGCGAAGACCGAGGACATTCAACCGGGCGCATCGCTCGCCGGCCAGCTTCTGGTTGCCACACCCGAGATGAGTGATCCGCGCTTTCAGCACACGGTCATCCTGATGGTGCAGCACAACAAGGATGGTGCGCTCGGTATCGCAATCAACCGGCCGCGCGAGGAACTGCCGATCGCGCAACTGCTCGACGCGCTCGGCATCGACAGCAAGGGCAGCGAGGGCACCGTTCGGCTGTATGCCGGAGGGCCCGTGCAACCGGAGATCGGCCTCGTTGTGCACAGCGCCGACTATCACCGCAGTGGCACCGTCAATATCGATGGCCGCGTCGCGATGACCAGCAATCCGGACGTGCTGCGCGACATCGGTCACCAGGAGGGTCCCAGGCAGAGCCTTGTCGCGTTCGGCTACGCCGGTTGGGGCCCTGGGCAGTTGGAAGGCGAACTGGCGGTCGGCGGCTGGTTCACTGTACCGGAGGACCCAAAGCTGGTGTTTGATTTCGATCGCGGCAAGCTGTGGGACGAGGCAATGAAGCGCCGCACCATCTCGCTCTGAGGACGCCATGCGCCGCATCACGGTCTATACCGATTACAAGAGCCCTTACGCCTATCTGGCGAAAGACCTTGAGTACGAACTCGATCGCGACTTTCCGGTTCGCCTGGAATGGCGCCCCTACGTGCTCGACATCCCAAGCTTTCTCGGTTCGGCGCGTCTCGATGCGGAAGGGCACGTGCTGGAGGCGGAGCGCAACGCACATCAATGGCGTCGCGTGCGCTACAGCTACATGGACTGCCGTCGCCAGGCGCGCAAACGCGGACTGGTGATTCGCGGACCGCAGAAGATCTGGGATTCCTCCCTTGCCGCTGCCGGCATGCTGCATGCGCAGCGCGCCGGCGATGGGGCGTTCCGTCGCTACCACGACATCGTGTTCGAGCGCTTCTGGAAGCGTGAGCTGGATATCGAGGATGTCGCGGTCATCGCCGCGGTTCTGGCAGAGTCCGGTGCCGATGGCGCTACGTTCGCAGCGCACGGCCAGGAAGGTCGCGATGAGGTGGCCGCGATCAGCCGCGAAGCGGAAGCGAAGGGCGTGTTCGGCGTGCCCAGCTTTGTCGTTGACGACGAACTGTTCTGGGGTCGCGAGCATCTGCCCGATATCCGTGCCATGCTCGCGGCCTGACAAAGCAAACCGGGGGAAATGCCATGCGTGCCGCGATCTTCCGCCACGGCGACATCGTGGTCGATACCGTCGCCGATCCCAAACCGGCCGCAGGCCAGGTGCTGGTGAAGACGCTGTGCTGCGGTATCTGCGGCACCGACCTGCACGCGGCGAAGCATACCGCGCAGTTTGTCGAGCGTGCGCGCCGCTCCGGCGGACGCCTGTCGATGGATCCCACGCGCGACGTGGTATTCGGCCATGAGTTCTCCTGCGAGATCGTCGAACACGGCCCTGGCACAGATGGGCGCCTGAAACCCGGCACGCTGGTCTGCTCGATGCCGATGACGATCGCTGACAAGACGGTGCAGGGCATCGGCTATTCAAACGACGTCGCCGGCGGCTTCGCGCAGTACATGCCGCTTGCCGAGCGACTGCTGCTTGAGGTGCCGAACGGGCTGCCCGCCGACAAGGCGGCACTCACCGAGCCGATCGCGGTGGGCTGGCACGCGGTGCAGAACGCGCGGCTTACGGTTGACGATGTGCCGCTGGTCATCGGCTGCGGACCGGTCGGCCTGGCGGTGATCGCGGGCCTCGCGATCCGCAACGTGCATCCGATCATCGCGGCGGATTTTTCGCCGGCGCGGCGCGCGCTTGCACTGCGTATGGGCGCTGATGTAGTGGTCGATCCGGGCGAGACCTCGCCGTATCAAAGCTGGCACGAAGCCGCGACACCCCCTGACTATGACGGCAGTCGCTACGCGCAGTTGTTCGGCAGCGGGCCGAAGCAGCGGCCGGCGGTGTTCTTTGAATGTGTCGGCGTGCCAGGCGTGATTCAGCAGATCATCGCCGGTGCTCCAGCCGGCGCGCGCATCGTGGTGGTTGGCGTGTGCATGGATACCGATCGGTTCGAGCCGTTCTTCGGCATCGTCAAGCAGATCAATCTGCAATTCGTTCTGGCCTACACCGCCGAGGAGTTCGCCGCCAGCCTGCGCAACATTGCCGAGGGCAAGGTGGACGTGACGCCACTGATCACCGGGCATGTCGGGCTGGGTGGCGTGAAGGGCGCGTTTGCCGAGCTGGCGAAGCCGGAGCGGCACGCGAAGGTCATGGTCGACCCATGGGCGTAGGCTCGCGTTGCGCCAGTGCGATCAGCGCGGCGCCTGCCAGAATGCCGCCTGACAGCAGCAATCCCCCGGCCAGACCGTAACGCGCGTCCGACACCACGCCGCTCAGCCACGGGCCGATGCACTGGCCGATGGCGAAGCCGACGGTCAGCACCGCGATTGCTGCGGTCCACGCGCGTGGCGGCACCGCCTTGCGCACGAACGCGGTGACCGAGGTCGGAACGATCAGGAATGACCCGCCAAACAGCAGGGAAGACGCGAATACCGCCGGCCGCGTTGCGATCAGCACCGGCAGGATCGCTCCGATCATCACCACGGAATTTGCCAACGCCACCCCGCGGCCGCCGGTCAGTCGCGACAGCAGAGGTCCCCACGCCAGTCCGGCACCTGTTGCCGCGACCCCGGCGCAGCACCAGAACAGCGTCACGTCCCCTGAGCCGAAGCCCAACCGGTTCCGCAGATAGGCGACGATGAACGTCGTGTAGGCGATGTAGCCGGCGCCGAACAGGACGTAGCTCACCATCACCGCGCGCAATCCGCGCGTCGCATGCGGGGCGAAGATCGGGGGACGACGCACCTCATGTGCTGCGACATCCGCTGCGCGCGCCAGAGCCGGCAGTGCCGCGACAGTCGCTGCTGTGGCGAGCGCCCCGAGTACGAACCATCCGGTGCGCCAGCCGGCTTCCGCCACCAATGCCGGCACCGCGAATGCCGAGACCACCATGCCTAAACCGGCGCCGCCGAAATACACGCCCAGCGCCAGCGTGGGGCGTCCCTTGCCGCCACCTCCGCCGGCGGCAGCGGCCAATGCGCCGCCGGTGATCAGCGACAGCGCCCCTGCTGCTCCAGCCACCGCGCGCAATACCAGGAGCACGGCGTAATCGCTGCTCCAGCCGGTCGCGAACAGCGACGCCGTGGCCAACAACAACCCGAGCGCAAAGCCGCGCTTGTCGCCGAATCGCGCTGCGATTGGCGTCGCCGCCAATGCGCCGATCAGGTAGCCGACAGCATTGGCGGTATTCATCGCGCCGGCCGCCGCATAGCTCCAGCCAAGATCGAGCCGCATTGCCGGCAGCAGCAATGCATAGGCGAACCGACCGAGGCCGAGACCGACCGCCGGCCCCATCGCCAGGCCGAGAACGACGGCGAGATGTGTCTCCCGTGCCTGCGGGAGTGCGGTGACCTCAGCCATCGAGGTCGGCCTCCGGCACCAGCTTCGGGATGTGGCTGTTGCAGTTGGTGTCCCATGCCTCGACGTGCATGCGCACCACGCGCTCGACCCGCGCCGGGTAGTCCGGATCGCGCACGCGTTCGAACAACACGGGATCGTCGTCGAGCACTTCGCCGCGGCCCCAGATCTTCAGTCGCGTTCGCTCGGCATAGTCGAGCAGCAGCAGGAACATCCGGTCATTCTCCGCGAGGTTGCCCACTGAGATGTACTGCCGGTTGCCGCTGTAATCGGCAAACGCCAGTTCGTCCGGCGCCAGCACCTTGATGAAGCCACGCGGTCCTCCACGATGCTGGACATGGGGCCAGCCCTCGCGGCTGGCGGTGCCGATGATGATGCTGTTGGCGCGGCGCAGTCGATCCTGCATGTCGTCCGAAAGCGCCGCACGTTCAGGTTCTCGTACCGCAAGCTGTACCATGCGTGCGCGCGAACCATAGCGTTCTTGCGTGGCGCGGACCGATGGGCTGAAGGCGAGCGAGGTGAAGGCGCGGGTCATGCGGCGGCGTCCCTTGCTATGAGCCAAACTCACCACATAAGCTGCCGGACATCCGCTTTGTAACGACGATTTCTCACATGGTGGGTGAATTTGGCTCACATCGCATGACCCCTCGCCTACCGCCGCTCGCCGCGCTGCGAACCTTCGAGGCCGCCGCGCGCCACCAGAACTTTTCGCGCGCCGGTGCCGAACTGCATATCACCCATGGAGCGATCAGCCATCAGATAAAGGCATTGGAGCGCGAACTCGGCGTGACGCTGTTTCATCGGCGCAATCGTGGCGTGGAGCTCACCGAGCCAGGCCGCGCGCTCGCCGCGACGGTGCGCGATGGGCTGGACCGCATTGCCCGTGGCGTCGCCGAGCTGCGTGCCCAGCCGCACCGCGCGCTCACCGTCAGTGTGCTGCCGGCGTTCGCGACGCATTGGTTGATCCCGCGGCTTGCTGACTTCAATCGACGCCATCCAGACATCGACATCAATGTGCGCGCCGGCCAGGCGCTGGCGGATTTTTCCGCTGAGGACGTGGACCTCGCGGTGCGCTATGGCAGCGGGAAGTGGCCAGGCCTGATCGCGGTGCAGTTGGCGCATGAGGACGTGTTCCCGGTGTGCAGCCCGCGGCTCAATGGCGGCCACCTGCCGAAGACGCTTGCCGAACTCACGCAGTCGCGGCTGCTGCACACGCCGCTACAGCCCTGGGACGAGTGGTTTCGCGCACTGGGCATGAGCGTGACACCATCGCTGCGAGGCATGACCTTCAGCGAGACCGACCTGTTGCTGCGCGCCGCGATCGACGGTCTCGGCGTTGCGCTGTCACGGCGAATTCTGGCGCAGCCGGAGCTGGACGCCGGCAGTCTGGTACGGCCGGTGCGGCACAGCGTGCGCGCCGACCGTTCGTACTTCATCGTCTATCCCGAAGCGGTTGATGCGCCACCGCGTCTGCTGATCTTCAGGGACTGGCTGTTGGAACAGGCGCGTCCCGTGTCGTTGCGAACAGCGTGAAAGGAGTCCGATATGCCACGCGCCAGACTGCGTGACCTTGGCATCGTCACCGGCACGCTGCCGGCTGGCCAGTGGAACGCCATCACCGACGTGTCCGGCGTGCGCGTCGGCTACACGACGCTGATCCATGACACGCCATCGGTCGTGCGGACGGGCGTCACCGCGATCTGGCCGCGCGGTCAGGAGCTGTGGACCGATGCGGTGTTCGCCGCCATTCACTCGTTCAACGGCAACGGCGAGATGACCGGCTGGCCATGGATCGCGGAACAAGGACTGCTGGCGTCGCCCATCTGCATAACCAACACGCACTCGGTCGGCGTGGCGCGCGATGCCATCTGCGCACTCGCCGTGCGCGACAAGGTGCCGACGCCCTGGCTGCTTCCGGTCGTGGCGGAGACCTATGACGGCTGGCTCAGCGACGCGGCGAGCTTCCCGGTCACTGCCGAACATGCAATCGCCGCGCTGGACAGCGCGGTCGCGGGACCGATCGCCGAGGGCAATGTCGGCGGTGGCACGGGGATGATTTGGCACGAGTTCAAGGGCGGCACCGGAACTGCGTCGCGCGTGGCGAACACCGCAGGCGAGAGCTTCATTGTCGGTGCCCTGGTGCAGGCAAACTACGGTGTCCGCGAACATCTGCGCGTCGATGGCGTGCCGGTCGGGCGAGAGATCGGTCCGGACAGTGTGCCGTCGCATCGCGATACGCCGCGCGATGCCGGTTCGATCATCGTGGTGCTGGCGACGGATGCGCCGCTGCTGCCGATCCAGTGCCAGCGTCTGGCGCGACGTGCCACAACAGGCCTCGCCTGGGTTGGCGGCATCGGCTTCAACGGCAGCGGCGACATCTTTCTTGCCTTCGCAACGGGCAATCATATCCGCCGGGGCGAGGCGATCAGCGACGTTCGCATGCTGTCGCCCGACAACATGAACGCGCTGTTTCAGGCGGCGGCGGAAGCAACGGAAGAAGCCATCCTCAATGCGCTTACCGGCGCCGAGACGATGACCGGTCTCGCCGGCCGCACCGCACACGCGTTGCCACTCGATCGGCTGGTCGATGTGATGGGGCGCCATCGCCGGTAACGCTACGGCGCTGACGGAAACATTCATGCCGGACAACAACGGCGCTGTTGCCCACGTCTCGTGCATCACTCGCAAACGGAGATGCACGTGCCGAATGCCAGCCTCACGTTATCCACCGCGTGCGCCGCGTCCTTGCGGCGACGCCGGGTGGCAAAGCCCATCCTCTGGCCGACCATTGCTGCCACAAGTTTCGGATTTGCTCTGGTGCAGCTCGATGTGTCCATCGTCAACGTCGCGCTCGCACGGATCAGCGACTCGCTTGGCGGTGAAGTTGCCGGTCTGCAATGGATCATCGACTCCCATGCGATTGCCTTCGCGTCGCTGTTACTTGCGGCGGGATCGCTGGGCGATCGGTTCGGCGCGCGACCCGCCTATATTGGCGGTCTCACATTGTTCATGATTGCATCGGTAGCCTGCGGCATCGCACCCGGCACCGGGACACTCATTGCGGCTCGTGCCTTACAAGGTGTCGCCGCGGCACTCGTCGTCCCATGTTCGCTTGCCCTGTTGACCCATGCATGTGGCGACGACGGTGCCGCACGGGCGCGCGCGATCAGCCTGTGGACCGCCGCCGGCAGCGTGACCTTGTCTGCCGGACCGTTGCTGGGTGGCGTGCTGGTCGATGCGCTGGGCTGGCGCAGCATCTTTCTGGTGAACATACCAATCGGTGCGGCCGGCATCTGGTGGACATGGCGCACGATTGCCGAGACACCTCGGCGAGACGGCGCGCTCGATCTGCCTGGACAGGCGCTGGCCATGCTGATGCTTCTCGCTCTGACCGGTGCGATCATCGAGGCGGGACATCGCGGCATGAATGCACCACTGGTGATTGCCGGCTTCGTTGGTGCCCCGCTCTGTGGCGCCGGCTTCCTGTGGAGAGAGGCGCGCACCGCGGACCCGATGGTGCCACTCGGCTTCTTCCGCAACCCGACATTCAGGTACCGCGACGCTGGTCGGTCTGGTGATCAACCTGACGCTGTACGGGACGATCTTCCTGCTCGGGCTCTATCTGCAACAGATCCTCGCCTATTCGCCCGCGATCGCCGGTTTCGCCTTCCTGCCGCTCCCGGTCGGTACTGGGGATGGCCAATGTTGCCGCAGGCACAATCGGACGCCGATTCGGTCTGCGCGTTCCGATGGCGCTCGGCCTGATCATCGCCGGCATAGGCTACTGGCTGCTCGCCGGACTTAGCGCGACAACCCACTATGTGTCGTTGCTACCAGGTCTGGTGATGATCCCGTTGGGGGTGGGGCTGTCGGTTCCGCTGATGACGTCTGCGCTGCTGGCCACAGTGCCGCGCAACCGCTCCGGCGTCGCATCCGGTGTGCTGAACACCGTACGCCAGGCCGGTGGAGGCATCGGTGTCGCGCTATTCGGGGCGTTGATGGGAGGAGTTGGTGTCGCAGGCATCCGGAGCGCGCTGATGCTATCCGCGGCCCTGCTGGCCTGTGGCGCCGTCGTTGCCGTCACCGGCATCCGGCGAGCGGCCTGCTACCCTTAGAGCCCCCGATGATCCGGAGGGCACGCGTGGCGGACGCCCAGATCTTAGCGAAGCCCTGTCGGATGCGCCGAACTCCAGCCGAGGTCGCATGCTACCGGATCAACGGCCGTACTGACCCTTTGCCCCCTCGCCCGGCGCGCGCTATCTGTAACTCGCACTGCGCGAGGTATTGCATGGCAGAGGACAAGGAGCAGCAACCGGAGAGCCTGCTCCCGTACGATGACTGGGTGGAGGCCGCGATGCGCCAGGTGGTGGCGCGCGCGCTGGCTCATGCAGTCGCAAATGGCCTGCCGGGTGAGCACCATTTCTATGTGACGTTCCGCACCGACTACCCAGGTGTGGTGATCCCGCAGCGACTGCGCGCGCAGTATCCGCAGGAGATGACGATCGTCCTGCAGCACCAGTTCTGGGATCTGAAAATGGACGACGAAGCCGGCCTGTTCAGTGTCGGCCTGTCGTTCGGCGGGGTACCGGCGGCGTTGGTGATTCCGCTCGGTTCAGTGACCGGATTTGCGGATCCGTACGTGCGGTTTGCCTTGCGGTTCAGGCCGATCCCGGTGGTCGATGCCGACGCGGAGCCGGCAGTCGAGCCAGCCAGAGTGGAGGGACCGGTAGAGACGCCGCAGGTGGTGAGCCTCGATGCATTCCGTCGCCGCCCACCAAAGGAGTAGTTGCCCGTGCGCGGGAGATGTCAGCGTCGTCGAGCCGGAGAAAGCCTGAGATGAATGCACCGATGCCAAGACCGTCCGGCTTCCTCTATTCACCGATGTTTCCGCTCGGACCGGACCGCACGGCGTGGAAGCAATTGCCCATCGACGGCGTGCGCACCGCGACGTGCGACGGCCAGACGGTACTGCGCATCGCGCCCGACGCACTGAGCGAGCTCGCGTTCCAGGCATTCCGTGACGTGTCGCATCTGCTGCGGCCGGGGCACCTGGCGTCGTTGCGTGCCATTCTCGAAGATCCCGGGGCGAGCGCGAACGACCGGTTCGTGGCGCTCGATCTGCTGAAGAACGCCAACATCGCCGCCGGCGGCGTGCTGCCGATGTGCCAGGACACCGGCACGGCGATCGTATTCGGCAAGAAGGGCCAGCGCGTCTGGGTGGATGGCGACGAGGAGGAGGCGCTGAGCTGGGGCGTGCATCGCACGTATACCGAAACCAATCTACGCTATTCGCAGATGGCGCCGCTGTCGATGTTCGAGGAGGTGAACACCGGCAATAACCTGCCGGTGCAGTTCGACATCATGGCGGCGCCCGGCGAGGCGCATGCCGACGAGTTCCATCTGATGTTCGTCGCCAAGGGCGGCGGCAGCGCGAACAAGTCGTTCCTGTTCCAGGAGACGCGTGCGATTCTGTCGCCGGAGCGGCTGCTGAAATTCCTCGACGGCAAGATGCGGTCGCTTGGGACATCGGCATGTCCGCCCTATCACCTGGCCATCGTCATCGGCGGTACCAGCGCCGAGATGACGCTGAAGACGGTGAAGCTGGCCTCGACACGGTGGCTGGATACATTGCCGACGGTCGGCAGCAAGGCGGGACACGCGATCCGCGATCTTGAAATGGAAAGGCAGGTGCTGGAGCTGTCGCGCACCCTCGGTATCGGCGCGCAGTTCGGCGGGAAATACTTCTGCCACGATGTGCGGGTGATCCGCCTGCCGCGGCATGGCGCATCGCTGCCGGTGGGCATTGGTGTTTCGTGCAGCGCCGATCGGCAGGTCCTGGCGAAGATCACGCCCGAAGGCGTGTTCCTCGAGCAGCTCGAGACCGACCCGGCGAAGTATCTGCCTGAGACGACAGACGCACACCTCGGCGACGATGCGGTCGCGGTGGACCTGAACCGGCCGATGGCGGAGATCAAGCGCCAGCTCTCGGCTTATCCGGTGAAGACTCGGTTGATGCTGACCGGCACAATGGTGGTCGCGCGCGACATCGCGCACGCGAAGCTGCAGGAGCGGCTGGATCGAGGCGAGGGCCTGCCCGACTACATCAGGAACCACCCAGTATATTACGCGGGCCCGGCCAAGACCCCGACCGGATATGCCACCGGCAGCTTCGGCCCAACGACGGCGGGACGGATGGACAGCTACGTCGCGGCGTTCCAGGCCGCCGGCGGCTCACTGGTGATGCTGGCGAAGGGCAATCGCTCGAAGGCGGTGCGCGATGCGTGCAAGGCGAATGGGGGGTTCTATCTCGGCAGTGTCGGGGGCCCCGCTGCACGTCTCGCACAGGACTGCATCCGCAAGGTCGAGGTGCTGGAATATCCCGAACTCGGCATGGAAGCGGTATGGCGCATCCAGGTGGAGAACTTCCCGGCGTTCATCGTGATCGATGACAAGGGCAACGACTTCTATGATGGGCTCGAATGATGCAGTTCACCGTCGACCGCATTGACCACATCGTGCTGAACGTGAAGGACGTGGAGATCACCGTCGCCTGGTACATGCGCGTACTCGGCATGGAGCGGGAGGATTTCGGCCCGCGCAACCGCACCGCGCTGAAGTTCGGCGGCCAGAAGATAAACGTTCGCCCGAGCGGCACCGATCAGGGAAGCTGGGTCACTGGACCGAACGATGCACCAGGCGCCGGCGACCTCTGCTTCATTACCGCTGCGCCGCCAGACGAGGTGGTCAACCATCTGCACGACTGCGGCGTGGCGATCTATGCCGGACCCGCCGAGCGGGCTGGCGCGCTCGGGCCGATCTGCTCGGTATATTGCCGCGATCCGGACGGCAATCTGGTTGAGATATCCTCCTATCTGGCAAGCTGATGGATGGTGTCCTGAGAGGCCGCATCGGGCTTGCCGCCTTCGCTTGTTTTCTCGCGTCGATCCCGCTCGCCAACTGGATGATCCTGCATGTCGGCACGGTGTGCGTGCCGCAAGGTGCGTGCCTGGTGCCGGTCGCACCCGGACTGCTGGCGCCGTCGGGCGTGCTGACCGTCGGCGCGGCGCTGGTGCTGCGCGATGTGGTGCAGCGTTGCCTGGGCCTCACCTGGGGTCTGGCGGCGATCGCCATCGGCACCGTTCTGTCGGCATTGGTCGCGCCCTCGGCATTGGTCATCGCGTCGGGCTCGGCGTTCGCACTCAGCGAGTTGGTCGACTTCGCTGTCTATACACCGCTGCAGCGGCGGCAGCTCACGCTGGCGATGGTTGCTTCGTCCATCGTCGGATTGGTGGTGGATTCGGTGGTATTCCTGACGCTGGCCTTCGGCAGCCTGGAGTTCCTCGCCGGCCAGGTTGTGGGGAAGCTCTGGGCCGTGCTGGTCGCCATCCCGCTGATGCGGCTGCTCCGCCGGGTTGCACCGACGCCCGCCTGATGCGGCTTGCTGATTTCGATTTCGATCTCCCACCCGACCGGATCGCACAGCATCCCGCCCGTCCACGCGACGCCGCGCGTCTGCTGCATGTGGCGCCCGATGGCTTCGCGGATCGCATGGTGCGCGATCTGCCGATGCTGCTGCGTCCTGGCGATGTACTGGTGGCCAACGATACGCGGGTAATCCCGGCACAGCTTACCGCGCGGCGTGGCGATGCGCGCATCGGCATCACGCTCGACCAGCCGCGAGCAAACGGCACCTGGCACGCGCTGGCGCGGAATGCGCGACGTGTGCGCGTGGGCGATGAGCTGCGCTTCGATGGAGGTAACGAACTGCGCGCGACGGTGGTCGAACGCGATGCGGACGGTGGCGTGGTGCTGGCGTTCAACCGGCATGACGACGAGTTCGTGGCGGCGCTGCGGCACGCCGGGGCTCTCGCCCTGCCGCCTTACATTGCGCGGCCTGCGGGACCGCTGCCCGAGGACAGCGATGATTACCAGACCATCTTCGCTCAACACGACGGCGCGGTGGCGGCGCCGACGGCTGGATTGCATTTCACACCGGCGCTGCTCGAGGCGATGGAGCGGCATGGCGTGCAGCGGGTCACCGTGACGCTGCATGTCGGTGCGGGCACCTTTCTGCCGGTGCGTACCGACGACATCACGCAACACCACATGCATGCCGAACGCGGAGAGATCACGCCGCAAGCCGCAGCCGCGATCAACGCCGCTCAGCGCGTGGTCGCGGTGGGCACGACCAGCCTCCGCCTGCTGGAAAGCGCTGCGTGGGAGGATGGATGCGTCCAGCCGTTCAGCAGCGACACCACGCTGTTCATTGTGCCGGGCTACCGATTTCGCGTGGTCGATCTGCTGCTGACCAACTTCCACCTGCCGCGGTCGACGTTATTCATGCTGGTCTGCGCCTTTGCCGGCTGCGAGCGGATGCGCGCGGCGTACGCGCATGCGATCGAGGCTGGGTATCGGTTCTACTCCTATGGCGATGCGTGCCTGCTGGAGCCGGCCGATCCACCCCCTGCCGCAAGGGGAGGGGGAGAATCGATGTAATGGCGTTCGCTCACTGTATCGCTGCCACAGATGGCAGCGCGCGGGCCGGCGTACTGACTACTGCGCATGGCGATGTTCCGACACCTGCCTTCATGCCGGTTGGCACCGCCGGCACGGTGAAGGCGATGACGCCGGACGCAGTGCGCGCCACCGGCACCGCCATCGTCCTGGGCAATACCTATCACCTGATGCTGCGGCCTGGCGCGGAGCGCATCGCCAGTCTCGGGGGTCTGCATCGCTTCATGGACTGGCCTGGACCAATCCTGACGGATTCCGGCGGCTTTCAGGTCATGTCGCTGGCAAAGCTGCGCAAGCTCGACACCGACGGCGTCACCTTCCAGTCGCATCTCGACGGTTCGACCCACCGTCTCACGCCGGCACGCTCGGTTGAGATCCAGCACCTGCTGGATGCCACCATCACCATGGTGCTCGACGAGTGCACGCCGTTTCCCGCCGCGCCGGACGGAGCGCGCGCGTCCATGCAATTGTCAATGCGCTGGGCGGAGCGGTCGCGCGCCGCATTTCGGCCACGCGACGGCTACGCCCTGTTCGGCATTGTGCAGGGCAGCGTCTATCCTGACCTCCGCGAAGCGTCCGCGCGCGCGCTGCGGCGGATTGGCTTCGATGGCTACGCGATCGGCGGACTGGCGATCGGCGAAGGCCAGGCAACCACCTTCGCCGTGCTCGAGGCTACCGTTCCGCACCTGCCGGTGGACGCACCGCGCTACCTGATGGGTGTTGGAACCCCAGATGACCTGATCGGCGCGGTACAGCGCGGCGTCGACATGTTCGATTGCGTTATTCCCACGCGCGCCGGCCGCACCGCGCGCGCCTACACCTCGGGCGGAGTGTTCAACCTGCGGAATGCGCGTTTCGCCGACGATGCCGCGCCGTTGGACCCGGCGTGCGCCTGCCCCGCCTGCACGCGCCACAGCCGCGCTTATCTGCACCATCTGTTCAAGGCGGAAGAAATGCTCGGGCCAATGCTGCTCACGTGGCATAATGTGCAGTACTATCAGGACCTGATGCGCGGCCTGCGCACCGCCATCACCGAACGCCGGCTGGATGCCTTCGCCGCCGCCGTACGTGCCGGCTGGGCGCACGAGGAATCGCCATGACCGACGAGAACTATGCCGGCCTGACGCAGCTCGGCCATCACGTCGAGCAGCCGGCCAACCCTGATGCAGCCAGGCTGGAGCGCGTGGCGAACCCGGCGCGCGACAGGCACTATGTCGTGCGGTTCACCTGCCCGGAGTTCACCTCGCTCTGTCCGATCACCGGGCAGCCGGACTTCGCCCATATCGTCATCGACTACATCCCTCGCGACTGGATTGTGGAGAGCAAGTCGCTGAAGCTGTACCTCACGTCGTTCCGCAATCACGGCGCGTTCCACGAAGCGTGCACAATGGGGATCGCGGCACGGCTGGTGTCGCTGCTCGATCCGGTCTGGCTGCGCATCGGCGGCTACTGGTATCCGCGCGGCGGCATTCCGATCGATGTATTCTGGCAAACCGGTGCGCCGCCGGAGGGCGCATGGATTCCGCCGCAGGAGGTCGCGCCCTATCGGGGGCGGGCTTGAATTCATCTCGCCCACTCGTTGATCCAAAGGCATTGATTCGCGATCGCGCGCTTGCGCTCGGTTTCGACGCGGTCGGCTTCTGTGGCGCCGAACTGGGCGGAGAGGCACGCGCGCGACTGGCCGAATTTCTCGCTGCGGGACAGCACGGGGACATGGGCTGGCTCGCATCTCGATCGAACGCACGCAGCAATCCGCGCGACCTGTGGCCTGACGCCCGCAGCGTGGTCGCACTCGGCCTGTCGTACGCTCCGGACGATGATCCGCTCGCCTCTCTCGCGCTCGCCGATCGTGGCACCATCTCGGTCTATGCCCGCAACCGCGACTATCACGACGTGGTCAAAGGCATGCTGAAGCATCTCGCTCAGTTCATCGTCGCGCGCCTCGGGCCCGCGGTGAAGGTATTCGTCGATACTGCGCCGGTGATGGAGAAGCCGCTGGCAGAGCGCGCAGGGATCGGCTGGCAGGGCAAGCACACCAACCTGGTGTCGCGCACTCATGGCTCGTGGCTGTTCCTTGGCGAGATCTACACCACGCTCGACATCACCCCCGACGAGCCACATGCGGACCGTTGCGGCAGTTGCACACGCTGCCTCGACGTCTGCCCGACCAATGCTTTCCCTGCGCCCTACCGGCTCGATGCGACGCGTTGCATCTCCTACCTCACTATAGAACATCATGGTCCCATTCCACGCGAACTCCGCCCGTTGATGGGCAATCGTATCTACGGCTGCGACGATTGCCTTGCCGTCTGCCCGTGGAACCGCTTCGCCAGCACCACGCCGCACGACAAACTGCGCGCCCGCGCCGAACTGACCGCGCCACGCCTTGCGGATCTAGCCGCCCTGGACGACACGGGTTTCCGCACCATGTTCATCGGGTCCCCCATCAAGCGCATCGGCCGCGACCGCTTCGTGCGCAACGTGCTGATCGCCATCGGCAACTCAGGCGATATCGATTTGGGTCAGGCCGCAGCGCGGCTGAGCAACGACGCGAACCCCGTGGTCGCCGAGGCCGCAGCCTGGGCATGCGAGCGACTGCAGAGCGGAGCCAGCGCTGGGCCCCGCCGGCCGAACTCGCCCGCCGTTTGGTAATCACGTTGCGGTGACGGTCGCCGGCGCACGGGACACTGGAGCCGCGATGTTTTCAGGTCGATCATCATCCAGAACGTGCTGCAATCTTGCCGAATCCTCACGGATTCAGAGGCAAGTTTCGCGTGTGACGTAGCGGACAGATCGATACCGAACGGCGAACGCATCGCCAGAACCCCGCCAGATCGCTCATGCTCGTGACCGCACGCAATCTGCGAATCGCGCTATGACCAAGCGGTAGGGATCGGCAAGCTTCTGCTTGCGGAGAACATCACGTTGAAGCAGGCGGCGGAACAACTCGGCTATGTCCGGCCGGAGGATTTCGATCCCTGGGTTGTGCCGCCGGCGATGGCGGAGCCGGGTGTCGCGCTGCCAGGAGGCGGCGGCTGAGCGGCCTGATCAAACGCAGCTTTTCCCTCGCCGGCCATCGCACCAGCGTTGCCCTGGAACAGGAATTCTGGGCGGCGCTAATGCATATCGCGGCCAGCCGCCAGCAGACCCTGACAGCATTGGTGGCTGCGGCCGACGCAGAGCGTGGTGACGGCCGTCCGCTGGCCTCCGCGCTGAGGGTATTGGCCCTGCGCGAATTCTTTCCGGCGACATTAACACCTCTCTAAACCATAGGTTGCATTGTCTGCCCTCGATAACCACCAAGAGGGAAAATCCCATGCATGGAGCCAATATCCAGGCATCCCGGACCGTCAAAGTGAGTGAGCTGATCCTGTCTGATCGCCTGATCGCCCTGGCCGAGGATGCGGACCGTGCAGGCTACACCACCACTGCCGAGCAACTGGTGACGCTGGCGTGCACCGTATTCGACGAGGCGAGGAAGCTACACTGACTGCGACGGCGACTGTTGCTGGATGGTGGGCGCGACAGGGATTGAACCTGTGGCCCCTGCCATGTCAAGGC
>CAWEVM010000003.1:0-512716 GCA_963812505.1 uncultured Alphaproteobacteria bacterium
AGAGGATATGGTCCAACACCTCACCGCGGCGCAGCGAAGCAGCGACGCGTCCCGCGTTTTCGTCGAATTCGGTCCAATCGATCCCCATGCCGCGCGTGCCCACGATGCGCCCCTCCGCGTCGGATAGCGGTGCAGCGGAGAATGCGAGCAGTATCGAGCTGCCGTCGGCGCGTTTGAGCCAGGCGGCGCGCCGACGGACCGGAGCGGTGACACGGAACGGATTGAAGCCATTCGCGTTCAGTCCGCCAGCCAGCAGCAATTCGGCAGGCTGGCCGATCAGGGTCGAGGCAGCCCAACCAAGCGCCGCGTTCGGCATGACGAACACGAAACGGCCCCAGGCATCAGTCTCATAGGCGAGATCCGCGGCAGTGATCACGAGATCGCGCCAGCGCTGGCGACTGTCGAGCAGCGCGCGCCGCAGGTTCGCATCGGTCCCGGGCGTGTGCGGGATATCGGCGATCGTATCGGTCATGACGCCAAACGTCCTGTCCCGGATCGGCTCATTAAACGCTATTCAGGCTAACGAAGCGTTGCCGACCGCGTTGACAGGTTCCAGGCCGCTGCGCATGGTCCGGCCGCGCATTCGACCGAGGATTTTGCCGCATGAGCCAGCACGCGCTGCAGCAGCCGATCGAGGAACTATGGGAACGGCGAGAGTCATTGTCGTCTGCGACCGGCGGCGACGCGCGTGGGGCGGTGGAGGCGGCGCTCGACCTGCTCGACTCTGGCGCCGCACGTGTCGCCGAGCCGAGCGGGTCGGGCTGGCAGGTCAATCAGTGGCTGAAGAAGGCGGTCTTGCTGTCGTTCCGGCTGACGGATTCCACGGCGATGGAAGGACCGGGCGGCGCGCCGGTGTGGGACAAGGTTCCATTGAAGTTCGCCGGTTGGGGTGAGAACCGCTTTCGCGAGGCGGGATTCCGTGCAGTGCCCGGCGCAGTGGTGCGGCGGTCGGCCTATGTCGCGCCAGGTGCGGTGCTGATGCCCAGTTTCGTCAATGTCGGCGCCTATGTCGGGCGGAACACGATGGTGGATACCTGGGCGACGGTCGGAAGCTGCGCGCAGATCGGGGCCAACTGCCACCTGTCCGGCGGCGTCGGCATCGGCGGCGTTCTGGAACCGCTCCAGGCCAATCCGGTGATCATCGAGGACGACTGCTTCGTCGGCGCGCGGTCGGAGGTCGCCGAAGGTGTGGTGGTGGAGCGCGGCAGCGTGCTGTCGATGGGGGTATTTATTGGTGCCTCGACCAAGGTGGTCGATCGCGCGACCGGCGAAATTCATGTCGGGCGGGTCCCGCCGTATTCCGTGGTGGTGCCGGGATCGCTGCCGGGCCGAGCACTGCCGGATGGCTCGCCAGGGCCATCGCTGTATTGCGCCGTGATCGTCAAGACGGTGGATGAGCAGACGCGAGCGAAGACCTCGATCAACGAGTTGTTGCGCGATTGATCTGTGACCGATCTGCATGATCCCCTTCCCGTTGCGCAGGCGCTGATCCGCTGCGCCTCGATCACGCCGGCGGACGCCGGCGCACAGACAGTGTTGGCCGACGTTCTGCGGCAACTCGGTTTTGCTGTCACACCACTGCGTTACGGCCAGATCGACAACCTGTTCGCGCGCATTGGCACCGGATCGCCGCATATCTGCTTTGCCGGACATACTGACGTTGTTCCGGTCGGCAATGCGAATTGGCAATCGGATCCATTCGGTGGCGAGGTCCGCAACGACATTCTCTACGGCCGCGGTGCCTGCGACATGAAAGGCGCCATTGCGGCCTTCGTCGCGGCTGCCGCGCAGCACCTGGCCGACGGTCCACCGCACGGTTCGATCAGCCTATTGATCACCGGCGACGAGGAAGGCCCTGCGGTCGATGGCACGGTGCGCGTGCTCGAATGGATGCAGACCAACGGCCAGATTCCCGACTTCTGCGTCGTGGGCGAGCCAACCTGTCCGGTGACGCTCGGCGACATGGTGAAGATCGGCCGTCGCGGCAGCCTGAACGCGAAAATCACAGTTCACGGCACACAGGGCCACGTCGCCTATCCGCAGCGCGCCGACAACCCGGTTCACCGGTTGATACGCATCGCCGATGCCCTGACCGCGGCGCCGCTCGACGCCGGCAACGAGTGGTTTCAGCCGTCGAGTCTTCAGTTCACCAGCATCGACGTCGGCAACCCGGTGACCAACGTAATCCCGGCCGCCGCGTCAGCGATGCTGAACATCCGCTTCAACAGCGACCACACCGGCGCTGTGCTGTCTGCATGGCTGCGCGCGGTAATCGAGCAGCATGTGGAGCGATTCGACCTGGACATCGCGATCAGCGGCGAGTCGTTCCTCACCGAACCTGGAGAACTGGTGAACACGCTGCGCCAGGCTATCGTGGATGCGAGCGGCGTGGAGCCGAAGCTCGATACGGGCGGCGGTACCTCGGATGCCCGGTTCATTGCGCGCTACTGTCCGGTTGCCGAGTTCGGCCTGGTTGGCGCTACCATGCATCAGGTGGACGAGCGCGTTCCGGTTGCTGAATTGCGCGACCTCGCGCGCATTTACCGTGGAATCCTCACGGCCTTTCTGACATGAGCGGTTACACGCGCGGGCGGCCACCGCAGCTTGGCAGCATTGTACTCGGTGTCCTGCGCCTGGCCCGCGGGCGTGCCGACGGTTTCCGTCAGTTCGGCGCGACACGCGAAGCATTCCTGGCGAGCTTGGCGCCGTTGATCGCCTTTCCGCTGGTGGGTGGCATGCTGATGTTGCTGGGCGGCGGCGGCCTGACCGCGGTTGGGGATTTGCTGGCGACACTGTGCGCGCTGGTGGCGCCGCCGGTTCTGTCGTTCGAGGTCGCGCGGTTGTGGGGCAGACAGAATGCGTGGCTGCGTTTTGCCACGGCCTTCAACTGGTGCCAGTGGGTCATACCAGTCTTCGGCACCCTGCTGCTGGTGGTGCTTGGGACCCTGGCCGCGCTCGGGCTGCCACGCTCGATTGCAAGTGCCAGCGTTGTGCTTGGCCTGGTAACGTATGGCCTGTGGCTGCACTGGTTCCTGGCGCGCCACGGTCTCGGCCTGTCGCGCATCCGTGCGGCGCTTCTGGTGTTTGGGGTGAATTTCGGGACGGTGCTGCTTGTGTTGGGACCGCGCATGCTGGCGCTGATCGGCGACGGCGGGCTGGGCGAGAAATGAGCATCGGCACGGCGGTGTCCTCCGGGCTGCATGCGGCCTGGCTGTTGGCGCGCGGGCGGGCGGAGGGGGTCCAGTATGTCGAGGCTGACATGGCCGGCGCCGCACGCAGTTTCTGGGCGGCCGCGATCTGCCTGCCGGCGTTCGTCTGCCTGCGACTGTTGGCCTGGACAACCGGGGGCATGCCGCCGCACGCGGCGCATGTGTTCGCAATCGATCTGCTGTCCTACGGCATCGGCTGGTGCGGGTTTGCTGTGCTGTCGCACCGGCTGGTTGGCGCGATGGGATTGAGCGAGCGCTGGCCGCGCTGCATCGCGCTGTGGAACTGGTGCAACGTGGTGCAGTACCTGCTGCTGGTGGTGTTCAGCATTCCGGGGCTGCTGGGCGCGCCGGCGCCGCTCGATCAGGCGGCGCAGCTTGTCGGGCTCGGCTGGGCGCTGTGGCTGGAATGGTTCGTCTTCCGACTGACATTAGGCATTGGGTTTGCCGCCGCGGCGGGGCTGGTCATGCTGGATGTGGCGATCGGCGTGCTGCTGGCAGCGGTCGGGGTTACGCTCGCGGGCGCATAGGGCGGTCTTGCTGCCCGCTCCCATGAGGATTAGTCGGCTGTGTCGGAAGATTAGCCAGGACACGCATGCTTTCCCAGTTCGAGCGCTACCCCCTGACCTTCGGTCCCACGCCGATCGAGCATCTGTCGCGTCTCACCGAACATCTCGGCGGCGCGGTGGAGATTTACGCCAAGCGCGAGGACTGCAACTCGGGCCTCGCGTTCGGCGGCAACAAGCTGCGCAAGCTGGAGTACATTGTGCCGGACGCGATCGCCTCCAACGCCGATACGCTGGTATCCATCGGCGGGGTGCAGTCGAACCACACCCGCATGGTCGCGGCGGTGGCGGCGAAGCTCGGAATGAATTGTCTGCTGATCCAGGAGAGCTGGGTGCCGCATGAGGACGCGGTCTACGACCGGGTAGGCAACATAATGCTGTCGCGCATCATGGGAGCCGAGACCCGAATGGTCGACGCAGGGTTCGATATCGGCATCCGCGACAGTTGGAAGGCGGCGCTCGACGAGGTGCGCGCAAGGGGTGGCAAGCCTTACGCCATTCCCGCCGGCGCATCGGTGCACAGGTTCGGCGGTCTCGGTTATGTCGGCTTCGCCGAGGAAGTGCGGGCGCAGGAGGCCGCCATGGGCCTGCGCTTCGATTATATCGTGGTGTGCACTGTGACCGGCTCGACGCACGCCGGCATGGTGGTGGGCTTCGCCGTGGACGGACGCGCACGCAACGTCATTGGCATCGACGCGTCCGGCACCCCGGCGCAGACCAAGGCGCAGGTGCTCGAAATCGCGCAGAACACTGCTGCGCTTGTAGGCGGCAAGGACATCGTTGCGGATGATATCGTCCTGCTGGAGGACTACGCCTACCCCTGCTACGGCATGCCGTCGAAAGAGACGCTGGAGGCGATCCGCCTGTCAGCGCGCCTCGAGGGCATGATCACCGACCCTGTCTATGAAGGAAAGTCGATGCAGGGGCTGATCGACCTGATCAAGAATGGAGTCTTCCCCAAGGGGGCCAAGGTGCTCTACGCGCATCTTGGTGGCGCCCCTGCGCTGAACGGTTATGGTTACACGTTCCGGAATGGGTGAGCGGGTTCTGATCACATTCGCTGGCGAAGACTAACCGCGAATTTAAGGAACTAAATCCGTCTTTAATCGAAATGTCGAGCCGACGCCCATACGTCAGTGGCGTCTTGAGGACACGGCGTCTTCCAGGCATTGGACGGAAAAGGATAAACTGATGAAGACGATACTTCTCGCCGCCGCCGCGATGCTTTGCATCGGAGTGGGCGTAGCCTATGCGGACGGGGGAGATGACGAGGGCGGAGCGGTCGCGAACACGTTTTTCAGCGAGCTTCCTGGGGTGCTTCCGACGGCTCCTGGGGCGCCGCCCAACAACGTAGCTGTGAACGGCTACCAGACCATGACCCAGCCCACCACCACTTCCTCGGCTGCACCTTCCACCACTACCGCCACAACGGGGACTCGTTCCAGCGGCGGCTGACGGTTCCTATTGCCGCAGACAGCGCAAACCGGGCTGGCGATATGCTGGCTCGGTTCACGCGGCATAACAGGTGATTTCGATGCGGCAACCGGGGCCGTCAATGATCGCCAAGCGAAATCCGTGCAGCTTTACTATCGCGGCGACCAGGCTGAGGCCAAGCCCAACTCCAACCGCATGACGGCTTCTGTCTGAGCGATAGAACCTGGTGAACACGGTGTCGCGTTCAGTGTCACGGATGCCTGGCCCGGTATCCTCAACGCGTACCGCCGGTCCCTCAGGACGTTGCAGCAGACGAAGTGCCACGGAACCATGCGTCGGCGTGAACTTGACTGCGTTGTCGACCAGATTTGCCACCGCCTCAAGCAGCAGGTCGTGATCGCCGGAGACTGGAGCAGCGTGAGTCAGATCAAGCTGCAGCGACACGCCTTTGTCTTCGGCGATCGGATTATAAAGCTCATGCACGGCTCGCAGTATTTCACCGAGCTGAACGGTTGCCATTCCGGCATGCCGCCGACTGTGGTCGATCTCGGCGATCCGCAAGAGTGCAGTGATGATGGCCAAAGACTGATCGAGCCCGGCTATCGCACGATCCGTGGCTGTGGACAGATCCTGAAGTGTTCGCGCGTTGTCACGTCCGCGCTCCAATATGGCTCGAACGCGCGTCAGCGGCGTGCGCAGATCGTGTGCGATGTCGTCGCCCACGCTCGATAGTTCACCGACGAGATGTTCGATCTGATCAAGCATCCCATTGACGATCTTGGCCAGCCGATTGAGCGGATCGTCATAGCCGCCGATTGGCAGCCGTTCCCTGAGCTCGCCACCGACAACGAGCTGGACCTGGCGATTCATCTCATCGATCCGCCGCTGCGCACGCCTGCTGAGCCAGGTTCCAGTCAGCAGCGCCAGACAGACGGCGGGAAGCAGGCCGAGCCCGAGTGAACGGGCCACAACCTGGCCGATCTGACGCACATCACCGGCATCGTGGCCAATCAGTAGAATATCGCCGGACGGCAGCCGACCGGCGATAACCCGAGCGGTCTGTAACTCGCGCCCGCGAATATCCACGCGCACCAGCTTGATGGTATGTGGCGTGTCGTCGATCAGCAGCCCCGGTGGCATTGCTTCGACATTCCCGGCGATCGGCACATTGTCCGACCCGAAGAGCTCCGCCAGTTTGACCCGGCGGGGGTCCTCGATCAGGTGCTGCATGACAAACTTCAGCTCCTGGTCGCGCGCCTCGGCATTGTTCAGCCGTGCATCCGCGATGATGATCGCGTCGAGGTTCTCGGTGAGGTAGGTCGCGGTCTGCCAATAGACGAAGCCGAACAGCAGCAGTGTGCAAACGCCGAACGCACCCGCGACAGCCAGTGCCCAGCGAACGGTGGTTGATCGGACGAATTCAGGCAGGCGCACGCAGCATAAACCCGGAACCGCGCACACTCAGGATCATCGGCGATTCGTCTGGAGCATCCACTTTGCGGCGTAGCCGGCCAATGTGCACGTCCACCAGATTGGTCTGCGGCACAAACCGGTAATTCCACACATTTTCCAGCAACATGGCCCGCGTCAGAACCTGTCCCTCGCGTCGCATCATGTATTCAAGCAACTGGAACTCACGGGGCAGAAGTTCAAGCTCTCGCCGGCCGCGGCAGGCTGTCCTGGCCAGCAGGTCCAATTCGAGGGGCCCGACGCGCAGCAAGGTTTCGCGCGGATCCCCCGGCCGGCGCAGCAATGCCTCCAATCTCGCAGCAAGCTCCGACAGCGCAAAGGGCTTGGCGAGATAGTCGTCGCCGCCAGCGCGTAGACCGCGCACGCGGTCGTTCACCGCGTTGAGAGCGCTGAGGACCAGGACAGGTGTCCGTATCCCCTCGCCTCGCAATGTTTCGACGACACTGAGACCG
Organism: uncultured Alphaproteobacteria bacterium; assembly: GCA_963812505.1. Lineage (GTDB taxonomy): Bacteria > Pseudomonadota > Alphaproteobacteria > Acetobacterales > Acetobacteraceae > JAMXLO01. Next base: position 7,129 of record CAWEVM010000003.1, read on the forward strand.
TCCAGGCCGGGGAGCATTCGGTCAACCACCAGCACGTCCCATCCGCCGGAGCGAGCACGCTGCAATCCCTCGGTTCCATCAGTTGCGCGATCCAGCATGTATCCTCGATCATCGAGCGCAGTAACGATCTCTTCCGCGGTTCCATCGTCGTCTTCGATGACAAGCACTTTTGCCAAGGCGCGCTCCACTTCGAACCGAAGTATTGCATGTTATGTCGTTCAAAGCATGTCACCAACCCAGTAATCAGGTTGTCGCGGAAAATGGATCGTCTTGGTATCGCACTGCGGTCAGGCACAGCCCATCCGCCGGCGCGGTTGGACCGGCCGCCGAACGGTCACGCGCCGCCAGTGCGGCGGCGACGCGACCCACCGGCCAGCTTCCATCGCCGACCAGCTTCAGTGTCCCCACCATGTTACGTACCTGGTGGTGCAGGAAGCTTCGCGCCACGGCGACGATCTCAATGATGTCGCCGGCGCGCTGCACTTCGAGGCGATCGAGCGTGCGCAGCGGGCTGTTGGCCTGACAGGCGGCGGCGCGGTACGAGGAGAAGTCGTGCCGGCCCAGCAGGCTCCGTGCCGCACGGTGCATGGCATCGGCGTCGAGTTCGGCGGCCACATGCCAAACGCGGCCGACCAGCAGTGCAGGGCGGGCGCGGCGGTTCAGGATGCGGTAACGGTACGTGCGGCCGATGGCAGAGAAGCGCGCGTTCCAGCCGTCGGGTGCCGGGGCGGCGTCCAGCACGACCACGGGATGCGGCTTCATGTGGTAGTTCAGTGCATCGCGGACCTTCGCGGCCACCAGCGTATTGGGCAGGTGGAGCTGAGCGACCTGGGCCGAGGCATGCACGCCAGCGTCGGTGCGGCCCGCGACGGTGCTGACTATCGGCGCGCCATGGCTCAGCTTGGAGGCCGCGGATTCCAGCACCTCCTGAACGGACAGACCGGTGGACTGGCGCTGCCAGCCGACGAATGGGGTGCCATCGTACTCCAGACGGAGCGCCCAGTGGGTCATGGAGGGGGGACGTTGGGAGGGGACAGTCCATGGCCCCCTCCCCCCACCCCCTCCCGCGACGGGAGGGGGAGTCCCTGGTCCCTGGTCCCTGGTCCCTGGTCCTGGGTGAGGGTGTTCATCCGCCCAGCATGGTCCCCGCCGGCACTCGATGGCCGCGCAGGAAGGCATCGGCCGTCATGACGGGGCGGCCGCTCAACTGGACCCGTGTGAGCCGAAGTGCCTCCGCGCCACAAGCGATTGTCAGCCGGTCATCCAACGCCTTGCCGGGTGGCCCGGACCCCGGCGCGGGCTGAACCGCCAGCACCTTCAGCGTCGCCCCGTGCAGCGTGGTGGACGTGCCCGGCCAGGGATCGAATGCACGGACCTGCCGCTCGATCGCCGCGGCGTCGCGCGCCCAGTCGATATGGCCCGCTTCGCGCGTCAGTTTGGGAGCATAGGTCACGCCCTCATCTGGCTGCGGCACGGGCACCGGCTGCTCGGACAGCGCTCGCAGGATCAGCGGCGCGCCCAACTCCGCAAGCGTGTCGTGCAGTGTCGCAGCGGTCGTGGCTGCGGTGATCGGAACCGCCGCACGCAGCAGCACTGGGCCGGTGTCCAGCCCTGCATCCATCTGCATGATGGTGACGCCGGTCTGGGCGTCGCCGGCGAGTACCGCGGCCTGGATGGGCGCGGCGCCCCGCCAGCGTGGCAGGAGACTGGCGTGAATGTTCAGACAGCCGCGGCGCGGCGCCTCCAGCATCGCCTGCGGCAGGATCAGTCCATACGCCGCCACCACGGCCACATCGAGGCCAAGCGACGCGAAAGCCGTTTGCTCTGTTGAGTCGCCGCGGAGTCGCGAAGGCGTCCGAACTGACAGGCCCAGGCGCTCCGCTTCCAACTGCACGGGGCAAGATCGCAGCGCGTAGCCTCGCCCGGCGGGCTTAGGAGGCTGGCAGTACACCGCGGCGATCTCGTGTCCCGCCGCGCGCAGCTCCCGCAGCGCTGGAACGGCGAAGGCTGGACTGCCCATGAAAGCGAGGCGCATGGCGCTACATCGCCTCGGTGCGCTTTTGGCGTAGCTCCTTGGCCAGCCGGCGCAGGATCATGTTGCGCTTCAGCGCCGAGAGGTGATCGACGAACAATATGCCGTCAAGATGGTCGATCTCATGCTGCAGACAGGCGGCCAGCAACCCCTCCGCGTCGATCTGCCGCTTCGCACCCTCGGCATCGATATAGCGCACCGTCACACGCGCCGGCCGGGTCACGTCAGCATACTGGCCGGGCAGCGACAGGCAGCCTTCCTCGCGCGTCGCCTCCTCCTGGCTGCGCGCCATCACCTCGGGGTTGACGAGCACGATCGGCGACGATTTTTCGTCCTGCATCAGATCGACGACAGCGAAGCGCAATCCGACGCCTACCTGTGGCGCGGCGAGCCCGATGCCAGGGGCACGGTACATGGTTGCGAACATGCGCGGCACCAGCTTGCGCACCTGCTCCATGTCGCTGGGGCCGACCGGCCTCGCCCGCGCCTTCAGGATCGGGTCGGGGACGACCAGGATCGGCAGGGTCTCCACCGTCGAGTTCATGTCGGGCATGTAGCGGTGGCGTCTGGCTTGATCAACGCCCGGACCCCTTGCAACCGCAGCCGCCACTGCCAAAATTGACGGCTGCCGGAATGCCACCATGGGTTCCGGCGACGCTTCGCTCCAAGGAGGAGGCTATGACTACGAGGATGTTCACCTCGCCACTATTCCTGGGCTTTGACCATCTCGAGCAGATGCTCGAGCGGGCGTCGAAGTCATCGTCTGACGGCTATCCGCCATACAATATCGAACAGACCGGCCCGTCGGGGCTCCGCATCACGCTCGCGGTTGCCGGATTCACCATGGATGACCTGCAAATTACCCAGGAAGACAACCAGTTGGTAATCCGCGGGCGTCAAACTGAGGATGACCAAGAACGCGTGTTCCTGCATCGCGGGATCGCGGCGCGGCAGTTCCAGCGGGCTTTTGTGCTCGCCGAGGGGATCGAGGTGAAGGGTGCTTGGCTCGACAATGGGCTGTTGCACATCGACCTGGTCCGGCCGCAGCCCGAGGCACGCGTGAAGACGATCCAGATCAACCGTGCCAATGGCAGCAACGGCCAAGGCGGCGGGAAGCTCAGGATGGTCGATAACGAACCTGGGCAGGAATAAGGCCTGCCCGGCCACGACGGTGCCGCAAAATGTGGGCCGGATCACCAAAAGGCGTCGGAGCTGCAGCAGCGGGCCGCCGCCACGAAGGAGTACGACGATGAATATCGATAGCATTCAGCAACCGGACGAACAGGCGGCAATGGCCGCCATGGTCGACATCCGCCACATTTCCACCGAGCAGCTTGCGCAGCTTGGCCTTCAGCAGATCGCCTACGTAAAGCCGGTGGTCGTCAACGGTACCGCGGCCTACGCGATCCATGCCGCCGATGGCACGCCGATGGCCATTGCCGGGGAGCTCGATGTGGCGCTCGCGGCGATCGTCCAACATGAGATGGTACCGGCGCAGGTGCACTGACGGCCGTCTCCTTGCCGTCTCGCGCCAGGGCCGTGCGGGGGGCGCGGCCTGGGCCCGGGCAGGGTCACGGAGGCGTCGGGTCGATCCATCCAATGTTGCCGTCGCTGCGGCGGTACACCACGTTCAGCTGGCCGGTTCCTGTGTTGCGGAACATCAGGACCGGCTGATCGGCGAGGTCCATTCGCATCACTGCCTCGCTGACCGACAGCAGGCTGATCTCGGCGGCCTGCTCAGCGATGACCGTGGCGTGCGCATCGCCGTTCGCACCATCCGGGGCCGACTCGGTCTCTTGCCGCAGTATATACTGGCGCGCCGCTTCGGGCCGCTCGCGATTGGCGCTGTCGCGGGCATGGTCATTCATGCGCCGGCGATATCGGCGCAGCCGCTTGGCGATGTGCTCGGCTGCGTCATCGAAAGCGGTATTGGCGTCCGCCGCCTCCCCCTCGCCGCGGAGAGTCAATCCGCGACCGGCATGTACATTTATGTCGCAGATGAAGAAGCTGCGCGCGCGACTGAACGTGACATGCGCCTCCAGCGCGTGGTCGAAATATTTGTTGGATATGACATCCAGATGATCTGACACGCGGGTGCGCAGAGCATCTGATAAGTCGACCTGCTTGCCCGAAACCGTGATCTGCATCGTGCCTCTCCCCGTGCGTCCGTTAACGGGATGTGAATCCCTGGGCCCGATTTCGCGGAATCAGACCAGCGCGGCTTTCTCGCGCCTGCGCTGCACCGAGTTGGGGATTCGCAGCGCCTCACGGTATTTGGCCACGGTCCGCCGTGCGATGTCCACACCTTCATCGCGCAACGCTGCCACGATCGCATCGTCGGACAGAATGTCATCAGCGGCCTCCGCGTCAATCATTGAGCGAATCCGATAGCGGACAGCCTCTGCACTGTGGCTTTCGCCATCCGTTCCTGGAATAGCCGTGGTGAAAAAATACTTGAGCTCCAATGTGCCACGCGGAGTCGCGATGTACTTGTTGGCGGTCACGCGGCTCACTGTGCTCTCATGCATCTCGACCGCTTCGGCAATATCGCGCAGGATCAACGGGCGCAGATGCGCGACGCCGCGGCGCATGAAACCATCCTGCTGGCGGATGATTTCGGCGGCCACCTTCAGAATGGTCTGTGCCCGTTGCTGCAGCGAGCGTACCAGCCAGTTCGCGCTGGCAAGCTGTTCGGCCATAAACAGCCGATCCTCCTTGCGTGCGCGCGGCGCGACCCGTGCAAAAAACCTCTCGTTCACCAGCAGACGCGGCATAGTGTCCGGATTGAGCTCGATGACCCAGGTATCATCCAGGCTCGGGCGCATCAGAATGTCCGGGATCACAAGTTGCACCGGCGCCGAGTCATAGCTCGCAGCGGGCTTTGGATCGAGGCTACGGATCTCCGCGATCATATCGGTCAGGTCTTCTGTGTCGACGCCGCAGACCGCGGTAAGCCGTCGCAGATCGCGCCGCGCGAGCAAATCGAGATTATCGAGGAGAGCCGCCATCGCCGGATCGAGCCGGTCGCGTTCGGCAAGCTGCGCTGCAAGACACTCCCTCAGATCGCGTGCGAACAGCCCGACCGGATCGAACCGCATCATCCGGGTGCGTACTCGTTCGATGTGTTCCAGCGTAACCGCCATGGCATCGGCAATCGCCGCGGGATCCGCGGTCAACCGCCCAGCAGGGCAAAGCAGCGCGATGAGATGCGCGCCGATCAAGCGATCCGCCGGATCGTTGAATGACAGTCGCAATTGCTCGCCGAGATGGTCGCGCAGCGGGCGACGCTCATCGGCGACATCATCGATGCCGCGCTCATCAACGTCGAAGTCCCTGGCGCCGCCGCGGCCGATGATCGCAGCGGAAGGCGGTGCACCATCGGCAACACCGCCCGCGTCATAGGCTTCGCCAAGATCGGCGTCGAGCGGCGCGGCCATCTCCGTGGGCAGTGTATCTGCCTCCGCCAACTGCGCTGCATCGGCGGACTCGCTGAACCGCTCCGGCACTTGGTCTGGTGCGGCACGTTCGGTATTCGGCAACTCGGGGCTGTCGTCGCGCTCAAGCAGAGGGTTCCGCTCCAACTCCTCTTCAACGAAGCTCGCCACCTCGATATTCGAGTATTGCAGCAGCTTGATCGCCTGACGCAGTTGCGGCGTCATGACGAGCGTTTGGGTCTGTCGGATATCGAGGCGTGGCCCTAACGCCATGAAACGCCATGGTCCTTCATCGTTCGACCGCGATGCTAGGACTTCGACGCAAACAAAACGTTCACGCGAGGTGTCAAAGGCTGAACCGCTCGCCGAGGTAGAAGCGGCGCACATCCTGATGCGCCACGACCTCGTCCGGCCGGCCCTCCATCAGCATCTTGCCGTCGTGCATGATGTAGGCGCGATCGATGATGCCGAGCGTTTCGCGCACATTATGGTCTGTGATCAGCACGCCAATTCCACGATCCTTGAGATGCGACACCAGATCGCGGATCTCGTTCACCGCGATCGGATCGATGCCTGCGAGCGGCTCATCGAGCAGGATATACGCGGGTTGCGTCGCCAGCGCGCGGGCGATCTCCACGCGGCGCCGCTCGCCACCCGATAGCGCCAGCGCTGGCGTGCGTCGCAGATGGCCGATGCCGAATTCGCCCAGCAATTCGTCCAGCATCAGATCACGCCGGTCGGCATCCGGCTCCACCACCTCGAGTGCGGCCATCACGTTCTGCTCGACGTTGAGGCCACGAAACACGCTGGCCTCCTGCGGCAGGTAGCCGATGCCGAGCCGCGCGCGGCGATACATCGGCAAATTGGTAATGTCGGCGCCGTCGAGGCTGATCGAGCCGGTGTCCGGCTTAACCAGGCCTACGATCATGTAGAAGGTCGTGGTCTTGCCGGCGCCGTTCGGACCTAGCAGGCCCACCGCCTCGCCGCGGCGCAACTCAATGCTCACGTTCCGGACGACCGGGCGTTTTTTGTAGGTCTTGCCCACGCCGCGCGCGACCAGCCCCGCACCGCCGGCAAGGACCCGAAACCCCGATCCCCGTAGCTCCATGCGCATTTCGTTCATTTCGGTGGTCCTGACGGGGCCTGTCCACTTAGCTGTTGGTTGGTGGCATCGTTGGGCAGCACCAGGCCCTGAACGCGCTCGCTGGGACCCGGCAGCAACTGTGCGATCCCGGTCTTCATGTTCACCTCCGCCTCCGAACCATCGAGCTGATTCTGCCCGCGGGTGATCCGCACGCGACCAGCCAGCCGCGCTATGCCGGTGTCCGGCACGTAAACCGCCCGGTCGCCGATCGCCGTGTCGGTCACTGTGCGGACTGTGACATTGCCGAATGCCTCCACCTTCTGCAGCTTGCCCGAAGCGGTGAGCGGATCCGCGGCGTTCTGCGGAGGAATCGTTGCTGGCGACGAGGGCGGCGCTGGCGCATCGGTGGTGTAGGCCACCAGCGTATCGGCCGCGATCCGCCGTCCGTCGTTGGTCACCGCGACGGCATTGCCGCGTGCCACTGCCATGTGCTTCTGCGACCAGTATTCCAGATCATCCCGGGCAGTCAGCACATCGGTGGGTGTGGTCAGCTTCAGCGCATGCCCGGTCACCACGAGTACGGCCTTGTCCATGTCGTACACTGCTCGATCACCCTGGACCTGGTCGGTGGGTGTGAAGATCCGCACATTTCCCTCCGCCTGCACGCGATAGATCTCATTGCCGCCCGTATCTGGGTCACTGATGACGCCCGGCGCCGGCTGCGAGGGGGGCGGCGTTGGCTGCGCTGCCGCGCCATTCTTCGGCCGATAGAACGCGGTCAACCGGTCCGCCGTCACCGTCACATTCTGCCTGACTGCCTTGGCGTTGCCGCGGGCGATCACCTCGCGCTGTTCCTGCCGCCACTCGATCCCCTCACTTGCGGTGATCGCGATCGGTCCCCCATGCGCCAGATCCAACTGCTGCGCCCAGCCGGGCGAGAGCGTCGCCGTGAGCGCCAGCGCTGCCGCAATGGCCGGCCACAACATCCTCACTTTGGGGCTCCGTTCAGGACCAGGTTGGCTGGTCCGGCGAACTGTACGACGGCGCCCTTGTCGGTGATGGTGAAGCCCTGCGCGTCGAGGGTGCCGAACGGTCCTTCGGCATGGGTCGGTTCGGCGCCGGCGGCGGCGCCGTTCTTCAGGTCGATCGAGGCGCTGTTGGTGGTTACGGTGGTCCCGTCATCCCGATAGAGGATGACGTTTCGCGACAGGTCGAGTTGATTACTGTGCTGGAGGAACACACCATCCTTGGCCTGCAGCATCAGCCAGGTACCATTGGCCAGGGTTATGTCCCCCTTGGGCGTGGTTAGGTTGATGCGTTCGGGGCTGACCTGCTGCGCGGTTGCGGCTGTAAGGGTGTAGGGACGGCCTTGCTGGTCGACGCCGCGGTAGTGGGCATCGGTGAGAGTGGCTGCGCCGATTTGGCTGGCGGCACGCTGATAGGCGTCGCGGGCGGTGTCGCGCATGCGCTCGATCTCCGGCCAGAGCGCGATCGTCGCGAGAAGCGCCAATGCGGTGGCTGGGAGCATCCATTTGGTGAAGTTGATGACCATGCGGCGGCGTGCCAGGCCGCGGGTTGTGGGCACCTGACGGATGCGTGCGGCGGCAGCGGCGACCAGTTGCTGACCGGGCCGGCGCCGGCCGGAGCGGACGGGGAGTGGACGGACGCTCATACGACACCCGCTCGCAGCAGGTCATGGATATGAAGGATGCCGAGTGGCCGCGATGTGGCATCCACCACGAACAGGGCCGTGATCGGGCGTTCATTCGCGTTCATGGTGTGTAGCGCCTCGCCGGCCAACGCGTCGGGAGCGATGGTGCGCGGCTCAGGAGTCATGACGCTGGCGACCTGGCGGGACAGCAGGTCGGGGCCCATGGCGCGCCGGAGATCGCCGTCGGTGACGATGCCGACCAGTCTGCCAGAGGCATTGACGACGCCGAGACAGCCGAAGCGCTTTTCGGTGATGACCAATAATGCGCGGTCCATCGGCAATCCCGGTGGCGCGAGGGGGATGGCGTCGCCCCGGTGCATCAGGTCGCGAACGCGGCGCAGGCGTGTGCCGAGGCGGCCACCGGGGTGGATCTGGTGGAAATCGGCTGCGGTGAAGCCGCGGCGGGTCAGCAACGCGACGGCGATCGCGTCACCGAGCGCCATCTGCATGGTGGTGGACGTGGTCGGGGCAAGGCCCATCGGGCAGGCCTCCGCCGCGGCCGGCAGCGTGAGTGCGACGTCCGCGGCGGCGGCCAGCGTCGAACCGGCGCGCGCGGTTATCGCCACAAGCGGCAGACCGAAGCGGCGCGAATGTGCCACCAGGTCGGCGAGTTCGGCGGTCTCGCCGGAGTTCGACAGTGCGATCACCGCGTCACCCGGAACGACCATGCCGAGGTCGCCGTGCGAAGCCTCGGCCGGATGCACGAATAGGGCAGGGGTGCCCGTGGAGGCCAGCGTTGCGGCGATCTTGCGGGCGACGAGGCCGGACTTGCCCATGCCGGAGACCACCACGCGGCCCGTGGCGCGTGCCAGCAGATCGACCGCGTCGCCGAAATTGGCGGCCAGGCCGGCGGCGAGCGCGTGGAGCCCCGCAGCCTCGGTGTGCAGCACCGAGCGGGCAACGTCGAGGTCCCCTCGATTCGGAGCGGGATAAGCGGCCATCAGCCTCTATTGACCGGTGGCAGCCTAAGGGTCAACCGGGGCGTCCCAATCCTGACAAGAATCGTGCCAAATTTACCGATTGTGGCCGCGTCAGTGCGCAAAAATGTCAGGTTGTTCATAACCCAAGAGGTCAAGCCGTGCCCGGGCAGGGAGGAAATCGAAGCACGCCTCGGCCAGCTCGCGGCGGCCCTCGCGCACCAGCAGGGCCTCCAGCTTTGCCCACAATGCGTGGAGGTGCAGAACATCAGAGGCAGCGTAGGCGAGCTGCTCGGCGGTCAGTTCGACTGCGCCCCAATCCGAGGTCTGCTGCTGCTTGGACAGATCGACGCCAAGAAGCTCCTTGCACAGGTCCTTGAGACCGTGGCGATCGGTGAAGGTGCGGGTCAGCCGGGCGGCGATCTTGGTGCAGCGCACCGGGGCGACGACGATGCCAAGAGTATGCTGCAGCATCGCCACGTCGAAGCGCGCGAAGTGCATGAGCTTCACCGATGGCGGGGTGCGGCGAGCAGCCGGCTCAGGTTGGGGCAATCGTAACCACGACCGCCGAGGGCCGGTGGGATGACCTGAACGAGGTGAGCGTGGCCGTCGCCGGAGGAGAGCTGCACCAGGCAGAGCCGGTCGCGATGCGGATTGAGGCCCATGGTCTCGGTATCGACAGCAACGACGGGACCGAGGGTGAGGCCTTCCGGCAGATCGTTCCGGTGCAGATGGATGGTGCCGCCTGGCATGAACTGGGTGGTGCTCACTGTGTTGGTGCCCAGGAGAAGACTCGAACTTCCACGACCTTGCGGCCACAGGTACCTGAAACCTGCGCGTCTACCAATTCCGCCACCTGGGCAATCATGTGTCCCGCGACGATTGCGGGCGCAGTGGTAGGGCGCGCGATGTAGCCCCCGCACGGGGTCGCGTCAACCGAAGTCCGAAGGCGCGGCAGGGCGCCCTCCTCTGGCCCCCCTCCCGCAAGGCGAGGCGGCGTAACCTGGGCGCTTCAGAGGACGACGAACAGGGCGAAGCATGCGGCGACTGCACCGATGATCCCGGCGGCGACCGCGAGTGCCAGGATGCGGGTCACCACGGCGACCGATGCCAGCACGATTGCGATCTGCAGCGCGCCCACCACGAGCTCGAATTCATGGTAGCGGTGAAAAGCCTCGTCCCGCGCGGTCTCCTCAGCCTTCGCACGCTCGGCGATCTGCTTCATGCCGTCGGCCTGGGGCTCGTCGCGCATCCGCGCCTCGGTATCCTTGGCGCGGGCGATTTCTGCCTGCGGCCCTGCATCGGCGGCGTTGGGCAGATTGGCAAGAATCCCGGCCTCCACAGCGAGGGTCGTCGCGCGTGCGTTCTTCGCCTGGTAGAACGCCCAGTCGTCGGATACCGCGACGTGATGCGTCAGATAGGCATTCTGAGCGCCCTTCTCCCCCATGTCGGCAAGCGCCAGTGCCGCCGCGAGCACCGCGATCAGGACCGCGATGCGGCGCGCCGTTCCGTCGGTGTGGTGCGCGGGCGCATGTTCCGCGTGCTCCAGGCCCTCGCGCGCGTGTTCGATCGTCTCGCTCATCCCTCAACCCTCGTTTCCGCTGTGCTGTTGGGCGTTGCGAGCACCTCGCGGACCTTGGCCGCCAGCGCGCTCAGATTGAATGGCTTGGGGATGAAATGCATGTCGTGATCGAGCATGCCGTCGTGCAGGACAGTGTTGCGTGTATAGCCGGTGGTGAACAGCACGCGTAGACCCGGTTGCGCGCTGCGCGCCGCATCCGCCAGGGCCCGGCCGTTCACCCCGCCTGGCAGGCCGACATCAGTGAACAGCAGATCGATGCCACCGCGGTCGACGATCAGCCGCACACCATCCATGGCATCGCCAGCCTCGAGCACCTGATATCCCATCTCACGCAGCGCCTCGACCGAGGAGCGGCGCACCTCTTCATCGTCCTCCACGACCAGTATCGTCTCGCCGTCGCCGTGTGCATGTACCGGTGCCATGGGCCCAGCGGTAGTTGCCGGCTGAGTCTCCGGACGGATGAAGCGCGGCAGATACACCTTCACGCTGCAACCCTGGCCCGGCTCGCTATGGATCGCCACGTATCCGCCTGACTGCTTGACGAACCCGTACACCATCGAGAGGCCGAGACCGGTGCCCCGACCGAGCGGTTTTGTGGTGAAGAACGGTTCGAACGCCATGCTGATCACATCGGCTGTCATACCGGTGCCGGTATCGCTGACCGCAAGGAGTACGTAGTCGCCCGCAACGACCTCGGAGTGTGTCGCGGCGTAACCATCGTCAAGATGCGCATTCGCTGTCTCGATTGTCAGCTTGCCGCCTCCCGGCATCGCATCGCGCGCATTCACCGCGAGATTGAGCAGCACGTTCTCCAACTGGTTCGCATCCACGCAGGTCTGCCACAGCCCGCCGGCGAACGCGGTCTCGATCACGATGTCCTCGCCCAGGGTGCGATGCAGCAGGTCGGACATGTTAGACGCCAGTCGCGAGATATCGAGTGGTTCCGGATCAAGGGGCTGCTGGCGAGAGAAGGCCAGCAGCCGATGTGTCAACGTCGCTGCGCGCTGCACACCGGCCATCGCGGACTCGGTCAGTCTCAAGAGCGAAGGACTGTCCGGCGGCAGCCGCCGCTGCAACAGCTCGATGTTGCTGCTGATCACCGTCAGATGGTTGTTGAAGTCGTGCGCGATGCCGCCGGTGAGACGGCCGACCGCCTCCATTTTCTGCGACTGGCGCAGCGTTTCCTCGGCGACTTCGCTGCGGCGCACCGCATCCTGCAACTTTGCCAACGTGGCGTGCTGTCGCCGCCATTGCCGCGCCGCCAGCAGACTGAGCGCAAGTAACCCCAGCGTCGCCGGAATGCCGAAAATCAGATGGACCGCCATGGCGTCGCGCCATTCGCGGACCACTGAACTCCAGAGGCGGCCGATGGCAATGTAGACAGGATAGTTGGCCAGCCGGCGATAGGCGACGACGCGCTCAGCACCGTCGATCGACGATCTCCCACGCACAAGCCCGGCGAGCGGTGAGCTGGCGATGGCATTGACCAGGAATTGGTCATGTTGGCTGCCTTCAGCTTGCGTCGGTTCAGGATAGCCGGCGAGCGGCGCCCCGTCCGCACGCAACAACTGCGCGCTGTAGTCGGTGTCGCCGGCAAACAGGTCGCTGTCGAATTTGCTGAAATAGGTCGGTGACACGCCGACCAGGATGGCACCTTCGAAATGCCGTGGGTCGTTGCCGCGGCGAACAGCAACGGTGAACACGTCCGCTCGGGTCAACCGGCCGAACACGATGCCGCCGATCTCGAACGGCGCACCACTGTCGCGCAGGGCCGCGAAATATCCGCGGTCGCTGAAGTTGATGTCATGGTCGGCAGGAAAACGCGAGGTCGCTACCAGCGCGTGCCCGTCCGCCGCGGTCACCACGATTGCGGTCACCTGACTGTAGCCGGCGATCATGGCCACCAGGCGATCGTGCAGCTCGCCTTCGCGTGCGGTCACCGCATCATCGCCCAGATTGCCGAGCAGATCGTTCACCCTTCCGCCGAGCAGGACGTGGGTGTCGAGTACGCGCGCCACCTGTTCGTCGGAGACGGCAAGCGTGCTCAGCAGACTTGCGTTTGCCTCTCGCACGGTGCCGCGCCAGGCGAGCCAGCCGCCTCCGGCCAACACCAGAAGCGGCAGCAGAACTGAGGCGACAACCAGCCCGCGTATCGCCCACGGAGCGCCGGTCCTGCCGCTGCTCTCGCTCATTCCTGGTGTCGTCTCCTCCCGGGCCGCAATAGAGTTGCCGCAACGATTGATGTCATAGTACCGAGGCCGTAGCCAGATGTACTTGCGGCCATGCTCACGGTGCCGTGATGGCAAAATTGAGGTAAGGAACATGCCAGCGGTGAAGCCGGTCGTCGTCATTGGCAGCCTCAACATGGACCTTGTCGCGCGATGTGAGCATCTGCCGCGCGGCGGGCAGACGGTATTTGGTACAGACTTTTTCACGGCTGCTGGTGGCAAGGGGGCCAACCAGGCAGTTGCCGCGGCGCGATTAGGCGCACGCGTCACGATGGCAGGCTGCGTGGGCGATGATCAGTTTGGCATTGACCTAGTTGCCGGGCTGCGGCGCGATGGGGTTCTCCTGGGTGCTGTGCAGACGGTGCCTGGACCGACCGGCACTGCGCTGATCACCATCGATGCGGAGGGCGCCAATACGATCGTGGTGATCTCCGGTGCCAACAATGCCTGTGACCCGGCGTTGGTGGATTGCGCGCTGGCCTGCGCTGGTGCACCGGGTATCCTACTGCTGCAGCACGAGATACCCGAGGAGGTGAACGCACACGCGATCCGCGCGGCACACGCGGCGGGTTGGTTCATCGTGCTCAATCCGGCGCCGGCGCGTCCGGTGATGTCTGAGCTATTGCCGCTGATCGACCTCATCGCGCCGAATGAGACAGAGGCTGCGGCGCTGACCGGCAGCAGCGATCCGCACGCGGCGGCGCGGCATTTGTTGGCGCAAGGTGCGCGCGCCGCACTGATCACCCTCGGCGGTGCAGGAGCGCTGTATCGCGACGCGAGCAATGCGTTGCATTGCGCCGCCGTTGCAGTGCGGCCGGTGGACACGACCGCCGCCGGCGATGCCTACATCGGTGCATTGGCCGCCTGCATTGTCGGAGGACCGAACCGTCCCGGACAGTCTCGGCTTCGCCGCGGCGGCCGCCGGATTGGCGGTGACGCGGCTTGGTGCGCAGCCATCGCTGGGATCGCGCGACGAGGTGGCGGCGTTCATTGCGCGTTTTGGCGCGCCAAGGCCCGAAACGATTGCTGCCTGATCAACCGCGGCGCGTCATTGGCTCGCGGCTGTGGGCGTCTTCTCTGCCGTTTGCGGCGAGGGCAATGGTTCAGCGTTGTGGGAAAGCGTCCGCAGATAGGCGATGACGTCGATCCGCTGCTTCTCGTTCTTGATCCCGGGAAACGCCATGCGCGTGCCCGGAGCGTAATCGCTCGGTTTGGTGAGCCAGGCGTTCAGTTCGTCATAGGTCCACGGACCTTGCCTGGCCTTCAGCGCCTCGGAATAGTTGAAGCCTTGCATATGGGCGTGCGGCCCGCCGACCACGCCATACAGGTTCGGTCCGACGATTGCCTTGCCGCCTTCCTCCAGTGAGTGACAGGCCGCGCAGACTCTCTTCGCATACGACTCGCCTGCGACCGGATCAGCGTTGGCCAACTGTTGCGCGATTGCCGGTGACGGCTCTTTCCCTGCGTCGGGAGGCATCGGAGCTGCGTTTCCCTGACCGATTGGTGTAATGCCCGCCAACAGCACCCAGATGCCAGTGCCCAAGTTGACCATGCGTCGCATGCTGATCGCCTCCACGGTTCGGTCCTGCTCACTCGTGCGGGAACCGTGCGAGACCGCGGTTTATTCCGGACGGGGAGGCGGTCCCTGCCAAGCGGGCGGCATCAGCTGCGTCGGCGTCAGCGGATGTGCGTCCTCAAGGGCGTCGCGCGCCATGATCTCTGCACGTTCGAATACCTGCTGGAGCCGGTTGGCTGTGAGCTGCTCGGCTCCATGAAAGGCCATTGAAACGATCTGTTCGCCGAGCGCGCGATAGCTCTCGAACTGGCTCTCCTCGAAGAACTGTTCGGTCGTGCTCTGATGGGGAAAGTCGTCATGGTCGGCCCAATAGGCGAGCACGTCGGCTCGCATGTAGTTCGGCCGCCAGGGCTTCAGGTACAGCAGCGATCCCTTCGACCCGTCATGGTAGGTGATCCGCGCGAGCGCGCCGGACGCGTTCAGATTGACATCGCCCTTGATGACCGGCGCGATGAAATCGATCGTCACATACAGGTCGATCGCCGCCATGCGCAGCGCGCGGCCGAGATCGGTGTAATGGTACTCGGGATCGCAACCCGCATCGATCACCACGATGCGGCGGCACTGACGGCGCAGCATCTCGTAGACGCCGAGGTTGTCGAAATGTCCGCCGTCGGACAGGTAGACGTCTTTGCGCTTGTCATTCGCGCGGCCGAGCATCTCGCTGAACAGCGGCCGCAGCGCGTTGCTGGGTTTTGCCTGTCCCCACGATTGTCTGACACCAGGATTAGGCAGCCAGGCACCCAGTCGCACATCAAACAAGGTCATCAGGAAGGAGGTGGCGGGTGAGGAGTGATAGCCCATGTTGGGGCTGACGGCCGCGCCTGATATCGTCATCGCGGTCCCGAGCGTTATGCCGTGGTTCTCATCCGCGGCGCCAGACTCGCGTTCCTGTCCGGCATAGTCCGCGGTTCTGACATAACAGCCGTTGGGGTTGCCGCTCGCGTCTTGCTCTCCGAGGCAACCGGCGCCGGCGCGCAGCGGCGTGATGATGAATGATGCAGCCTTGCGCTCCGCCCAGCCGCTCGGCGCGCCCTCCAGGAGGTTGAGCGTGACGTTCACCACCGGGAACAGAATGCCGCGTTGTTCCTTGCCCTCGTAAAGCTCCTGCATGCGGAGATTGTCGCCGGGATCGAAGCGTGTGTAGGCGTCTGGCTTGCGTTCCTGCGGCGGCCGCGCGGTGCCGATGAAGGCGCGGGCCAGCCGATTGCGATAGACGCCGTGCAGCGAGAAGCGGTTGATGTTGATGCGACTGCCGCAATACAGCGATAGCGCCACCAGCAGGACAATCACGCCAAGTGCGGTCAGCCAGGAACGCTCCAACCATGCGCTATCCAGCTCTTTGACAATGATGGCGCCGAGCCTGCCCAGCAGCATGAACAGCGTCGCGGCGAACAGCAGCGTGGCGAGCGCGATCAAGGCCTCGCGCGCCATGCCGGTCCATGAGGCGGTGCCTGTGACGTCGGGGGAGGTCTTTGAGCCGAACGACTTCGCGCTTTGGCCCAGCCATGCGCCGACCGGTCCGCTGATAAATCCGACGACGGCGGCATAGGTGGTCGGCCATTGCTCGAACACCAAGGCAGGCACGACCAGCGTGATGGCAGCGAGTGCGCTCCAGCCGAGTAGGGGGACCAGCTTTTCTCCGTTCAGCCGTGCCAGCCATTCCCTATCGAGTTCGGCGTAGGCTGCGGTCCAACGCAGGCCGACATAGAGCGTGCTGTGCAGGACCTGTGCGCCGATGACCCAGAGGGGGGCGAGTACTGCGAGCGTCGTGACCGACATCTGCTGGCCGAGCGTGGCGCCGAGTTGCAGCAGGAACGCGCTGAGTGCCGCGCCAAGCGCCCAGAAGCCGAAGTTCCATGCGAAAGCGGCCCAGTGTTTCCGGCCGAGTGTCGCGGCGGCAATGATGTAGCCGCCGATGAGCACGCTGAATGCTCCTAAAGAGACTGGCGCGAAGGTCCGGGACAGGAACCCAACTGCGCCACCGAGGCCGGCCGACGTGGCGCTGAACCAGAGCGGGGCGAGAAACGCCCACAGCAGAACCGGCGTGACCACCCAGCGCTGCACGGTCGAGGCAGCCACGCCATAACCGCCGGCCCGCGAACCCCTCGCGCCATCATAGGCGTGCGTGGGCACCGAGCGGCAGACCATGATGGTGCCGGTCAGCAGGCAGAGAAGGCCAGCGATCAGGGCCGCAGTCGCCCAACCCGATGCAACGCGCCGCAGCAGTTCCTGGTACAGCAGCGGCACGATCGCAAGCGCGAGCAGCACGGGGCCGAACACAAGCCAGTTCAGCAGCACGTTGCGTAGCCACAGGACGATCGCCGACCAGGTGTCCGACGAACCGAGCCCGCCTTCGGGGATCAGGAAGTTCGTATAGTTGCGCAGGCTGCGCAGCGCAGGGTCGGCGGGCTCGGTCAGCGCCTTGATCGCGGCGCTCAGTGCGCCGTTGCCCTTGCCGCCGCCGTGCATGATCGTTGCCAGCCAGGCGCCGATATAGCCGCCGCCAGACACGGTCGAGAGGTAGTTGAATTCGCCGAGCAGCCGCTTCGCCGCCAATGCCTGCAATGCGCCGAGACAGAACGCCGCGCTGCGAATGCCGCCGCCTGACAGGCAGAGCGCGGTTCGTGGCGTCGCACACAGTTCGTCTCTGTGCTCACGCAGCCATTGCTGCGTTCGTGGGGGCGGCTTGCCGTCCGTCCAGTCGTTGCAGACGAGTGCGGCATATTCCTCGAGCAGCGTATCTTCCTGGCCCCATATCGCCTCCGAAACAGGCGCTTGCCCTTTGTCATTTTGCGGCAATGGTGAGTTCCCCCGATGATGACGCGGCCCAGACTACGAATCGTGACGCCAGCGCTTTCAAGAAGGAGACACCACATGGCACCGCGCGTCGATCCTGTCGTATCCGATAGCGAACTCCCGGCGCGCACTGGCGTGGTGGTCGTCGGCGGCGGGATCATTGGCACCAGCACGGCGTTCTTTCTCGCGCGCAAGGGTGTCCCGGTGGTGTTGTGCGAGAAGGGCCATATCGCCGGCGAGCAGTCGAGCCGCAACTGGGGCTGGTGCCGCAAGATGGGTCGCGATCCGCGCGAAATTCCGTTGGCGATCGAGGCGCTGCGGCTGTGGCCGGAGTTGAATGCGCTGACCGAAGCGGAAACCGGCTTCCGGCAATGCGGCATCGTCTATCTGTGCAAGACGCCAGAGGACATGGCGAAGCGCGAAGCGTGGCTCGAGGAGGCGCGGCCGTACCAACTCGAACTCGCGGATGCTGTCGCGCGACGAGGCGACATCGGTGCTGCCGGGTCTGACGGGCGACTGGCAGGGTGGGCTGTACACGCCGAGCGATGGACGCGGCGAACCGCAGAAGGCCGCGCCGGCAATTGCCGAGGCCGCGAGACGGCACGGTGCCACGGTCCTGCAGCAGTGCGCGGTGCGCGGCATAGAAACGCAGGCTGGACGCGTGGCGGGCGTGGTGACCGAGAAGGGGCGCATCGCTTGCGACAGCGTCGTGTTGGCCGGCGGCGTGTGGTCGCGGCTGTTCTGCGGCAATCTCGACCTGCGTCTTCCGCAGCTCAAGGTGATGTCGTCGGTGATGCGTACCGAAAAGATGGACGCCGGGCTTGAGACTTCATGCAGCGGCTTCGGCTTCGGTGTGCGCAAGCGGCTCGACGGTGGCTACAATGTAGCGAGCTGGAGCGGCAACCTGGTGGATATCGTGCCGGACACGTTCCGCTTTTTCGGCGACTTCCTGCCGGCGCTACGGATGCAATGGCGCACCTTGCGACTGCGCATCGGTGGGAAGTTCCTGGAGGAGTGGCGAGTGCCGCGCCGCTGGACGCTCGATGGCGCGTCGCCGTTCGAGCGCGTGCGCACGCTGGACCCTGAGCCGTACCAGCCGATCCTAGACCAGGCGCGGCAGCACCTCACTGCGGCGTTCCCGGCTTTCCGCGATATGAAGGTGGCAGAAAGCTGGGGTGGCGTGATCGACGTGACGCCCGATGCGGTGCCGGTGATCTCGGCGGTCGACACGCTGCCGGGGTTCTTCATTGCCACCGGCTTCACCGGGCATGGCTTCGGCATTGGCCCAGGTGCGGGGCGGCTGATGGCGGAGCTTGTCACCGGCGAGACCCCGGTGGTCGATCCCACGCCGTTCCGCTACAGCCGCTTCACCGACGGATCGCGGCCACAGCCTTCGCCGCTGGTCTGATAGCTCTGCTTGGCGGGCGTGCCCACGCATGGCAACGTCGCGGCCGCTTCAATAGGAACCGGAGGAAACCATGGCCCTGCGCAAGTTCATTATCGAACGCGACATTCCGGCGGTCGGCTCGCTTGAGCGTGAACAGCTGCGTGGCGCGGCGGCGAAATCCAACCAGGTGCTGAACCAGCTCGGCCCCGACATCCAGTGGGTGGAAAGCTATGTCGCCGCGGACAAGACGTTCTGTGTGTATCTGGCAAAGGACGAGGACATCATTCGCAAGCACGCGGAAATCAGCGGATTTCCGGCGACCAAGATTACCGAGGTGCGCAAGATGATCGATCCCACCACCGAGCATGCGGCATCGTGACACGAACGCTGTCACCTTGAACACGCGTCCTGCCTGATACGGAACAGGGCGGCGACGTCGGATTGGGCGATCAGCGCCAGTCGGTCGGCGGCGAAGTGCGTCAGGTCGGGTTCGCCGCCCGCGTCGAGCAGCAGCAGGTGATCGTAGCCGCAGAGGTCTACCTTGCCCGGCATCTTGAGTGCACGATGGTCCGCGATTGAGCCGGCGCGCTCGGCCAAGTCTCGATACGGGGGCAGGGTTGAGATTGGTTGTTGCGAGGGGTTGTCGAAGAGGAATGGCCAGTACGCCCGGTGCTCGATCAGCAACAGGGCGGGGAGGTGCGCGTCGAGCTGTAGGCCGAACGAGAGTTGCCGACTGAGCGGCGCCTTCTGCCAATAGCGCGGGGCTTCCTTTTGCGTCACGGCTGCGACAAATACGCGGGACCCGGGCTCGACCGATGCGATGACTGTGCGCAGGTCCGCGATGTCGCTCTGATGTTCGTGCCATGCATAGCCGACGATGGCCATGCGGACGCCGAACAGCAAGGTGAACGCGGCGACAGCGGCAGAAGCGTTGGCGCGTGACAGGCCGATCGGCAGCACCGCGCCGAACAGCAGAAAGCCCAGCAGGATCACGAAGCGTGTGTCGAGCAGATATGTGCCCTTGAAGGAAAATGGTGCTGCCAGGAACAACAGCGCCGTCAGCAACAATGGCAGCCCGCCGATCGGCGATATGCGCAGCCAACCGTTTGCGAAACATGCGAGAAGAAATGCGCCCACAATGCACGACGTGGCGATGTCGAGCGGCAGGATGTAGTTGGCGAACGGCAGGATCAGTTGCCGGAACTTGACGGCGAGGGAGGAGAATTCGGTGGCGTCGGAAAGTGAGGCAAGTGGCGAGACCAGGTAGAGTCCGAGCGGCACGAGGGCCAAGGGCAAGAGCGCGGCGAAGCTCACAAGAACCGCCGAGATCTGTCGGCGACGCGGCCAAAGCCTTTGCAGCTCATAGCCCGCGATCAACACATAGAAGAACAGCAGTCCCATGAGGTGGCAGAAGAACAGCGCGACGCAGCCCACTGGTGCCAGTGCGACCACTCGCAGTGGATGGCGGTCGCGCCATTCGATCCAGGCCGCGGCAAGTAGCAACGCCATGCCGATGGCGGCGACGAAATTCAGGAAGCCGAGCAGCAGCGTCGCATTGTAGGCGACAAGGCCGGATGCGAGGGGCCAGAGGGAGCAACGGCCGAACACCGCGCGGCTATAAGCGATCGTGCCGATGACCGGCAGCAGAAGAGTGGTCCCCACAACGATGCGGCCGGCGAAATGCACAGGCAGCAGATGCAACAGTGGTGGCAGGACGAGATCGGTGCCCAGGTTGGGGATGATCCCCCAACGGGGCACGTACATGCGCGAAACGATGGGATCGGTGCCCCCAAACGCCAGCACTACGGCACGCGCGAGGTGGTTGGGATAGTCGAGCAGTGGTGGCATATCGACCAGCGTCAGGGGCGCGAGCAGAGCCAGGAAGAGCAGAAGGAGCGCCTGTTTCATGCCGGGACTTGAGGCAGAAGGCGGCGCCGCGCACACTCCGACGGAGGAACGACAGGAGGGCAGACATGGACCTGACGCAGTTCCGTGCGACGGTGGCGCAGGGTGCGCCGCCCGGCGGGATCAGCTTGGCATTGCAGACCCTGTGGTGGGACGCGAAGGGCGACTGGAATCGCGCCCATGGCTGCGCGCAGGAGGACGAAGGCAAGACCGGGTCCGCAGTGCACGCCTACCTGCACCGCAAGGAAGGTGACATGCGCAATGCCGGCGGCTGGTACAGTCGTGCCGGTCGTGAGCCTGCCACTGTGTCGCTCGATGAGGAGTGGCAGTCGCTGGCGGAGGAGATGCTGACGCACCAAGCTGTCGAAGGTGCTCGCGCGGCGATGGACGGGTTCATGGCAGCGTTCAACGCGAGGGACGCCGATGCGATCCGCTCGCGCTGGTTCCACTTCCCGCATGCGCGATTTCATAGCGGCACTGTGACAGTGATGCAGACGCAGTCGGACTACCACAATCTGGTATGGGATAGCCAAGGCCAGTCGGCTGGTTGGGGACGTTCTGCCTGGGACTACGTCGAGGTGATCGACGCCGGCCCGGAGAAGGTGCATTTTCGCGTCCAGTTTACTCGGTATCGTGGGGATGGCAGCGCTATCGGCAGCTACCGGTCCCTGTACATCGTGACGCTCAAGGGCGGCCGATGGGCGATCCAGGGCCGTTCGAGCTGGGCGGAATGACGCGGAGGGTTTGAGTCATGATCAAGAAGTTCGCCACCGTCTATGCTGGGCACGTCGATCTGCCGGATCGTGGCCAGGACGCGACGCCGGCCAACGAGCGGCGCTTCTCCAACGCGCATCTTGCCGGGGTGTTCGACAAGACCGAGGCGATCGCACGCGTTATGGACGAAGGCGGCTGGGACACGCTGTGGATGGCCGAGCACCACTTCCAGCAGGAAGGCTACGAGGTCATCCCGAACCTGCTGATGGCGGCAGTCCACCTCAGCCATCTGACGAAGACGCTCAAGATCGGCTGCGGCTTCAACATTGCGCCGATGTGGCATCCGCTGCGGCTGGCGGAGGATTTCGCCTGCGCAGACATCATGACCAAGGGGCGCACCATCTTCGGCGTCGGCCGCGGCTACCATACGCGTGAGGTGGAAACCTTCGGCGCGCCGATGATCGACCAGAACGCCAATCGCGAGCTGTTCGAGGAGCAGGTCGAGATCATCTTCAAGGCGTTCGACAACGAGCGGTTCTCGCACAAGGGCAAGCACTACACGCTGCCGCCCGAAGTGCCGTATCGCGGCTACACGCTGAAGGACCTGACCTTGGTGCCGCGTCCGGTTCATTTGCCGGTGGAGTGTTGGCAGCCGGTGGTCAGCGCGTCGGCGCGCGGGCTCGACTTCATGGTGAAGCACAACATCAAGGGCGCGGTCGGTGGTGGTGCGGCGACCCTGGAGCAGGGCCCGATCACCGCATTCCAGGCGGCGGCGCACCGCGCAGGCAAGGACTGGAAGCTGGGCGAGAACCTGATGATCGGCATCGTCATTCACCTGGCCGATTCAAAGGAGCAGGCGCGGAAGGAGATTGTTCCTCTCTACGAGGAGCACGCCAAGATGTTTGCGCCGCTGGGCTTCATGCCTGGGATGACCAAGGAGCAGATCGCCGCCGTTGCCCGTCGTGGCGGCTGGTATGGCGCGGGTGTGCCGAACGTGGAGCATTACATCAACCTTGGCGGCTGGTTCGCCGGCACGTCGGAGGAGCTGGTCGCGTTCCTGAAGAACATCGAGTCGCGGTATCCGGGGCTGGAGCACGTCAGCCTTTCGACGCCGATGGGCACCCCGCAGTCGATCATGCTCGATCAGTATCGGCGCGTGGCAGCCGAGGTGATGCCGCACTTCAGGCACTGAATGCGCACCATCCTCAACATTCTCTGGAACGTGCCGGGGCTCGGTTTCGTCGCGGCGTTGCTGTGGGTTGTGGCCGGTGTGGTGATGGCGATCACCATCATCGGCCTGCCCTGGGCGAAGGCGTGCTTCACGCTGGCGAACTACACGCTGGCGCCGTTCGGCCGCGAGCTTGTCGCACGCTACGACGCGACGGGGCGTTGGTCGGCTGGCAGCGGCGGGCTGGGGCTGCTGGCCAACATCATTTGGTTCGTGCTCGCCGGCTGGTGGCTCGCGGTGATGCACGTGGTGGCGGCATGTGCGTGCGCGATCACCATCATCGGCATTCCGTTCGCGTGGGCGCATCTCAAGATTGCTGCCGCAGCGCTCGCGCCGGTCGGCAAGATCGTGGTGCCGGTCGAGGTGGCAGTCGAGATCGATCGTGAGAAGGCGGCCGGTTGGTTGTACGGAACAAGGCGGCGCTAGCAGTCGCCATTATGGTCTGGCTGTTCCGCCATACGATCGCGGCCGCCCCGGCGGGTCGCTATCCCGGCATCGAGTGAAATCGCATCGCGCCGGCGCAGGCGGGCTGGTCGAGGGGTATCGACGACAATGCGCCACAATTCGTCATTGTCATTCCGTCCAGCGATGTCGTTATTGTTCACCTGGCTAGAATGGGCGCCGCCGCGGACAGTGGTCACCGGGAAGGTGTCCGCTCGCCTGCATTTGCCAAATTGCTGGCGCTGATTCTGGCGGCAGCCGATATCCACTGAGCCCGACTATTCGGTGTGCAGCGGCGCGTTGTGCGATGGTGTCGAGGCGAGCAAGCAGAACGCCTGATCCGTTTCAGCGATACGGCAGTCGCTGAACCCGGCTGCCGCGACGAGTTCAGTTGCGCCCTCTCGTTGATGGCCGGAATGCATGGTGAACGCCAGCGCAAGGCGGCCGCCAACTTTGAGAACGCGCGATATTTCCCGCAACCCGGTCAGGGGTTCCGGCCACACCTGCATTGAATTGACTGCCAACGCCTTGTCGAAACCGGCGTTCGCGAATGGCAGGTGATCGGCGGACCCCTGGCGCAACTCGACGCGCCCCTCGCGGATCGCCGCCGCGTTGCGGCTGGTCGCCTGGCGCAGCATGACCGCGGACGGATCGACGCCAGCGATACGGTGCGCCTTTGGCACCAGCAGCTGAATCGCAATGCCCGGACCGAAGCCGATTTCCAGCACACTTTCGTGCTGCTGCACGCCGAGCAGATCGATTGCCCAAGCGGCGTGCCGCCGATTGGTGCGTGCCATGATGGTACCGCCCAACCTGCCAAGCAGACCGCGTGGCCGGCCGAACATGTGCATCAGGATGCTGCTGCCCGTGCTCATCCGGCGGCAACGTGTGTCGGCCGTCCGGGTTGCCAGAATGCGGTGCGCGGCATCAAATCGCGGCAAACATGGAGGATCGCGGGATGGGCGCGCAATCGGCAGCCTTCAGCCTGAACGTCGCGGACACGGCGATTGCCGATCTGCGCGAACGTCTCTCGCGCACGCGATTCCCCGATCAGGCGCCCGGCGAGCCCTGGGAATACGGCACGAACGTCGATTACCTGCGCGGCTTGGTCGAGTACTGGCGCAGCGGTTTCGACTGGCGCGCCCAGGAGGCGCGGCTGCACGCGTTCCCACAGTTCAAGGCGCCGCTGCACGACATCGACGTGCATTTCCTGCACGTGCCCGGGAAGGGGCCGAACCCGTGCCCGCTGCTGCTGATGCATGGCTGGCCTGGTTCGGTTTTCGAATTCATGGACCTCATCCCGCGCCTGACTGATCCCGGCAGTTTCGGTGGCGATCCGGCGGACGCGTTTACCGTCGTGGCACCGTCATTGCCGGGCTACGGCTTATCGTTCCGGCCGGGCCAGAAGCGCTTCGGCATTGAGGAGATCGCCGACTGCCTGGCAGACCTGATGACGGAAACGCTGGGCTATAACCGCTTCGCTGCGCAAGGCGGTGACTGGGGCGGCATCACTGCGTCGCGCATGGGTTACGCGCACGCCACGAAGCTGATCGGCATCCATGTCAACCTGCTCGCGGTGCGCCGCGAGCCCAACATGCTGTCCGACCCGACGCCGGAAGAACGCAAGTACCTCGACGAACTGGCGCACTGGTTGAAGGAGGAGACCGGCTATCAGTGGATCCAGGGGACGCGGCCGCAGACGCTCAGCTTCGGACTGACGGATTCGCCCGCAGGCCTGGCAGCATGGATCGTCGAGAAGTTCCGCGCATGGTCGGATTGCAACGGTGACGTCGAGAGTGCGTTCACCCGCGATCAGTTGTTGGCGAACATCAGTCTCTATTGGTTCACTGGCGCGATCGGCTCCTCGTTCTTCCCATATTACTTCCGCATGCATCGGCCTTGGCCGATCCCGGAAGGCGGCACGATCGCCGTACCTAGCGGTTACAGCGAGTTTCCGCGCGAGATTCTGCGTGCGCCGCGATCGCTCGCCGAGCGTACCTATACCGATATCCGCCGGTGGACCGTCATGTCGCGCGGCGGCCACTTCGCGGCCATGGAGCAGCCGGAGGCGCTGGCCGGCGAGATCCAGGCGTTCTTTCGACCACTGCGCTGACGCAGCTAAAATAACGGCTCGTCGTAAAGGTCAATAACCTCCGCGCCGACCGACACCTGTGGTTCGGATGGCTGAAATTGCCTCGCGGACTCCATGCGAGACACCTCCTCGCGGGTGGCGGTGAAGACCTGGTGCAGGCTGCGGCCCCGTTGGTCGAACGCGTCCAACTCAGCCGCTCCGAAGAATGTGTGTTGGTTGCCGGCCGCACAGCCGAATGAACTGCGGTCCGCTCGTGCCGCAGTGATGATAATTCGTTCCGGTGAACGCAGATCGCTGATCAGCGATCCGGAGTAGCAGGCCGAGATGATGATTACCGACTGATGGCCGGCGAGCGGTGCGAGCTTGCGTGCAAGCTCGCGTGAGGACAACGCGGTCGGTGCATTGTTGCCCATCTTGCGTGCCAGCACCTTATGCGAGCCGTGCGTGCTGAGATAGACGAATACGATGTCGCCCGGCCCCGCCTGTGCCGCAGCCGAGTTCACCATCGCAGCGATATTGGCATCATTGGCGATCGGGTAGGGGCCCTGAGCGGACACGACGTTGCTCGCGATCATCGGCACGACGTGGTATCGGCTCGCGGTCCGCAGCCTGTCAGAGAGTTCGACGACGTCGTTCTCGGACCATGGTTCGGAATAGAGTGCCAGGCCGATATAGAACAGGCGCTTGCCGTTGGCTGCCGTCTGGTGCTGCGCAAGCGGCGAAGCCTGCGGTTCGGCGCATCGGCCCAGCGACGCCAAGGCAAGCATCAGGCCCGCGATTGTTGCACAGAGGCAGTATCTTGCGACGCGGTTCATGCACACTTCATCGCGCCAGACCGCGATTGCGTCCAGCTCTGACGGTCGTTGAGAGTCGGTGTTATTCCGCGGCCACCGGCACGGCGTCCGTCGCCAGGCGTGACAGCAGCGCGCGACGCTCCTTCTCGGCCTTCACCTGGTTGGCGTCCTTCACCGGACCAAAGCCGCGGATCATGTCGGGCAATTGCGCGATCGCCACCGCGACATCCAGCGTGTCGGGCCGCAGCGCGGTGAGCGCCGTGCGAAGGTCGCCGACATATTGTTCGATGAGTGCGCGTTCCATCCGCCGCTCCTGCTGGCGGCCGAACATGTCGAGCGGCGTCCCGCGCAGACGCTTGCCGTGGCGCAGCACGCGGAACAGCGGTAGCGCTAGCCAGCCGGGCAGGGCGACCTTGCGGTGGCGGCCGGTTGCAGGATCGATGCCGGTGATCAGCGGCGGCGACAGATGGAACACCGGCTTCTCGCCGTACGTCGCTGCGGTGTGCAGGCGCGCGACCTCGTATTCATCCTTGTATGCCATCACGCGATACAGGCCCTCGGCTGCGGTGCGCGACAGGCGCCCCGGAGCTCCAAACGCCTGGGTCTCGCCGGTGATCACCTCGTTGACCAGCGCCCGATAGCGCTTCGCCAGCCTGTTGCTTTGGTAGGCGACGAGGGAAGCGGCGCGGGCATCGATCAGCGCATGCAACTCGGTCGGTGGCGCTTCCAGCGTGTGCACGAGAATCTCGTCCTCAAGCGCTGGGTTCTCAGCCAGGACACGGCCCCACAGGAACGCCCGCCGGTTGAGTGATACCGCGGCGCCATTCAATTCGATGGCGCGGAGGATGGCGGCTTCGCCGACCGGGATCAGGCCGCGTTGCCATGCAACGCCGAGCAGCAGCGTGTTCATCGCCTGTGCGTTGCCGAACAGATGTTCGGCCAGTCGCACCGCGTGCAGATACGTGGAGGCCGTGGCGTCTGTGGTACGCTCGATGGTGCGCCGGTGCAGCACGGCATCGATCAGCAGGTTGGCGTCGTGCTTGAACGCGGCGGTGGCGGCGAGGTCGAGATTGCCAATCACCGCGGCGGACGACGCATTTCGCTCCAGCACGCCAGGTCCGGCGGACACCGCCAGGTCTGCCGCGATCATGACATCGGCGGCGCCGAGGGGGATGCGCACGACGTCGAGTGCTGCCTCGCTTTCGGCGATCTGCACATGGGCGACGACAGTTCCGTTCTTTTGCGCCAGCCCGGTGAAGTCGAGCGTGCGGACCGCGCGGCCTTCGAGATGCGCGGCCATCGCGAGGATCGCACCAGATGTGACGATACCGCCGCCGCCGATGCCGGCGAACAGCGCGCGCCATGGTTTGCTCGTCGCGGGCAGATCAGGCTGCCGCAGCGCTGCCGCAAGCTCGTTCTCTCGCGCCTGCCACCGCGGATCGGCGTCGGGTGCGCGCGGCGGGCCGGCGACAGTGACGAAGCTCGGGCAGAAGCCTTTGAGGCACGACAGATCGACGTTGCAGGCCGTCGGATTGATGCGGCGCTTGCGGCCGAGCGAGGTCTCCACCGGCTCGATCGCGATGCAGCTCGACTGAGCGGAGCAGTCGCCGCAGTTCTCGCACACCTGCTCGTTGATCACGACGCTCTGCACCGCCTGCGGCATCTTGCCGCGCTTGCGCCGGCGGCGCTTCTCGGTGGCGCAGACCTGATCGTATATCAGCACGGATACACCTTCGTAGGCACGCAGTTCACGCTGCACTGTGTCGAGTTCGCCGCGCACATGCCGCGTCGTGCCGGATGGCAGCGCCGATGCGGGCGGCAGACGCTCCGCTTCGTCGGCGACCACGGCAATGCGCGCCACACCTTCCGCGGCGACCTGTGCTGCGTACTGCGCGACCGAGTAGTTGCCCTCGGCGGGCTGTCCGCCGGTCATCGCCACCGCATCGTTGACCAGCAGCTTGTAGGTGATGCGGGCGCCGGCAGCGACGGCCTGGCGGATCGCCATGATGCCGGAGTGCGTGTAGGTGCCATCGCCCATGTTGGCGAACACGTGCGGCGTGTCGGTGAACGGCGCCATGCCGACGAACGGCGCGCCTTCGCCGCCCATATGCGTGAAGGTGCGGGTCTGGTCGCCCTCGTCGAGCGCCATGAAGTGACAGCCAATGCCAGCGGTGGCGAAGCTTCCCTCGGGCAGCCGCGTCGACGTGCCGTGCGGGCAGCCGGCGCAGAATGCAGGAGCGCGTCGCAATAGGCCGGGTGGACGCTCCGGCATACGCGACACCGGCGGGTCCTGGATGTTCAGACCAGCGGATCGCAGGAAGCTGGCGAGACCGGCGGCGACGATCTCCGGCGACAACTCCATCAGCGGCGATAGCAGCGGCGCGCCGGATGCGTCGGTCTTGCCGCTGATCTCCGGACGTCCGCCCGCCGGCAGGTTGTAGAGCGCGTCGCGAATCTGCGTCTCGACGAAGCTGCGCTTTTCCTCCACCACCAGGATCGCACGCTTGCCGCGGGCGAATTCGCGCAGGCCCTCGGTTTCCAGCGGCCAGGTCATGGCGATCTTGTAGAGCGCGATCTGTGCGTGGTCCTTGAGGTCCAGCATGCGCAGTGCGTGCAACGTGTCGGCGTGCGCTCGGCCGACGGTGACGATGCCGATCGGCGCGTCACTGGTGCCGAAGATGCGCCTGTCGAGCCGGTTGGCGCGTGCCCAGGCAAGTGCCGCTGGGATGCGCTCCTGCACCACTCTTCGCTCCAGTTCGGCGCGGTCGGCAGGGAAGCGCAGATGCGGATCGTAGTTCAGCCCGTGCGGCGGCAGCGGGAAGTCCGGCGTGATGAACTCCCTGGTGGACGGGATGACCAGCGTGGTGGCCTGCTCGGCGGTCTCCGCGGTGGTCTTGAGCGCGACCCACAGGCCACAGAAGCGCGACAGTGCGATGCCGGCGAGGCCGAGATCGACGATGTCCTCGACCGAGGCCGGGTTCAGCACCGGGATGAAGACGCCCTCGAAGACGTGCTCGGTCTGGTGCGGATATGTCGAGGAGTGCGCGCCGTGGTCGTCCCCGGCCACCGCCAGTACGCCGCCGTGCTTCGCGGTGCCGATGAAATTGCCGCAGTGCAGCGCGTCGCCGGCGCGGTCGACGCCGGGACCCTTGCCGTACCACATGCCGAACACGCCATCGACACGCTTGCCGGGAAACGCATCGAGCTGCTGCGTGCCGTATAGCATGGTCGCGGCGAGGTCTTCGTTGACGCCCGGCTGGAACCGGATGTTCTGGGCGGCGAGCATTTTCTGGCGGTGCCAGACCTCGCGGTCGAGCCCGCCCAGCGGTGAGCCGCGATAGCCGGAGATCAGACCGCCCGTGTTCAGGCCGTGTGCGCGGTCGAGACGGGCCTGCTCCAGCAGGACGCGGACCAAGGCCTGGATGCCGGACAGCAGAATGGGGGTGTCAAGCTCGGTGAGGCGGCTTTCCAGCGTGGTGGCCGTGTGGCCGAGACCGATGTCCATCTGTGTCGACTCTCCGCCAGGATGCGCGATGCAGCGTCCTGAAACTTGGGTGTGAGGAGGCGATCTTGCCATGTGAGCCGAGGCTGCGCACGCGGAGTTGGCAAAATAGCGGCGAAGCTGCGCCGAAAGTCGTTTCGACGATTGTATGTTGCCGGGCGGTCGGGGGACGCGCATGAGTTCGTGCGCGGCCCTTGGGTATCGTTCGCCCGGGGGGCAGGAATCGGGGACAAAGGAACGCGGCCATGACTATCGTGCCGATACGCGGACTGTTCGAGGCGCATCTGACGGTCAGCGATCTGGACCGCTCCATCGCGTTCTATCGCGATGTGCTGGGGCTGCCGCTGGCGCAGCGCGTCCCTGCCCGCCAGGTTGCATTCTTCTGGGTACCGTCATCCGACAAGGCCATGCTCGGCCTGTGGTGTATCGGCACATCGCCGCTGCGCCTTCGCCTGCATATCGCGTTCGATGTGGCGTTGCCGCAGGTGTTCGAATCCGTTGCGGCGCTGCGGCGGGCGGGGATTACGGCGCGCTCCGGCGATGGCACGGCGATCGAGGAGCCGGAGGTGCTCTGCTGGATGCCGGCGGCGAGCGTGTATTTCGACGATCCGGATGGGCATTCACTGGAGTTCATTTGCATGCTGGACGAATCGCCCCGGCCGGAGCTGGGTCGGGTATCATGGTCGGAGTGGCGGAGGCAGACATGAGTGACGAGGTCCGTGTCGAACTGCGTGACGGCTGGCACAAGCTTGTGCTGAACCGGCCCGACAAGCTGAATGCTGCGAACGAGGCGATGCTGACCGCGCTGCTGCACGCGCTCGACGCGGCGGTGGTGGATCACGCCTGCCGCGCGGTGCTGCTGACCGGCGAGGGCAGGGGGTTCTGCACCGGTCAGGAACTCGGGCCGGCGATGATGCCTGGTCCCGGTGGGGCGCCCGATCTCGGCACCGTCGCTGCACTGCATCATCGGCTGGTGCGCCGATTGCGCGGAGTGCCGCTGCCGGTCGTGTGCGCGGTGAATGGCGTGGCCGCAGGCGCTGGGGCGAGCTACGCGCTGGCGTGCGATATCGTGTTGGCCGCGCGCAGTGCGAAGTTCATCCAGGCGTTTGTGAAGATCGGCCTTGTGCCGGACTCTGGCGCGAGCTTCTTCTTGCCGCGGATGATCGGCGAGGCGCGCGCGCGGGCGCTGGTCATGCTCGGTGAGACTTTGGACGCTGAGCGCGCCGCGGACTGGGGAATGATTTGGAAAGTCGTGGATGACGACGCGCTGCAGCAGGAAGCCGAGACGCTCACCGCCCATTTGGCGAAGCAGCCGACGGCGTCGCTGGCGGCCATGAAGCGTTTGTTCGCTGCCTCCGCCACAAATGGACTGCTGGCGCAGCTGGACCTCGAGCAGGAGCTGCAGAGCGCGGCTGGTCACGGCGCGGAGTATGCCGAGGGCGTGCGCGCGTTCCTCGATAAGCGTGCGCCACAATTTCCGGGGCGGAAGTGAGCGAGCTCGCGCGCACACTCGCCCAGGCGATGTGGGCGGAGGATCGCGCCAGTTCGGGACTGGGCATGCGTCTCGACGCGGTGGCACCGGGACACGCGCGCCTGTCGATGACAATCACCGAGGCGATGACGAACGGGCACGGCATCTGCCACGGCGGTTTCATTTTCGCGCTGGCGGACTCGGCGATGGCGTTCGCGGCCAATCCGCGCGGCGAGGCGGCGGTGGCACAACACGCGTCGATCACATTTGTCCGTCCGGGGAGCGTTGGCGACGTGCTGGTGGCTGACGCGGTCGAACGGATGCATGCCGGCCGATCAGGGATGTACGACGTGCGTGTAAGCACAGAGGAGGGCGAACTGATCGCCGAATTCCGTGGTCATACCCGCACGATTCGAGGGAAGGCGGAAGGCCGCGGCAAGGCGGAGGGATAGATGGCAGGCCTCGACGCAATCGAAACGGCGTCGCGCGATGAGATTGCCGCGCTGCAACGCGAGCGGCTCGCCTGGACGCTGCGCCATGCCTACACCAACGCGGCACACTACCGAGCCGCGTTCGATCGCGCCGGCGTGCATCCGGATGACTTCCGGACGCTGGGTGACCTCGCGAAGTTCCCGTTCACCAGCAAGCAGGACCTGCGGGCGAATTATCCATTCGGCATGTTCGCCGTGCCGCGCGAGAAACTGGCGCGCGTGCATGCCTCGTCCGGGACGACAGGCAAGCCGACCGTCGTCGGCTACACCGCGAAGGACATCGAGACCTGGGCGCATGTCGTGGCGCGTTCGATCTACGCGGCCGGCGGACGGCCGGGGATGATCGTGCATGTGGCGTATGGCTACGGGCTGTTCACCGGCGGCCTTGGCGCGCATTACGGCGCGGAGAAGCTGGGCTGTACGGTGGTGCCGGTGTCGGGTGGCATGACCGAGCGTCAGGTGCAGTTGATAACCGACTTCCGTCCCGACGTGATCATGGTGACGCCAAGCTACATGCTGGCGGTGCTGGACGAGTTCCAGCGTCAGGGACTGGATCCGCGCGACTGCTCGCTGAAGATCGGCATCTTCGGGGCCGAACCCTGGACCAATGCGATGCGCCGCGAGATCGAAGATGGCTTCGCGATGGATGCAGTCGATATCTATGGATTGTCCGAGGTAATGGGTCCCGGTGTGGCTAACGAGTGCGTCGAGACGAAGGATGGGCTGCATATCTGGGAGGATCACTTCTACCCGGAGGTGATCGATCCGGAGACCGGTGCGGTGCAGCCGGAGGGCGAGCGCGGCGAGCTGGTGTTCACCACGCTGACCAAGGAAGGCATGCCGGTGGTGCGCTATCGCACGCGCGACCTGACGCGGCTGCTGCCTGGCACGGCGCGTTCAATGCGTCGGATGGAGAAGGTGACCGGGCGATCTGACGACATGGTGATCGTGCGCGGGGTCAACATGTTTCCCACGCAGGTGGAGGAGCAGCTGCTGAAGAGCGAGGTGCTGAGCGGACATTATCAGATTGTGCTGACGCGTGAGGGGCGAATGGACGAGGTGGCGGTACACGTGGAGGCGCGGCCGGAGTATTTCGATCCTGTGCTGCTGGATGCGGAAGCGAAGGCGGTCGTGGCACGAATCAAGGACACGATCGGACTGACCACGCGCGTGGTGGTGGAAGCGCCGGGGGCGGTGGAGCGCTCGGTCGGGAAGGCGCGGCGGGTGGTGGATCGGCGGGCGCAGACGTAGTGCCGGTATCGGTGGCGTTGCTGCGTGCGGTGAATGTCGGTGGCACGGGCATGTTGCCGATGAAGGAGCTTCAGTCACTTTGCACCGGTCTCGGCCTGGCCAATGTCCGGACATATATCCAGAGTGGCAATGTCGTTTTCGAAAGTCGCCTTGCCGAGGCCGTGCTGCAAAGCAAATTGGAGGCGGCGCTGACTGATCGGATGGGACGCCGCGTCAGCGTGATGGTCCGAACGGCTTCCGAGCTTCGCGCGACGCTGGATGCCAACCCATTCCCGGATGCCAGGCCTGCGCAGGTGGGGGTCGTCTTCCTGTCCTCGCCCGTGTCTGAGGCTCTGTTCGCCGGATTGACATGTCCCGGAGGCGAGGAGCTGCACGGCGTCAATCGCGAGGTCTTCATCCATTATCCCAACGGCATGGGACGCTCGAAATTAAAGCTGCCGCGAGACGTGGCAGATGGTACCACGCGGAATCTGAATACCGTTGCGAAGCTCGCGGCGATGGCCGAAGGCTGAACGGCAGTTTTGACTTGTGGTGCGCGTTCCCAGTTCGGTATAGGACAAGATGGATCAGCGACTTTCGATGTCGGACACGACCTGCAATTCGATTGTGACGCAGGTGAAGATTCTGCTCGTGCGTCGCAACTCCGGAATGGCTTGGTCCCATGTCCCCCATCATCGCAGTCCGCAACCTCCGCAAGCGGTACCGCTACGCTAAACCCGGCGGGCTGCTGTCGTTCGTTTTTCCGGACTACCACTACATCGACGCGCTGGATGGGCTGAGCTTCGATATCGCGGCCGGCGAACGGGTTGCCATCATCGGCCCGAACGGTGCCGGCAAGTCCACGACATTGAAGATCCTCACCGGCATTCTGGAGCCGGGTGAGGGGGCGGCCTCTGTGCTCGGTCTGACACCGTGGCGCGAGCGATTGGTGCTGGCGCAGCGGATCGGCGTGGTGTTTGGGCAGCGCTCGCAGCTTTGGGGCGAGCTGCCGGTGCGCGAATCGTTTGCCCTGCTGCGCCGTATCTATACGCAGCCGGCCGCGGTATTTGCCGTGCGGCTCGAACGTCTGGTGCAGCGCTTCGCATTGGAGGCGCTGCTGCAGCAGCCGGTGAACCGTCTGTCGCTCGGACAGCGCATGCGCTGCGAGCTGGTGGCAAGCCTGTTGCACGCGCCATCGGTTCTGTTCCTCGACGAGCCGACGATCGGTCTCGACATCACCGCCAAGGCGGCCATGCGCGATCTGATCAAGCAGCAGGCGCATGAAGACGGACAGACCGTCGTGCTGACCTCACACGACACGCGCGACATCGAGCTGGTGTGCGACCGGGTCATCGTGATCAACGCCGGACGGATCGTGGTGGATCAGCCGACGAGTGAGCTGCGCCGACGATTTCTTGGCCGCAAGCTCGTGACAATTCGTTCGGTGGCACCGGAGGTCGCGCTTGAATTGCCGGGTGTCACGTTGCGGTCGAGTGAAGCGCATCAGACGTTGTTCGAGGTCGATACCGGCATGCTGCATGTGGAGCGGCTGATCGAAGCCGCGCTTGCGATCGGCGGGATCGAGGATATCACCATCGAGGATCCGCCGATGGAGGAGGTGATCCGTGACATCTACGCCTGCGCTGCCCGCGTTTGAGCGCGCGCTTGCGGTCGGGCGAATGGGTGCGGTCGCCTCGCTGGCCGGGCGCGCGGTCCTGCTTGGGCGCGGTGTGTTCTATCTGTTGGTGATCGCACTGCTGGCGACATTCTGGGACCGCGTCGCGGCAGAACATCAGCCTGGCACACTGGCGCCGTTGCTGCCGGCCGGTGGGCTTGCGGTCTATGTCGGCGTGACGGAGTGGATCACTCTGTCGGTGCCCGCAATACATCTGCATCTGGAAGACGATATTCGCTCCGGCGCGATCGAGACGCACCTGCTGCGCCCCACCTCGTATCCGCTGCTGCGCATCGCGGAGAGCTGCGGCGGATTGCTCGTGCGGCAGGGCTTGCTCGGCGCGATCGGCGTGGTGGCGCTGTTGCTGTCGGGACATACGGTGCCGTCCGCGACAACGTGGGTCTGCCTGGTTGTGCTTGGCGCGTTGGGCGGATTTGTCGGCATACTCCTGTTTGCGCTGGTGGGTATGAGCGCCTTCTGGCTGCGTCGCACGATTCCGATTTATCTGTGCGTGCAGAAAATGTCCTTTCTACTGGGCGGGCTGTTTGCTCCTTTGACGCTGTATCCCGCGTGGCTGCGGGGAATCTCCGAGGCGAGCCCGTTTGCCGCACAGCTCTATTGGCCTGCGGCGATCGTTGTCTCGCCTGGCGCGGCGATAGTATCGCAGGCGTTCACGTACGAAGTGTTGTGGATCGCGCTACTTTCGACACTGTTGGCGGTGATCTGGCGCCGCGGGCTTCGGCGAATACTGCAGCATACCATCTAAAATCAGTTTCCGTCGCTTCGAAATCATCGGCACGTGAGAAGTCAAGCCATCGTCCCGATTTCAGTAGGCCCGAAAATACGGTAACGAGGGCGTGCGATGCGATCAGGTCTAACCACGGTATTGTGGATGGGTTCAGCGCTCAGCGCTGCGGCTGCCCTGGCGGCTGTTGTGATCGGAATCGCTGGTGCGGGTCAAAAAGGCACCGACGCTGCACTTTTCTTGACCGGACGACTGTCGTTCATGCTCTTCTGGCCGGCATATACCGGCAGCGTGCTGGCTGAGCTGTTCGGCCAGGCCTTCCTGCCATTGAGACGGCGTGCCCGTGAATTCGGTCTCGCGTTTGCCTCAGCGCATCTCGTTCATCTCGGCCTCGTAGCCTGGCTCTGTCAAATAGGCACCGCGCCAGGGACCTCGACGTTCGTCTTCTTCGGGATTGCAGTTTTTTGGACCTACCTGCTCGCGCTCTTCTCGATTGGCCGTCTGCATCAGACACTCAATCCTTGGGTCTGGTGGCTCATGCGCATGGTTGGGCTCAACTACATTGCCTATGCCTTTGCGGTCGATTTTCTTAATCATCCGCTGCAAGGGGATGCCCGGCGCGTCGTCGCGTACCTGCCCTTTGCGGTTCTTGCCATTGTCGGGCCAATGCTGTTTTTTGTCGCATCGGCGCAACGCATCTGGCGCTTGCGGCGGCGTTCCTTTTACCGGCTTGGCTGACCCGTGCCGGTGGACAGCCAGGTTTCTCCAATCCATCCATTCTCGTCGTAGTCCGCCATGCACTGCTCGACCAATGCCTCCATGACCTTGAGGTCGCCGCCGCGCTCCGCACCGGTCAGCGATTGTGCGCGGATGTCCTCCCAGCCTCCGGCGTAGTTTCGCTCATACAGTTCGTGACGGCCGCCGAACTCGGTACCGATCGCATCCCACAGCAGCTTCATGATCTTGATGCGTTCTTTGTATTCGATGCCGTGCGAGCCGCGGACATAGCGTCGCAGATAAGGTTCGATCGCCGGGTTGGCAAAATCCTTCACCGACGACGGCAAATATATCAGTGCCGACGTGACGATGCGCTCTACGATATCCTTGATGCGCGGATAGGCATCCGGCGCGAACACGCGATACGCCAGGCCCGCGCGCAGGTTTGGCAGCACCGCATCGCCTACCCAAGGATCGGGATCGTTCGCCATCGCGTTGGACAGCGACCAGAACAGGTTGCGCCAGGCAATCGCCTCGCCCAACTGCACCTGGTTGCCGCGTGCCTCGTCGCCACCCGTGCAGCGCAGCGCCTTGGCCAGCAAGCCGCACAGAAAATCCAGCTTGACCGCAAAGCGCGTGCAGCCCTGGAATTGGAACCCGTGCATGAAGCCCGAACGTGGGTAGAAGCTCAGCACCCGCGCTGGATCGCGATAGATGAACACGTCCTCCCAGGGGACGAATACGTTGTCCAGGATGAAGATCGCGTCGTTCTCGTCGAACCGCGATGACAGCGGATAGTCGTACGGTGAACCATTCAGCAACGCCGCCTTCTCGTACGAGGTGCGACAGATCAGCTTCAGGCCTGGCGCGTCGATCGGCACCATGAACATCAGCGACATGTCCAGATCCTCGGTCGCGGTCTTCGAGCTCTGGCCCATGAAGTTGTAGTGGGTGATCGCCGCCGAGGTCGCCACCACCTTGGCGCCGGATACGATGATGCCGCCGTCGGTCTCCTTCTGCACCGAAACGTAGACGTCCTTCACCTGCTCGGCCGGCTTGTGGCGATCGATCGGAGGATTGACGATCGCGTGGTTCATGAACGGCATGGTTTCCTGCGCGCGCTTGTACCAGGTGCGCGCATTGCCGGCATACGGGCCGTCGTACTCCGCGTTACCGCCCAGAGTGTTGGAATACGCCGCCTTGTAGTCGGGCGTGCGGCCCATCCAGCCATAGGTCAGCCGCGACCACTCGGCGATCGCCGCCTGCGCGCCACGCAGGTCTTCGCGCGAGCGCGGCACGCGGAAGAAGCGATGGGTGTAGCCGCCCGAACCGGTATCGGTGGGGCAGGTCAGCACCTCGTGGCGCTTCGGGTCGTGCAGCGCATCATAGAGGCGCGCAATGGAGCGCACGGAATTGCGAAAGGCCGGATGGCTGGTCACGTCCGGCACGCGCTCGCCGTCGATATATACCTCGCGGCCATCCCGCAGGCTCTGCATGTACTCGGCACCGGTGTAGGGGCGCGTGCGATCGGCGATGACGTCTTCGGGTTTCATGGTGTCCTCCTGGACCCCCCAAGCCCTCTCAGGGGAGGGGGAGAAGCATGCACTACTCCCCGGACAGCTCCCGCCGCCGCCGGTCGAGCTCCTCGCTGTAGCGGCGCAGCGCGTACTGCTCGGTCAGCAGGCCGATGACGCGTTTCAACTCCGCGCCGTCCACTACCGCCAACGCGTCGCTTTCGGCGTTCTCGAACATCGCGACCGCCTCCTTTATGGTCATTTGCGGCAGCAACACTGTGTCCGTGTAATGCAGCAGGTCGCGGACAGCATGGTTCTCGTCCGCATCCGCGTGCACCTCGGCCGGCAGCACGATGCCGGCATACCGGTCGTCCTCGTCCATCGCCACCACGCGCTGGTGCGCGCCCAGCGGGAAAGTCGCGCTTGAACGCCTCGATCGGTGTGTCGGCACGCACCGTGCGCATCTCCCGCCGCATCATCCGCCCCACGGTGAGATTGCGCATCCAGCCGATGTCGACCGCGCTGCGGATCGCCTCCCCACGCAGGTGGAACCGCCAGGTGGCGAACGAGTAGCCGAACGTCCGCCGCACCGTCAGCGCGGAAATCACGCAGGCGGCGAGCACCGCGATGGTCAGCGGCAGACTGCCGGTGCTCTCCAGCGCCAGGAAGCCCATGGTCAGGGGACCACCGATGATCGCGACGGCCAGACCGCTCATACCAACCAGTGCGCAGACCACCGGTGAGACCGCGTGCGCCGTGCTGACGATGGCGAGCGCGCCGGCGAAGGCCTTGCCCACCAGAGCGCCCAGGAACAGCGAGGCAAAGAACAGCCCGCCGCGGAAGCCGGAACCGATCGAGATCGCCGAGGCGAGCGACTTCAGCACGACCAGCAGCGTCACATGGGTCAGTGTGTAAGGTGCCTCGATGACCACACCCAGCGCGCCATGCCCGGAGGACAATACCGCCGGCGTCACCAAGGCTAACGTGCCGACGGCGAGTCCGCCGCACATCGGGCGGAGCCAGCCGGGGGCGCCACTCTTGCGGAACAGCTCCTCGGTCAGCGTAACGCCGCGCATGATGGCGATGCCGACCAGGGCGCAGACCATGCCTAGGGCGAGGATTGGGATGTAGTCCAGTGCCTCGACCCGCGTCGGTACCTGCAGCACGAGATCGAACGGCGAGTTGCCCAGAGCGTTGACCACCGCGACCGCGACGATCGCGGCGACTGCGACCGGGGCGAAGGTGCCGAGGGAGTAGGTGCCGATCACCAGTTCAAAGGCGTAAAATGCGCCGGTCAGGGGGGCGTTGAAGGCGCCGGCGATTGCGCCGGCGGCGCCGCAGCCAACCAGCAGGCGCAGATCGTTGCGCCGGACGCGGAACATGCGACCAAAGCGCGACGCCAACGCCGAGCCGATCTGGGTATAGCCGGCCTCCAACCCGACCGAGGCGCCGACGCCGTTCGACAGGATCGTCTGCACCACGACGATCAGGCTGTCGTTCAGCGACATGCGCCCGCCGTACAGCGCGTTGGCTTCGATCGGGTCGACGGCGCGTCTTGGGTGATAACGCACGATTACCAGGCCGAGCAGCCCGATCAGCAGGCCGCCCAATGTCGGCACCGCGACGGTGCGGATCGGATCTAGTTCAACCATGGCGCTAAGGCGCTCGCTGGCGCTGATCAGAAACAGCAGCTGATGGATCAACTGCGTGGTTTCGGTCATTAGCCACACGGCGACGCCGGCACCGCAACCGACGAAGGCGGACAGCACGACCAGCCAGATTTCATCTGCGCGAACCAGCGCGCGCAATGTCTGCGGTGCATGCAGAACCGCATCGCCAAAGGCACGGCGCGGTCGATGGTACCGAGTGGACGCAGTTCTCCCCGCGTGCGGGGTTGCCGAAGCACCCGCAATGGTTAAGTCGCCAGGGAGTGTCGACATGCGACGTACGTCCAGCGGGCCAGCGAGAAACAGACGCATTCTTGGAACCAGTGCGCCGCAGGATCAACCGCCGTGATACTGATTTGTCACGGAGTGTGGTAAATTTAACCGGCTATTCTGCGAGCGGCCGAATTCCGCGATCCACGCGGGTTGCCTCGAGATCGTCTTCGACGAAAGCCCGCACCACCTCGACCAACGGTTCGTGCGAGGCGAAGCCCAGTGTATAGGCGCGTATCGCCTCGAAGGCGGCCGGCCACAGACCAACGATTGCGGAGACCTCCTTGTTCTCGACGCGGCGCACAAGCGCGGACGCGCCGGGCTCCACCGCGTCCAGTGCCTGCAACAGATGCGCGATCGTTGTGCTGATGCCTGGTGGATTGATGCTGCGGTCGAGACCCATCGGCGTGGTGTCCATCGCCGCGGCGTGCAGCAACCAGTCGACGGCGCGGCGCGGGCTGCACACCCAGGCGGCGAAGGCGTCAGACACCGGCAGTTCCGCTGGCAGCCCGAGGAGGGGCTCGCGGACGATGGCCGAGAAGAACGAGCTCGCGGCGCGGTTAGGGCGGCCGGGGCGCACGATGACCGTCGGGAGGCGGATCGACACCGCATCGAGGAAGCCGCGACGCGTCGCGTCTGCCAGGATCAGTTCTGCGGCCGCCTTCTGAGCGCCGTAGCTGTTCGCCGGCACCTGCCGCGCATCGTCGCCGAGTAGCGCGTCCTGCCCGCCAGAGAAGCTCGCCACCGATGAGGTGAACACCACGCGCGGCGGCATGCCCCCGGCGGCGACCAGGCGGCGGCAGGCATCGACCACGGCATCGGTGCCACGCAAATTGACGCGTCTTCCCAGTTCGTAATCGGCCTCGGCCTGGGCGGAGACCACCGCGGCGAGGTGGAACACCACGTCGGTGCCAGACGGTATTGCCTCGGGCGGAAGGTCCACGAGGTCGCCCGCCAGCACAGTGATCGGGAATGCGGCTTCCGGCGGTGCTGGCGCTGCGAGATCCGTCAGCGTCAGGGCCGCGATCGGCCGGTCGCCCAGCTTGCCGTCCCGCGCCAGGCGGGCCGCGACCTTCCGCCCAAGGAAGCCGGCACCGCCCAATATTGATATCTTCACAGAACGGTCCTCCGATTGCAGCGTATCATGAAGCGGCCCACGGTGCCGCCATGCTCGGTCCACTGCCCTATCGTCTGTTCCTCAATCCACGCTTCGGCAGCAGCCAAATAGCATCACTTCCTGATGCGGGTTTCCAGCGTGCCAAAGCGCAGATCACTTCGTGGGACGGCTATGAGATGACGCCTTTGCGCGATTTGCCCGGCCTTGCCCAGCAGGCCGGTCTGGACGCGATCCGGCTGAAGGACGAAGCGACCCGCTTCGGCCTGGGCAGCTTCAAGGCGCTCGGCGGTTCTTATGGGGTGGTATGCGTGTTGGCCACCGCGCTGGCGCAGCACGGCCTTCCGTTGGAGGCGCTGTCAGCCAAGCTCGTCAACGGCGGCTACCGCGATGTGACCGAGGGCATTACCGTCACCTGTGCCACCGATGGCAATCACGGGCGTGCTGTGGCCTGGGGGGCGCAGCGCTTCCACTGCAGGTGTGTGATCTTCGTCCACGGGAGCGTGAGCCAAGAGCGGGTGGACGCGATCGCCCGATACGGCGCCGAGGTCCGCCGGGTGCCCGGCACGTATGACGATGCCGTTCGCGAGGCCGCGCGACAGGCGGCTGCGAACGGGTGGTTCACCGTCTCGGATACGTCCTGGAGCGGCTACTCCGAGGTCCCAAAGCAGATCATGCAGGGCTACCGGCTGATGGCGGACGAGGCCGCCGACCAATGGAGGGGTGAACAGCCGACACATGTTTTCGTCCAGGCGGGCGTTGGTGGCGTTGCGGCCGCGGTCTCGGTACAGATGCGTGCCCGGTTTGATCCCGCTCCGGCGTTGGTCGTGGTTGAGCCCGACCGCGCCGCCTGTTTGCTGGCGAGCGCGGAACTGGGTCAGCCCACCGCTGTTCCGGGCAATCTCGACACGCTGATGGCTGGCCTCGCCTGTGGCGAGCCCAGCCCCGCGGCCTGGCAGGAACTCGATCACGGGGCTGCGGCGTTCATGGCGATCCCCGACGAGGCGGCCGTGGCGTGCATGAGGCTCCTTGCCGGGTTCGGCGTCGTCGGCGGCGAATCAGGGGTGGCGGGCCTCGCCGGCTGCCTTCTCGTGGTGTCCGACCCTGCTTCGCGCGAACTTCTTGGGCTGGACAGATCCAGCCGCGTCCTGGCCTTCCTTACGGAAGGTGCCACCGATCCAGAAACCTATGAGCGTTTGGTGGGCATTAGTCCGAACCAGTTGGAACTCTAGGATATTTCGGAGGTGACAACTCCGATCGGACGTGCGATGCTCTCGAAGACGTTTGCGGTCTCAAGCGGTTGTAATCGACAATTGCTGTTAACCGAACACGAATTGGTTCGTAGTAGCCACTAGAAACCGCAAGTGGCCAGGAGATGCACGCGACAATGGTGGGCCAAAAGCCGCTGATTGGGATCTTGCTGACGACTGGCTTTGCCTATGGCCTGTACCCTTACGTGGCCCTGTATGAGTTGGGCCAAGCCGTGCGGCAGGGCGACGCGGTCAGACTGGAAACCATGGTCGATTGGGCCTCGGTGCGCGAGGGGATCAAGGAAGACATCTGCGACCAGGTGGTCGAGCAGCCGGAGCCAGCGCAAAACAGCCACCAGCTTGCGCCATTCGGCGCGGGCTTCGTGCGCGGCATCGCAACCAATACGGTGGACAAGCGGGTGACGCCCGAGGCGCTGGTCGCGGCGACGCAACAGCCCGATCCTAAGAGCTTGGCCAAAAGCGACGGCGTACGGGTGAACTGGGCGTTTTTCGTTAGTCCGTCAGCCTTTATGGTTGACCTGGGGACGCCGGATAACCTCGCCCCGATCCGCCTCCAGATGGATCTCCGCGAGGGTGCATGGCACGTGACGCGCGTCTGGTTGCCACCCGACATGCTCGGTGGGGCAGCCGCGGGGACATAATCACGCCTTCTTCGCTGATCCCGCCGGTCGGTCGCTGCATTCAGACTGGCAACCCATCCGGGCAATGCGTCGTCCGTAAGCTGGGCCAAGCGGCGGATTGCCTCGCAAGGAAAATATTCTAGATCATCGGCAGTTGTTGCTTGCCATCTCCATACAACCTATGGTTTTATATGTTCGTCTTATGTTCTTCAAAAGGAGACGCGCCATGGGTGCCAAAACCAACCGGGCACAATCTGATCTCCGCCCCCAATATGCCCCTCATCGCCGCTGCCAACCGTTCCGTGACGCGGAGGAAGCGTGGCTCTGGACGATGGCCGCATTGATGGCGCGGCGCGAGGGCGCCCGTTTCAGGGCCAATCAGGGTTTGGTCGTGCGTCCGTGTGAGCCGGACGACGTGGTGAAATGCCTGGACGGGCTCTATCGTCGGCGCCGGATCGACCTTGTGCATGCGCGCATACTTCGCATCTGGGGCGAGCGGCAGGCTTCCCCGAACCCAGCGTTCCCGGTTGAGCGTTGCGACTGGAGGTTGTGGCGTGAGGCTCTGGAGCGGCTGGAATGGCCCTTGCGGGCCAAAGGGATCGTGGGGTGATGATTACAAATAGGAAAATTTGCTTGACAAAGACCACCCTCATTCCATAGTCTGGCGCAGTCAACGGGCGGACTGTGCCCGCTGATCTTTCTCCTCCTCAAACCTCAAGGGGCTGCCGCGATCCGCGGCGGCCCCTTTCTTTTTGCCCGAAGGGACCCCCTGCCATGGCGTTCGCCATCCGCAATCTCTCCGTGCTCGCCTACGCCAACGGCTTCACGCTGTGGCACTACAAGGCTGGCAAGGACCGGCTCAATCACATCGAAGAAGTCGATTTCTTCGCCGACGCCGCGGACATGTTGGCGGAAGGCGACATGATGATCGTCTCGGCGTCCGACGGAGGCCGCATCGTCACCATCGCCTCGGGCACCGCCGGTGAAATCACCACCGCGCCACTGGTGTAATCGATTACCGCGGCGAAATCGGTCGGCTGAGCACTCCGCGCGCATGCTCCAGAGAGCCGGCCTCGGTGATCGCGTACCGTCCGTCCCGCCGGTCCTCGGCCAGGCCCATCGCGGCCAGCCGCTCCAGGCAGGTGCCGTCCTTCGTTCCGGCCGGTCGACCGACAGCGCCGCTCAACATCAGCCTGTGGAGCGCCGAGCGGCAGCAGGTTTCCAGATAGGGCTCGTTCCACACATGCGGGATCGTCGTCGTCTGCGCCTCGCATGGCAAGTTTCGGAGAATATCGACCATGAGCGACGGCGAACGTCCCGGGCAACGCCTGCGGGTAGTGTGGGAATTCAGTCTGGTCGCCCTGCTGCAAGGTGTCCAGGTCGCCTCGTTGCTGATCGCCCTGGTTTATTGGTTCGTGCTGAACGCCAACCGCGGCCAGGACAATGAGCGCCGACTGGCGGAATTGCAGGCAAGCGTCTCCGGGCAGATTACCGAACTCCGCCAGGCGGTGGCGGTTGGGCTTTCCGATGTCCGCCAGCAGCTCAATGCATTGCCCGATACACGCGCGCGGCTCGACCAGGTGGAAAAGCACCTGGCTGAGGTCGATGCCCGGTACGGCAACCTCGACACGCGCATTGGTGTGGTGGAGCGCCAGATGGTGGAGTTGCACAGCGACATGAGCTCGATCACCCGGGCGAGCAACGTACCGTTGCCAGGGACGCGGCGATGATGCGCGCGGCCGCCTTGATTCTGCCCGCGCTGGTGCTTGTCGTGTCCTGCGCACCTCTACCGCCGCATAAGTCGGCCGACCCGGAGCCCGGCCCCGAGCGTTGTCAGCAAGGCGTGCCAGTGCCCCCTGCGCCACGCCGGCCGCGCACTGTCGAGCAACTCGGCGCATGGGCGCTTACGGCAGAGCGCGCGGCGCGACAAACCGAAAACGCCCGGGCAGCATGTGCCGACAGCTACGCCCAACTCAGAGCATGGGTCGACACTACGAGGTAAACCGCGACTGCCGGCTATCGTGGCGGTGCGACGGCAGGCATAACCGTCCTCGCTCATGACGCCCGCGATCGCATCCGCCTTCACACCGCTCGTGCGACGGGTCGATCCGGAGCGGGCGCACCGCCTGGCCTTGACCGCTCTGCGCCTCGGCCTTGCCGGGCGATCGCGCGAGACTGATGCCGCGTGTCTGGCCGTCGAAGTGCTGGGCCGGCGGTTCGCCAATCCGATCGGCCTCGCTGCCGGGTTCGACAAGGACGCGGTGGCAGTGCCAGCGCTGATGCGTCTGGGGTTCGGCTTCGTTGAGACCGGAACGGTGACGCCGCGGCCACAGTCCGGCAATCCGCGGCCGCGGCTGTTCCGGTTGACGGCGGATGCGGCGGTGATCAACCGTATGGGCTTCAACAATGGCGGTCTGGACGCCTATCTCGCCCGGCTCGCGCAGCGTCCGCGCGGCCCCGTCGTGCTCGGCGCCAATGTCGGCATCAACAAGGAAGGCGCCGACCCCGAACGCGATTATCCCGCGCTGATCGCAGCGGTCGCGCCGTACGCGGACTATGCGGTGATCAATGTCTCCTCGCCGAATACGCCCGGCCTGCGCGATCTCCAGGGCGAGACCCAGTTGCGTGCGATCCTGCATGCCGTTGCGGAGCGCGTGCCGACCCGGCCGCCACTGCTGGTAAAGATCGCGCCCGATATCAACGACGAGGCATTGACCGCGCTGGTCGAGACCTGTGTCGCAGAGGGCGTCCAGGGACTGATCGTGTCGAACACGA
Source organism: uncultured Alphaproteobacteria bacterium (assembly GCA_963812505.1). Taxonomy (GTDB): domain Bacteria; phylum Pseudomonadota; class Alphaproteobacteria; order Acetobacterales; family Acetobacteraceae; genus JAMXLO01. The sequence continues at coordinate 52,115 of CAWEVM010000003.1, forward strand.
CCATATCCCGGCCCTCAACACTGCGTTCCCCGCTGGTGTGTGAGGCGGGCGGTCTGTCCGGTTCACCATTGTTCCGGCTCTCCACCGCGGTGCTGGCCCGTGCCTTTCTGCTGGCGCGCGGACGGCTCGTGCTGATCGGTGTCGGTGGCATTTCTACCGGCGAACAGGCACTGACCAAGATCAGAGCGGGCGCCTCGCTGGTGCAGGTCTACACCGCCTTCGCCTACGCCGGTCCTGCGCTGATCCCACGGCTGAAGCGCGAACTCGTCGCTGCCCTGAGTGCCGGCGGCTTCGCGCGCGTGCAGGATGCGGTGGGCAAGGACGCGCAGCGTCTGGCAGAATACGGCTGATGGAACACCTGCCAGGCTTCGCCCCGCTCGCCGATCGGTACGATGGCTTCATCCTCGATCTGTGGGGGGTCATCCATGACGGTGTGAATGCGTTTCCGCATGCCGTCGATTGCCTTGTCCGGCTGCGCGAGGCGGGCAAGCGCACGCTGCTGCTGTCCAACGTGCCGCGTCCGAACGACGCAGCCCAGGCGATGATGCGCACGATGGGCATTCCGGACGACCTCTACAGCGACATTCTGACCAGCGGCGAGGCGGTGCGCCGCGCTTTGCGGCGCCCGCCCGACCTATGGTGGGCGGAACTCGGCGAGCGTGTCTTCCACCTTGGCCCGGAACGCGACCGTGGCGTGCTTGAGGGTCTGGACCTGACCAAGGTGGCCGAGCCCGCGGACGCGAATTTCGTGCTCAACACCGGTCCGGACGATCATCGCAATCCCACCGAGATGGCCGAATTCGAGGACGTTCTGCGGGACTGTGCGCGCCATCACCTGCCGATGATCTGTGCCAACCCGGATATGCAGGTGATCCGTGGCGGGGTGCGCGTACTGTGCGCCGGCTCGCTGGCGCTCCGCTATCAGGAACTGGGCGGTGACGTGCGCTCGCTTGGCAAGCCGGACCCGGCGATCTACCAGCCGGTCCTGCAAAGTCTCGGCGTGACGGTCGGGCGCGTTCTGGCGGTCGGCGATGCACTGCACACCGACATCGCCGGAGCGGCGGGGATCGATGTTGCCGCCTGTTGGGTTCTCAGCGGCATTCATGGCGAAGCGCTGGTGGACGGATCGGGGCGCTATGACCTTGCCAAGGCGGAGATTTTGGCGAGCGAGGCAGGCGTCACGCCGATTGCGACCATTCCGCGTTTTGCCTGGTGAGTGATCAGCGCGCAGCCATGCATCGGTAGAAGATGGCCTTGGTCATTTCCACCAGTGCAAGATAAGCGAGTGTCGCACCGGTCAAAAATACGAAGAACAGCGGCGGCGGCACCACGAAGCCAAACCATCGACCCAACGAAAGCAGCGGAAGCACGACCGCGACGGCAACCGCCACCAGCGTCATGCCGACCAGGAAATCGCATGGCCTGCTCAGGTAGAACCGCCGCCGCGTCCTTATGCAGAAGACGACCAGTATCTGGGTCGTCATCGACTCGATGAACCAGCCAGTCTGAAACAGCACCTCGCCTGCGCTGAACAGATACAGCAGGGCGTAGAACGTCAGAAAATCGAAGATGGAGCTCACTGGTCCGAACACCAGCATGAAGCGCTCGATCAGCTTCACGTCCCACTTCACTGGTCTGATGACGGATTCTGGATCGACATGATCGAACGGGATGGCGATCTCGGATACGTTGTAGATGAGGTTGTTGAGTAATATCTGGATGGGCAGCATCGGCAGGAAAGGCAGGATCAGCGCCGCTCCGGCCATGCTGAACATGTTGCCGAAATTCGAACTCGCACCCATCAGGACGTATTTGGACACATTCTGGACCGTATTGCGCCCGGCCGTCACGGCTTCACGAACCACGGACAGGTCGTGTTCGAGCAGGATCAGATCGGCAGCCGCACGCGCGACGTCGGCCGCACCATCTACCGAGATCCCGACATCGGCCGCGTGCAGTGCCGGAGCGTCGTTGATGCCGTCGCCGAGGAAGCCGACGACGTGGCCGAGCCGCTTCAGCGCCAGCAGGACACGCAGCTTCTGCTGCGGATTGACACGGCAGAAAAGGTTGATGCGGGGCAACTGCCCGATGAGCGCCTCTTCCGTGAGATGTTCCAGCGCGTCGCCCGTCAGCGCGCCTGTCACCGGAACACCGATCTCCGCGAAGACATGTCGCGCCACAAGCTCGTTGTCGCCGGTCAGCACCTTCACCGTGATGCCGGCTTCCGCCATCGCCCGGATCGTTGCTCCGGCGCTGGCCTTTGGCGGGTCCAGGAAGGCCGCGAAGCCGGCAAACACAAGGTCGCTCTCATCGGTGGTCGCGATGGTTTGGTGGCCGCTGTCAACCAGCTTGCTTGCGATGCCTAGCGCGCGGAAGCCCTGCGCACCGAGTGCCACGAGAGTGGCCTCGAACGTGCGGCGCGTCTCGATGTCCAGCGGCCTCTCCACGCCGTCCGCTGCCGCGTAGCGTTGCGACAGTCGCAGCAGATCTTCCGGTGCGCCTTTGACGATCAACCGGCGTTCTGCATCGTGTTCGACGAGGACCGAGACCCGTCGCCGCTCGAAATCGAATGGAACTTCGTCGATCTTCCTCCAACCTGTCATATCGAACGGATGGGCAGCCAGAATTGCCGTGTCCAGCGGGCTTTTCATGCCGCTTTCAAACTGGCTGTTGATGAAGGCGTAGGCGTGCGCCGATGCGCTCTCGGTGCCTGCCCCGTCGATCGTGCGGACAAGCTTGATCGTGGCTTCCGTCAACGTGCCGGTCTTGTCGGTGCACAGCACGTCCATCGCGCCCAGATCGTGGATCGCGGACAGGCGCTTCACGATCACCTTTCGCCTCGCCATCTGCATGGCGGACCTGGCGAGCGTGACCGTGACGATCATCGGCAGCAGTTCGGGTGTCAGCCCGACAGCGAGGGCCACTGCGAACATCAGAGATTCCAGCAGCGGTCGGTTGAAGAAGATATTCACGACCAGAACAAACAGCACCATGAACACGGTGAACCGCATGATCAGCATGCCGAAGCGACGAATGCCCACGGCGAATGCGGTTGCGGGTGGCTTCTCGGCCAGGCTGGTCGCGAGATGCCCGAGCGCTGTTCTGCTTCCGGTTCGACAGATGAGAATGGTCGCGGTGCCGCTGATCACCGACGTGCCGGCAAACACGGCATTGGATGCGCCAGCAGGATTTTCCGCGCCCGACGCCGCGTCGCTGGCGCTCTTCTCGGCTGGATAGGGCTCGCCCGTCAGGAGAGCCTGGTTGACATACAGGTCGCGGCTTTCGAGCAGACGCGAATCTGCCGGAACGAGATCGCCGGCGATCAGCTCGACAATGTCGCCGGGGACCAGCTGGTCGAAGTGCAGCGATGGTTTCGCACCGTCCCGCCGCACGGTTGCCTGCACCGCGACCGAGCGGCGCAGGGCTTCGACGGCATTCTGAGCCCGGGTTTCCTGGACGAAATCCATGGTGATGCTGATCGTCACGATGAAAATGATGATGACGAAGCTCGCGATATCGCCGTTCGCCGCGGACAACGCGCTCGCGACCAACAGGATTATGACCAGCGGGTTGCGGAAGCGGACCAGGAACTGCAGCCAGAGCGGTGAACGCTTGACGGTCGCGGCGTCATTGGGTCCGTAGATCGCCAGCCGCGATCGCGCCTCGGTGCTCGCAAGGCCCGCCTCGGTCGTCGCCAGTCGTGTGAGAAGCCGGTCTACCGGCTCCTGCCAGACTTCCTCGGGGCCGAGTTCGCCACTTGCCGCATCCGTGGCGCCATCGCGAGATGGGGCAATTGCATTTATCCGTTCACCCGCAACATCCATCGGCTGTGGTCCTCGAGTCCCCCTCCGATCACGATTGACAGAAACTGGCGGCGCAACTTCAACACAGAGAAGGCAGGGAGAACCGCGGAGGGCACGGAGAAGGCAATGTATGCGCTCCGCGCGAAGCGCTGTTTTCTACTGGTCCGTGAACTCTGTGGTTCTCGCCTTGCCTTTCCTGTGTTGAATCAAAGCCGCCAACCCCAGGCGATCACCGGTGATCAACAACGCAACTTGGACGGGCGCCACAACCGCATGACCACAGAGTCGATCGCTTGCGCGAAACTCAATGCGACAGCAGCACCGGCGCCGTCATTTCCGCGATCAGCGTGCGGGTCACCCCGCCGAACACCAGTTCACGTGCCCGCGAATGCCCGTAGGCACCGGAGACGATGAGATCAGCACCAATATCGGCAGCGTAGGAAAGCAGTGCCTCGCCATCGGCGATGTCGCGCGCCACCGTATGCGCCGCCTCCGCCTTCAGCCCGTGGCGCGCGAGGTGCAGCGCAATATCGGCAGCCGGCACGTCGCCATGGCCGCCGACGCCACGCTGCGGGTTGATCGCGAGCACCGTTACCTGCTTCGCGCCGATCAGCAGCGGCAACGCATCATTCACCGCGCGCGCGGCCTCGCGGCTGGCGTTCCAGGCGACGAGGACTCGTTCGCCAATCGTGGGAAACTCACCAGCGAAGGGTATCGCCAGCACGGGGCGGCCGGAGGTCATCACCGTCGTTACCGTCACCGCATCCAAATCCTGCGGCTCGTCGCGATTGGGCTGGCCTACCACGCTGAGGTCGGTATAGCGCGCGTGCAGCGCCACGGTCGCCGACGGGGAGCCTTCCGCCATCCGCCATTCACCCTCGATGCCGTTGCGGCGCAGGCAGTCGCGGAACGCGGCTTCCACTGGCTTGGCCGCCTCGCTCGCCTCCGCGCGGATGCGCTGGACGATCTCTTCCGGGTTGGCCGGCACGAACGGCATCGCGGCGCCATAGAAGTAATTGGCCGAAGGAATATCGACCACGTGCAAGCCGGTCAGGTGGGCGCCGTGCTGCATCGCCAGGCGCGCGGCCATCTCCAGCCGCGTGGCGCAGCGCGGCGTGATGTCGAGATGTACCAGTATGTCCTTCAGGGCCATCGTCCGTTCCCTCCCTGTAGCTGCGGTGCGTTCGGCATATATGCCATCGGGTCCGCCGCCCAATTGATCTGGATCAATGCAGGGGCACCTGTACAGCCACGCCCGGCGTTTGTATGGGCCGCTTGTCCTCGCTTGTCTGGAACTGTGAGCCTGGCGTGTAGCCGAGCGCCTGGCCGAAACGATCGGCGCGGAAGTCCTGCACGCTCACGCGCGCACCCTGCAAATCGGTCGAGAGCGGCGCCTGTGCATCGAGATTCGGTATGGGCGCCGACTGTGCTGTCGGCGGATGCGCCGGTGGGATCGGCGGCTCCGGCAGATTGCTCGCTGGACTGGCGCCTGTGGTGGCAAGCAGCGCGAGCACGACCCAACAGGGCCGCTTCATTGGTCAATTCCGGTTGTGGACCGGACGCGATGATTGGTCCCCCGCTTGTCGCTTGCCGGGTTGCCGGCGGGCACGCCCAGCGGGCCGGACCCGGCGTCGCGCCAGGCATCGAGCGCCCAGATGACGGACGGGAAGGCAATGGCGTCGCGCGGCACCTGCGGCAAGGTGAACAGCGCCACCTCCAGGCTTTCGGGGCCGGCGGCGAAGCGCGGCTTACCGGGTGATGCGAAGCGGGCGCGAAAGATCACCTGCACCTGACCGATGCGACTGATGCTGAAGACCCCGAGGATGCCGTCCAGCACGATGTCGGCCTGTGCCTCCTCCCAGGCTTCGCGAGCCGCGCCCTCTTCCAGTGTCTCGCCATGCTCCAGGTAGCCGGCGGGGAGGGTCCAGAACCCGCGGCGCGGCTCGATGGCGCGGCGGCACATCAACACTAAATCATCGGCAAGAATGATCGAGCCTACGACAACCTTCGGGTTGTCATAGGCGATATGACCACAATCAGCGCAGATCAGGCGCTCGCGATTGTCACCCTCGGGGATTCTGCGGACGAAATCCGGCATGCGCTGAACGTGACGGTTTCATCGCGCCGAATCAATCCCGATCCACGCCGCTCCATCTCGAACTCAGCACGCCGGGTGATGCCCGGGAAGGTATTTTGGCGTCAGCCGGCCACCCCAAGAGGCTTCACGGAGTGCCCCCACTCCCTGTGTCAACAGAAGCGTCGGCGTCTGCCATCGTTGCGCAAATGGCGGATCGCGTGTTCGGCGCCATGATGAGGGGGGGCGCACCCGTGTCGAACGTTTCCGTCGCGCCCGGATATAAATGCTGCACAAGCAGTGCAACCTCGGTCCGATTTCCAACTTTCAGTTTTCGGATGATGTGATGCACGTGAGCCTTCACGGTACTCAGCGACATGCCAAGCCGATGGGCGATGACCTTGTTTGGCATGCCGCTACCCAGCAGCCCGAGTACCGCCCGCTCGCGCGCCGTCAGTTCGGCAATTCTCACGCGACTTGCTGCCAGCTCTTCGCGGCCGAGCAACAGTTCCCTTTGCCGCGGCTCCTCGCTGTGCGGCCGTGGGAAATAGCTGCCGCCGGCGACCACCAGGTGGACGGCTGCGGCGGCGACTTCCAGAGTGCTGAATGTCGGGATGTAGCCCTGCAAATCCAGTTGGGCGGCCAGGTCAGAGGCTGCCTGGGTCTGGTCTGATTCAACGACCAATATTATTGGGAGCCTGGTCTGCCTCGCTCGCAACCACGCGACCTGGCCGCACAGCCAGTCATGTGGCTCTGAGGGCTCCATGCCGATGACAGCAGCCACCGAACGAGACAGCAGATCTGGCCGCAAGGCAAATTCGACGTCGGCCACGGGCATGGCCGCGATTTCGCCGCAGTGCTTCTCCAGCCAACACGTCAGACATCCCCGAATGAATTCCCGTCGCTCGACGAGAATAAGCACACCAGGCGACACATCGACCTGAGCGCTCGAGTGCGAACGATGGTCGGCATGCCACTCGATTGGCGCCCGGGGATGGTCCGATACAGAGTACCCGGCAACCACCCGATTATCCTTTCGTTTCTCATTGAGAGTGACCGACTTTGCCGGGGACCGGTCGACAGCTCTGTCCCCGCTCCTCGGCAACGCCTGCCCCGAAGGCCGAAAGCGCGGCCTCCCATCATGGTGTACATAACGAGCTAGACCGTTTCGAACTCCAAAGGTGCCATTTCGAACGCCGGCGCACCGTCGTCCCAACCGAGTTCCTGTGCCTTCTGGAAGTCTTCCGGGCGGCCGATATCAAGCCAGAAGCCGCTATGCAGAAAGGTGCTGACCGGAACTCCCAAATCAAGCATCTGGTACATGAGATCGTCGAACCCGAACGGAATGCCATGCGGGATATGGTCCAGCATCTCGGGTTCCATGCAGTAGACGCCCATGCTCACGAGATGACGAAGATGCGGCTTTTCCCGGAAGCGGCAGACGCGATTGTCCTTGCCCTCAATGATTCCGAAGTCCAGCCGGATATCTTTTTCAACCGTGGCGATCGTCAGAGGGGAGCCGCTCTCTCGGTGGCATGAGACAAAGGCATTCAGGTTGAGATCGGTCAGAAGGTCGCCATTGAGGACCAGAAACCGGGTATCCAGTTCGTCGCGCAGCAGACTCAACGCGCCCACGGTACCGAGCGGCTCAGGCTCATCTGTATAATTGATGCGCAGGTTCCATTGGTGTCCGTCGCCACAAAAGCTGCGAATCAGGTGGCCAAGGTACCCAGTGGTGATGTAGACATCGTGTATTCCGTTTCTGCGCAGCCATTTGAGCAGGAGTTCCAAGACAGGCTTGGATCCAACCGGCATAAGCGGTTTCGGCAAAATGGTGGTGTACGGTCGAAGGCGCATGCCTTTGCCGCCTGACTGGATCACAGCTTTCACTTCTTTCCCCCATGGATAGGGGCCCGCTCAATGATGTGGCGGACCAATGCAGATTGGGCCCGCTCAGAATGTTCGTTACGGAGGCGTTGGTCAAACCGGTAATACGGTACCGATCGGATGAGGGAAGGTCTTAGTCCCGATCGTAGACCACCACCTCCCGCAGCCACTGACTTCCTTGACCTCGGACTAGATCTTTCAGCGGGTAGGGGAACGAAAGTTCAACAAAGTGGCGCTTGCGAACTCCGTCGGACTAGATCGAGAGGCGAGGAAAGAGGGCGTGATCCGACCCGCGGACGGGCAGGATGCAGCCTCTTTGTCCTGGACCTCCGAGCCGCCACCAATCGTGGTCTTGGGCATATGCGTGCAGCGTAATTGATACTTTTTTCTACTACCTTTTGTTTGCTCAGACCTCGGGCACTCGGAGCTAGTGATCCAGTACGCTTTGCCAATATGAAACGGAATTAATCGTGCTGCATAAGCCAGTGAAATGGCCTTTCCAGTCTTATGAATTGGCGCAGGAACCATGCAGATGTCCGACGTTACCAATAAGGTCAGGCAAATCGTCGCAAGCCATCTGGGGATTGCTGAAGAGGTGATCGAGCCCGATACCTCCTTCGGCCAGGATCTTGGCGCGGACAGCCTCGATATCGCCGAGCTGATGATCGCTTTCGAAGACGAGTTCGCGGTGGAGATCGACAGGACGGACGCAAGCAATATTCGCACCGTGAAGGATGCCGTCCGCTTCATCCAGATAGCCCCTTGAGCCAGAGCCTGGCCCGGATCTCTGGTACTGCGTAAGGCCATCTGAATTCCGGACATGGACGAGGTCTGGGGTGGCTCCCTTGAATGGCAGTCGCACGCGCCGCAAAATTGCTCCCGCAATATGGAGGACGCGCCATGAGCCGGCTGTTCGGACCGCTGCGCCAGATGGGCTATGTCGTCCCCGACGTCGAGGCTGCGATGAAGCACTGGATCGAGGTGTGCGGCGTCGGGCCGTGGTTCTATGCCGAGCGCCTGCCGCTGACGTCGTTCAGCTACGGCGGGAAGCGCTATGACGACATCCACCTGTCGATCGCGTTGGCCAATTCCGGCGACATGCAGATCGAGCTGATCCAGCAGCGTTCGGACCATCCGTCCATGGGGCGCGACTTCCTGGCTGCGAACCCCAGGGGTGGGCTGCAGCACTGGTCGAGCTGGCCGGAGAACTACGACGAGCTCTACGACCGTGCGCTTGCGGCGGGCTACGTGGTTGGCCAGGAGGGCGACGCGCCGCGCGGCCGGTTCGTGTATTTCCACAACGAGGGGCATCCCGGCACAGTCATCGAGATGTCGCACGCGACGCCGACGCGCAGACACATCTTCGATGCGGTGCGCGAGGCGGCCGTGGGCTGGGACGGCAGGGATCCGATCCGCACCGGCTGGCCGACATAAGGCGTCATCGCGGGAACTCCGCGAGCAGCGCGGCACGCCCGTGCAGCCTGGCCAGGTCGGTATCCGGGAGGCGTGCCTCGCAGCCCGCGACCACGGCCTGCGCACGCCTGTGCAGCACGTCGCGCAGCGCCGGATCGCGCAGCGTGCCGGCAATGTCGGCGTAGGCGCGAAGCAGGCGCAGGCTCACCGCGACATCGCCAGTGCCGTAGTGGCGGATCTGCTCGAACGCCGTATCGAGCAGGCCGTCGAAGCTGATCCAGGGCAGCACGACGCGCAGCACGTGCGGCGGGTCATACAGATGCGATGTCGGCCGAACGCGGCCAACCCAGCGGATCATGATGCGGCTGAGTTGATCGACGCAACTGATCGCCGTACTCGGATCGTTCACCGCCGGCGAGATCGCGCGCAATGCGATATCGACGATTTGGATGATGCCGAATTCGACGTCCTGTTGCAGCGTCCGGGTCGGGCCGATATCGATGGTGCCGCGCAGCTCCGCGATCAGGTCGTGCGTCAGCCGATCCGGCCGCGATACCAGCAGCAGCGCGACGCCGACAGGAATGAAATGACCGACGCGGCGCTGCACGCGTACGCGGACGCCATGGCTGCGGGCGAGATAGACCAGACGCCCCACGTCAATGAACCGTACATAGCCGGATATCTCGCCGGCGATGGCGGTCTCATCGTCGAGCGCAGGCACCTCCGGCGGAACAGCCCGATACAGTGACATACGCGTCCGCGGCATGAGTTCGTCGATCACCAGCTCGGTCTCGCGGGCGATGCGATCGATGATGTGATTGACGCTGACCGATTGAGAGATGTGATTGATGAAGAAGATCAGCCAGCCGACGCACAGCAGCGCCAGCAGCATTGCGCCGAGCAGCGTGGCAACGGGTGCGAACGGGTATGGCTGCGAGCGCGCGGCGGGCAACGCCGCGATGCAGTAGGTGAACGTCCCGAGGAACACGCCCAGCGTCCATTGCGTCGTGCGGTCACGGACGAAGTTGACCAGGATGCGCGGCGAGAACTGGGTGGAGGCGAGCGTCAGCGTCATCAGCAGGATGGCGAAAACGATGGACACCACGGTCATGATCGATCCGGCGATGGCGCCGAAGATCATTTGCGCCATCTGGGCATCCTGGTGCGAAGGGAACAACGTCTCCGGCAGCCAGGCCGCGATGGATGGCACCGCCTCCTCCATCGAGGACAACACGGCGCCGGCCGCACCCAGCAGCAATGCGATGACCAGCGGGCGCACCAGGAAGCCGCCGCGCAGCGCATACATCAACGAACGGAACATGAGGGGCAGCGAGCGGTGCATGCGGGATCGTCCGGACAATTATGCCAGTGCGCAATGGAAACCGGGCCTCGGGCCCCACCTGACGGATGGATTGCAAAGGCTCCGCCTTTGCTGGGGTCCGGGGGCCAAGCCCTCTGGCGGGTTGCAGAGCGGCGCCCTGATCTTTCCCAACGCGCTGCTCCGCTCCAAGATGACAGCCATGAGCGAACAAGACATCGTGGCCGCCATCCGCTTCGACGCCGCGGGGTTGGTCCCCGCCATAGCGCAGCAGCATGACACAGGCGAGATACTGATGCTGGCCTGGATGAACCGTGACTCTGTGGTGGAGACGATCGCCACCAATCGCGTCTGTTACTTCAGCCGCAGCCGCAACGCGCTATGGCGCAAAGGCGAGACCTCCGGTCAGGTGCAGCACCTCAAGGAACTGCGCATCGACTGTGACGGCGACACGCTGCTGCTGCTGGTCGATCAGGCGGGCGTCGCCTGCCATACCGGCCGGCGCAGTTGCTTCTTCCGTGCAGCGCGGAATGGCGAGCTGATAGAGATCGCAACGCCATTGGTATCACCGGAGACCTTGTACGGCGGCCACGGCACCGTGAAGCGGTGACCCCAGTCCTTGTCGGTATCCTCGCGGATTGAACCGGAGATGCCGCGCGTTTCGGTAGGGCTACGTGCGTGAGTGCGCACCCGACCACCGCGCCGCGGCCGCGTCGTCCGTTGCACGCGCCTCGACCCAGTTTACCCCACCGTCCGCGAACTCCTCCTTCTTCCAGAAGGGTGCTCTTGTCTTCAGCCAGTCGATCAGGAACGCGGTGGCATCAAGCGCCGGCTGGCGGTGCGCTGCGGCAGCCAGCACCAGCACGATGTTCTCGCCTGCGGTCAGCCGGCCAACGCGGTGGATCACCGTGCAGCCAAGCAGGTTCCACCGCCGTTCGGCTTCCTCCGTGATGGCTGTGATGGCCCGCAAGGTCATTGCCGGATAATGCTCCAGCGTCATCGCCGCGACACGATCCTGCGCATTGCTGCGCACTGTGCCGACGAAGCAGCCAATGCCACCGATATCGCTGCGTCCGCCAGTCAGCGCGCCGAATTCCGCGCCGATGTCGAAATCCGCAGTCTGCACGCTGATCCGTGCCATGCCGTCAGCCTCCGGTCACCGGTGGAAAGAAAGCCACCTCGTCGCCGGGGCCGACCCGCGCCGTGGGCTCGGCAAAATCCTGGTTCACCGCGCAGCGCACCGTGCGGCGGTTGGCGAAGGCGCTCGCGTGGCCAGGGCTGCGCTCGGCGAGCCATGCGATCAGATCGCCGACGGTACGCACGTCGGCAGGCGGCGTTACGTTCTCCTCCGAGGTGCCGGTCCGCTCGCGCAGCCAGGCGAAATACAGAATGGTCAGCGGGGCGTCGATGTCGGCCATGGCAACTCAGCGTGGTGAGGGGACAGTCTCGATCTTGCCGTCCGAATGTATGATCGTGCTGGTGCCATTGCCATTGGGCACGACGATTGCTGAACCGCCACCCGGCGTCTGGATAGTCTGATAGCCGCTGGTGCCCCCCGAGGTGACTGCCGGGCCCTGTTGCGTTGGCGTGACCTGCCCGGCCGGATTGGGAGCGGGCGGCGCCAGATTGACCGGCGGCGGGGCGGTCGGGGCCGGTAGCCTGGCGACACCCGGCTGGTTCGACCTTGGCGGCGTCGAACTGCCAGGCGAGGGCAGCGGCGGCAGGTTCGGTGGCGGTGCCGCCTGAAACTGCGGCGAGCCAGGCACCGGCCGCTCAGGACCGCTCTGCTCGCCCTGTTGTTCGAGCTCCTGCAGCGTCGGTTCCGGCGGCAGCGGTCCCGGCCAGATGTCACCAGGTTCCGGTGTGAGCACCGGCGTCTCCACCCGCGCGCCCATTACACGCCGTATGTTCTCGCTGTCGCCGGCGGGAAAATGCGGGTTCGAGCCGGACGAGAACGGTGGGTCCGACCAGGTGCTGTAACCGCAGCCGGCCAGCGCCAGGCACAGGCAGGGAAGGGCGATGTGCCGCATGAACCAAGGCTCCCACCGGAACGAATCGACGGGCCGGACGGGCCAGCCGCTACGGAATGTGCCCCGGTCGTGCGCTGCGCTCAAGAACTTCGTGAGGGTCGTACCCAGCCTGGCTGCCCGCGATGATCGATACCGAGGGCCATGTTGACGACGATCTGGTAGGGCCGGAGTGTGTATTACACGTCGTGGTTGCGGCAACCCGCACATAGCAGGCACCGGCTCACGACCCGACAATCCAGGCGACGATCGCGGCAGGATCGTTCAGCGGGAGAACAAAGCGGTCGGCGCTGACAGGCGCATCGGCGGCAATCGCCACAATGTCGGGCTGATCGGGCCAGATCGGCGGCTTGCCCAACGCGGCGCGGTAAACCTCGAGCTTGGGGAACCTGTGGGTCTTGTAGCCCTCCACCAGCACCAGATCGACCGGCTGCATCCGCGCCAGCAGTTCAGGCAGCTCCGGCTCTCGCCCCACCACTTCGTGCAGCAGTGCCCAGCGCGTGCCGGCCGCAACCAGCACCTCGTGCGCGCCGGCCTCGCGGTGGCGGTAGGTGTCCTTGCCGGGCCGGTCCATGTCGAAGCCGTGATGCGTGTGCTTCACGGTGGACACGGTCAGCCCCTGCACCCGGAGCAGCGGGATCAGCTTGGTCAGCAGCGTGGTCTTGCCGCTGCCGGACCAGCCGACAATGCCGAGAACGCGCACGATCAGGGCGTTTGGCGCTTGGTCAGACCGGTAGGCGGACGCGATGCGTGGCGCACCCCCGCCGTCAGATAGTCCCAGCCCGTCCACAAAGTCAGCGCCGCGGCGACCCACAGCATGGCCTCACCGATTGTGGTGACCGGGATGAACGACAGATGCAGCCAGTGCGCGGTGGAGTTGCCGGCGAGCAGGGTTCCGAGGGCGCCCATCTGGAACCCGGTCTTCCACTTGGCAAGCGGCGTGACCGGCAGGCCGATGAGGATCGCGGCAAGATACTCGCGCAATCCGCTGACCAGGATCTCGCGCAACATGATGACGATGGCGGGGTACAGGCCCCAGGTGGACATGCGCCCCTGGCCGACCAGCATCATGAGCGCGGCGCCGACCAGGAGCTTGTCCGCGATCGGATCGAGCATGCGGCCCAGATCGGATTGCTGTCGCCGCGAGCGGGCGAGGCGGCCGTCGAAGTAGTCGGTGATGGCAGCGCTGCTGAACAGCACGCACGCGGCGAGGTCAGCCGCCGGCTGGCGCAGCGCCACCAGCGCCACCAGCAGCGGGATCGCCGCGATCCGCGAGAGCGTCAGCAGATTCGGCAGGTCGGTCAGCATCGCGAATACACCCTAGCCGCTTGGCCGCCGCAGCGGGAGGGGAATTGTGGATACCTCCGTGATGGTGTCGGGAGGACAGCCCTGCATGCAGCCTGGCGCTGGCTCAAGTACGAACGGCCTTCGACTTCCCGAGGATATCGGCCAGCCGAACTGGCCGGAAATCCTGGCCCTCCACACCAACATCGAACTGTCGCGGCAATGCCTTCAGTCTTCCATGACTGTGGCCGTGGAGATTGACCGATCCCTTCCCCATGTCTCGCCAAGACCTGAAAGGGTAGTGGCAGAGCACGAGCTTCTTTCCATCGACCTGCAGTTCCGCATACGGTTGAACGCTCCTCCAACCGGTGCAGCCGGTCACCACTGCGTCGTCGTTGTTGCCGACGACAAGATGCTTCCTGCCATGCAGCGTCGCCAACAGATGGGCCACACGCTCTGCCGATTGGCGCACAGCGAAGTCCCCCAGGTGCCAAACCTCATCCTCAGGACTGATCACCGCATTCCACCGATTTATCATTCCCTGGTCCATCTCGGCGACCGACGAGAATGGCCGACGATAGAAGGTCCGTGCCGCGGAATGGCCGAAGTGGTGATCGCTGGTAAAGTAGACGGTCATTGGTTCACGTCGCAGACTGCCTTTTGGACTGATATTTTATGCCGTCCGGCACCTTCTGGCTGGCAGCCGAGGTTCACTGCTGCATCAACGTTGGTCGTTGCCGAGGGTGGGTTGTTCCGCCTTTCTTCACGTGTCCGTGTGCCGGTCATTTATGATCCCGCAACGGAATACCTGCGTTCCGATGGTGAACCGGCTGCAATCAGGGGCGAGGGTTCTTCTTTGGCTTCAGGAACGATACGATGAGCGAAGACCTCTCGACTGCTGTGAGTGGCGCGCATCATTCCTTCGTTATTTTATCATAGCAAACTGATCGGCTTTGTATTATCTGTAATCTGACTGCCCTGCTTCCGATTCTGGGCCGCCCCGTGCCGCGCCAGGTCAAGAACCTGCAACAGAAAGCGTCTGCTTTCCCAAGGCCCTCGGTGGGGTAGTTCGAGCACCAAACTCGCGCGAACAGGTCGCTACCTGCAGCCGCGTCAAGCGTCTGTCCCGGGCCGAGATCAGCTTGACCGCATCCATTCTTGTGGAGGCTCTGTCGCGCCGACATTTGTTTGTCCCTTTGGGAGATTTTCCATGACAGACTACCTTGAATTGAACGTCGAAACCATCGGCACGACCTTCAGAAATCAAGCGTCGGGGCTTCGTCACCTCGCCGACCAGGTACTCGATGACGACTTTCGCGGCCGCCTGCTCGAAGTTGCTTCGGACTACGATCACCAGGCAAAGAAGCTGGAAAACGAGTTCGTGTCCCAGTACTAGACGGCGATGAACACGCCAGCGTTTCGTTCGCGCCTTGGCATCCTTGGACTGTCGGTTCGCCGGTTCGCCGCGATGACAGGAGTGCAGTACGAGACTGCGCGGCACTGGGGCGGCACGCGGAGCGGCAAGCCGCAGGAGTTTCCGCGTTGGGTGCCGCTGATGCTGGAGATGATGGACTCAACAGTTTCCCAGAGGCCGCCGGATCAGGCAATGCGTCTGGGGTCACATGCGCAGCAATACCGCCGCGATGAACACCAGCGTGTCGTTGCCCGCGTGAGAGCCAACGGCTCGCCGCATGGGACATGTTTGCGTCACGCCTCGATGGGCCGCCACTCAGAGAGGAGATGACGATCGGCCGCATCAAACGAAAAGAAATTGCCGCCACCTTCGCCGGGTTGATCTTCGCTCCGACTGATAGCGACGCCTTTGAGGTGGCAGAGAAATAGCGTTCCGACACCGCCATGGGAAACAATGGCGACATCTCCGTCGGCCACTGACAGCGAGATGGCGCGCTCGACGGCATCTACGATCCTGTGCTGCGCGTCCCTGGCACGCTCCCATCCTCGTACGCTGTCGTCAGGTTGCGCGAAGAATGCGTCGGCCACAGCCTCGAATTCGCCTTTCGGCAGATAGCCAGTCGCCGAACGGTCGTTCTCGCCCAGGGCCTCGACGACGATCGGCCGCAGCCCAAGATGATTTGCCACGACAGCAGCCGCATCCATGGCCTTTCTTTCTGCGCTGCAAAACACCGAGCGAACGGCCGCGAGCCACGGTTGCCTCATTGCCACCTGCATACGGCGACTGCCAACCGGTGAGAGCGGCCAATCAGGCACCGGCACGGCCGCGTCGATACTGACCTCGGGATGGGTGATGAAGTGCACTATGGTCATGGTGCCTCACGTATCCGACGATCTCTCCGCTGGCCGAGCGACCGCGGCCAGGTCAGCATGGCACGATGCGGCCATGGCGTCTCAGGCGAGCGAACCGCGACCGAAGCTGCCGTTGACGCCGCGTTTCCTTTGGGTTGGAACGGGCCAACCCAAAGGAAACGCGCCATTTGACCCAGATGCTGATCGCCGTGGTGGCGATGTTTCTGCAACAAACCTGCGGCTCGGTTGGCAGAGTGCTGCCTGCGGTGCTCGCTCCGCTGATCATTCTCGAACTGCACGCTGACCCCTCGTGGGTCGGGGTCTATTTCGGACTGACAGCCATCGCCGCGCTGATCGGTCAACTCGGATCGGGCGGTTTCATCATCCGCCACGGCGCGATTCGAATGAGCCAGATCGCACTGCTCTCGACCGGCGGCGGCATGGCCGTCGCGATCATCGGAGGTGCGGCGGGCTTCGTGCTGTCGGCCCTGGTCGGCAACAGTATCGCCGCCGTCGCCACTCCCGCCAGTTCCCAGTTGCTCGGCAGATGGGCGATCAGGCGATACGCGCCATTCGCATTCTCGATCACGCAGACAGCGATCCCGGCGGGCATTCTGCTCGGCGGCTGGCTTGGCCCGGCGCTGGCGCAATCTCTGGGCTGGCGCGGCACGATGCTGGTCAGCGCGGGAGCCTGCGCGCTCTTCGCGTTGCTGTTGCAACCGCTGCATGGGCGGCTCGATACCGAGCCGCTGCCAACTCATGCCATTCACCTGTCAGACTTCGTGACGACGATCACGGGCGTTCTGGCGGTGGGGGAGTTGCGCGCGCTTTCCTTTGCCTGCTTCGCGTTCAATGGCCTTCAGGCGGTCTTCATCGCCTACTTCGTGACCTTCCTCACGGCGCTTGGCTACGATCTCGTGGCGGCAGGGGCTTTGTTTTCCACGGTCATCGCCTTGGCAATCCCGTGCCGTATCCTGTGGGGCTGGATCGGCAGCTTCTATGTCGCCCCACGTATCGTGATGTCGTGGCTGGCCTTTGGAATGGCGGCAAGTGTCGTGGTGACCGGTGCGTTCACCGCAGCGTGGTCCACGCTCGCGATAGGCATTGTAACCGGCGTCTTGAGCGCCACCGCGATGTCATGGCACGGCATTCTGCTGTCGGAGTCCGCACGCCTCGCGCCAGTCGGTCGGGCGGGGGCCGTCACCGGAGGCGTGCTGTCGTTCGGCCAGATGGGCGCGTTTCTATGTCCGTCGGTATTTTCATTGCTGCTACGCGTGACAGGCGGTTATGCGGCCGGCTGGGCGGTCTGCGCCATTCCGGCGGTGCTCGTCGGAATAGACCTGTTGCGCAACAGGAAACCGGGGGCGCGGCGGTTGAGATGAACCGGCTAGATCAGTGGCGGCGGCACCGCCTTACCCGTAGCCCTACACTTGTTATCCCTATCCACCATATTACCCGCGACAACCATGACAGTGTCGGCGAGCGGAAGGTGCCGCCTCTGCGTGAAGGCTGATCGTCTCGGTATGGGACAGAACACTTCATGAGCCTCTGCATGCCTGCCCACTCTGGCGTCCGACTTTGCGCGTTTGTTGCTGCGGCGATGACGGTCTGGCCTCTTTGCTTTGCATTTGCGGACCCGCGCAACCCTGTCGTGGTGATCGTGCCGCAGGTGCGTCTGCCGAGCCAACAACCGCCGGCCTTCCCAAGGCAGCCGGCGTTACAGTGGTCACCGCCTCCTGCGATGGGCCTTACGCCAGGACCTCGATCTCCTGCGCCTCGCTGCTACGCTGGCACTACTGTTTGCCCGTTGGAACGGCCTGAGCTGGTAGGTAAAGCCTGCACCTGCAATACAGCGAGCGGCTTGAGGACGGGGCGAGGGCTGATACCACCTGCTAACGATACTGACGGCCGGTCTGGCCGAACCAATTCGTGACCGAGCAAATCAAGACGCATTCTCCATTCGCACACCTGGATGAAAATGTGCGTACACGCGCCGTGCGGTTTCGTGGCTGATCCCCGGCGCGGCCTCCAGATCCGCAAGCCCCGCCATCTTCACGCCCCGCGCCGAACCGAAGTGGTTGAGCAGCGCTCGCTTGCGCGCGGCGCCGATGCCGGTGATTTCATCGAGCTCGCTCTGCCGAATGTTCTTCGAGCGTCCCGCGCGATGCGTGCTGATCGCGAAGCGATGCGCCTCGTCGCGCAGCCGTTGCAGGAAGTACAGCACGGGATCACGCGGTGGCAGTTGGAATGGCGCCATGCCGTCGGTGTGGAACCACTCGCGTCCCGCATCGCGATCCGGACCCTTGGCGATTGCCACCAGTTTCACGTCCTGCACGCCGAGATCGTTCAGCACTTCACGCGCCGCCGATAGCTGGCCGGCGCCGCCGTCAATCAAGCACAACGTCCGGCCATTCGGTCGGCGACGCTCCCTCCTCCTGCTCCTTGAGCGCACGAGTGAACCGGCGCTGCAGCACCTCACGCATCATCGCGAAATCATCGCCCGGCGTTATCGGGCCGCGGATGGCGAACTTGCGATACGCCGCCTTACGAAAACCTTCCGGCCCACCGACGATCATCACACCGTAGGGATTGGTGCCCATGATGTGCGAGTTGTCGTAGACCTCGATCCGCTCCGGCGATGACGGCAGTCCGAACAATTGCGCGACACCGTCGAGCAGCTTCGCCTGGCCGGCGCTCTCCGCCAGCTTCCGCTCCATTGCCTCGCGCGCGTTGACCTCGGCGTGCTGTACCACCGCGCGCTTCTCGCCACGCTGCGGAACGTGGATCTCCACCCTGCGATCCGCCTTCAGGCTCAGAGCTTCGGCGACCAGGTCCTGCTCGGGCAGCGCATGATTGACCAGAACGCACGGCGGCGGCGGCTTGTCGTCATAGAACTGCGCGATGAACGCAGCGAGCACCTGATTGGCCTCCTCGGCCTTGGCATGGGTCGGAAAGAACGCCCGATTGCCGTTGTTGCGGCCGCCGCGGACGAAGAACACCTGCACGCAGGTCTGGCCGGCGGTCTGCCAGGCGGCGATTACATCGGCATCAGTCAGGCTGGCGGGGTTCACCACGTCGTTGCCCTGCACGAAGGTAAGCGCGCGAATGCGGTCGCGCACTGCCGCGGCGTGTTCGTATTCCAGCGTGCCGGCGGCCTGCTCCATCTCGGCCGCAAGCTCGCGCTGCACGGTGGCGAGCTTCCCGGCGAGGAACGCCTTCGCCTGGCCGACCAGCCTGCCGTAACCGGCTTCGTCGATCCGACCCACACAGGGCGCCGAGCACCGGCGGATCTGATACAGCAGGCAAGGCCGTGTGCGATTGGCGAACACGGTGTCGGCGCAGGACCGCAGCAGGAATACCCGCTGCATCGCCGTAACCGTCTGGTTCACCGCCCAGGCAGAGGCGAACGGCCCCCAGTAGCTGCCCTTCCGCACGTGCGCCCCACGATGCTTGGCGATCTGTGGGAATCGGTGGTCCTCGGTCAGCATCAGCCACGGGTAGGACTTGTCGTCGCGCAGCACGATGTTGAAGCGCGGCTTGAGGCGCTTGATGAGGTTCGCCTCGAGCAGCAGCGCCTCGGCCTCGGTGTGGGTGGTGATCACCTCCATTGCGGCGGTCTCATTCACCATCCGCCGCAGTCGTTCATCCAGCCGGCCGAGCTGGATATAGGCGGCCACGCGCTTCTTCAGGCTGCGCGCCTTGCCGACATAGAGTGCCTCGCCCTTCGCATCGAGCATGCGATAGACGCCCGGATTGAACGGCATGGTTGCCAGCGCGGCCTCGATGGCCGCGGCGCCGGACCGGACCGAACTGACGGGTGGGTCACTCATAGCGTATGATAATTGGCGGGATTGCCGGCGTTAGGCCAGGGGTCTCCGCTCGCTGCCGGATCATCCACCGATCGTGTGGATAAGTTTGTGGGCGGACTCACTCGCATTCGCGTGAAAGCCTTGAAATCGCTAGGGTCCACAAGGATTGCCAAAAATTTAGGCAGAAGCTAACCCATTGATTTTCACGCAGCCTTGCTGGGAATATCGCTACGGAATTAACACATTCCGCTTCCTCACCGGGTTACCGCCGCCGGCCGTCAGGGGGTGGACAAATCACTCTGCCGCCGCTCGATCTCCACTCCCGCCGAAGTTGCATCCATGAAAACGTCGAGCTTTTCCACCCTCACTCGCGCCAGATGGACGCGGCTGTCCTGCAGGCAAATTTCGGCGATCCGCTCCGCCAGTGTTTCGACCAGCCGGACATGGCCGGAGGAGACGATAGACCGGACGCAGTCGGCGAGTTTCTCGTAATCCACCACGCGGACGAGTTCATCCCGCCCAACCGGCTGGCGCGACAAGGGCAGGGCGCCATCGTCCTCCACGCCGAGGTCGACGTTGATCCGCACCCGCTGCGGTGCGGCATGTTCGTGCGGATGCACGCCAATGCTGGCATTCAGCACCATGTCGCGCAGGAACATATGGCGGAGTGCCCGGGCGGCGCTGGCGATCGGCTGGGTTTCCATGATTGCTTACTCCTCGGGCGGAGGGCCGTGGCGTCCGGATTGCCATTGCAGGTGCTGGCCGCCGTCGAGTGCCAGCATCTGGCCCGTCATCGCGGGCAGGGCAAGGATGGCGAGCACGGCCCGGGCGATCTCCTCTGGGCTGGTGCCGCGATGCAGCGGCACCGAGGCAGACTGCCGCACGAACTGCTCGTGCGTCTGTCGGGTATTTGCCAGCGCTGGGCCGGGGCCGATGCCGTTCACCCGTATGCGCGGGGCGAGCGCCAGCGCCATCGACTGGGTGAGCGCCCACAAGCCGGCCTTCGCCACAGTATAGGAGACGAAATGCGGCGTGATGGACCAAACCCGCTGGTCCAGCATGTTGATCACCACGCCTTCGGCGTCCGGCGGTAGCGCGCGCGCGAAATGCTGGGTCAGCACAAAGGGCGCGCGCAGGCCGGGCTCGATATGCGCATCCCACGAGGCGCGCGTAGCGTCGTGCCATTCGTCGCGCTCGAACGGGCTGGCATTGTTCACCAGCACACCGATCGGGCCGAGCACCGCGAGTGCCTCGGGCATCAGCGCCCGCGTCTGCTCCTCCTGCATCAGGTCAGCCGGTAGCAGCACGGCACGGCGCCCGAGGCGGCGAATGTCCTCGCACGTCACGGCACCGGCCTCACGGCTGACATTGCAGTGCACTGCGACGTCGAACCCGGCCTCTGCCAATGCGATTGCAATCGTCCGGCCAATGCGCTGGGCACCGCCGGTGACAAGCGCCGAGCGGGGAATGGTTCGGGAGATGGCGGACATTGGTGCTGCCACAGTGATCCTGCGTGGTCGGCCAATCAAGCGGTCGTCATTGAGATAGACATCTAGACAAATATGATCATTCTCCGTCTTCCATTCTTGCCCCTCGACGCCCCAGATTCGCGTGTCGGATGAGGAGGATGGAAATGGCTGCATCTGCAACGATTGGCGCCATGCTGCGCCGTGCTCAGGATGACCGCCGGCGCACTCTTGCCGTGGCCTGTGGAGTACACGCGCTGCACGACGGCTTCACCGATCTCATCTATGTATTGCTGCCGGTTTGGCAGGCCGAGTTCCGGCTGAGCTTCGCGGCTCTGGGCGTCCTGCGAATGCTGTTTGCCGGCGCCATGGCGGGATTGCAGGTGCCGGCGTCCTGGCTGGCGGTCCGCTGGGGCGGCCCGCTGGTGCTGGCAATCGGCACCGCGCTGGCCGGCGGCGCCTATATCACGATCGGCCTTACCGGCGCTGGGTTCTTTCTGCTGGTCGTCGTGCTGCTGATCGGCGGTGCGGGCGCCGCGACGCAGCATCCGATCGGCTCGTCGCTGGTTGCGACGGCCTACGAGGCGCAAGGATCCCGCGGCCCCCTCGGCACCTACAATTTCGCCGGCGATCTGGGAAAGATGGCAATACCGGCCGCGACCGCATGGCTCATGGCGATTATCGCGTGGCGCAGTGCGGTTGGCATCGTCGGCGCGATGGGCTTGGCGGCTGCCGCGGCGATCCTGATCCTGCTGCCACGGAATGCCCAGACCTCGTTGGGGTCTGCTGGCAAGGCGGATGCCGGCAACGACGTTACGGCGATGACGCCGCGCCAACGCGGAGCGTTTCCTCTGCTGCTGGCGATCGGCGTGCTGGACAGCGGCACACGTATGGGCTTCCTCGCCTTCCTGCCCTTCGTGCTGCGCGCAAAGGACGCGACGACGCCGACGATCGGCCTGGCCCTCACCCTGATCTTCGCAGGTGGCGCAATTGGAAAGCTGGCCTGCGGCTGGCTGGGTGCGCGACTGGGCGTTCTGCGCACCGTGCTGCTGACGGAACTGGCGACCGCTCTCGGCATCGTCGCCATCGGGCCGCTGCCGTTGCTTGGCGCACTCGCCTGCCTGCCGTTGATCGGTGTTGCGCTGAACGGCACGTCGTCAGTGCTTTACGGCACGGTCCCCGAACTGGTGTCGCCTGAGAGGCGCGAACACGCGTTCGGGCTGTTCTATACCGGCACGATCGGTGGCGGTGCCGTTGCTCCCGTGTCTGTACGGCTTCGCCGGCGATGCGTTCGGCCCCACGCACGCGATCTTCGTCGTCGCCGTGGTATGTCTGCTGACCTTGCCGCTGGCCTGGGCGCTGCGCCCTTCGCTGCAACAGCGGCCCTGATGGGAGATGGTGATGCGGCGGTTCCTGCTTGCGCTTCTACTGACGATTCCGCTGCGTGCCGCCATGGCAGAGGCGTTATGGCAGACGCTGCCGCCAACGCCGCCACCCGTTCCCGGCGAGCACACCGAACACGCCAAGGTCAACGGCATCAGCCTGTACTATGCGACAATCGGCCAAGGTCCGCCGGTCGTGCTGCTGCATGGCGGTCTCGCCAACTCGGACTACTGGGGCAATCAGGTGCGCGCCCTCGAGCCGCACCACATGGTGATCGTGGTGGACAGCCGAGGTCACGGTCGCAGCACGCGCGACGCGCGCCCTTACGGCTATGACCTGATGGCCGATGATGTGGTGGCGCTGCTCGACACGCTGAATATCGCCAAGGCCGATGTCGTCGGGTGGAGCGATGGCGCGATCCTTGGCCTCGACCTCGCCATTCGCCATCCGGATCGCGTCGGCAAGGTCTTCGCGTTCGCGGCCAATACCGTGACGTCCGGCGTGCAGGAAGGCGTCGAGAAAAACCCCACCTTTGCGCGTTTCATCGAGCGCGGCAGGCAGGAATACGCGCGGCTGTCGGTGACGCCGAAAGACTACGATGCGTTCGTCGCGCAGATCAGCAAGATGTGGGAGACCGAGCCGAACTGGACCGATGCGCAACTCAAGTCGATCCGATTGCCGGTATGGGTGGTGGATGGCGACCACGACGAGGCGATCAAGCGCGCGCACACCGAGTATATTGCCGCGACCATTCCAGGGGCTGGGCTGCTGATCCTCCCGAACACCAGTCATTTCGCCTTCCTGCAGAACCCCGCGCTGTTCAATGCAGCGCTGCTGAACTTTCTCGGCGATCGCTAAGCTGATGAGATCCCGTCTCTGATCCGGAACGGATTCGATCAGCCGAGAACCGCTCTGGGTGGGAAGCGGACCGGCGGCTTCGGATGCGCAATGCTTAATGGCCGACACTGACACTCATCGGGGCGACCCTCGTCGAGCGACCCTGGTCTGGATAACTCATAGGCTGCGCCGCTTCGCCAATGTGCGATAATGGCGTGCACTGACGTGCCCGTCGCCGTTGGTTGGTTGAACGGGCGCGAAAGCTACCGTGGGAGGAATTGACGCCAGATGAACGCCATCAAGGACTCCATCAAGTCAGGTAGGACCGTCGTCGGGACGGCCGGGGCACCGAACGTCGACGTGTCGATCCTGGCCGACGCCGGGTACGACTTCCTGCTGTTCGACACGCAGCACTCCCCTTGGGAGATCAAGCAACTGCAACCGTCGATCCAGGCGATGCGCGGCAAGCAGGCGGCGCCGGTCGTGCGTGTCGCCGCCAACGAGGCGTATCAGATCTGCTTCGCGCTTGACGCCGGGGCACGGGGCATCATTGCGCCGATGATCAACATCCGCGCGGAGGCAGAGGCAATGGTGCGCGCCTGCCGCTATTTTCCCCTCGGCAGCCGCAGCAACGCCGGCGTGCGCGGCGAGTGGGGCGAGTTCAAGAATTACCGCGATTACATGGATGCCGTGAACAATGAGCTTCTCATCGTGCCGATGATCGAGACCAACCAGTCGCTGGAGAATCTCGATGCCATCGCCTCGGTCCCGGGCGTCGACGTTCTGCTGATCGGCCCGTCCGATCTTTCGATCGAGCTGGGGGTGCCGCTCGACTACCAGTGCGACATCTATCAGCGAGCGCTCGATAAGATCGCGGCGACGGCCGCGAAACACGGCGTTGTCGCCGGGATGTATTTCATCCCGCCCGGAATGGACCCGAACTTTTTCGTCCAGAAGGGGTTCAAGTTCTTCACCATGCCGTGGGGCCCCTCGGCGACGGCCGGGATCCAGAACGCCCTGGCCGGGATCGAGCGCTAGAGCGTGATCGCTCTGGGCGGAACGTCGACAGAGCGTGAATCATGCGATCAAATATGACGTCAGAACACTTTCGCCCTGCGCAGTCGGGGTAAAAGTGCTCTAACGACGTCGAAGCGGGCGGTCTGGCAAATAGCCGAACCGCCCAGCACGCGCCGCTGGATCAGTTGTTCCGCCACGCCGGTATCCACGACGAACCCAGATAGAGCACACTGGCTGCTGTCGACTGGATGTAACCGCAGCCCGAACGTTCGACAGGAGCGCTGAGCCGGCTGACAGGCAGCTCGGCGAACAACCGCTTTCCGGACAAGTCATGACACAGAGAGACAACTGGGGCTGGCAAGCCCGTATCGGCATGTTCATCGTGGGCAGTGAAGTCGTGCCCGAGGCCGAGTGGTGGGCGATGGTCCCGCTGAATGTGTCGGTGCATGCTGCGCGAGTAACCGCTCGGGCGCCCTGGGCGCGCTGGCGCGACGACCGCAGCGGGGTGGAGTTGGAAGATGACCTGCTGCGCGGCTGCCGGCAGTTCGCACCGATGTGCCTGTCGGCGGTCGTGGTTGGCCACAGCTCCAGCAGCCTCCTGGGTGGCCCACAGTGGGACGAAGCGGTCGTGGAAACGCTGTCGCGGGAACTCGGCGGAGGGGTGGCGGTGACCACCAACGGGCTGGACTGTGCGGCGGCGCTGCATGCGAGCGGCGTAAATCGTCCATTCCTGGTATTTCCGCCCTGGTTCGACGATAGCCTGGTGGCGGAGGGTGTTCGGGACTGGTGCGCACGCGGGACCCAGCCGGCGGGGCATCTGCGTTATGATCCCGGCCGACAATGGCGCGACGTGCCACCTGGCGAGCTGTATCGGCAGGGCATGGGCATCGAGCAAGCGATCGAACCGCTGTACCAGCAGGTGCGAGTGGCCTGCGCACAGGAGGCGGATGGCGTCCTGATCGCCGGCACGGGCTTTCGCTGCGTGGGTATTCTCGATGCGCTGGAACGCGACCTGCAACGTCCCGTCGTCTCGGCGAACCAAGCGAGCCTGTGGCATTGCCTCCGCTTATCCGGCGTACGCACGCCGGTCGACGGTTACGGAAACCTGCTCCGTCTCTGATCGGAATATGATGGATCCGGACTTGCTTCCGGGAAGTACCAGCCCCGGTTGATGATCCGGTGGATGCAAGCTCCGCAGTTCAATCTGATTGAATGTCGGCTTCAGCGACACGTTGATCGGATCGCGAGCGCCCGACGTGGGTCGATAGCGGCTGTCTGCTTTGTAGACAGGTGCTGAGCCACTCTTGACCACGGCCGGCGAATCGCCGGTACCCTTACCGCATGTCGCACGTTAATCTGCGTCTGACACCGCACGGGCATCTGGTCCTGGCAGAGTCCTCCGACGCGCCGGAACTCGATGACCGAGTGGCTTCGCGCCTGGCCGACGCGTTCGCCCGGGGCAGCGGTCATGGATTGCTGCGGCTCGGTGCCGCCGAGCTGGGACAACATCTGCCGCCGCTGTTCCTTTGGTGGCGCGGCTTTGCCACACGGTATGTCGGCGCGTTGTGCCTGCAATCGAGCGGCACGGGCGTTCCGGACATAGCACCACCGGGCGAGGGCGATCTCGCTTCGCTGGTGTTGACGGCACCGATGATGACGGGAGCCGAGTACCTCACCGCGGACGTGCTGCGCGCTCTGTGGCAGGAGATTGCGGTAGCGCTGGCAGCGTCGCTTACATGCGGCGAAGACCGACCTGCAGAGCTTTCTGAAGGGCCTGAATCCGGCCTGGAACCTGGTCGGCCGCGTGCATTTCAACCTGGCTGAGAACCGCCGCGACGACGACGCGCCGTTCGCCTTTCTCGCCACCTACACCACGCAACTTTCGGCGCAGGCGCGCGCGCAGCACGTGCCGCTCGGTCAGGCGTTGCGCGAATACGCCGGCGCTGCCAATCGCGAGAAGATGCTGTCGTTGCTGCTGCCGGTGCAGCGCGCCGCAGAGACCTGCGAGTGGCTGCGGCCGATGCTCGATGCAGGCGAGTTGTTTCATCCATTGCGCTGGACGCCGCACGAGGCCGCACGGTTGCTTGGCAGCGTGCCCGATCTGGAAAGTGCCGGCGTCATTGTGCGCATGCCGCCGGCGTGGCGCGCCAACCGTCCGCCGCGTCCGCAGGTGACCGGTACCGTCGGCGCGCGCAAGCCCTCGGCGCTTGGCCTGGAGGGCGTGCTCGACTTTCGCATGGCCGTCACGCTGGACGGCGACGTGTTGAGCCAGAAGGAGATCGCTTCTTTGCTCGCCGGCACCGACTCGCTGGTGCTGCTGCGCGGCCAGTGGGTGGAGATCGATCGGGAACGGCTCGAGCGCTCGATCCAGCAGTTCCGCGACGCAGAGCAACTGGCGGAACGCGAGGGGCTGTCCTTTGCCGCGGCGATGCGCATGCTGGCCGGCGCCGCGGTTGCCGACGAGCCGGGTGATGTCACAGTCGCGGACTGGTCGCGCGTGACGGCCGGACCATGGCTTGCCGACACGCTGCAAATGCTGCGCTCGCCTGACGGAGCGGACGCCGATGCCGGTCTGTCGTTGCGCGGCACGCTGCGGCCGTATCAGCGCGTCGGCGTGCAGTGGCTGCGGCTGCTGTCGGGGCTGCGGCTGGGCGCGTGCCTCGCGGACGACATGGGATTGGGCAAGACGATCCAGGTGCTGGCGCTGCTCTTGGCGGAGCGTCGCGGGCCGAGCCTGCTGGTGGCGCCCGCATCGCTGCTGGCCAACTGGCTGGCGGAGGTGGAGAAGTTCGCGCCCGACCTGAAGGTAGCCATCGTGCATCCCTCGGCGATGAGCGCCGGGGAAATAAGCGAATTCACCGCGGAACACGCTGGGGCGCTTGATTTGGCGATCACCACCTACGGTTCGTTGCTGCGCATCAAGGCGCTGTCGGAGATCGAGTGGCGCTATGCCATTCTGGACGAGGCGCAGGCGATCAAGAACCCGAATGCGAAGCAGACGCGGGCGGCCAAGGCGCTGAAGGCGACGGCGCGCATCGCGCTCACCGGCACGCCGGTCGAAAATCACTTGGGTGATCTGTGGTCGATCTTCGACTTTATCAATCCGGGCCTGCTGGGGTCTGCCAAGCAGTTCAGCCGTTATGCCAGAATGCTGGCCGATCGCGAGACCAATCCCTACGGCCCGCTGCGCGAACTGGTGCGGCCCTACATCCTGCGTCGGATGAAGACGGACAAGTCGATCATCAGCGACCTGCCGGACAAGACCGAGGTAAAGGCATGGTGTGGCCTCAGCCGCAGGCAGGCGGCGCTCTACGAGCAGGCGGTGCGCGAACTCGGCGACGCGCTGGAGAACAGCGACGGTATCCAGCGCAAGGGCATCGTGCTGGCTATGCTGCTGCGGCTCAAGCAGATCTGCAATCATCCGTCGCAATGGCTGCGCGACGGTGCGTGGGCCGAGGCGGACAGCGGCAAGCTGGCGCGTCTGCGCGAGGTCGCGGAGGTTGTCGCGTCGCGCCAGGAGAAGATGCTGGTGTTCACCCAGTTCCGCGAGATGACCGCGCCGCTCGCCGCGTTCCTCGCCGAGGTGTTCGGGCGGCCGGGGCTGGTGCTGCACGGCGAGACAGCGGTACGCGGCCGGCGAGATCTGGTGCGCACGTTCCAGGAGGACGAGAACGTGCCGTTCTTCGTGCTGTCGCTGAAGGCGGGCGGGTCGGGGCTGACGCTGACCGCCGCCTCGCACGTGGTGCATTTCGATCGTTGGTGGAACCCGGCGGTGGAGAACCAGGCGACGGATCGCGCCTTCCGCATCGGCCAGAAGCGCAATGTTTTGGTGCACAAATTCGTGTGCCGCGGTACAGTCGAGGAGAAGATCGACGCGTTGATAGAATCGAAGCAGGGCGTGTCAGATGAACTGCTGTCGGGTGGCGGGGAGATCAACCTGACCGAGATGAAGGATGATGACCTGCTGCGTCTGGTGGCGCTCGATTTGAACGCCGCGATGAGGGACTGACATCATGTCCTGGTACGGAGGCTGGGCACCCTATGTCACAGTAGCCGAACGTCGTCGGCGTGCCGTCCTCGCGATGGCGAAGTTGACCAAAAAGGGTCATCCGGTCGCGCCGGTGGTGATCGATGGTCGTGCCATCGCAACTACCTTCTGGGGTAAAGCCTGGTGCGAAAACCTGGAGAGCTACCAGGACTTCGCGAACCGTCTGCCGCGCGGGCGGACCTATGTGCGCAATGGCTCCGTGGTCGACCTGCAGATTGCACCGCGCGAGGTGACGGCGATGGTCAGCGGATCGTCGCTCTACCGGATCAGCGTGAGTATCGACACGGTGGCCAAGCCGCACTGGCGGTCAATCTGCAAGGACTGCGCAGGCGGGATCGATTCATTGGTCGAACTGCTGCAGGGCCGGCTGTCGCAGGGCGTGATGGAGCGCATCTGCCGGCAAGGCCTCGGGCTGTTCCCCGGGCCCAAGGAGATCCGCTTCGAGTGCAGTTGCCCGGACTACGCTTTCATGTGCAAGCACGTGGCGGCGGTGCTTTACGGCATCGGCGCACGCCTGGACCGGCAACCAGATCTGTTGTTCCGGCTGCGCGCGGTCGACGAGAAAGACCTGCTGATCGGCATCGACAATTCGCTGCCCATGACGAAGGGCGGCCCCGCTGCCGGCAAGGTGCTGGAGGCAGATGATCTGTCGGCGATGTTCGGCCTCGACATGGCTGTGCCCGAACCGCCGCCAGCCGCGGCCACGAGGCCGAAGCGCGCGAAGCCGAGCAAGCCGGTGCGCAAGAAGGCCAAAGCAAAGAAGCCCACCAGGCGTCGCGCGACGAAGAAGGCTGGCTAGCCGAGTGCCGCCTTGCGGCGTTCCAGGCTTTCCGCGGGCCAGATCTCGCGCGAGCTGTAGTAGGCATCGAATGCCGGCACGCCGGCGGGCAGCGTGACCCAGGGCAGCTTGGACCGCGTGTAGATGTGCACATCCGGTGGGAGCGCCGTCGGGTCGTCGAGCGTACCGACGCGGACGAAGCGCAGCTGTGTCAGGCCGCCATACTCGCTCCAGACCGCCGTGCCGCAATCAGGACAGCGAAAGACCCGGTGCGGCCGGCCACTGTCGGTCGGCATCGTGCAGGGGACCGGATCGCCGGACAGCAGCTCGACCCGACCGGCCTCGATCAGCGCGTTGAGCACGAACGCGGTGCCGGTCTGCCGCTGGCAATCCTTGCAGTGACAGCAATGCACAAACATCGGCTTGGAGTGCATGCGGTATCGAAGCCTGCCGCACGCGCAACCTCCGTCCAGCATGTCAGTCATGGTGTCCTCCACATCGTCATGGAGGCCGAGCGGGCATCGGTTCGTCAAGGCCACCCACCGATCCCGCTGAACCAAAAAATTCGTTCTGGCTACGACAGGTCCACATCTTGTGCCGCCCAGCCCCTTCCGCGCCACGTCGATTTCTGCGAGCTTCCGCGCCATGAACGACGCCATTTCGATAGACCCGATTGCGCTGCACCGCGGCTTGCTGACGCTCGACACTCACATCGACATTCCCTGGCCAACCGGCCCCGATCCGTTCCTTGACGGCCCACGCCGGGTGGACTTGCCGAAGATGCTGCGCGGTGGCCTCGCCGCCGGATGCTTCGTTGCCTACGTGCCGCAGGCCGCCCGCAATCCCGAAAGCGAGACCGCCGCGTTTGAGCGTGCCATCGCCATGCTCCAGTCGATCCGGGCCATGGGGCGCAGCGAGAATGGCGTTGCCGCACGGGTTACCGTGACTGCCGATGAGATCGAGGCAGCAAAGCGCGACGGCGTGCTGGCGATTATCCCGGTGGTGGAGAACGGTTTCGCGGTCGGCCATGATCTATCGCGCTTGGCGCGCTTCCGGGCGCTTGGCGCACGCTATCTGACCCTGACGCACAACGGGCACAATGCGCTGGCCAATTCCTGCAACCCGCGTAATGATCTCGGCGATGCGCTGACCGAGCACGGCGGTCTCAGCACGCTTGGCCGTGCCGCCATCGCGGAACTCAACCGGCTCGGCATGCTGGTCGATGTCGCCCACGTCTCGCGCGACACCATGCTGCAGGCCGTCGAGGTGTCGCGCACGCCGGTGGTGTCCACGCATTCCTGCATCCGCGCGCTGTGCGACAATGCGCGCAACATGGACGACGCACAGCTCGACGCGTTGCGCGACGTGGGTGGCGTGATTCAGATCACCGCGGTGGCCGCCTTCCTGAAACGGGACGCCAAGCCCGACGCGGTGACGGTCGCGGACTTCGCCGATCATGTCGACTACGCGGTGCGGCGGATCGGCATCGAGCATGTCGGCATCTCGTCCGATTTCGACGGGGGCGGTGGGTTCAGCGGCTGGCACAACGCCTCCGAGAGCGCGAACATCACGACGGAGCTGCTGCGACGCGGCTACGATCGGCAGGAGATCGCCGCGCTGTGGGGCGGGAACTTCCTGCGCGTGTTGCGGATTGCCGAGGAAGGGGCGGGGTGATGCGCACCGTGCGGCTGCCTGACGGAACCGAGGTGCCGGCGCTTGGCCAGGGAACCTGGCACATGGGCGAGCGCGGCAACGCGGCGAAGGCTGAGGTGGCAGCGCTGAAGCTGGGCATCGAACTGGGCGTGAAGCTGATCGATACCGCCGAGATGTACGGCAACGGCCGAGCTGAGGAGTTGGTGGCCGAAGCGACGCAAGGCAAGCGCGACGGGCTGTTCATCGTCAGCAAGGTGTACCCGCACAATGCCTCGCGCAGCGGTGTGCCGGCGGCGTGCGAGCGCAGCCTGAAGCGACTGCGCACCGACCGGATCGATCTCTATCTGCTGCACTGGCACGGCAGCCATCCGCTTGCCGAGACGGTGGAGGCGTTCGAGAAGCTGCGGGCCGACGGGAAGATACGCTACTGGGGCGTGTCGAACTTCGACGCGCGCGATATGCAGGAACTGGTGCGGCTGCCGGGCGGCACGCAATGCGCCAGCAACCAGGTACTGTATCACATCGGTAGCCGCGGCATCGAATACGACCTGCTGCCTTGGTGCACCGAGCACAAGATCCCGCTGATGGCGTACTCGCCGGTAGGGCAGGGCGGCCGGCTGCTGCAATCGAAGGCGCTGGCCGCGGTGGCGAAGCGGCACAATGCGTCGCCTGCGCAGATCGCGATCGCTTGGACCATGCGCCACCCCAACGTGATCAGCATACCGAAGGCGAGCGATCCACAGCATGTGCGGGAGAACGCGGCGGCGGGCGATATCACGCTGACCGAGGAAGACCTCGCAGTGATCGACACCGAGCATCCGCCGCCGGCACGCAAGCAGTCGCTCGACGTTTCATAGGGCTGCTATCCTCCACCGCGTGAGCGAGTCGCGCCCCGCGCCGGTGATTCTGTGGTCCTGATCCTGTTCGCGATTCTGATCGCGGCGTTGGTGATTCTGGCGGCTATCAGTCGTGTTGTGCCGCGTTTTGTCGTGGCCGCGGTCAGCGTCGGCATCAGTGCTCTGGTGGTCGTGCTGATGGTGGTGGCGCTGGCCGCCGGTATCGACATGATCACACTGGAGCTGCCGATCGGGCCGGCAGGCGCTGCGATGCGTCTGTCGCTTGATCCGCTGGCCGCGAGTTTTTTGCTGGTGTTGTTCCTCGTGGTCCCCTGCGCAAACAGCGCGCCGCTGCCGCTGGCTGCGCTGGCTTTGACGGTATTGGCCGACGATGGCCTTACCTTGGCCGTGGGTTTGCTGATGCTTGGGGGCGTCACGTTGCTTCGCCCGGCGACCAGCGCGGTGGTTTGCCTGACGGTGGCGCTCGCATTGGCGGGTTCACCGGCTGATTTCGCCACGATACGCGCGGCACCGCCGGAGGGATGGCACGCCGCCGTGGTTTTGCTGCTTGTGCTGGTCGGCGCTGGGATTTTGAGCCGGCTCAGCACGACGATCGCAATCTACCTCGTGCTGCGTGTCCTGTTCGACCTCTGCGGTGTGGGACAGCCGTTGTGGTGGGGTGTCACGCTGCTGTTGGTGGGAGCCGGTATCGCAACAATCGGTTCACTCCGGGCCGCGCTCGCGGACACGCTGCACAAGGTGCTGTCCGTTGGTTCGCTCCACCAGTTTGGCATGGCGACGATGGCACTCGGCGTAGCGCTGTTCGCCCGAGCGGTTGACCTGCCATCGGTGGCGTCGCGCGCGCTCGCCGCGGCATGGTTGGCGGTGGTCTGTCATATGCTGTGCCGAACGCTGCTGCTGATGTGCGCCGATGCCGTCGAGAGCGGAGCGGGAACGCGTCGGCTCGACCTCATGGGCGGACTGCTCCATCGCATGCCGGTCACCAGCGGCTGCTGCCTGGTTGGGCTGTTCACCGTCGCCGTGCTGCCGCCCGGGCTTGGCTTTGCCGCGTTCTGGCTGCTGTTCCAGTCGCTGATCGCGGCAGCCCGGATCAGCGATTTCGGCATTCAGTTGTTGGTCCTGGTTGTCGCCGCGCTGACTGCTTTGTCCGTGGGCCTGATGGCACTGGCGACAGTGCGGCTATTCGGGGTCGTCTTCATTGGCCGTCCCCGCACGCCGCGCGCCGCGGTCGCCGAGGAGGCGCCGCGCCCGGTTCGCGTCGTCCTTATCGGCGTCGCGGCATTGCTCGGGTTGTTCGGTCTGCTGCCGGCATTGGTCTTGCTGCCCACAATCGGCTGGACACACGTCGCTTCCGGTCAATGGCTGGCGTTGAGCACAGGCGCCGAGGCTACGGGGTATTCACCTATTGCCGTTGCTGTGCTCCTGGCGCTTGTCGCCTTCGCCGTGTTGTACGTATTGCGCCGCCCGGGTGAGCGGCGGCGCGAGCCGGCATGGTCGGGCGGATTCGCCGCGCCGCCGCCGTGGCTGCCATTCGGTGATCCGGCGACACAGTCCGGTCCTGCTTCCTTCGTCGAGCCTCTGCGAGGTGTATTGGCGCGGTTGCCATCGACTGCCGCGACACGGAACAGCCTCGTTCGCTGGCGCGATACGGTGGTGCGTGTCGTGACCGCGCTGGTGGCTTGATGGGGTTGGTGAGCGGACTCGTCGCGCAGGTGTTGCATATCGCCTTGATGGGCGTTGCCGCACCGAGCCTGATCGGCATCTGCCGTTGGATGCAGGCGCGGCTCGCCGGTCGCGTCGGGCCGCCACTGTTGCAGCCGTGCTGGGACCTGATACGGCTGCTGCGCAAGGAGCGCATGCTGGCTGAGAGTGCGTCCGATGTGACCGGCATCGCGCCCGCAGTCTCTGCCGCCGCCACTGCGGTCGCCGTGTGTCTCGCGCCGTCATTCGCACTCGGCATGACCTTCGCCCCGTTCGCCGACCTGCTGCTGATCGCTGGGCTGTTGGCGCTGACGCGCTGCTGCATGGCGCTGCTTGCGATGGATGCCGGTACCGCGCCCGCGGGCGTCGGAGCCGCTCGATCGATGCTGCTCGCCTGTCTGGCAGAGCCGGCGCTCCTGCTGGTGCTCTTTGTGTTGGCGTTTCTGGCCGGCAGCCTCAACCTCGACGCGATTGCCGCGATGCAATTGGAGAATGGCGCAGGCTCGCGGGTCGGCGTCGGGATTGCGCTGGCTGCGACGCTGCTCGTGGCGCTGGTTGGCACTATGCGTTTCGGGATGCTGGCGCAGGAATTCGGCGGACCTGACCTCGCACTGATCGAGGCGACCGATGCGATGCGGTTGCTGGTCTGGTTCAATCTGATCGGCACGATGTTCCTGCCGTTCGGCATGGCGCTCTCTGCCGAGGGGCCGATCGCCTGGGCGGTGGGCATTGCCTGCTGGCTGATCCGCACGCTGGTATTTGCCGGGGCGCTGGCGCTGCTCCATGCCATGCTGGGCTTCATCAGATTGCAGCGTGAGGCCCAGGTGCTTGGCATCGCCGTGCTGCTCGGCCTGCTGGCTGCGATCTTCCTGTTCGCCGGCATGGGTTCCGCGTGATCGGCGCAGCGGGTGCGGCCGCGCTGCTGCTTTCGGTCGGTCTGCTGTGTGTCAGGCGGATCGAGACGGCGGCGTGGGTCTGTGCGTTGCAGGCGTTGTGCGCCGTGATGGTGCTCGGCGAGTCCACGGCCGCGGTGGCGGTGCTCGCATTCGCTGTCAACGGCGTCATACTGCCGCTGGTGTTGGTGCGTACGAATGCCGCCCCGATTCCCACCTTGCGCAACAACACGCTGTTGGCGTGGGCGATGGCACTCGCGTTGCTGGTGGTGATCATCAGCGTCGCGGCAAGGATCGGCGCGGGCGAGATTGTGGCCGCTGGCGTGTCCGTCACGCTATTCGGCATTTTACTGGCGGTATTGCGTTCGGACGGGTGGGTGGCGCTTGGCCTGCTGTCATCGCAGAACGGTCTGGTCCTGGTGGCCGGCGCCAATCCCGATTTATCAGGGACGGCAGCGTACGCGGTCGCCGTGCCGCTGGTTCCCGGCCTGATCATCGCCGGGATGCGGCTGCGCCGATGAACGGCGCGCTGGCCGTCATCGTGGTGGCTCTGCCGTTCATCTCGGCAGTCGCGCTGGCATTGGTCGCATCCTGGCGCATCGGCGCTTGGATCAACACGGGCTCCGCCAGCCTGCAATTCGTCGTAGCGTTCGCGCTGGCGTGGCGCACTGGCGTGGCTGAGGCGCATCTGGTGCTGCTCACCAGCCTGGTGGCAATGACAGTGAGCTGGTTCGACCGTCGCGATGTTGCCGCCGCACTCGCCGTGCGGTCACTCAATCGGCAGCGCGCACGCTTCTATCACGCCGGCTATCAGGTGCTGATCGGGTCCATCCAGGCCGCGACGCTGGCAAACGATCCGGTACTGATCTGGCTTGCTCTCGTTGTCGCGGTCGCCGCGGCGGCCGTGGTGACCGGGGTCGCGAGAGACACCGCCGCGTCTGCCGCAGCATCTCGCCTGATGCTGTTGTGCGGGGTCGGTCTGATGCTGGCACTGCTCGGCACGCTGCTGATTGGCATGGCGCCGGAGTTGGCGGGCTGGTTTCTGCTGCTGGGTTACGCCGGCGTGGCAGGCATAGTGCCGCTCCAATTCTGGATGACGAGTGCGGCGGCCGAAGGCGTGCCGCCCGGTGCAGTCGTTGTCACCACTCTGCTTCCCAACGTGCCGATGTTGCTGTTCATGCGACTGAGCATCGCTTCCGGGCTGCTGATCGCGTTCGGTCTGGCGTCGCTCCTGGTTGGTGCCGTCGCGTTGTGGGCGCGGCTCGACTGGCGGCGCAATGTGGCGCTCGCGGGTATGGCGCAACTCGGCATGGTGGTGTTCGCGGTCGGCGTCGCGGCCAGGCCGGTCGCCTGGTTGCATCTGATACTGCTCGGACTGACGCGATCGGCGGTGCTGCAATCCCAGAACAACGACATGATCGCCTGGCTGACGCTCGCGCTGCTGCCGCTTTATGCGCTGTACCTGCTTGCTGAACCGACTGTCGCCGTTGCGGCATGGCTGATGGTGCCGCTTGCTGCGGGCGTGCTGCTCGCGACCGCAGCGCTCGTGGAGCGCTGTCCATCCGGCGTGCCCGCCGACTGGGCCATGGCAGCGCCGGTCTGGCTGCAGCTTGCTATCGTTGCGCTGCTGGCATTCGCGTTGCCGGCACTGGCGGCCGGATGAGCCTCACGGTCTCGCCACGCCAAGGGCTGACGCGCGAGGAGTGGACGCGCATGGCGAGCGAGATGTCGCCGCCTCTGTTGGCGCTGTGGGCCGACACGCGCGAGGTCTATGCCCTGCTGCGCGTGGACGAGGCCCCGCTACTGGTTTCCACCGAGGTCGTGGATGGTGAATATCCCGCACTGTCCGCCGTGCGTCCGGGCGCCACTTGGTTCGAGCGAATGGTGCACGATCTGTGGGGTCACACCGCGGCTGGCGGCACGGATCACCGGCCGTGGCTCGATCATGGGCGTTGGCCCAACAGTGCGCCGATGGCGCTGAGGCCGGGGCCTGACGGTCGCACGGAAGCGCCGGAATTCATGCTGGACGAGCATCTGGATCAGGTCCCGCTCGGGCCGGTGCGCGGTGGGATTGAGCCCGCCGCGCATCTGCGTCTCGGCGTTCGGGGCGAGACCATCGTTCGGCTGGAGACGCGGCTTGGCTACACGCACAAGGGCACGCTGACCCTGATGTGCGGCAAGTCGCCGCGAGCGGCAGCGCGGTTCGCGGCGCGGCTTGCGGCCGAAGCAACTGTTGCACATTCGATCGCCTTTGGGCGGTCGACCGAGACAGCGCTGGGCTGCGAGATTCCTTCGCGGGCGATTGCTTTGCGAGACGTGATGGCGGGCGTCGAACGGATTGCTGGTCATCTCGATGTTCTCGCGGCGATCGCCGAGGCGGTCGGGCTCGAGGTGCTGTCGGGGCGCTCCGCCTGGCTTGTCGAGATGCTTCGGCGGGCGAGCAACGTCGCGTTCGGCCACCGGCTGATGATGGACTGCGTTGTGCCGGGCGGTGTGGCGGCGGATATCGTGCCAGGTGGTGCAGAGGCGATTGGCCGCGCGCTGAGCGGGATCGCGGCAGAGCTGCCTGATCTGCGCCTGCTGCCCGATGCTGGCGAATTGGTGGGCCGCGCCGGCAATGCCGCAGGGCGAACGCGCGAACGCCTGCGCGAAATCGCTGATGATATCGGCCTGGTCCGCGACCTGCTCGGCGCGATGCCAGAGGATGCGGTCTCGGTGCCACTGTCGGTGGCGAGCGGTGAGGGCATCGGTGGTGCAAATGGTCCCGGCGGTGAGATCTGGCACTGGCTGCGGCTGGATCATGGACAGATCGCCGCGGCGTTCATGTGCGATCCGGCTTGGACACGTTGGCCGGAACTTGAAGCCACAATGGAGGGCGGTCAGATCGACGATCTGCGGCTGATCCTGGCCTCGTTCGGTCTCTCCAGCTCGGGTGTGGACCTGTGAAGCTGTGGCGCCGCCTGGTCCGTACGGTGCTTGCTGGTCCGATCGCGGGCAAGCCAGCCCCGGTGGACACTGGCACTGCGGCGTCGCTGGCGGGCAGGCTGGACGACCGTGGGCAGGCCCGGTTGGGTCGCAGCCTGGCGGTCCTACATCTCGACGCGGGCAGTTGTGGCGGCTGCGAAATCGAGCTTCGTGCGCTGTGGCGTGCCGTCTACGACCTGGAACGCTTCGGCATCGGCTTCGTTGCGAGCCCACGCCATGCCGATGTTCTGCTGGTGACCGGGCCCGTCACGCGCAATCTGCTTGATGCGATGGAGCAGGCGTACTCTGCGATGCCGGACCCGAAGTTCGTCGTGGCGGTGGGGGACTGCGCGGTGGATGGCGGGGTATTCAAGGGCAGCTACGCCGTCACCGGCGGGGTTGGAACGACATTACCGGTGGACCTCTTGATCAGCGGCTGTCCGCCGACTCCTGAGCGCATTCTGGCCGGACTGCGCGCGCTGCTGGAGGCTAACGCGCGCGGCCAGGCGGCGGTCAGCTCACGGTAGGTTTTGGCGCGTGATGGGTCGTGTGGTGCGACGCGTGATGCGTCGACGAGTGATGCGGGGCCTTGTGCGAGGTGGACGCGTGATGCGCGTGCGACTTGTGGTGCACCGCGTTCGATGTGGTCGCCGCGGCGGGCGTGGCTGAGAAGGCGGCGATCGGCAGAACAAGGCCGAGCAGGGCGAACAGATGTCTGCGCGAGGGGGTCACGGGATGAGCTCCGGAAGTGACAGGCGTTGCAGGGAAAGGCTCAGAGGTTGGTCGAGAAAGCAAACTTAATCGACTGATATGGATATC
The DNA here is from genome assembly GCA_963812505.1 of uncultured Alphaproteobacteria bacterium. Taxonomy (GTDB): domain Bacteria; phylum Pseudomonadota; class Alphaproteobacteria; order Acetobacterales; family Acetobacteraceae; genus JAMXLO01. The sequence goes on from CAWEVM010000003.1 coordinate 90,411, forward strand.
CTATAACTTGACAGAGTCGCGCAAGCGGATTTCACAGCAGACACAGCACCTGAAGTTCGTGCCGCAATGCCGGTGGCAGGGAATGCTCGCCTCTGGCGCGCTTGCCGACGACGAGATCGCGCGGTGCCTCGTCCGGGCGCAGATAGCGCCACCCCTGGAAAGGTTTGGTGGGCCTGCCGGTCAATGGCACCAGCCGGGGGTGGAGCATCAGACCAGTGCACGCGGAGCCGTCGTCGCGCTGATCCTCAATGATGTCGAGAATGCGTTGCCGCACCAGCATGCTCCCGCTGATCACCCAGTACATCGAGCCGCCGTCGATCACCTCCTGATGGCGGCGCGGAAAATTCCGCGTGCGATGACGCAGCGGCGGATTGCGGATCGCGCGTTCCTCCTGCAACTCGTGCAGGTGGTCGATGTCGCGCACGCCGACGGCGAGCTTGGTGAGATGCAGCATGGTCCGGCAACTCGGGCCTCGTTCAGGCTTGGTTGACTATGCACCGGAGGAGGGTGGCGAGAAACTCTTTCGCCTCATGGTCGGGTCACCAGCCACCGAACCACACGCCAATTCCGTGGACGATACCGACAGGGAAGAACGCGGCGGCGGCGATCAGCAGGGGCCGCTGGCCGCTGGCGGCACAGAATACGATGGAGGTGAGCCAGGCCGCATAGCAGAACGCGCCGCCCGTCAGGATCGACAGCGCGGTTGGAAAATCCATCGCACCCAATCTTGCAACACGCACCATTCGTCCCTCCTGCGGCCAGCGAGTTCCCGCGGGCATTATTGACCAGACTCTGCGGCTGACGCCATCAGCGAGGCGCTCTTCGCATCTCTGCGAGCAGGCGCAGCCAGCGACCTTGCGCGAACAGCGCGGCGATGGTGTGGCGAAACGCGCGGCCCTCCGCGCCGTAGAAGCTGTGCATGGGGCGCGCGGCCTTGAGCCGCCGCAGGCCATCCTTCGTTGCGGACCCGGTGCCCCGGCCGCGCCCCGCGCGTCCCAGCGTCGAGGACGCGTTCCCGCTGTGTATGGGGTCTTGCCACCACGGATATAGTCCTGTTGCCTGACGTTTTCGGTCGCGGGCGAACTGGGCGTTGTCCGCGTCGCAAGGGTCGGTCCGCGGGACGGGCGGGAGAGGGGTGGTCGGCTGGTCCACTGGCTACGGTCTCCGATGAGGCGACGGGGGCCGCGAGAGTGTAGGACCGAACAGGAAACAATTGGTTAACGGCGCAGGGATTGGTTGGTCAGGGACCGCGGCCGACGTCGGAGGACGTGTCCGGCCTGGCGCGTTCGATGGTCAGCCGGATCGCCAGCGTGACCAGATCGGGCTGGTGAATCTGGATATAATGATCGCTGCCGTTAGCGATGACCTGAGGTGTGTCCGGCTCGAGCTGCACCAGGCTTTTGGCGGCGATCGGCCACCAACGCTCCAGCTCCCGCAACACTGGCCCCACCGCACCCGGCGGATGGGCGAACGGCTCGCCCTTGGTCAACACGACCAGCGGCATCCTGTGCAGGGAAGAGGCCTCGCCGATCTGAGCGACGCTTGCGCCGATGTCGATCCGCTCGAAGTCCGGATTCGTGGCGAGTGCCGGCAGCGGACTGTCGAGCAGTCTGCGATAGCCCGGCCACTGTGGTCCGAACAGCCGCGGCAGCGTGGCCGGGAAGGCGTCGACCAGAACCAGTCCTTTGACGTCGGTCGGGTAGGTCTGAGCGTAGAGCAGCGTGAAGAGCCCGCCCAGTGAATGTCCTGCCAGGATATAGGGACCCGGCACGTGCGCAGCGGCAAGCAGGGCATGCAGTTCGCTGACCACGTCAGCCGCCGTCCGCGGCATATGCACCGGCGCCGTGCGGTCGGTGATCCGCGGCGGGTCTGAGTACAACAGAGTGCCGGGTCGGTCGTAGCTACACACCCTGGTAAATCCGGCCACGCGCGTCAGTACCGGCGGAGGGAAACCGTCGGCGAGGCTCCAGGTCTGCGATGAGTCGTGATAGCCGGATTCAAGGACGACGGTGGGACTGCCTGTGCCGTGACACTCCAGGTAGACGATATGGCCCGAGACATCGATCGGGCCGGCGAAGTCCTTCGACGCCGGCTGAGCATTTCCGGCGCTCGGGCGGCAGACCGCAACAGCGACCAGCAATACGAGGGCGGCCCGGAATGGCCGTAGGCTATGGCGCATCGTTCCGTGTCCGTCGCTTACATGCCGTGTGCCCGCGCAATGACACGCACCGGCGCCGCCTCACACTGCAGTTTGGTCGGGAGAGCTACGACATCGAAGTTGTCGACTGCGACGAGCGCCTCCAGGTTCGTCAGATTTTCTATGATCAGCACCTGTCCTGCCAGCAGGATCTTGTGGACCTCGAAGGGCGAGCGATCGGGGCTTGGTGTGTCGAGGCCAATGATAGACGCGCCGAGGCTTACAAGCTCGCGCGCGAAGTCGGGTGCGACCTCGGGGAAGTCCCGGTAGTATGCATCATCACGAAAGCGCTTGTACCAACCGGTCATTACCAGGACGATATCGCCACTGTGGACGCCGGCCGCGCGCAACAGATCCAACGTCACTGCGGCACGTGCGCGAGCATCGATCAGACGGCCGCGCCCGAAGAATTGGCTGGTGGGCACGTCGCACGCGGATTTGCCGCCGGCGATCATGTGGAGAGGGGCGTCCATATGGGTCCCCACATGCATCCCGCTGCACAGGCAGCATGCGTTGAATCCATCCTGGTCGAGGTGGGCCGTCTGCTCAAACCTGGGGACTGGATCACCGGGATAGACCGGCATCTCCTGGTCGAAGGTGTGCGTCAGATCGATCAGGTTCATCTGTCCTCGTCCTCCGGCGCCGACACAACTCTGCGGCTGCAGCTTTGGCTCCTAACTAAATGCGGACGGCGATCGGAATCCTCCGTGGCTCCGCGCTTCCTCGTTGTATACAGGGCGGTCTCAGTAACTCACGCGGCTTAGGGCTCACCAAGATAATAAAACCTGCTTGACGACATATCCATTCAGGTTAACAATTGTCCATGCTAGGTTCGCCGCTTGTCGAGCTTGGTGCATGACCTGCTTGTGAATGCCAATCAAAATATAAGATGGGAGGCAAGGATGAGGTCTTGGTTAAGCCGATTGCCCATTGCGTTGCTCGCATTCGGGGGCGCTCTCACCGGTAGTCAAGCTTTGAAGCCGGCATACGCTCAGACGGTTCAATCCCAATATGTCGTTGTCTATGGTGAACTTGCTCCGAGCGCGCGCGCCTTGCGTCAGGCGCAACCACTGCTGAGCTATCTGGCCGAACTGGGGGAGAGCGCGAACGGCTCGATCTACTTCTCGGTCAATACGGAGGTCGAGCGCCCCAATTTCTTCAGCCTCGTGGAGATTTGGCAGGACGCGACCACGTACGCAGCGTTTCAGGCCGCGAGCGGCACGCAGCAGGTCCTGCAGCACTTGCAGCCGCTGCTGATCGCACCACTCGATGAACGGGACGGGAATCTCGTGCAATAGCCGGACAGGTTGCGACCTGTGAAACATCCATAGACTTCGCAAAGGCAGCACTGATACCTGGGAGGAAATGATGCACCGCACGGCACGAAACCTTGCTCTTCTGGCCTGCCTGTTTTCATGGCCCGCCATGGCCGGCGAGCGGGGTGTAATCACCGTCGTCACCCATATCGACGTCATACCGACATTCCTGGACCAAGCGGTCCCCGTGCTGCAGAATTTCGCCTCCGACAGCAAAAGCGACCCAGGGGTCATGCGTTTTGACCTGATCACCTGGGCTCCCACTACAAACCATTTTCAGCTGATACAGATCTACAGCTCGCTTGAAGCGTTCAATCGGCACGTTCAAGCGGCACACACTGTCGCGTTTCGCTCTGCAGTCCAGCCCTTTATAGGAGCGCCCTACGACGAGCGGGTATATTTTGCCGCAGGACAGGAAAATGACCCCGGACGCTGATGTTGCTTGGGATGGGGCAGTGTGCGGGTGTTCGCAATTGCGTCACGGTCCGGTAGGCGGGTCGTCTGCGCGAAGGCCGGTTAATTCGGACTCACGGCCCTTACAGTGTCCTTGTCGAACTTGAAATCCTGACAATTCATCGACATCAGGTTGTCTTGTTCGTTGTTGTGGCCGGCGCCGAGCAGGTGAGCGATCTCGTGGGCGAGCACGACATGCAGATCCCGGTCGGATTTGGCGCGTCCGGTGGGATTCACCAATACGTTTAGCTGCTCGTCTGTCAACGATGAGCCCGGCCAGGCAGTTTGCGGGGCGAGGTACTGCAAGGGAAAGTCATCCACGACCGCGCAGCCGATGTCTGGAAACGCCTGCCCAAGCGGATCGTCCGTGCCTTTGTATTTACCGACGAAGAAAACGGTCATGTCAGCCGCTGCATCTCGGTGCGGTGCAATATTCTGCAGGAAGCTGTTCTGCGATATCGAGTCGCCGAGCTGCTGAGCCAGATCCACATACTGCGAGCTCTTCAGCCGAAGTTCGACGTTGGCGGACGGAAGGTACAGCCTGTTGAGGATCCGGACGAGTTCGTCGGCATAGGACGGCACGAGCGTCGTGCCACCCTTCAGTTGCCCGGCAGCGTCCTGGTAGCGGGCGAACCGGAACGAGACGGCAATCGTGGTGCGCGATGCCGCATATACGTCCATTTTCGCTCGACCGGTTCTGCCGACATAATCGAGGGAAACGGTGCGACCGGAAACACGCCCCTCGACGGAGAGCAACGTGCTGCCGAATCGTATCGTGTTCTGCATACCGATGGAGAGAGACAGGACATCGCCCAGCGCATCAGACGGAAAGTTCTGTGCGTATCTCAGTAGATTGCGCTGTAGATCACTTGGGCTGACCGGTCGGACGGCGAGACTTCCACCATCGAACTTAAGGTCCCGACTGACGTCGAGTGACCGCACCCCATTGAGATAGACGAGGCCGATGCCCTCGCGGGGTATGACCAGGAACGGCGGTGAGCCCGCAAGAAAACCGCAGTCCTTCCAGACTGCGGAGAAATTCGCCGACATCTTGGTCCCCTTACGGTGCCGGGGGCGATTACTCTCCCGGTATTCGTCGATCAACCCAAATCTCACGTTCCCTGCGCCCGAACGCCGGCAGCAATGTAGCGGACTGCCAGGCGCTTGGCGCGATCCAGGACATGCTGGCATAGTGCCGCGAGCGCGCCCAACAGCCTCGGAAACGCCCTATGATCAAACGCTTCCACGTCCTCTATGTCGGTCAGATCGACCTCGACCGCGTCGGTCTCGACGGCACGCCCGCCAACGACCGCCGCTACCCGAACGAGCGCCTCAGCGAAGTCTTCTTCACGACGCGCCACATCGCCCAGGTGATGGACGAATGCGGCTACCACGCGCTGTGGACCGCCGAGCATCATTTCCAGCACGAAGGTTATGAGTGCCTGCCCAACCTGGTGCAGTTAGGCCTGTGGCTCGCGACGCAGACGAAGCGCCTCAAGTTCGGCTGTGCGTTCAACGTGCTGCCCATGTGGCATCCGATCCGGCTGGCCGAGGACTACGCGATGGCCGACATCGTCACCGACGGCCGCGTCATCATGGGCGTCGGGCGCGGCTATCACACGCGTGAGGTGGAGACATTCGGCGCGCCGCTGATCGACGCTGAGAAGAACCGCGAATACTTCGAGGAGCAGCTCCAGCTCATGCTGGCCTGCTTCAACCAGGAGCACGTTGCGTTCAAGGGCAAGTATTTCACCTGCCCGCCGGACGTCGAGTATCGCGGCTATCAGCTCCGCGACATCACCATGGTGCCGCGGCCGAAGCACCTGCCGGTGGAGGTCTGGATGCCGGTCGCCTCCGGCAAGACCATCGACATGATTGCGAAGTACGGCCTCAAGGCGATGGTCACGCTGAACGGCGAGAAGATCCTGGACGATGTGGTGCGCGCCTATCAGGAGGCGTGCGCGAAACACGGCCAGGCGAAGAAGCTGGGGCAGGACATGATCTGGGGCACCGGCCTCTATCTCGCAGGCAGCCAGGAGGAGGCGATCCGCAAAGTGGAACCTGCGCATGACGAACGCTACAAGTGGTTCGCGCCGTTCGGCTTCGTGCGCTACGCGGACGAGCAGGGGCGGACGTGGGGCACGCCGGGCGCGCCGGCGAAGATCCCATCACTGCGCGACGGGGTGGCGCAGAAGGCGTGGTTCTGCGGTCCGCCGGGTCAGGTGATCGACGGCATCAGGTCGATCGAGGCGAAGTATCCCGGCCTCGAGGACTACATGATCCACTGGGCCGAGGGCCTGTCGCCGCACGAGTTCGAGGAACAGCTCCGTTGGTTCGCCCGCGACGTGATGCCGGCGTTCAGCGGAGGGTAGCCGGCACTCTCGACCCCCACGGCGGTCAGTCGTCGCGGTGCACCCGCTCCATGCGCTCGTGGCGTTCCTGCGCCTCGATGGACAGCGTGGCGATGGGGCGGGCCTCCAGCCGTCGCAGGCCGATCGGCTCGCCGGTCTCCTCGCAGAAGCCGTAGCTGCCGTTCTCGATCCGGATCAGCGCCTGGTCGATCTTGGAGATGAGTTTGCGCGCCCGGTCTCGGGTGCGCAGTTCCAGCGCCCGATCGGTCTCCACACTGGCCCGGTCGGTAATGTCGGCCTCGTGGATGCCGCCCTCGGACAGGCTGGCCAACGTCCCGTCAGCATCCTTCAGGAGGTCGGTGCGCCAGCGGAGTAGTTTCTGGCGAAAGTATTCGACCTGGATGGGGTTCATGAACTCCTCACCGTCGGTCGGTCGGTAGTCGGGGGGTAGTGTCACCATCATGGCGTGCCGGTCCTGCCTTTCCTCTCGTGCGCTCCCGCCCTGGGCTTGTCGGAAGCCGCGGAACCCCCCGGCCCGTCCTGGATCGCGATTGCGCGGGCTTATAGCGACGGCAGATAGCCGCGCCAAGAGCGCGTGAACAGCTTCACCAATCTGCCATGCAACTATTTCGCAGCCGCTCAGAGTTGACGTCGCGCCAGCTCGACCCGCGCCCGCACGACGATCGCCGAAACCAGGGCCGCCAGCCGTGGATCGGTCGCCCGTGTCACTGAAGCCGACAGCTCCACCAATCGCTGCAGCGCCCCTGCGTCTCCGCCACCGGCCAGCAGGGCCCGCTGCAGCTCGCCCAGCGCGGCGAGCATATCGTTGCCGCGCCGGCGGGCCTCGCGATCCTCAACCGTCTCCCCGCCGACCTCCTGCAAGCTCAGCATTGACGCCGGCGACATGGCGGGTGTCTCCGCGGCCGCTGCTGCCTGGCTCGTGTCTGCGGGCTCGGGCGGCATAGTGAAGCCGGACCTCGATGCTGCACGGCTCACGGCACGGGGCCTGATCGGCCAGCCTATGCCCTCGATGCCCGTCATGAACCCGGCTCCTTGTGCTCACCCGGCAGATCATGCCGGCCCGCCAGGGCAACGACCCGGCCCGCTGCGGTTGTTTCGCGCTGGCACGGGACTTGCCCTCTACAGCGCGAGACTGACGCAAATTCCTTACGCTCCCGCTACCGCCGAGGCCACCTTGAACCGCTTCCTCCATATGCTGGCCCTGCTGATTGCCCTCGTGGCCGCTCTGCCTGCCTTGGCCCAGGTGCGCATAAAGGACATCTCGGATGTGGAGGGCATCCGGGAGAACCAGCTCATCGGCTACGGACTGGTGGTCGGGCTGAACAACACAGGCGACAAGCTGGACAACGCGGTGTTCACCCGCGAATCGCTGATCGGGATGCTGGAGCGCCTCGGCGTGAACACGCGGGACCAGGTGGCCAAGCTGTCCACCAAGAACATCGCCGCCGTCATGGTGACCGCCGATCTGCCCGCCTTCGCGCGCAGTGGCAGTCGGATCGATGTGGCTGTCTCAGCACTGGGCGACGCCACCAACCTGACCGGCGGCACCTTGCTGGTAACCCCAATGCTCGCCGCTGACGGCGAGGTTTACGGTGTGGCCCAGGGCGCGCTCGCCACCGGTGCCATCGCAGCGCGTGGCGCCGCCAGTTCGGTGACCCGCGGCGTCCCAACCTCGGCGCGTATCGCCAACGGCGCCACTGTGGAGCGCGAGGTCGTCTACCACCTCGACAAGACCAACGCGCTTCGGCTCGGCCTGCGCAATCCGGACCTGACGACGGCGCGTCGCATCGCGACCGCTATCAACCAGGCGGTCGGCCCCGTTGCCAAGGCAACCGATCCGCGCACGGTGGCGCTCGACTTCGGCAACCGAGACCCGATCGAGACTCTCGCCGCGCTCGAGGACCTGCGCGTCGAGCCCGACAGCCCCGCCATCGTGGTGATCGAGGAATCCAGTGGAACAGTCGTGATGGGCGCCAACGTGCGGATCAGCACCGTGGCGATCGCCCAGGGCAACCTGACCATCCGCGTCACTGAGACGCCGGAGGTGAGCCAGCCGGCGCCATTGTCCAACGGCACCACCGTCGTCGTGCCCCGCACCCAGGTTCAGGTCGACGACCAGCATGACCGCAAACTCGGCATCCTGCCGGGCAGCGTGACCTTACGCGACCTGGTGGCCAGCCTGAACGCGCTGGGCGTCGGGCCGCGCGATCTGATCAGCATCCTGCAGATGATCAAGGCCGCCGGCGCTCTGCAAGCCGACCTGGAGGTGCGCTGATGTCCGCGCAGGTCCAGCCGGCCAGCAGCAGCCTCCCGCCAGAACCAACCGCAAGGCTCTGGAAGGCGGCCCAGGATTTCGAGGCGATGGCCATAGGGCAGTTGCTGCAGCCGATGTTCGAGACCGTCGATACCGCGCATTCCCTGTTTGGTGGCGGTGCGGGAGAGGAAGCCTGGCGACCGATGCTGGTCGACGCCATCGGCAAGCAGATGGCGGCGAACGGCGGGATCGGCCTCGCCGTCCCGGTATTCAACGCGATGCTGCGCGCACAGGAGCAACACGGATGATCAAGGATCTCGTCACCGCCGGAAATCTGCTGGCCGAGACCCTGGAGGCCGAGAACGCGGCGCTCACTGTGCTCGACCTGCCGCGCGCCGGCGCGATGCTGGCACGCAAGCAGCGTGCCCTGGCGGACCTGGTGGCCGCCGCGCAGTGTGCGCCAGCGTCGCGCGACCCCGCTGAACGTGTTGCGCGGAGGCTGCAGGCGCTTGCCATGGAGAACAAACGCCTGCTCGAACGCGCGATCTGCGCGCAGGGGCGGGTGATCGGCGTGGTGGCCCGTGCTGCGGCCCCCGCGATGGCGCCCACCAGCTACGGCGCGGCGCGACAAGCGGGCCGGCCCGCGGCGCTCGCGCTATTGGCAAGGGCCTGAGCCTATCGGCCGTGTGGGCGGCGTGATACTGCCGAGGAATGAATTCGCTGGCCCCGGACACTTGGCGCCGCCTGTTGCGACGTGCACCGGACGACGGCGCCCTGTCGCCGCTATATGGCCCGTTGCTGGCCTCACCCACCGCGCGCGACGGCTGCTACGTGCTTGGCCGGCTCGCGCAGTCCCTGGACGGCCGCATCGCCACCGTGAGCGGCGCTTCGCACTGGATCAGCGGGCAGCAGGACATCGTCCATACGCATCGGCTTCGCGCCTTGTTTGACGCGGTGGTGATCGGTGCCGGCACAGTCCGCGCGGATGATCCCCAACTGACCACCCGCGAGGTGGAAGGGCCGTCGCCGGTGCGCGTGGTCCTCGACACCAATCGCCGGCTGGATGCGCGATATCGCGTATTCCGCGAGGGACCGGAAACCCTGCTGCTGTGTGCCGAAGACGCCTCAGGACATGGTCGCGTTGGCCACGCACCGGTGCTGCGGCTGCCGCGTGCGCGCGAAGGATTGGATATCATCGCTGTGCTCGCGACGCTTGCTGAACGCGGACTGCGGCGCGTGTTTGTCGAGGGCGGCGGGATAACCGTGTCGCGCTTCCTTGCTGCCGGGGCGCTCGATCGGCTGCACGTCACGATCGCGCCATTGCTGATCGGCTCCGGCATTCCGGCTTTCACTCTGGCGCAGGCGACGACACTCACCGACGTGCTGCGCTTTGACTGGTTGGTACACCGGATCGGCGCCGACCTGTTGGTCGATATCCCACTGGCGCGCGCACGACCCGGCACGCGAGGATGACTGTCGCGCGTGCGTTCTGGACCATCGCTCCGGAGCGCGGCGAGATTCGCAGCGAAGTCCTGGCGGCCACTTCCGAGGATGTGCTGGTGCGCACGTTGGCCAGTGGCATCTCACGCGGCACCGAGGCTTTGGTGTTCGCCGGCCGCGTCCCGTCGAGTCAGTATCAGGTGATGCGGGCTCCGCTCATGGGTGGCGACTTCCCGTTTCCGGTCAAATATGGCTACAGCGCGGTCGGCCAATCGACGGGTGGCGCGCGTGTCTTTGTGCTGCATCCTCATCAGGACATTTTTCTCGCGCCGGCCGAAATGTGCGTCGCCGTGCCCGACAGTGTTCCCACTCACCGTGCGGTGCTTGCCGCCAATATGGAGACAGCACTCAATGTGATCTGGGATGCCGCACCGCTTGCCGGCGAGCGCGTGCTGGTGATCGGTGCCGGGGTTGTCGGTCTGCTGACTGCATCGCTGCTGGCACGCATTCCCGCTGCTCGCGTCACCGTGGTGGACATCGACCCCACCCGCGAGCCTCTGGCGCGACAATTCGGCTGCGGCTTCGCAACACCGACCGAGGCGCCAGCCGAGCAGGAGCTGATCGTTCATGCCTCGGCCAGCCAGGCGGGGCTGCGTCTCGCTCTGGACCGGGCCGCCTTCGAGGCACGTATCGTTGAGGCAAGCTGGTTCGGCGATCGCGCGCCAACGGTGCCACTCGGCGAGGCGTTTCACGCAAGGCGGCTGCGGCTGATTGCGACGCAGGTCGGGACGGTCGCGACACCGATGCGCGGCCGGCGCAATCATGGCGAGCGTCTGGCCTTGGCGCTCGAACTGCTGACCGATGCCCGATACGATACGCTCCTCGATGGTCCGACGCGCTTCGAGGATATGCCGGAAGCCATGCCGCGCATTCTCGCACCCGGCGGACTGTGCCACGTCATCACCTATGGGACGAAGTGAATGTTCAGCCTCACCGTCTGCGACCACATCATGATCGCCCACAGTTTTCGCGGCGAGGAATTCGGTCCCGCGCAGAAACTGCATGGCGCCACCTTCGTGGTGGAGGCGGAGTTCGGTGCGGAGAAACTCGACCATCTGCAGCTTCTGGTCGATATAGGCTTGGCGAAGACCGAACTGCGCCGCGTGCTCGATGCACTCGACTACAGCAACCTGGACAACAATCCGGCTTTCACCGGCATCAACACGACGACGGAATACGTCGCGTTCCACATCCATGGTCTGCTTGCCGCCGCCTGTCGCGACGGGCGTCTCGGCGAGGGCGGTCGCGCGGTGACCAGGCTCAAGATACTGCTGCGCGAGAGCCCGAACGCCTGGGCGGCCTACGATGGGCCGCTTGCCTGATGCATCTCTCGCTCATCGTGCCTGCGCCATTCGATGCTGTGTCCGGCGGCTATGCCTATGACCGGCGCATCGTCGCGGGACTGCGCGAGGCAGGACACACGGTGCGCGTGGTGGAGCTCGGCGGCACGTACCCGCTGACAGACGCGACGGCACGCGATGCCGCCCGTGTGGCGTGGCACAGCATCACCCATGACTCGCGGCCGATCATCGACGGCCTCGCGCTACCCGCATTCGTCGGCCTGGATGATGCGCTCACAAGACGGGATACGATTGGCTTGATCCATCACCCGACCGCCCTGGAGACGGGCTTCGCTGAGGGCGACCGTACTGCGCTGCTTGGCATCGAAAAACGCCTGCTGCCAAGGCTTGGGCGGGTCATCGTGACCAGCGAGCCGACCGCCGAACGGCTCGCTGCGGACTTCGGCGTCGATTGCGACCGCATCAAGGTCGTGGTCCCCGGCACCGACGATGCGGCGCGCAGCACAGGCTCTGGCGGACCGACCTGCCACGTCCTCTCGATCGGTACGCTGGTGCCGCGCAAAGGGCATGACGTGCTGCTGCGGGCAGTTGCGCGGCTGTTCGATCTCGACTGGCAGCTCACCATCGTCGGTTCCCCGGAACGCGATCCGGTGCACGCCCGCTCGCTTGTGGCGCTGGCCGAAGAGCTGGGCATCGCACGGCGGGTGCGCTTTGCCGGCGAAGTGGTGGATGACGCGCTCGAAGCGCTGTGGCGCGAGGCCGATCTGTTCGCGCTGGCGACGCATTGGGAAGGCTACGGCATGGTGATCGCCGAAGCGTTGAAGCGCGGTATTCCGGTGGCGGTGAGTGCCGGTGGTGCGGCGGGCAAACTGGTGACGGCCGAGTCCGGCGTGGTGCTGCCAGTCGGCGATCACAACAACCTGTCCAAGGCACTGCGGCGGATGATCTTCGGCACAGCGTTGCGTCGCGAGATGGCGGAGGCCGCGTGGCAGGTTGGCCAGACGCTGCCGAGTTGGCACACGCAGGTGACGGCATTCGCTGAGGCGCTGGAGGGGTGACGGATCGGTTCGCCGCAGATTGGCTGACGCTGCGGGAACCGTTCGATAGCGCCGCGCGGAGCGTTGCGTTGGCACGGCGGCTTGCGGATCGCCTGCCCAGGCGTCCGCGCCTGATGGATCTTGGCGCAGGCACCGGCAGCATGTTTCGCTTCCTGGCACCGATCATAGGACGCGGTCAGAACTGGACCCTGGTCGATGCCGATGCCGCGCTGCTGGATGATGCGTTCGGCCGTACCGCGGCGTGGGCACGGCGGCACCATTTCGCCGCGACCGTGGAGGGCGAAGAACTGCTGGTGTCCACGCCGCACGGCTTGTGGCGGATGAAGGCGGTGGTGCGCGATCTCGCCACGCTGGCAGCGTCGCGCTGCGACGATGCTGATGCGGTTGTATGTTCCGCGCTGCTCGATCTGGTGTCGGCGTCATGGCTTTCACGCTTGCGCGGCAAGCTGGCTGTGCCTCTCCTGGCCTGCCTCACCGTCGACGGGCGTGACGTCTGGCGACCACGGCATCCATTCGACGCATTGGTGCTGGCGGCCTTTCGGCGTGACATGCGACGCGACAAGGGCTTTGGTCCTGCGCTTGGCACATCCGCATCCGGCGCACTAGCTGCGACGTCATCGGCCCCCTCCGACTGGCACGTTCCGCGCACCGCGCTCAGCATGCAGCGCGCACTGATCGACGGAACAGCCGATGCCGCGCGCAACGCACGACCGGCGCAAGCAGCCGCCATAACTGCATGGCAGGAAGCGCGACTGCGCCAGGCGCTGCGCGGCAGGCTTGCCATAACCATAGGCCACCGCGACATACTGGCATTGCCACCGGGAGGATGAGGCCATGCTGCTGGGCGCGATCGCCGACGACTTCACCGGCGCAACCGATCTCTGCTCGATGCTGGTGCGCGGCGGCATGCGCACCGTGCAACTGATCGGCGTGCCGGACCCGGCGGACCCTGTGCCCGATGCCGATGCGGTTGTCGTGGCGCTGAAGTCGCGCACCGCGCCGGTGCGGCAGGCGGTGGATGAAAGCCTAGCGGCACTTGCCTGGCTGCGTGCGGCAGGCTGCCGGCAGTTCTTCTTCAAGTATTGCTCGACCTTCGATTCCACCGACGCAGGCAACATCGGTCCCGTCGCGGATGCGCTGATTGCTGCTCTCGGCTGCGGCTTCGCGCTCGCGTGCCCGGCGTTTCCAGCCAATGCGCGCAGCGTCTACCAGGGCCATCTGTTTGTCGGCGGTGCGCTGCTGAACGAGAGCGGCATGGAGCATCACCCGCTGACGCCGATGACTGATGCCAATCTGGTCCGCGTGCTGTCGCGGCAGACCGATGGCACTGTTGGCCTGGTACCATACGCAACCGTCGAACAGGGACCGATGGCGATCCGCTCGGCGATGACGGCGCTGAAGGAACAGGGCCACCGCTATGCGATCGTCGATGCGGTCAGCGATACGCACCTGGCCGCGATCGGCGGGGCAGCCGAGCACCACGCGCTGATCACCGGCGGTTCTGGCGTCGCGATGGGGCTGCCGGACAACTTCCGTCGACGCGGTCTGCTGCCGGAGCGCGATGCCGCCGCGCTGCCCGCGCTTGCGGGCCATGCCGCGGTGATTGCAGGCTCGTGTTCGCGCGCCACCCTCGCTCAGCTTGGCATGGCACGAGAGGTGGTACCGGTGCTGCAGCTTGATCCGATCGCGCAGCCCGAGACGGCGCGCATGGTCGCGCACGCGCGCGAGTGGATGACTGACAAACTCGGCGCCACGCCGATCGTGATTGCTGCGTCGGCACCGCCTGACGAGGTGACGGCGTTGCAGCAGATGCTGGGACGCGATGCCGCAGGTACTCTGATCGAGCAGACGCTGGCGCTGATCGCCGAGGAGCTTGTGGCGCGCGGCGTGCGGCGGCTCGTCGTCGCGGGTGGTGAAACGGCTGGTGCGGTGGTCTCGCGTCTTGGAGTGCGTCGCCTACGGATTGGCGGCGAGATCGATCCAGGCGTGCCGTGGACCTACGCCGAGGGCGGTGAGACACCGCTGCTGTTGGCCCTGAAGTCGGGCAACTTCGGCGCGCGCGACTTCTTCATCAAGGCGTTCGAGGTGCTGCTATGATGGCCGGGTCGGGTCCTTTAGGCGCCACAGCGCTGAGATCGGCAGGCGCATCGGTCGCTCGTTCGTCATGGCCGAGCTAGGCTCGGCCATCCACGACTATGTCTGATGCGGAAGTCGTGGATGACCGGCATGGAGGCCGACCATGACGATAGTACGCAGCGCAACAGAAGGTCGGGCACTCGCCCGAAACCGCACATGACCGAGGACGATACCCGCCAACTACTGGTTGAACTCGCCGCAAGCCTGTTTGCGCGCGGCTTCTCGGTCGGCAGCGCCGGCAATATCAGCGCACGGCTGCCCGACGGCTATCTGATCACGCCGACCAACTCGAGCCTTGGCCGGCTCGATCCCGCACGACTGTCACGACTGGATGCGGACTTCCGGCATGTTGGCGGCGACAAGCCGTCGAAGGAGGTGTTCATGCACCGTGCCTTCTACCGTGCGCGGGAAGACGCCGGTGCGGTCGTGCATCTGCACTCCACGATGGCCACCGCAGTCGCCTGCCTGCCCGATGTCGATGCGGCCAACCCGATCCCGCCACTGACGCCGTATTTCGTCATGCGGGTCGGGCGCAGCATGCCGATCGTCGAGTATTACCGGCCTGGCGATGCGGCGATGGAACCGGCGATCAATGCCGCCGCAGGCGATGCACGCGCGGTGTTGCTGGCCAATCATGGTCCGGTCGTATCCGGCAAGACACTGACCGATGCGGTCTATGCGGCGGAAGAGCTGGAAGAGGCCGCAAAGCTCTATCTGCTGCTGCGCGGCACGACGCCACGGCTGTTGAACGTGCGGCAGGTGGACGATCTGCTGACGACGTTCGGCTAAGAAAAAGGGCGCCCGAAGGCGCCCCGTTATCCGCACCGGCTCCACGAAGGGAGCCGGCCACGGCGTAACCTCAGTTCACGGCTCCGAGCCGCTCGATGGCATCGAGTCGGCTGCAGGAGCCGCGGCAGCAGCGGCCTTCTTGCGTCCGCCGCCCTTCTTTCGAGCCGCTGCCTTCTTGCGCCCGCCTTTCTTCGCAGCGGCCTTCTTCTTCGCTCCAGTCTTGCGGCCGACCTTCTTCGCAGCGGTCTTCTTGCGGCCCACGGCCTTCTTCTTCGGGGCGGCCTTGCGTCCGGCCTTCTTTGGCGCGGCCTTGCGTGCGCCCTTCTTCGCTGCGGCCTTCTTGCGGCCGCCCGCCCGCATCGCCAGCGCCTGCGCGCGTGGCTGCTCGGTGGTCGGGGTTTCTTCGTTGCTCACCTGTAGGAACTCCTTCTGGTGTCGTTGGTTTCTGTCGCGCGGTTAGGCTGCGGCCGAGGTAGCGACCGGTTCCGCACCAGGCCTGCCGCAGTTTGCGAACCGTGCAGACAGACCAGCTTCATCGGGCCGGCGATCCAGCGTGGGATGAGAAGTGCCACGCGCGCCAATGCCGCACGTCACTGGAAGCTCGACGAACCAGCCGGCGCAGGTCTGCGCCATCGTCTTCGTCGCCACCGCGATCCTGCATCGGACATCGATGCTCGATCGACTGTGCTTCACCTGGACGAGACTGCGGTCAATGGACCGTCCTTCTGTTGTCATGCGCATTGCGTCGGCTCGTTACGAATCGAATGCATACGCACCGAATCCGCTATTCCTTGTCTCGCCCACCGCTGTCAACAAAAAGCAACCGTTTCGTCGCGAGTTCGATGAAAAAAGTGCGCTCGACGCGCAATACGATGCATCGATGTCACACAAAACCGCCGCGACAGCGATGTCGCGGCGGTTTAGGTCGACGAATGCGAATCGCTCAGCCGCGCTTGTCGATCGGCACGAACGGCACGTTTTCGGGCCCGATGTAGTTCGCTGTCGGGCGGATCAGCTTGTTGTCGATGCGTTGTTCGATGACGTGCGCGCCCCAGCCGGAGGTGCGTGCGATCACGAACAACGGCGTGAACATCGCGGTGGGCACACCGAGCATGTGGTACGAGATGGCACTGAACCAGTCGAGATTGGCGAACATCTTCTTGGCGTCGGCCATCGTCGCCTCGATCCGGTCGGCGACGTTGAACAGCTTCAGCGAGCCGGCGGCCTGCGACAGACGCCGTGCAACCTCCTTGATGACCGCGTTGCGCGGATCGGCGATCGTATAGACGGCGTGGCCAAAGCCGATAATGACCTCGCGGTTGGCGACACGCTTGCGGATGTCGGCTTCCGCCTCATCGGGGGTCGCGTAGCGGCTTTGGATGTCGAACGACACCTCATTGGCGCCGCCATGCTTGGGCCCGCGCAGCGCGCCGATGCCGGCGGTGATCGCCGAATACATGTCCGCCCCGGTGCCGGCGACCACCCGGCAGGTGAAGGTCGAGGCGTTGAACTCGTGCTCGGCATATAAAATCAAGGAGGTGTGCATGGCGCGGACGAACATCTCGCTGGGCGGGTGGCCGTGCAGCAGGTGCAGGAAATGGCCGCCGATGCTGTCGTCATCGGTCTCCACGTCGATCCGCTTGCCGTTGTGGGCGTAGTGGAACCAGTAGAGCAGCGCAGAGCCGAGACAGGCCATCAGGCGATCGATGATATCGCGGGCGCCAGGCTGGTTCTGGTCCTCCTTCTCGGGCAGCGCGCAGCCGAGTGCGGAGACGGCGGTGCGCATCACGTCCATCGGATGCGAGGCGGGCGGCAGGGCCTCGAGCGACTGCTTCAACGATGCGGGCAGGCCGCGCAGCGAACGCAGCTTCCCCTTGTAGGCAGCGAGTTCGGCGCGTGTGGGGAGCGCGCCGTGCACCAGGAGGTAGGCGATCTCCTCGAACTCGCAGGTCTCGGCGACGTCGAGGATGTCGTAACCGCGGTAGTGCAGGTCATTGCCGGTGCGCCCTACCGTGCACAGCGCCGTGTTGCCGGCGGTGACGCCGGACAGGCCGACGCCTCTCTTTGCGCGGTTGGGAAGGGTGGCGGTGTCGCTCATGGGTGGTTGCTCCAGCGTGAAGGAAAGACGTGGATGATCGGCACGAGGCAGGCCATGACGATGGCGGCGGTCAGCTTCAGAATATCCCCGGCCTGCCGACAGCGAGCGCGCCGGCGGGCAGCGCGACGTTCAGCGTGTGCAGTTCGCCCGCCTTCAGCCGGGACAGATCTTGCGCGGCTTCCAGGAAGCGGTTCGCCTCGCGCGTCGAGATCACGCCATCTGTCAGCGTGGTGAACTTGCGGATGTAGTCGTCGCGTCCAAACGGTCTGGCGCCGAGCGGATGCGCGTTCGCCACCGCGAGCTCGTCCACGATACGGGTGCCATCCTGCATCAGCACCTCGACGCGTCCGCCGAACGCCTGCTCGGACGGATCGGTGGACAGATAGCGGCGTTCCCACTCGGGATCCTCGCGCGTCTCGACCTTTTGCCAGAGCCGAACGGTGTCGGCTCGGCCCGCACGGCGCGGCGTGTAGCTGTTCACGTGGTGCCAGCGCCCATCCTGCAAGGCGACGGCGAAGATGTACATGATCGAGTGGTCGAGCGTCTCGCGGCTCGCCTTCGGATCCATCTTCTGCGGGTCATTGGCGCCGGTGCCGATCACGGCGTGCGTGTGATGGCTGGTGTGGATGATGACCTTCTCGATCTTCTCCAGGTCAGGGACCTGATCGCGCATCTTGAACGCCAGGTCGATCAGTGCCTGCGACTGGTATTCGGCGCTGTGCTCCTTGGTGAAGCTGTCGAGGATGGCGCGCTTCGGCTCGCCTGAGACGGGCAGCGGCACGCGGTACAGCGCGTCGGGTCCATCCAGCAGCCAGGCGATTACCGAATCCTCGCCTTCATAGATCGGACTTGGCGCGCCTTCGCCGCGCATGACGCGATCCACCGCCTCCACCGCGAGCTTGCCGGAATGCGCCGGCGCATACGCCTTCCACGAGCTGATCTCGCCTTTGCGTGACTGGCGTGTCGTGCAGCTCACATGCACCGCCTGCTGCACGGCCTGGTAGATCACCTCCTGCTTCAGGCCGAGCAGCGTGCCGATCCCGGCTGCCTGGCCGGGGCAGAGATGGGTGATGTGGTCGATCTTATGCTTGTGCAGCGAGATGGCACGGACAAGGTCGATGTGGATTTCGTAGCCGGTGGCGAGGCCGCGGATCAGGTCGCGACCGGATTTCCCCATGGTCTGCGCCACCGCGAGGATCGGCGGGATGTTGTCGCCGGGATGCGAATAGTCCTGCGCCAGGAATGTGTCGTGCATATCGAGTTCGCGCACCGCGGTGCCGTTCGCCCAGGCGGCCCATTCGGGGCTGACGCGCTTGCCATGTGCCGCGCCGAACACCGTGGCGGCATCCTTGCGGGGATGACCGAGCGCCATGTCGCGCGCGGTCACCACCGGATGGCGGTTGATCGCGCCGATCGCCACGGCGGCGTTGTCGATGATGCGGTTGACGATCATGGCGACGACGTCACGCTCCACCGGCACGCGGTCGGCGGCGACCGCGGCGATCTTCCAGGCGAGCTGATCCTCGCGCTTCAGGTTGTCCTTGGATGGGTGCACCTTCACGTCGTGCAGGATCATGCGTTTCCTCCGCTGGTGTCCGTGTGCGATCCTTCGTAAGGTCAAGCGCACTGCATCGCAACTGAGTGCCAGGGACACTTATATATAGTGTCAGCTCCATTCGACCGGGTGATCGTCGGCGAGGTGGTCACCAACGACACCATCATCCCGTGCGGCTACGTCGCTGTGCGCGGCGAGACGATTGCCGCGATCGGCGAGGGGTCGCCACCGCCGGCGGGCGAGACCATCGACCATTCCGGCAAGCTGATTCTGCCGGGGTTGGTCGATGGCCACATGCACACTTCGTCCTCCACCGGTTGGCCTGGCATCGAGACCGCGACGAAGAGCGCGGCAGCGGGTGGCGTCACCACGTGCGTGGATATGCCGTACGACGTGCCGCGACCGGTGACCGATGCGGCGATCCTGGCCGACAAGATCGGTTGGGTTGAGCGCACCGCGCATGTCGACATGGCGCTGTATGGTACCATCACCAAGACCGGCGGCATCGGCGCAATTCCCGGTCTGGCGGCCGGCGGCATCTCGGCGTTCAAGCTGTCCACCTACGAGTATGACGCGGTGCGGTTCCCGCGCATCGACCATCCGACGATGCTCGCCGCGTTCCGCGAGATCGCCAAGACCGGGTTGCCGGTGGCGATCCACAACGAGGATCAGGAGCTGGTGGAGATGCTGACCGCGCAGGCGCGCGCGGAGGGGCGCACCGAGCCGATCATGCATTGTCGCACGCGCCCGCCGCTGGCCGAGACGATGGCCGATCTCGAGATCTTCGAGATGGCGCTGGAAACCGGGGCGCATGTGCACATCGCGCATTCGTCGCTGTCACGCGGGTTCGCGATCGCCGAGACGTTCCGCGGCATGGGCGCGCAGGCCACCGGCGAGGCATGCATCCAGTATCTGTGCATGACCGAGGACGACATCGTGCGGCTGGGCGGCAAGGGGAAGTGCAATCCGCCGTTCCGCACTGCCGATGAGGTGGAGCGGATGTGGCAGTGCCTGACCGCGGGCAAGATCGCTTATGTCTCCACCGATCACGCGCCCTGGCCGATCGACCGGAAGACGCTGCCGGACATTTTTGCCAATGGTGCCGGGCTGACCGGAATGCAGAGCTTTGCGCCGCTGATGTTCTCGCTGCTTCAGGAGCGCGGGTTGTCGCCGACGCTGTTGGCGACCTGGTGCGCCGAGCGAAGCGCCAAGATGCACGGGCTGTGGCCGAGGAAAGGCGCGCTGCGGGTCGGCTCGGATGCCGATCTTTGCGTGTTGGAGCGCGGGGATTTCGTGTTCGACGAGGCAGAGATCCAGGATCGGCCGGAGATGCGCTGGTCGCCGTACCACGGACGGCCCATGCGCGCGCGCGTTGTCGCAACGTTCCTGCGCGGGGCGCTGATCTGGGATGGCGCGTCGGTGCTGGCCAAGCCGGGTAACGGACGCTTCGTCCGGCGAGCGGCGCACTGAACCCTCGTCGCGTCATGGCCTATGCGCCATGAGCGAGCTGTTTCGCCCGCGCCGTCGGCCGGTGCTGCGTTTCGTGCTGGCATTCAGCGTCTGCGCGATCCTGGTATTCGCAGCGGTCACTGTGATCTGGCTACGCCTGCACGTTGTGCCGCCGGATTGTGAAGACCCCGAGACGCTCGCGCTGGTGCGCCAGAGTCTGACCGGGCGCTTCAAGGTGCCGGCGAGCGTGACGATCGAGAACATCCAGACCCACGCTGGCGGCTACGTTGCGTTCCGCTTCGCCTGCGAGGCCGATCTGCGCGGCATCGATCCCAACGATCTGCCGCCTGGCTCACCGGTGCCTGGCTCGGTGTACTACGTCAGCCGATTGGCGGACGGCGGTCGGCGCCATGACGTGACGGTCAGCATCCAACCGCTGCTGATCCTGGAAAAGGTGCAGTGAGCGCCACGGGTTATGCCAGCCACTGCGGCACGGGCAGGTTTTTCGAGCGCAGGAATTCCGGATTGAACAGTTTCGACTGATAGCGCGAGCCGCCATCCGCCAGGATCGTCACCACGGTGTGGCCCGGTCCGAGTTGCTTCGCCACGCGGGCGGCTGCCGCGATATTGATCCCAGACGAGGTGCCGACCGACAGGCCTTCGTGGATCAGCACGTCGTAGATGTGCTGCAGCGCCTCGCTGTCGGGGATGCGCTGCGCGTCATCGATCGGCGCGCCTTCCATGTTGGCGGTGACGCGTGAGTTGCCGATGCCCTCGGTGATCGAGCTGCCCTCGATCTTGAGGTCGTTGTGCTTCACCCAGCCATACAGACCGCTGCCCTCGCAGTCCGCCAGCACGATGCGCACCTTGGGATTGTGCGCCTTCAGAGCGAGGGCGACACCGGCCAGCGTGCCGCCGGTGCCGCAGGCGCAGGTGAAGGCATCGACCTTGCCTTCGGTCTGCTCCCAGATCTCCGGGCCGGTATGGGTGCGGTGGCCTTCGCGGTTGGCCAGATTGTCGAACTGGTTCGCCCACACCGCGCCGGTTTCCTCCGCCATCCGGCGCGAGACGTGCACGTAATTGCCGGGATCGCGATACGGCTTCGCCGGCACCAGACGCAGGTCGGCGCCGATCATGCGCAGGAAGTCGATCTTCTCCTTGCTCTGCGTCTCCGGCATCACGATGACGCAGCGATAGCCGCGGGCATTGCCCACCAGCGTGAGGCCGATGCCGGTGTTGCCGGCGGTGCCTTCGACGATGGTGCCGCCCGGCTTCAGTGCGCCGCGCTTCTCGGCGTCGGCAATGATGTAGAGGCCTGCTCGATCCTTCACTGAGCCGCCCGGGTTCATGAACTCAGCCTTGCCCAGGATGGTGCAGCCGGTTTCTTCGGAGGCGCGACGCAGCTTGATCAGCGGCGTCTGGCCGATCGATGCGGCGAGGTCCTCTTGCCAGCACGAACCGTGGTAGAGTTGGGTCATCGCCATCCTCATGCAGCGGGAGTTCCTGTGATGGTCGAGAATGTGCCCCCTGGGCGGGTCTGGGAAGCCCTGCAGAATGACCCGAATGCGCAGCTCGTCGACGTGAGGACCGACGTCGAGTGGCAATTCGTCGGCGTGCCGGACCTGGTGGCCGCCGGCAAGCAGGCGATCCTGGTCTCCTGGCAGACGTATCCGACGATGCAGCACAATGCCGCCTTCGCTGATCAACTGAGGGAGGCGGGGTTCACCGCGGAACACCACATCTACTTCATCTGTCGCAGCGGTCAGCGCAGCCACGCCGCGGCACAGGCGGCGCAGGATGCCGGTTTTCCGAATTCCTTCAATGTGGCGGACGGATTCGAGGGCGCAGTGGACGCCGAAGGCCACCGCGGTGTGGCCACTGGATGGAAGGCGGAGGGATTACCTTGGCGGCAACGCTGACGGTCCGGGGCGCGCTCGCCAATCGCCCGACGGCCTCTGGCGCGTGACGGCGGCGTCAATTCAAACGCGAGGACCACGGAGGGCACGGAGAAAGTAAGAAATGGCGCTTCGCGCGAAGCGCATAGATTACCTTCTCCGTGCCCTCCGTGGTCCTCGTCTTACCTTCTCCGTGTTGGGAAAAAGACTGCCACACGCGCCATTGACCCAGATCAATGCAGGCTCCCTTGCATTCCGCCAATGAACGGCTCGTCAGACCGCCGCGCAAACGATGGGCGCCGCGAGATCGACCAAGGAGATGCCGATGCTTGACCAGACCCAGGACATGACCACGCAGCGAAGCAAACTGCGCGCACGCTACGACAACTTCATCAACGGCAAATGGCAGGCGCCGGTGAAGGGACGCACCTTCGTCGATCCCAGTCCGATCGACGGCACCAAACTGTGCGATGTTGCGCGCTCCGACGCAGCGGATGTCGAGCGGGCACTGGACGCCGCGCACGCCGCACGCGATGCCTGGGGCCGCACCGCGCCGGCCGAACGGGCGCGCATGCTGAACAAGATCGCCGACCGGATCGAGGAGAATCTCGAACTGCTCGCCTACGCAGAGACGGTGGACAACGGCAAGCCGATCCGTGAGACGCGCAATGCCGACGTTCCACTGGCGGCCGACCATTTCCGCTACTTCGCCGGGTGCATCCGTGCTGAAGAAGGCTCGCTGGCGGAACTCGACAACGACACCGTCGCCTATCACTTCCGCGAACCGATGGGCGTGGTGGCGCAGATCATTCCCTGGAACTTTCCACTGTTGATGGCAGCATGGAAAATGGCGCCGGCACTTGCCACCGGCAATTGCGTGGTGATCAAGCCCGCATCCGACACGCCGCTGAGTCTCGCGCTGCTGATGGACCTGATCGGCGACATCCTGCCACCTGGCGTGTTGAACGTGGTGAACGGTCACGGCTCCGAGGTCGGCGCGCCGCTCGCCTCCAGCCCGCGCATCGCCAAGGTAAGCTTCACCGGAGAGACCACGACCGGCCGGCAGATCATGCAGTATGCCGCCGATAACCTGATCCCCAGCACGATGGAGCTGGGCGGCAAGTCGCCGAACATCTTCATGGCCGACGTGATGGACGCCGATGACGCGTTCTTTGACAAGGCGTTGGAGGGATTTGCACTGTTCGCCTTCAACAAGGGCGAGGTGTGCACCTGTCCGTCGCGCGCGCTGGTGCAGGAGTCGATCTTCGACGAGTTCATGGAGCGCGCGGTCGCGCGGGTGGCGAACATCAGGATGGGGCACCCGCTCGATCCAGCAACGATGATGGGCGCGCAGGCCTCGCGCGGTCAGGTCGAGAAGATCCTGAACTACATCGAGGTGGGCAAGCAGGAGGGCGCGCGCCTCGCCACCGGAGGCGAGCAGGCGCATCTCGGCGGTGAACTGGAGAACGGCAACTACGTGAAGCCGACAGTGTTCGTCGGGCACAACAAGATGCGGATCTTCCAGGAGGAAATCTTCGGGCCCGTGCTTTCGGTGACAACGTTCAAGACAGTGGAAGATGCGATCGCGATCGGCAACGACACCATCTATGGCCTGGGCGCAGGCGTCTGGTCGCGCAACGGCACCGTGGCGTATCGAGTGGGACGCGAGATCAAGGCGGGGCGCGTGTGGACCAACTGCTACCACATGTACCCGGCGCATGCGGCGTTCGGCGGCTACAAGCATTCGGGCTACGGCCGCGAGACACACAAGATGATCATGGACCACTACCAGCAGACCAAGAACCTGCTGGTCAGCTACAGCCCGAACGCGCTTGGCTTCTTCTGAGCTGAACGTCGTGCCGCCTCGGGTGCTGGTCACCGAGGCGGCCGCCAGGCTGGTGCGACAGCTGGGGGATCAATTCGGTCCGCTGCTTTTCCACCAGTCCGGCGGCTGCTGCGAGGGCAGTGCGCCGATGTGTCTCCGCCGCGGCGGCTTCCGCGTCAGCGCGCGCGACGTCCTGCTTGGTGTAATCGCCGATTGTCCGTTCTACGTCAGCGCCGAACAATTCCCTTACTGGGCGCACAGCCAGCTCACCATCGACGTGGTGGCGGATGGCGGCGACAGCTTTTCTCTCGAGGCTGCCGAAGGCGTGCGCTTCATCACGCGCTCGCGGGTGTTTTCGGATGCAGAGATGGATGCTGTCGATGCGGCCGGCCCATCTCCTGTCGGCCCCAACGCCTGAATTACGCTACCGGCACGCCGACGTTGAGGCGCAGCACAACCATCCACGGGTAGCGGGTGTCCACGACCTGTCCGTCAGGTGTCGCGAGCTTGCCATCCGGGGTGACCGGTACGTGCTTCAGTGTCACTGCATCATCGACATTGCCGCCGACGACGCCGATCTGACCCGGTGCCGACGTGTCTACCACGATGTCGCAATGCCCGGGGAAATGCCCCGCCGGCAGATCGCCATAGCGGAGCTCGCGTGCGCTGCCACGGCCGAGACAGATCAGATCGCCTGGTTGCGGCGCGTACGCTTCGGGACGTTCGGCAATGACCAGCCAGCCCGACGTCCGGCCCGCTGCCATGTCCGCGGCGATGTCGATGTAATCGGAATGGCTGGCGGAATACGGGAACCGCGCTCCGGCGCCGGCGATGCGCATGACGTAGGAGACGAACGCGGCCGACCAGGCGTAGGTGCCATCCTCGCTCGCCGGAAAAGCGATACCATTCGCGTCGTGCTTGCCGGTCCAGCCTGCGTCCGGATCGCCGGCGTTCATCGCCAGCCACCAATACTCGCCGACGCGCTGCCAAAGCCCTTGCTGCCGCTCCGGCTTGTCCTCGGGTGTTGCCGCCCGATAGCCGCCGGGCGGATTATCATCGACCGTCGAGCCGAACAGCCGCCATTCGCGCAGTGCGATCGCCGCCACGGCGGTGCGCGAGATCGGCTCATACGGGATGCGCGCAAACGGGGGAACGTGCGAGTCAGGCGGCGGGCGTGGTGCAGCACAGGCAGAAAGCAGAACCACAGCCAGCAGTGTGAGAGCCCCCCTCGACGTCGGCCCGCGTGGGCGGTCAGGCACGTTCGGGAAACAGGGCAGCCAATCCGGATGCACTCGCCTCGCACCTGCCGCGTTCGGTGATCAGACCGTTGACCAGCCGTGCCGGCGTGACGTCGAAGGCCGGATTGGCGGCGGGGCTCTCGACCGGTGCGACGCGCACCGTGGCGATGGTGCCATCCACCGTGCGTCCAGTGACGTCGGTCACCTCGACCGCACCACGCTGCTCGATCGGGATCTCGGCGATCCCGTCCGACACCGTCCAATCGATCGTGGTGGAAGGCAGCGCCACCCAGAACGGCACGCCGTTGTCGTGCGCCGCAAGCGCCTTGAGGTAGGTGCCGATCTTGTTGGCGACATCGCCACGTCGGGTCGTGCGATCGGTGCCGACGATGACGAGGTCGACTTCCCCGTGCTGCATCAGGTGCCCACCGGCATTGTCGGCCACCACGGTGTGCGCGACCCCGTGTCGGCCAAGCTCCCACGCGGTCAGCGCGGCCCCCTGGTTGCGCGGACGCGTTTCATCCACCCAGACATGCAGATCGATGCCGGCATCATGCGCCATATAGATCGGCGCCAGAGCGGTGCCCCAATCGACCGTTGCCAGCCATCCCGCGTTGCAATGCGTCAGGATGTTCACCCGCTGGCCGGGCTTCGCTGCCTGCTCGATCAACGGCAGACCATGCCGGCCGATCGCCTCGTTCTGCGCGACGTCCTCGTCGGCGATCGCCGCAGCCTCCTGATACGCGACCCGCTCGCGCTGCTCGGCGGGCGTATTGCGCAGCCGGGTCAGCATCCGCTCGAGCGCCCAGCGCAGATTGATCGCGGTCGGCCGCGTTTCCGCCAGCAGCGCAGCGTCGTGCTCCATTGCCACCGACGATGGGTCCTGTCGCAATCCAAGACACAGCCCATAGGCAGCCGCGGCGCCGATCAAAGGTGCGCCGCGCACCTGCATCGACCGAATGGCGTGCGCTGCCTCCGACACGTCGGTCAGCCGAACGATTTCCAGAGCCCAGGGCAGCCTGGTCTGGTCGATGATGCGGACGGACCAGCCATCGTCCGGATCAACCCAGATGGTTCTGTAAGGCACTCCGTCGATCCGCATCGGCCTCAGACCCTCTGGTGCAGCACGCAGACCAGCGTGAACAGCCGTCGCGCGGTGGCGAAGTCGATGGCGATCTTGCCGCCCAGCCGCTCGCGCATCAGCCCTGCACCCTCATCGTGCAGGCCTCGCCGTCCCATGTCGATGGCCTGGATGCGCTCGGCGCGGCCTTCTTCCACGGCCTTGATATGGCTGTCGACCAGAAGCTGATAATCCTTCACCAGCCTGCGAAAGGGCCCGAGCGCCAGACCGATCATAGTGACACGCGTGTCGTCGCCGCGTCGAATGTCGAACACCAGCCTGCCTTGCTGCACGGCGAGGTGCAGGACGAATGGTCCGCGCACCGGAGGACCCGACCTGGCGGTCAGCGGCACGAAATGGTTCTCCGCCGCGAGATCGGCGACGGCCTGAGCGCGGTCCGCTTCCAGTGCAGGCGGGAGCCTTGATGGAACGTCTCCGTCCAGTACCACGCAGGACAAGCGCCCCTCAACAATGCCGGACGGGGGCTGGCTCATCCGGTCTCAACGTCGGTCTTCAGCATGTTGAAGGTCAGCATCAACCCCACGGTAGCGCCTTTGACCGGGCGAAGGAGTCCGATCGCCAGGATCACCGTGAGAGGCACGAAGATCACCGACAGCAGCCAGGTCGGCGGGTCCTCCATCTTCTGCATGATCAGCATTGCCGGGATCACGATGTGGCCGACGATCAGAATGGTGAAGTACGGCGGTGCGTCGTCTGCGCGTGCCAAGCCGAGTGGGGCGTGACAGTGCGTGCACTCAGGGACCACGCGGAGGAAGCCGTCAAACAGCCGTCCCTTGCCACAGGCTGGGCAGCGACCGAGGAAGCCACGTCCCAGCGCGACTGCCAATGACGGCACCGGCCAGGGCGGTTTCGGCGTGGCACGATCGGGCTGCCAGCGGATCGGGGGCATCGTCGGTGTCCTTGCAGGTCGAGTGCCGTCGCGACTCCATATCGGTCCGCTTGATCGGATAGGCCAGAGGGCGGACTGTATCTGCATGGCTCGTATTCTGGTGGTCAACCCCAACTCATCGGTTACCTGTTCCGATGGCATTTCGGCAGCCCTGGCACCGTTCCGTCTGGCTGGCGGGCCTGATTTCGACGTGATGACGCTGCGCGAGGGACCGCCGGCGATCTACGACTGGCGCGATTGGCATCGTGTGGTGGAACCGCTGTGCCGGCTGATCGAGCGGGAGCCGGCGGATGCCTACGTGATCGCCTGCGCGTCTGATCCCGGTATCGAGGCGGCGCGCGCAACGACTCGACGGCCGGTGTTTGGCGTGTTCCGCTGTGCTGTCGCCGCGGCGGTGGCGCGCGGCGAGCGGTTCGGGGTCATCGCGATTGTCGATGCGTCAAAGGCGCGCCATGTCGCCGCTTTGCGCGCGATGGGCCTCGAGGGTCGATTGGCCGCCGAAGTCGCCCTGAACGTGTCGATGGACACGCTGCTGGAACCAGAGGCGGCGCGCTCCCGTCTGATTGAGGCGGCGCGTGGGTGCGCTGCGGCGGGCGCGGAAACGATCATACTCGGCTGCACCGGCATGGCGCATCATCGCGTCGCGGTCGAGGATGCGATCGGACTGCCGGTGATCGAACCATGCCAGGCCGCCGCCGCGATCGCCCTGACCGCGTAGGCGGAAGCCGTGCCTCGAGGCGCTGCGGTTCGCCTGGCGGCGTTCTAAGCCTCGACGTCCAGTTGGTGCGGTTTTGCCTCGACCATGTCGTCATCTGATTGCTGCTTGCGTGGCCGGCGTGGCAGCGACCGTTTTCCGCCGTCGCGTTCCAATGGCTGGCGCGCCTCGGGGGGCGCGGGTTTGTCGGCGGGCGCGACGGCACCAATTCCGCTCATCGGCATATCGTCGCATGTCTCTGGTTAGCGCACGGTTAACCCCGCCGCAGATGCACGGGCTAAGGTCACGGCACTATGGACGGTTCCGATGAGCCCCCCGGGCCGCCGTCATCCTGCTGTGCCTTTTGACCTGCAGATCGAAGTTGGTGAATTCCCGGCGCTGCTGTGCAATCCCTCAATAGAAATAACTTGGCGTGAATGATATCAGGGGAGGTAGCTCTTTCCCTGAGGCGACCGTGGGAGGCGATTTTGATCTTTCGTCAGCTCTTCGAGGCGACGTCCGGCACCTACACCTACCTGCTCGCCTCCCGCCGTGGGGGTGAGGCGCTGATCATCGATCCCGTCCTCGAGAAGGTCGATCGCTATCTCCAGCTAATCCGCGAACTGGACCTGAAGCTGGTGAAGGCGATCGATACCCACCTGCACGCCGACCATATCACCGGTCTCGGCGCGCTGCGCGACCGCACGCGGTGCATTACCGTCATGGGCGAACAATCCAACGTCGACGTCGTGTCGATGCGCATCGCAGACGGCGACCGGTTGGGCATCGAGGGCATCAGTCTGGATGTCGCCTACACCCCCGGCCACACCGATGATTCCTACAGCTTCATCATGCCCGACCGCGTATTCACCGGCGACACATTGCTGATCCGCGGCACCGGCCGCACCGATTTTCAGAACGGCGATCCGCGCGCGCAGTACAAGTCGATCTTCCATCGCCTGCTGCGCCTGCCCGACGAAACCATGGTGTTCCCGGCGCACGACTACAAAGGCGACACGGTCAGCACGATCGGCGAGGAGAAGCGCTACAATCCCCGCTTGCAGGTGCAATCGGTCGACGAATACGCCGCGTTGATGAACAATCTCAACCTGTCCAACCCGAAGATGATGGACGTCGCGGTGCCGGCGAATATGCGCCAGGGCCTCGCACAGCAGGAGATAGCCCGCCGCGGCTGGGCGGTCACCGCGGAGCAGGCGAGGGACCTCATCGGTCGCCGCGACATCGTGCTGATCGACCTGCGAGAGCGCACCGAACGCGAGAAGCACGGCGTTATTCCCGGTTCGTTGCACGCGCCCTATCCGGACCTTCAGGGCAACATTCAGGCGGGCGGCATGCTGCACGAACTGGCCAGCGCGACAAACAAGCGCCTGGTGTTCTATTGTGCCTTCGGGGAGCGCTCGGCCATGGCCGTACAGGCGGCGCAGGATGCGGGCCTCGCCACCGCCTGCCACGTCCATGGCGGCATCGACGCGTGGAAGAAGGCCGACGGTCCGATTACACACTGACCCGTTGGAGGAGTCCGAGATGGAAGCGCTGGAACTGCTGGTCGGCCGAGAGTCCGCAACGAAACTGTCCTCGCCGGGCCCGGACCAGGAGGCGCTGGATAAAATGTTCCAAAGTGCGCTGCGTGCGCCGGACCATGGTCGGTTGCGCCCGTGGCGTTTCGTTGTGGTGCCGGAGGAGAAGCGCGAGCGTTTCGGCGAGCTGATGGCCGATTGCCTGCGTCGCCAGCAGCCCGATGCCTCGGCCGAGATGCTTCAGCGCGAGCGCGACAAGGCGATGCGCGCGCCGGTCATCGTGGTGGCGGCTGCGACGGTGCAGCGCGGCCACAAGATCGCCGAGGTGGAGCAGCTCGCTTCGGCCGCCGCGGCCACTGAGAATATCATGTTGGCCGCGCGCGCGCTGGGGTTCGGTGCGATGTGGAAGACCGGCGCGCCGGCCTACGATGCGACGGTGAAGCAGGCGCTCGGCCTCGATCCCGACAACGATATCGTCGGCTTCCTGTACCTCGGCACGCAGGTCGGCGGTGGATCACCGGCGGCGAGGCCGCAGGTCCGCGACCTCGTCTCGGTGTGGCAGGGCTAGGGCTCGGGGGACCGGGGCAGTAGCCCCGGTGTCTATTCGATCGAAAGCGCGAACTGCGAATCGGCGGAGCCGACTTCGCGGCGAACGAAGATGATCTTGCCCGAGAGCTTGTGGGCGTCGGTTATCGTCAGGAACTGAAAACCGGGACCGCCCGAATCCGACAATTGGGTGCCTCCGGTTCCTGATGCGAAGTCGGCCTCGGTGCCGGCGAACAGGCCAAGATTGGTCCCGGATGTCTTGTTCTCAAACGCGAGCTTCAGAACGCTGTTCGCCTGTGCGTCCACGGGGCTTCCTGTGACGAGATACTTGCCGCTGCTTCCTACGGTACCGGTTATGGTGATCATGGCTTTCCTCGTTGTTCGTTCCGGATGAGACGATTTGTTCAGAGCCTCATGCGGGTTGGGTTGTTGTTGTCGCCTCCAACATAACCATGCGGCATCTGGCTCGCGTGAAGCGCTTCACAACCCGCGGTAAATAGCGGCGGTGCCGGACTGCGCAGCCGACGCCTTCGCTGCCGCGGTTGCTGTCAAGGACGCGTCGATCTCCTCGATCGAGCGTCCCTTGGTCTCGAACCCGACCAGCCAGAATGCGGTCGCAGCCAGCGCATACCAGAACGACAAGAAGAGGAACGCCGGGACGATCGCATCGAGCGTCGCCTTCGGGCTGACGTAGTTGGACGAGCCAATGATCAGTGCGAGTCCGAGCGGACCAATGATCTTGCCCAGATTGCCGACGCCGTAGCCCAGCCCCATGCCGCTGGCTCGCAGTCTGGCAGGCCAGACCTCGGCGATGTAGGGACCGATGATCGCGTAGCTGCCGTCGCCAAAGAAGCGCTGGCACATCAGCAATACGAAGAACATCGACACGCCGCCGAGCCAAACGCTGTTCAGGTAACCGGCGAGTGCCATGGTGATCGCACCGGCGTAGCCGATCAGCATGCCCGATGCCCGGCGGCCGATCGCATCGGACAGGTACGAACAGAACAGGCGGCCGGCAATGCCGACGAGGCTGACATAGATCATCAGGTAGGATGCTTCGGCCGGTGTGATCTGCAGTACCATCACGAGCAGCGCGGTGATCCATAGCAGGAGGCCGACGCCGCCGGTCTGACTGATCGCGGTGAGACAGGACGCCGCAACGCTGCGGGGATAGCGAAACAACTGTATCCACGGCACCGCCTTGACGTCCTCGGGAATGCTGGTTGGGAGATCGATCCGCCGCGGATCGATCTGCAATGCCCAGGCGAGCGACTTGCGTGCCTCTTCCATCCGGCCCATGCGAAGCAGCCAGCGGGGTGACTCGGGAACCCAGAAGCGGATCATCAGCACAAGCAATGCGGGTGCGAGGCCGACCAGGAACAGGCCGCGCCAGCCGATCACGGGTGCGAGAAACGCGCCCGACACGGCACCCAGCATGTTGCCCGCCGGAAGCAGCACGGTGGTCATGCCGCTCACCCAGCCGCGCTTGTACGATGGGACAAACTCTTGCACGAGCGGGATGTCCACGGCGATCAGGCCTGCATTGCCGAAGCCGACGAAGAAGCGGAAAAACGCCAGGAACAGCCAGCCGGGAATCCAGGCACCTTGATCGGGTGTGAATGCCATGGCGCCCGTGGCGATCGCCACGTTCAGTGCAGTGGCCATGAACACCCGGCGGCGGCCAATCTTGTCGGCCATCCAGCCCCAGAAGAACGCCCCCGGCACTGCGCCGAGACCTGATGCCAGCAGAATCATCGCCGACTGGCCGAAGGTCAGTTTCCAGGAGCCTATGATGAAGGCCAGCACGTAGCCGATCAGGAAGAAATCAAAAAAGTCGAGCATGTCGCCGAGATTGGCCGTGGCGATGATCCGCCATTGATTGCCTGTCAGCCTCTTCTGCTGCTCCAGGTGTTCGAGCATTGCGTCCTCCCATGTTCGTCAGGTCCGGCAAGGCGGTCGCGCAAGCGCAGTGACGACTTCGGTGACGGCTTTTGTTCGACGGCAAATTTTCGGCTCGGCTGCGCTCCCTTTCGACCACGACGTACGTGCGTCAGCACCCGCCTGCGCGAATGGCACGCACGGGTTGCCGGCCGGCTCTTTTGCCCGCCGTCAAATTTATCCTAAGGCAGGCCGCTTGGGCTTGTCAGCAGCAAACTGTCGGCCGACGATAACGGCAGGGAGAGATGCCATGACAAACGCGATCGAAAGTGAACAGCTCACGCGGGTCGGTCCAGGGACCATGATGGGCGACCTGATGCGGCAGTACTGGTTGCCTGCCGTGAAGTCCTCGGAACTTGTCGCGGGCGGCGATCCGCTGCGCCTGATGCTGCTGGGCGAGAAGCTGATCGCGTTCCGCGACCACGCGGGTCGGGTGGGTGTCATGGACCATCGCTGCCCACATCGTTGTGCGTCGCTGTTCTATGGCAGGAACGAGCAGGGCGGCATTCGCTGTGTCTATCACGGCTGGAAGTTCGACGCCGAGGGGAACTGCATCGACATGCCGAACCTCCCGCCGGAGCAGGATTTTCGCGAGAAGGTTCATGCGAAGACCTACAAGGTCACCGAACGGGCGGGGGTGATCTGGGTATACATGGGCGCGCGCGAGGCTGCGCCGTCGATGCCGGAAATCGAGGCGACGCTGCTGCCGGAGAGCGACCTTTCCATTACGTTCACTCAGCGCGAGTGCAACTGGCTGCAGGCGCTCGAAGGCGACATCGACACGTCGCATTTCAGTTGGCTGCATGTCGGCTCCGTGCAGCCTGAGCAGGTGGATCCGGACAACTGGCTGATGTACCAGGTCAGCAACCGTGCGCCGGACTATCATGTCACGGACACAGACTGGGGCACGATGTACTGTGCCTTCCGTGCGGCCGAGGACGACAGGACTTATTGGCGCTTCGCGCACTTCGCGTTTCCGTTCTGGACCTTTATCCCACAGGGCGACTTCATGGATCGCGTGATCGCGCGCGCCTGGGTGCCGATGGACGACACGCATGTGATGTTCGTCGGCTTCTCCTGGAAGCAGGCCTCGCGCTCGGCGGCATTGGCAGGCGGCGCACCGATCCCAGGCTCGACGGCGGCGCCGGAGCTTCAGGCGAATACCACCGACTGGTTCGGCCGCTGGCGTCCGGTGCAGAATGCGGCGAATGACTACCTGATCGATCGCGAGGCTCAGCGCAACGACGTGATCTACACCGGCATCACGCACATCGCGATGCAGGACCAGGCGATCACCGAGAGCATGGGCGAGATCGTCGATCATTCGTTCGAGCATCTCGCGCCGAGTGATCAGATGATCACGCGCACGCGGCGTCGCCTGCTGATGGCGGCGCGGGCGTTGCGCGAGAAGAGCGCGGCGCCCCCCTGTGTGGATCAGCCGGACATCTTTAGGCAGGTGCGAAGCGGTGAGGCAATTTTGGCGGCGGACGACTGGCAGGCCGCGTATCGAGACCGGTTGCAGCATGTGGTGCGGTCGGCGGGGTGGAGAGAGGCGGCGGAGTAATCGGATGGTAGACAAGCCGAGGATTGAACCTGCGCTGGTTCAGGACTTCGTCAATCACGCCCATAGCGATTTTGCGCGTGTGCGCGATTTGCTGGAACGAGAGCCTGCGCTGATCAATGCGGCATGGGATTGGGGCGCGGGCGACTGGGAGACGGGCCTGGGTGCCGCCGCGCATATGGGCCGTCGGGACATCGCGCTGCATCTTCTCGAGCGGGGCGCGCGCATAGACATCTTCGCTGCGGCAATGCTTGGGCAGCTCGACATCGTACGCGCGATGATCGCGGCGGTACCACAGGCGCGAAACTGGCGCGGTCCGCATGGCATTCCGTTGCTTGCACATGCCGAGGCGGGAGGTGTCGGGGCGGCACCTGTTGTCGATTTCCTCAAATCCCTGGAACGTTGACCTCAGATCGCGGCAATCACGAGGCTTGCCAGGAAACGCGAGGCGACGAGCAGGAGGAAGAGGCCGAACGCGATTTCGAGCTTGCGCTTCGGTAGTCTGTGGGCAAGGCGGGCGCCAAACGGCGCGACCCAGCTTGAGAGTGGCGCGACCAGGACTACGCCGATCATGGAGACGAAGCCGAGCGACAGTGGCGGCAGCAGTGCCTGATGCGGCAGGCCGGCGAGGATATACCCGATGGTGCCGGCGAGTGTGATGGGCACGCCGAGGCCAGCGGCCGTTGCCACTGCGCTGTGGATCGGTATGCGGTAAAGCGTCAAAGTCATCGTTACCAGCGAACCGCCGGAAATTCCCATCAGCGAGGAGCCGAGGCCGATCGCAAAGCCGTAGCAAGTCATCGCAGCGGGGCCGGGCAGATCGTTGCCCAGGACCAGGCCGTCGCTCCCGATCAGAAACTTTGCCGCGATCAGGCAGGCGATCAGTACGAATGCCAGCTTGAACACATCGGGGGGCGCGACCGCAGCAAGAGCCGACCCCACGACGACACCCGCCACCGATGGCATCGCCCAGCGGCGCATGACCTCCGGAAGCACGAGCCCGCGCGCCTTGTGTGCGCGGTAGGAGCGCACAGCCGTCGGCACGATGATCGCCATTGAGGTGCCGATGCAGAGCTGCATGCGCACGGCCTCAGGTACGCCGAGAACACGGAACACTTCAAACAGCACCGGAACGATAACCGCGCCGCCGCCGATGCCGAACAGCCCGGCAAGGATGCCTGTGACCACGCCGGCGACCATGACGCTTGCCGCCAGCCATGCAAGTTCGCCAATCATTTCGTATCCAAAGGCCTTGCCTCAGCGCGAGCCATTGTCATCGCGAGGAGCAAGTCGACGAAGCAAACCCGGTCATAAAGTCTCACCATCGAACGAGATAGCTTCGTCGCTGCGCACCTCGCAACGACAGCACTAGGCCTTGAGCATTCGCCGCAGCTCCGAGGTTCCGATCATGTCGCGCATCCACGCGAAGGAGCCTTGCTGCCGCATGGCTTGGGCCGCCTCGACGAATGTCGCCAGCGCGAGGCGGGAGAGCGCGCCACCGACGCTGATCCGCTTGGCGCCAGCCTCGCTGAGCTGTGCCAGCGTGATGTCCGGATCGAGCCACCCGGTGACCACGTTGACCGGGCAATTCACCGCGCCCACGACGTCGCGCACTTCGTCGAGATGGCGAAGTCCCGGCGCATACAGCACATCGGCGCCGGCTGCCGCGAAAGCCTGCAGGCGGCGAATGGTATCGGCCATGTCGTCGCGTCCATGAATCAGGTTCTCTGCACGCGCAGTGAGCACAAAGCGTACCGGCAGGCCGTGTGCAACTTGTACTGCCGCGCGTACGCGCGCGACGGCTAGATCGAAATCATAGATCGGCTTGGTCCGATCGCCGCTGTAGTCCTCGATCGAGCCGCCGACCATGCCAGCTTCGGCGGCGAGCCGGATCGTCTCGGCCGCTGCCTCGGGCTCGTGCGCGAAACAGTTCTCGAGATCGGCATTGACCGGGAGGTCCGTCGCCTCAGCGATCACCCGGCAATTGGCGATTACTTCGGCCCGGCTCACAGCGCTATCGGCGCGGCCGAGCATGTTGGCCAGTCCCAGACTGGTGGTGGCGAGCGCCTCGAAGCCCGAAGCTGCCAGCAATCTTGCCGTGCCGGCATCCCACGGATTGGGAATGATGAATGCGCCGGGCCGCTCGTGCAGTGCGCGGAACGCGGCGGCTTTCTCTGCCTGAGTGCGCATGTCGGTATTTCCTTCATCTGCTGAATTCCAGCATTCTTTGCAATCTTGGCCCGACCATGTTCATTGTCCAATGCATAGTACGAGCAAGTCGCATCAGGAAAACTGATCGATGAATATCGCTGATATCCAAACCTTCGTGGCCATCGCCGAGCTGGGCGGCTTCACGCACGCGGCGCGACGGCTGCATCGCTCGCAGCCTGCGATCAGCCGTCGCCTCGGCATTCTCGAGCACGAGATCGGCGCACCATTGTTCGAGCGCCTGCGTGGTCGCGCGAGACTGACCGAGGCCGGGCGCGTCTTTCTGCCGCACGCTGAGGCGGCACTGGCGTCGCTCAGGGATGGGCACGATGCGGTGCGTGGCCTGCAGGCAGGCACGGAGGGCGTGATTTCGCTTGCTCTGGTCGGTACGCTCGCCGATACGCGCATCGTCGACGCCCTCCGCCAATTCGCGAAGCGCGCCAAGGATGTGCGGCTCGAACTCCAGACTGCCTCGAGCCGCGAGGTGACCGACCTGGTCCGGCGGGGCGATGCGACGTTGGGCTTGCGCTATTATGGCAGCGATCGGCCGGAACTCGTCTCGCTGGATGCGGGCAGCGAAGCCATGCTGGTGGTAGCAGCGCCCGGACACCGTCTGGCAGGCCGTCGGGTCCGCCAGGCGCATCTGCTGGCCGGCGAGCGATGGGTCGGTTTTCCGCCGACGTCCGGGGAGCAGGACTCCGGTCAGACCCTGGCACGCCAACTGGTTCGGGCTGGGCTCAACGGCGCCGACGTCACTCTGATCGACAGCCTTACCGCCCAGAAGCGTTTGGCGCAGGCGGGCTTCGGCTTGGCACTGGTCCCCGAGAGCAGCGTACGCGATGAGCTTCGGCAGGGCGCGCTTGTCGCGCTCGACATACCGGCAATGCAGACCACGATTCCAATCACCGCCGTTCATCGCCGCAACGGCTATCTCAGTCCCGCCGCCAGGCGATTGCTGGCACTGCTGACGAGCGGAACGCTGCAGCCAAAGGTGCAGCGTCCAGTGCGGGGTTACTCGAGGATCGCGAATTAGGCGTCGCCGCGTCGGCGCATCACCGCTGCGGCGAATGCGCCGAGCCCGAAGTTGATCGCAATGCCGGCAACCGACAGCAGTACCAGTGCCGCGAACATGCGCGGGACCTGTAGCCGATAGCCAGCCTCCAGAATGCGATACGCCAACCCTGATGCGAACCCGCCTGACCCTGCGACGAACTCCGCCACCACCGCGCCGACCAGCGCCAAGCCGCCCGAAATGCGCAGGCCGGCGAGGAAGTACGGAAGGGCTGCCGGCAGGCGCAGCAGCCACAGTGTCGCGAACCGACCTGCGCCGTACAGCCGGAACAGGTCGGCAAGCTCCGCCGGCGCTGATGCGAGCCCCGCTGCGGTGTTGGCGAACACCGGAAAGAACGCGACGATCGTCGCGCATACCACCAGTGAGGCGAACGGATTGCCTACCCAGACGATGATCAGCGGCGCGATCGCCACGATCGGTGTAACCTGCAGCACGACTGCCCATGGTTGGATCGCCGCGGCAAGCAATCGGCTCGATGCAATCCCCACCGCAAGCACCACGCCCAGTGTGGCGGCGACCAGCAATGCGGCAAACGTCACCAGCATTGTCGATCCCAGTGACCACAGCAGTCCTGCGGGATCGGCCACGAACGCCGCGATGATTGCTGATGGCCCAGGTACCAGATAGGACGGCACGTCGGTAATCCGGACGATCGCTTCCCAGACCAGCAACGCGACGACGCCGAACAGGGCAGGGGCGTATTTCATGCCGCAAGCGCGCGCTGCATCTCGCGTGTCACCTGCGCCACCAGCGTTGCATAGGCCGGATCAAGTCGCGCTGCCGCACCGGGATGGAGCGGCGAGGCGATCTCGTGATCGATCCGCCCCGGACGCGGAGTCATCAATACGATACGCCGCGCGAGGAACGCCGCCTCGTAGATCGAGTGCGTCACGAAGATGACAGTGCAGCCGAGTTCCTGCCAAAGCGACAGCAGGTCTTCCTGAAGCTTGTGACGGGTGAATTCATCAAGCGCGGCGAACGGCTCGTCCATCAGCAGCAGGCGCGGGCGGGTCACCAAGGCGCGAGCGATGGACACGCGCATGCGCATCCCACCGGAGAGTTGCCGCGGACGCGCGGCTTCGAAGCCGTCGAGGCCGACGCGGTGCAGTGCCTGGTGAACCTGCGGCATTGCCTGGTCGCGCGGAATGCCGGCAATGCGCAGCGGCAGGAACACGTTGTCGGTGGCACTTGCCCAGGGCAGCAGTGTCGCGTCCTGGAAGACGAAGCCGATCTCGCCCGGCTTCGGCTGGTGACCTGCATCCCAGATCATGCGGCCCGTGTCCGGCTGGTCCAATCCGGCGATCGATCGCAGCAGTGTCGATTTGCCGCAGCCTGATGGTCCGAGCAGCGCCACGAAGTCGCCCGCGTCGATTGTCAGCGATACGTCGCGCAACGCTTCTACTGCGCCGAAGCGCCGGCCTACCGAGGTGAGTTGCAGCATATCAGTGACAAGAGAACACGCTACTTCTTCATCTCCATTCCGACGCGCTTGTCGACGAACCGCAGCGTGTACGCCTTCGTCACGTCGAGCCCCTTGGGATACATGCCGACATCGGACATCGAACGATAGAACTCCGCCCAGCGCGCATCGGTCATCGCGCCGATACCGAGTTTCAAGGCATCCCCGGAATCGACGATGCCGTGAGCCTTCATCACGTCGCGGCCGTAGGCCAACAGCGCGTCCGGCATCTCGGGGTTGTCCTGCTTGATCAGCCGGTTTGCCGGTGCGGGGTCGTCGTAGAGATAGGAGTACCAGCCCTCGATGGAGGCATCGATGAAGCGCTGAACGACGTCAGGCTTCTCGGTCACCAGCTTCGTGCTGGTGGTGACGATGTTGCCATAGCCCGCATAGCCTGCATCGGCGAGCAGCAGCACCACCGGCTTGAAATGTGCGGCCTGCTCGATCGCGAATGGCTCGGAGCCGAGGTAGCCCTGCTGCACCAACGTCTTGTCGGCGAGGAACGGCTGAAGATTGAAGGTGTAGGGGCGGATCTGCGCATCGGTGTAGCCGAACTTGCCGGCGAGAAAGCGCCACCAGCTTGCTCGCGTATCGGCACCGATCAGGATCGACTTGCCCTTCAATGCGGCGAAGCTGTCGTTGCCCTGGCCGGGATGCGCGATCAGCACCGACGGGTCCTTCTGGAACATCGCCGCGACCGCGACGAACGGCAGGTTCTGCTGGACGAACTCGATCGCTCGTCCGCCGCCAAGGTTGAAATCGAGGCGCCCGGCCATCATGAGCTGCATCTGGTTCACCTGCGGGCCGCCCTGGCGGATCGTCACTTTCAGCCCATGCCGGGCGTAGATACCGGTGGCGAGCGCCTGGTAGTAGCCGCCGTATTCCGCCTCCGCCACCCAATCGAGACCGAAGCTGATCGCGTCCTCGGCGCGCGCCGCGGTGGTGGTCAGGAGCAGCACAAGCAAAACGGCAAGCCGTCGCATGGGGGCCTCGATTCGCGTTGTAATGCGCCCCATCCTGCACAATGCTCACGCGATCGGGGAGGTGTCATGGCCGAGCCGCGGTTGAAGGCCGGAATCTGGGTGAAGGCGGCGCTGCGCATGGCCGATCGGGACGGCCGGTCCGGCGTCGTATTGCGCAGGGGCGACGCGGATTCTGGCGGCGTGCTGGTCGTGCTGCGCGGGCGCGACGGACTTTGCGTGCTGTCGCAGGTGCGCGCGAGCGATGGAGCGCTGGCGTGGATGCGCGGCACGGGTGCGGCGCCCGTCGACCAGGCGGCAACCGACGCCTATGTCGCGCGGCAGGTGAGGTTCGATCCGGATGTCTGGGTGCTGGAGTTCGATTCACCCGACCTAGTGCCGCCGTTCGAGGCGAAGCTGGTGTAACGAGGAGAACCAACCATGGCCGGCCTGTATTTCGAGGATTTCCACGAAGGCCAGACCTTCGAGCACGCACTCAGCCGCACCGTCACGGAGATGGACAACGTGCTGTTCAGCACACTCACGCTGAACCCGCAGCCGCTGCATCTGGATGAGGAGTTCGCCAAGACCACCGAATTCGGGCAGCGCATCGTCAATTCGCTGTTCACGCTTGGGCTGATGATCGGCATGAGCGTCGGCGACACCACGCTCGGCACCACCATCGCCAATCTCGGCATGAACAAGGTTGAATTCCCCAAGCCGGTGTTTCATGGCGATACGATTCGCGCCCGCTCGATCGTGCGCTCGCTGCGCGCGTCGAAGTCGCGACCCGAGGCCGGTGTGGTTGAGTTTGAGCATCAGGCGTTCAACCAGCGCGGCGAGATGGTCGCCACCTGCCTGCGTGCAGCCTTCATGAAGCGCCGGCCGCAGTGAACAGATAGCCGAAAATGAGGAAGGCTCCGGAGGTTGCCCCCCGGAGCCTTCGGCATTGTCTGCGGGCGTCGTTGCCCTAGTGCGGCTAGACGTCGACGCGAGCGTCGGAGATCCAGGCCACGGCAAACGGCGCCACGAAGAGACAATGAGACACTGGATCACCTCCTTTCAGTTTGTTGCGGATGCCCAGGACTATGTACTGGCGCACCGGGTTTCGCAAGTCAGGACTGGGCAAGCCGCTTGCGCAGGAAATATTTCGTGTGACCGGGCGGACAGTCGTCGAGTTGGCCGAACACCTCGTAGCCACGCTTCTGATAGAACCCGAGCGCCTCGTAGCTGTGGGTATCCAGGAAGGCAGCGAAACAACCGCGGCTCGCCGCGTATGCCTCGGCTGCGTCCATCAGCCGCGTGCCGTAGCGCTGACCGCGCACCACTTCCGCCAGCCAGACGAAGCGGACATTCAGCCAGCCGCCCCAGGTGTCGCCGAGCAGGCCGCCCAACCACTCGCCCTGCGCGCTCTTGAGGAAAAAGCCGATCGGATGCCATTCATCGAAGCCGGTGCGCGCGACATTGAACATGCCCAGACGGTAGGTAATGAATTCGCGCAATGAGGCGGGCGGCAACGGGTCGAATACGATCTCGAGATCTTTCATCCTGCGCCCTCCCGCTCTTATCGTGGCCCTCGGACAGGGAGCGGGCAATGGCAGGCACCAGCGGAAGCCGTATCGTCGCGGACGTGGACTTCGACCGGAACGGCCGCCAGCACGGGTTTCTGCGGCTGTTCCACTCGGTGCACAGCTCGGCGTATGGCTTCATCCCGATCCCCATCGTAGTGCTGAAGAACGGCACCGGCCCGACCGCGCTGTTCGTGTCCGGCACGCACGGCGACGAGTACGAGGGCCAGGTTGCGCTGTGCAATCTCGTGAAGTCACTGGACCCGGCGCGCATCCGGGGGCGCGTGATCATCCTGCCGGCCGCAAACTTCCCGGCCGCGATGGCGGGGCGGCGCACATCGCCGATCGACGAGGGCAATTTGAACCGGCTGTTCCCGGGTGATCCGGACGGGACGATCACGGAGCAGATCGCCTATCACATCGAACATGAATTGGTGCCGATGGCCGACCTGGTGTGCGACCTGCACTCCGGCGGGTCGTCGCTGATGTATGTGCCGTCCGCGCTGTTCGGCGGTTGGCAGCGCGACGGCAGCACGGCGGAGGGGGTCGCGGCGCTGAAGGCGTTCGGCTCGCCGATCGCGTATGTGGCGGAGGCCAATCAGGGCGGCGCGAAGACGCTGTCCGGTGGTGCCGCGCGTCATGGCGTGATCTGCCTCGGCACCGAGGCCGGCGGATCGGGCCACGTCACGCGCTCGGCGCTGCGCATGGTCGAGCGCGGCGTGGTCAACGTGCTGGTGCATCTTGGCATTCTGCCCGGCGCGGATCGCATCGCACCCGATGGGCCGACGCGGTTTCTGGAGGTGGGTGGCTCCGATTACTTCGTCTATGCGCCTGAGCAGGGGCTGTTCGAACCGCTCGTGGAGTTGGGCGAGATGGTGCGCGCGGGGCAGCCGGCGGCACGCATCCATCTGCCGGAGACGCCGTGGGCGGAGCCGGTCACCGCAAATTTCGCGCATGACGGGTTCGTGCTGTGCAAGCGGATTCCTGGGCGCACAGTGCGGGGCGATTGTCTGTTCCACCTGGGCACGGATATCGCGTTGTAGTCCAGGCCGTGTTGAGCGGCTGCGACGCCGCGCCCGCGGGTTTGAATGCCGGGATCAGGGCGGGCCGGTGCCGGCTGGGGCGGGTGATTGCAGAGACGGCGCGGGCCAGGCGAGAGGCCAGGATGCGGCGGCGCGATGAAATGCCCGATCGATGATGTCCTTCACCAAGTTGGCCAGGTTGCCGTCGTAGCGAATGATGAGATGGCTCAGCTCCCGCCACAACGGATGGTTCGGCGTGATGCCGAGGTCGCGGCAGATGTCGGCGATGACGGCGCCGATCGGACGGCGACGGACCTCGTCGGCGATCTGCTCGGGCGTGGGTATCGCCGGGTCAGGCCCGGGGACAAGGGCCGAGGTGGCGGCTTCGGTGGACCGGGCGGCGGCGCTGGCGGGTGGCGATCGGCGGTGGGAGGGAGTGCGTGGCGGCGCGGGCTCGGCGTCCAGTTTGGCGGCTGTGCGGATGACCCTGGCCTCGAGTGCCTCGGCACGGAGGAGGCCGCGGGTGATGCGCGCGAGGATCAAAGCGATGTCGCTGGCGCTGAACGGGTGCTGGTTGTCGCGGAGCGTGGCGGCGAGCTGCCTGCCGTAGTCGATGAGCTGGCGGACGAGGCAGATGAGCCGGCCGGCACGGCTGGGTTTGGGGGCGGCTGTGGTGGCCTCGGTGGCGGACATGAACAAACAAGGAACATAGACCGGCGGCCTGTGTCAAGGAATTTGTTCCCAGTTATCCTTGCGAACCAGTAATATAATCCTGTGAGTCAGCGAGCGTGATGGGCTGTGTGAACTGTCTCCAGCTTGAGAGTACAATCAGTCCAAACAAAAGGGGCCGCTGTTACGCGGCCCCAGTAATGTTGGTTCGGAAGTCGCCCTTCTCGCGACAGTGCCAGCAAGTCAACGGATGACGATCTCCACCCGACGATTCTGCGGCTCGCGCACGCCTGGACCAGTCGGCACCAGGAGGCGCGTGTCACCGAAGCCCTGAATGGTGATCGCATTCTTCGGGACGCCGTCCGCAATCAGTTGCGCCTCAACCGCTTTGGCGCGACGAATCGATAGTCCTTGGTTGTACTGCGGCGTGCCCGATGTATCGGTATAGCCGTTCACCTCGATCCGCGTGTACTGCACCTTGGTGGAGTTGGCCGCCGCTTCCGCGATGATCTCGCGCGCCCGATCTGTAAGGTTGTACTTATCCCAATCAAAGAACACCAGATAGGACCGCGCTGGCGCTGCTGCTGGAACTGGCGCGGGGGCCGGCGGGGGCGGTGGTGGCTGGCCAAAGTTGTAACGCAAACCAATCATCACGGAATGATTGAAGTCATTACCAAGCTTCGCCGTGCCGAAGGTGACTGGGGCATCGAAGGCGGCCTGGGTTGCAACGTTGTATTTGCGTGACCCCATGCCGAAGAAGCGATATTCGACGGTCATCGCCAAGCCACGCACCGACGGGATCGGCACCGCGCCACCGAGGATGAACTGATACGCAATCGCGCCGTAGGTGTCATTCGAGGCGACACTGGGGAACCCTGTGGTGCCGGACGCCGTAAACCCGCTCTGATGCGCCCACTGGTAGCCAACACCGACACCGATATACGGCGCAAAGTAGGGCACGGTCAGACCAGTGGTCTGCGCCAACAGATTGGTCATATCGTACAGCACGTTGACCATCGGGCCGTACTTCATTTCCCTGCCGCCGGCGCGGGCCGGGAAGCCAAAGTTAAGCCCATGTGCGAACTGATTGTTGCGATAGTCGCCTTCAATCTCGACACGGATACCATTGGGCAAGGCCCAGCCGACGCTGCCTATACCAGCCAACCCGAAATGAGATTGCAGGGATGCGTTTCCCGCCGTGCCGGTGGCGTTGATCAGATGTTGGTTCTGCAACCAATTGAACCCCGCCCCGCCTCCGATATACAGCCCGCTGAGCGGTGGTGCTGGTTCCAAGGAGGGCAGCGGCATCTGCGCGTGCGCCACAGACGCAATGCCCAACGTCGCAACGGTTCCTAGCAAGAGATGACGTGGTTTTGCCCGTATCATAGCCCGTCCTTTGTCAGAATCTGCTTGCTTCTGACGCGTCTTCCACCATTGTCAATCGCATCCCAGCCTTTTGGGGCAACCCCAGCATGAGCAGCCGATCTTTCTGTCGTTCATGTGGCCTTTGGGCAACTGCCGAGTTTGCAGTCCAGCATTTGAGGGAGGTTGCCTGCGCTTCTGCGCCTGTGGCGTTGTGCTGCTGACGCGTAGACAAAACGAATTGCGACGAACTTCCTTTTTGCCAGAGATCGGCTGCAATAGTGGAAACGCTTGTGCCATGATCATCGTTGACCGCAATGGCCGCTCGGTGAGCTGGTGTGACATGATCAACTGCGATGGTGCTACGTCACCGCCTTCCTCGAAAACGAAGTTGGTCGCGAAATGCATGCCGAACTCCAGACCCCCACGGCGGCTGCGGCCACGCCGACTGGATGGGCAGAGCCTGCCGCTGGCGTAGGGCGTAGCTACAGCGGAGTGATGCCAGTAACCGAGGGCGGA
Source organism: uncultured Alphaproteobacteria bacterium (assembly GCA_963812505.1). Taxonomy (GTDB): domain Bacteria; phylum Pseudomonadota; class Alphaproteobacteria; order Acetobacterales; family Acetobacteraceae; genus JAMXLO01. Next base: position 134,992 of record CAWEVM010000003.1, read on the forward strand.
GCCTGCTGCCATCCCTGTGTTGCCATGCAGGCGTTGGTCTTCACTTCGTCCACCCCTACACCAGACTGCACATTATAGCCCAGGGTGCTCACCACCGTCGTCGCACTACGGTGCCGACACTGCGCCAGGTCCGTACTGTATTCAGTGGCGCCGTAGTTGAGGTGGGAGACGTTCTCGGTACTGCTGAGGCGGTACGCAGGCGCCAAGCATGAACAAGGGAATGGCCAGATACGACCATCGGGGTGGCAGGCTACGGTGATGCATTACACTTTCTCCCATGTTGTCTCTATTGAGCACCGAGGCGGTGATGGCGTTGCCGGCAATCAAGCAGCCACCTGATCAAGGGCGGTCTGGTCGCCCGGCACCCGATAGACGCTGGTCCGATCCCCAGTCTGCTGGCGATTTCCGAGGGCCTGACGCCTTCCTCCTTCAGCCGGGTGTCGCCGTCGCGGACATAATTCAGAGCCGCCCCAAGCTGCTCGCGTTGGGCGACTGATGAGACCTGCTCGCTGAAAATCTTGTCGCACCCGGCGGCGCGAAGCTCCCGCTCCTGGGCTTCGAGACCGGCGACTTGGGCAAGCGATGATGTGCGCGCGTAGCCGATCAGCATGGCGAACTCTGTCTCACATGAAACTATGGCGGAACGATACCACGGGTCTCAAATCTGTCGAGCAATTTGTGTGAGACGGGGCTGCCGGTGATCCAATAGGGGTTGCCCTATTGGACAGCGCGCTCAGTGAGATTCATATCTTGGAAGACGGCTTCTGACGAGGCCTTCTTCTGATGGCAGCTCCTTCACGCGGCGTGTGCTCGCCTTACTCGCCCCCGATCCGAGCGCCTTTCTCTGCGACGGAGCGTTTCATCAGCAGCACAACGAACACAAGTGCCACCATGACAATGGCGAGCACCCAGAACACGTCGAAATAGGCGAGCGCCGATGCCTGTTGCTGGCGCAGGTTTGCGAGCGTCTGCAAGGCCAGTTGCTGCGCCGCGACCGGATCTCCGGTCTGCTGCAGGAACGGTCCGGTTGCCTGATGGAGGAAGGAATTCGCAGCCGCGTTGAAGGGATCGAGCGATTCACCAAGGCGGAGGCTGTGGAACTGGTCGCGTCGTTCCTGTATCGTCTGCGCCATCGAGGTCCCTACGCTGCCGCCCTCATTGCGCAGGAGGCTCAGCAGGCCGACCGCCGCGCCGCGCAGTGCGAGTGGCGTGTAGAGGTAAGCCGCCACGTTTGCCGGAGCGAAGCACATCGCAAGCCCGATGATCAGCACCACCCGCGGCCAGACGGCCTGCCCCGGACTGATGTCCAGGTTCATCTGCGACATCCAGTAATTCCCCGCGGCCATGGTCAGCAGACCCGCGGCGATCACCCACCGCGCATCGACGCCACGGCCGAGCGCGCGCCCAACGAACGGCATGGTGACGACGGCAAAGAAGCCGGCCGGCGACATGACCAGTCCGGCGCTCAATGCATCGTAGCCGAACAGCGACTGGAGCAAGGCAGGCAGCGATGTGCTGGCGGCGTACAGCACCGCGAAGGCGCAGAAGATGATGATGCAGCAGGCGGCGAAGTTCCGTTCTCTCAGCGGTCGGAAATTGACCACCGGGCTCGGATGGCGCAGTTCCCAAAAGATCAGCGCGACAAGGCCCACCGCGAACAGGATCACCAGCATCTGCACACGCCAGAACGGGTCGCCCAGCCAGTCCCATTCCTGGCCTTTGCTGAGCGCCACCTCCCAACAGACGATGACGATGACCAGCAGCGACAGACCAACGCCGTCAAAGCTGAACGGCCGCTTTCGCAGCTCTACGCGCTGTGCGGTGAGGTATTCGGGGTCCCGGAGCGTGATGGCACAGGCGCCCAGGGCCAGCAGGCCGACGGGGATGTTGATCCAGAACACCCACCGCCAGGAGTAGCTGTCGGTTATCCAGCCGCCGAGAGTGGGACCGACGACTGGCGCGATCAGTGCGGCCAGGCCGAACAGCGTCATGGCCATGCCTTGCCGCTCGACCGGGAAGGCGTCCAGCAGCACGCCCTGGCTCGACGGCTGAAGACCACCGCCGGCAAGACCCTGGAGCACGCGGAACAGGATCAGTTGACCGAGACTCGTGGCCATGCCGCACAGCCCCGAGGCGAGGGTGAATACGGCGATGGAAAGCAGGAAGTAGTTGCGGCGCCCCACATGCGCGATCAGCCAGCCGGTGATGGGCAGGATGATCGCGTTGGCGGCAAGGTAGCTGGTGATGACCCATTCGCCGTCATCGACCGTGGCCGACAGCCCGCCCGCGATATAACGCAGCGCCACGACAGCGATCGTGGTGTCGAGCACCTCCATGAAGGTCGGCACCACGACGACAGCGGCGACGACCCAGGGATTTACTGCCGCGCGGGATGGGGAATTCAGGGGTGCCGACGACGCGACTGTGCCGCTCATTGCCCAGCGCCTGACGAGCGGGTGCCCGACGCGCTTGCGGTCGGACCGGGGCTCGGAGACGGCGCGATATTGGTCTGCGGCACATAGGTCTGGAGAAACTTGCCGGCATCGGGTCCGCTTGCCGGCTTGTTGATGTAGACATAGGGAACGACTGAGGTGCCGATGAACAGAGGTGTCTGATCGGCGTTGTAATCGACGAGGTCGATCCGGACCGGCAACCGCTGGACCACCTTGATGAAATTGCCCGTGGCGTTCTCCGGCGGCAGCAATGCCAAGGTTGATCCGGTCCCCTCGGTGAAGCCGGAGATACGACCTTTGAAGACGTGCTTGCCGCCGTACATGTCAACGTCGAGATCGACCGGCTGCCCGATACGCAGATCGCGCAACTGCGTTTCCTTGAAGTTGGCGTCGACCCAGATTTCGTTGAGCGAGCGAACTGCCATCAGATTCTGGCCGACCTGAACAAAGTTGCCCGGATTGACGTTGCGGCGCGTGACGACGCCGTCGATCTCCGCGATGATGTCGGTGTAGCGAAGATCCAGTTCGGCCTGCGCGAGATCGCGCCTGGCGGCTTCCAGTTTCGCCTCGGCCTGTTTGACGGCCGGGGCATTGGCTGCATAGCGAGCGAACGTGGTGTTGACGTCGCCCAGTTTATAGAACTGGTCGAGCATCGCCTTCGGACCCTGGTCGAACGAGTGCACGACGCCGAGTTGCGCGGCACTCTGAATGAGCGCCGCCTGCGCCTGGAGGACGGACGAAAACGTCTCGTCGAGATCGGCCGGCACCTGGCCGAGATCGCCGCCCCCCTCAGGTTGCGCCGGCAGCCCCAGCGAGACGCGGATCTGGTAGACTTCGGCCAGGGTCTGGGTGAGTTCCGCGCCAGCCGTCGTCAGCGCCGCTTGCCGCCGGTCGTACACCTCACGCGACACGTCGTCTCTGACGACGAGCTGCTTTGCCCGATCGAATTCAACCTGCGCCAGCGTCAGTGCGGCCTTGCTCTTGTTGATAGTGGCGACCCGTGCGTGTAGCAGCGCGACCTGGTTATCGACATTCTCCACGGCGTGTTGCAGATCCCAGCGTCGGCTCATGGCCTCCGCTTCGATCGCGCGTGCCGCCGCGTTGGCGGCCTGCAGGTCTGCTTTCGCGGTGTCGACCGCTGCCTGCTTCTCGGAGACCGCGATCCGGTACGGCTCCTTGTCCAACTCGGCGAGGATATCTCCCTTGCGCACACGGTTGTTGTCATCCACCAGAACGCGGGAAATCTGTCCTGCCACGCGGGGTGCCACGAACGTTACGTGGCCATTCACGTAAGCGTCGTCCGTGGAGACGGTGTTGAGCATCGTTTTGACCCACGGGATGCCGAATACCAGGAGAACCGCCAGGACAGCAACGCCGAGCACACCGGCCAGTAGCTTTCGCTTCCGCGGAGCCTTTTGGGCTTTCTGCGGTACGGGGCTAGCCTGCGGCGATGCCTGCGCGGACGGCGTGTCGTCCGTAGCCGAAGCATCGCCATTCGTTGTCGGCTGCGCGCTGATCGAACCTTGCTTGTTATTTTGCTCGGTCATGTCGGGCACCCGTTGCAAGGGGTGAAGGGGACAGTGTCGCAAGGCTACCACTCGTCGTGACTGGAAGCATACCTCCGCCGACAGTTTGTTTCGTCACTGCGATCGCGGTCGTCCTCTTCATGGCGCTAGGGCTATCGAACGGGTACACTGAGATGCGGAAGCTGCATCGAACTGATCCGTCGCTTATGCAGCGTCTGGGCCTCGAACAAAGGAGTTTGAGCATGGCAACCTCCGATACACTTCGCTACACGAGGATCCCTCTAACCCACGGAGCCGGCGCGATCCCTGCCGTCGGGTTTGGCACGCTGATCCCGGATCCTGTCGTGACCGAACAAGCCACGAAGACCGCATTGGACGTGGGATTTCGACATCTCGATTGCGCGGAGCGATATCGCAATGAAGAGGCGGTTGGTGATGCGATGCAGGCAGCGTTCAAGGAGGGGACGGTTCGACGGGAGGAGGTCTTCGTTACCACGAAGCTATGGAACAGTAACCATCGCCCTGAGCGGGTCAAGCCAGCCTTTGACGCGAGCTGCCGGCGACTGCAAGTCGACTATGTCGATTGCTATCTCATCCATACGCCGTTTGCCTTTCAGCCCGGCGATGAGCAGGACCCGAGGGACGAGCGCGGTCAGGTTATCTATGATCGCGGGGTGACGTTGGTCGAGACGTGGGGGGCGCTGGAGCGTCTCGTTGACGACGGCCGGTGCAAGTCGATCGGCTTATCCGATGTTACGTTGGAGAAGCTGCGAGAGATTGTTGCGGCAGCGCGGATCAAGCCTGCCGTGGTGCAGGTCGAATCCCATCCGTACCTTCCTGAATGGGACCTGCTCGATTTCTGTCGAGAGCACGGGATTGTAGTGCTGGCGTTTGCAGCGTTGGGTCATGGCATGAGTCCGAAAGTGTTGGACGATCCCGTGATCACAGGCATCGCACAGCGCGTCCACAAGACGCCGGCTCAAGTTGCGCTGGCCTGGGCCGTACAACGCGGCACTGCTTGCCTGACCACTTCGACCACACCTCACCGCATCCGAGAGAACTTTGAGATATCGGCGTTGCCTGAAGACGCCATGCGCGAGATGCGGGAGGGCATCAAGACGAACCTCCGGTTCAACACGGTAGTGGAGACAGGCGTGCCCGGCTTTATTCCCCGAGCCAGTTGAACTGACCTGATCGGATGGCCATCAGTCTCGGGGAAGCAAGAGCAACGAAAACCATGCGAAATACGACACGACAAACCCTGCCGCCATCAGGTGGGTCATCCATAGAGTGAATCGCACCGGGACCGGCGAGCCGCCGGTGTCGCCAAGAAGCTTGACGATCTCATCAAGCTTGCGATGTGCCGCGGTGACGTAGTGCCGAAAGATCAAGATGCCGGCGAGGGCTATAACGTGCAGCAACAGGCAGGCGATCGGCACTCCATACCGCAGCGCGAGCCCTCGTAGCCCTTGTCCATACTCGCCGATGGCGAGGAAGGCGATGGCCGCCACGAGGCTGAATGTCAGGAAAAAGCTGAACCAATTGACGAAGGCTGTCGTGTTTGTCCGCAGATGGGCGTTGATCTCCTGGTACTCGAGGACTGGCAGGCCGGTTTCGCTGGAGGTCACGTCGCCAACTCCTGGCGGACGATATTCATGGCCCAGCACAAGCCGACCGCCGCACCTTTCATAAACGGCAGCAACGCGAGACACATAAGGAGCGTCACCGGCAGCCAGATCGCGAATTCTACCCAGAGCGGAGGCTCATAGACGTTGTCCGTCCATACGAAGAGCGCGACTATGACGTGACCGGCAACAAAGACGGTCAGATAAGGTGGGAAGTCGTCGGACGGATAGGCCGCGTTGTCGTTGCCACAGACTTCGCAGGGCGAGAGGATGGTCAAATACCCTCTGAGCAGTTGCCCCTTGCCGCAATTGGGGCAGCGGCGAGCAAGCCCGCGTTTCAGTCCCGTCCAGATCGACTTCTCGTCGGCCATCAAGGCCGGATCATGGCCCATGTTGGCCGCTCCGCCAACCGACCGTGGCGTTGGGGCACTGCGTGTCGTCTTGACCTGCACTCCCTTCTAAACACACTGCTGCCTCCGATGGCAGCCGCACTGGAGGTTCCATGATGGGCATGATCGTTTCGGTCAATGTCGGACTTCCCAAGGAAGTCGCATGGCAGGGCAGGACTGTCCGGACGGCGGTCTGGAAGACGCCGGTGACGGGCCGGGTTTTCGCCCGCCGGCTGAACCTCGATGGCGACGGCCAGGGGGACCTCCGCGGCCATGGCGGCGAGCAACGTGCGATTATGGTGTACCAGCTCGAACTCCTACCGGTACTGGACGAAGTATCTTGGGCGGTCGGATCTCGTGGCCGGGAATTTCGGCGAGAACCTCACAGTGGAGGGCCTCGCCGACAACGAGGTCTGCATCGGCGATCGCTTCAGGATAGGCGGCGCCGTCGTCGAGGTCAGCCAGCCACGCGACACCTGCTACCGCGTCGGCATCAGGCTGAACCATCCGGAGATTGCTGCGCTGCTGGTTGCGCACCATCGGCCCGGATTTTATTTCCGGGTCATACAGGAAGGCGAGATCGGCGCCGGCGACCGCATCGAGAAACTCTCTGACGGACCCGAACGCATGACGGTCGCCGAGATCGATGCCCTGCTTTATTCGGCCGAGCACCCGCCCGAAGGCTTGCGCCGCGCAGTCCGAATTCCGGCACTCAGCAAGGACTGGCAAGGCTCGATGCAGGCGCTGCTCGACGCTGCGGAAGCGGGAGGCACAACGGGCAACGCTGGCCTCGGCTTAGGCGCGTCGGCGCCCCTTGCGTGGCGAGGCTTCCGCCCGGTTGTGGTCGTTGCCTCGCGCGAGGAAAGCGAGGACGTCCGATCGTTCGAGTTGGCGGCCGATGATGGCTCGCCGCTACCACCGGCACTACCCGGCCAATACATCATGGTCCGCGTGCGACCGGATCCGGACGCTCCCGCCGTCACGCGAAGCTATTCGCTGTGCGGTTCGCCCGGGACCTCCAACTATCGGATTGGCGTCAAAAACGAGGGCCTCGCAAGCGGCTTTCTCCATCAAAGCGTCCGGGCAGGCAGTCGCTTGGAGATCAGCGCTCCACGTGGCTCGTTCATGCTCGCGGCCGGTGCGACGCCCGTCGTCCTTATCAGCGCCGGTGTCGGCGTCACGCCGATGTTGGCGATGTTGCATGGTGCGGCGGCTACAAACGCCGGGGCGTCTCGGCCGATTTGGTGGCTGCATTCAGCCCGCGATCGGGCGCACCATTCGTTCGCCAAGGAGGCAGACGATGTGCTTGTTGCGCTGCGGGCGTCGCGTCGCTGCGTGATCTACAGTCGGCCTGCGCCGGGAGACTTGCTTGGCCAGGACTTCGATCGACCTGGCCATCTTTCACTCCAATTGCTCCACGAGTTGGGGATTCCCCAAGACGCCGATTTCTATTTGTGTGGCCCACCCCGCTTCCTCGAGGATTTCCAGAACGGTTTGGCGGCATGGGGCATTCCCTGGCCCAGGGTCCATGTCGAATTGTTCGGGCCAGCGCCCACTCGTACGCCGGGCATCGCCGGCGTCGCCGCGGCCTTACCGCATCGTCCTGCCGGCCGCGAGGGCGGCGGACCCATCGTGACGTTCTTGCGAAGCGGTCTCGCCGTGCCCTGGGACGTCCGCTTTGGCAGCCTGCTCGAATTGGCGGAAGCCTGCGCCGTTCCCGTGCGTTGGGCTTGCCGAACCGGCGTATGCCACAGCTGCGAGAGTGGCTTGATCGAAGGCGAACTCGCCTATGCGCCAGAGCCGTTGGACTCACCAGCCGAAGGCAACGCACTCATCTGCTGCTCAACGCCAAGAACCGCCGTCGAGCTCGACCTCTAAAGTAGGCGTCACGGAACGTGTCAACGACTTTGACACAGCTATGTCCGGCCTTTAGGCGTGATTACGTGATGGCTGCTACCGGACTTGGGCCAAGCGAATTTGCCATCACCGAGTTCTTTGCGCTCAGTGAGTAGGACCGCAGTGGGTGGAAAGCGGGCGCCCGACGGGGCTACGATCTTGGAGGCTGATTCCGCATTGGAGAGCTTACATGGAACGATATAGCGGCGGGTCGATTGTGGTCTCAGATTACAATCCGGCGTGGCCGGAGACCTTCGAGCAGGAGCGCACGAGCCTTCTTACCGCGCTCGGCCCCCTTGTGCTGACCATCGAGCATATTGGGAGTACGGCCGTGCCAGGTTTGGCTGCCAAGCCGATCATCGATATCCAGTTAAGCGTACGCGCCCTCGCGGATGCACGATCAAGCTGCGTCGGGCCGGTTCAGGCGCTGGGTTATGCTTACATGCCGCAGTACGAGGCCCGATTGCCAGGCGAGCTTTTCTTCCGGAAGGGACCTTCCGGGCCATGGACACACCACCTCCATATTTTGCAAGGAGACCATCCCCGGTGGCGGCGCCGGCTTCTGTTTCGTGACTATTTGCGCAACCATCCCGAGGTAGTTCACGCCTACGCGAAGCTGAAGAGAGATCTGGCCGCGGCGTTCGATGACGATATCTCTGGTTATATGAATGCCAAGACTGCGTTCGTCGCGGCAACGTTGGCCGAGGCGCTCGGTCCAGGCGAGCAAGTGTTACTCGACAGACCCCTCCCGCCAGAGACATCGCGATCCTGATCGGCGCTGCGAATATCCAGGCAAGCGGGCGGAAGGCCGGGTTTTGGTTGACTGCGGTCCTCCGGGATCCATCGTTTGGGCCACCCGCCGTATCGAACGTCCAGTTATCCCCGCCCGTCTAGTCACGGCTTTTGGCGCAGGTCGATTGTGTTCGGCGTCTAAACAATGGGCGTGAGTGAGAGCATCCTTCCATCCCGGCGGGTCTAAACTTCGAGGGGGTCTGTGTCTCACTTTGTTGGCACGGCGGGTCAAAGGTGCCTGACAAAGGTCGGCGCCAGCGAGTGGACGTGACCATCTGTCGCGCGTCTGTGGGGATCTCCTGCTGATCCACGACATAAAGAACTCAGGGGTCTTGTTTCCCAGCCATCGGCTCAAAATCGCCGGGTCATTTCGGTGATCCGCGTGGCACAATTCCGCTATCGAGCGCCTCAGCACTCTGCAAGCGGCATGCGCGTCCTCTGCCACAGCATCTCGTATCTCCATGGCAGGAGGGTGCCAGCCCGCATGACGGGCGACAACCAGCGGGGAAGGCGCTCTGTGGCCCGCAGTATCGCCCGTCGCCAGACTGTGGTACAGGCGCAAATGCTCACTTGGCCGAAGGGGTTGCCGCTGCCAAACCCGGTCGGTTCAGCACGTCGTGAAGGAAATTCCGCACCTGCTTCTCGGCGTCTTGAGTTGCTTCCGGATCATAAGACATGTGATGGCCAAGAATTTGATATGGGCCGGTTGCGGGAACGTCGAAGTCGTGTGTCGCGTTAGGATACACGACAAGTTTGATCGGGGCACCTTTTTTGGTGGCATTTTCAGTCATTTCTCGGCAGGCATGTGCCCATGCCCAATCATCCTTCTCGCCGATCAGGATCAGCGTGGGTACGCTGACCATACCACTGTCGCCGGTGCATGTCGGATAGAACGCTACAGCTCCACGGAACTTCACGTGATACATCTGTTGCCACAAATTCCTTTCCACATCGCCAACCGCAGCGACACCACCGAGTGAAGAACCAAGGACGGCCACTCGATCCGGAATCACGAAGGGCTTTGTTGTCAGGTATTGCAGTGCCGAAAAGGCGTCGACTTCAACGCCGGATGTCGGCCCATTGCAGTCTGCCATGTTTCGCGGTGTGAAGCTGTCGATGGTGAGCGCCACGTAACTCCATGACCGGAGTTGATCGGCCCAGTGCGTTTCGCGCGGTCCAAAGCCCGCGCAGCCATGCAAGAGGACGACAGCCGGAAATGGTCCTTTGCCATACGGCCGGGTCAGATACCCCAAGAGAGGCTGTTTGCTCTCGAACGCCTGCGGAGCAACCTGCACCAATGCGGCTGATGGTGCTGCGGTTACCGTGGCGGTTGTCGCCGCCGCCAGCGACAATGCAAGTGCGGTGGCACTGATACGTTCACACGTCATTGCGCGAGGCATCGGCGCTCTTCCCGGAACGTGACGCAACCAGGCAAATATAGCCAAAAACCAGCCATGTGGCACGCCTCAATGCCTCGTCCGGTCTCGGTGCATAAATCAAGCTTTCCGCAGCAAGACCGGCTAGGCTGCCTGGATGCAAGCCAAGCGCATTATTCAGATTATTACCGATTGGGCGAAGGCACAGCCAACGCTTCAGGCCGTGGCTCTCGTTGGTTCACACGCACGCGGATCCGCGGGTCCGGCCTCTGATATTGACCTTGTGCTGATCGCGACCAATCCGCGCGCCTTCCGGGTGGAAACGGCATGGCTCGAGACAATTGACTGGAACGCTGTGGGTGCTCGACCGCAGAAGTGGCAGGATGAGGATTATGGGGAACTCCGGTCGCGCCGCTTGTGGCTTGAAAAGAACCACGGCGAGATCGAATTCGGTTTCGCCTCGCCCTCATGGGCTGAAGTGAACCCACTCGACCCCGGAACCCGGCGCGTGATCGCTGATGGGTGCCAAATCCTTCACGATCCGAGAAAGATACTACGCCGCCTATGTGATGCCGTAACCGGGCCCGGATGTTCATAAGCTTGTTACAACACGCCCGACCGCCCTCCAAGACGGGGCTGCGCTAATCGTCACGCGGCTCGCCAACGACCTTTGCCGCCGACGAGACGAGCCCACGTTGAGCATGCTTCATTCCATCGGGAAGCTGAAGCCAGGCATGCTTCGATTCTTCGAAGACAGACACCGAGGGCGGTGGAAATGTCGGGTCCGCGAATGCGCCAACAGCGATGACGCACCAGCCTGGCCGGAAATCTCCATCCCAATACAACGATGTTCCGCACGACGGGCAGAAGTGGAAGCGAACCTTGCGCCCTTCCTGTCCATCCCGTTCAAAAACCTTGCGATCCCCTTCGATCGCGACCTCAGACTTCTCGAAAATCGCCCCACTGCCCGCCAATGTTCCAGTCCTTCGCTGGCAATCGCGGCAGTGGCATAAGCTCACCATGAGAGGGTCGCCGGATATTCTCGCGCGAAGCGACCCGCAATGGCATTGAGCGAGCCTATTCATTTGCCACCTCCTTTGCATAGATAGGATTTCGGCAGCGGGCGCTGCCGTCATGCATTTCCGAGCGTTTCTGGGGAAGCCCCAGATGGGGCCCGGCTTCGGCCGAAAAGTCGAGACACAGGGCCTTCGGCTTGCCAGCCGTGCAGAAGTCAAAATTTTTGCTTCGAACCAAGGCCACTGATGCCATTGAACTTTTCTGACGCATTACTGTAAGTCTGTACGAAATTCGGCCCGGACTTTTTTTGCCAACCCGCCGCGGTTGCGCGACACCGCGCCAACTCGTCCGGACGCACACCGCAAGCCGCGGTCGTCTCATCCGATGCAGCAATGTCTCATTCAGACGCACCGTGAGACGCGATCATGCCTGTTTCCGCAGATACGGCCGTCGCCGGTCCCAGGTGCGCAGGCCCGCCACCGCCATGTTGGCGATCGCCGGCAGCAGACGCGGCTGCAGCAGGTTCGGATCGAACGCACGCATGCGGCGCCCGTTCTCAGAGTAGCAGTCCTCGACAAACCGACGGAAACTGAAGCCGTCGAGGAACATATTGGCCTCGGTGATCGCAAAATCTCTGCCGTCGTTGATGTCCTTGCCACGGCGAGCCATGCCGAGCAAACGGCGAAGCGCGCGGCCATAATACCAGGTGGAGGTCAGTGCGCGGAGCGGTGGCGCCCCGCGTCCACGCTGCACCTCGCGCCACGCCATGTAGTTGATGAAGAAGACGATGTGCCGTGTTTCCTCGTGCATCAGCACGTCGAATATCTCGAACATGCCCTCCGGCAGGAATTCCGACTGCCGCGCGGTCTTGAAGGCCCCAAATCCCAGGAAGCTGTCCATGCATTCACCAAATCCGAAATCGATGAACGCGGTCTCCAGGTTAGCCGGGAACGCCTCCAGCGGCTGCTCGGTCGCGGCGAGACCGTAGCGATCGATCATGACGCGGAGCAGTTGCGCATGCCGCGCTTCCTCCACGCCTTGCAAGGCGACGGCCTCACGCACCAGCGGATCCTGAACCATTGGCGTGAATGCCGCGACGATCGCTCCGGCGCGACGTTCGGTGTGGTACACCTCCTGCCAGAACGGCACCGAGCGAAGCCGGTCAAGCTGTGCGTCGTCCAGCTCAGGCCATGGCAGCACCGCGGGATCGTACAGCTCGTGCGTCTCCAGGAACTGCCGGCAGAACAGCTCCTTGTGGGCGTCGGACCCAACCTTGATCGTCATTGAGGAACTCCTGCCGCGCCACGCTGCGGGCGTCGTGCGAACCGACAGACGAGCCGCGCGATCGCCGGCGTGGTGGTCGGTCGCAACAGCCGATGGTCATAGCCGGCAAATCGTCGATCATTCTCTGTGAGGCAGACCGCCATGAGCGCCGCCGGACTGATGTCCACGTCACTGACGGACTTGCTGCCGGTCAGCGTGAAGTTGTTGTCCGCTGGTTTGCTGTCGCCGCCACCGAGGCCGCGTGCAATCCCCATGCGCTCCCAGGCGAGGAACACCCACACCGCGGCGACCCGCAATTCAAACCAGCCGCGTCTCCAGAACGACAAACACCGCCGATGCCATGCGAGCCAGTTCGCGAACAGCAGAATGTGCCGCGCCTCTTCCTGGATCACCGGCTCGAACGTGTCGACGAGTTCCGGTGGGAAATATCCCGACTGTCGCGCCAGTTCGAACAGACCGAATGCGAAGAAGCTGTCGATGCACTCGCTGAACCCGGTGACCAGATACGCCCATTCCGGATCCCGCGGCTCGGCATACACCGGCTCAGGCGCCAGCGTGATGCCGTATGCCTGCACGAGATTGGCCAGGACCTCCTTGTGGCGTCCCTCCTCCCAGCCGTTCAGCTCGAGCGCCCCACGCCAGTCCGCGTCCGCCAGGCTGGCGGCATAGCTCTGCATCCGCAGCCGCGCCTTGCCCTCGGTCTGCACCGCGATGTCCCAGATCGGCAGGCTCGTCAGCCGCTCCAGCGCTGCCCGATCGAGCTGGGGCCAATCGATCACCGACGGCTTGTACGGATTGAACGTCTCATGGAACATCCGACAGGCGGCCTGACGGTGCAGATCGCTTCCCACATGCAGCGGACAGGGATCCGCAGATCGCCAGTGGCGCGCCGCGTGGTCGGCCGCCTCGATCAGCGCACTTTGTTCGATCTTCGGGGTCATGGCTGCTTGCCGACAATCGCGGTGACGGTCACCTGGCCCGCCTTGGCGAAGCTGAGCGTGACCGGAAAGCTGTCACCCTGCTTCAGCGCCCGATTAAGACCCATCAACATGATGTGGTAGCCGCCTGGGGCGAGCGTTATCGGCTTGCCCGGTTCGATCGGCAGAGGCCCCACCGGCCGCATCTTCATCACGCCATGATCGTCGAAGCTGCGGTGCAGTGCGGCTTCGGCGGCGACCGGCGTTGTCACGCCGGTCAACGCATCGGGTGCGCCCGTGTCGGTGATGGTCAGGTAGACCACGCCCTCACGCCCGGCCATCGCGGCACGCGACCAGGCATGATCGATCCGGATATCAGACTGTTCGGCGCGAGCGGCGGTCGTCAGACTTGCGCCGGCAAACGCGGCCAGCAGGTAACGCCTGTACATGACTTTGAGGCTCCACTGATTTGAATCGGCAAACGCAGAGTCAGATCGGGGAGGGGGGTCCACGCGGTTGCGCCGCTGCGATCAGTCGGAGCGGCGGCGCCTGCGGTTGCGTCACCTTGCCACGCGCGCTGGCAACGAATTGCCGGTCGGGCAGGATCGGCATCGGTGGCAGGGTGCCCAGGGGCGATGCGCTCGATACGCAGACCACGCACAGGACGCAGTTATGCGCGGGATGACCCGGGTGGCGTTGCGCCGGCTGCGATCCACGGTCGGTGTGGCAGATGGGCGGGTTCGCGACCGGACGAGCCGCGACACTCGGGGGCGCCAGCGAGATTGTGGCAAGGAGCAGGACCTGGCACCAGACGGCGAACAGCGACGCGGCGAACCCGATCATCGGTTTCAGCCCCTGACAGGGGGCGGTCGTGTTTTGCTGAAGCGCCTGCCGCACAGTCGCACCACTAGCCTCGCGCCACAGCGCCGGCAAGACGAGGAGATCAGGGGACTTGCGCCCCATACCGGACTTTGTCGCTCCGGGGCAGGACGCGATCGCCTTGACGGGAAGACCATGAGTCGATCGTTTGACAAGGCTGGCAAGCAGTCGCCGCTGCCGCTGGTCAGCGCCTGGGCGGCGGACCTCCCTTGCGACCCGCCGGACCCTCTGCTAGACGCCCCGATCCTGCACTGTTCACCTATTGTGACGGTTCCCTTGACCCTTAGCCGGGTCGCAGGGCGTCACCAAGACCGGAGGGGCGTTGTCCCATGGCAGTTCCCAAGCGCAAGACCTCGCCGTCCCGTCGCGGCATGCGTCGCAGTCACGAGGCGCTTCCCCACGAGGCGCATGCCGAATGCCCGAATTGCGGCGAACTGAAGCGGCCCCACCACGTCTGCAGCCATTGCGGCTACTATGATGGACGCGAAGTTGTCCCGGCCGGAGACGCGCTGAAGGGCGCTGTTCGCGCCTGACGCCCGGACACGGCGTGGTCTTTCTCCTCCCTTGACCGCGACCTACACGTTGGCCGTGGACGCCATGGGCGGCGATCGCGCGCCTTCCATGGTCGTCGAGGGACTCGAGATTTCCGCCGAACGGCACCCCGGCGCACGCTTCCTTCTGGTCGGCGACGAGGCCCGGCTCACCCCCCTGCTTCAGTGCCACAAACGCGCGGCCGCAGCCTGCGACGTCCGCCACGCCCCCGAGGCCATCGGCAACGACATCAAGCCCACCGCCGCACTCCGAGTCCGCGGCTCCTCGATGCGCGTCGCGATCGACGCGGTGGCCAGCGGCGAGGCATCCGGCGTGGTCACGGCCGGCAACACCGGCGCGCTTCTCGCCCTCGCCAAGATCGTCATAAAGACCCTGCCCGGCATCGACCGTCCCGCCATGGCCGCCATCGGCCCCTCGGCGCGCGGCGACGTCGTGCTGCTGGATCTCGGCGCCAATGTGCATTGCGACGCCCGGAACCTGGTCGAGTTCGCGGTGATGGGTGACGTGTTTGCCCGCACCGTGCTCGGGCTGACCGCACCTTCCATCGGTCTCCTCAACGTCGGCTCCGAAGAGTTGAAAGGCGACGACACGCTGCGGCTCGCCGCCGAGACGCTCCGCGCCAGCCATGTCGCGCCGCAATTCGTCGGCTTCGTCGAGGGCCACGATATAGCCGCGGGGACCACGGACGTTGTCGTCACCGACGGCTTCACCGGCAACGTCGCGCTGAAGACCGGCGAGGGCGCGCTCAAGCTGATCGGCGATCTGCTGCGCCAGGTGTTCCGTAGCAGCCTCACTGCGAAGCTCGCGTATCTGCTGCTGCGGCCCTCACTCGAGCGGTTGCGCGAGTGGCTCGATCCGCGCCGTTACAACGGTGCGGTCATGCTTGGGCTGAACGGCGTCGCGGTGAAGTCGCACGGCGGCACCGACGCAGAGGGCTTCGCCCATGCGGTGGACGTGGCGATGGACATGGTGGTGCACCGGTTCAACGACCACATTCGCGAGGACTTGACCCGAATCGCCGAATTGATGGCGCTGACCGCGAAGAACAGCGCGTCAGAGAAGGAAGGCGGCACTGGCGCGCGCCTCGCCACCGCGCCCTAAGGAAGACAATGGCCATTCGCTCGATCCTCGCCGGTGTCGGCGCCTATTTGCCCGAGCGCGTGGTCAGTAACGACGAGCTCGCCCACACGGTCGATACGTCGGACGAGTGGATCCGCGAGCGCACCGGCATATGCCAGCGCCACATCGCGGCCGCGCACGAGACGGCGGCATTCATGGGTACTGAGGCCGCGCGTGCCGCGCTTGCGAACGCCGGCGCCGCACCCGCCGAGGTCGATGCGATCATCCTGGCCACCAGCACGCCGGATGAGGCGTTCCCGGCCACGGCGCTGCGCGTGCAAGCGGCGCTCGGCGTGACCCGCGGTTTCGGCTTCGACATCGCCGCCGCCTGCGCCGGGTTCATCTACGCACTGTCGATCGCTGACAGCATGATCCGAACCGGCCACGCGCACGGCGTGCTGGTGATCGGCAGCGAGGTCTACTCACGCATCCTGAACTGGCAGGACCGCGGCACCTGTGTGCTGTTCGGTGACGGCGCCGGTGCCGTGTTCCTCCGCGCCGGCAAGGGCAGCGGCAGCATCGATCGCGGCATTCTTTCCACCCACCTGCATGCCCAGGGCACTCTGGGCAATATCCTGCATGTCGATGGCGCGGTCGGACGCCACGATAAGCCTGCGCATCTGGTGATGAATGGCCGCGAGGTGTTTCGCCACGCGGTGATCCGGCTCGCCGAGGCGGTGGAGGAAGCGCTCGCCGCGAATGGACTGCGGCAGCGGGACATCGACTGGCTGGTGCCGCACCAGGCCAATCTGCGCATCATCGATGCCATGGGCCGCAAGCTGGGCCTTCCTCCGGAGCGGGTGGTGATCACGGTCGACCGCCACGCCAACACCTCGGCCGCCTCGGTGCCGCTGGCGCTTGCCGAGGCGTGCCGCGACGGACGCATTCGCCGGGGCGATCTTGTTCTGATGGAGGCGCTCGGTGGCGGTCTGGCGTGGGGTTCTGCACTGGTGCGCATGTGAAGCTTACGTATCGATGCCGATCTCTCCTCGCAACGCCCTGATCCTGATTGATTTTGCCTTGCTAACTGCTTGACGGCGGAGGCACCGGCGCCTAGCGTTCCGCGATGCAGACCGTCACGCGCGCGCATCTGGCCGAGACGATCTATGCTCAGGTCGGCCTCTCGCGGAATGAGTCCGCCGATCTCCTGGAGACTGTGCTGGAACGCGTATCCGCCGCGCTGGAATCCGGAGAATCAGTTAAGATCAGTGGGTTCGGGACCTTTTCCGTTCGCCAGAAGGGCCGCCGCGTAGGGCGCAATCCGAAGACCGGGCAGGAAGTGCCGATAATGCCGCGTCGCGTCCTGGTGTTCCGCCCGAGCAATGTGCTGAAGGCGCGCGTGAATGGAACCACTCCCATCGCGGATGACGACGAATGAGCGACGAGGCTCACGACCTGACCGTGCCGCCAGTCGGCCGTGTGCGACCGAAGAAGGCGCCAAACGCATTCCGCACGATCAGCGAGGTGGCCGACGAACTGCACATTCCACAACACGTGCTGCGATTCTGGGAGACCAAGTTCCCGCAGGTGAAGCCGCTGAAGCGCGGCGGTGGCCGGCGCTATTACCGCCCTGACGACATCGCACTGCTGCGGCGGATCTCCGATCTTTTGTATATCCAAGGTTATACCATCAAGGGCGTGCAGCGCCTGCTGCGCGAAGGAGGCGGCAAACTGTCGGACGACATACCACCCGCTCCGGCGGACGAGCAGGAGGCAGCCGAGGCGGAGCGCGCCGCCGGGCTGCCTTCGGAACCGGAGCTGCCGATGCCAGGCTTGGCGCCTACCGCCTCGCCGCAGCTCGGCCGTGCCGGCACGCGGCCCAAGGCCGATGTGGAAGTCGAGCGCCTGCGGGCGTTGCTGACCGACACACTTCGCGAACTGGAGACGTTGCGGGAGTTGCTGCCGTAACCGGCGTTGCCGGCGAACGGCATGACTGGTAAACCGGCGCCCCCGCGGTCGGAGCGTAGCGCAGCCTGGTAGCGCATCAGTCTGGGGGACTGGGGGTCGTGGGTTCAAATCCCGCCGCTCCGACCAGTTAGTTAAGAGCTTGGCTCGCCGTGGCTCGCGCTGGCGTGAAGCTGGTGATCTCGGATGCCCATGAGGGGCTGAAGGCGGCGATTCGTCGCGTCTTCACCGCCACATGGCAGCGCTGTCGCGTACATTGGATGCGGAACGCGTTGTCGTACGTGGCAAAGGCCCAGCAGAGCATGGTGGCGGCCGCGCTGCGCCAGGCGTTCATCCAGCCGGATCGTGCGCAGGCAAGCCAGACGTTGCGTCACGTGGCCGATCAGTTGCGGCAGAAGTGGCCGAAGCTCGCGGCGTTCATTGACGACAGCGAGACCGACGTTCTGTCGCATCTGGACTTCCCCGAGCAGCACCGGACCAAGCTGCACAGCACAAACCCGGTGGAGCGACTGAACGAGGAAGTGAAGCGACGTGCCGACGTGGTTGGAATCTTTCCCAACGAGCCATCCATCGTCCGGCTGATCGGTGCGGTGCTGCTGGAGCAGAATGATGAATGGCAGCTGCAGCACCGCTACATGCAGGTCGAGGCGATGGCAGAACTCCTCGCACCGGCGAGCGAGACCGGGCAGATCGCCGCATGACGGCATGCTCCGCACCGCAAGTCGTATCATCGCGTATCCGCGAAAGACAGACTGCGGCGTCGACGGCATCCATGCCCAACGCTCGACCGCGGCGTCGCGGTCAAGCCCCGAAGCCGCATCGCGGTGCGCCGAAGGCGCAGGGCTTGACGGCGGCGATCGCGGTCGCAGGACCATCACTCGCGGCGTCCGAGGGGCCGAAATATGGCTACGACGAAAAACGATGAACGACCTGCTGCTGATATTTATGCAGGATGTGTATTACGCGGATCGGCAAAGCCTGAAGGCCCTGCCCAAGATGGCGAAGGCCAGTGGAAGCGAGGAACTCAAGAACGCCCTGCTGCATCATCGGGAAGAGACGCAGGGCCAGGTGGATCGACTACAAAAGGCGTTCGAGGTCCTCGGCAAGCGCGCGCGTGGGATTACCTGCGAGGCGATCAACGGCCTGATCGAGGAAGTGAAGAGGTCATCGAGGAGTTCCCCGAGGGTTCTGTGCGGGACGCGGGAATAGTCGCCCCCGCGCAGGCGGTCGAGCACTACGAAATGGCGCGCTACGGCACGATCGTGGCCTGGGCGAAGGCGGTGGGCGCTGACGATGTCGCCCATCTGATGCAGGAGACACTCGAGGGAGAGAAGAACGCCGACGCGACGCTGAATCAGTTGGCGCGACGGGAGATCAATCAGCAGGCGGTCACGCAGGTAGCTGATGACCGATGGGGAGCGCTGCCGGCAGAACCGGTGGCGCTCCTGGCGGCATGGATGACACAAGGCGCGGTTGCAGTGTGCGCTGATCCGATGGGCCGGCCGCGCACCTTCAGTAACTGGGCTTGGTCGAAAATGGCGTGAGCTGCAACTCGTGTGTCCAGCACGACCGGTCCTGCGTGTGAAGGTAGTAGAATGCTTCAGCGATCTTCACGGGGTTGATCACGAGGTCGGGTCGATTTTGAATTCGCGGCATCGCCCGAGTACCGGGTAAGTCGATGGTGCCGTCGATCACCACGTTGGCCACATGCACGCCGTGCTCGGAGTACTCCTCGGTAAGCACCTGCGCCAGGGTGCGCATCATGACGCGGGGGTAATAGAGTGACTGCCCAGTCATGCGCTTCTTCCCGCGCAGCGAGCTGGAGTTGTTGGAGAAGAAGAAGGACCCTTTGCCCTTCTTTCGCATGGCCGGCAACACTTCCTTAGCGATGAGGAAGGGCCCACGGCAGGCGATGTGCTGTGTGGTATCGAACATCTCGACCGTAATGTATTCGAGCAGTTCCTTATCGGGCGGCAAATCGCGGCCTTCCAGGTAACCCGCGTTGTAGACCAGCACGTCCGGATCGCCTGCATCGCGGCGGATCGTGGCGAAGGCAGCCGAGATGGAGCCCTGCGAGGCGAGATCCAGCTCGACAATCGTGCAGTCACCGCCCTGCTGCCGGATGGCCTCCGCCAGCGCGGATGCATTCGCTTGCTTGCGCGTCGTCAGCACGACGAAGAAACCCTCCTGGGCGAATTTCTGGGCGATGGCGCCCCCGACGCCCCAGCGGACACCGACCGGCAAGTCGCTGTCATCCACTGTCTTGCCGTGTGCCAGCAGGGTATTGCGGCCATCCGACTGCCACTTCGAGGTGGCGCCGATCACGACGGCGACCTGCTTTCCCGCCGTGTTCGTCCTGCGACTGTCGCTCATGCGGAATATTTCCCTTTGCTGTTTATGTCAGGCCGTCCGGTTCCAGCCCCACCAGGCACAGAGCGCCTCACCCATGACGAGCGGCTTGTCGTGGTCGTTGAGCCACGGCAGCTCCTCGGTGAACATCGTCACGCATTGGCGCCAG
This sequence comes from uncultured Alphaproteobacteria bacterium, assembly GCA_963812505.1. Taxonomy (GTDB): domain Bacteria; phylum Pseudomonadota; class Alphaproteobacteria; order Acetobacterales; family Acetobacteraceae; genus JAMXLO01. The sequence goes on from CAWEVM010000003.1 coordinate 155,240, forward strand.
GAGCAAGGCATCTTCGTGATGTCCGTGCCCCAGAACACCCGATGAGGACCAAAGGCATCATAGATCTGTCGTAGATACGTCTGCATCTTTGGAAATGGATAGGCCTCGCCGGAATAGCCTGGTGCGCCAGTCGCCTTGACCGCCACGTTCGGCAGATTTGCCAATGCCAGAAGGTCCGGCATGTGGGTCATGGCATCAGCATCTTTCAGCGTGGTCATGCCGCCTCGGCCGCCGAGGTGATCGATTGTCAATCGCAGTCCGGGGTGGCGTGCGGCGATCCGGCCAAGTTCCGTCAGTGAATCGGTCGCCAGTGCGGCGATGGGGACGCCGGCATCTTCCGCTGCCGCCCAGAGCCAGTCGATCGTGCCATCGTGCAGCCATAGCCGAGCCGGATCGTGCAGGAACGTATAGCGCAGTCCGAGCATTCCCGATTGCTCGCGCCAGGTCGCGATGCGCGCGCGGGACGCTGGTTGGTCGAGTGGTACCGAGCCCATGATCGCGAACCGCCCAGGGTAGTTTTGCACCGCGGCGAGTGCCATGTCCGTCGAAGCTGGGTCCCAACCAGGCGGATGAATGACGGCGGCGTCGACACCACCTTCATCCATCAGGACGATGGCCTCCTCAGGGCTAAAATGCGTCACCTGCCGATGGGAGAGGTTACTCGGCAGACCGGTTCCCCAAAGGTGGATCTGGGCGTCGACTATCTGCATCGCGCACTCGCTGTTCGATGTTGCGGGGAAAGGTAGCGGCAATGCCTACGGCTGTCATGACTGCCGCGGCCGCCGGCACCCATGCTGCTGGTCGCCTTCCGTCCTCATCCGGATCGATACGGCGTATTCCGATCGGGTATCAATAACATCGCGCTTTTGTAGAGGCGGAGGCCCGGGTCCGCAACGATTTCGGGGCAGTAGGAAGGCACGCCCGCGCATTAATCAATCCTTAATTGCGGCCTAAATCCGGTCAATGGAATTGCCTAAAGCAAGAAGAATATCGACCCGATGGGTTTCCACAGTCGCGGTAATTTGGGTCGAGGGCATTTACTTTTGGTTATCCATTATTGGCTTCACTTGGGCCGTCGCGAACTCATCGGGCCTCCCAGGCAAAGTTCGCGGTGGCAGGTATTGCCAATTTTCCCGGACCGGTGGCCGAGCTGTCAGGGCAGGCTGTCATGCACAGGCGGAGAACCAGATGTCTGATTCGGTAACAGTGCCTGGTCCTCACGGCTCACCAGCAGTCGACCAGACATTCAGCAATTTTAATAATAACGCTATCGCGCTGCAGATTGCCAATGCGATCGCGGCCGCAAGCACGTTGGGCGGCCTGAACGTCACGGTGCCGGGGCCGAACAATACGGTTCCGACTCCGCCCACGAGCTCGGTGACGGGCGGGGTGAATGAGCTGGTCATTACCGCCGGCGGCAGCTACCACATTCCCCCCGGTTCGCCGGGAGCGCCCGATTATGTGGTCGTCCTGGACAATACGGCGCCCGTCACGATCTTTGGGTCGCCCAACACCAGTGTCTGGGGTGGCGGGTCACAGGTAACGATTATCAATGCGGCCGAGACCACCTTGTCTGAAGGTGCCGGCAACGCGGTGGCCACGCTGACCGGTGCCGGCGACATCCTGGCCGGCAACGATCAGAAAGACACTCTGACGGCCGCCGGCACTGCCGAGAGCATAGCAGGCGGGGCGGGCGCCAATCTGCTTGTCGCCAGTGGCGCCAACGATACTATTTCCGCGGCGGGAGTAGCGACGTTCCAGCTAGCGGCAGCTGCGACGGACGACGTCGCGGTAGGTGGGCTGGGGGCGAGCACGGTCACCGATGCTGGCACGGGCGATACGATCTTTGCTGGCCAGGGTCGGACGAACGTGACGACCTCGGGCAGCAACGCATCGGTGGTCGGTGGGTCTGCCGAGCTTGACGTCACGGACAAGGGATCGGGCGATACGATTGCCGCAGGTACGGCCGCCGCTTTTGTGACGTTGGCCGGCAGCGGGGCGCTCGTCTCTGGTGGAGTGGGCCCTGCGGGGGCGAGTCTCTCGGTTATCGACCACGGTACCAGCGACACGATCGTTGCTGGCTCGGCCTTCACAGCCGTCACGACGTCCGGCGGTTCGTTTGTGCAGGGTGGGACGGGGCAGCTGAACTTTGTCGGAGGCACCGGGCCGTCCACGATTGTTGGTGGTTCGGGCAACTCTTCCGTCTTCGGTGGTACCGGCATGACTTCGCTGGTGGGTGGCAATGGCGGAGCGGTCACCTACGTCAACACGACTTCGGGTGGGCTGTTCTATGCTGGACGGCTCGGCAACGAGACCATCGATGCAAGTCTCTCGAAAGGTATAAACACGATTTATGGCTCAGGCGATCCGAGCGGGCACAATCTGCTGGTGGGCGGCGTAGGCACCGATTACATCAATGCTGGTGCAGGCTCTGATACAATGGTCGGTAACGGCGGCGCGAACACGTTCTTTTTCTTCAAGACCGTTGTTGGTCCGTCTGCCAATGACTTCATCAGTGACTTCAGCTCGCTCGACAACGTGTTACTGGTAGGTTATGGATCGGGATTTACGACGTCCACTACTGGGGGTTCGACGACGATTACGTTGTCCGACAACACCAAGATCACGTTTAGCGGTGTTACAGATCCCGGTGCCTTGAACGGCCGTATTGGGCAAGTCTGAAGCCACACCCCGCTCCGTTCTTCACGCACCGTCAATGTGAAGGAGCTGTCGCGCGCGTCGTCTCGCTGAAGTTGGCCACAACGTCGAGCTAGTGGATAGAATCTGACACTTGGTTCCCTCGGAAGTCGGCCAGTGCCTTGGAAATTTGCCCTGTACACCGGACTCAAGTGTCGGATTTTCACCACTAGATCCGCTCGAACACGCAGTTCCGAAACTCGCCGTCCTCTTCGAAGTGGATCACACGGAACCCCGACCGCTCGGCGAGAACGTGTGGCGCGTCACCCAAGAGGAAGACCACGTGGAAGCGTGAGAACTCATAGCAGTACCTGGTAACAAGGCGAGGCATGGGCCATCAGGCCGCCGGGCGCCATGATGCGGTGGAAATATCGGAATTCGTCTACTGGTCGCAGCAGGTGCTCAATCAAATTATTCGAGAAGATGCCGGCGAACCCAGTGGTTATAACCTCTTTTCGCGAGACGATGAAGCTCCTCTCTGCTGGGGACACCACCGGTTCATAGCCCCACACGTCAAACCCCTCAGTACGCGCGATCTCAACTGCACGACTCCATTGACCACAGCCCCAGTTCAGATATCGCCGGCCGGCAGATGGGTTGATGGAGCGGAAAGCGCGCAACTCGTTGACGGTCGTGTCGCCCTCATCGTAATCGGCGTACAGCAGAGCATAGTCGGCGGCGACCAACTCGGCAGGCAGGTCGAGATACTTGCTCGGGCCGTAGATGCAGCCACATCCTGGGCAGACGTATCGTTCCAGGTGTCCACCGCCAAACATGCACCTCGAAGCGCGCGCTTCAAGTGCCTCGCGCGGTTCAGAGCGCTCGCATATCGGGCAGACCATTCTCCGACCTGGCAATGTGAGGGCGTCCAGGCGATCCGCCAGGTGCCAAAATCCTTGAGCTGCGAACCGACGCAGACTTTGCTCTTTCTCCACCCGGATTCCTTTTGCTGATGAGGCACTCCCCCTCTGATCCAGAGCCCTCATCACGCTGACCGGCGAGATCTAGCGAGCGCGACGTGCGCCTGTTCGCGGGTGCCGAGACGTAACATATCTGGCCAGGAGCGCCCAGGGACAGGTCAGGGGCGGGGGGCTGTACTGGATGCAGTGCGCCGACGATCTTTTCTGACCAGCGGAGCGCGAGAAGACACACCAGGCGTGCGTCCAAAGGAACCGAGCACCACGGCCCTGCTCGGTCCTTTGGATGCGTATGAGCGTCTGGGGTCGGGCCAACGGCGGCGGACAAGGGCGCTTCCTCCGTCTAAAGTTCTAGACGATATCTCTCGGGGTTGACCTTTTATATTGACTTTTATCTTAATTTAAACGATACGCTATCGAACCTGCCCAGTGAGGACCTGACCGTGGCGACCATTTCCAATGCATCCACGATTACCGTCGACGGGAACTTTACCGATTGGACAGCGTCGGAACTCATCGACAACCCCGGCGACGCCGTCCCGGGGTATTCGCTGTATGGCACGGTGCAGAACGACAACTACTTCATCGCCATTCAGGGCACCGGCGCGACGGACCCGGTGATCGGGCCCGGCACCACGATCTGGCTCAATACGGACCAGAACACGACGACGGGCTACAGCACAGCTACTGCCCCTCTAGGCGCTGATTACAACATCACCTTCGTCAATGGCGCCTTCTACCTTTACACCGGCTCGGCGGCACAGACCCTCGTCAGCGCGACGCCGCTCAGCGCCGCATTGTCACCGGACGGCAAGAGCCTCGAAATCGCAATACCGCGCAGTCTTGTCACGCCGGCGAGCGGACCGGCACCGGCGTCGATCAATATCGCAGCGCAGATCGACACAGGCACAACCACCCCGGTCTATCTTCCAGGTGATTACACAAGCCCGGAATTCGCAATCACAGATCCTGCAACCCTGACGGTGCAAGCGCCGACACATAAGGTCGCCATCGTCTACTCGGACACTACCGCCGCCCTCTATTTCAGCCAGACGGCCTATTCCGACCTGTTCATGGCGGCGCAGAACCAGGCCCGCATGGCCGGCGTGTCCTATGACATCATCGATGAGTCGCAACTGACCAATATCAACAACTTAATTGGTTACGATACAATAATATTCCCGTCGATGGCGGACGTGAATACCGCGCAACTGCCGGCAATCATGTCGACACTGACCAGCGCAGTTTACAACTACCACATCGGCATCATTACCGCCGGCGACTTTCTTACCAACGACCAGACGGGTGCTCCGCTTCCCGGCAACTGGTACTCCAACATGGAGACCCTGCTGGGGCTCGTCCGGTCCACCAGCGGGAACAACGGGGCCGAAACGGTCACCGCGAACGACGTCACCAATACGATCATGAAGGGCTACACCGCCGGTCAGGTCATCGAGACCTACGCCAGTGAAGGCTATGCGGCTTATCAGGGCGTCGGTGGGACAGCGACGGACGTACTCGTCAACCAGAACGTCACCGGCGTTGGCACACTACCCGGCGTGGTGCAGACGACGACTGGCGGCACCAACGTGCATTTCGCCACCACGGATCTGCTCGGCGACAGCAACCTGTTGTCGAACGCCATCCAAACCGTCGCGCTCGGGACGCAGCCAGGCGTCGCACTGCACATGTCGCGTGACGCCGGCGTCGTGGCTGTGCGGATGGACATGGACCAGTCGCAGTTCCCCGCGGACGTGTCGCCGGCCGGGGGTGGATCCGGCATCTACGGCACATTGATACCGATCTTGCAGCAGTGGAACCAGCAATACGATTTCGTTGGATCCTATTTTATCAACATTGGCGACACGCCGACCGCCGCCGATCCGGCAACGACCAACTGGGCCGTCAGCCTGCCCTATTACCAGGACCTCTTGGCGATGGGGAGCGAGATCGGTAACCACAGCTACACGCACCTTCTCAATCCTCCGACAACGACTGTGACGGAGACTACGACCGCCGATACACCGGCTGGTTCGACTCAGATCACCTTGGGCGCCTTGCCATCCTTCGCCGGCGTCACAGTAGGCATGACTGTCACCGGCACCGGCATCGCTACGAACACAATAATTTCCGCAGTTACTGGGACTGCCGTGACCCTGAGTTCGGGTCTGACTTCAGCGATCGCCGCCGGCACGACTCTGATCTTCGGTGTTCCGGCAGAGAACACCAATTTCCTGCAGACTGCGACAACGACCAACCCGGTCCTAAGCGCATCAGGCAATCCCTTCACCTACGCCTACGAGTTCCAACAGTCTGCGGCGCTGGAGGCGGCGCAACTTGGTATTCCGATCGAGGGTGCCGCCGTTCCAGGCGCCAACGAGACGTTCGCGACCGACCAGAACATCCTGCCCTATTACCAATCGGTCGCCGCGACCGCGGCGACGCCCGGATATACCGGCTTTCTGACCGGTGGCTGGACCGGCGTCGGTTCAGGCTACCCGAGCGCGATCGGCTACATGAGCCCAAGTGCGACCGACATGGGCTCGCTCTATATCGCGCCAAACATGACGTTCGATTTCACTGAAATCGAATACGAAGGCAAGACCGTGGCGCAAGCCGAGGCGGACTGGGCGGCGCAGTTCAACGCGCTCACGACCAACGCCGCTGGCACGCCCGTCGTCGTCTTGCCGGTCCACGATTACGGTGTCGCGGCCTGGAACACGACCACTGATACGGGCACAGGCTCGCCCTATACCACGGCGATGTACACGCAATTCATCGCGCAAGCCTATGCCGCCAACTACGAATTCCTGACGCTCGAGGAGCTTGCCGCACGCGACGAGGCGCAGCAGAAGGCGGCCATCAACTACACCACAGTCGGCAACACGATCACCGCGACGGTAACCCCGGACCCGACGGCGCCGGATGTGGGCGGGATGGCGCTCGACGTCGTCAACGGCGGCACTGACGTCATTCAGAATGTCACCGGCTATTACGCCTATAACGCGCAGGAGCTGTTCCTGCCGACCCATGGCGGCACGTTCACGATCAATCTTGGCACCACGCAGGATGCAGTCACGCACATCGCCTCGCTGCCGATGCGCGGAGACCTGCTCTCGGTCACCGGCGACGGCTTGAACCTCAGCTTCGCCATGGTGGGCACCGGCGATGTCCTCGTGGACCTCGCCAACACGGCCACACCCACCGTCACCGGCGCCACGATCGTCAGCGACGTCGGCAATCAGCTGACACTCTCGCTGACCAATGCGGGCGAAAACGACGTCTCGATCACCCTGGCCGCTCTTCCGACGATCAGCGGCACCGTCGCAGGTCAGGCGACGACCGATCTGGTGGCCATTGCACCGTTCTCCAAGGTCACAATTGGGGATACGAATGCCAACCAGACCGAGACGGTGACGGTCACGCTGTCCGCTGCGGCGAACGGCACTCTGTCGAACCTGGGCGGCGGCAGTTACAACGCCACGACAGGCGTCTATACCGATGCCGGCACCGCAGCCGCGGTTACCACGGCGTTGGATGGCCTGGTGTTCACGCCGACCGTCAATCAGGTGGCACCTGGCCAGACCGTCACCACCGGCTTTGTCATCTCGGACAAGGACACGGCGGGAGGCACCGCCACCGACAGCACGACAACCGTTGTCGCCACTGACACGGCCGTGCCCCCGACGATCACCGGCACCCTCGCGGGCCAGCGGACGACCGATCGCGCAACCGTCGCGCCATTCGCGAATGTCACGATCGCGGACTCGAACCTCGGCCAGACCGAGACCGTGACGGTCACGCTGTCCGCTGCGGCGAACGGCACTCTGTCAAATCTGGGCGGCGGCAGTTACAACGCCACGACAGGCGTCTATACCGATGCCGGCACTGCCGCCGCGGTCACCGCGGCGTTGGACGCACTGGTGTTCACGCCGACCGCCAATCAGGTCGCACCAGGCCGGACCGTCACCACCACCTTTACCATTGCTGACACCGACACGGCGCTGGCCACCGCCACAAACAGCGCGACAACCGTAGTCACAACCGGTCTGCAATCGAATCGCATCCTCTTGCAGAATACCGGTGGCCAGGCAGCGGCTTGGCAGGTCAATGGGACTGCGATGAGTTCCTCCAGCTTAGTAGGCGGTAATCCTGGACCGTTCTGGTCTCTTGTAGGCGCCGGCGCGTTCTTCGCCGGGGATACAGGCGATTATCTTTGGCGGGGTGCCAACGGTTCAGTAGGGTTGTGGCAAATGAGCGGCACCACCATAGAAGGCCATTCGGTGATCGCGGGGAACCCGGGGACCTCTTGGCTTATCGCTGGCACCGGCGACTTCTATGGCGACGGCCATACCGACATCCTTTGGCAAAACGATAACGGCTCGGTTGGCCTGTGGGACATGAACGGCGCCACAGTCAGCCAACTAGGCGTAGTTGCAGGAAATCCCGGACCTACCTGGCACATCAGGGGCACCGGCGACTTCTACGGCGACGGACATACCGACATTCTCTGGCAAAACGATAGCGGCTCGGTTGGCCTGTGGGATATGAACGGCACTACGGTCACCCAATTAGGCGTAGTCGCAGGAAATCCTGGACCTACGTGGCACATCATGGGCACCGGCGACTTCTACGGCGACGGGCATACTGACATCCTCTGGCAAAACGATAGCGGCTCTGTTGGCCTTTGGGAGATGAACGGCACTACGGTCAGCCGGTTAGGTGTAGTCGCAGGAAATCCTGGACCTACCTGGCACATCGTCGGCACCGGTGATTTCAACGGTGACGGCAAGACTGACATTGTTTGGCGCAACGACAATGGGTCGGTCGGAGTTTGGGACATGAACGGCACCACGATCTTGGCCTCGGGAGTGCTTGCGAACCCGGGCGTGTCCTGGAGCCCGTCCGGTATCAACAGCATGCGATTCATCTACCCGACCTCGAACGACGCACAACTGGCGGCCACCCCCGCAATGCCAGATGAATTCGTGCTGACCAGCCTGGCGCCAGGGTCGCAAACCATCACTGGTTTCGACCCGATGCAGGACGTAATCGAATTGAGCAAGGCACAGTTCGCATCTTTCACACAGGTACAGGCTGCGACCTCGGCAATCGCCGGTGGGGCAATGATCAACCTGGGCCACGGCAACTCGCTGCTGCTGCCGGGCGTCAACCCTGCATCGCTGCATGCTGGCGATTTTGCGTTTGGGTGAAGCGGATGCATCTTCGAAAGAGAAGATTGCGAGCCCAAGGTAGGCCATCATTGACCGCGCCTCCCCCACGTGGCCGCAGAAACGGCCACGAGGCACTTACTGCAAGCGCTACGCGAGGAGACGTTCGCCCGTGCATTCGGATCTGGTTGAAAGTGTGGCCATCGCAGATGCTCCAGGCGAATGGCCCAATCTGGTCAAGATAGCGTCAACGGTAGCCGACCACGGCACCGGCTTGAATTCGCGCTGAACCTCGGCCGCCCACCGCGCAAGCCCGGGGCGATCGTCGATAACCTGCCGAACCACCTGATAGGCGTCGTGGAGATTGTCCGGATCAAAGCTGCGGACCAACCTACCGCCAGCTTCGGGTAGGGACGTGCGATTGGATATGAGGCACGGCTTGCCGAACGCCAGACTCTCGGTCACCGGCAGGCCCCAGCCTTCGTGAAACGACGGAAACACCGTGAACAGACAGCCGCGGTACAACATTGTGAGCTCTGAGTCTGTCGGATCCTCGATCACTACCAACTTCCCATTGAGATGGTCCGTGTTGGCGATCTGCCGCATCAGATCATCTATCAACCAGCCGATGCGTCCTGCAAAAACCAGTGTCGGTACTCGTTCGGGCGGCAGATCCTCCAACAGACGACGCCAAACCCGGAACAGCAGCGTATGGTTCTTGCGAGCTTCGATGGTGGATACGAAAAGAGCGTAGGTCGACGCCGTTGGCAGGGCACGACAACGTGATGTGACTGCGGGTTGCGATTGACTACCGAAGCCGGTGCCGATGGGGATCGGCGTGACAGGGCCACGCAGGGCAATCCCGTTCTCGCGCGCATAGGCCTCAACGTCGGCCGCGGTTGCTCGCGAGATGGCGAATACGACGTCGCACAGCGGCAGCATGCTTTCGACACTGGCACGAAACAGACGCACGAGATCGCGCTCGCACCATTCCGGCCGACGAATAGGGATGAGATCGTACACCAGCAGGGCAAATCGCAGGCCACGATCGCGCTGCATCCTGACCATGGCCGGGTAATCCGGATGTGACCAAGGTGCGCCGAGCGCGAGAACTACATCGCCCGACGTTGCGCATTCTGCGAATGAAACGGGTTCCTGGGCTCCGGCGCGTCCAGGGCGGCCCATCGCCATGTGGCGAATTCGCACCGTGAGACGTCTCAGGCGGCTTCGCGCGCCGTGCCGTACCTCACCGGCAAGCCGGCCCCAGGCGCGCAATGCTTCACTCAGTGTGAGCGCGGCGTCGACCAAAGCGGGCCGCAGCGACGGCGTCAGTCGGTGCACCAACTTCCGAATGAGCTGGCGTGCCGGCGGATGCGGCGAAATGCCGCGTTCCAGACGAATCGGCGGCGCCGCCTCGTGTTCCGTCAGTCTCTCGAACAGCGCTGTCACCTCGCGCCAAGGCACCGCGCGGAAACTGTTATGCCTGATGTCGTGTCGGACGAACTGCACCAGCCCGGTGTCGCCGTATCGAGCCTGCATGGTCTGGTAGATCTCGAACGCGAGCCGTTGAATGCCGCTCGGGCGCCGATTGCTGCGGACATATTCGAACAGGTCCTCGACATCGATCCAAAGCCTCGCCGCCAAGTTTCAGCTCTCCTTTGCGTCGGACCGGATTCGGACGCGCCAATCGTCGAGCACATCACGCAAGGTTTGTGCCCACGGTATGACCGGCGTCCAACCGAGCAGCTCACGGGCTCGCCTCGAATCACCACATGCCATCGGAACGTCGCTGTCACGCACTCGTGCGGGATCGGCTCGAACTTCCAACGCTATGCCGGCCACAGCTTGCAACTCGGACAGAATATCTCCTATCCGCCGAGCCGTGCCTGACGCGAGATTCAAGATGCTGCCACACGTCAAGCTATCTCTTTTGGCGATCCACGCAACGTAGCCCGCACAGACGTCACGCACATCAAGGAAATCGCGCCACGTGTCAATATTACCGACCTGTATCAGTGGTGGTTGCAATCCAGCCTCTATCCGCGCGACCTGCCGCGCGAACGCGGGGACCACGAACTGAGCGGTTTGCCCTGGTCCCGTGTGATTGAACGGCCGGATCCGTACACAGCGCAATCCCTGACCGGCCATGCTCCCGATCGCTAGATCGGCGGCGGCCTTCGTCGCGCTGTACACACTCATTGGGGCCAACGGCGTTGCTTCGTCAACAGGTGCCCCGCCGCGGAACGAACTGCCGTAGGCGTCGGCGGTGGACGTGAACAGCATCTGGCAATCGGGCGCATGACGCAGGATCGCCCGCGCCACCCGCAACGTGCCATTCAGGTTGACCTCCCATGCCTGGTCCTCATCCTCCTGCGCCGCCCGAATGGAGGACACCGCGGCAAGATGAATGCACGCTTCAGGCGCGGCCTGCCGCACGGCGTCGGCAACGGCCTCCGCATCCCGCACGTCGACCGTCGGCGTGAACAAAGTCGCATCTGGATAGACGGCCGCAAGCCTTGCCTTCAGGTGGCGACCAACAAATCCGGCCGCCCCGGTGATCAGGATTCGGCGCGGTGGCGCAGCCATGTCAGGTCCTTAGTCGTTTCGGACGCCACGCTGGGCCGCCATCGACGGCACAATCGCGGATCCTGCAACGTGATGATCAAGGAACGTCACGCCTGCTTCACGCCAGCCAGTTCAGCAACTGCAGGCCCGCATCCGGTTGCGGTGTCGGGTCAGGTCTGCCTCGACCATTTCAGCGACCATCTCCTCAAGTGATATCTTGGGCTCCCACCCCAGGACACGGCGTGCCTTGGTGGAATCGCCGAGTAGCAGATCGACTTCGGCAGGACGCTTCAGCTTTTCCTCAGTCACGACATGTTCCTCGAATTCCAGACCCACCTGGCGGAATGCCATGCTGCAAAATTCTCGAACCGACACCGTCCGCCCTGTCGCTACCACGTAGTCATCCGGTTCCGACTGCTGCAGCATCAACCACATCGCTCTGACGTAGTCCCTCGCGTGCCCCCAATCGCGCTTTGCCTCCAGATTGCCAAGGTGAAGCTCGCTCGCGAGACCGAGCTTGATCCGCGCAACTCCGTCGGTGATCTTGCGGGTCACGAATTCTATTCCCCGCAATGGGCTCTCGTGATTGAACAGTATGCCGGATGAGGTGTGCATGCCGAAGCTCTCGCGGTAGTTCACCGTCATCCAGTGCGCGTACAACTTCGCGGCGCCGTAGGGCGAACGAGGATAAAACGGGGTAGCTTCGTTTTGACGGGCCTCCCGGATGCGCCCGAACATTTCAGATGACGAAGCCTGGTAGAAGCGTGCCTGTGGCCACGCAATTCGCGCAGCCTCCAGTATGTTGACCGCGCCGAGGGCGGTGACCTGGCCGGTCAGCAACGGCTGGTTCCATGACGCTGCGACGAAGCTTTGTGCTCCCAGGTTATAGATCTCGTCCGGCTTGTAAGTCTGCATGACACGAATCAGGCTTGACAGGTCAGCGAGGTTGCCGTCGACCAGCTCAACGTCGTCCCGAATGCCCAACCAGCGCAGGCGTTCGCCAACAACGTCAGAGGATGAGGAGCGGCGCACCAGTCCAACAACCCGATACCCCTTCCGCAGCAACAGCTTCGAAAGGTAGGAACCGTCTTGGCCGGTTATCCCCGTGATCAGGCAGGTTGGCATGCGCGGTCTCTCTGGCTGTTGACCCGACAGACATTCGGGCCGTGTAGCCTCGTCATTTCTTGACGAAGTTTACCGGCTATGCCTCTGTCGGCATCAAATTGCAACCACCTCAGCTGGAATGTGAGGCTAAGGGCCGTCCTTCCCCTCACTCGGGTCGTCGAGGTGCCCTTCCAACCCTAGAAGCGCTGCCAAGGCAGTTCGGAACGGTTCCAGACCAAGACGCGATTGTGCTGTCTCGCGAGCCCGCGCTCCAAGTGCCTTGCGTTCCACTTGGTCATCTGCCAAGCGCTGTAAATGCCCAACAGCATCCGTCAGGTCGGGATCCGCCCAGACGGCGTGTGGAACATCATATGTGCCGCGCGGATCGCGCGCGGGGATCAGTCGGTAGCCTACCAAGGCGCTGCTTTGCGGGTCCATGAATTCCATGTTGCCGGACCACCCGGTCGCGACGACTGGCTTGCCCAAGAGCATCGCCTCGGCCAGGTTCAGTCCAAACGCTTCGCTGCGATGAAGTGACAGGACGATATCGGCGGCGGCAAGGAGCGCGTAATTGTCCGCGCGGGGCAGGTCGCGTGTCTCAAGGCGAATGTTGGGAGCTTTGGCGGCCTCGGCAATGCGGTCAAAGTCCGCTGGGAAGTGCGTCCGGTGACCAATCTTCAGCACCAGGATCCGATCGCGGCGATGGCCAAACGCGGCCTGAAATGCGGCAATGGCCGCGTGGGGGTTCTTGCGCTCCAGTGAGGATGCGAGATTGAAGGGGGCCAGTACCACCACGGCATTATCAGGCAGACCGAATGACTGGCGGTCGAGCGCGGACGGCGACGGCGGCACGGCAGCCACCGCGTGAGGAACCACACGAACTGCACCTGGCCGCAGCGCTTCGACGGCCTCGGCGGTAAATCGCGAGGGGACCCAAATTTCGTGGACGAAGGATGCGCCGACCGCCCAATCCGCCGGCAGCCTTGATAATTCCCAGTGCCAATATCCTATGACCCGACGCTGGCGCACCATGGCACGCGGCAGTCTTAGCAGCGATACCGGCAAGACCGGTGCATTGGCGTGCACGACGAGAGGCGCTCCATGTGGCAGCTGAGGACGATGCAAAGGAGGTCTCGCCGCTCGTTGCCACGCAGGCCCAACGTCAACCCCCCAGTGCCTCACGCCGAGTTTCGTCAGGGCCTGTATCATGAGGCGGGCACTCTCACCGAGGCCGGTGCTGGCAGAAATTTCACCAACCACCGCGATGCCGCCGTGCGGGGGTGGCGGGTCGCGGGCAACAGCGGGCGCAGCGAGGGCAGTCAGAGAACTGAACAGGTGGCGCCGTGCATTGGTGGGCAAAAGCCGCCAAGCCTTGTGCAGCGGCGAGACGCCATTGCCGGATGCGATGAGCCGGTCCTCCGTGCAAGTCCGCCGTCACTGGGCAACGCCCACAAGTTGCCGTGGACCAGCGCGGACAGTATGTCAACCGTATCGTGTATCGGAAGCATCGTTTGAAAACCACGGGTGATGCCCGCGACGCTCAATGCGAACGTGCCAGCATGAGAGTGATTGTCTGGCAATGGGGTCGATTCGGGGCCGGGCCGCGCTTGGCGGTTTCGTTGGCCGAAGGATTTCGAGCGCTGGGTGGCGTCGAACTCAGGTACTGTCACTCTCGACCGGCGCGGAAGTCATGCATGGCCCAGACGGAGCAAGCTGTGAGCTTCCTGTGGAGACCTATACCGGGGTGGCCGGGCTGGCATGGCGGCTCATACAAGCCCCGATCACCATTATGAAACTCAGCAAACGCCTGCGGCGCCTGGACCCTCAGCTCGCCGTGTGTGCCATGCCAGGCCCGCTCGATCTGCTAATGATCCTCGCGTTGCATCGCTTTGGTATCCCTGCGGCGGTGATCGTGCACGACGCTGAGGCGCATCCGGGCGATCGAATTCCGTTGCTCCAGATGTCGCAACGGGCGCTGCTTCGGCGGGCTGATCTGGTAATATTGCTGTCCATGCACGTAGCCGAGAGGCTGCGGGCGAACGGCTCTCTGCGACCAGCCACGCCGATCATCGTGGCGTCACTTCCGCCGCTCAGCTTCGGTGCCGTTGCACCCTTGGCGGCGCGCGCAGGCCCCCGTCGCCTGCTCTGTTTCGGACGGCTGCGGGCTTACAAAGGACTCGATCTCCTGGCGGCGGCGCTGCGATCGCTGGGGCCGCTGGCGGATCTTGAGGTACGAGTTGTCGGTAACGGGCCGGAGAGCACGGCGCTGGCTGCTTTGCGAATCCTGCCGGGTGTCAAGGTTGAGAATCGCTGGGTGCCGGAGAGCGAGGTCAACACACTCCTGAATTGGGCGGACGTGGTGGTGCTGCCATACCGCGAAGCAAGCCAAAGCGGGATCGCGCCAACGGCGCTGGCCAGTGGTCGTCGTGTGATAGCGACCCGGGTGGGTGGACTGCCTGAACAACTCGGAGACAGTCCGCTCGCGACGTTATGCGAGCCTGAGGCCGCGAGCCTCGCGGCGGCGATCAAGCGCGTCATGGAGATGCCTCGCGACGTCGGGGGCGCCACCGCGGATCCTCGTCAGGCATGGCGGAAGTTCGCGGCGATCATCCTTGATGGGCTAGCCTCGCTTGTTCCTGGTCTCGCGGCGCCAATGAGACAGATCGGTTTGCCACCCGCGTCAGTGATGGTGGGCGTGGACGCTGGACGAAGCGATGATCGGATTGGCGGCGATGTTGCGGAGTAGTTCCGACAGTACCCGGGGATCGTTCCAATCTCCGCGGTCGCCTGGGCGCCATTTGGCGCGCAGCCAGGCGTTCTGATCGACCAGCAGCTGCGTGCCTGCCAGCGCATCGGGCGACAACCCGACGATGATGGCCAGCGCCGTCCATGCCTGCGGTTCGCTTGCGATGCAGGCGGGGCCGGTCTGTTCGGTGGCAATCTTGCGGGTAACGAGAATCGTCATCACATCGAGATCGCCAGCTGAAGATGGTTCGGGCAACTCATCACTGGATACCGCGATGATGCGAAGCGCATGGCCGCGCAGATCATCGAGATCAATGACCCGTCCCTTTGCGCATTGTGCATCGAACTGCGGCATCGGCGTCGGCTGTGGCCAGTTCCCGGTGCGCCGCATGGTGTCGCCGGCGTTATGTGCGCGCAGGTAGTCGATGAGATCCCAAATTGCCTCGCTCGACAGCGTGCCAGCGAAGCCAGGCATCGCTGTTGCACCATCAGGAGCGGTAATGCCGTGCGAGATGTACCAGTAGAGCTCACCGTCGTTGTGCGCCCAGAAGTGGCTCGCAGTCAGGTCGGCTGGTGGCAGCGGCAGAGACTTCGCGGCCGAGCCATCGCCATGTCCCTGGGCGCCGTGGCAGCCAACGCAATTCGAGGCGAAAAGGCGGGCACCGTGCACGATCGCTGTTGCAGCGAATTCGGTCGGCGAGGTGAAGAAGCTCGTCGGATAGGCTGCGACGAACAGCAGATCGAGATGCGGGATCGCCGCCGCCACGGTGATGGCGCCGACACCCAATGCAAACCAGCGAATGCGGTGCCACCCCAAGCCCATTATGATGACCACAACGCCACCAACTGCCGCGATCAGCGCGGTGATCACCTCGTTATGGAAGGCGGGATCAGCGAAGGCCCAGGCGCTTGGTCGCCAGGGAAATGGCCATATCGGCTGCTCGTGCGATCCCGGTGTGCGAGACGCGAGGAAGCCGGCGGTGATGACAACAAGCGTGCCCAGCAGTATCTCGGCTGCAATGGAAATCCGCATGTACAGGCGTGCATCAGATGCGGTGGCGAGGCGATCGGTGAGCACAAGACGGTTAAGCGCTGCGAGTGCCAGCAGCACGACGAACAAGCCGAGCTTGACCAGCGCAACGTGGCCATAACTGGTGCCGAACAATCCCGCCAGTCCGCCCATGAAGGCCGATACCTGCACGACCGCTGTCCCGCCCAGCAGGAGCACGGATGCGACGCCAATCGGCGTGAAGCCGCGACAAGCGGCTACCGCGCTGTCAGCTGGCTGAACCCGGATGACAAGGAGCAGTGGCAGCAACCCCCCTAGCCATGCACCGGCGGCCAGCAGGTGCAGTACTTCGGAGGCGACTAGTTCCGCACCCGCACTGCCGCCGACCGCTCCGGCATGACCAAGCAGCGGCTGTAAGGCGAGCGCTACGCCGGCCAAGGCGATGGCAGCCACTGTCCCGAACCGACGGACGTGTAGCAACGGCAATACGGCGATCAACAGGACGCAGCGCAGCAGAAACCACCGTCCGTACTGTGTTTGCAGTGCGACGACCGGTAGCGCTCGCAGTGTCGTCGTCAGGTTGTCGGTGTCGGCGACGAGGGCCGTTTCGCAGCCAAGCCATGCGAGGCCTGACAGGAGCGCGGCGATCGCACTGACGCGGGCGAGTCGCAGCAACAGCTGTCGCAGGTGCGGTGAAGTCGCCGCCTCGCCAACTACTGCCACGAGGAACACCAATGTTCCGAACAGCGACGCCGTTGCCGCCATGTGTGGCCCGCGCAGCAGCGAGGCGCAGATATCCAGGTTGCTCATCAAGGGGTGATCGTGAACTGGTAGCTGCCCTCGGTCTTGTGGGTATCGACCGACGTCGCATGCCAGATCACGCTATACCGCCCGGCACGCAGCGTAGGAACGTCGACAACAAGCTTGCGCTTGTCACCAGGTTCCGTGTGCGGCTGTCCGACCGCCAGCGCCGTGCCCTGCTTGTCGCGCAGCTCGATCGTACTGAACAGCGGTTCTACACCCTCGGTGAATGTCAGCACGATCTGGTGCGGCGGAGTCGCAGTCTCGCTGCCGACCGGCGGAAGGGCGCGCTCCAGAAAGGCGTGCGCATGAGCGGAGGACGCCGTGCATACCATCGCTGCTGCGACAACAAATGTCAGGCGCATCATTGCCACCAGTTCACGATCGGTTTGCCCAGGCTGCTGGGGAACAGATCATCAAAGTAGAGGTGGAATTGCGCTATGAGACCAAGATGTGAACCGGTCTGCCGATTGCCCGGGATCAGCGCCTCGACGGTGAGCGCGTATGTCTCCGCGGTATAGTTGACACCTAAGCCGAAAAGGTACTGCGTGCTCGACTGATTGGGCTTGCTGGCCGGCGAGGACCAGGCAACCTCAGCGACAGGTGTCAGCTTGTTGAAAAACTCCGGCAGGCCAAGGTCCTTCACCTGCGACTGCAGATAGCGAATGCTGTACTGTAGCGAGAGCCCGCCATTCCACTGGTTTGAGGCTCCGTTATTGAACAGCGGGTCGCCGGAATCTGGATCGGCGCCGATGACCTTCAGCTTCTTGTCGACGATCTGGTAGCCGAACGTGCCGGTCAGGGCCAAGGGCCGCAGAATGCCGATCGGCAGGTCGCCAAATCCCTTGCCCCAGAACATTGTCGGTGTGGTGGAGCTGGTGTCATCATTGTCGAGCGCGGCACCGGTGCTGCCGGTTGCGCCGGTGCCGCCAAACTCTCGCGATACCCCAAGCGACAGCATGAACTCATGCTCCGGGTTGACGTAAACCTTGTACTTCAGCTGGCCCTCCAGGTTCTGCCACCCGCTGGCCGTACCCACCCCCGGCGCATGCAACCATTGATAGCCGTCGCTGAGTGAAAACCCGAAATTCTCGGTTATGCGCTTGTCGAATTCGAAACTGAGACCGTAGAGTCCAGGTGTTACTCCGCCATCGTTGGGCTGTGGCAGGAACATGAAGGTGGGCAGCGAGGCTTCGTCTGCCACGTTTGGGTCATCGATCAACAGCGTACTGATGAACATATGTGGGCCGGCGAAGCCGTGTGCCATCGCGGGCTGAAGTGGCAGCAGACACACGCCCGTGAGCGCGGTCAGGAACTTTGACTGGTGCACAGGGAATATCCTCTGATGCGAATTGGCAATGCCGACGCCCATGGGCCTCGGCGGAATGACAGGCCGAACTCAGATCAGGGACGGTGGACCGCGTGGTTGTGCCGCGATCGTCGGGGAAGGCGGTGGCGCGCGCGGCTGTGCAATATCGAAGCGGGCGAGTGCGACTGCGCGACGCAGGACGGGCACTGGCGTCGGCGGGAGCAGGGCAATCGATCCGCTGTGCGACTGACAGAGCATGCACAGCACGCATTCATGGCCGGTATGCGATGGCACCGAAGGAGACGGTTGCTGGTTGCCGGCATCGGCATGGCAGATGGGCACGCTGCCGAGCGGATCTAAGCCTGCGGCAAACGTTTCCAGCGGCATCGTGGCGACCGTGAAAATCTGGCACCATGCCGCAAGCCACACAACGGCGAACCGAACCGCGGACATCATCACCCAGGCGTTTCAACCCGACGGAGCAGAAGCAGTAGCCTCGCGTGGCTTTACTGGCAAGTTTCCGCAAAGCACCGCAACAAGATAGGCGCCGCTGCTCAACGCAGTAATCCAGAAGCTGGTAGGCCAGTCCGTGTAGAAGGCGAGCACCAGTCCGAGCCACGCTTCGCTCAGGGCCAGTGCGACGGACAACGCGATGCCGCTCCAGAACCGTGTCGTTACACGCTGCGCCGATGCGGCGGGTCCAACCATCAAGGCGAATACGAGCAGGACGCCGACGATCTGCACGCACTCCGCGACGCCGAGCGCCACGATGGCCAGGAACAGTACCGACAGCAGTCGCAGCGACACCCCCTTCGCCTCGGCAAGCTCGGGCTGGAGGCTGGCGAACAGCAGTGGCCGCGCGATAATTGCTAGCGCCGTGATTGCGGCGACGCCAAGCAACAGCAGCATCCAGACGGTCGCGGCATCGATTCCCAGGATGTTCCCGAACAACAGCGCCGTCGCCTGTGTGGCGTAGGAGGTGAAGAAATTCAGGAACAGCAGGCCGAGACCCATGGACAGCGACAGCACGATGCCGATTGCCACATCGCGTTGGTGCAGTTTTTCGCCGAGCAGGCCCATGCCGATGCCCGCCGCGAGCGTCATGGCGATCAGGCCCCACAGCGGCGAGATGCCGATCAGGACCGCCCCGGTGGCACCGGCGAAGCCGACATGCGACAGAGCATGGCCGGCAAATGTCTGAGCGCGGAGCACGAGGAAAAATCCGACCAGGCCGCAGACCACTGCCACCACTCCAGCGGCGACGAACGCGTTCTGCATGAAGTCATACGTGAACATGGTGCCCGCTGTGGTCATGCTGGTGGGCATCACGCTCGACATCATGGCCGCCCGACATGACGAAGATCCGACCATTCAGCCGCACAACGTCGATCTCCGAACCATAAAGCCGTGATAGCACCGGGCCGGTGACCACGTCCTCGACGGAGCCGAGTGCGACATGGCCTTGGCCGAGGTAGAGCACCCGATCAAGCACGCCCAGCAGAGGATTCAGCTCGTGCGCGCTGAACAGCACAGTGATGCCGAGTTCCTGTTGCAGCGAACGTGTCAGCTCGACAACGGCCCGCTGATGATGGGGATCAAGACTGATCAGCGGTTCATCCAGCAGCAGCAAACGCGGTCGCCCCAGAAGTGCCTGGGCGAGGAGGAGACGCTGGCGCTCGCCGCCTGAGGTCTCGGCGAGCGGCCGATGTGCCAGGCCTGTCGCGTGCACGCGTTCCAACGCCCAGGCGACTTCCTGACGATTTGCTCGACCGAGCAAGGGCAGACCCCAACGATGGCCGCCAACGCCACTGGCAACAAAGTCCCAACCAGAAAGGCGAAGCTGATCCAGCGCTCCACGCATCTGTGGCATGTATCCGATGGCGGGGTTGCCGCGAGTCACAGGTTTGCCCAGCACACGGATCGTGCCGCTGCGTGGTGCCAACAGGCCGAGGATCGCGCGCATCAAGGTGGTCTTGCCCGATCCGTTGGGTCCGAGCACGCCGACGAACTCATTGTCGCCAATCGTGATATCGATGCCGGCGAGTACCTGTCTGGCGCCGAATGCCAGCGTTGCCCCGACAAATTCAATGGCACTCACTGTGGGGTGCCGGAGAGTGCCTGGCCGATCGCGTCGAGTTCGCTCATCATCCAGTCCTGGTAATTCTTGCCGGGTGGCTCGGTCTCGGTCACGCCGATCACAGGAACCTTCGATTGCTGGGCGATTCGCACCAGGCGCTGCGCGGCGGTATCGGACGCCTGACTGTTGTAGAACAAAAGCCGGACAGCGTGGTTGCGGAGATCATTCTCGAAGGCGGCCACGTCGGAGGCACGCGGTTCGGAGCTGTTCATGACGGCGAGCTGGAAGCGTTCATTCCGCATACGGAAGCCCAACGCGGCCGCCATATAACCGAACACCGGCTCAGTGGCGGTCACTGGGATGCCGTCAAATTTCTGGCGCAGCTCCGCGATCTTCGCGTCCAGTAGCTGCAGTGAGGCGAGAAAGGCCCGCAGCCTCCCGTCATAGTCATACCTGTGTGCCGGCTCACGGTCCGACAGTGATTTTGCCAACGCCTTGGCAAAGATCGGCATTGTGGCTGGATCGTACCAGAGATGCGGATTGTCGCCTGCCTTCCTGTGCACGAGATCGGCAACGACAATGATCTCGCGGTTTGGCGACCGCGTGGCGGCGAGCAGCTTCGTCATCCATGGATCGTAGTCGGCGCCGTTGTAGATCACGATGGCGGCGGATGACAGGAGACGGGCAACCGATGGACTTGCCTCGAACAGATGTGGGTCCTGGTCGGGGTTGCTCAGGATGCTGCTGACTGAGGTGTTGTTGCCCGCCAGTTGTTGCGCCACGTCGCCGTAGAAGTTTTCGGCAGCGACGATACCGGCGACGCTGGCTGTGTTCTGCGCCGCGGCGGGTCCGGCGAGCACGGCTAGAATGACTGTCAGCGCATATAGTGCCACCATGTCCAGCCTCGTAGGAGCGTCATGATGGTATGTAATACTGTAACATAGTGCGCGCAAGCGTCGATGGGCGTGCTAAGCTGCGGCGTCGACAGAGGGGATCGGATGGCGGCTGAGTTCTCGCGACGGACCGAGGCGTTGCTCAATCGAGCCGAGGCGATCTGCGAGCATCGGGGGGCGAACCTGACGGAACTGCGTCGGCACGTACTCGGCATGATCCTGGATGCCGCATCACCCACGGGCGCTTACGACCTGCTGGACCGACTGCGTCAGACGCGGCGCAGCGCGGCGCCCCCCACAGTGTACCGAACCCTCGACTTCCTGCTGGAGCAGGGACTGATCCATCGCGTGGAGCGGCTATCCGCATTTGTCGGCTGTGTTGCCGGCTGCACGGTCGATCCTGACGGCGAGAACCACACTCATGCGGCGCAATTCCTGATCTGCCGCAAGTGCGGGCGGGTGGTGGAGATGCAGGATCATGACGTGTCCGCGGTCCTGGCGCGCGTGGCGAAGGAAGCAGGTTTCAGTATCAGCAATGCGACCATCGAGGCCGAGGGGCTGTGCACCACGTGCCGCACGGCAGCTCCTCGGGCCCGCCATGGCGCGAATGGCTGATTGATTGGCACGGGCAGTCAGACAACGGGCCCCGCGTGCAACGCGCACCCGATCGCGCAGCGAACCAGCGGGCGTGAAGGGCTACCCGTACGCTTTTCACATCGCGCTCGACGGCAACGGCATCAACGGTCTTGAGGGAATGGCCGGCGTCTGCCTTTTCCTGTTCGATCCGGTGGGCAATCGGCACGCCTACAAGATCGTGTACTTCGACGGTATCGCCGCGGGTCACGCGGTGTCGGTCAATCCATCTGGCACGGTCGGTTATCTCGGTAATGCCGGCCAGCATCTGCTGTTCTACGATGCAAGAACGCTGAACGAGGTCGAGCGCATATCGACACTGCGCTTCGAGACAGCACGCACGTCACTGCAAGGCAGTACCCATGTTGTCTGGCTGTCGGATGAGGAGATCATCACGCCCATCGGCGAGCATTTCTACGCGTTCCGGCTCGGGAATTTGGCGAACCCGCAGCGCTTGGTGCCGCACGGTGTCAAACTGCCGCATGGCATGAAGCGAACCGCATCCGGGCGCTACATTGTGTATGGGTCGATGGACAACCCAGCCGACGCCGCGGCGGGCGAGGCTCGTCACGTCGGCATATGGGACCGCCGCACCGACCGCGTTACCGTGCTCCAGTTGCCGGCAACGTGCTGGCATGTCGCTGTGCATCCCCGTGACGACATCTTCTATGCGGTTTCTTTCCGCGTCGCGCCCCAGGATAACCGCGACTATCACGAGTGGGGTATGGCCTATCTCAAGGAATATGCATTTGAGATCGATGCGCGGGAGAAGCGTGTCAGTCGCCATTGGGCCGCAGGTCGAGAGATTCCGGCCCACATAAACTCTGATATCACGTTGTCCGACAGCGAACTGATCTTCTGCAACGGCGGCAGCCAGTCGATCATCGCGATCGAGCTCGACAATTTTGCCCGCTTCCGGATCATCGACGAGCGACCCGATCTGGCGGCGCATCTGGCGCGGCCGCGCGAGGTCGCAACGCAGATCTACGAAGCATTCGCACGCGGCAGCTTTGCGACAAACAGCCGGCATTTTCTCGGAGCGTTGCGGGTGAGCCGGTTCAGCCTGCTTGACTCGATTTATGCCTGCCAACTCTCCGCCGATCAGTCGTTGTTATTCACTGCGAATCGCGGGCTGAACTGCATCACGGTCTATGATTATCCAGCGGGCGAAGTACGAATTCGCGTTCCGATGCCGGAGCTGCAGAAATACTTCCCGTGGCTGTCTCCACTCGCCGATCCGAGGCTCGGCTTTCACCACAGCGTCTTGCTCGGTTAGGTGTCCTTCCGGGGCAACTCGAATGCCGCCGCGGCTTCCACAACGGCGCGCAGATTGCGCGGAATGATAGTGGTCACGATCGATTCTATAAAGCCGGACACCATAGGTTCGATGCCGGCCAGTGAACCGAGCAAGCCCGGTTTGAGGTCGAGCTCGCCGGCAAACGTGACCCGGGTTCCTCGCCCGGCCATCGCCGTGCTGAACGCCGTCTCACCGGAGCAGGAGATGAACTCGCGGAGGAAGATCGGTTCAATACTCCAAGAACATGTGCCGGTGTCGGTATTCCAACTATTGCGATCGATCCAGCCCATTTGTTCAATTTTCAGCATGGTGCGAATAGCGGCCGGAAGCTGCTGATGGATGCGCCATTCGTTCACGATGTGGACGATGCCGTGGGAGTCCGTCGACCGGTCGATCTGTCGAATGCTATCGATATCGTCGATGCGGCCGGCGAAGTCGACCAAGTGGTCCCGCATGGCTGTCCAAAGTTCCTGCTGGGGACGCTTGAGCACGACGAGGCTACGAAAGCTCTTCAATGCTGTCTCTCCGTGATGGAGCGAAGACGATAGATGTCAGGCGACAGGCGCATACGTGCTCGCACTTCGCGCGTGATGTATGAGGACGATGCCAACCAGGATATCGTCTCTGTCAGGGAACTCCGCGCAGTCGAGGGTGCGTAGCCCAGCGCAGCAGTCTTGGCATGCGAATACCAGTAATAGCGACCAATCATTGTGGCCTGCTGTCGGGTGGACAAGGCAGTCCGTCCGGCCACGGCGGCAAAAAGCTCCTCGGTGGCAGCCGCCAGAAATGCGGACACGTGATTGAGTTCTGCGAGTGGCGGCGATACGCCGGCCAGTTCAGCGATCATGCCGTGTATCTGCCGCCATGTCAGGTTTTCCGAGCCGAGCAGATAGCATTCGCCCATATTGCCATTCAATGCGATGAGCAGATGGCCCACTGCGACGTCGCGCACCGACACAAGGTTGCAGCCGCCGGGGAATGTGTTGCTGAAGGGATCGGTGAGGTACGACACTATGAGACCATTGCTCGGTCCCAAGCGAGAACTCGTCGGCCCAAGCGTCATCGTCGGGCATGCGAAGCGCACATCCAGCTTCAGGTGTTCAGCAAGTCTCAATGCCCGGTGATGCTGCGCAATCTTTGCAATGATATAGGTTGGTTCGCCATCGCTGCGTGCCATAGGCTCGCCCTCACAAATGATGGTGCCACGATTGCTGTAGCCGAACACCACGGACGAAGAGGTGACGACTACAGTACGAACACCCTGACGATCGCAGGCTCGCAACAGAGCCTCGGTGCCCGCAACCGCGGTGTCCAGTATTTCCGTTGAACTGACGCCTCCGTAGGAGTAGCGCGCGGCCGTGTGGAATGCGACATCGCATTCTGCGCAGGCCGCATCGAGGACTCTGAGGTCATGCAATAGATCACCAACGACCCATGTCACCGGCAGGCCTTCAAGTGAACCACGGCAGCTGGTCGGCCGTACGAGGCATCGTACTTCATGGCCTGCGTCCACCAGGGTGTTGACCAGATGTGACCCGATCAGGCCCGTTGCACCAGTCACCAGTGCTCTCATGCGACCGCGAAAGCCTGTGCCAGATCACGTTGCACAGCCTGTGAGAAGCCATCGATAAACTGCGAAATCTCGGCGATCCACTGCTCCGGATCGGACGCAGTTCCCCAAGCGACCGATTGGGTCGGCGTAATATGGACGAAGCCGTCAGTGTCGATGCGACACGCTTCTCTGGCGCCTGACTGACCGCGCGTGCCCGCGAGCCGTTGCAGCAGCGGTATCGCGATCTCGCCGACCCGCTGCAGCAGCGGCATGATCTGTTCCATAGGCTGCGGTGCAGTCTCGTCCGTCGGCCTGCCGATACGGATGTCACGACCCTCCACCAAAGCTTCGAAGTTCGCAATGGTTCGGTCAAAAAAGGTCTGATATGCGTGCGTCACCAAATGGGCCTTCAGCTTTGGCACGAGGTTGAGGTCGAACACTTGCCAGAACGTTGGCAAGGTAAATTGCTGCCGTCCCGTTATGGTGATGAGCGTGCCATCCATAGTTCGCTCGAACGTGGCAATGCCGTCGTCGTAGGCAGCGGAGCCATTCTCACTCAGGACAGTCTTCCAGTACAACCGATGACGGTTCTCGCCATACTCCACCACCTCCAGTTTGCTCACATCGATGGGCATACCCCGATACAGCACCAGGTAGTTCGGCTGCGGCAGATAGATGTTGCGCTCGGCCTGTCGTACAGGTCGTCCAGAGCTGTCATGCGCCAACGGAACCACGACGCCCCCGAGGTAGTCATTCATAAACCGGATTGTTCGGGCAATGTCGACGTGCCGCGTGTACTGATTGAATTCGATCGGCAGTGTCGTCGCGTAGCGGAACACGACGGCGTCATCGATGTATCGCCAGCGGAGCTCGGGGGAGACTGGTGGCGCAGCGGCAGCGGTGTGCTCGAGTTCGAGCAGCTCGTCCACGAGGGCATCGAAGGCCCCCTCCGGTATTGCACTAAGGTCAATGCCTAATGGTACCACATGACGCCGCAGCGCGTCCTTGTCGAACAGTGTTCGATATGACTGGATCGCCTCCCCCATCCAACCAAGCAGCGCATTCGCCAGTATCAGCAACCACTGACTGACGGCATCGGTGTCGGGATCGGCAAGGAATTTCGCCAATACGGCATTGATGCGCGCATCGACCGGGTGTTTGAGCGGAAACAGCACCGGATCGAGACGCTGGAGCCACGGCTCGACCAGCCGATCGAGTGTCTCTGCACGGTTGCGCATGTTGCCGGTAAGCAACGACAACGCAGGAACGTTGTTCCAGCCGCGATAAATGCCGAGTGAGCCAGTTACGATATATCGTCGCGGAAAGGGGTGCGTGCCAAGGACGCGTGCGAATATTGGCGATACCTCGGGGCTGAGGCCCATTTTCGTCGCGCCGACATGATCAGCCAGGACGATATCGGTGGTTGCGATGATCGTATTTGTCTCGATCGCACTGGGTGCGCGTCGACCGCCGGCGCCGTGCGAGCTGCGAATGCCATCGATCAGGCAGAACTGAACCGGAGCCACGCTCAGCAATGCTGCAACCACGTCGCCGGGATGGCGGCGTTTTCGGTAATGCAGGTCCTTATCGACCAGCGGGAGAACACCGATCAGGGTGTCAAGGCACAGAGCGTAGCCCGCAGCTTCGTCGGTACGACTTTTGCTGAAGACGATTTGTACATCTGCATCGAGCCATTCACGTGATATGCCGCAGCCTTGCAGCACGCTGTCGACCGGAAACGCACAATCGTCCGGTGAAGCGGCGAGATCGAGGATATCGTAAGCGCGACCTTTTGGTGTGGTGTAGCGATAGCCCAGCAGATCGCTCAACGCGTACAGGCCGCGATTCTCTGCCCACAGGGCGCTGCCATCAGTTGTTCCGACAACGGCGACGTTTGTGAAGCCAGGGTCGTGCAGCAGGTCGACCAGTTCTTCGACCAGTGCCGGATCGGTCACCGCGGGTGAGGCGATTGCGAACCCAGCCAGCTCCGGCTTGACGACAATGCGAAGCTGTTCCGCCGATCGGCCCTTCCGCGCGCGCGCCAACACCGACCAGAGACCTGCACGATCAAGCGCGGCCGCAAGCTTGCCGGATGTTGACAGGGTGTTGTCGTCCACGATGGCGACAGCGCAGTCTTCCGCTTCATCGGCGGTCAGTGGCAATTGGGTTCGCCCGATCCGTTCCCTGGAGCACGTGCCGAGCCTAGCAACTTCCGGTTCGGACGGGCAAATTGCCGTTTCATTGGCCCCGGCCTCGGAAGCCGCCCGCAAAGGACACACCATGCTCAGAACCGGTACGCAATACCTCGATTCGCTGCGCGACGGTCGTCAGGTCTGGATCAACGGCGAGCGCGTTGCCGACGTTACGACCCATCCCGCATTCCGCCCAATCGTGTCGCTGCGGGCGCGACTTTACGACATGGCCCACGAGTCGCAGCACAGTGCCACTATGTCCTACGTCGATGCGACGAGCGGCGAGCGCAGCAACCTCGCCTTAAAATTGCCTAAGACACAGCAGGACTGGCATGACAAGCGTGCCTATGTCGACGCGCAGCTCAACGAGGTGGGTGGTGTGGTGGTCCGCGTGGGCGATGAGACGATCGGTGAATTGTGGTCGCTGTGGGATGGCAAGGCGGTACTGGACGAGATAGATCCGCAGTTCAGCCAGAACGTCGAGCGCCACATCATGCGCGCCCTAACGGCCGATCCATTCCACGTTTCGGCGAATACCGATCCGAAGGGGGATCGGTCGAAGCGGCCACAGGAGCAGGACCCGGACATGCTGCTCCACGTCGTGAAGGAAACCGATGCCGGCATCGTGGTGCGTGGCGCCAAGTACGAAACCGCGGCCGCCTATGCGAACCAGGCTTTCGTCAAGCCGACAATCGGCAACTGGGGCGACGACAAGCTGTCGGACTATGCCGTCGGGTTCATCGCCGACATGGGATGGCCGGGGATCAAGCATATCTGCCGCACCGGATTCGCCGGCCGCGCGCCAGCCGAGGACTATCCGCTGTCAAACCGGCTCGACGAGGTGGATACGCTGATTGTGTTCGATAACGTGTTGGTGCCGTGGGAGAATGTGCTGTTCTATCGACACACGCGTGCCGCGACGTTTATCCGTGCGACGCTGCACCGGTATTCTGCGTTTCCCTACACCCAGCGCATCCTGTATCTCGCCGATATGCTGATTGGCGCTGCGTTGTTCAATGCGCGACAAACGGGCTTGGACAAGCAGCAGGCGGTGCGCGAGAAGCTGGCGGAACTCGCATGCTATCGCGAGGGGATCAACGCGCATCTAACCGCCGCCATTGCCACCGCGCAGCCTAGCCCGGCTGGACTGCTGATGCCGAACCAGTCGCTTCTGTTCACCGGGCGTGTGCACGCCTGCACGAAACTGCCGGCAATGATGCATCTCGCGCGCGAACTTTGCGGTGGCCAGATCTGCGTCACGCCGGACTTCGCCGCGTTCGTCGATCCGGAGACCAGGCCGTGGCTCGAGAAGTTCTACACCGTGAACGAAGCGTGGAGCGCTGAGGACCGCCGTCGCTTGCTGGCATTCGCCCGCGATCTGCTCAACTCTGACTATGCCGGGCACCGGCTGACGTTCGAACTGTTCGCTCAGTCGCCGCCTTATGCGCATCTGAACGCGGTCTACATCAACTTCGACTTCGACACTCCGCTTCGCTTCGTGAAGCAGGCAGCAGGGCTAAGCGATCGGGTGATGTAGCCTTGGTCAGTGCGGCCGATCGTCGTTGTTGACACGTCGGTCGCCGGCGAGCCAGCGTGCCAACTCAGAGTGCGCGTCCTGCCGGCGCATCGCCGCGATCTGCTCGGCGTCCGGCGCGTCCACTGTGAACTCCAGTCGCAGGCCATCGGGCGTCTTCAGGTACATCGACACGCAGAAGCCATGATCGATCTTGCGCACCGGCACCCCCGCCGCGGTGACACGCCCCATCAGCTCGTCGAAAGCTCCCTGCGTTACCTTGAAGGCGACATGCCACGATCCGCCGACCTCTTGCAGGATCGCGCGATTCTTTTCCCATGCTTCCTCGTCCGCGAACTGGAAGAACGCCAGGGCACCGCCGTCCGCCATTTCGAAAAAGGTGTGGCAGTAGTCCACCTCGCGGCCGACCTCGGGGCGGAACACGCGCTCGCACCAGGTGGCGACCAGCGGAATGCCCAGGATGTCCTCGATAAAGTGGCGATTGATCTCCTGGTCCTTGACCGCATAGGCATGGTGATGCAGTCGCAGCGGCAACTCTGCCAGCAGCTTCGCATGGCCCTGGGTCTGTGGTTGATCGAGCATCGTATCCTCCCGCTTGCGTCCGGCCGACGTTCCCGGTTCAGATCGCGGCATCGCACGGAGGAGGGGACTTGGGCAAGCCGCGCATCCTGATCGCCGGTGCCGGCATCGGCGGCATCGTGGCCGCGCTGGCGTTGTTGCAGCGCGGCTTTGAGGTTGCGCTGTACGATCAGGCAGCCGAGCTGCACGAACTGGGCGCCGGCGTTCAGATCTCGCCGAATGGCTCACGCGTGCTGCGCGAACTCGGCCTGTTGTCGGCGATGCAGGCGATTGCCTCGGTGCCGATCGCGAAGGAGATGCGGCTGTTCAACACCGGTGAGGCTTGGCGCGTGCAGGATCTCGGCGCGAAGGCCGAGGCGCGTTACGGCTCGCCCTTCTGGCTGGTGCATCGCGGGGACTTCCATGCCGTCCTGGTACAGGCACTCGCCGAGCGCGCGCCGTCGTCGGTGCGCGTCGGTGCGCGCTGCACGGGCTTCGAGCAGACGATAAATGGCGTGACGTTGTGCTTAGAGAACGGTGAGCGCGTGAGCGGCGATGCGCTGATCGGCGCCGACGGT
The DNA here is from genome assembly GCA_963812505.1 of uncultured Alphaproteobacteria bacterium. Classification (GTDB taxonomy): domain Bacteria; phylum Pseudomonadota; class Alphaproteobacteria; order Acetobacterales; family Acetobacteraceae; genus JAMXLO01. The sequence goes on from CAWEVM010000003.1 coordinate 184,872, forward strand.
GTGCACTCGAATATCCGGACACGGTTATTCGGGGGCGGGCATGCCACGTTTACCGGCTTCATGGCCTGGCGGGGCGTCGTGCCGATGGAACGCCTGCCGCAGCGGCTCCGCCAGCAGTACGGCATGACCTGGATCGGCCCGCACGGCCATGTCGTCACCTATCCGCTGCGCCGCGGTGAGCTGCTGAACTTTGTCACCGCAATCGAGCGGGACGATTGGCTGATCGAAAGTTGGTCTGAGGCAGGAACGGTCGCGGAATGCCGTCGGGATTTTGCGGCGTGGCATGCGGACGTGCTGGCAATCGTCGACGCGATCGACATCCCCTACAAATGGGCCATGCTCAGGCGCGAACCGCTTGAACGTTGGTCGGTCGGGCGTGTCAGCCTGCTTGGCGATGCGTGTCACCCGACGCTGCCCTTCCTGGCGCAGGGTGCCAACATGGCGATCGAGGATGGCATGGTACTGGCGCGCTGCCTGAAATCCTACGACATCCCCGAGGCATTGCACCGCTATGAAGCGGCGCGGCTCGAGCGAACATCGCGCATCGTGCTCGCCTCGCTGGAGAACGTGTCGCGCTATCATAATCCTCAGCTTGCCGACCCAGTGCAGGCCCAGGCGTTCATGGCGCGCGAGTTCGCGCCACGCGCCATGGGAGCACGCTACGACTGGCTGTATGAATACAACGCATTGGCCGTCCCGATCTGACCAACGAAGGAAACGATTCATGAAATTCGGCGTGTTCTACGAGCATCAGCTGCCGCGTCCCTGGACGACGACAAGTGAACACGACCTGCTGCAGCAATCGCTTGATCAGTTCCAGTTCGCCGACCAACTCGGCTACGATTACGCGTGGGTGGTGGAGCACCACTTCCTCGAGGAGTACTCCCACTCATCGGCGCCCGAAGTCTTTCTTGGCGCTGCGAGCCAGCGCACCAAGAACATCCGACTCGGTCACGGCGTGATCCAGCTCACCACCAACCAGCCGCAGCGAGTGGCGGAGAAGGTGGCGACACTCGATCTGCTGTCGGGCGGCCGTGTCGATCTCGGTATGGGCGAGGCCGCAGGGCCCGCCGAGCTGCATCCATTCGGCGTGCGCGTGCGTGACAAGCGTGATCGCTGGGAGGAGGCGGTGCGTGCCATCATCCCGATGTTCACCCAAGACAACTGGGAATTCCACGGCCAGTACTACGATTTTCCCGCCCGCAACGTGATCCCCAAGCCGTTGCAGAAGCCGCACCCGCCGCTCTGGGTTGCCTGCTCGAACATCCGCACGATCGGCGACGCGGGACAGTGGGGGATGGGCGCGCTCGGGTTCAGTTTCGTCTCGCCTGAGGCGGCGCGCGCCTGGGTGCATCGCTACTACAACAACCTGCTGCATCGTCCAAACCGGCTTGCTGACTACGCGACCAATCCGAACATCGCGATCGTCAACGGCTTCATGTGCGCGCCGACAGACGAGGAGGCGATCGAGGCGGCATCAGGCTGGACGTTCTTCATCTTCGCGCTGGGGTATTACGGAAGGAAGGGGATCGATGCGCCCGGTACCGGCGATCTCTGGCGCGAGTACCAGGACTGGCGGCAGACCGACAAGGCAAAGCAGGCGTTGCGCAACGGCTTGATCGGTTCGCCGGAAACAATCCGCCGCCGGCTGCGTCAGTTCGAGGAGGCGCATGTCGATCAGGTGATCCTGCTCAATCAGGCGGGTCGCACCAGCCACCAGGCGATCTGCGACAGCCTGGAACTGTTTGCCCGCGAGGTGATGCCCGAGTTCCACGCCCGCCAGCCGGCGCAGGATGACTGGAAGGCAGATGTTCTCGCTGGCCGGCTCGCGTTGGCGGAACTGGAGACAGATACCTACGACCTCTACGCGCATCAGAACGAGGACATCGTCCGCCTCACACCGGAGCAGCTCAAGCAGCGCATGGCGGAGAAGGAGAGGGCGGCGCAGGGCGCCTAAACCCGTGCTGTCCCCACTGGGCTGGCTTTGCCATCCTGATGCTGCCCGCCGGCGCGACCGCGCGAGCGGCCGATCTGCCCGGCCCATGGGTGGAGATGGGAAGCGACGGCGGACCCGACGTGCGCTCGGTCGTCGCGCGGGGCATGGCCTGCCCGAAGGTCGTCGCCGACGGAACCGCGCTGACCAGCGATACGCGCGGGAAGGTTGATGGCGATTACCCGGTGCTGACCTGCGCCCATGCCGCGCCAGCGTCGCGTGCAATCACGGTGGACGGCTTGGCGGCTCCCGCTCTGCCGAGCGATATCAAGCGGATCGTGGTGATCGGGGATACCGGCTGCCGCTTGGAAGGCAGCTTCACCCAGGACTGCAACGACCCGGCGAAGTGGCCGTTCGCGACCGTGGCCCGGCTGGCGGCGGCGCGCCGCTCGGACCTGGTAATCCATGTCGGCGACTATTATTACCGCGAAACCGCCTGCCCCGACAACAAGTCCCGCTGTGCCGGCAGCCCCTTTGGCGGCAACTGGGCGGTCTGGCAGATGGACTTCTTCGACCCTGCCGCGCCGCTGCTCGCCTCGGCGCCCTGGGTCATGGTGCGCGGCGACCATGAATTATGCAGCCGTGGCGGCCATGGCTGGTTCCGTCTGCTCGATCCGCATCCGACCCTCGACAAATGCACGGATACGACGCTGCCGTACGCCTTGCGCATCGGTTCGCTGAGCCTTGTGCTGTTCGATGGCTCCGATGCCGATGATCGGAACGCCGATCCGGCAAAGGTGGCGGTGTATCGCGATCAGTTGAAGTCGGTGCTCGCCGACGTTCCAGCGCATTCCTGGCTGCTCACTCACCGGCCAGTCTGGGCGCTGGTGCAGGGACACGCGGCCAAGCCTGGCAGAACACTGAACGCGACCGAGCAGGCGGCCATTCGCGACCTCGTGCCGGCGAGGTTGGACATGGTGCTCGGGGGCGGCGACGTTCATGACGCCATTGCGCAGCCGGTCAATCCCGGCATCGCCATCGACGGAGTGAAGATCCGCCGCGCCTTCGCGACGCCCGACTGCGGCTACGTGGGGCTGCATCGCGTGAGCCAGGGCTGGACCGGCACGGTCTGCTCGCTGACCGATGAGGTGCTGGCGCGCTGCCGGCTGCATGGCCGTCAGCTCGCCTGTCGCTCCACCGCACGCTGATGTCCGATCCCACGCGCGAGGCTGCGTTCGACCTGTTGACCGCGGTCCTGGATCGGCGTCGGCCGCTCGAAGAGGCCTTGGACGCACTTCCCGCCACCGAGCCGCGCGACCGCGCGGCAGCGCATCGCCTAGCCGCCACGGTGCTGCGGCGGATGGGAACGTTGGATGCCGCGCTGGAGCCCTTTCTCCGCAAGCAGCCACCTGAACCGGTCCGCCATGTGCTGCGCCTCGGCGCCGCAGGACTGCTGCTGCTGGAGACACCGCGGCATGCGGCGGTGGCGACGGCGGTTGGCCTGGCGCGCACCCGTGGCCTGGCACCATTCGCAGGGCTGATCAATGCGGTGCTTCGGCGTGTGGCCGACGGCGGCGTTGCGGCGCTCGCGGATCTCGATGGGCCGCGTCTGGATACACCGGAGTGGCTGTGGACCTCGTGGGGGGACAAGGCGCGCGAGATCGCCCTGGCCCATCAGCACGAGGCGCCGCTCGATCTGACCCTCAAGCCCGGAGCCGGAGAACCAGGCGGTGTCCGGCTGCCCACGGGGTCACTGCGGTTTCCGGCCGGCACACGTGTCGCCGAATTGCCGGGCTTCGAGCGCGGCGATTTCTGGGTGCAGGACGCCGCCGCCGCCTGGCCGGCCAAACTGCTCGCGCCGTTGGCTGGCGAACGCGTGGTCGATCTATGTGCCTCGCCCGGTGGCAAGACGGCCCAGCTTGTCGCTGCGGGTGCATCGGTGGTCGCGGTCGAGCGTGACCCCGCGCGTCTGGCGCGCCTCCGCGACAACCTGCGGCATTGGCATCTGCGGGCCGAACTCGTGCAGGCGGACGCCTCCGAATGGACTCCTGGCCTGCAATTCGACGCTGTGCTGCTGGACGCGCCGTGCAGCGCCACCGGCACGATCCGGCGCCATCCCGACGTGCCGTATGTGAAGCGGCCGCGCGACGTTCGGGCGTTGGCGGAGACGCAGGCCCGGTTGTTGCAGGCCGCCGCCACTCTACTGCGTGAGGGCGGCCGGCTGATTTACTCGGTGTGCTCGCTGCAGCCCGAGGAGGGCGTGCCCCGTGTCGAGGCTGCGGTTGCGCGGGGCGATCTGCGGCGCGACCCGTTCGCGCCAGCGGAACTTGCCGCCTTGCCGGAGGCGCTGACGCCGGACGGCTATCTGCGCACCCTACCCAGCATGTGGCCCGAGCATGGCGGCATGGACGGCTTCTTTGCCGCGCGCCTGATCAAGACCTGACCGCGGCGCTTGTATTCCACCAACCTGCCTGTCTACATCGGGGTCATGCCTGCATCGCGACCTGCCCGAGTCACCGTCGCGCCAAGCATTCTCGCTGCTGATTTCGCTCGTTTGCGAGACGAAGTGGCAGCGGTCGAGGCGGCGGGGGCCGATTGGCTGCATCTCGACGTCATGGACGGTCATTTCGTGCCGAACATCAGCTTCGGTCCACCGATCCTGAGCAGCCTGCGTCCGCTGACCACGCTGCCGTTCGACGTGCACCTGATGATTTCGCCCGTCGATCCCTACATTCCGGCGTTCGCCGATGCCGGCGCCGACCATCTGATAGTGCACCCTGAGGCCGGGCCGCATCTGCATCGGACGCTGCAGCTCATTCGATCGCACGGTAAACGTGCCGGTGTCGTATTGAACCCGGCGACGCAGCCGGAAAGCGTTGCGTGGGTGCTCGATCTCGTCGACATCATCCTCGTGATGACTGTCAATCCCGGATTCGGTGGGCAGGAATTTCTGCCATCACAGTTGCCAAAGATCACGGCATTGCGCCGAATGATCGACGCTTCCGGTCGCTCCATCGCATTGTCGGTCGACGGGGGCGTCTCACCCAAGACGGCGCCGCGTGTTATCGACGCCGGTGCCGACACACTGGTCGCCGGCACCGCCGTGTTTGGCGCTGCCGACTACGCGGCGGCGATCGCCGCATTGCGCGGTGAGGGTCCGGTAGAATGAGCGCGTCTGACCCACGGCGGTGGTTGCGCGATGCACGCCGCGCGATCGCGCGTCTGCCGAGCATTCGCATGGGCCGCGTGCCGGATGCTCCGGCGCTGCCGGTGCGCGATCCCTGGCCAGGCGATCCTGGCCGTGGCGCGAGGCTATTGCGCGGCGAGCTCGAATTCGGTGGCGGCGTGCGCTTGTTGCAACCCGGCGTGTGGGGGGAGGCGTCTGATTCCCTCCTGCTGGATGCTTCGGCGCACAGTTTCACGTGGCTGCGTGATCTCCGGGCTCTCGGAACCGATGCTGCCAGGCTGCGTGCCCGCGCGCTGGTGGCCGACTGGATCAATTCGCTGCCAAACCAGGAAGTTGCACATCGTCCGGATGTCGCCGGAGCACGGATTGCTGCCTGGCTGGGGCACTACGATTTCTTCGCGGCCTCAGCGGACGATGTATTTCGCCAGAGATTGATGGCCCGGCTGGTCTCCGATGCCCGCAGCTTGTCGGCGGCTTTGCCTGCGGAGGAGCTGGACGCAAGGGCGCTGACGGCGCTGAAGGGGCTAATCGCCGCAGCCGTCGCACTGCCGGAGCACATGGGTTTCCTGACGCGGGCGCTGCGCTTCTTACCGCAGGAGATCGTCCGGCAGGTGCTGCCGGATGGCTGCCATGTCGAGCGCAGCCCCGCCGCTCAGCTTGCCGCCTTGCAGGACCTGACCGAGATCCGCGCCCTGCTGCAGGCGGCCCAGACACAGCCGCCGCCGTCGCTCGCCAGTGCGATCGAGCGGATGGCGCCTGCACTGAGGGTGATGCGCCACGGGGATGGCAGCCTCGCGCTGTTCAACGGCAGCAAGGAAGAGAGCAGCAGTCTGATCGATATTGCACTGACCCAGGCAGGACGCAGTGGCCGCGGCCCCTACGCGTTGCCGGACGGCGGTTTCCAGCGACTCCAGGCAGGCCGCAGCCTGCTGATCGTAGACTGCGGTGCGCCGCCGCCGCCGGGCGTGGACCGCTACGCCCATGCCGGTACCCTGTCGATGGAGCTTTCGATCGGGCGCGACCGCATGATCGTGAATTGCGGCGCCATGCCCGGGGGCAGTGTGGAGTGGCAGGATGCCACCCGGGCGACAGCCGCCCACTCCACCTTGGTCATCGCCGATGTCAGTTCGTCCGAATTGAAGCCGGATGGTCTGGGCCGTCGCCCGGTGGTGGTGGAGGCGCAGCGCCAGGAAGCGAATGGCGCCCACTGGCTTGAGGCCAGCCACGACGGCTGGCGCAAGTTGTTTGGCGCCGTGCATCGTCGCCGCCTCTACGTGGCGGAAAGCGGCGAGGATGTGCGCGGTGAGGACGTCGTGGAAGCGCCGACGCCGCAGCCTTTCACGCTGCGCTTTCATCTGCATCCGGACGTGAACGTCAATCTCCAGCAGGATGGCGAGGCGGTGCTGCTGCGGCTGCGTTCCGGCGGCGGTTGGCGGCTCCGCGCCGATGGCGCCCGAATGAGTCTCGAGGAGAGTATCTACCTTGGCGGCCACGAACCCCGCCGCAGCGAGCAGGTCGTGCTTACCGGCTATGCCGATGGCCCACAGCAGGTGAAATGGGCGATCAGCAAGGTCGGTTGAAGATCATCGAGGTTACCAACGTCGACTTCTCGCTGATGCAGTTCTTACTGCCGCTGATGCGTGCGTTGCGGGCTCGCGGACATGAGGTGATCGGCGTTTGTGCCGAAGGTCCGTTTCTGGATGGCCCGCGCACAGAAGGTTTCCGGATCGAGTCCCTGAAACTCGAGCGCAGCGTCTCGCTGCTGGCGCATTGGCACGCATTCCGCGCGCTGGTGCGGCTGTTTCGTACGGAACGGCCGGACCTCGTGCACGCGCATATGCCGATCAGCGGCTTCCTTGCACGGATGGCGGCGTGGTGGGCTGGTGTGCCGCGCATTGCCTACACTGGGCACGGGTTTTGGTTCAACTTCCCGGGTTCCTGGCCGCGCGCCGCGGTCGGGTTTGCAATGGAGTGGCTGGCGGCACGTGTGACCGACACGTTTCTGACGGTCAGTGAGGCGGAAGCGCGTGACGCCAAAAGGCTGCACATTCATCGCGACGCCATGGCGATCGGCAATGGTCGAGACCCCGCGCGTTTCAAACCCGATCCCGCCGTCCGCCAGCGGGTCCGTGCGGAGTTCGGCGTGCCGGAAGAAGCGGTCGTGGTGCTCGCGGTGTCACGGCTGGTCTGGCACAAGGGTTATCCCGAACTGGCGGCTGCGATGCGGGCGGTGCCGGGCGCCATGTTATGGGTCGCGGGCGAGCGGCTGAGCTCCGATCGCGGTCCCGACATGGCCGCGCTGCTGCGGAATGCCGGCCTTGGCGAGCGGCTCCGCCTGCTGGGTTATCGGGACGACGTGCCTGATCTGATGGCGGCGGCGGATATCTTCGTGCTGCCCAGCCAATTCGAGGGACTGCCAATGTCGGTGATCGAGGCGATGCTCACCAGTCGTCCGGTTGTCGCCACGAACGTGCGCGGCCCGGCGGAACAGGTGGTGTCGGAGGTGACTGGCCTGCTCGTACTGCCGGGCGACGCATCGGCGCTTGCGGCGGCGTTGGCTCGCGTGGTGGGCGACAAGGCACTTTGCGCCAGGATGGGCGCCGCGGGCCGCGAGCGTGCGGTGGAAAAGTACGACGAAGCGAAGGTGCTTGCACGAACGCTGGACCTGCTTGGGTTGTAGGTCTAATCCCCCGCGCATGACCGACATCGTCCCCATCCGCCGTGCGCTGATCTCGGTTTCCGACAAGGCCGGTCTGGTGCCGTTCGCTCAGGCGCTCGCGGAAAACGGCGTGGAAATCCTCTCCACCGGCGGGTCGGCCAATACACTGCGCGAAGCCGGCGTGTGGGTGAAGGAGGTGTCCGAGCATTCCGGCTTTCCAGAAATATTGGATGGGCGGGTGAAGACACTGGTGCCGCAGATTCATGGTGGCATTCTCGGCCGACGCGATCTGGCCGATCATGTGGCGCAGATGGCGGCGCATGGCATCGCACCGATCGATCTGGTTGTGGTGAACCTGTATCCGTTCGAGGCGACCGTGGCGCAGGGTGCGTCAGACGATGCGTGCATCGAGAACATCGACATCGGCGGACCGGCACTGATCCGAGCGGCAGCGAAGAACCACGAATTCGTCACCGTGCTGATTGAACCTGACCAATATACGGCTGTGCTCGATGAGATGGCGGCACATGGTGGCACCACGTTTGCGCTGCGCCGCCGTCTGGCTGGCGAGGCATATGCTCGAACGGCAACCTATGATGCGGCGATTGCGGGATGGTTCGCCGAAGGGCGCGGCGAGCCGTTTCCGCAGCGCATGGCGATTCCCGGAACGCTGTGTCAGACGCTGCGCTACGGTGAGAACCCGCATCAGGCAGCCGCCTTCTATGTCAGTGGCGAACGGCATGGTGTTGCGACAGCGGTGCAGGTGCAGGGCAAGGAACTCTCCTACAACAACCTGAACGACACCGATGCGGCGTTCGAGTGCGTGGCCGAGTTCGATGCGCCGACGGTTGCGATCATCAAGCACGCCAATCCGTGCGGTGTTGCGGGTGCTCCGACACTGGCCGAGGCGTGGGACAAGGCATTCCTGTGCGATCCGGTCTCGCCATTCGGTGGCATCGTCGCGGTGAATCGCAGACTCGACGTTACCGCAGCCGAGAAGATCGCGGCGATCCTGACAGAAGTGATCATCGCGCCTGATGCCGATGACGCCGCCAAGGAGCTGCTCGCCCGCAAACGCAATTTGCGCCTGCTGCTGACTGGCGGTTTGCCTGATCCATCTGTGTCCGGCCTGACGTTCCGCAGTCTCTCTGGCGGTTTCCTGGTGCAGACGCGGGACAATGGACGCGTTGGGCGTGCGGATCTGCACGTGGTGACGCAGCGTGCGCCCACCGAAACTGAGATAGCTGACCTGTTGTTCGCGTTCCGGGTCTGCAAGCACGTGAAATCAAACGCCATCGTCTATGCCAAGGACGGCGCGACAGTGGGCATTGGTGCGGGTCAGCCCAGTCGCGTGGACAGCGCTCGCATTGGCGCATGGAAGAGCGAAGCCGCTGCGAGGGCAGCGGGGCTCGACTTGCCGCTGACGCGGGGCAGCGTGGTGGCCTCGGATGCATTCTTCCCATTTGCCGACGGGTTGGAGGAGACTATTGCTGCTGGTGCAACGGCAGTCATCCAGCCTGGCGGTTCGGTGCGCGACAAGGAGGTGATCGCGGCCGCGGATGCTGCCGGAATCACGATGGTGTTCACCGGGATGCGGCACTTCCGACACTGACCGACGAGCGACGGCCAGTTACGTGAAGATCTCGCCCAGCCGCTTGATGCTGCCGAGAGCCTTTTCGAATTCCAGTCCAGGCCAGTGGCAGCGCATCATGAAGTGGTCGACGCCAAGAGCCTCGCGGTATCGCGCAATCTCCTCCTTCACGAACTCCGTATCGCCGATGATGAAGCGGTTGCGTGCAAGTTCCTCAAATGTCGGCTGCTTGCGCGACGAAAGGCCCCAGGAGGCATACGCATCGTATTTGTATTGCAGGGCCGCGCGGCACTCTTCGACCGCCGTCTTGTGGTTGGCGCCCACGTAGCATTCACGCACGATCGGGAAGCAGTCAGGCACACGACTCCCCAGCGCCTCGCGATACACGCGCATCTGCGCGACCAGTTCGTCCAGCGGTGTGCTGGGAACGATCATCCACGCATCGCCGACCCGCGCCGCACGTTGAATGGCCGCATCCGCGCTGCCGGCAATCCAGATCGGCGGCCCACCACTGCGCCCGGGCTTCAGGCCGATCGCATGGTCGTTCACCTCGTAGAAGCGCCCTTTGTGGGTCACCTTCTCGCCGGTCCACAGCCGGCGGATCAGCGCGATGCTTTCCTCCAGCCGCGGCGCGCGTTCCTTCAGCGACATGTTGAACGCGGTGAACTCGCCTTCGCGGTAGCCGAGCCCGACACCAAGGACGTAGTTGCCACCGGTCAGCACATCGAGGGTTGCCGATTCCTCTGCGACATGCACCGGGTTGAGCAGTGGCAGGATCAGGATGTTCGGGCCGATCTGCATGCCCTCGGCGTGCTGCGCCAAATACGCCATCATCGGCACAATCTGCAGCATTTGCAGCGGTCCGGTCAGGTAGTGGTGCGGGAACCACAGTGAGGCGAAGCCGGCATCGCGCGCGGCGCGTGTCTGCGCGACAAGGTCAGGCACTTGTGCCGCCACATTCTGGCCAGGCTGGAATTGCGTATTGAGGAACAGTCCGACTTTCACAAGCTGCCTCCCTGTGTTCCGACCGCCGTACCTTGAACCAGCGACGCGGGCGCGCCAACTATCGCGGCCATGAGCGACCGCACCCCGCCCGAACTTGACCTGTTGCCCGACGGGAGCTTCCGGCAGCGCCGTCCGCCGGTCGCCGCCCGCATCTTTGCCTGGGCGATTGTCATTGCGGCGGCCGCAGCGGCTCTTGCGGTGGCCGCTGTCGCCCTGTGGTTCGCGCTGATCCTGATCCCGGTCGTCGTGGTGGCGGGGCTGATTGCCTGGCTGGCATTTCGCTACCAGGTCTGGCGCTCGGGAACGGCGGTCCGGCGTGATCCCTGGCGGCGATAAACCTATGGCGTGATCTTGCCGTCGTGCACCACGAGTTGCACCGGCTTGACCTCCACGCGCTGCCAAACGTTGCCCTTGGTATAGGGATCGTTGGCGATCATCGCATCCAGTTCTGCGCGATCCGCGCAGTCTGCCATCAGGAACGAACCGACCGGCTGTTGTGAATCGTCGAAGATGCGCCCACCGAACACGAGCTTGCCACTGGCGACATTCCCCTTCAGGCCCTCGAGATGCGCGGTCCGCGTTGCTTGTCGACGCGCCGGGGCTTGAGCGTCGGTTCCGTCGTAGATGGTCACCAGAAACTGCGGCATGCGATATCTCCTCTAATCCGCGGCGAGCGGCATCTGCGCGGTCAGACCGAACTCCCGTGCCAGTAACGTATAGGAACGCCGCCGTGCCTCGGGGTCGTGCAGCGTCGTGAGAATGGCGATTTCTTCCACGCCATGCTCCGCTGCCAATGCGCGCAGCTTTTCCGCTACCACCGCAGGTGTGCCATAGAGCGCTCGCGAACGCAGGCGTTCGATGCGCATCGTCTCTGCTTCGGAATACGCGTGTGCCGCGGCTTCCTCGGGTGAGGGAAGTGCAGCGAACACGCCGCGGTCGCGGCCCAGCCGCCACATCTCGCGCGAGCTGAACAAGCGCGCCGCCTCCGCCTCGGTCTCCGCCGCCATCGCCCAGACACACAGCGCGCCATAGGGTTGCGGGAAGCGTTCGCTTGGCCGGTAGTTCTCGCGATACAGCGCCATCGCCTGCTCGACGCCGCGGCCGTCGGTGATGAAGTGCGCAAAGCAGAACGGTATGCCGAAATACGCGGCGACCTGGGGGCCATAGTCCGAACTGCCGAGCATCCATACCTCGGGCATGGTGGGTCCGCCCGGCTGGGCGATGATGTCGCGGAACGGATGGCCCTCCACCAGCTTCTCGCCGGCGAGCCACGCCAGCAAGTCGCGCACCTGCGCCGGAAAATGATCCGCCGCCGTCTCCGCCAGCGGATTGAGCGCGAATGCGGTACGTCCGTCGGAGCCGGGTGCGCGGCCCAGACCGAGGTCGATCCGCCCAGGCGCGATCGCTTCCAGTAAGCGGAACTGCTCGGCCACCTTCAGACTGGAGTAGTGCGGCAACATGACACCGGCGGAGCCGACGCGGATGCGCGTTGTGGTGGCGGCGATGGCGCTGATCAGGATCTCCGGCGCAGTGCCGGCCTGACTGGCAGAGTTGTGGTGCTCGGCGCACCAGTAGCGCGTGTAGCCAAGTGCCTCGCAGTGCTTCGCCAGCGCCAGGCTCTCGCGGATCGAGGTATCCGGCGAGCGGCCGGTCACCACGGTCGATTGGTCAAGGACAGACAGTCGCAGCATTCTATCGCTCCGACGGTATTAGAGCAGGATCAGCCTGCACTGTCAGATCCGCCGAACCACATAGGTCTGCTCCAGCGCCTCCAGTATCGTATCGGCGTGTGCCGAATCGCGTGCCTCAACCATCACTTCCAGCTCCGCCGCCTGCACCGACGAAGCAGCGAACAGCCGTTGGTGCGAGACCTCGATGATGTTGCCGCCGGTGCCACCGATCTTGCCGGCGATGTCGGCGAGCACGCCGGGCCGATCGGGAATTTGCAGATGCAGCCGCAGCAGCCTGCCGTCCCGCAGCAGGTTGCGCAACAGCACATTCGACAGGATGCGCGCGTCGATGTTGCCGCCGGTGATCGCCACGCCAACCCGCTTGTCACGGAAGTGCTCCGTGTAGGCCAGCAGCGCTGCAACGCCTGCGGCACCCGCACCTTCCGCCACCACCTTGGCACCTTCGACCAGCAATCCGATTGCCTCCTCGATCGTGTGCTCAGGCACGACCAGAACTTCCACGCCCAGCTCGCGCATGATGGTGAGCGGCAACTCACCGACATCGCGCACCGCGATGCCCTCGGCGATCGTCGGGCCACCGACCGAGACCGTTTCACCGGCGAGCCGCTGAGCCATCGCCGAATATGCCGCGACTTCGACACCGTACACCGCGATGCCAGGCTTCATCGCCCGCGCCGCGGTAACGCACCCGGCCAGCAAGCCCCCGCCACCGACCGGAATCACCAGCGCATCGAGATCGGGCGCGTCCTGCAGCAGCTCCATCGCCACTGTGCCTTGCCCAGCCATCACGTCGACGTCGTTGTACGGATGCACGAAGACGAAGCCTCGTTCTATCGCCAGCGCTTCGGCATGAGCCGCAGCCTCGGCGAGCGTCTCACCGTGCAGCACGACATTCGCACCCCACAATGCCGTGCGCGTCACCTTCGTGGCCGGGGTGAATTTTGGCATCACAATGGTGGCGCCGACATTGCTGAGGCGTGCGTGCCGCGCCACGGCCTGCGCGTGGTTCCCGGCCGACATCGCAATGACGCCGCGCTCGCGCTCTGTGTCGGTCAACAAGGCCATGCGGTTGGCTGCGCCCCGCTCCTTGAACGCGCCGGTGACCTGCAGATTTTCAAGCTTGAGCACGACTTCGGCACCGGTCGCGCGCGACACCGCCTCACTCGGCAGCGCCGGCGTGCGTAGCACCCGGCCGGCGATCCGCTCGGCCGCCGCCGTCACGTCGGCGAAGCGCAGCACGTCAGACGAACTTGATACCGAGAATCTCGTATGACCGATCGCCACCCGGTGCTGGCACCGAAACAGCGTCGCCCACCTTCTTGCCGATCAGCGCCTTGGCCAGCGGCGAGGAGATCGACAGCCGACCGCCCTTGATGTCGGCCTCATACACACCGACGATCTGGTAGCTGGATTCCTTCTCGGTCTCCTCCTCCACCAGTCGGACATGCGCGCCGAACATGATGTGCTCGCCGGACAGGGCGGATGGATCGATCACCTCGGCTGAGGCAACGATTTCCTCGAGCTCGGCAATGCGGCCCTCGATGAAGGACTGACGTTCTCGGGCGGCGTGGTATTCGGCGTTTTCCGAGAGGTCGCCGTGCGTGCGTGCCTCGGCAATCTGGCGAATGATCGCCGGGCGCTCCGACGACTTGAGCTGGCGAAGCTCGTCATTCAACCGCTGCAGTCCGGGGGCGGTCATGGGGAACTTCTGCACGTCACTCCGTCCTTTGATGGTCCGAACGCAATGGGAAGCCGTGTTGCGGCCAAACACAAGCGCCACGACAGGCACGCGCCTGGCCGCGACGACGGTTTCAGAACGAACCGCGAAAATAGGACTGAAGCGGCGCAACTTCAAGCGCTCCCGACTTCAACGCCGCGATGGCGTGAACCGCGGCACGGGCGCCGGCCATCGTCGTGTAGTGGGGAACGCCATGGGTGAGCGCGCTGCGGCGGATCGCGAAGCTGTCAGCGATGGACTGCGGGGTGGACGCCGTGTTGATCACAAGTTGCACATCGCCGGAACGAATCGCATCGACGCAATGCGGGCGGCCCTCCAGGACCTTGTTCACGACAGAGACAGGCAGGCCTGCATCCCTGATCCGCGCGGCGGTGCCTCGGGTGGCCATGATGGCAAACCCCATTTCGGTGAGTCGGCGCGCCAGCGATGGCAGGCCTCGTTTGTCGGCGTCCTTGATCGAGAGAAACACTGTGCCGGCGGCGGGCAGGATCACCCCGGCGCCGAGTTGCGATTTTGCGAAGGCACGCTCGAAGCTGGAATCGAGGCCCATCGCCTCGCCGGTCGACTTCATTTCCGGCCCGAGGATCGTATCGACGTTGGGGAACCGGGCGAACGGGAACACCGCCTCTTTCACCGCAACGTGAGGCGCCACGCCGAGATCGTCGAGCTGGAAGTCGGCTAGCCGGGCGCCGGCCATGACGCGGGCACCGATCTTGGCCACCGCGACACCGGTCGCCTTGGCGACGAACGGCACGGTCCGCGAGGCGCGCGGGTTGACCTCCAGGACGTATATCACATCGTCCTTGATCGCGTATTGCACGTTCATTAGGCCGACGACGCCAAGCGCCTTGGCCATGGCCTCGGTTTCCGCCTTCAACTCGGTGACGGTGGCGGGCGCCAGCGTGTAAGGCGGCAGTGAACAGGCGCTGTCACCGGAGTGGATGCCGGCCTCCTCGATGTGCTCCATGACGCCGGCGACGTAGACGGTCTCGTTGTCGGCAATGCAGTCAACATCGACCTCGATCGCGTCGTTCAGGTAGCGGTCTATCAGTACCGGGTTGTCGCCGGAGACGCGCACGGCTTCGCGCATATAGCGATGCAGGCCGGCGCGGTCGTACACGATTTCCATGGCGCGGCCACCGAGTACGTAGCTCGGACGGATCACCACGGGATAGCCGATGCGGTCGGCAATCGCTTCGGCTTCCTCCGCGGAACGCGCGGTGCCGTTCTCCGGCTGGCGAAGACCCAGACGGTGCAGCAAAAGCTGGAAGCGTTCGCGATCCTCAGCAATGTCGATTGCGTCCGCGCTGGTGCCGAGGATCGGAATCTTCTCACGTGCCAGCGCCTGGGAAAGCTTCAGCGGTGTCTGCCCGCCGTACTGCACGATGCAGCCCAGCAGCGTACCGCGGCTTTCTTCGCGACGGATAAGGGCGATGACGTCCTCCGCCGTCAGCGGCTCGAAGTACAGTCGATCGGAGGTGTCGTAGTCGGTGCTGACTGTTTCCGGATTGCAGTTGACCATGATCGTCTCGAAGCCGGCATCCTTCAGCGCGTACGCGGCGTGGACGCAGCAATAGTCGAACTCAATGCCCTGGCCGATGCGGTTTGGGCCACCGCCGAGGATGATTATCTTCTCGCGTTCCGTGGGGTCTGCCTCGCAGACCGGGGTGCCGTAGCCGCCTTCGTAGGTGGAATACATGTATGGCGTGGCCGAGGCGAACTCGGCGGCGCAGGTGTCGATACGCTTGTATACCGGATGCACGCCGAGCCGGGCGCGGAGCGCGGCGATATCGCTTTCGCTGCGTCCAGTGAACTGCGCCAGGTGCCGGTCGGAGAAGCCGAGCGCCTTGATGCGGCGGAGCGCACCGGCATCATGGGGCAGGCCGGACGCCGCGATCGTGCGCTCGGCGTCAACAACTCGTTCAAGTTCGCGCAGGAACCAAGGGTCGAACTTGCAGGCGCTCCGTATGTCCTCGACCGAGAGACCATCCCGCAATGCCTGTGCCGCAATCAGCAACCGGTCGGGGCGTGGGGCGGAAAGCGCAGCACGGTATGCGTCCGGTCCACCATCGCCTGGCGGCTCGATCTCATCGAGGCCGGAAAACCCGGTCTCCATGCTCCGCAGCCCCTTCTGTAACGCCTCGGCGAAACTGCGGCCGATCGCCATCGCCTCGCCGACTGATTTCATCGACGTGGTCAAAAGCGCAGGCGTGCCCGGGAATTTTTCGAAGGTGAAGCGCGGGATCTTCACCACGACATAGTCGATGGTCGGCTCAAAGCTGGCCGGCGTGACGCGGGTGATATCGTTGGCCAGCTCATCGAGCGTGTAACCGACGGCGAGTTTCGCGGCGATCTTGGCGATCGGAAACCCGGTGGCTTTCGACGCCAGCGCCGATGAGCGCGACACGCGCGGGTTCATCTCGATGATCACCATGCGACCATCGACTGGGTTCACCGCGAACTGCACGTTTGAGCCGCCGGTATCCACGCCGATAGCGCGCAGACAGGCGATCGAGGCGTCGCGCATCCGCTGATATTCCTTGTCGGTCAGCGTCAGCGCGGGCGCGACGGTGACCGAATCGCCTGTATGGATGCCCATCGGATCGACGTTCTCGATTGAGCAGACGATGATGCAGTTGTCCGCCCGGTCGCGGACCACTTCCATCTCAAATTCCTTCCATCCCAGCACGGACTCTTCAATCAGCACCTCGGTGGTTGGCGAGACTTCCAGGCCGCCTGCAACGATTTGCTCGAATTCCTCGCGGTTGTAGGCGATGCCGCCCCCGGTGCCGCCCAGGGTGAAACTTGGGCGAATGACGGCAGGCAGCCCGGTGACGGCGAGTGCTGCGCGCGCCTCCTCGAGCGAATGCGCGATGGCCGATTGTGGCAATTCGATGCCGATCGCGGCCATCGCGTCGCGGAATTTCAGGCGGTCCTCGGCGCGGTCGATGACTTCGGCGCGGGCGCCAATCAGTTCGACGTTGTGGCGCGCCAGCGCACCTGAGCGCGCAAGCTGCATGGCGGTGTTGAGCGCCGTCTGTCCCCCCATCGTGGGCAGCAACGCATCCGGTTTTTCGCGCGCGATGATGCGCTCGACGATCTCCGGCGTGACCGGCTCGATGTAGGTGGCATCGGCGAGACCAGGATCGGTCATGATGGTGGCCGGGTTGGAGTTCACCAGCACCACGCGATAGCCTTCTTGCTTCAGCGCCTTGCACGCCTGCGCGCCGGAATAGTCGAACTCGCAGGCCTGGCCGATGACGATCGGGCCGGCTCCGATGATCAGGATCGAGGATATGTCGGTGCGTTTAGGCATTCGTCAGTCAGTGCTCAGGGGCGCTGTCATTGGTGTCGATCAGCGCGCGTGCGGCTCCGACACCCTTTGGCGTGAGTTCGAGATGCCAGTGGCACTGCAGCGCGCCTTCCGGCAGTCGGATCGGCTCAAGGATAAGTCCGGCACGCAGGCAGGCGGCGACGGCATCGCTGAACGTTTGGTAGTCGATGTTCTGCTGGGCGAGTTCGCGGAACCGTGCGAAGCCCGCCTCGATATTCGGTTCGCTGATCCTGTGCCGAAATGCAGTGATCAGCAGTGGTCCTGTCATGTCCATATCAGGCGCGTCGTTCGATCATCGCGATGAACCGCCCGAACAGGTAGTGACTGTCGCTTGGCCCGGGGCTCGCCTCCGGATGGTATTGCACGGAAAACGCCGGTCGATCGGTGCATCTCAGCCCTTCGTTCGAGCCATCGAACAGTGACACATGTGTGACCTTTGCTGTGGCCGGCAACGTCTTCGGGTCCACCGCGAAGCCGTGGTTCTGGCTGGTGATCTCCACCTTGCCGGTGGCGAGGTCCTTCACCGGCTGATTTGCGCCGCGGTGCCCGCGGTCCATCTTGTAGGTCTTCGCCCCCAGCGCCAGGGCGAGCAACTGATGACCGAGGCAGATGCCGAATACCGGCACGCCGGCATCCAGTACGCCGCGGATCGCCGGGACCGCATACTCGCCCGTGGCCGCCGGATCGCCCGGGCCATTGGACAGGAACACCCCGTCGGGTTCGCGGCGCAGAATGTCGTCCGCCGTCGCCGTCGCGGGCACCACCGTCACGCGGCACCCCGCGGACGCTAGGCAGCGAAGGATGTTGTGCTTCGCCCCATAGTCCACCGCCACCACGTGGTGCCGGGGCTCGGTCTGGCATCCCACGCCGCCGGGCCACGCCCACCTCGTCTCGTCCCACTCATAAGATTGCCGGCAGGACACTTCCTTGGCGAGGTCCATGCCCTCGAGGCCTGGCCACGCTTGGGCCAGCGCGCGCAAGGCCGGCAGATCGAAATGGCCGGTGGCGGGAAACGCCAGCACTCCGTTGGGAGCACCGCCATCGCGAACACGAACCGTCAGTGCCCGTGTATCGACGCCTGCCAGACCGGCGATGCCGCGCGCTCGCAGCCAGGCATCCAGATGCTGCACCGAGCGCCAATTGGATGGTTCGGTCACATCCTGCTTCACCACCAGACCACGCGCCGCGATCGCGGCGGCTTCGATGTCCTCGCCGTTGGTGCCGACATTGCCGATGTGCGGGAAGGTGAAGGTGATGATCTGCCCGGCATAGGATGGGTCGGTCAGTGTCTCCTGATAACCGGTCATGCCGGTGTTGAAGCAGACCTCGCCAACGGGCGCCGGTTCCGCCGTATGTGCGCCAAAGCCGCGGCCCCAGAACACCGTCCCGTCGGCCAGCACCAACGCCGCGGTTGCCCCGAATGGCGTCGGGCCGCCGTCAGGCGGCGTGGGCTCGGTGCGCGGCGCGACCACTCCGCCCGATAGATCGGACAAAGCGAGGCCGGTCGCAGCGATCACCGCTGCCCAATGGCGCGACGGGATCGAACCGGCCTGGCGCCATTTGCGGACTGCTTCGGTCCCTACACCGGTCAGACGTGCGGCAGCCTCCGCCCCGCCCAGGCGCTCGACGACGGAATCCACGCTGAATGTCATGCGAGGGACAGTATGGGAAGTCATTTCCCAGCGCAACTATCCGCAGAGTCGCCAGGAAATTTCCTCCGCCCCCCACAACCAAGTCACTTCGCCTATAGTAGGGAGAGTTTTTTCGTCGGGGGGTGTCATGAGCCTGCGCGAGCAGTTCACCGATCAGCTCAAGGCGTCGATGAAGGCCGGCACCGCCCCTCGTACCTCGACCCTGCGCATGATCCTCGCCCGGTTGAAGGACATTGACATTGCCGCGCGGCCCAAGGGCATCGAGCACGTGCCGGAAGACGAGATCGTCGGCATGCTGCGCGGCATGGTGAAGTCGCGCCGCGAGTCGGTGGAACTGTATCGTCAAGGACACCGCCAAGACCTCGTGGACAAGGAGGAGGCCGAGATCGCGGTCATCGAGACCTTCCTGCCGCAACAGATGGACGAGGGCGCCATGACCGCGGCGGTGGCGGCGGCGATCGCGGAGACCGGGGCGGCCAGCATCAAGGACATGGGCAAGGTGATGGCCGCTCTGCGGGCGAAGCACGCCGCGACACTGGACATGGCCAAGGCCGGCCCGCTGGTGAAGGCGAGGCTGTCGTGACGGGGCGCATTCTTCCCCTCCCCCCAACCCCCTCCCGCAAGGGGAGGGGGAGATTCCGCTGATGGCGCTGCCCGCCTCATTCCTCGACGAACTGCGTGCCCGCACACCGTTGGCGGCCATTGTCGGGCGCCGTATGCGGCTCGCCCGGTCCGGCCGCCAGTGGAAGGGCTGCTGTCCGTTCCACGGCGAGAAGACCCCCAGCTTTTACGTCTATGAGGACGGCCACTATCACTGCTTCGGCTGCGGCGCGCATGGCGACGCAATCGGCTTCATTATGCAAAGCGAGGGCGCCGGCTTCATGGAGGCGGTGGAACGCCTCGCCGCTGAAGCAGGGCTCGAGGTGCCGAAGCCGTCGCCCGAGGCGGCTGCGACCGAGCAGCGGCGGTTGGACCTCGCCGCCGTGCTGGAGGCCGCGCAGGCCAGCTACCACCGCAGGCTGTTCCTGCCGGAAGGCCGCCTCGCGCTGGACTATCTCCGCGGCCGCGGTCTGTCCGAGCCGACTATCCATCGCTTCGGCATCGGCTGGTCGGGTGAGGGCAGGGGGGCGGTGGCCGCCGATCTCGGCCGCGATGGGGTCACGCAGGACCAACTCGTCGACGCTGGACTGATGCGTCGTGACGATGAAACCGGCCGGCCCTTCGATCTGTTCTTCAATCGCGTGATGTTTCCGATCCGCGATCGCCGCGGCCGGGTCATCAGCTTCGGCGGGCGCATCCTAGGCGATGGTCAGCCGAAATACGTCAACGGGCCGGAGACGGCGCTGTTCTCCAAGCGCCGCACGCTCTACGCGCTGGATCTGGCACGCGAGGCGGTACGAGGGGGTGCGCCTTTGGTGGTGGTCGAAGGCTACATGGACGTGATCGGTCTCGCGCAGGCCGGGATCGGGGGCGCCGTCGCGCCACTCGGCACGGCGCTGACGGAGGAGCAGCTCGAGGAGCTTTGGCGGCTCGTGCCTGCACCGATCCTCTGCTTCGACGGCGATGCCGCGGGCAGCCGTGCCGCCGCCCGTGCCGCAGAGCTGGCACTGCCGCTACTGGCGCCTGACCGCACGTTGCGGCTCGCCAGGCTGCCTTCGGGCGAGGACCCGGATAGTTTGGTTCGCCGCCAGGGGCCCGATGCGGTGCGCGCCGTGCTGTCGACCGCCGCGCCGCTGGGCGACGCTCTGTTTGACCTGCTCCGCGAGGCGGGCGGTGAGGCGACTCCCGAGCAGCGCGCGGCATTTCGTGCGCGCCTGGAGGCGGCCGCGCGGCGCATCCCTGATCGGGCGCTTGCCGGCGAATATCGCCGTGCACTGCTCGATCGTTTTTTCGCCGGCCGCGGCAATGGCCGACGGGTTGCCATCGCTCGGTCGCTTGCGCGCCCCAGTCCTGCCGCCGATACCGCGGCAGTCGAGCGATGCCGCATCCTCACCGCCATCCTGCTCCGCCACCCAATGCTGCTGCGCGACGTCGAGCATGCCTATGTCGGGCTCGACCTGCCAAACCCTCTCGCGACGTTGAGAACCGCATTGCAGGAGTGGGCGGAAGCGGCCGAAATCCTTGACTCCCAGGCATTGATGACCCACCTCACGAATTCTGGATTGCAAGCTGAAGCCGACCAGGCTCTGGCGAGGGGACCCGTGCCCCTGCCGGCCTGTGCGTCATCGGCAGCGATGCCGGCGGAGGCTGCGGCAGGATGGTGGCACATCTTCGGGTTTCTGAATGTGCAGCGTCTGGGCGAGGAAATTGCGTTGGCCGAGGCTGTGTGTGCGCAGGAGCTGACAGCCCAGAACCAGAACCGCCTGCTCGCCCTGAAGGCAGCGCTCAACAAGGTCAACAGCGGCGAGCCCGATGGGGTGGACCTTGCGGCGTGATTTTCGGAGTGCGGCCATTGCGCCGCGTTGATTTGGGAGTTCGCTGAACGATGGCCACGAAGCCCTCTGTCGCCTCCGACACCGTGACCGCCGAACAGGACGTGGAAACCACGCTGCTCGACGTGCAGACGGCCGCCGTCAAGCGGCTGATCGCCCGGGGCAAGGAGCGCGGCTACATCACCTTCGACGAGCTGAATGCCATCCTGCCGCCCGATCAGAACAGCTCTGAGCAGATCGAAGACGTGATGGCCAATTTCTCTGAAATGGGCATCCAGGTCGTCGAGAGCGAGGAATCCGAGGACGGCGAGGCGCCGGTCGTCAAAGCCGAGAAGACCGACGAAGCCGAGGAAGAGGAGCCCACAGGCAACGTCGACGAGGCGAGCCTGGGACGCACCGACGACCCGGTGCGGATGTACCTGCGCGAAATGGGCAGCGTGGAGCTGCTGTCGCGCGAGGGCGAAATCGCCATTGCAAAGCGCATCGAGGCCGGCCGCGACATGATGATCGGCGGGCTGTGCGAGAGCCCGCTCACCTTCAAGGCGATCATCTCCTGGCATGACCAGCTCAAGGCCGGCCGCATGCTGCTGCGCGACATCGTCGACCTTGAGGCGACGCAGGGTGCTGGTGCGCCGGCGCCGGACGGCAGCGTGGCGCCAGATCCCGCGGCGACGAACGGCAGCGGTGGAAATGGTGTGGCCGTGGCGATGGATAGCTCGGACGACATCGATGGCGACGACGAGGGCGAAGGCCCCGGCATCTCGCTGTCCGCGCTCGAGGAGAAGCTGAAGCCCGAAGTGCTGGCGACCTTCGAGGAGATCGAGGGCCTCTACAAGAAGCTGCACAAGATGCAGCACCGTCGTCTCGAGACAATGACCTCTGGCGAGGAGGTCACCACCCGATCGGAGAAGACCTACGAGCGCCAGCGCGAGGAGCTGGTGGGCAAGGTCGAGCAGGTGCGGCTGCACAACAACCGCATCGAGGAGCTGGTGACCCAGCTCAAGCAGCTTAACCAGCGGCTCACCGCGCTTGAGGGTCAGCTTCTGCGCACCGCAGAGGGCTGCAAGGTCCCGCGCGAAGAGTTCCTGAAGAACTATCGCGGCCAGGAGCTGGATCCGAACTGGGTGGAGAAGGTTTCCAGGCTGCCCGCCAAGGGTTGGAAGCCCTTCGTGACCAGGCACGCGACCGACATCGCCAATGTGCGCACGCAGATCGCCGCTGTGGCAAACGACGCCAGTCTGCCGATCAGCGAGTTTCGCCGCGTCTACATGACGGTAAGTCGTGGCGAGCGCGACAGCGCACGGGCGAAGAAGGAGATGATCGAGGCGAACCTGCGCCTGGTGATCTCGATAGCCAAGAAATACACCAACCGCGGTCTGCAGTTCCTGGACCTGATCCAGGAGGGCAACATCGGTCTGATGAAGGCGGTGGATAAGTTCGAGTATCGCCGCGGCTACAAGTTCAGCACCTATGCGACATGGTGGATCAGGCAGGCGATCACCCGCTCGATCGCCGACCAGGCGCGCACCATCCGCATTCCCGTGCACATGATCGAGACGATCAACAAGCTGGTGCGCACGTCACGTCAGATGCTGCACGAGATCGGCCGCGAGCCGGCTCCCGAGGAGCTGGCCGACAAGCTCGGCATGCCGCTCGAGAAAGTCCGGAAGGTGCTGAAGATCGCCAAGGAGCCGATCAGCCTGGAAACGCCGATCGGCGATGAGGAGGACAGTCACCTCGGCGACTTCATCGAGGACAAGGCGGCGGTGATTCCACTGGATGCGGCGATCCAGGCCAACCTGCGCGAGGCAACCACGCGCGTGCTGTCGTCGCTGACGCCGCGCGAGGAGCGCGTGCTGCGCATGCGCTTCGGCATTGGCATGAACACCGACCACACGCTGGAGGAGGTCGGCCAGCAGTTCAACGTGACACGCGAGCGCATCCGCCAGATCGAGGCGAAGGCGCTGCGCAAGTTGAAGCATCCAAGCCGGAGCCGGAAGCTGCGGAGTTTCCTGGACGACTGAACGCTGGCGCCTTCTGCCGCGCTCGCGAGGTATCCTCTCTTGACCGTGTCGGCAGAGCATGGCGTCCTGCCGGATCAGCCGGAACGCGCGGGGAGAAGATGGCAATGGAACCGGTGGCGCGCGTCACCGTGACAGTGACGTTTCTCCGAATGGACCGCCCCCCACCCGGGCCGTCACCAGGGCTGCCGATCGACTACCAGGTCGTGCAGGTGCAATCACCGACGGTCGGGTTTTACCGCTACCTCTACAATACGGTGGGCGCCGATTACGTGTGGTGGCTGCGGCGCACCATGCCGGACCGCGATCTGGCGATGCTGCTGCGTGACCCGGCCGTGTCGATTCACGCGCTATACAGCGGCGGTGAACCGGCCGGCTTCTTCGAGCTCGATGGACGTGGCTGGCCGGATATCAACCTGAGCTATTTCGGCTTGATGCCGCATGCGATCGGTGCCGGTGTCGGCCATCCATTCCTGCACAGCGCGGTGGACGCGGCGTGGCGCCAGAATCCGCGTGGCATGACGGTGAACACCTGCACCGCCGACCATCCGCGCGCGCTGCCGACGTATCTGAGGGCTGGGTTCCGCACTTTGCGTGCCGTGCGCGAGGTATGGAACGTGCCGCTGCGCCTCGGGATGCGGATTCCCGAGCGGCTGCTGGCGGATGGTCGCTGATGGCGGCCTTCCTTCGGACCCGGTAGCAACCGTTCCTCAAGCGCGACTGCCGGCGGTAGATGAGCGCTGTTCATTCGCTTAGGTTATTCTTTCTGACGTCTTGACAAGTATATCTAACTTCCTACATCCGTTGTCGTCCGAATGCAAAGGTCCGCGTCGCAGCATGCCGATATATCCTCCTACACCAGGAAACCGGGCTCAGGCCGTAATGGTCCCCCTTCCCAGTATGCCAACGGCAACGCCACCCCCGCCTCCCGTCCCGGCGACGCTGCTGCCGAATACGCCGCAGGCCGCATCTTTGGCGCAAGGCTCCGGCAGTGACCTCGTGGCTACCTGGACAGCTCCTGCGATCGATGGTTCGCATAGTGCCGCGACAGCGTTCGATCTGCAGTCGAGTCCCTCCGGCGCCTATGCCTGGACAACCGTGTCAAATGTTACCAGCCCTTACGACCTGTCAGGCCTGACGGCTGGCGCAGCGATCGACGTCCGGATCCAGAGCGCGAACACCGCCGGCACGAGTGCATGGTCTGCCATCAGCACGCTGACCACAGCCTCGGCTTCGTCCGCTCTGAATACCCCGTCGATCACCTCTATCGCGCCGCCACCGGACGGCAGCAACACCAAGCTCACCGTAACCTGGGCCGCGCCTGCAACCGACAGCGCCCATGGCGTCGCCACCGGCTACAACCTGCGATATGGCCCCTCAGGTGCCGGTGCCTGGACAATGGTATCGGATGTCAACAGCCCTTACGCCGTCACCGGTTTGGCGGGTGCAACCGCGATTGACGTCGAAGTGCAGGCGACCGGCGCCGCGGCAACCGCGAGCGCATGGTCAGCCGTCGCCACCGGCACGACCTGGGGCGCCACTATTGTGCCTGGAAGCTGGACCGCTGCGTCCGCGCAAGTCCACGCGACGGCCGTAGCACCGAACACCGGCGTGAACATGACCGCAACCGCTGCACCAACCGCGGTAACCGGGGCGGCCTTCGCCTGGTCCGCAAGCGCGTCCGTACCTCCCACCACCAACTTGATCGCGGCCGCTGCCGACGGCCAGACCAACGGATGGGGGCAGTGGTTCAGCGCACCGGCGACTGCGGGCACCTACTATCTCTGGCTGCTGGCGCAAGGCGCCGGCGGTACGATCGGCGCCCTCGTCACGTCAGCAATCACGGTGTCATAGCGGCAAACCCGTGCAGGACACCGGATATTGCAGGAGTGCCGGCCCCGAGCATTAATATTAATCCAGCGACACGTCATGCCGCGGCCTGCCCCAGTCGGCGGTGGCCTCGGCTGACCGTGCCACGTCCTCTTCCAGCATCAGCCCTTGCGCCACGAGTTCGCGTGCTGCCGCAGTGATTGCGGCAACATAAGCCGATTTGTTTGCGTAGCGCTCCAGAATGGACAGCCGCGGATCACCGGTGATCTGCCGTTCCTGCGTGGATTCAGCGAACGGGATGTAGCTGCCCTCGAACCGCAGCTGCGCGCCATGGCCATGGCCGCGGGTACGCAGGTTCCATCCGGTGTACGTGCCAAGTGGCGCCTCCACCATCGGCGCGCGCACGCCGGCCATGTCGTTGCCGTCACGGTCCACCGAAGGAACCAGCACCGTGTATTGCTTGCCCGGCCCGTCCGGCGCGTTTCCCGCCGGTACGAGACGCGGCGGCTCTCGCAGGATGCCACGTTCTGCGTCGGGACCGAAATCCAGCAGCGGCAACGCGTTCGGTGAGGTCGGCGTGGCGACTCCCGGAATGACAGGAAACTGCTCCCGCCATTCCTCGACGCTGACCAGCGTGCCGTCGGCCCGTGTCGGGATACGGCTCGGCGGCGGCGCTGTGCCGTCGGTCGCCCAGCGGTCCATCGCATCGAGGTTGGCGCGGAAGAACATCGAGGTGGACACGACGTTGGAGAAGTTCTGCGCGAGCCCGCGCGATGGCGCCTTCGGCAGCGGGTCGGCGAAATGCTGCGAACTCGACCAGCAATAGACCCGCACTGTGTCCGGTTGCGGCAGATCGTTGCCCTGCGTGTCGGTGTGCGCCAGCGAGCCACGCCGGACCCAATATTCCGTGGCCGTCTGCGTGTGGAACACCAGCGGATCGGTATCAGGGCGCTTCAGGATCGCGTCCTGCCTGCCGGTCAGATGATCGGTTGACCACGCATAGGAGAACGGAAAACTGTCGGCGATATTGAAGTGGTCCTCGTATTGCTGTCCGCCCGACACGATCGGGCTGGCGAAGCGATGGTTCAGCCACTTTCTCCCCGCACCGGCGACGTGCGGCAACACGCCATCAAACACACGCCGCCCCGCGGCATCGGCGTTGAAGCCGCGATAGACGAAGTCGCGCAGGCAGCGGCCGGTCTGCGAGCGGCCCCAGGCGTACGCCTTCTCGACGCCGCGCAGCGGGTTGCCCTCGGAACCGTCGTATTTGATGAAGCTGATGAAGTCGCGCACCGCGACGTGTCCGAGGCCATGCACCAGCGGATCCCGGGCTGTATACATAAGCTCATAGATCCATCCGGGCTGAAAGCCGGCCGGCAGGTAAATGTGCCGCGCGGACGGCACCACAGCATGTTCCACCGACTGCGTCTCGCCGCCGACGCCTGTTTCGGCGCCGGCAAAGTGCCACTGGTCGTGCGCGATCGCCTGCGGTGTGTCGTACGGATAGCGCCGCCGGGTCAGTAACGCATCGTGAGTATCGAGCGAGACAGTGGCATAGGAATGCGCCGCGATCCTGCCGCTGAGCGGGAAGCAGGTAATCCCCGGCACGTCGGCGATATATTCGACGCGTATGCGCCCGGTGATCGGCGCGCCGTGATCGCTCGCCACCGGCACATCCAGCACCATGCGGCCGTCGCCCGGCAGCATGTCGCCCTCCCACGCGAGCCACGCCACCGCGTAGCCGCGGCGCATAAAGAAGCCGTTGCCGGCGTGCGCCAACTTGATCGGCGCATTGCTGTGCGGCGCATCGTTGTAGAATTGCAGCGCACGCTTGTGACCGCGATTGCCGTAGTCGTAGAACACCCGCCGATTGCCGCGCGGCATCTCGCGAGGCTTCAGGATCATGAAGTCCGCCGCGAAACGCACGAGACCGCTGTCGTCCACTGGCGCCTTGTCGAGATCGACCACGTCCTGTTGGGCTGCCGCGTGCGGGTCGACGGCAAAATGCGCGCGGCCCGAGAGCCGCTCATAGGCGCCCACATCACCGAATGCGTGGTCGTCGGCAAATGGCGTGCGCTCGGCGATCCGCAGCTCGATCCGGTTCGTCATGCGCCCCCCTTGCGACTGTCCCGGCACTTTGGATTGCGTGCCGGAGGCCGGCAAGGGCACTCAGTGCTCCATTTCGATCCAGGACCACGCGCGCACGGCTTCCGGTACTCGGGTGATGGTGCTCTCTGGTACTTCCGGTGGCTGCGCGCCCGCAATCCGCAGCGTGAGCACGACGACGACATGGTCGCGCTCGATTCGCACGCCCTTGTCTGCGGCGCGCGGCATTGGCATTCCGGCGCGGTTGCAATAAGCAATAAGGATCGCTCCCACGGCCTCTGCGCGCAGCATGAACACGCGCGTCGAGGTCAGCTCGCCATAGGTCACCTCGACCGTGCCTTCGGCAGCGTTGCAGCGGACGGCGTGCGGGGTCAGTGGCGGCAGGCCGAACGCTTGCGCCGAACGCGGCGACCATTCGAGCGCCAGTTGCACGGCCCGTAGGTCGAACTCGATTTCACGACGTTCGGTGATTGCCACGAAAGCGCCCTTGGCTCGATCGGACATCATCGCATGCTGGTATGAAGGCTGGGTAAAACGTGCTGCATTACCTTGCCGGCAATGTCCCCAGACTCGCCCGCCATTACCGCCAAGCATGCTGGTCGACGGTGCCGCCGACGCCACCACGGCCGCCGTTACCAGCCCGCACGACATCAATCTCCGCCCGCCGCCCTGGAGTCGTCAAACCATGGCAGCGTCCGGATCAGGCTGAGCCGGCGACGTAGGCGCGTAGGCTGTCGACCTCGTCCTCCTGCTCCATGATGCGCGCCTTCACCACGTCGCCGATGCTGATCAACCCGACCAGCTTGTCGCGCTGCAGCACCGGCATGTGACGAAAGCGGCCGACGGTCATCTTCGCCATCGCTTCCGCCACCGTCGTCTCGGGATACGCGACCTGAAGCGCCCGCGTCATCAACTGCCCCGCGGTCATTTCCAGGGTCTGCGCGCCGTTGGCGGCGAGCGAGCGGACAATGTCGCGCTCGCTCACGATGCCGAGGAGCTGCTCGGCGCGGTCAACCACCAGCACGGCACCGATGCGGTATTGCGCCAGTACAGCCACCGCCCGGGCGATAGTCGCCGTCGGCTCGATTGTGGTAACCTGATAGCCCTTGTGTCTGAGGATTGCGGCAACCGTGGTCATGGTCTCGCTCCCTGGCTTGCGCCGAGTGGACCTTGATCCGGCGAGGTCACATCGCTTGCCAGGTCGGATCGACGGCCCGCGCGGCATTTCATCAGCCGTGATCATGCGCCACCGGAACGTGCAAATGCAAATATCCGCTGTGCACTGCACAAAGAACGATCAGTCTTTATCTAGAACAACGTGCTTCCCGCCATCAAACCGGCGACCAGCAGCACCAGGAATATCACGATAGCGACAAAGAACAGGATGCGTGCAATGTCGGCTGCGGCCGCCGAAATGCCGCCGAACCCGAAGAGCGCGGCGATCAGCGACACAACCAGAAAGAATAGCGCCAATCTCAACATGGCCGGTTTCCGCTCCTGCGGGACGTTGCGTGATGTGCAGAAGTTAATGTGCGCGATTCAATTCGCCTGCTCACAGATGCTTGCATCGCGAATGACTGATCGCCCCGGTCCGTTCACGCCTCGTTTACCATGCCTGGGGCACCGTGTTGCTGGTGATCAGGGAGCCACGCGAGGCCCACGCGAGGGCTTGCCAGTTTATTGCCCGAGCCGGAGCGGAAACTGCCGCCGGATGCTTTGGCCGTGGCAAGAATTCATTAACAGCGCGTCGGTAGCGTGCCGTCACGGTACACAGCCAGCGACGAGAGGCCGACACGAGGGTGAGCACCAATCAAAGTGGCGCGGCGAAGGATGCCTGCGACCGTGCCATTGCCGCACTGCAATGCGGCGACGTGACCGCCGCGCTGCGCCATTACGAATATGCCCAGCGACTGGCGCCCTCCGACGGCGAGATCACGCTCGCAATCGGCGCCGCGCGCCTTAGCCAAAACGATCCGCGTTCGACTGAGGCCTTTGCCTTGGTCGCCAATCGCGATGACGTGCAGGAGGCCTGGCTTGGGTTGGCAGCGGCGCACCACGCCATGCGCGAACACGATCTCGCAGCCCAGGACCTGAGGGAATTGCTGTCCCGCCACGGCCATGTGCGCGGCACGACCAACCTCCGTCTGCATGACGCGATCACGTCGGCGCATGGCGGTGCCGGCTGGTGCTCCCTATCGGCCGACGGCCACCTGCGCGTGACTCTGTTCGGCAATGGCGGCGACCTGAATCGGGTGGTGATCCGGCTCGATGGTTTGTCACTTGGCGTGCGACCGCGAGGACGCAAACACGACGGCGAACCCCTGCGCGCTATCTACCCGTTGCCCGAAGCCTGGCATCACACGAGGCAGATTTCGGTCTACCTGGAGGGGCGAGAACTGTTGGGTAGCCCGCTCGACGCATATGTCATCAGACAGGTCGAGGGCTTCGTCACTCCGGAAAAAGGTGGCCTGTCAGGCTGGGCCTGGTTCCCGCACGATCCGGACCGTGCCCCCGTGCTCACCATCCAGGATGCCCGTGGCACCACGCAGCGCGTCATCGCCGTTGACCCAGCACCTGAGGTGCAGCACGCCAAACCGCTCGCGCGCCCTCGGCGCCTCGATATCGCTGCGTCCCGGCTTCGCACATTGCTCGCACCGATCGCGGTGCAGGACGCCGGCGGCCGGCATTTGTACGGGAGCCCGCTCGATCCGCTGGCAGACCAGCGCAGCGCCGCGGGTGCCGCGGAGTTGGCACGACGGTTGTTCCCTGCATCCTGCCGGCAGGTCACGAATGCTGTCGACCTGCGTCTGCCCGCGGTGCCGGCCGATATCATGGGAGTTCGGCGTGCTACCAGAGGGTCAGTCCGGGCGTCGTCTGTGGCTGTCGTCATCCCGGTCTTCCGTGGCCATGCTCAGACCCTCGCCTGCATCGACAGCGTGCTGGCCTCGTTGCCGACGGCGGCGCGCTGCATCGTGGTCGAGGATGCATCACCCGAAACCAAACTGGTCGACGCGCTGAGCGGACTCGCTGAACGAGGCCATATCGTGCTGCGCCGTCAGCCAAGCAATCGCGGCTTTCCCGCGACCGCAAACGCAGGCATTCGCGCGGCTGGCAACCGCGACGTCATTCTGCTGAACAGCGACACCCTGGTGCCGCCAGGCTGGGCCGAGCGGTTGGCCGATGCGGCCTATAGTGCCTCGGATATCGGCACAGCGACGCCATTCTCGAATGATGCATCCGTGTTCAGCTATCCGCGGCAGGAGGGTCCAAATCCCGTTCCACAGGAAGCTGACACGCTGAGGCTCGATCGGCTGGCGCGCCGTGCCAACGGCAATTCGGTGGTGGAGGTGCCCTCAACACACGGGTTCTGCGTCTATCTCCGGCGCGACTGCGTGAAGGAAGTCGGATTGTTTCGTGAGGATCTGTTCGCCCAGGGCTACGGCGAGGAGAACGACTTTTGCATTCGCGCCCGCCACCTCGGTTGGCGTCATGTGGCCGTGCCCGGCCTGTTCGTGGCGCATGCCGGCGCCGGCTCGTTTGGCAGCGCAAAGGCCCAGTTGTTGGCCCGTAACCTGGCGATCCTGAACCGGCTGCATCCGGGCTACGACAGGCTGATCGCGAGCTTCCGCCATGCCGACCCGCTGACACTGTCGCGCTTCCGTATGGATGCTCTTCGTTGGCGCCGTCGACGCTCGCGCAAGGGTGCGGTGATATTGATCACCCACGCGCGTTCCGGTGGCGTGAAGCGGCGGGTGGCGGAGCGTTGTGATGAAATTGCGGCCTCGGGTGTGCGGCCGATTGTGCTGGCGCCCGTCACCGACGCGTATGGCCGCACGACCTGCGGGCTCGCCGACGGCTCAGACGAGGATTTTCCCAACCTGCGCTTCGACACGGCAAATGGGCTGGCTCACCTCAAGGCGCTCTTGCGCGGCGACAAACCCACCAGCATCGAACTGCATCACTTCATCGGCCATGATCCGGCAATGCTTGGGCTCGCCAATGCGCTGGACGTGCCGTACGACGTGGTGGTGCATGATTACGCCTGGGTCTGTCCACGCGTCACGCTGGTCGGGCCCGACAAGCGCTATTGCGGCGAGCCAGGAGGAGATGCCTGCGAAGCGTGTTACTCCGACATTGGCGGCAATATCGACGAGGATATCGGGCCCTCGCGCCTGCGGCTGCGTTCGCAGACCGTGCTTATCGGAGCGCGGCGAATCGTCGTGCCGAGCCATGATGTCGCGGCCCGGCTGCGGCACTACTTCCCTGAAGTTACCTGCGTTGTGACGCCGTGGGAGGGCGACGCGCTGCCACGACCGTCGGCAGATCGTCGCGTCCTACAATCGCGCATGCGGGTTGTCGTGGTCGGCGCCATCGGCATTGAGAAGGGCTATGAGTATCTGCTTGCCTGCGCCCGCCACGCCGCGACGCATCGGCTGGCGCTGGAGTTCGTTGTGGTGGGGCACACGTCCGACGACAAGCGTCTGCTCGAAACTGGTACTGTCCATATCACCGGTCGCTACGAAGAGGACGAAGCAGTCGAACTGATCCGGTCACAGGGTGCGGACCTAGGCTTCCTGCCTGCCCTGTGGCCGGAAACCTGGAGCTACACGCTGACACAGCTCTGGCAGGCCGGGTTGGATGTGGTGGCCTTTGACCTGGGTGCTCCGGCGGAGCGGATCCGTGCAACGCGCCGCGGTAGCCTGCTGCCTCTCGGCCTGCCGCCGGCCGCGGTCTGCCGGACACTGCTGGACTACCGGACAGCCGGTGAGGCGACGCGGACTGAGCCAACGGAACCCCGTGAGCCGGTGGCCATCGCATAGGCTGCGCAGTTCGTCCGGGTGACGCCGCTGCCGCCATGCACCATATTGCGTGTGTAACATAAGCGGGTGACCGGCCCCCGATGGGCGTCCAAACCGAGTACCGCTCGATCTACCGCCATGGCTTCGCCCGCGTTGCGGCCTGCACTACGCGCTGCACGCTGGCCGATCCCGTGGCCAACGCGGCAGCAATCCTGGAGGTGGCGCGCGCGTGTCACACCAGAGGCGCGGCACTGGCGGTGTTCCCGGAACTCGGGGTCTCGGGCTACGCGATCAGCGATCTGCTGCACCAGACCGCGCTGCTCGATGCGGTGGAGGCGGTTGTCGCTCAGCTCGTGGTAGCTTCGGCTGATCTGCTGCCCGTGCTGCTGGTTGGCGCGCCGCTGCGCCATGCCGGCGCGTTGTACAACTGCGCGCTCGCGATCCATCGCGGCAGGCTGCTGGGTGTTGTGCCCAAGGTGCATTTGCCCAACTACCGCGAGTTCTACGAACTGCGGCATTTCGTAGCGGGTGACGGCATGGTGGGTGGCGACATTGCCGTCGGCGCACTGACCGCGCCATTCGGTACCGACCTGCTGTTCGCGGCCGAGGACGTGCCGGGTCTCGTGGTGCATGCCGAGATCTGTGAAGACATCTGGATACCGGTCCCGCCCAGCTCGCACGCCGCGCTGGCGGGAGCGACCGTGCTCGCCAACCTGTCGGCCAGCAACATCACGATCGGCAAGGCTGAGACACGGCGGCTGTTGTGCGCGTCGCAAGCGGCGCGCTGCATGGCGGCCTACCTGTACGCGGCGGCGGGTGCCGGGGAGTCCACCACCGATCTCGCCTGGGACGGTCAGGCCTCGATATTCGAGAATGGCGCGACATTGGCGGAGACCGAGCGCTTCCCGTCCTCCAGCCAATTCGCTCTGGCCGATATCGATCTGGACCTGCTGCTTCATGAGCGCATGCAGATGGGCAGCTTCGACACCAATCGCCGTCGCAATCCAGACGCCTTCCGTCGCATTGCGTTCACGTTGGATCCGCCGCGTGGCGATATCGGCCTGGAGCGTAAGGTCGAGCGCTATCCCTTCGTTCCTGCCGATCCGGCGCGGCTGGAGCAGGACTGCTACGAGGCTTACAACATCCAGGTGTCCGGACTGGCGCAGCGGCTGCGTGCGACGCGCATCCAGCGGGTGGTGATCGGTGTCTCGGGCGGCCTCGATTCTACCCATGCGCTGATCGTGTGCAGTCGAGCACTCGATCTCCTCGGGCTGCCGCGTGGCAACATCCTTGCCTACACGATGCCCGGCTTCGCCACCTCGGCGCACACCAAGGCGAATGCGATCCGTC
Organism: uncultured Alphaproteobacteria bacterium; assembly: GCA_963812505.1. Classification (GTDB taxonomy): domain Bacteria; phylum Pseudomonadota; class Alphaproteobacteria; order Acetobacterales; family Acetobacteraceae; genus JAMXLO01. The sequence continues at coordinate 218,200 of CAWEVM010000003.1, forward strand.
TGATGGAATCGCTCGGGGTGACCTGGCAGGAGTTGGATATCCGTCCCGCGGCAAAGCGCATGCTGGGCGACATCGGCCATCCTTTCGCACAGGGCAAGCCGGTCTATGACCTGACGTTCGAGAACGTGCAGGCCGGGTTGCGCACCGACTACCTGTTCCGTCTGGCGAACCACCACGGTGGCATCGTTATCGGCACCGGCGATCTGTCCGAGCTGGCCCTCGGCTGGTGCACCTATGGTGTCGGCGACCAGATGGCGCACTACAACGTTAATGCCGGCGTGCCAAAGACGTTGATCCAGCATCTGATCCGTTGGGTGATCAGTTCGCACCAGTTCGAGCCGGATGTGGGTACGACGCTGGATGCGATCCTCGCCACCGAGATCACGCCGGAACTGGTGCCGACCAAGGAAGGCGAAACGCCGCAGAGCACCGAGGCATATATCGGCCCGTATGCGCTGCAGGATTTCAATCTGTACTACACGCTGCGCCATGGCATGGTGCCGTCGAAGATCGCCTTCCTCGCATTGCATGCCTGGGGCGATGTCACGAAGGGGGCGTGGCCGCCGGGTTTCCCCCTTGATCGGCGTGGCAGCTACGACCTCGCCACGATACGTAAATGGCTCGAGGTGTTCCTGCGCCGGTTCTTTGCGTTCAGCCAGTTCAAGCGCTCGGCCATGCCGAACGGACCGAAGGTTAGCGCCGGCGGCTCGCTATCGCCGCGTGGCGACTGGCGCGCGCCATCAGACGGCAATGCCAATGTCTGGCTCGCCGAGCTGGAGCGCAATCTGCCGAAAGGGTGATGCGGGCGGACTTAGGGTGATGTCTTTGTGCCGCCCGCCTTCGTCGCACAGTTGAGCGATCAGAGATGGGTCAGGATCGATTCAGCCTTGCTGACCTCGAAGCCGCCAGGTGCCTCGACAGCGAGATGCGTCACCTTGCCGTCCTGCGCGATCAGTGCGTAGCGCTGGCTTCTGGTTCCCATGCCGCGCGCCATCAGGTCCAGTTCGAGGCCGAGCGCCTTGGTGAATGCCGCTGATCCGTCGGCCAGCATTGTGATCTTGCCGTCCACCCCCTGCTCTTTGCCCCAGGCCGCCATCACGAACGCGTCGTTCACCGCGATGCACGCTATCGTGTCAACGCCCTTCCCCTTAAGGGCATCCGCGTTCTGCACGAAGCTTGGCAGGTGCTTGACGCTGCAGGTTGGCGTGAAGGCTCCCGGTACTGCGAACAAGACCACCTTCTTGCCCTTGAAGACTTCGTCGGTCGAGGTCTCCTTGGGCCCATCCGGGGTGCCCATCATCAACTTCATGGATGGAATCTGATCACCGACCTTGATCGTCATTGGCTCTTTGCTCCCCTCTGGCTTGTCAGCCCGCGACTCCTAGCCCCAGGCGCAGTCGGAGTCACGCCACCCCAGCAAGGCGCTTGCACAGCGCTACCGACAGGACCAGATTCACCATTATGGCTCAGAGGCGCAAATCCACGGGCAGTCTGTCCGCTGCCGATTTCCTGACCGGGCAGCTGCTGATCGCGATGCCGGCGATGGAGGATCCGCGCTTTTCCCAGAGTGTCATCTATCTTTGCGCGCATACGCCGGAAGGTGCGATGGGCCTCGTGCTCAACCGCCCGCTACAACGTCCCAAGTTTGACGACTTGTTGCGGCAGCTCGAGGTGGCGCCGGCGCCACCCGCCCGCCGGATAGCGCTGTGTGCTGGCGGCCCTATGGACAATGCGCGCGGGTTCGTACTGCACACCACGGACTGGACCGGCGAAGGCAGCTTGCGGGTCGATGACACGGTGGCACTCACCGCCAGCCTTGACGTGCTGAAGGCGATCGCTGAGGGCAACGGACCGCGTGAGGGGCTGCTGGCGCTGGGTTATGCGGGGTGGGGGCCGGGCCAGCTTGACGCCGAAATACAGCAGAATGCGTGGCTGTCGGTGCCGGCGGACGAGACCATCGTGTTTGATGGCGACCACGACACGAAGTGGCGCCGCGCGCTGGGCAAGCTGAACATCGATCCGCTGCTCCTGTCGGGCGCCGCCGGTCACGCGTGACGGTCAGCGGCTACAGGCCGCACCGCCGAGTACGCAGAACGAAGCGCAAAAGGGATGGTTGAGTGAAACGGGCCGCGCCGCCTCGGCCAGTGTGCGGCCAAGCTCGAACTGCTCATCGTATGCCAGCAATGTGCAGGCCAGGACCGTGGGCGTTGCCGCGTCCCGTCGCTTCACCACCATGCGGGCGGAGGCACACATCACGTCGTCCGGTGACTTGTGCAGAATACCCCAGCATGCGGTGGTGATCTCCGGCACGTCGCTTTGCGCGTCCATCTCCGGGAACAGCATCAGCCGCACCGGATCGGCCGCATCGATTGGCACATCGAGTTCGGCGAAGAGCCGTGCGAAGCCGGCGCGCAGTTCCTCTTCCGGCTCGCCGGAGAAGCGCCGGCCGGCGACGTCGAGGGCAAACCCGTTGCGTGCCAGCCAGACCAGGCCATCGATCGTTGGTCCCCAGCTTCGCCGTCCTCGCTCCGCCTCGTGCACCGCAGGCGCGTAGTGGTCGAGCGACACGCGGACGCGCAGACGAGCTCCATAAGACTCACGCAACGCCAATAGCTGAGGCCGCAGTCTCCGCATCGGCTTCATCGCGTTGGTCAGCACGAGAGCGTCGAAACCGCGCGACAGCACGTCTCGCAGCATCGCGATGATGTCGGGGTTCATGAACGGCTCGCCGCCGGTGAAACCGATCAGTTGCGTCGGCAATCCTTCGCGCGTGATCTCGTCGAGATAGTCGCGCACCTCGTCACGCGTCAGGTAGGCGAGCCGATCGTTGCGCGGCGACAACTCGATGTAGCAGTTGCGGCAGGTCAGGTTGCACAGCGTGCCGGTGTTGAACCAAAGCGTATCGAGCGAACGCAGCGCCACCTGCGCGCGGGTCTCGCCCTTGGCGGTAAGCAGCGGATCGCGGAACTTCGTGCGGTCCAGCGGCTGGAATTGCGCATCCATTATCAGCGCCCCTTGAACACCGGCGTGCGCTTTTCGAGAAACGCCTGGCGCGCCTCGCGGTGGTCCTCGCTGTTCACAGCCGTCTCCTGCAACGCGGCGATCTCCGCCGCGCGCTGCTCTACCTCGCCGCGATCCAGCGCCTCGAGCACGACCTTGGCGCCGCGCTGCGATAGCGGCGCACGGGTGCACAGTTCCTGAGCAAGTGAATGCGCGCCGGGGAGTGCGCCCTGCTCCGACACCACGTCGAGCAGTCCCATCGAGCGACAGGCATCCGGCGGGAAGTACCGGCCCGAGTAGAGCACCAGCTTGGCCGTCGCCAACCCGACCGCGCGCAGCAGCAGGCTGCAGTCGAGCGTGCCGTAGACGATGGACAGCCGTGCAGCCGGGATGCCCATCTGCGTCGTCGCGTCGCCCACGCGCAGGTCGCAGGCCAATGCCAGCCCACACCCGCCGCCCACACCGTAGCCATGCACAGCGGCAATTGTGGGCTGCGGCAGGTCGATGATGGCCCGCGTGGCCGTCCGCCCCGCCTCGCCGTAGACACGGGCGTCTGCCACGTTGTTGCGGACCTTGGCGAACTCCGAGATGTCGGCGCCGCCGCAGAAGTGACCGCCGGCGCCGGTCAGGATCACCACACGGACGTCGCTGCGTTGCGCGAAGCCGCGGTAGATCTCGCCGAGGGCGTGCCACATCGACAGGGACACGACGTTGCGCTTCTCGGGCCGGTTGAGAGTCACCACCGCGATGCCTGCCGCGTCCACTGCGACCTGGATGTCGTCCGACATTGCTAACTTCCAACCATGTAAATTCGACAGGCTAAACGCCGGCGACCACCCACGCGTCAACCTCCGCGGCATTGTCTCGCAGCGGCTTCACCTTCGCATACTCCTGCGAGTGCCAGAATTTCTTGATCGCCTCAACCGAGGGGAATTCGAAGAGCACGAGACGCCGGCCGTCATGGCTGCCTTCCAGCACCTCGACCGGATTGCCGCGCACGATGTAACGGCCGCCGAAGGCCTCCACAACGGATGGGACAGCCTCGCGATAGTGGGCGAACTTGTCAGGATCAGTGACTTTGAGCTGCACGATCATGTAGGCGGGCATGGTGTTACTCCCTCGCTTCGCTGTCATTCTGCCGCAGTGCCAGCCATTCCGCCATCAGCCTACCATTGTCGGACGGATAGCACTCGTCCAGCACCATCATCTCGCTGATGCGGTCGGCACGGAAATGCCGGTAGTCCTGTCGCAGCTCGCACCATGCGCCGATCAACGTCGCCTGCACGTAGTAGGCAACCGCGATCGGCCAGATAGTCCGTTGCGTGCGTGCGCCTTTCTCGTCGGCATAGAGGATATGCAGCTTGCGTTCGTCACGGATGGCCTGGCGCACGGCGGCGAGATCGATGCTCTCGGGCACAGGCGCGCCAGTGGTGGAAACGAAGATCGGTGCAGTGGCCAGTTGCGCGCGCAGTGCCTCGGGCAGGACCACCGTCACCTTCGACAGCACGCTCTCGGCCGCGCTGTGAAGGCTGGGATCGCCGGTACGCGCGACCAGCCTTGCGCCGACGACGATGGCCTCGATCTCCTCTGTGCTGAACATCAGCGGCGGCAGGTCGAAGCCGCGTCGCAGCATGTAGCCGATGCCTGGCGCACCCTCGATCGGCACGCGGCGCGCCTGCAACGTTGCCACGTCGCGATAGACGGTCCGCACGGTCACTTCGAGTTCGTCCGCCAGCGCGGCGGCGGTGGTCGGGCCACGTGCGGTGCGCAGGCGCTGGATGATGTCGAACAACCGATCGGAGCGTCGCATGGGCGCGAAGACTACTGACAGAACGCTGTCAGTGGCCATCCGGCATTATCCGCCTCAACCGACTCAGGGGAGCACCATGATTACCCTCACGGATACTCCGGATCCACGTCTCGAGGCTGTGCTCGATGAAGGCCTGGCCGGGCACAACGCGGAAATGTCCCGCCTGCGCGATTGGCGCGCACTGGCCGTGACGGTGCACGACCCTGACACCGGCGAGCTTGCCGGCGGGCTGCTTGGCCGGACATCGATGGGCCTGTTCTTCCTCGACCTGTTTTATCTGCCAAAGAAGCTGCGCGGTGGCGGCGTCGGCAGCCGGGCGCTGCGCATGGCGGAGGAGGAGGCCGTCCGGCGCGGGTGCCGGGCAGCCACACTTGTCACCGTCAACTTCCAGGCACCGGATTTCTATGCACGCCACGGTTGGGAGGAATTTGGCCGTATCGCCAGCGCGCCCGGCGTGGAGCGGATCTTCATGCGCAAGACGTTCGCAGTTTGATGAGAGGGAATGCGATGCAATCGATCAGTCTGAATACCGAGGAGATGGACTGGGTTCCTGGCACACCGTTCTATGGCCCGGGTGCAGTGTTTGAGGGCCGGGAGGTTGTGCAGCTCAAGGTTCTCAGCGATCGGCGCGCCGAGGGCGGCGGGATTGCCTGGCTGGTGCGGTTCATGCCGCCGGAGGGCAAGGTGATCCGTATTGTCGCCGTCGCGCTGTCGGACGAGCACATCTTCGGCCTGGAGGGTGGGCGTGGCACGAAGTCGGGTGAACGGCTGCGCGCCGAGGGCAACTATGGGCTCAATCCGAAGGGCAAGCCGCACAGTGCTTTCATCGGCACCGAGACGGTGTCGCTGGTGATCTACAACGGTGAGCCGGACGAAGTGCGCTCGATCGATGTGATCGACAAGCCGTCGAACTGAAGCACGTGCGCTCGCAGAAACTGGCGGAAATGCTTCGTGCCGGCGAGGTTTCGATCGAGTCTCACGACCCGTGGGTGGAGACGGCGGATCGTGCAGTGAGACGAAGTAACGGAGAAAGTGGAAACGCAGATTTAGGCAGCGTGGCGCACGGTGCATCACCTTCAACGGGCCGCATGAGTGTTTGTTTTGCGCCGGCGTGCCGCAGTGCCGGGCCTCTACGCGTCTGCGTTCTTCCTTTTCTCTTCACGCCGCGATGTCAGGCGCCCGGTCGGGATTTCTGTCGACCGCGCGTAGGACGGGGGTGCTGCCGGTGACGATGGCATGCACCAGCTCTGCTGCAGCGGGCCGCAATTGAGTTTGTGCGGCACGTGGCCCAGGCGGCGGATCAGAGCGGCGCGTTGGCGGTGGAGGCGCGCGTAGCGCTCGGCCTCGGCGATCGGGGTGAGCTGCGGCGGTTCCGTTGGCTGCGGCGCGGGCGTGGTCAAGGGCTCGATCAGCGCGTCTGCCGTCTGCGCGGGGGCGCGGTACTCGGCTGGTGCGGTGTTGCCTGTGGCGGAAGCCGACGTGCGCCTTTGGCGCTCCGCCTGGGCGCGCAGCAGCGCGGTCCGCCAACGATGCGCCTGTCGCATCATGCTGGCGGACTGGGCGATGCATTTCAGGACATGCGTGGCGTCCGACGGGTGCTTCCGGGCCAGGTGAAGTCCAATGCCTGGGTACTGGCGGCGACATACTGGGCGACGAGGTTGGCTTCGTCGGCGTTGGCGGGCAGCAGCGAGGCGACCAAAGGGTCAAGCCCGGTGGCAGGCCAGGCGGTGGCCGCGTGATCGCGGCGCGCGAGTTCTTCCAATGTGTCGGTGGCGGTCAGGAGCGTGGCGCGCAGGGTGTCGGCGAGCTGGTCATTATTGTCCCGAGGGAGGGGGGTCGGGCTCATCGGGTTTGGCGAGCGTGTCCATAGTGGAAATATTAGGTTAGTATAATTCACTATCAAGGTTAGTAAGGGCTTCCTGACGAGTTTGCAAATCGCCCATCAATCATCCGTCAGGCTCGGCCAGATGTCACCGTGGCGCCCGGACGACGTTGGCGAGCCAATGCCTGTGACCTGAACAGCATCACGGCGATGGTCGACTATCCACAGCACCTGAGACCGTTACCAGTGGATTGGCGCCGTTCTGCTGCTGCATGGCATCATCAACCTGCCGGAAGCTCGCATAGTAAATCGCCAGATAGGCGCCCTGGAACGCCGCGCCGATGAAGAACGGCAGCACGAGATTGTTGGCGGCAAACAAAATGCCCGTCAGTATCGGGCTCACCGATCGCGGTATTTGCATCGACACGTTCGCCATGCTGGCGGCGAACCCGCGTCGGTGCGGCCTTACTATGCTAATGCTCAAGGCACTGCGGGCGCCTGTCGTTCCCCGGTTGAACATGGCGCGCAGGATGTAGAGCACTGCCGCAAGGCCGAAGTTCGGTGAGAGCGGCAACGCGATCAATAAGGCAAGTCCCACGAGCCGCATGGCAACGACAGCGCGCACCATGCCCAGCCACCTGGACAACCAGCCAGTCGCCACCGACGCCACGGCCGCCATCAGGAACCCGCCCGCCATCAGCGGGCCGATTTCGGCAGGCCCTTCGCCGAAGCGCACGGCAAACCAATAGGCAATCAGCGGCCCGGTCGCACCCACCCCGGCTCCATTCAATAGGTTTGCCAGCATCAGACGCAGAACCAGCCGGTTCTCCTGTCGTTGGACGCCGTGGGGATGGGTTGGTGCGGTGGGTGCCTGGGGTTGTCTTGCCTCGCTGTCCGGCGTCCTGAGAATGAGCGCGCAACACAGCAGCGACCCGGCGGCCGAGAGGAGGAAGAGCGGTCGGTAGGCGAGCGCACCGGGCAAGATCGTGTGCAGGCTGGACGGGGAGGCGGCGAGGACAGCACCGACCGCATTGCCCAGAAACCCAAGTGCGGCGTTCAGGCTGTAGACTGGCCCGCGACGCATTGGGGCAACAGCTTGGGCCAGCCATGCTTGCTCCACAGGAGCGAATGGGCCAGCCGCACCGTTGCCGCCACGGCCGAAGCCACCCATCATCGCCGCAGCACCGACAAGCACGGGCTGCGCGGATAGCAGCGCAACCAATCCGGCAAGCGTTTGAACGGCCTCATAAGCGAAGAGGAACCGCCGACGGCCGCCACGATCGCTGAGCGGACCGGCGAACAAAGTCAACACCACCCCAGTGATCAGCGCCGCGCTCAGCACGGCACTGATAGCCACCGCCGACCAGCCGAGCGCGCGCAAATACAGAGCGAAGTCTACTGCCAGCGCACCCTGTCCGATGCTGCGCACGAACCGTGTCGCCAGGAGCAGGCGAGTAGTGCGGGCACCATCATGGACCATCGCCCCTATCCTGGGCACTTGCCAACGCGTTGCAAAGGCTAGGGTGGTTGTGCAGTCACCTCCGAACTGCGCGAACAGCGGGCACGGGCGCTAATCATATGGCGCCCCAAATCATTCGCGTTCGTTCAGGCCGCCGCCAACGCCGCTGTGGTGAGCGTCGAGATGTCGTCCTGAACGATCAGCCAGCCCGAGATGCAGCGTAAGCTAGTCGGGCGCCGGACCGGACCACCGGCGCTGCCAGGCAACGGCTTGGCCTCGAGCGGTGACTGACGTCGGTCAATCGTGTGGAAGCAAGGTGGCTCCGTCAGAGGCGGTTCCGCGCTTCGGAATGAAATCGCACCAACCGCACTGGAACGCCAAAGGGAATCTTCAGATCGCTGTGGGCTTGCGCGTAAGTCAGCGCCAGCTCCGCTGGTATCGGTGCTGCCATTGGCGGTGTGAACTGCGCCGGGTTTGCCGGAGGCTCCAACCCTGAGAAGGTGAAGCTATGACGAAGAAGAACTCGAATTGATTTTTACCTGAGGTTCGGCAGCGTGCGGTGCCGATCACCTCTCGGAGACACTGAAATGCCTGGCGAAACCGTCCGCGCTCCTTTTCGCATTCCAATGATCTTCGCAATTTTGGATCCATCGGGAAGTGCTTGTCGTTGCCGGAACTGCCCGGCTTCGTAGGCGTCGATCATCACGGGGTTGGCGACGATCGGCGACGCGCCGAAAATGAGAGCTAAGTAGCTACAATCGGCAATACACTGCTTGGTTCGTGGTGCGACTTTGGGTCATCCAAGCGGCGGCAAATTCCCGCGTCGACAAGATTTTCCGGCGCCGTGCAGAGCATCCGGTCTGCTTGCAGTTTTGCGACACGCCCAATCGAAAATGCACCCCATGCGGCCGGACAGGGGTTCCCATGACCATTGGCGCAAAGCCTCGGTCTATTGGTCGAGCGAGGCGGTGGCGGTGCCCGATACCACCGGATCGTCGCAAGTCGAGGTCTGCGGAGGGCAGCTTGCACTTGGCGAGCGGCGAGCCTCATATCCAGTGGCTTCAACTGTCATACGACAGCTTCCGCGCGGTCTGCCCTTGGCGACTGCGCCTACCCTGAAGGGACTTCTATGACACCTCAGTTTCTTCGCTCGGAGGCAGCGCGGTTTCGCGAGATGGCCGATGCGGTCACCGACCGTGAAGCCTCACGCCAGAGGTTGCTGGCGATGGCCGCTGATTACGAGGCGCGAGCCGAGGCGGCCGCTGCGGCGCAGCCAATCGAGGTGCAGACGGCGGAGCCGGAGCCTGCCGCGGCTCCCGACACAGCGATCGAGGGCGGCGAGGTCAGCAAGAAGCCTCCGAGCGACCGCAGGCTCAGGCTGTCGCGCAAATTGGATAGCTGATCGACCGGCGCTGGCGGCCCAGCCGACGGCGCGACGAAGCGTCCGTCACTCAATGACGATGCGCGGTCCGCTGTCTCGCACTGCTCCGACGCTCGACACCTTCTCCCACACCCGCTCAGCCAGCGCGGCGAACGCCTTTGCGCCGTCGCTTCCCGGCGCCGCCGCGGCGATCGGTGTGCCGGCATCCGACGCGGTGCGGATATCCAGCAGCAGCGGCACCTCGCCCAGGAACTCCGTGCCCAGCCGCTGCGCCTCCTGCCGCGCGCCGCCGTGGCCGAAGATGTGCGATACATGCCCGCATGAGGGGCAGTTGAAGAAGCTCATGTTCTCCACCAGCCCCAGCACCGGCACGCGCACCCTTTCGAACATGCGCACACCACGTCGCGCATCAACCAGCGCGATGTCCTGCGGCGTGGATACGATAACCGCACCGGCCAAGGCGACCCGTTGCGCCATGGTGAGCTGCGCGTCGCCGGTGCCCGGCGGCATATCGACCACCAGGATGTCGAGTGCGCCCCACTCCACCTGACCCATCATCTGCTCCAGCGCGCCCATCACCATCGGGCCGCGCCAGATCATCGGGGTTTCCTCATCGACCAGGAAGCCAATCGACATGCAGGAGAGCCCCCAGGCCTGCAGCGGGATCATTTTCTCGCCTCGCACCTCGGGCTTGCGCGACAGGCCGAGCATGCGCGGGAGGCTCGGGCCGTAGATGTCGGCATCCAGCAATCCGGTCTTGTGGCCGGCCCGCGCGAGTGACACCGCGAGGTTCACCGCTACCGTTGATTTGCCGACGCCGCCCTTGCCGGACGCCACCGCGACGATCGCCTTCACCTGCGGCAGCAACAGCGGCGGCTTCGGCCCATGGCCATGACCATGCCCCGCCGCCGGTGCGGCCTGTGGTGGCGGTGCCTTGTGCGCGGTCAGCACCGCCGTCGCATTGGTGATGCCGGGCAGGCGCGACAGCAGCGTCTCCACCGAGCGGCGCACCGGCTCCATAGCCTCGGCGTGCGCGCGGTCGGTCAGCAGCGCCACCTGCACGAGGCCGCCGCGCAGCTCGATCCCCTCGATAAGGCCAGCGGTCACTATGTCCTTGCCGGAGGCCGGATCGTTGATCGCGCGCAATGCGTCGCGCAGGGCATCAGACGTCAGGGGCGTCGTCATCTGCTTGCAAACCTTCTGCCGCCGGTTGATAAGCAGGCCGCCGTGATGCCGCCTGTCGCGTGGATATGGCGAAGGGCGGTCGATCCGCCAACGCCCATCGCGGCCGAGATCGCACAGGAACGCCCGCATGTCGAACAGTGGTGGCCCGAGCCCGTGGGGGTCTCCGGGCGGCAGCTCCGGTGGAAGCGGCGGCGGACAGCGGCCACCTGGTGGCGGCGGACCCTGGGGCGGAGGTCCCGGCGGACCGTTTGGCGGACGCCCTGGTGGGCCGGGCCCGCTGCCCGACCTCGATGCGGTCATCGCCAGAATTCAAGCCTATATCCGCTCCCTCCTGGGCGGCCGGGGACCGCGCGGCGGCTTCACCGGAGGCCGCGGCCTCGCTCTGATTGGTCTCGCAGTCGTGGCGCTTTGGCTGGCCAGCGGCGTCTATCGGGTACAGCCGGACGAACTCGGCGTCGTCATGCGTTTCGGCGCGTTCAACCGCATCACCCAGCCCGGCCTCAACTGGCACTATCCCTGGCCGATCGAACACGTGCTGCTGCCCGCGGTGACGCGGATCAATCGTACCGAGATCGGCTTTCGCTCAGGCGCGGCGCAGACGGAGGTCACCGGTGGCGAGCCGGGCGGCCGCGACATGCCAAACGAAAGTCTGATGCTGACCGGCGACGAGAACATCATCGATATCAACCTGACCGTGTTCTGGAAGATCAAGCAGAACCCCGCCGACTACCTGTTCAGCACGCGCGATCCGGACAATCTGGTGAAGGCGATCGCGGAGAGCTCGATCCGCGAGGTGATCGGGCGCACGCCGATCCAGCCGGCACTGACCCAATTGCGGGCGCAGATCGAGACCGACGTTCACAATCAGACGCAGCAGATCCTTGACCGCTACCACGCCGGCATCGACGTGACGCAGGTGCAGTTGCAGCGGGTCGATCCCCCCGACGCTGTGATCGAGAGCTTCCGCGACGTGCAGCGCGCCAACACGGACGCCGAACGCATGCGTAACGAGGCGCAGGCCTATGCCAACGACATCGTGCCGCGCGCGAGGGGCGACGCGGCACGCACCATCGCCGAAGGCCAGGGCGCGAAACAGGCTTCCATCGCCCAGGCGACCGGGCAGACACAGCGCTTCCTGTCGGTGTTCGCGCAATACCAGCAGGCGAAGGATGTGACGCTGCGGCGCATGTACATCGAGACGATGCAGGACATCCTGACGCGGTCGCCGACACTGGTGGTGGATGACAAGCTGAAGGGCCTGGTGCCGTTCCTGCCGCTCAGTCTGCCGGCACCGGGTGCGCCGAGGCCCGCGGTCCCGAGCAATGCACCTTCCACTGCCGCATCGCCTGGGCCATCGCAAGGTCAGCCGGGAGCGTCGCGATGAGCCGGCCCCTGATCGCGCTGATCGCAGCGCTGGTGGTCCTTTTCGTGCTGGTGAACGGGTCGCTGTTCACCGTCGATCAGACCGAACAGGTGCTGGTCACCCAGTTCGGCGAGGTTGTGCGGCAGATCAGGGATCCTGGCCTGAAGGCGAAGCTTCCCTTCGTGCAGAGCCTCATCGAATTCGACAAGCGCCTGCTCAGCGTCGAGCTGCCGGGCGAGGAGGTTATTCTGGGCGACCAGCGTCGACTGATCGTCGACAGTTTCGCTGTATACAGGATCACCGATCCGCTGAGATATTATCAGGCGGTCGGACCTGGCCAGTTTGCAATTCAGGGCCGGTTGAATTCAATCGTCACCGCAAGCCTGCGCCGCGTGCTGGGCAACAATCAGTTGCTGGACGTGTTGTCCGCTGACCGGGAACGCATCATGGCGAGCATTCGCGACCAGGTGAACGCGGAGATGCCGGAGTTCGGTGTTTCGATCGAGGACGTACGCATTCGTCGCGCCGACCTGCCGCCGGAGAACACGCAGGCGATCCTGTCGCGCATGCAGTCTGAGCGGCAGCGCATCGCCGCCCAGCAGCGGGCCGAGGGCGCGGAAGCATCCGCCAAGATCCGCGCCGATGCGGAACGCGATCGCACGGTATTGCTGGCGGAGGCTCGCGCCACGGCGGACAAGCTGCGTGGCGAGGGCGAGGCGGAGGCCACCCGCATCTCGGCCAAGGCTTATTCGCAGGATGTGAACTTCTACTCCGCCTGGCGCACCTTGCAGGCTTACCGGGATTCATTTGAATCGGGTGCATCTCGCCTGGTGCTCACTCCCGACAACGATTTTCTGCGCTATCTCCAGTCTCCGCCGACGCCGACGGGTCCCTAGTTGCCAGCCGGCGGGCGCCGGGCCATATCCGGCCAATCCGCCAAGGAATTCTCGCCCATGCGCCTGATCCGCTGCCCATCTGTCGCCACCATCGCCCTCGCCGTGGCGTTGGCCACCCCGCTCGCCGGCGCTCCAGCCACGTCGGCCTTCGCCAGGTCGGCTCCGGACAGCTTCGCGGATCTGGCAGCGAAACTGTTGCCAGCGGTGGTCAACATCTCGTCCACCCAGGCGATGCAGGCGCGTGCCGGCGGTCCCGGCGCCGGGCCGGAAATCCCGATGTTCCCGCCCGGATCGCCGTTCGAGCAGTTCTTCAAGGATTTCCTTAATCGCAATCATCCGCCGGGCGGTGGCGGGAATGGCGACAATCAGCCGACCCCCCCGGAGCGGCGCATGCAGAGCCTGGGCTCGGGCTTCATCATCGACCCCTCGGGAATTGTGGTGACCAATAACCACGTGATTGACGGCGCCGACGAGATCACGGTCACCCTACAGGACAACACCTCGCTCAAGGCGAAGGTCCTTGGTCGCGACGAGACCGGCGACATCGCCTTGCTGCAGGTGAAACCGGACAAGCCGCTGCCGGCGGTGCAGTTTGGTGATTCTGATGCGGAACGTGTGGGCGACTGGGTGCTGGCGATCGGCAACCCGTTCGGTCTCGGCGGCACGGTGACTGCGGGCATCGTGTCGGCGCGTGGCCGCGACATCCGCCAGGGGCCGTACGACGACTTCATCCAGACCGATGCGGCGATCAACCGCGGCAACTCCGGTGGTCCGCTATTCAACATGGACGGCCAGGTGATCGGCATGAACACAGCGATCTATTCGCCGTCCGGCGGGTCGATCGGCATCGGCTTCTCGATCCCGGCCAACATGGTCAAACTCGTCGTGGCGCAGTTGAAGGACTTCGGCCACCCGCGTCGGGGCTGGCTCGGCGTCCGCATCCAGCAGGTGACGCCTGACATCGCCGAAAGTCTCGGCCTGAAGGACCCGACCGGCGCCATGGTGGCGGGCGTGAACGACGGCGGACCGGCCGACAAGGCGAAGATCCACAACGGCGACATCATCCTGAAGTTCAACAACCAGGACGTGAAGGAGATGCGGTCGCTTCCCAGGATCGTGGCCAACTCCGAGGTGGGCCAGTCGGTGCCGGTACTGCTGTGGCGCGACGGCAAGCAGGTCACGGTGCAGGCGACGCTGGCCGAGAAGCCGGACGACGTGCAGGTCGCCGCCGCGACGCCTGCCGACAAGGGGGAGAAGCCGACCGAGATTTCCGGTCTTGGCGTGAAGCTCGCGCCGATCACCCAGGAGATGAAGGACAAGTTCTCCCTCGGCACCGACCAGAAGGGCGTGGTGATCACCGATGTCGCACCGAACAGCAGCGCGGCGGACCGTGGCCTGAAGGCCGGCGACGTCATCGTCGAGGTGCAGCAGGGCGAGGTGTCGTCGCCGGCCGACGTGCAGCAGAAGGTGGACACCGTGAAGAAGGAGAACCGCAAGTCGGTGTTGATGCTGATCCAGCGTCAGGACGGCTTGCAGTGGGTGCCGCTGTCGCTGTCGGGTGACAAAGACAAGCAGCCGGGCTAGGCGGTTGCTCGATCCGGCCTATCTGTTCGGCCCGGGACGGCCGCGCCGTCCGAATGTAATGGCGCGGCGCCACGCGGTGGTGTCGGGGCACTACTACGCATCGCTCGCCGGACTGCAGGTGTTGGAGGCGGGCGGCAACGCAATCGACGCGGGTGTGGCGACCGGCCTCGCGATCGACGTGTTGGAAAGCGAGTTCGTCGGCTTCGGCGGCGTCGCACCGGTGATGGTCCATCTGGGTGAACGCGCCGAAACCCATGTGATCAGCGGCGTCGGTGTCTGGCCGAAGGCTGCCAACGTCGAGCATTTCCATCGGAACTTTGGCGGACGCATCCCTGAGGGGCTGCTGCACACCGTGGTTCCCGCGGCGCCGAGCATCTGGGTTACCGCACTGGCGCGGTTCGGGACGATGTCGTTCGGCGAGGTGGCTGCGGCGGCGATCCGCTTTGCCCGCGATGGGTTCCCGACCTACCCCTTCCTGGCGGAGCAGCTTGCCGCCCGGCAGAGCGATTTTTCGCAGTGGCCGGACACGGCGGCGGTCTTCCTGCCCGGCGGACGCCCGCCCGAGGTGGGCGAGATTTTCGTGCAGAGCGATCTCGGCCGCACGCTGCAATACATGGCGGATGAGGAGCGGGCGCACGCGAATGGCGACCGGCTCGCCGGCCTGAAGGCGGCGCGTGATGCGTTCTATCGCGGCGACATTGCGCGCGCGATCCTGCACCATCAGGCGGAGAATGGCGGCTGGCTGACCGAGGACGATCTCGCTGGGTTCCGCAGTCCTGTCGAATCACCGTGCCGAATCCGGTTTGGCGGCTTCGATGTCTATGGCTGCGGACCCTGGTCGCAGGGGCCGATGGTCCTGGAGGCGCTGAACATCCTGGCCGGCATGGACCTGCGTGGCGCGGGGCACAACTCGGCCGGCTACATCCATGCAGTGACTGAGGCCTTGAAACTAGCCGCGGCTGACCGCGAGGTCTATTTCGGCGATCCCGACTTCGTCGAAGTGCCGTTGCATGTGCTGCTGTCGGACGACTACGCGGCGCAACGGCGCGCGCGGATCGATCCGGCGAAGGCATGGCCCGGTATGCCGCCGGCGGGCGAGGTCGGTGGGGTTTCGATCCCGCCCTGGCGGCCCGATCCTTCCGCCGGGGCGCCTCTGGAGATTGCTGCGACGAGGCCGGAGACCTCGTTCCTGTGCGTTGCAGACAGCCATGGCAACGTGTTTGCCGCGACGCCAAGCGATCCGACGATTTCCGGGCCGGTGGTGCCGGGTACCGGCATCACCGTCTCCATGTGGGGTTCGCGCGGCTACACCGGACCTGATCATCCGGCGCGCGTCGGGGCCGGGAGGCGGCCGCGCATGTCGGCCAATCCGGCGATCGCGATCCGGCCGGGCGAGATGGTGATGCCGTTCGGCTCGCCGGGCAGCGAGGTGCTGGGCCAGGCGATGGTGCAGGTGTTCCTCAACCAGGCGGTGTTCGGGATGGACCCGCAATCGGCGTGCGAGGCGCCACGGTTCGCGTCGTATTCGTGGCCGGAATCGTCGCTGCCGCATTCGTATCGGCCGGGGCATCTTTGCGTCGAGGAGGACGTCGGTGCGGCGACATGCGAGGCGCTGGAGCGGCTCGGCCATCGGGTGGAGCGGTGGCCGGAGCGGAAGTATCTCGCTGGGTCGGTGTGCACCATCCAGTCCGATCTTCGGACCGGCGTGAAGTGGGCCGGGGCTGATCCGCGGCGCACGGCCTACGCGGTGGGGTGGTAGGGCAGATCCGGCCGGTCGGGCTTTTTAGAGACGTCATAGGACGACAGGTGTTTCATGCCGGTGGCGAAGCCGCTCGAAGAACCGGGGCACAGCGTCAGATTGCAACGGGATGGATGATGCCATGAACGACGCAGCGCAGCCGGACATCATGGAACATGTCTCGTCCACGGATTTCGCTTCGACGGTTCAGCGGATGGCGGATGCACTTACAGAGGCCGGCCTGATGCTCTTCGCTCGCATCGATCACGCTGCTGGCGCTCGGGAGGCCGGTTTGGAGATGCCGCCGGCAACGGTGCTGATCTATGGTCATGCGAAAGGGGGCACCCCCATCATGCTGGCTGCCCCGCAAGCAGCGCTCGATCTGCCGCTGCGCGTGTTGGTGCGGCAGCGCGAGGACGGGCAGACGACGATCGCTTATCATCCCATTGTTCCGCTGCTTCGTCGGGCAGGTGTAGCGCCCGAACTGGCAGCACGACTGGAACCGGCGCAACGTCTGTTGGTGAAGGCCATCACATAATAGTCCGCGCGGTTTGAACGATGATTGGTCATTTCTCCGACCACGCCGCGAACGAGCGGACGTTTCTCGCGTGGGTGCGCACGGCAATCGCGGTGATGGCGTTCGGCTTCCTCGTGGCGAAGTTCGACCTGTTCCTGAAGATTGCCGCTCGCTCGCTTCCCGCCGGCGACCACACAACTGTCTCGTTGTCGCGCGGAGATTTCGGAGGTGCCGTTGGGGCGGTGCTGATCATTGCCGGCACGGTGATGGTAGTGCTCGCGGCTGTGCGCTTCGTTCACACGCGCCGGGCAATCGATAACCCCAATCCCACGACTGATGCGGTAGGTGCGGATCTGGCGTTGGCAGCGATGATGACGGCTCTCGGCCTCGCCCTTGTGCTTTATCTCGTTCAAACGCTGCTTACTCACCAGTCGGTAATTACGACGACATTCCTATTGTACGTGGCACCAAGCGGTGCTATAGCGGGAGGATGAAACGAGACGGACGCCTGTTAGATCATCGGACACTTGAAGGGTATGGGACGGCGAACGCCCGTCAACGGTAGTGGCATTGTATGGCTTCAATCGCACGACGATCTACCGAGGGCTCAGCGCGGCGGCAAGGCGGGGTGTGGGACTGAGAGCGCTGCACTCCAGGCCGGCGACCGGACGGCCCCGCAGTTTGACGCCGCGCCAGGAGCGTCAAGTGTTTCGTTGGATCAACGGCTGTAATCCTCGTCAGTATGGCCTGGATTTTGGCTTGTGGACGCGGTCTGTGGTAGCCGACCTGATCGAACGGAAATTCGCCGTTCGGCTTGGTGTGTCGGCGGTGGGAAAATTGCTCCCAAGTTGGGACTGACGCCACAAAAGCCGCTGCAACGCGCTTACCAGCGTGATCCTGAAGCGATTGAGGCGTGGCAGCGCGAACGATATCCTGCGATTGCCAGACAGGCGAAAGCCTCGGGCGGTGAGGTGTATTTCTGGGATGAGTCGGGCTTTCGTGCCGATGGCGTGCACGGCAAGACCTGGGGCAAGAAGGGTCAGACGCCTGTGGTCGAACGCCCCGGCCAGCGGCAGTCGATCAGTGCGTCCTCCGCGGTGAACGCACGGGGAGGGTTCTGGTACTGCACCTACCAGGGCGGACTGAACGCCGAGTTGTTTGTCGCCCTGCTGCGGCGCATGATGCGGCGTCGTACGAAACCGGTGCATTTGGTGCTCGACGGACTGCCGGCGCACAAGACCACGCTGGTGAAGGCCTATGTTGCCTCCACCAAGGGCATGCTGACGTTGCACCTTCTTCCCGGCTACGCCCCAGAACTGAACCCCGATGAAGTGATTTGGCGCCACATGAAACGCACAGGGGTTGCCAGAGCCCCGCTCCGGCGAGGCGAAAGGCTGCAGGCGAAGATCGAGGCGCAACTCAGCGCCATCAAGCGCATGCCTCAGTTGATACGGTCATTCCTAAAGGCACCAGGTGTCGCCTATATTACTGACTGGTGAGTAAATGCGCCGTGCAGAGTGATCACCCGGACGCGGCACACTTCGTGGTCGAGGAACACCGTCTGGTCTGATCCCGGTTGGCTTGCTGGCTTGAGCGAACGCTCAGCACGGACCAGACTGGCCCGACAGTTCGCGGGAGGAACAGCGATGCAGATCGGATTTATCGGCCTCGGCATGATGGGTGCTGGAATGGCGAGCAACCTGCAGAAGGCGGGCCATCAGCTAATCGTGCATGACCTTTCGCGCCAGGCCGCTTCGCGTCATCTGACGAACGGCGCCACCTGGGCCGAAAGCCCGCGTGCCGTGGCGGAGGCGGTGGACATCGTCTTCACCTCGCTGCCGACGCCCGCCGATGTGGAGAAGGTCGGCACCGATGAGGACGGGCTGCTGTCCGGCTTCCGCAAGGGTGCCGCATGGTTCGATCTATCCACCAATGCGGTGAGCGTCGTGCGCGCGCTGCATGCGCAACTGGCAGAGCATGGCGTGGAGTTCCTTGATGCGCCGGTCAGCGGTGGTCCAAGCGGAGCCAACAGCGGACGGCTGGCGATCTGGGTCGGCGGCGACAAGGCGGTGTTCGACAAATACAAGCCCTTACTCGACGCAATGGGCGATGCGGCGCGCTATATCGGTCCGATCGGTGCCGGATCGATCGCCAAGCTGGTGCATAACGCCGCCGGTGCCGCGGTGAGCACGGTATTGGCTGAAGTATTTACTATGGGCGTCAAGGCCGGCGTCGATCCGCTGCCGCTATGGGAGGCGATCCGCCAGGGCGCTGGGGGTCGTGCGAGGCTGTTCGATCGCATGTCCAGGGGCTTCCTCACCGGCACCTACGATCCGCCGGATTTCGCGCTGAGGCTGCTGCACAAGGACGTATCGCTCGCCTGCCAGTTGGCGCGCGATGTCGGCGTGCCGATGCGGCTCACGAACCTGGCGCATCAGGAGCTGACTGAGGCGCTGAACCGTGGCTGGAGCAATCGCGACAGCCGCATCAGTATGCTGCTGCAGCAGGAGCGCTCCGGAATCGACAAGATCGCGGTGCCGCCGGACAAGCTGAAGGCCGTGCTGGACGCGGACAAATAAGGAGCAGGCAGATGGAACTCGGCGCACTCATTCCGCTTGGCGACATCGGCGGCGATCCCGCCGTGGTGCGCGACTACGGGCAGGCCGTGGAAGCGATGGGCTATGACTTCCTGGAGGCGCCCGATCACGTGCTGGGTGTGAATGCGGCGTCGCGGCCCAATTGGGATCTCAGTCGCAACACATCCAAGGACCTGTTCCACGATCCGTTCGTGCTGTTCGGCTTCCTTGCAGGCTGCACCAGCAAGCTTGGCTTCTCTACCGGCGTCCTGATCCTGCCACAGCGGCAGACCGTGCTGGTGGCGAAGCAGGCGGCATCGCTGGACGTGCTGTGCGGTGGGCGTTTCCGTCTCGGCATCGGCGTCGGCTGGAACGAGGTGGAATTCCTCGGCCTCAACGAGGACTTCCGCAATCGCGGCCGGCGCTCGGAGGAGCAGGTCCAGGTGATGCAGGCGCTGTGGGCCGAGGATCATGTCACGTTCAAGGGGCGCTATCACACGATCGACGACGCCGGGATCAACCCGCGGCCGGCGTCAGGTCGCGTGCCTGTGTGGTTCGGCGGCCATCATGACGCGACGCTGACGCGCATCGCGAAGTGGGGCGACGGCTGGATGCCGAACGCGTATGGGCCGGACCAGAGCGCGATCGATGTGTTCGAGAAGCTGCGCGGGCTGACGCGCGCCGAGGGCCGCGATCCGAAGGCAATCGGCATCGAGGTATGGACGTCGTGTGGTTCAGGCACACCGGCTGACTGGCGCAAGGAGGTGGCCTTCTGGAAGTCCGCGGGTGCCACACACATCGCGCTGACGACCACGTTCAATCGGCGTCACCACCATCGTATAGCCGGACAGAAACCCGCCGATCATCTGGCGGCGCTGCGTGCATATCGCGACGCGGTGGCGGACGCGCTGTAGCGCCGGGCGCGTCAAACCGACCCGAGGATCGCCGGTAGATCCAACCCGTGTTCGTGTGCGCACTCGAGCGCCGCATCATAACCCGCGTCAGCGTGCCGCATCACGCCGGTTGCGGGATCGTTCCACAGGACGCGCTCGATACGTCGTGCGGCTGCTTCGGTTCCGTCGCAGACGATGACCATGCCGGCGTGCTGCGAATAACCCATACCGACACCTCCGCCATGGTGCAGCGATACCCAGGTGGCGCCCGACGCACAGTTCAGCAGCGCGTTCAGCATCGGCCAGTCGGACACGGCATCCGAGCCATCCATCATCGCCTCCGTCTCCCGATTTGGCGAAGCGACCGAGCCGGCATCGAGGTGGTCGCGGCCGATGACGATCGGCGCCTTCAGTTCGCCGCGCGCCACCATGTCGTTGAACGCCAGACCAAGCCGGTGACGATCGCCTAGCCCGACCCAGCAGATGCGCGCCGGCAATCCCTGGAACCGAATGCGCGTGCGCGCCATGTCGAGCCAGTGATGCAGGTGCGTATGATTGGGCAACAGTTCCTTCACCTTGGCGTCGGTGCGGTAGATGTCCTCGGGATCACCGGACAGCGCGGCCCAGCGGAAGGGGCCGACGCCGCGACAGAACAGCGGACGGATATAGGCCGGCACGAAACCCGGGAAGACAAATGCGTCGGCCACACCTGCATCCTTGGCGACCTGGCGTATGTTGTTGCCATAGTCCAGCGTGGGCACACCCATCGCGTGAAACGCCAGCATCGCGCGTACATGCTCTGCAATGGAGACACGCGCCGCCGCGGCGACCTCGTTCGGTGCTGCCTCTCGCCGACTTTCCCATTCGGCGACGGTCCATCCCTTCGGAAGATAGCCGTTCGCTGGATCGTGTGATGAGGTCTGATCGGTCACCACATCCGGCCGCACGCCGCGCCGCACAAGTTCGGGGAGCACATCGACGGCGTTCCCCAACAACCCGACCGATACCGGCTTGCGCTCCCGGCATGACCGGTCGATCACCGCCAACGCCTCGTCCAGCGTCGTGGCCTGCGTGTCCAGATAGCCGGTCTGCAGCCGCATCTCGATCCGGCTGGGCTGGCATTCGATCGCCAGCAGTGATGCGCCCGCCATCGTCGCCGCCAGCGGCTGCGCGCCGCCCATGCCGCCCAGACCCGCCGTCAGAATCCAGCGTCCCGCGAGATTGCCACCGTAGTGCCGCCGGCCGATCTCGACGAACGTCTCGTACGTGCCCTGGATAATCCCCTGACTGCCAATATAGATCCACGAACCGGCCGTCATCTGGCCGAACATCATCAGGCCTTTGCGATCGAGTTCGTTGAAATGCTCCCAGGTCGCCCAGTGTGGCACCAGGTTTGAATTGGCAATCAGCACGCGTGGCGCGTCGGGATGGGTGCGGAACACCCCGACCGGCTTGCCCGACTGCACCAGCAAGGTCTGATCTGCCTCCAGCCGACGTAGCGTTGCAACGATGCGATCGTAGCTCTCCCAGTCACGCGCCGCCCGGCCGATACCGCCATAAACGATAAGCTCGCCCGGGCGCTCCGCCACCTCGGGATCGAGGTTGTTCATCAGCATGCGCAGCGGCGCCTCGGTAAGCCACGACTTTGCGGTGATGTCTGTGCCGCGCGGCGCTCGCACGGTTCGCACATTGCTGATCTGCGTCATGCCACCTCCGGTTTACTGAGCCACAGCTGGCAGGCTGGCCTGCTGTGCCGTGTCGGCCAGCCGGCCGGAACGCACAAGTGCGGTCGCCTTGGCGATGTCAGGCGCCATCTCGCGATCCTCTTCCAGATGGGGAACTTCTGCACGTACCAGGGCACGTATCTGTTCGAGCATCGCGCTGGACTTGAGCGGCGCATGAAAGTCGCATCCTTGCGCGGCCGCCAGCAATTCGATGCCGATAACGGCGGCGACATTGTCCGCCATCGGCAGCAGCCGGCGCGCCGCATGCGCCGACATGGACACATGATCCTCCTGGTTGGCCGAGGTTGGAATTAAATCCACACTGGCCGGAGTGGCGCGCTGACGGTTCTCCGCCACCAGCGCGGCTGCGGTGACCTGCGGCACCATGAAGCCAGAATTCAAACCCGGCCTCGGCGTCAGGAAAGCCGGCAGTCGCGACAGCGACGGATCGATCAGCATGGCGATGCGGCGTTCGGCGATGGCGCCGATCTCGCACAACGCAAGCGCGATGATGTCGGCCGCGAAGGCAACCGGCTCGCCGTGAAAGTTGCCGCCAGACAGCGCTTCCGGTGGATCGCCGCAGATCAGCGGATTGTCCGATACGCCGTTCGCTTCGACCTGCAACGTGGCGGCCGCATGACGAAGGATATCCAGCGCGGCGCCCATGACCTGGGGTTGGCAGCGCAGGCAATAGGGATCCTGCACGCGATCATCGCCGGTGAGATGCGATGCACGGATCGCGCTGCCGGCAATCAGTACGCGCAGGGCGCGAGCCACGTCAATCTGTCCGCGATGGCCGCGCAGTGCGTGGATGCGCGCATCGAACGGTGCATCCGATCCTCGCGCAGCATCGATGGAAAGCGCCCCCGTGATCAGACTGGCCTGCAGCAGCGTTTCCGCCTCGAACAATCCAGCGAGTGCATAGGCAGTGGAGAACTGGGTGCCATTCAGCAGCGCAAGGCCTTCCTTGGGGCCAAGCACAATTGGCTGTATGCCGGCCTGCGCCAGCGCTACGGCAGCGGGCAAGCGCTGGCCCGCATGCATGATCTCGCCGGCGCCGATCATCGCCGCTGCCATATGCGCGAGCGGCGCGAGATCGCCTGACGCGCCAACGGAGCCTTGCGTCGGCACGACCGGCAACAGTCCGCGCGATAACATCGCAGCCAGGAACTGCACTGTTGCCAATCGTGCACCTGAGGCTCCTTGCCCGAGGCCGGCGAGCTTTAATGTCATCATGAGTCGCACGAGCGGTGCAGCCATCGGCTCGCCCACACCGGCGGCGTGCGACAGCACGATGTTGCGTTGGAGTGCGGCGAGATCTGCCGGTTCGATGCGCACGTTCGCCAGGCGGCCAAAGCCGGTGTTGATGCCGTAGATCGGCTCGCCTCGTGCGAGTATTGCCTCGACCGCTCCCGCGCCAGCCGTTATGGCACTATGGCAAGCCGGATCGAGGGTTACGCCTGCGCCGCGATAGATCATGCGCCAATGCGCTAAACTGGTCTGACCGGGCCGCAGCACCACGTCGGCCATGGCGGCCTCACGGTTCCAGCCGGACATCCAGCAAGGCGAGGTGTCCTTGTTCCACTGCGGCGATGGCGCTCCGGATCGCCTGTTCGAGGCGCGCAGGTTCGGTCACGCACTCGCCGTGCGCGCCGAATGCTGGTGCCATTGCAGCGTAGTCAGGTGTCGGCTCGATCACGCGCCCATACGGGTTGTTGTCGCGCAGAGCGTAACCGGAGGGGAAATACCTGTACAAGTTCCACTCTTGTGAGACATAGCCCTGGTTGTTACAGATGATTACCAGAACCGGCACGCCATACTGCTGGGCGAGACCGAGACATGCGGGTACGGGGTTGTAGTTGAATGCGCCGTCGCCGATGACGCAGACGACGATATCGTTGGGTCGTGCGAGCTTGACACCGAGGGCGGTCGGTATGCCGGTACCAAGTGCACCTGCCCAGCCGCGGATGTGACTGATATCGCGATCGCGGAACAGATGCCGGATCATCGCGGGCACCTGGGCGATGATCTCATCCACGATTACCGAACGATCGGGCAATAGCCGGTGTAGCGTGTCGAACAGCAACGTCGCGTGGATGCGATCGGTGTTGCGGACCGCCTCACGCTCCTTTGCCGCCTCCGCCTTGCCTATGGCGTTGTGTGCCTGCCAGCGTTGCGTGCGGCCTTTCACCTCCGCCGAGGGCGACTGCTCCTGCACCAGCGCGGCAAGCTGTGCGAGATTGCTGCTGATGTCGCCGGCGATGCAGTAGTCGGTGCGGAAGCTCCAGTAGGGTGCACGTGGTCTTAGCGGGTCCTCCTCGATGTGAATGACCTGGCAGCCTTCCGGAAGTGGGGTTTCCTGAGGATGCCAGGGGCCGTGGGCGCCGATGACGAGTATGCAGTCGGCATCCTTGAGATGGGCCTCGATGGGATCGGTGGCGTAGAGAGGATGTGCGCGCGGGAAGTTCACGTACATCGGCATCCAATATTCGAACACTGGAGCGCCAATGCCCTCGGCAATCGCCACCAGTGCGGCCTGATCCTGTGGCGTGCGCGCAGCGTGCTCGGTAACGATCAGCGGTGCATGACTACGCGCAAGCAGCTCTGCCACCTCGCGAAGGTTGTCGGCTGGCGCGACCAGCGGCGAAGCCTTGGTCTTGTCACCTTGTGGTACCTCCATTTGGCTCATCAGGAGGTCGAAAGGCACACCCAGCAAAGTCGGGCCACGAGGGACGCTCTCCGCGAAATACCATGCGCG
The DNA here is from genome assembly GCA_963812505.1 of uncultured Alphaproteobacteria bacterium. GTDB lineage: Bacteria > Pseudomonadota > Alphaproteobacteria > Acetobacterales > Acetobacteraceae > JAMXLO01. The sequence continues at coordinate 242,906 of CAWEVM010000003.1, forward strand.
GCGAACGTCAGCGGCAAGATCGGTGCTGGTCTTCACCTCCTTCGCCCACTTCGTCACGGTTTCGCTGTTGCGCACCGGACCGGAAAGATCAACCAGGAGCGTCGGCCATTCGGGGCCGGGATCGAGGTCCGGCATTGCGCCGTGGGACAGCGTGTCAGGTGAGACGATCACCATAGGGATGTGTTCGTGAAATGCCGAACGCATCGCCAGTGCACCGTGCAGCACGCCGAGCCCGGTGGGGAGCGGTACCTACCTGCGTCCTCCCGGTGGCCTTGTAGTAACCCGCTGCCAGCGCGACCGCGAGAATTTCGTGACGGCAGTTGAGGTATTTCGGACTCTCGATGTTGGTTGTTGCCTTGCGCTTGGCGAGAGCCTCCCACAACGGCGCCCATGCGGCGATCGGCGAGCAGAAGATGTAGTCAGCGCCCTGGGTGCGAAATAGTTCGAGCAGGGCTTCCGCCCCATTCACGGTATCAATTTGGCTCATTGGTGCCTCCAGCCTCTCGCCACCTAGACTTGCACAGCGGCTGCCCGTTGACGAAGTACGAAGCGTTGCAGTTTGCCGGTACCTCCGCGCGGCAGCGACGGCACGAACTCGATCGCGCGTGGATACTTATATGGTGCTATTGCGGCCTTCACGTGGTCCTGCAACGCCTGCACCAGTTCGGAGCCTGCCGTGTCGGGGTCACGCAGCACGACATAGGCCTTAACGATCATGCCCCGCGCCGCATCAGGCGCTGCCACGACGCCGCATTCCGCGACGGCGGGATGCGTCAACAGCGCCGCTTCCACTTCCGGCCCGGAGATGTTGTAGCCCGACGAGAGAATCATGTCGTCCGAGCGTGCCTGGAACCAGAAATACCCATCGGCATCCTGATGGTAGGTGTCGCCGGTGACGTTCCAACCGTTGATGACATACTGGGTCTGCCGAGCATCGGCGAGATAGCGACAGCCAGTCGGACCGCGAACCGCCAGCCGGCCAGTGCTGCCGCGCGGCAGATCATTGCCATCCTCGTCGATCAGCTTTGCCTCATACCCGGGCACAGGAATGCCGGTGGCACCTGGCCTGATCTGCTCCACCGGTGCGCCGATGAAGATGTGCAGCATCTCAGTGGCGCCGATACCGTCCATGATCGAAATGCCGGTTGCCGCATGCCATGCGTCCCATGTCGGCTTCGCCAGCGGCTCGCCAGCGGAGACGCAGATTCGCAAACTGCCAATGTCGCCCGGCTGTATCCGGCCCAGCATGGCTCGATAGGCGGTCGGGGCTGTGAAGCAAACCGTCGGCCGCATGCTGCGGATTGCCTCCAGGAGCTGTTCGGGGGAGGCCTGCTCGAGCAGGATCGAACTGGCACCAACGCGCAACGGAAACAGCACTGCCGCACCAAGTCCGAAGGTAAACGCGATCGGCGGGCTGCCGATGAAAATGTCATCAGGTCGTGCACGCAGAACCTGCGCACCATACGTGTCGCAGGTTGCCAGCATATCGCGATGAAAATGCATGGTGCCCTTTGGCTCGCCCGTCGTGCCGGAGGTGAATGCGATCAGACACACATCGTCCGCTCTGGTGGGACAGGCGGAGAAATCGTCCGCCTCGCCCGCCATCATCGCAAGTAGGTCATTCGGCTCCTTGCCACCCATTGCGACAATGCGGAGACCTGCGCAGCTGTGCTGCACGGTCTGGAGGTCGGCCAACAGCCGGTGATCGCACAGCGCAAGCGTGAGGCGTGCCTTGTGGATGATCGTTTGGAGCTCTCCCGCGCGGAGCAGCGGCATGGTCGCCACGGCGATGCCACCTGCCTTGATCACCGCGAGATAGGCAGCGACCATCATCGGCGTGTTCGGTGCGCGCAGCAGCACGCGGTTGCCAGGGATCATGCCGAGTTGCCGCGTCAGCACATTGGCGATGCGATTCACGCGCGCGTGCAGATCGGCATAGGTCCAGGACTCGACCGGCGAGCGCAGACACGGCCGTGCACCGTTCCCGGCAAGAACTTGCTGATCCAGCAGTGCAGCCACGCAGTTGAGCTGATCCGGGTAGTGCAGCCCTTGCAGCAACAGGTCGGGCCATTGTTCGTGTGGCGGCAGATTGTCGCGAGCAAAATTGTCGCGTGCACGGGAGCCGATCCCGGTTGTCATATTGGCAGTACCGCGATCGCCTCTATTTCCACTAGGGCCCCGTGCTCGACGAGGCAGTGTACGCCTATCACTGACATTGCGGGAAAATGCCGCCCCATGACGCGGCGATAGGCCTGCCCGATCGCTTTGGTTTCCAGTCTGTATTGCTCCATGTCGGTTACGAACCAGGTCAATCGAACAATGCCGGTCGGGGGGACGTTTGCCTCGGCCAGAACCGCGACGATATTGCGCAGTACCTGCTCGACCTGCGCGGCCATGCCTTCGACCACACGACCGGTTGTCGCATCCCAACCGATCTGTCCGGCGAGATACACGGTGGATCCCTTGGCAACGATGCCATTGCTGTAACCTGACGGGCGCGGCCAGGCTGCAGGCTGCAGGATGCGATGTGTCTCGCTCATGTTACCTCTCCACCGGCCACCACGATCGCCTGGCCGGTGACGGCCGAGGCCGCGTCGCGACAAAGGAACGCCACAGCTTCGGCGACCTCCTCAGGGCGCACGAGTCGAACTTGCGGGTTATAACGCGTCAGCGCCGCTCTGGCTTCCATTTCGCTGCGCCCGGTCTGTCGCGCAATGGTATCCGTTGCGCGGCGCACCAGGTCGGTATCGGTGAAGCCAGGACACACGGCGTTCACGGTCACGCCGGTCTGGGCGATTTCGATTGCCAGGCTGCGAGTCAGGCCGATCACACCATGCTTCGCTGCACTGTACGCCGCGGTATAGGCGTAGCCCTTCAGACCAGCGGTGCTGGCAATATTGACGATGCGCCCCCAGCCGTGAGCAATCATGTGCGGCAGAACGGCCTGGCATGCCGTGACAGTCGCAGTCAGATTGACGGCGAACATGGAAGTCCAGTCCTGCGCTGTGCCTTTCAGGAATGGCTGCGATGAGGCTGCGCCGGCATTGTTCACAAGAATGTCGCACGGGCCAAGCCGCGCGATGGCGGCAGCGAGCGCCTTGGGGTCCGTCACGTTCGCCACCTGATATACGGCGCTGAGTTCACTGGAAGCGGCCTGCAATGCATCGCGGTCGCGCCCGAGCAGGGCGAGGGTGACACCTTCCTGCGCCAGACGTCGGGCGATTGCCAATCCGATACCCTTGGCTCCACCTGTGACGAGAGCACGGCGTGGCTTCGTCATATGATGATTGCCGCATCGCCGTCGCGCTGCACCGTGCGCTCGAGCTGAGCCTTGCCGGGCAGGTACTGTTTGGGCCACGCCTGTTCGGCGTAGCCAAGTTCCGCCGCGGCGTGCAATGCGAAATGAGGGTTGGACAAATGGGGCCGGGCCAGAGCGCAGAGATCCGCACGGCCCGCCGCAATGATGGAATTCAGGTGATCAGGCTCGGTTATGTTGCCGACGGCCATCGTGGCAATGCCGACCTCGTTGCGGATGCGGTCGGCGAATGGTGTCTGGAACATGCGGCCATAGACCGGTTTTGCCTCGATCGAAGTCTGACCGGCGGATACGTCCAGGAGATCGGCACCCGCCTCCTTGAAGGCTCGCGCAATCAACACCGCATCGTCCGGCGTTATGCCGCCCTCTACCCAGTCGGTGGCTGAGATCCGCACCGACATTGGCTTGTTTGCAGGCCAGATGGCGCGCATCGCTGTGAAGACTTCCAGCGGAAAGCGCAGACGGTTTTCCAGGGTGCGGCCATAGTCATCAGTCCGGCGATTTGTCAGTGGTGAGATGAACGACGACAGCAGGTAACCGTGTGCCGCATGCAGTTCAAGCATATCGAACCCGGCTTGCTCCGCGTAGCGCGTGGCATGCACGAACGCATCGTGTATCGCGTCCATGTCGGCACAACTCATTGGGCGCGGTATCTGATTGCGGTTGCTCCATGGCACCGGGCTTGGCGCAATCACTTCCCAATTGTCGGCATCGAGCGGCTCGTCCATGCCATCCCAGCCCAGCTTCGTCGATCCCTTCAGTCCGGAATGGCCGAGCTGCAGGCAGATCTTCGCCGGGGCATTGCCGTGCACAAAGCCCACGATGCGCTTCCAGGCGTGCATATGGGCATCCGTATACATGCCGGCACAGCCAGGGGTGATGCGACCCTGCGGTGTCACGCAGGTCATCTCAGTGATTATGAGACCTGCGCCTCCGAGCGCTCGCGCGCCGAGGTGGACGAGGTGGAAGTCGTTCGGCAGGCCGTCGGCGGCACTGTAGGTCGCCATCGGCGACATCACGATGCGGTTCGCAAGTTGCATATCACGCAGGCGGAACGGCAGGAACATAGGCGGAAGCGGCCGGTTCGGCGTGCCGCCATTGGCACGCGAAGCAAGCCAGCCCTCCATTCCCTCGAGCCACGCACGGTCACGAAGTCGCAGGTTCTCATGGCTGATACGCTGACTGCGTGTCAGCAGGCTGTAGGCGAACTGCTCCGGCTCCAGGTTGGTGTACCGCGCCACATTCTCGAACCATTCGGTCGAGTTGCGTGCAGCGGATTGCAGTTTGAGCACTTCGACGCGGCGCTCCGACTCATAGCGAGAGAGCGCAGTTGCAATGTCGTCGGGAGACTGGTCGATGCACTGGGCAAGACCGATGGCATCCTCCAGGGCGAGCTTTGTCCCGGATCCAATGGAAAAATGGGCCGTATGAGCTGCGTCGCCCATCAGCACGACGTTGTCCATCGACCAGCTTTCGTTGGATACGCGGTGGAAGTTGATGAACTGCGATCCACGCAGATGACGCATGTTGGTCAGCAGCCTGTGGCCGTCGAGCCAAGGCGCAAAAAGCCGTTCGCAGAAGCCGACTGACTCAGCCACGTCCATTTGGTCGAGACCCACCGCGCGCCAGGTCTCGTCGCGTGTCTCTATAATGAATGTTGAGGTATTCGCATTGAAGCGGTAGGCGTGCGCCTGAAACCAGCCGAATTCGGTTTTGACAAAGATGAACGTGAAGGCCTCAAACAGTTTGTGTGTGCCGAGCCAGGCGAATCTGTTGGTGCGAACTTCGATCGATGGCTTGAAGTGATCAGCGTACCGTGTGCGAATCGCGCTGTTGACGCCATCTGCGGCCACGATGAGGTCCGCTTCGCCGAACTCGGCGACGTCGTGCACGTCGCGGTTGAACACCAGCTCCACGCCTAGCTCGGTGGCGCGTTCCTGAAGGATGTTGAGCAGGTGTCTGCGTTCGATGCCGCAGAAGCCGTGTCCGCCCGAACGAATTACGCGGCCGCGAAAATGGATGTCGATATCGTCCCAGTGTGCGAAATCTTCGCTGATTCGCCTTTCAGTCTGGGGGTCGCCACCGTTGAGGTTGCGCAGGGTCTCATCCGAGAACACCACGCCCCAGCCAAACGTGTCATCCGGCCGATTGCGCTCAACTACGGTGACACGGTGCGCGGGGTCGCGCAGCTTCATCAGAATCGCGAAGTAGAGACCGGCGGGGCCGCCGCCGATGCAAACGATCCTCATCGCGTCTCCGTGCTTGACGACCGGTCCTTTCATACCTGCATTATCCGTCGGGGGGCAAGGAGGCGATTGATGGTCCATCCGATGCACGGTCCCAATCGGTTCAAGCTGGGGATCTTTTCTGCCAATGCTGATGGCGGCCTGACGCTCACGCGCGTCCCGGAGCGTTGGCCGGCTCGCTGGAACGAGGTGGTTGAGGTTGTGCAGATGGCAGATCGCGCCGGCATCGAGTTCTTCCTGCCGATCGCGCGCTGGAAGGGGTTCGGCGGCGAAATGAACAGTCGCGAGTGGAGCTTCGAAACGCTGACCTATGCCGCTGCCCTGGCTGGAGTTACGCAGCAGATCGGGCTGTTCTCGACGGTGCATGTGCCGATGGTGCATCCGGTGTTCGCCGCCAAGGCGTTGGCGACAGTGGACCATGCGTCGGGAGGAAGGGCCGGGCTCAACATCGTCTGCGGCTGGAGTCCACAGGAATTCGCGCTGTTCGGTTTGACGATGATCGAGGACCGCTACGCGCAGGGTCTCGAATGGGCTGAGATCATGGAGCGTATCTTCGCCGGTGGGCCGCCGTTCGATTACGACGGACGCTTCTATCAACTCAAGGGCGTATCCGGCCAGCCGATGCCGTTGCAGCGCCCGCGGCCAGTGACTCTGAACGCGGCATTCTCGCCAGTGGGGCGCGATTTCGCGGCGAAGACTGCGGATTTCCTGTTCACCACTTTTGTCGATATCGAAGGTGGCCGCCCGCATATTGCCGACATGGCGGCGCGGGCGCATGCGGCCGGCCGCGAAGTCGGCGTGTTCACCACCTGCCACGTCGTCTGCCGTCCGACACAGGAGGAAGCCGAGGACTACTACGAGCACTATGCGGTGCGCATGGAGGACACTGCGAGCGTGGACTTCTACATGGGCGCCAAGGAGAAGTTTTCCTCCTCGCATGATCCCGAGGCGTATCGCCTGCATCGCAAACGGTTTGTTGGTGGCGCCGGCACATATCCCCTGATCGGCACGCCGCACATGATTGCCGAGGAGATGGTGCGGATGAGCGATGTCGGCTTCGCTGGCACGACGGTGTCGTTCGTGAATTTTTTGGATGAGCTGCCATATTTCATCGAGACGGTGCTGCCGCTTCTGCGGGAGGCCGGGCTCCGGCGGACGTAGTTGCGCAAGCGGACAAATCCGGTGCCGCATGCCAGGTTCGACCACGGGCGACGATTTGTCTAAGATCAGGCCAAATGCGGGGGGCACCGGCATGTTGCGTCCCGAGACGCGCTATGCCCGCAGCGGTGATGTGCACATTGCCTACCAGGTCGTAGGCGATGGCCCGTTCGATATAGTCTTCGTGCAGGGCTTCATCTCAAATCTCGAAGTGCATTGGGAGGACCCCGGCCTCAGCCACCTGTTCAATCGTCTGGGCTCGATCGCGCGGTTCATCGTGTTCGACAAGCGTGGCTCCGGCCTGTCGGACCGGGTCAACGACATGCCGGATCTCGAGACGCGCATGGATGACGTTCGTGCGGTGATGGATGCGGCAGGCTCACGGGAGGCAGCGCTCATCGGCGCCTCGGAAGGCGGGCCGATGTCCATCCTGTTCGCCGCGACCTACCCGCAGCGGACACGCGCATTGATCCTGTATGGCGCCTATGCGCATTTCTACTCGTGGGTGCTGTCGCGCGCGCAGGTCGAGCAATTCGTCGCATCGGCCGAGGAGAACTGGGGGACAGGCACGAGCCTGAAGAGCTTTGCCCCGAACATGGTGAACAACGAACGGTTCCGTAACTGGTGGGCCCGGTTCGAGCGGCTGGGAACCAGTCCGGCGGGGGCCATCGCACTCGCCCGCATGAACGGACAGATCGATGTGCGTGACGTGCTCTCGTCGGTGCGCGTGCCGACATTGGTGATCCATCGCGACCATGACCCGCGGGTGAAGGTCGCGGGGGGCCGTTACCTTGCGGCACACATACAGGGCGCGAAATACGTCGAGATACCTGGGACCGATCACCCGATCTGGGTTGGCGACACCGATCGCGTGGTCGATGAGATCGAGGAATTCCTGACCGGGGTCCGGCCAACTCCGGAGCCTGACCGCGTGCTTGCGACCGTGCTGTCGGTGGACGTCAGCCAACGCGCGGGTGTCGCGCGCTCATGGCTCGATCGTATGGCGCGGTTCCGCGAAACCGTCGGGAACGTGCTCAGGCAGTACCGGGGGCGCGAGATCGGCCAGCGGCCGGATGGAACGACCGCTGTATTCGATGGGCCGGTGCGCGCGTTGAACTGCAGCCTCGCCATCCGCGACGCGGCTGAACAGCTCGAGATGATCGTGCGCGGCGGCGCCCACACCGGGGAGGTGGAGATCGCCGGCGAAGAGATCGGTGGTGCCGCGGTGCATGCCGCCATTGCCATTGCGGGATTGGCGCGTTCGGGTGAGATCCTCGTCTCGACCACCGTGCGCGACATTGTTCCGGGCTCAGGCATGCACTTTGCCGACGCGAGTGATCGTGTTACCGTTGGCGAAACCGATATCCCGCGGCTTCTCGTCCTTGGCGGGAGTGGCGTGTCCGCTGCTCGGGCACCAGCGCGGCGCGCGCCGGCCATGGTGCAGCTCAGTCCGCGCGAGCGCGAGGTTCTCGTCGTTGTGGCCCGCGGCATGACCAATGCTGAGATTGCCGCGGTGCTCGACCTTAGCGAGCACACCGTCAAGCGCCACGTTGCCAACATTCTGACCAAGCTCGATCTCGCCAATCGTTCGGCGGCCGCGGTGTTCGCCGTGCAGCACGGATTGCTCTAAGAGCCATCGCTCCGAGGTACCCCCACCCTGATCCTCCCCCGCTTTGCGGGGAGGGGACGGTGCACCGAAGGAGCCATGGGTGACTGGCTCGTTCGGGCGAAGCGCCATCGGCGTAGCCACGCCATCATCCCCACCATCGGAGCGAGGTTGGGGAGCAGGTGGTGGTGGCACAGGCAGAGGTCAATGAAGCGCGGCTGAACAGCTTTGTTGGGCGCATGCTCGGCGACATGGGCGCCACGCTGAGCGCGGCCCTTGTGATCGTGGGCGACCGGCTGGGACTGTACAAGGCACTCGCCGACGGCGGCCCAATGACTGCCGCGACGCTCGCCGGACGCACCGGCACCGCGGAACGCAACGTCCGTGAATGGCTCGCCGGCCAGGCGGCGTCCGACTATGTCACGTACGATGCCGGCACCGACATGTTCCACCTCGAGCCGGAGCAGGCGATGGTGTTTGCCCAGGAAGGCAGCCCCACGTTTCTTGCCGGCTTCTTCGAGGTTGCCGAAGCGGCGTTCCGGGCGACGTCACGGGTCGAGCAGGCATTCCGCACCGGGCGCGGCGTTGGCTGGCATGAGCACCATCGCTGCCTGTTCTGTGGCACCGAACGGTTCTTCCGGACCAGCTATCGTCACCACCTGGTCTCCGAATGGCTGCCCGCGCTCGACGGTGTGCTGGCAAAGCTGCAGCGCGGTGCGACGGTGGCCGATGTCGGCTGCGGCCATGGGGCATCCACGATCCTGATGGCGCAGGCGTTCCCGGCGTCGCGCTTCTTTGGTTTCGACTATCACCTGCCGTCGATCGAGGCGGCGCGCGAGGCAGCCGAGGTGGCGGGTGTGGCGGATCGCATCGTCTTCGAGGTCGCGTCCGCGAAGGATTTCCCCGGGAGCGAATACGATCTGATCACCTGCTTCGACTGTCTGCACGACATGGGTGATCCGGTCGGCGCGGCTGCACATGTGCATGCCGCTCTCGCCAGCGACGGCACGTGGCTTGTCGTCGAACCGTTCGCGCACGACCGGCTGGTGGACAACCTCAATCCCGTCGGCCGCATCTACTACGCCGCGTCAACCATGATCTGCACCCCAGCATCGCTGTCGCAGGAGGTTGGCCTCGCTCTCGGCGCGCAGGCGGGAGAACTGCAATTGCGCGAGGTGATCACCGGCGGCGGGTTCACCCGCTTCCGTCGCGCGACGGAGACGCCGTTCAACCTGGTGCTGGAGGCTCGCCTGTAACCGAACACTGCAACAGAAGGACATGACGAAGATGACAACACTCACTGTGCCGGCACTGCGCCGGGCAATCGAGACCCGCGATGGCGCGACGCTCGCCGGGTTCTATGCCGACGATGCTGTGCTGCGCATCGTGGATCAGATGAACCCGCCGAGCCGGCCGAGCGAGATCAAGGGTCGCGACGCCATTGCCGCGTATTATGACGATGTGTGCGGGCGCACCATGACGCATCGGGTTGACACTGCTGTCGCCGATGGTGATCGGCTCGCGTTCACCCAGACCTGCACCTATCCCGACGGCAAGCGGGTGTACTGCGCGGCGACGCTGGAGCTGGTCGGCGGCAGGATCGCGCGCCAGACGGCGATCCAGGCGTGGGATGAATGAGGAGAACCGCTATGACCACGTTCAATGTCGTGAGGTTCCGGGTGAAGCCCGGGCAGGATGAGGCATTTTTGGACGCCCATCGCGCCGGCAAGGCGGATTGGCCTGGACTGGTGCGCGGCGTGATGCTCAGGACGGGCGAGCGAAGCTACTGCCTGGTGGGGGAATGGGCGGACGCTCACGCGCTGGCGAACGCACGTGCCAGGATGATCGCCACGCTCGACAGTTTTCGCGACACGCTGGAGGGTCTTGGCGGCGGGACGGGTGTCACGGATGCGGTGTCGGGACCTGTCGTGCTTGACTTGAAGGGCTGACGGTCCGGCGTCGCGAGCCAGGCCGCGGGCCGTTACTGGACGACCGTGCGTCCCGCCCGAGGGACACGGGCTGTTGAGACAGTGGACCTGGCGAGCATTCCCTGATGGTAGACTTGGCGGGAAGCTGTGCGCATGAGCGGGCGCCGTGGAGTGACCGGTCTTAACATTACAGTTGTGATTTTTCTGATTGGAGCGGTTGGAACTCTAAATCTGTGGACCACCATGATTTGGAGATCATGGCATGGCGGGAGCATCGATCGAGGCCACGCTGGAGTTGTGGGCATCGTCGCTGCGAAAGGTGAAGAGCCTGATGCGTCCATTGTTTGCGCTAGAACGCGCGGCGGTGAACGCAGGATTGGACTTGCCCCGGTTTCATAGAGGGGTGAGAGCTTGGGGTCAGACTATCTGATCTGGCGGCATGTTGGCCTCCTGCTTCGAGACATTCTTTGGTTCGGCTCTGGGCGGAGCCATTCTTCCGTCCCGGCCTGCACGATGGTGCGGCCGTCGCGCACAGCGGCGGTCAAGGCCGGCCCCTTCTTGGGGCCGCCCGAAGGGCTTGTCCTTGACGGCCGCGAGCACGGCGCGTCGGGATCGACCGCGGTCGCTGGATGCCGCCGCTCATAATCGACCGGTGAGAGATATCCGATCGAGGAATGGCGTCGTCGTCGATTGTAGAAGCCTTCGACGAATTCGAAGATCGCATGTCGTGCCTCAGCCTGCGTCTTGAATCGGCTCCGTGCCAGCAGCTCGCATTCGAGGGTTGCCAAGAAACTCTCGCACATGGCGTTGTCACACGCGTCGCCGACCGAGCCCATCGAGGGGCGTACGCCTGCGTCGCGGCAGCGGCCGCCGAACTCGATCGGGGTGTACTGGCCGGACTCAAATGGTCGTCGCAACACGTTGAAGGAGGAGTTGCGATGACGAGGCGGAGGCGGCGTTCGGATCGGTCTGGTCGAGCGCCATTGTTCTCACCAGGTCGCCCGGTGGTGGCAGGACGAGATGAGCGGCGGCGGTTCTGGGCGGCGATCGCGGCAGGTATGGCAAGTGAGGATGCTGCGGTCCAAGTTGGTATGTCGCAGGCTGTAGGAACAAGATTGTTTCGAGAGGCAGGCGGCATGCCACCAGCGATGTTTCGGCCATCAGCGAAGCCGCTGTCCGGCCGGTATCTCTCATTTGCGGAGCGGGAAGAGATCGCACTTCTTCGCGTGCAAGGCTGCTCCATGCGGGAGGTTGGGCGCCGACTCGGACGAACAGCTTCAACGATTTCGCGGGAGTTGCGGCGCAACGCTGCGACCCGAAGCGGCAGCCTGGAGTATCGCGCGACGACAGCGCAATGGCATGCCGAGCGATCTGCTCGCCGCCCAAAGCAGGCCAAGCTTGCGCTCAATGCGACATTGCGAACCTATGTGGAGGAACGATTGGCAGGCGTCGTCGTCGCTCCGGGTGGGGCTCCTGTTCCCGGCCCGGCTGTACGCTGGAAAGGCCGCCGGCATGGACCGCGGAAGCATCGGCGGTGGGCAAACGCCTGGAGCCCGGAGCAGATTGCTTGCCGCTTGCCGGTCGACTTCCCGGACGATGAGACCATGCGCATCAGCCACGAAGCCGTCTATCAAGCGCTGTTCGTTCAAAGTCGTGGCGCGTTGCGCCGCGAGCTGACAGGCTGCTTGCGTACTGGGCGGGTGCTGCGGACGCCGAGAGCACGAACGCGCGGGCGGGGCAAGACCTTCATCTCTCCCGAGATCATGATCAGCCGACGTCCGGCGGAGGCAGCTGATCGCGCCGTGCCTGGCCACTGGGAAGGGGACCTCATCCTGGGCCTTGGCAGTTCCGCAATTGGCACTTTGGTGGAGCGTATGACGCGCTTCACTCTGCTGCTGCACCTGCCGCGCATGATGGACCATGGCCACGAGGCTCGTGTGAAGAACGGGCCCGCACTCGCCGGGCATGGTGCCGAGGCGGTGTGCGATGCTATTACGCGAACGATTATCACCTTGCCTGAGCAATTGCGTCGGTCGCTGACTTGGGATCAAGGAGCTGAGATGGCTCAGCACGCACGCCTGAAGATCGACGCTGGCATCCAGGTCTATTTCTGCGATCCTCACAGCCCATGGCAGCGTGGTACCAATGAGAATACCAACGGACTGCTGCGTCAGTATTTTCCGAAAGGCACCGATCTCAGCATGCATAGCGCCAACGATATTGCGGCCGTGGCGGCCGCCCTCAACGCAAGGCCCCGAAAGACGCTTGCTTGGCAAACGCCGGCAGAGGCGCTTGAGCAATTGATTATGTCGGCCATGTCAAGCGACGCTCGGAACTGACCCCCGTGTTGCCTCAGGACGGGATGTTACCGTGGCTTCGGATGTCGCCTGTCCGGATCCATATGCAGATTCCTTGGTGAGACCAAGAGGACCATTCCTTGGAGCCGACCTGCCTCCGGCAGAGCGCCGCGCGTAGGTCTTGTCCAGGATGCCGCTTGCGGCACCGGCGCGTAGCGCCGGCCCGTCCTGGACGAGACCGAGCACGGCGCTATGCTTGTCCAGATTGGGTCAGCATCGACCGATAGGCCAACAAGGTCGTGTTGCGACGATCAGTTGAATCCGCCCTGCGAACCCTGGTCGGAGTGATGGATCACGTCGCAGGGCCGCCGCGTCGCCAGCGCCATGTTCAGGGCATCGAGCACCAGTTGTTTGGCCAGTGTCGTGGCCATCGACCAGCCGATAATGCGACGGCTATACGCATCGAGCACGACCGCGAGATAGAGAAAGCCTGCCCATGTCGGGATGTAGGTGATGTCGGCGACCCACAGCCGATCAGGCGCTGCCGCCGTGAAGTTGCGCTCCACCAGGTCCGGCGCCTGGCGGCTACCATCCCTGACCGTCGTGGTGACGAACCTGCGTCGGCTCACACCGGCAAGGGGGGCCTGCAACATCAATCGCGCGATCCGCTTGCGGCCAACGCGAAGACCCTTGGCGGCATGCTCGGCGTGAATGCGCGGTGCACCGTAGGTGCCGCGCGAGGCTTCATGTGCGACACGGATCTCCGCGATCAGCATCACGTCTGTCTCGGCACGCTGCGACGGAGGCCGCTTGATCCACGCATAGTAGCCGCTGGAGGCGACACCCAGCAGCTCGCACATCGTGGTGGTCGGATACGCCGCCTGGCGATCGCTCACGAACCGGAACCTTTCACAGGGATCGCGTTCGTCTCCCGAGCGAACCAGGCCGCCGCCCCCGGATCAAGTCCGGGGCAGGCATTTGAGAGGATCTCATGCTCAAGCCGCAGCTGGCGGTTCTCACGTCGCAGTCGGTTGAGTTCCTCCCGCTCCGCTCTCATCAGGCCACCGTCGCCACGGCCAGCATTGCGCTCAGACTGCACAACCCAGTTCCAGATCGACTGCGCCGTCGGTTCAAACTCCGACGCCAGCTCCTCAGGCGCACGGCCAGCGCGCACCAGTTCAACCATCTGGCGACGGAATTCAGACTGCGTAGGGCAATCTTGTCTTCGCCATCATGGACTCCTTGAACACAAACGGTCCGGTGTCCACGAAACTGGGGCAACTTCTGGAGCTTCCGGTCCAACCGATTGGATGACCGTCATGGGCGCAAAGCGGTTCGATGTGGCGCAGCATCCATATCCGCTGTCCACTCCAAGCGGAGTCGCGGATGTATCCCGTTCCACGGCTCTCAGTCCAGCGTCTCGCGGTACAGGCTGACCGCGATCGTGCCCACCACCACGGCGAACAACGCCATGGGCCACAGGTCCGGCCAGATCTGGCCCAGTCCGTTGCCCTTCAGCAGCACCCCACGACAGATCCGCAGCGTATGCGTCAGCGGCACCGCCTCGCCGATATAGCGCGCCCAGGTCGGCATGCCCTGGAACGGGAACATGAAGCCCGACAGCATCATCGACGGCAGCAGCCCGAACTGAGCGAGCTGCTGTGCCTGCATCTGAGTCCGTGCCATGGTGGAGAATGCAAAGCCCATCGCCAGGTTGCAGGCGATGAACACGCCCAGCGCGAACAGCAGCAGCGGGATCGACCCGCGCACCGGCACGTGAAACACCAGAACCGACACCGTCAGAATCAGCGCGGTCTGCACATACGCCAGACCCACATAGGGAATGATCTTCCCCAGCATGACCTCAACCGGCCGCACCGGCATCGCCAGCAGATTCTCCATCGTGCCCAACTCGCGCTCCCGCGTGATGGCCAGTGACGTCATGACAAGCGTCGATACGGTCAGGATAAGCCCGATCAGCCCTGGCACGATGTTGAGGGCGGTGATCTGCTCGGGGTTATAGCGGGCATGCAGCACGATCTGAAACGGTGGCTGCGACGGCTGTACCCGCATGGCCACTGGCAGATCGCGGTTCAGCACCGTGGCGTTCAGCGCGACCACCGCGGCGGTGGCATTGGCGATCGCCGTCGGATCGGTCGCGTCGGCATCCATCAGCACCTGTGGCTGCTCGCCACGATCGATGCGGCGTGAGAAGTCGGGCGGAATGTTCAGCACGAACAGCACGTCGCCGCGCGCCAGTGCCTGTTCGGCCGCGTTTTCCGTGGCGAATGGGTGGATGTCAAAATACTCGGTGTTCTGCAGTGCGGCCACCAGCGTTCGCTCGTAAGTGGAGTGTTCGGCGGTGATCAGACCGGTCGGCAGATGGCGCGGATTGGCGTTGATCGCATAGCCGAACAGGAAGAGCTGGATAAGCGGCAGTGCGACCGTCAGTCCCACAGTGGCGCGGTCGCGCCGCATCTGGATCCACTCCTTGCGAAGCATCGCAAGAAGACGCACGAACGAAAAGCCGTTCATGCCTCGGTGTCCCGCAGCATGTGGATGAACACATCGTCGAGACGAGGCTCGACCTCCTGCCAGTGCAGCGTGGTGCCATCGA
This sequence comes from uncultured Alphaproteobacteria bacterium, assembly GCA_963812505.1. Lineage (GTDB taxonomy): Bacteria > Pseudomonadota > Alphaproteobacteria > Acetobacterales > Acetobacteraceae > JAMXLO01. The sequence continues at coordinate 258,074 of CAWEVM010000003.1, forward strand.
GGCTGTCGATCGCGGCGCGCAGTGCAGCGCGGTCCATGCCGGCGATACGCATGGCGCGACCGAACACTGCGGCCGTTTCCACGCCCGGCAGGTGTCGCAGTCGCCGTACCGCCTGTTCGATGCCGTCGCCGGTCGCCTCGAACGTCACCAGCTTGGCGGCGCGCACGACCTCGTCGGCGGTGCCCTGCACGACCAGACGGCCGCCGGCGAGATACACCACGCGCTGGCAGCGTTCGGCCTCATCCATGTAGTGCGTGGACACCAGCACGGTCATCCCGTCGGCCGCCATCTCGTGGATCATGTCCCAGAACTCGCGCCGTGCCTTGGCATCCACGCCGGCGGTCGGTTCATCGAGCAGCAGCAGGCGCGGACGGTGCAGCACGCAGGCGGCAAGCGCCATGCGCTGCTTCCAGCCGCCGGACAGTTCCTGTGCCAACTGATCGGCACGATCGGCGAGGCCGATGCGCTCCAGCACGTCGGTGATGGCTCTGTGATAGTCGCGAAGCTGATAGAGGCGTGCAACGAATTCGAGGTTCTCAGCCACGGTCAGGTCGCCGTAGAAGCTGAATCGCTGCGTCATGTAGCCGATCTGCAGCCGGATGCGCGGGGCATCGCGCAGCAGGTCCATGCCGAGACACGTACCGCTGCCGCGGTCTGGTCGCAGCAGGCCGCAGAGCATCCGGATCGTGGTGGTCTTGCCGCTGCCGTTGCCACCGAGGAAGCCGCAGATTTCGCCCTCGGGCACCTGCAGGGTCAGTCCGTCAATCACGAGCCTTGGACCAAAGCTCTTGCTCAGGTCGTGCACATCGATGGCGAGCTTGCTCATCGCCGCACATCCACCGGCTGGCCCGGTTTCAGGTGTGTTGCCTGATCAGGCGGCGGATGTGCCTCGATCAGATAGACCAGCTTCTCGCGGTTGGTTTCGCTGTAGATCACCGGCGGCGTGTATTCCGGCTGCGGCGCGATGAACGTGACACTGGCGGTCAGGTCGGGCGCGCAGGCGTCGCAGCCGATCTTCAGCCGGTCGCCGATGTGCAGGGTGGCGAGCTCTGTCTCGGGGACGAAGAAGCGCACGAGGATGTTCTGTGGCGGCAGCAGCTCGACCACCGGGTTGCCCGCGTTGATCGTCTCGCCGGGACGCGCATAGGTATCGGATACCAGGGCGGCGACGGGCGCGGTGACATGGCGCTGGGCGACCTGCCACTCCGCCTGGGCCAGCCCGGCCTTTGCCTGCTCCACCATGGCGCGCTGCGCAGCGATTTCGTACTCGCGCCCGGTCGGCGATTCCATCTGCGCGAGCTTCGCATTGGCTGCCTCGGCGCGCGCGACGGCGGAGGCCAGGTCGGCGTGCTGCTGGTCCACCGTCTGATGGCTGGCGGCGCCGGTGCGCAGCAGCTCCTCATTGCGCGCGAGGTCCTTGGCGATGCGATCCCTGGTCGCGAGCAGATCCGCCAGATCGGCCTTCGCCTGGGCAATCTCGGTGTCGCGGCTGCGGGTCTCCAGGTTGGTGAGCCTCGCCTGCGTCTCCGCCAGCTTGCCTGCCGCCGCATCACGCGCGCCAACGTCGTCCACATCATCCTGGCTGAACAGCGGCGCGCCGGCACCCACCTGGCCGCCGCGCGCGACTGCAAGGCTGGTGATGCGTCCCGTCAGCGTGGGCGATACGCGAACGTATTCGGCATCGACATAGCCCTGCCATGCGTCGGGGTTCGGCGCATGGTGCAGCCACCACCAGCCGACCCCGCCGGCAGCGACGGCCACCAGCACCACCGCTGCGACCGTGCGCTTCATGACGGTGCCTCTGCGGCAAGACCGCGCAGCAGCACGTCGAGATGCGCCTCCGCGACAGCCTGGGGATCGAATGTCAGGTCGGTGTGCCGGCCCAGCGAGTGCTTCCACAGCGCCAGCAGCAGGAACGGCGCTGCGAACAGCGGCAGGGTGGCGTGGACGTCCATCCGGCGGAACTCGCCGCATTCCATGCCACGGGTCAGGATACCCTCGATCAGGGCGAAGGCCCGACGCAACACGGTGTCGGCGTAGAACTGCGCAATCGCGGGGAAGTTGCCGGATTCAGCGACCACGAGCTTGGGCACCGCGGTCAGGTCGCTGTCGAGCAGTTGGAGGAACCGCTGTGCAAGCAACCGGAGCAGGTCAGCGCAGGAGCCAGTATGAGCGGCGAACTGCCCCTCGGCCACCTCGAGATTTGGCAATACCGCCTGGCGCACGACTGCGCGGAACAGGTCCTCCTTGGTGGGAAAGTAGAGGTAGATCGTGCCCTTGCTGATCCCGGCCGCGGCAGCGACGTCCTCCAGCTTCGTCGCGGCGTAACCGCGTTCAGCGAACGAGGCGAGGGCGGCAGCGATGATCTCGCCGGGCCGCGCGTCCTTTCGGCGGGAGCGAATTGCCATTCGTGTTACTTACTGACCGTTCAGTCAGTTTCAAGATCAATCGCTTCGGCCGATGCCGAACCTTCGCGGATTGTGGACCGGCATGGACGAGTGCAGCCTGCCGCCATGCAACACGCCGGACTGCTTGCCGCCGCGGGACTGCTCGCCGGTGCCATGAATGCGATCGCAGGCGGCGGTTCGTTCGTCAGTTTTCCGGCGATGATCGCAGCCGGGCTGCCGCCGGTGATCGCCAACGCCTCCTCGACGGTTGCGCTGTTCCCCGGAACCATCGCCAGCACGCTCGCTTATCGGCATGATTTCGATCAGATCAGTGGCCTCAGGCTTGGGGTTATGGTTCCGATCACCCTGGCGGGCGGGGCGCTTGGGGCGGCGCTGCTGCTTGCGACCCCGGCGCGGGTGTTCGATGCGGTGCTCCCATTCCTGCTGCTGCTTGCCACGCTGACTTTCGCATTCGGCGCCCGAGCGGGCCTCGCATTGCGGCGCGTGGTGTGGATCGGTCCGCGCGCTTTGCCGGTTCCGCAGTTCGTGGTCTCGATTTACGGTGGCTACTTCGGTGGTGCCGTCGGGCTGATGATGATGGCAGCCTGGAGCCTGTTGACTGCGAACGCCGACCTCAAGGGAATGGCGCCGGCGCGGGTCCTGCTGGTCAGCGTGGCAAATGGCGCTGCCGTGCTGTGGTTCATCCTCGCTGGCGCGGTGCGTTGGCCGGAGGCGCTCGCGATGCTTATCGCCAGCGTGATCGGCGGCTATCTCGGCGCGCGGCTTGGGCGATGGCTGCCGGCACGGATCATACGAGGGTTTGTCGTGGCCCTGACCGCGACGGTGACGGTGGGGTTCTTCGCGCGGGCGATGTGACGCTCAACGCGCGACGCTGCGGCGGGGCCCTTCGATATTTGGCAGGAACGCCGTGAGCAGCCCGATCAGCGGCAGGAACGAGCAGAGCCGGTAGACCGTCTCGATGCTGGTCCAGTCGGCGATCTGCCCAAGCGCGGCCGCCCCTAATCCGCCCAGGCCGAACGAGAAGCCGAAGAACATGCCGGCGACCGTGCCAACTCGCCCCGGCAGCAGGTCCTGCGCATAGACCAGGATCGCGGAGAAGGCGGAGGCCAAAATCAGACCGATCGCCACGGTCAGGATGCCGGTCCAGAACAGGTTCGCATAGGGCAGCATCAGCGCGAACGGGAACGCGCCGAGGATCGAGAACCAGATCACCGGCTTGCGTCCGAAGCGGTCGCCGATCGGCCCGCCGGCGAAGGTGCCGGCCGCCACCGCGCCCAGGAACACGAACAGATGGATCTGCGCGTTCTGCACCGACAGGCCGAACTTATGGATCAGGAAGAACGTGTAGTACGAGCTGAGAGACGACGTGTAGACGTTCTTCGAAAACAGCAGCGCGACCAATATGCCGATCGCGAAAAGCGTTCGCCGGCGTGACAGCACAGAGTAGGCGGCCCCGCGCGCACTCCGAGCGCCCGCACCGCGCAGCGACAAGTGCCGGCTGTACCACAGGCTGACATTGGTCAGCAGCAAAATGGCCAGCAACGCGGCGGCGGAGAACCAGGCGACGCTGCCTTGGCCGCGCGGCACCACAATGAAGGCGGCGAGCAGCGGACCGATCGCCGATCCCGTGCTGCCGCCGACCTGGAACAGCGACTGGGCGAAGCCGTGACGACCGCCCGAGGCCATGCGCGCCACACGGGATGACTCGGGATGGAACACCGAGGATCCGACGCCGACCAGCGCCGCCGCTGCGATGATCGTCGGATAGTTGCCTGCGACTGCCAGCAACAGCAGTCCAATCAGGCTGCAACTCATCGCGATCGGCAATGAGTACGGCTGCGGGCGACGGTCGGTGACCATGCCTACCACCGGCTGCAGCATCGAGGCGGTGAGTTGTGAGGCGAGTGCAATCAACCCGATCTGACCGAAATCGAGCCGGTAGGTTTGCTTGAGGATCGGATACAGCGCAGGAACCAGCGACTGGTTCATGTCGTTCAGCAGGTGACAGACCGAGAGCGACACCAGGATCGCGAATGTCGTGGTTTCGCTACCCGCTTCCGTGGCGGTGTATCGCGCGGCGAGTGTGTTCTGGCTCAAGATCGGTCCGCTTGCAGGAGGTGCAAACCATTATGCGGGCGTTGCGGCCATGGACCTATGCGCCAGGCTCAATTCTGATCCGCGCAGGCAAAAATCGGCCGCAATCGCGGTATTAACCGTGGATGCTTAGAAGCTCCGGTGCGCCGGGAGAAGAGCTATGGCCAGACAGCACATCACCGATCCTGATCGCCCGCGCCGTTCGGGCAGGAATTACGCGCAATTTGCTCCGGTGGTCTGGATTCTGGTCCTGTTGGCATCCTGGCTGGTGATCGTCGAGTGGCAGACACTGCCTGATCTGGCCAACGCCGCCCTCGCAGCGCTGCCCTGATCAACCCGGGGGCAGATTTATCGCGCCTGAGTACCCGAAGGTCCGACGACCGCACCAGAATGACCTGCCCTCGCCCTGGACCCGGTTGCCTGGCGGTAAGTCGGCGGGCGGTGCCGTCCCATTCGGCCAGCGTCTCGACTTCCCGCACGACATGGTACTCGCGCAGTCGCTGGCCATCGTTCTCGCCGGCGTCGATATCCGTCGCCTGCTGTGGTTCGTAAACGATTCGCTCGGCGCGAACCGGACCGGGGCCAGCCGTCACCTCTACTGCGATGCCGCCTTGCGAGCGGCTGAGCGTCAGGCCGTCCGGCAGTGCGCCCGCCGCCGCGATTGCCCCCTCTACCGCCGCCCGGTCTGAGCCCACGACGACAGCTTTGCCGTCCACCACGAGTGCCGGCGTGAACACGTCACTGCCGAGCTGCCGCGCGTAGGCCTGCTGACGAAGCGTCGCGTCGCGGCTGCCAAATCGGTCGTGCCACCCCAGGCGGTCCCAGTAGTCGACATGCCACGCCAGCGCGATCACGTCGGAGCGGCGCGCAAGCAGGCCCAACAGCGCGTCGGCCGGCGGACACGAGGAGCAGCCCTGCGAGGTGAAAAGTTCAAGGACCACGCTCTTCGGTGCGGCACGCGCGGCTGGGACAATACTGCTGGCGAGCGCCGCGGCGATCAGGTCTCGTCGTCGCGTGATGCTGTTGCTCATTCGATCCTTATAACATCCCGCCGCGCCGTCCGGCTATTGCTCCCAGACGCAGTCGCAGCGCGTTCAGCTTGATGAAGCCCTGAGCGTCGAACTGGTCGTAGGCGCCCTGGTCTTCCTCGAAGGTGACGACCTTCTGCGAATAGAGGCTGTTGGGGGATTCACGGCCGATCACCGAGACATTGCCCTTTGTAGAGCTTCAGCCGGACGCGGCCGGATACGCTCTTCTGGCTCTCGTCGATCAGCGCCTGCAGCATCCGCCGCTCCGGGCTGAACCAGAAGCCGTTGTAGATCAGCTCAGCGTAGCGCGGCATGAGGCTGTCCTTGAGGTGTGCCGCCTCGCGATCCAGCGTGATGCTTTCGATGCCGCGATGCGCGGCAAACAGGATGGTGCCGCCGGGCGTCTCATACACGCCGCGATTTTTCATGCCGACGAAGCGGTTTTCCACCATGTCCAGCCGGCCGATGCCGTTGTCGCGCCCGAGTTCATTGAGCCGTGTCAGCAGCGTGGCCGGGGACAGTCGCGCGCCGTCCATGCCAACGGCATCGCCATGCTCGAAATCGATGGCGATCACCGTCGCCTTGTCGGGGGCGTCCTCGGGCCGGATGGTGCGCTGATAGACGATCTCGTCGGCCTCTACCGCGGGGTCTTCCAGAATCTTTCCCTCGGTCGACGAGTGCAGCAGATTGGCATCGACGCTGAACGGTGCCTCGCCGCGCTTGTCCCTGGCGATCGGGATCTGGTTCTGCTCGGCGAACTCGAGCAGCTTGGTGCGGCTTGTGAGCTCCCATTCGCGCCATGGCGCGATGACCTTGATGTCGGGCTTCAGCGAGTAATACGACAGCTCGAAGCGCACCTGGTCGTTGCCCTTGCCGGTTGCGCCATGCGCCACGGCATCAGCGCCGACCTGTTCGGCGATCTCGATCTGACGCTGCGCGATCAGTGGCCGCGCGATCGACGTGCCGAGTAGATACTGCCCCTCATACAGCGCGTTGGCGCGGAACATCGGAAAGACGAAGTCGCGCACGAAGGTCTCGCGCAGGTCGTCCACGAAGATTTCCTTCACGCCGAACATCTCGGCCTTCTGGCGTGCCGGACCGAGTTCCTCGCCTTGGCCGAGGTCGGCGGTGAAGGTGACCACCTCGCAGCGGTAGGTGACCTGCAGCCAACGCAGGATCACGCTGGTATCGAGGCCGCCGGAATACGCCAGCACGACCTTCTTCACATCCTTCACGGGCATGGATCAGCAGTCTCCACGGAGGGGCTATCGACGGTCGGAGTAGCCCTGGAAAACATAATTGCGCAAGGCTGCCCGGCCGGAGCATTCTCGATTCGTCGACGCATCGGAGGGGCGGGCGTGCGGTTGGCGGCGGCATTCCTGGTCGTTTTGGCGTGGCTTTGCGGGGCGACGTCCGAGGCGGCAGAGCCACAGTGGGCGATACTCGATGTCGCTGGGGTGCCATACCTGACATCGCAAGGACGCAGCAGCTATCAGGATTTTCTGCTGATGGACGTGCCACGCGCCATGGCAGTCGCCTCGAGCGGTCAATATGGCTGGTACGGCGGCGGCCACTCGATCGAGGACGTGCGAGCCAGGGCACTCAAGTCGTGTGCCGACAAGGGCGGCGCGGATTGCGCTATCTATGCCGAGGACCTGCAGGTCGTGTGGCAGGGCAGGCCACTCCAGCAGCTGCCGCCGGTGCCGGGGCCACTGATTGCAACGCGCGACTATGCCTTTGCGCCCGATGCGCGCTTCTTCTGGTGGGGTCCGCAAACGGCGCGCGGTGTGTGCTGGTCTGGGGGCACGGCAAAGGCAACAGCTATGACGGGCGGGGACAGCAACCACCTGACTGGGTGCGTGCCTTCAACAACGGCGGCTTCGATATCATTCGCTTCGAGCGTGAGCCCTTTGCGGACACTGTCGACGTTGCGGCGGAGTGGCTGCACAGCGGGCTGGCGACGCTGCGCACGCGGGGCTGGCCCATGGTGGTGGTCGCGGGCCAGTCGCGAGGCGCCTGGAACAGCCTGCAGATGCTCGACACACCAGGGCTCGCGGACGCGGTGATTGCCGTTTCGCCCGCCAGCTTCACCAATCAGGGAACGCAGGAGGCCGATCTGTTCCGCATCCTGCACGGCATTCGGGCGTCCTCGGCGCGTGTAGCGGTGGCCCAGTTCAAGGGCGACGTCTATGTGCGCGGGATGCCAGACCGGATCGATATGCTGCGCACGCAACTGCCGCCGCGGGTCGCCGCCGCGCTGCTGATCGACCAGCCTGAGGGTATCCCCGGCCACGGCGGTGGCAATTCCGCCGACTTTGCCCGCCGGTTCGGCCGCTGTCTGCTGCGGTTTGTCACCGCACCTGTGGCGCCGAGAGATTGCGGTACGGCCCCAGCGTCCTGATCAGGCGGTCGGGCGGTCCCGGCGGCTTTCAGTCCGTAACTGACCGCACGCCGCCAGAATGTCACGCCCCCGCGGCGAGCGGACCGGAGAGGCAAAACCGGCGTCCATGACAATCCGCGCGAAGCGGTCGATCGCGCTGTTGCTGCTGGTCTCGAATGGGCTGCCGGGCCAGGGGTTGAATGGAATCAGATTCACCTTCGCCGGAATGCCGGCGATCAGCCGCACCAGTTCGCGCGCATCTGCCTGGCTGTCGTTGACGCCCTTCAGCATGACGTATTCGAACGTGATGCGCCGCGCGTTCGACGCGCCGGGATAACGCCGGCAGGCGGCGATCAGTTCGGCGATCGGATATTTGCGATTGAGCGGCACCAGCTCATCGCGCAGCTCATCGCACACCGCATGCAGCGACACCGCGAGGTTCACGCCGAGTTCGGCACCGGCACGATCCATCATCGGTACCACGCCGGAGGTAGACAGCGTGATGCGGCGGCGCGACAGCGCGATGCCCTCATTGTCCATCGCGATCGTCATCGCCTTCGCGACGTTGGCGTAGTTGTACAGCGGCTCGCCCATGCCCATCAGCACGATGGTGGACAGCAGCCGAGGTGCTTCACCGGTCGGCGACGGCCATTCGCCGTAGGCATCGCGCGCGGCCATGAACTGACCGACAATCTCCGCCGAACCGAGGTTGCGGGTCAGGCGCTGTGTGCCGGTGTGGCAGAAGCGGCAGGACAGCGTGCAGCCGACCTGCGAGGAGATGCACACCGCGCCCCGGTCGAGGGCGAGGTCCGGTATATACACTGTCTCGGCCTCCTGCCCATCGCGGAAGCGGAACAGGAATTTTCGCGTGTCGTCATCGCTGGTCTGCACCACAACCGGCTCGGGCCGGCCGATGACGAAGCGCTCGGCAAGCTTCCGCTGCAACGGCCGAGCGATAGATGACATCCGGGAAAAGTCGGTGACGCCCTGGTGGTAGATCCAATGCCAGAGCTGCTTGGCGCGGAACGAAGCCTCGCCGATTGAGGCCACCTCCGCCGCGAGCTCGGCGCGCGACAGGCCGACGAGGTCACGTCGTCCATCAGCGAGCTGCACCGGCGGTGGATCGAACAGCGCCGACTTGGCGAGGATGCGATCGCGCTCCGCCGCGGTCAGATCGAGGGTGGTGTCACTCATCAGCGTGCCGGACATGCCTTGTTGATCGCCGCGTAAGCCGCGGCAAAGCCTCGCAGGCTGAATGTGTCAACGATCGTCTGGCCTTCGCGCGGACCTGGTGAACGCGACAGTGCCTGCCCAGCCTTGAGGAATGCGGCGACTGCCGCTTTGCCGTCCCGCGCGAAGGCGCTGCTCTGCGCGGTGTAGAAGTCGAGGCCAGTGGTATCGACCTGCACGTTCACCGCGGCGTCCTTGTGGAAGGGAAAGCCGGCCGAGATCGCCACTGTGTCGCGACCGCTTGGGCGCTCGGTGACGGTCAGCACCACCTCGCCGCGGCCCGGCAACGCCGGCACGGAGTTCTTGGCGCGGACAAACGCATAGCAGACGGTCTGGCCGGACTCCTGATGCGTCGCCGCGATCCAGTCATCGAACTTGCCGAGTTCCCTGGGCCCCGGCGCAGCCTTCTCGGCGACCGGGCGCTTCGGCTGTGCCTGCGCGACGAGTGGGATGGCGAGCGTGAGGCAGAGCACGGTGACAATTCGGCGCATGCGGCAAGAGATACGGCGTGGGGTATGGTGCGACAAGCGGAGACGGGTCAGGAACCAGGCTTGCGCTCCACCCATTCGGGAATGTTGCGGCGAAAGCGCGGCGCGCCGTGGCCGCGAGGCACCGGATGGGCCGCGGCCTTGCCCTCGCTGCCGACGGGACGCTCGGCGAAGCGACCGTGCTGAAGCAGACGATCGTACAGCACCAGCGCACCAACCACCGCCAGATTGAGCGAGAATCGGGTGGGAATCTTCACGACATGCCGGCAGCGCTGCAGCATGGCAGGCGACAGGCCGGATCGCTCGGGTCCCAGCACGTAGGCGGCGTTCACCGGGTGACGGAACGACGGAAGGTCCGTGGCGTCGTCAAGCAGTTCAACGCCCACCAGCACGCAATGCTGCGGCAGGCGAAGCGCCTCGACGTCCGAATAGCGCCAGAGCGGCACGTGCTCCGGTGTCGCGGCGGTGTCGGCGAGTCGGCCGGCGCGCGCATCGAAGCCGGCGCCGACGATAAAGCAGAACGCCGCGTCGAAGGCGTACGCGGTGCGCAGCAGGGCGCCGACATTGGCCGACTTCGAGACCCCCTCGACGCCGATGCCGAAATAGCCGCGTGATCTGGCTTCAGCCATTGCGGCGGTCTATGCCGGGCGCATGACCGACGCAACCGACGCGAGGCTGGCCGCGCAGTACGAGGCGTTCCCGTATCCGCGGCGCGATGCACGCGACGAGGCCAAGCGGCTGATCGTAGGCAGTCCGGGACATCTGCGCGAGATCGATTACTGGGTGTTCGGCGCGCGTCGTCCGGCGTCGGTGCCGCTGCGCGCACTGATCGCCGGCGGTGGCACCGGCGATGCGACGATCATGCTGGCCCAGCAGATGGCGCGTGAGGGCAGGGTGGGCAGTGTCACCTGGCTCGACCGGTCGGCGGCGGCGCTGAAGATTGCCCAGGCGCGCGCAGCGGCGCGTGGGCTCAGCAACATTATCTGGGAGCAGCGCTCGCTGCTGGAACTGCCGGGATCAGGGTTGGGGGCGTTCGACTACATCGACTGCTGCGGCGTGCTGCATCACCTGCCCGATCCGGCGGAAGGCTTGCGTGCACTGCTGTCGGTGCTGGCGCCAGGCGGCGGGCTTGGGCTGATGGTCTATGCGCCGCACGGGCGCACCGGCGTCTATATGCTCCAGGATGCGTTGCGATTGCTGGCGCCGGCGCAGGAGAATCCCGCCGAGAGGCTGGATGTGGCAAAGCGCGCGATGCGGCATCTGCCGGAGACGGCTTGGCTGCGGCGCAACGGCTTTCTCGACGATCACATCAACGGCGGCGATGCGGGACTGTACGATCTGCTGCTGAACCCGCGCGACCGCGCATTCACCGTGCGCGAACTGCACGCGCTGCTGGCCGGCGAGGGGCTGACCATCACGTGCTGGGTCGAACCCGCGCGCTATGATCCGGTTCCGCTGCTGCCTGATCCGCGGTTGCGGGCGCGGATCGAGGCGCTCGACCCGATCGATCGGGCTGCACTGGCCGAGGCGCTGGCCGGCAATGTCAGCGCGCATATCGTGTATTGCGTGCGTGCGAGCGAGCAGGCGGAACGCGCGGACTTTACTGCCCCCAACGCCATGCCGGTGCTGCGCGAGCTGTCTGGCCCGGAGCTTGCGGGCGGGATTGCGCCGGACGGCACGATCACCATGGTGTTCGACGGGCTGCGTCAGCCGATTGCACTCCCGCCACTGGCGGCGGCGATCCTGCGGCTGGTCGACGGGCGGCGGACTGTGGGCGCTATCGCGGCGGCGCTGGCAGAACGCGGGACCAGCGCCGAGGCATTCATGCGCGGTTGGCGGCCGACGTTCGGCGCGCTCGAGCGGATCAACCGGTTGCTGCTTGCTGCGCCGATTGCGTGAGGATGATGCGGGATTGCGTTACCCGTCGTCTGACGTTTTCAGCTTCGCATCGAATATGGAACAATCAGCGCGGACCCGCTCCACAGTTTACACTGTACGGGTACAAATTCAGACAGCGTACCAGTGTACGATACGCGGGGCAGGGAGAGCCGCTCATTTACCCGAGCCGGCCCGCGTGCAACACTCCGACTGATTATGAGCCTCGGGACGTATGACATGAAATGGACGATGGCGACAAAGGCAGCGGTCAATATCATCGCCGCGATTGGCTTGGCCGGAATGCTCGTCGCTTGCGCAGAGGACATTCGTTATCGCGAAATTCAAGGCCAGATTCCCCCGGTGCAGTCTGGCTATGCCCGCATCTACCTCTACACCATGAGCCCAACGGTGGACCCGGGCTTTGAGTTCTCGGTCGACGGTACGGTCGTAGGAAGCACGACTGGATATAATGTACTATACGTCGACCGTCCTGCTGGGCCTGTTCGGATTACACTCAACTCCAAAAGGGTGTTCCCCTCATCGCCGCCCGCGGAATTGCCCCTCCAGCTATCGGCCGGCGAGACGAGATATATCGAGGGTGAGAAGGATCCGACCTTCACAAGTTCGCAGCCCCTACATGTCCGGTTGCTTGTTATGGATCCCAAGCAGGCTGCGACCGACCTGCATGACTGCTTCTATGTTGGTTCCGCGTTGCCTGGAGCCAAGAGCTGAGTTCTCTGCGCACTATTTCGGAATGTCCCGGGTCGATGCTGAACGTTTGCTAAGCCAGTTCATGCCAGCCCTTCCTGGCGGGGCTCAGGTCAGGATTGGCGTTCATATTCCCTCCTGAATCAGGAACGGAGTAAACGAGCCGAGCACCGTCGTCTTCCTGTCGCAATCTAATCGTGAGCCATGCCCGGAATGATGGATCACCGATATTGCATTGCACAGGTCGGCGCATTAAGATGTATTGCAAATACACCTTTTGGTGCAACGCATGCCATCGAAGCCTGTTCGCCTGCCGGCAACCTCGTTGCCGCTCTCCCGGTGATCTGCACGGTGTTCTTCCTATGAGCGCGCCTCTCGATGCGGTGACCGAGGCAACGATCCGGATGTTGGTGGACAGCTTCTACGCGCGTGTTCGGCGTGATCCGACGCTGGGACCGATCTTCGCGGCCGCGATCGCAGATGACGCGTGGCCGCAGCATCTGGAGAGGATGTATGCGTTCTGGTCGTCGGTCATGCTGACCAGCGGCCGATACCAGGGCGATCCCGTCAATATGCACCGCAGAGTTGCAGGTGTTGAACCACCGATGTTCGGCAACTGGCTCGACCTGTTCGAAGCAACCGCGGGCGAGCTTTTCATTCCGCCGCTCGCAGAGCGGTTCACAGCCAAGGCGCGGCGCATCGCCGAGAGCCTGAAGTTCGCACTGTTCCCATGCACCTGACGGCGTTCAGCGACTACACGCTGCGCACGCTGATCTATCTGGCGTTGCGCCCGGACAGCCTGTGTACCATCGAGGAGATCGCCACAGCCTACGACATCTCGACCAATCATCTCACCAAGGTGGCGCATCAGGCGGCGCGCGCCGGCGAGGTCGTCACAGTCCGGGGTCAGCGTGGCGGGCTGCGGCTGGCGAAAAGTCCGGCGGCGATCAACGTCGGCGCGGTACTTCGCCGCACCGAGCCGGATCTCGATATCGTGCCATGTTTCGGCTCCGATGCCGCTTGCGCCATTCAGCCGGCCTGTGTGCTGCAATCGGCTCTGGCGGAGGCACTAGCGGCGTTCCTCGCGGTTCTGGATCGCACGAGCCTCGCCGATCTCATCCGTCCAAGCCGATCCCTGTCCCGGTTGCTGCATCTTCAACCGTCTGCATGACGAGGTGGTGATGAGCTTTGATCTGCAACAGTTCGCCGTCACACTGGTGAACGCCACATCCGATGCCGTGGTGTATGCCGACGCGGAGGGACAGATCCGGTACTGGAATGCCGGCGCCCAACGGGTCTTCGGCTACACGGCCGACGAAGCCCTGGGTCAATCGCTGGACCTTGTCATTCCCGCCTCGCTGCGGTCCCGTCACTGGGAGGGCTACAGAAAGACGATGCGAACCGGCGCAACACGCTATGGCGCCGGGGACATTCTCGCCGTGCCTGCCGCTCGCAAGGATGGTTCGCGCATCTCGGTAGAATTCACCATCGCCCCGTTCCGTGACGCGTCGGGCGCGATCCTCGGCATCGCTGCGATCATGCGAGACGTCACCGCGCGCTTCGAGGAGATGAAGGCGTTGCGGCAGCGCGCTGAGAGGGCGACCGATCAGAGCCGGGCCTGAAGGGAAGGAGACAGCGGTTCCCCTGCGTGCCTACGCCCGCATCTCCCGCACGGTCCCGCGCATCAGGATCTGCGCGAACCTGCTGGTGACCGCCGCGTGGTGCGCGATCGCCGCCGGTGACATGTCGGCGTCCGGTCGCTGCTCATGCTCGAAGTGATGGTGGCGGTCTTCGCCTCGTACCAGCGTCGCGCTGTCGGCGCTGCCGGCAATCTGGCGCACATACGTTGGAATATACCGGATCGCAAAGCCGATGCGCCGATCGTCTGACGGATTGGGATCGGAGCCGTGGATCAGCCGCACATGGTGCAGCGACATCTCGCCCGCGGCGAGTTGCAGCATCGCCGCCTGCCGCTCATCGACATCCACCTCGATCTCCTGGCCGCGTGACAGCAGATTGTCAGCGGCGAAGGTGTCGCGGTGAGGCGCCTGGTCGAACAGATGGGTGCCGGGGATCACCCGCATCGCGCCGTTCGCGGCGGTGCTGTCGGTGAACGCCACCCAGGCGGTGATGATGTCCGGTGGCTCCAGTCCCCAATAGGTCGAAGTCCTGGTGCCACGATACATATCCTGGATTGTGCGCCTCCTTGGTGAAGAAGGACGTGCCCCAACAAAGGATGTCCGGACCGATGATGTCCTCCACCGCGTCGAGGATGCGCGGATGGCGGACCAGATCGTTCAACCAGGTGAACAGAAGGTGCGGCTTGTGGCGCACGGGACCCTGCATCCCATCACCGGCTGCCTCGAACGCTTCAAGCTTGCGCCGAAGCTCGCCGGCATCCGCTCGGCTTAGCACTGGGATCGGCGCGTAATAGCCAAGTTCGCGATACTGCCGCACTGCGGCTTCCGACAGGGATTTCACTGGTTGATCCTGTTTCGGGCCAAGATGGACAAAGCCGATACTCCCGAGCCACCATCGCCGGCAAGTCTGGGAGGAAGCAACAACAACTTGGGAGAACCAAACATGCGGAGACGCACTTTCCTCGCCGCCTCGGCTGCAACCCTGGCGCTACCCTCAGTCGGACGGGCACAGAAACAACAGGTGCTGAAATTCATCGCCCAATCGGATCTGGCGATCCTCGATCCGATCTGGACCACCGCTTACGTGACGCGCAACCACGGCTACATGGTGTTCGACACGTTGTATGGTCAGACCGGTCAGAAGGACGGTTTCAAGGCAACACCACAGATGCTCGCCGGCCACGTCGTCGACGATGACGGCAAGACCTGGAAGCTCACGCTGCGTGACGGCCTGATGTTCCATGATGGCGAGCGCGTGCTGGCGCGTGACTGCGTCGCCTCGATCAGGCGCTGGGGCGCGCGTGACGCGTTCGGCCAGGCGCTGATGGCGCGCACCGACGAACTGTCAGCACCCGACGACAAGACCATCCTGTTCCGCCTGAAGCAGCCCTTCGCGCTGCTGCCGGACGCGCTGTGCCACGGTGCCTCGAACATGTGCGCCATGATGCCGCAGCGCATCGCGGAGACCGACCCGTTCAAGGCGTTCACCGAGGTCGTCGGCAGCGGCCCGTTCAAGTTCAACGCGAACGAGCGGGTGCAGGGTTCACTGTTCGTCTACGACAAATTCGACAAATACAAGCCGCGCGAGGATGGCGAGGTCAGTTTCACGGCAGGTCCCAAGATCGTGCATTTCGATCGCGTCGAGTGGCATGTGCAGCCTGATCAAGCCACCAAGGCGGCGGCGATGCAGGCGGGCGAGATGGACTGGTGGGAAAACCCGTCGGCCGATCTGCTGCCGGTGCTGCGCAAGGCCAACATCCAGACGCCGATCACCGACCACACCGGCGCGCCTTATCTGCTGCGGCCGAACCATCTGTATCCGCCGTTCGACAAGCCGGCGGTGCGTCGCGCGCTGATGGGTGCGATCGACCAGAAGGAATTCATGACCGCGATGATGGGCGAGGAGACGTCGCTCTGGTCGGCGCCATGCGGCTTCTTCCCGCCGATCTCGCCGCTGGCGAGCGACGCCGGCATGGCCGCGCTCACCGGCAAGCGAGACTACGCGGCGGTGAAGAAGGCGCTGGAGACTGCCGGGTATCAGGGCGAGAAGGTTGTGCTGATGGGGGCGACCGACCAGCCGACCAACTATCCGTTGGCCGAGGTCGCCGCGGATATGCTGAAGCGCGTCGGGATGAACGTGGATTACCAGGCGACCGACTGGGGCACCGTGGTGCAGCGGCGCGCGCTGACCAAGCCGCCGGCCGAGGGCGGCTGGAATCTGTTCTGCACCGGCTTCTCCGGGCTCGACTTCTTTACGCCGGCCAGCCATCTGCCGCTGCGCGGCAACGGGAAGGGGGCGTGGTTCGGCTGGCCGACCGATGCAAAAAGCGAAGCGCTGCGGGATGCCTGGTTCAACGCGCCGGACCTTGCGGCACAGAAGAAGATCGGCGCGGAGATCCAACTTCAGGCATTCGATAACGTCCCGTACTATCCGCTGGGGTTGGCGCAGTTGCCAACCGCGTTCCGCCAGGACATCACGGGTGTGCCGGAGGGCTTCGTGATCTTCTGGAACGTGCGGCGAACCTGAGCCCCGACGCGGTCATCGTCATCTTTGGCGCGGCGGTGCGCCCCGGCGGCCGGCCCAGCACCACGCTGGTCCTGCGCGTCGAGGCCGCCGCCGCATTTGCCGCTCGATTTACCAAGCCCTTGTTCGTGCCGACCGGCGGCGTCGGGCGTCATGGCCCGTCGGAGGCGTCGGTGATGGGGGCCTTGCTGGAGGCGCGCGGCGTGCCTGCCGAGCGCATCCTGCTGGAGGAGACCGGCCGTGACACGTTGTCGTCCGTCCGGGCGGTCATGGCGCTGCTACGGGGTCGCGGTGTCATCGCGCCGGTGTTTGCCGCGAGCAGCCTGTACCATCTGCCGCGGTGCATTCTGCTGCTGCGATTGATGGGAATGCCGGCCCGCGCCGCCATGCCGCCGACGGTTCCCGCCGCGACGCACTGGTATCGACGCTGCTGCTGGTGGCTGCGTGAGGCGCTGGCGCTGCCGTACGATACCTTGCTCGTCCTGCTCTTGCGCCTGCGTGGACAGCGGTGAACGCTGCGTATTGCATAAGGGAGCTGCACACATGGCTGACTCGATCCGGACGCCCGCCCTCCATGCAGCCGATGCGCCGTTGCGGGTGCGTGCCTCGGGCTACCCTGCGGACCTGGCGGCCCGTGTGGCGGGGCGCGAGAAACGGCCGCTGGGCGATCTGTTCGGGCTCACCGTGTTTGGAGTGAACCTGACGCGCCTGGTGCCCGGCGCATGGTCCGCGCTGCACCACCGGCATAGCCGTCAGGACGAGTTCATCTATGTGCTGGAGGGGACGCCGACACTGATCACCGATGCCGGGTCGACGCAACTCTCACCCGGCATGTGCGCGGGCTTCCCGGCTGGCGGCGCCGCGCATCATATCGAGAACAACACTGGCGCCGACGTGGTGATCCTGGAGATCGGCGACCGCACGCCCGGCGACGAAGGGACCTATCCGAACGACGATCTGAAGGCCGCGATGGGTCCGGATGGCAGGTATGGCTACACCCGCAAGGACGGCTCGCCGCTGTAGGCGCGTCAGCGCTCGGTCTCGTCGGAATCCGGCTCGACCTCGATGTCCGGGCCGATCGCATCGGCGTCGTCCTCCAGATCGGCGGCATCCTCGATGATGTCCTCCTCGCCTTCCTCCTCAACGCCCTCCACCTCGATGTCGGCTTCCTCCATGCCCGGCGCCGGGACCGGCTTCTTGGGGCGCCGCTCCTCCACCACATTGCCCCCGGTGCGGCGCGGACGCGGTTGCTCGATAGGCTGCTCGGTGGCGCATTTCGGGCAGACCGCCGGAACCTTGGTCAGGTCGTAGAAGCGGGCGCCGCAGGCGACGCAGACACGCTTGGTGCCGAGTTCAGGCTTCGCCATCCAATTGGCCTCGCGTGGGTTGGCGGTGCGGGAAGCCGGCGCTCCTGCCACCGTGCGGCCCGGGTGTCAAATCAACCGCCGGGCGGTTCTTTCCGTCCGGTGCCCGCTCCACCCAACCCCCTCCCGCAAGGCGAGGGGGAGGAGAGAGCGATTATTGGCTGCTGACTCGCCGCTCCAGCATCCGGAGACGCGCGGCCGCCGATGTGTCGCCAAGTGAAAGCGCCTTTCGGTACCACGAGGCCGCGACATCGGGATCCGGCTGGATGCCCCGCGCGCCAAGCTGTGCCAGAACGCGCGGATCATAGGTCTTTGCCATACCGATTGCGCCACGGGCATCTCCTGCCGCCGCCGCCCGCTCATAGAGCAGACGTGCCGCGGCGAGGTCACCCAACGCCAGCAGATCGTCACCGCGGCGGAGTATCAATTCAAGCGTGTCCGTTGGGAGGACATGAGCCGCCGGAGGCATTTCTGCCACCGGGTTGGTGGCCCGCGGTAAAGCTTCCGATGTTGGCGCCGCGACGGGAATGGTCGAACTGTTCGCAGGTTGCACCATCGCTACGACAATCGGCTTGGATGCGGGTGGCGTTGCCTCGGTGGCCTGTAGCTGGGGCGCTGCCGTCGGTGCCGCCTGGGTCACACGCTGGTTGGGGGGACCGAATGGAGCCGTCATAAGCCTCTGTCGCGCCAACTGGAAATCTTCGGTTGCTGCTCCGTATTGCAACTTCATCAGTGCAATCTTGCCCATCAGTGTCAGTGCCTGAGCGGCTGCGAATTGATGCTCGCTGGCAAGCGGTGTGTGCACGCCACTGCCGTTGGTCGATTGGGCCGCCGATGCGATCTCACGATCCTCGAGCTGCCGGATCTGCCGCTCGGCATCGCTGAACCTGCCGGCGCTCATGGCCGCCTGAGCCTGCGCGATCATTTGTTGTTCCGCGGGATCGTTGAGGTTCATGCCGGCGAGGTCGTCTGCCACCGCGTGATACAACGATGCTGACTGTGCAAGGTCTTTGATCAGTTGATCCGAGGCAACGTTCTGCTGATCGAAGATGTGCAGCAAGGCGACAGCGACCCCGTTGCCGACATTCAGAACATGCTGGAGTTGTTCGAGTGCCGGGGTCGTATCTGTGGCGTCCGCTGGGACATGTCCGGCGGTGCCTGCGATCAGTGTGGATATCTTTGCTGGGTCGAAATCTCGCGTTATGGCGTCCGCGAGTGTCATGACCGGATCAGCAGCCGCAATGGTAGTGCTGACCAGACCTGGACACACGCAGAACGCGAGCGCTGCGCCGAAAGTCATGGTCCATTGCCGTGGAATGCTCATGGGTAATCGACTACTCCGTCGCGTCGCTCTTTTGATCGCGGGCGCCATGCATCCATGCAGCGGACGTCACGCGATCGCGAGCTTATCGGCCGAGTCGGACAATGACCATCTTGTGTAAATAGAATCACGCGCAAGTGATGGCCGCTATCTTGCGGACGCTGTTCTTTCTTCTACGCGATCAATGAAGCTATGCAACGAGTCGAAGTTGCCGCCGCCGCTGCGAGCCGCTTGGTTGCCGCGCCTGTAAATGCCATCGATGGCATGCTAAGTGGCGCGTCTGCCCCGGGACATTCTCGCATGGATGCCGCTCGAAGACTGGTCTCCCGCCGTCCGGCGACCCCGCTCACCGGTCGTATCGCTGTTCCTGGCGACAAGTCGATCAGTCACCGCGCGCTGATGTTTGGTGCGCTGGCGGTGGGCGAGACGCGGATCACGGGACTGCTTGAGGGCGAAGACGTGCTGCGAACCGCGGCGGCGATGCGCGCTCTTGGTGCCGAGGTGACGCATGACCCCGACGGGACTTGGCGCGTGGCGGGTCGCGGCGTGGGCGGACTTGTCGAGCCACCCGACGTGCTGGACATGGGCAACTCGGGAACCGGCGCGCGATTGCTGTGCGGCGTGCTGGCAAGCCATCCGCTGTTCGCGGTGATGACCGGCGATGCCAGCCTGCGTCAGCGACCGATGCGTCGGGTGATCGACCCGCTATCAGCCTGTGGCGCGCGCTTCGCGGCCCGCGAGGGGGGACGGCTGCCGCTCTCCATCCAGGGTCCGAAAGAGGCGCTCCCGCTCGAATACCGAGTGCCGGTGCCGTCGGCACAGGTGAAGTCGGCGGTGCTGCTGTGCGGGCTGAATGCGCCCGGTATCACGCGGGTCGAAGAGCCGGAGGCCACGCGCGATCATACCGAGAATATGCTGCGCCATTTCGGCGCGACGGTGCAGGTGGAGGAGGCGGGCAGGGGACGCGTCATCGCGCTGCAGGGCCAGCCGGAACTGCGCGCCGCCGATGTCGAGGTACCGGGTGATCCTTCGTCGGCTGCTTTCCTGGTGGCCGCGGCCCTGCTCGTGCCCGGTTCGCGGCTCATCATCGCAGGAGTCGGGCTGAACGAGCTGCGCTGCGGGTTCTACGCGACGCTTGCGGAGATGGGTGCCGATATCGTCGTGGAGAACCGCTGCGTGCAGGGAGGCGAGCCGGTGGGTGACCTGGTCGTCTCGTACCGTGAACTGCGGGGTGTCGACATACCTTGGGAGCGCGCCCCGATTATGATCGATGAATACCCGGTGCTTGCGGTCATTGCCTCCCACGCTGTCGGAACCACGCGCATGCGGGGACTGAAGGAGCTGCGGGTGAAGGAGAGCGATCGCGTTGCCGCCACGGCGGCGTTGCTGGCAGTGAACGGCGCGCAGGTCGCAGTCGAGGGCGATGACCTTATCGTGCACGGCGACGGCCGCCCGCCGCCGGGCGGCGGCTTGGTCGAGACCAACATGGATCACCGCATCGCCATGGCTGCCTTGGTACTCGGTGTGGCCGCCGAACAGCCGGTGACCGTGGATGAGACGGCTTTCATCGACACAAGCTTTCCCGGTTTTGCTGAACTGATGAACCAGGCCGGCGGAGCCTTGGCGCAGGCGTGACGCCCGGGCCTGTCATTGCCATCGACGGCCCCGCCGCGGCGGGGAAGGGCACGTTGGCACGACGGATCGCCGCGACGCTTGGCTTGCCCTACCTCGACACCGGTCTGCTGTATCGCGCCGTGGGCCGACGGCTGCTGGATGACGGCGGCGATCCCGCCGATCCGATGGCGGCCGAGGCGGCCGCGCGTGCGCTGCGGGCCGGAGACCTTGATCGAGGCGACCTGCGCGGACCTGCCGCGGACGCGGCGGCGGCAGCAGTGGCGGCGATTCCGGCTGTGCGTGCGGCGTTGTTGGACTTCCAGCGCAACTTCGCCACCGGTCGTGGCGCGGTGCTTGACGGCCGCGATATCGGTACGGTCATCTTCCCGGACGCTCCCGTGAAGCTGTACGTCACCGCCTCGCTGTCCGAGCGAGCCCGTCGGCGATGGCTGGAGCTTCGGGCGAAGGGCATCGCAGCAGATGCGGCCTCCGTCGAGGCGGAGATGCTGGCACGCGACACGCGCGACGCGCCGAACATGCGTCAGGCGGTCGATGCGGCCTTGCTCGATACGACGGCTCTGGACGCGGAAGGCGCATTCGAGCGGGCAATCGCGGAGGTGAGGCAACGGCTGGCAAATTCGGGCCGTAAAAACAGTCGCCAAGCTTGACTTCGCTCGCTCCGGGCGTATGTCTCCGGCAGACCTCGCTTCACGAGGACTTCGGCAACTACCCAACCTGGCCCGCGGTCGCTCTCCGCGGGCAAGACGTGTTTTCGCAGTGGAACGCGCACACCAACGGCCAATCCGGGTCCGCCCGGCCTCTCCGTAACGGAACACAACCAGCACATGGCTCTATCCGCCACCGTCGCCCGCACCGCACCCCCGCCTGCTCCCATGCAGGACCATTTCCGAGGCGAGGACTTCGCCTCACTCCTCGATGAAACCCTCGGCCAGGATACCGGCTTCGACGGCTCCGTCGTCACCGGCCGCGTCCTCCGCCTCACCGACGAGTACGCCATCGTCGATGTCGGCCTGAAGTCGGAGGGCCGTATCGCGCTGAAGGAGTTCGGCCCCCCCGGCACCAAGGCCGATGTAAAGCCCGGCGATGTCATCGAGCTCTACGTCGAACGCTATGAGGACAGGGACGGCGCCATCATCCTGTCGCGCGAGAAGGCGCGCCGCGAGGAGGCCTGGACCAACCTGGAAAAGGCGTTCGAGACCCAGCAGCGCGTCAACGGCACCATCTATGGCCGGGTGAAGGGCGGCTTTACCGTCGATCTCGGTGGCGCCGTGGCGTTCCTGCCCGGATCGCAGGTGGATATCCGCCCGGTGCGCGACGTGGGCCCGCTGATGGGCACACCGCAGCCCTTCCAGATCCTCAAGATGGACCGTGCGCGCGGCAATATCGTGGTGTCCCGCCGCGCCGTGCTTGAGGAGACGCGCGCCGAGCAGCGCTCCGAGCTGATCCAGGGCCTCAAGGAAGGCCAGATCCTGGACGGTGTGGTGAAGAACATCACCGACTACGGCGCCTTCGTGGACCTGGGCGGCGTCGATGGCCTGCTGCACGTCACTGACATCGCCTGGCGGCGCATCAACCATCCGTCCGAGGCCCTGCAGATCGGCCAGCAGGTCAAGGTTCAGGTGATACGGTTCAACCCGGAGACCCAGCGCATCAGCCTTGGCATGAAACAGCTCGAAGCTGATCCGTGGGATGGCGTCGCGGTCAAGTATCCGGTCGGCGCCAAGTATACCGGCCGCGTCACCAACATCACCGACTACGGCGCCTTCGTGGAACTGGAGCCTGGAGTCGAGGGTCTGGTCCACGTCTCGGAGATGTCCTGGACCAAGAAGAACGTGCATCCCGGCAAGATCGTCGCCACGAGCCAGGAAGTGGACGTGATGGTGCTGGACGTGGACGCCTCCAAGCGCCGCATCTCGCTTGGCCTGAAACAGGTGCAGCGCAACCCGTGGGAGCAGTTCGTCGAGGACCACCCGATCGGTTCCGAGGTGGAAGGCGAAATCCGCAACATCACCGAGTTCGGTCTGTTCATCGGCCTGTCCGCCGACATCGACGGAATGATCCACATGTCGGATCTGTCGTGGGACCAGCCAGGCGAGCTGGCGATGGCCAACTACGAGAAGGGCCAGATGGTGAAGGCCAAGGTGCTCGACGTCGATGTCGAGAAGGAGCGGATCAGCCTGGGCATCAAGCAGCTCAAGGACGATCCGGCCGCCTCGGTGCTGGAGTCGGTGCATAAGGGCGAAATCGTCACCTGTGTGGTGACGGGCATCCAGTCGAACGGCATTGAGGTAAAGGTCGGTGACGTGCTGACCGGCTTCATCCGCCGCGCCGAACTCGCCCGCGACAAGTCCGACCAGCGCCCTGACCGATTTGCCGTGGGCGAAAAGGTGGACGCCAAGATCGTCGCGGTCGATCGCGCCGCCCGCAAGCTCAGCCTCACCATCAAGGGCAAGGAGGTTGAGGAGGAGAAGCAGGCGATGGCGGAGTTCGGCTCGTCCGACTCTGGCGCGTCGCTGGGCGACATCCTTGGTGCGGCAATTCGCCGCCGTAATCAGCAGGCCCAGACCGAGAACGACTGAAGCCGGCCGGTGGTCGCTGATCACTGCCGATGAGTCTGGAGACCGATCTGCTGCTCGACCGCCGGCGGTTGAAGCGGCGGCTGTTCTTCTGGCGTAGCTTTGCGGTGCTCGCCGTGCTGGCCGCTGTTCTGGTGGTCCTGCGCGGCGAGCACGTCGGTTTCGGCCGTTCGCATGTGGCCCGCCTCACCGTCAGCGGGATCATCAGCGATGACCGCAAACTCGACGAGGCGGTGACCAAGCTGGCTGACAATGTCAACGTGAAGGCGCTGATCGTCGCGATTGACAGCCCCGGAGGCAGTGTGGCGGGCGGTGAGGGACTGCACGACGCTATCGCCCGTGTTGCCGAGAAAAAGCCTGTCGTCGCGGTCATGGGCGGCGTTGCGGCGTCCGCCGGCTACATGATCGCTGTGCCGGCCGCGCGTATCTTCGCGCGTGAGGCCACGCTGACCGGTTCGATAGGCGTGCTGCTGGAGACCGGCGAGGTGTCCGGCCTGCTGAAATCGATCGGGGTGAATGCTGAGGCGATCACCTCGGGACCGCTCAAGGATCAGCCCAGTTTCACCAAACCGCTGTCGCCGCAGGGCAGGGACGTGCTGCAGGGTCTGGTCATGGACATGTACGACCAGTTCGTCGGCATGGTCGTGAGCGGCCGGCACATGGACGATGCACGGGTGCGAGAGCTGGCGGATGGGCGGGCGTATACCGGCCGACAGGCCCTGAAACTCGGCCTGGTCGATGCGATCGGTGGCGAGCAAGACGCGCGGTTGTGGCTGGCGCAACAAAAAAGCATCTCGGCCGATCTGCCGGTGGAGGATGTCACGACCAGCGGCCTGGCCAGCCGAGCGTTCTCCTCGAGCTTGGGGTGGATGTTCGATGCGTTATGGAAAAGCCTTTTTCCCCAAGGAGTTATGCTTGACGGCACACGGTTGCTCTGGCAACGTTTCGGGGGCTGAACTGCCGCACGCCTGTCGGGGTCATGACAAAGTCGGAACTCATCGCGGAACTAGCCGACAACAACCCGCATCTGCGGGGGGCCGACGTCGAGCTCATCGTGGCGACGATTTTCGATCAGATCACCATCGCACTGGCACGCGGCGAACGAGTCGAGTTGCGCGGCTTCGGCGCCTTTACAGTGAAGCGGCGCAATGCGCGCACCGGGCGCAATCCGCGCACCGGCGAGGCGGTGCCGGTGGACGAGAAGGCCGTACCGTTTTTCAAGGCCGGGAAGGAGCTGCGCGACCGGGTCAACCGAGGCAGGACAGGGTCGCAACGCGCGGTAAACACGGGATAATTCCTCCCTTTCCCCTCCCGGGAGGGGGTTCGGGGGAGGGGGCCGCGGATCAGCCTCCACCCCCTCCCTGCAACCCTCTCCCGCAAGGGGAGCGGGAGAAAAGGTTTGGTGGGTCATGCGCCTGCTGATCGGACTGCCGCTGCTCTTGTTGCTGGTGCTGTTCGCACTGTCGAACACGGCGCCAGTTCGCCTTGGGCTCTGGCCCAGCGACTACACGCTGCAACTGCCATTGTCCTTGACCATACTCGGGGGCATGGCAATCGCGTTTCTCGCCGGGGGTACGATCGTCTGGCTGTCGGAACTGGGCCAGCGCCGTCGCGCACGCCATGCGGAGCAGACGGTAAGGCTGCTGGAAGCACAGGTGCAGGACCTGAAGACGCGGCTCCCGCAGGTGCCGCTGCCGTGACGGTGCGGGTGAAGATCTGCGGGATCAACGACCCGGCGGGATTCGACACGGCGGTGGTCGCCGGCGCTGACTGGGTGGGGTTCAATTTCTTCCCGCCATCGCCGCGCTATGTCACGCCTTCCTTGGCCGCCGATTTATCGGCCCGTTGCGTGGGTGGACCGCTGCGCGTCGGGTTGTTCGTCGATTCGACGCCGGACACCATTGCCGCGGCGCTCGATACGGTGCGGCTGGACGCCTTGCAGCTCTACGGCGCGGTTGACATGGCGGCACTGCGTTCCCGCTTCGGCCTGCAGATGTGGCGCGCGGTTGGGGTGACGACCGCCGACGATCTTTGCTCGGTCGCAGAGGGCGCCGACCGGCTGGTGGTGGAGGCAAAGCCCCCGGCCGGCGCGACGCGGCCAGGCGGCAACGCCGCCAGCTTCGATTGGTCGCTGCTGCAAGGCTGGAAGGCGCCGGCGCCTTGGATGCTTGCCGGCGGTCTCACCCCGGACAATGTCGGTGAGGCCATCCACATAACGGGTGCATCGGCGGTCGATGTGTCCTCGGGCGTCGAGGGCGCGCGCGGCGTCAAGGACCCGGCGCTCATCCGCGCCTTCATCGCCGCAGCCCGCCGGGCGGCAGCGTAGGGGAGGCGATCAGGGCTTGGTTTTCGCAGCCTCAAGCTGTTGCCGCAGGCTCTCCACCTCGGCGCGCAGTGTCGCGATTTCCTGTGCCTGACTGGTGTCTCCGGTTTCCGACCCTCGATAGAACGGCGTGAACAGGCTGAGCGCCCGCTCCATCATCGCCATGTTCTGGCGCCCCACTTCCTCCATGTTGCCGAACGGGAACATTGTGCCGATCGAACCCATGGTCTTCTGCATCGTCGCCCGCACCTGCTCCTGCTGCTGGGCGAATGCTCCCATCGCCTGCTCGAGGAACCGCGGCACAAGGCTCTGCATCTGGTCGCCGTAGAACCCGATGAGCTGGCGCAGGAAGGCGGTCGGCAGGAGGGCGCGCCCTTTGCCTTCCTCCTCCACGATGATCTGGGTCAGCACGCTGCGGGTGATGTCCTCGCCGGTCTTGGCGTCGTACACCACGAAGTCACGGCCCTGGCGCACCATATCCGCCAGGTTGTCCAGGGTGATGTAGCTGGAGGTTTCCGTGTTGTAGAGCCGTCGGTTGGCATATTTCTTCACCACCACCACCGGCGAGGTGTCAGCGGTCTTGGTCTCCGGTATGGCGTGGACGGTCTCGGCCATGCATGCCTCGGTATTCAGATTGGGCCTAGCATGGGGCTTATGCCGCACCTGCGAAAGTCCTTTCGCACAAACTTCTCCATCCAGCCTTACGGCGCCGCCGTTGAGACTTGCCTCCGATGGCCGGCGTGACCATGGTAAGCCGCCGAATGAGTGCGACCGCGCCCGCCCGCATGACCGCCGATGAATTCATCGCCTGGGCGATGCAGCAGCCCGAAGGCCAGCGCTACGAACTCGTCGCCGGCGAGGTGGTGGGCATGGCACCGGAACGTGCCGCCCATGCTCGCCTCAAGGGCCGCGTCTATGAGGCCCTGGGACGGGCGATCCGCGCCGCCGATGCGCCCTGCGAGGCCTTCCCGGACGGCATGACGGTCCGGATCGACTCCGACACGGTTTATGAACCGGACGCGCTGGTCCGTTGCGGCTCCCCACTGGACGACAATGCGGTCGAGGCGCCGGATCCGCTCGTCGTGGTCGAAGTCGTGTCGCCGTCGTCCGCCAGGCGCGATTCGGGCAGCAAGCTCGAGGGTTATTTCCGCATTCCCTCGGTGCGTCACTATCTCATCGTCACGACACGGAACCTTGCCGTCATCCACCATCACCGTGACGACGCGGGTGGCATCACGACCCGCATCATTCGCGAGGGTGCGATCCGACTTGATCCGCCCGGGATCGAGCTGACCGGGTTGTTCCAGGTGTGACGCGCTAACTTTCCAGGAACTCGGCGAAGTACTCCTCAGCGCCAATGCGCCTTGTCACGATGCCGGCCAGATACGCCTGTTCAGTGAACACCTCGATCGTCACACGATTCTGTTCGAAACCATCGGCGTGGAAGTCGGCGCCCATCAGCGCCTCGGTTTCCTCCAGTTCCGCGTCAAGCCAGGGCGATGCGTATGGGAACGACCGCTGCGCCTTGCCGAACGTCTGCGTGCAGCGAGCGAATGCATCGGTCAGCGAGCGCGCGATCCATTTATTCTGCTGCCACGTTTCGCTTCGCAGAACGATGAGATGCTGTGGCGGGAACATGCGCGTGGCCCGGAAATACTGCCGCTCGATCGTGCGGATGTCGGGGAACAGGCGCGCGATCGGTCCGTCCACCGGGTGATACCGCCGAGGCCGCGGCGGGCTGTAGATCGCGTCCAATTCACTGGCGACCAGCATCTCGGACAGCGCACGGCCCTCCGGTGCGGTGCGCACACCCTCCGGCAGCGTATAGACGTGGCTGGTGATATTCGCCTCGTCGACCGGGCCGATGGTCCATTGCAGGTCCTCGGGCGGAACCCCGATGAAGCGCAGGAAATGCCGGTACCAGATCGAGCCACTTGCCACCCAGTCGTACATCCCAACGCGCCCGCCGCGCAGATCCGCCGGCGTCTTTATCGGTCCGGCCTTGCGCACATACAGATCGCGCCCGGTGAAATTGCGCAGCGGGAACACAGGGAGTGCAACCAGGCTGCGGTCGCCCTGATCGATCCGGCGCAGATGCCCGGCCATTGAGGACTCGCCGCCGTGCACCGTCGGATCGCTCGCGGCACGACGCAGCATCTCCGCGCGCGCGGGCCACGAACCTTCCCGCCCCAACACCATTGTCAGGTCGATGCCGTCAGGCTTCACGTCACCGACCGCGAGTGGCATCACGCGCGCGTAATCAGCGCATGTCAGTCGAAGCGGCAGGTCAGCCATGTCGATGCCCTCAAATGAAGCGGATTGCCAGGGCGGAGAAATCGTCCTCCAGCGGGCCCGGTCGCGCCGTCATGCGCACCTTGTCATACAGGCGGCGAGGGCCGCCGGGTCCGGCCATGACCGGCAGCAGCGACAGTATCTGCGAGAGGTCCCACTCGCGCCCCGCATGATCGGTGATCTCGAACACGCCGTCGCTGAACAGGAACAGCGAACTGCCCGGCGTCACCGCGGCGCGTGAAGCCGCGACCTCGCGATCCGCGCTGATGCCGATCGATGGATTGCGCGTGCCCAATGGCACCGGCTGCGCTGCGTCAGGAGCCAGCAGATAGGCCGGATGGTGGCCCGCCGTCGCGAAGCTCACCACGCGATCCGCGATGTCGTAGACGCCGTACCACATCGTGAAGAACAGATTGTTGTGCTGTTCCATTGGGAACATGCGATTGAGGCCGCGAATCACCGCAGCCGGATTGCGGAAATCCACCTCCGGAAGCATGCGCTGACGGAGCACATTCGCCACGGTCACCGAGAACAGCGCCGATCCTGCGCCATGTCCCGCAACGTCAAGCATAAAAGCGGCGAAGCAACGGGAGTCCAACATCTGGTACCCGAACGCATCGCCACCGAGACGCGTGCAGGGCTGATAGAACCACTCCGCCTGAACCGGCCCCGCGATAATGGGCGGTGGAAGCACTGAGAGCACATAGTCGCTTGCCTCGCCTAGTTCGCGATCCAGCGCCTCCCAGCCTGCCAACTCCTGTTGACTGCGCCGATGATAGCTCAGTGCATGCGCGCCGACCGTGATCCGTGCACCATCCTCCAGCACCACCGCGTCGCTGACACGCTCGCCATTGACGAATGTGCCGTTGGTCGAGCCGAGATCTGTCAGCACTACACTGTCGTCGCGGCGTTCCAGTTGGCAGTGCCGACGTGAAACCGAGCTGCCTTCCAAAAGCACCTCGGCCGGCGCGGTACGACCGACGGTCAATGGCAACAGTCCCAACGTTACGTGTCGGGGAGGCGCGTTGTCTGCGAGGATCAGCAGCAGATGGGCTGCTGTCTCGACCTGCGGCCGCGGCTCGACATTGCTGCGGAAGCTGATTGTCCGCTCAGTCAAGTCCTCGTCTGATTCTGCCACCACCACACCGTCCAAGCCAACACATCGGCGTTACTCTGGACGGTTGTGGCGGGGCAGGCAAGCATACGGACCTATTGCGTCGACGCGGTCGCCGCCGGGATAGCCGCCTGAATGAACTGCATGGCCTGCGCCCGATCGCGCGCAGCCAGCGCCTGCAAGGCCTGCGAAATCTGTGTCACCGCGGGGTTGTCGCTTGGATTGTTGGTCTGGCCCAGTGGTACCGAACGATCCAGCAAACGCGTCTGCGCCATTTCGAGTGACTGCTGCGCCTCACCGGTGCGACCCGCCTGGAGCGACGCCTGAGCGGCGCGCAGGTAATCGGCGGGGCTGGAATCCGGCCCCAGTGACGGGCTCGGCAGGTTCGGCGCGATCGTCGAGCGCGTATCGCCTGCGTCGATGTTGCTCGCGCGCGTGCCCATCGGCATCGACATGCCGGTGCCGACGTCGTTGCCAGGCCGCGCACCGGTCACCGGGTCGGTGCCACGCGGCACGCCCTGCGCATTGGTGGGAACGGCCGTCTGTGCCAGCACGGGTGTACCAGCAAGGCCGGCCAGCACGGTGAATGCCAGCATGGTGGATGACAATGCCAGGGAACGCATCTTGGGTTCTCCTTCACGCCTGTAGCAATTGGTTACGAGTGCGTCGTGCCGCAATTGTGGCAGGTAAATCCGTCAGTGGATGACATGCCCGTGAGCCTCAACGCCAACGCCGATGAAACCACAGCCACTGATCCGGGTTGTCCCTCACCCAGCGCTCGATCACCGACGTGATCATCTGCGTGGACCGCTGCACATCGATCCGCCCGTCGGCGCCGCGCGGCAGATCGAACGGTCCCTCGGCTGCGATGCGGAAGCGATGGCCCGGCAGGCGGATCACCCGCACACCGACGACCGGGCAATCGAATTGACGGGCGAGGCGGGCGATCGATGGGTTTGCCTTGCAGCGCCTGCCGAAGAACGTCACGTCCACACCGCGCGAGAAACGCTGATCGACCAGCATGCCGAGGTGCTCGCCGCGTTCCAGCGCGGCGGCCATCTCCAAAGGCGCCTGTGCGCGGCTGCGGATCAGATGGCCCATCAGCGGTGTTCGAATGCTGGCGATCTCGCGCGCGATGGCCTTGTTGTTCGGCATACGATAGAGCACCGCGGACGGGAGGCCATGCGCCGCTGCCATCACCGCCGGCAGTTCCCAGTTGCCGAGATGCGCCGCGAAGCACAGTGCTGGTTTCCCGTCGTTCTGCAGCTCGACGAACACAGGCTCATCGTCGGTTACGATACGGCCGGCGTCCGGATGCGCCGGGTCATAGTCCCACAGGCGGCCGAGATGCACGTATTCGCCTGCGACCCGACCGAGATTGTCCCACGCACCGCGCAGCGTCGCAGCCAGCCATGCCGGGTCCTTCTCCGGGAACGCGGCGCGAAGATTGGCGCGGCCGATACGATGCGCCGGGGTCAGCGGGCCCAATCGCCGCGCCATCGCGCCGCACCAGTCAGAGGCGCGATCGGGATCCGAACGCCGGAGCGCTGCCAGCGTGTGCTTGACCAGGCGGCCAAGCAGCCGGTCAGCGTAGAGCGAGAGGTAGCGGCCCGGCTTAAAGCTCGACAAGGAGCTTCCCGAAGACGTCGCGGCTTTCCAGCCGCGCGAGACCGGCACGGAAGTCCGCCAGCGGATAAACCGTGTCGATCACCGGACGCACGCCGGTGGCGATACGGTCCAACGCGCGTCCAAGTGCGTTCAGCGGCGAACCGAATGAGCCGATGATGCGGTACTGTTGCTGAAAGAGCTGCATCAGGTTGATGCTCCCGGATGGTCCCGACGTGGCACCGCACGTCACCAGGCGACCGCCGCGCTTCAGTGACAGCAGCGAGCCGCTCCAGGTGTCGGCGCCGACATGTTCGAACACCACGTCGACGCCCTTGCGAGCGGTAAGCTTGCGCACGACGCCCTCGAAACGGTCTGTGCGGTAATTGATGACGTGATCCGCGCCGAGGTCGTGAGCCCTCGTCGCTTTGTCGTCGCTGCCGACGGTGGTGATGACGGTGCAGCCGAGCGCCTTTGCCACGCGGATGGCGATGCTGCCGATGCCGGAACCGCCGGCATGTACCAGGATCCATTCGCCCGGTTCCAATCGCGCATTGTCGAACAGCATGTGTTCCACTGTGGCATAGGCGACCGCGACGCAGGCTGCGTCGCGCAGATCCACTGCGTCGGGCAGCTTGGCGGTGAGGCGTGCGGGATGGTTGGTGAGTGCCTGTGCGAAGCCATCGACGTGAAAGCCACGCACGCCGGCGACGTTCTCGCACAGGTTCTCGCGGCCGCGTGTGCAGGCGGGACAAATGCCGCACACCAGCGCCGCGTACGGCACCACGCGATCGCCCGGCTTCAGAACGGTGACGCCGTCACCGACCGCGACTACCTCACACGCTGCTTCGGCGCCGACCGTGAGCGGGAACTGGCGTTTGGCGAAGGCCATGCCGCGGAAGCCCCACACGTCGATATGGTTCAGCCCGACATAGCGGACACGGAGCTGGACCTCGCCAGAAGCGGGCGGGGGAGGGGAGTCGCGCTGGGTCAAGGCGAGCTCGCGGTCGGCCAGCAGTTGGAGCGCGTCGATTGGCGGCGCGGTCACCCTTACGGAAGTCCCATCACCAGACACACATTCTGCCCGCCGAACCCGAACGAATTGGAAATCGCATGCTGCACCTGCGCGTCTCGCGCGACATTGGGCACGCAATCGACTGGCAGCGTCAGATCGGGCGTCTCGTAGTTGATGGTGGGCGGCAGTCTGCCGTGCCGCATCGTCAGCAAGGTGAAGATCGCCTCGACGGTGCCGGCCGCGGTCAGGGTGTGGCCGATCATCGACTTGTTGGAGGAGATTGGAATTGCGCCGGCACGCTCGCCGAACACGGCGGACACGCCGACCCATTCCATCTTGTCGTTCTCCGGCGTGCCGGTGCCGTGCGCGTTGATGTAGCCTATGGCATCCGGTGCCAGTCCGGCATCCTCAAGCGCGTTCCGCATGCAGGCGATGATCGGCTTGCCGTCCGGCGATGAGCGCGTGCGGTGGAACCCATCAGCCATCTCACCGCAGCCTTTCACCACGCCAAGTATTTTCGCACCGCGGGCGCGCGCATGTGCGAGACTCTCCAGTACCAGTGCACCGCCGCCTTCCGCCATCACGAACCCGTCGCGATCCTTGCTGAACGGGCGCGCGGCAGCCTGTGGCGGATCGTTGCGAGTGGACAGCGCGGACAGCAACGAGAAGCGGATCAGGCTTTCGGGATTCACCGACGCATCGGTTCCGACCACCAGAGCCGCCTCGGCTTCGCCACGCCTGAGCGCCTCAACACCGAGTTGAATGGCGGTGGCGCCCGATGCGCAGGCAGTGGAGGTTGCCACCGGCGATCCCTTGGTGCCGAAGCGCACCGCAAGGTTTTCCGCGACCGAGCCGAACAGGAACCGCTCGTAGCAGCGCACGAACTTTCCGGTTGCTGCGGCGCGCAGCAGATCATCGTAACTGACGACTTCGTTGGCGCCGGAGGCGGCGGCCAGTGCGAGGCGTTGCGGCCATTCCAACTCCACTGGCGGCAACGCCAGAAACATCGGTCCGGGAAAATCGCCCCGCGAGCCGATGCCGGATTCGGCCAGAGCCTCTTCGACAACCAGTTCGGCCATCCGCTCGGAAAGTGCCGGCGCCGACAATTCATCGACTGGAACGAAGTCTACCGTGCCGGCGATGTTGGTGCGCAGGCCGCCGATCGGAAATCGTGAGATGCGCCGTATTCCCGAGTGCCCGGCAGTCAGTTCGCGCCAGTTGTCCTGCTGTCCGGCGCCGAGTGAGGTCACGACGCCGGTGCCTGTCACCACCACGACCGGCCGGCCGCGACTATCCGTGTCTGCGCGTCCCATGCCCGCCTCCTAGCCCGCTTCGACCACGGCGAGCGCCTCACCGCGCCAATGGCCCCACGACGTCACCAGCACCTGGCGCAAGTCGTCGGTCATCGGCTGTTCGTCAGGTTCGAGTGGCGCGAACAGCTGGCGGCGCGCCAACGACAGTGCCGCCAGCGCGAGATTGGCCGGAAACGACGGCTCCAGCGAGTGGCCGAATGCGGTCGCCGTGCCGCGCACCGGCAGTTCCAGTCCGCCCAGCAACGTCATCTCTTCGGTGGTGACCGCGGCAACACCGGAGGCGCCGGAAATCACGGCGGCATGCGGTGGCCGCAGGTGATGGCGCATCGTCGCGAGCTGGCGTTCGGCGACCGCGGTGGCCTCGCCTGGGCGACGCCGGCAGCGATCGGTGGCGAGCGCAGCAATGTGACCCAGTACAGGTGCACCACGCCTGGTGGCGTGCTCGCGACTTTCGATCACCAGGAAGCAGCCCAGCGAGCCCAGCACCATGCCGCCACCGGCCGCCTGACGCGCCCAGACGCCGGCGATCGGTCGCTTCCACAGCAACCCACCCATCTCGTAGTGCAGCAGGATGTCCGGCCGCTGCGCATTGTACGAACCGCCGACCAGGAACAGATCGCCCTGACCCGCAGCGATACGGGCGCAGGCGATACGGACGGCATCGGCGCCGGATGCCTCCTCGCCCATGAAGGTTCGCGATGAGCCCACCACGCCATGCACGATCGAAATGTTGCCTGCGAGCAGGTTGGAAAGCTGCGCGAGGAATAGCGTCGGTCGCAGGTCCGACAGCAGATGCTCGTTCAGGAACGTGCCCGGATCGGCCGCCGACGGCAGTGCCGACAGAATCGCAGTATCCACGGCGTAATCCCGCTCACCGCCGCCGGCGGCAACGATCATGTCCATGCGCGACAGCAGGTCCGCTTTGCCTTTGATACAAGCGGAATCCAGCGCGAGTCCCGCGGCGTAGGTGCCGATGCGCTGCCACGCCTCCATCTGCCGCTGATCGCCACGCTTCGGTATCTGCTTGTCGAGGTCGAGTGACGTCATCGGATGCACCGGCCATGGCGCGAAGGTTGTCGCATCGACCACAGGCACGAACCCGCCATCACGGTTGAGCGCCGACCAGTGCGCCTCGATCCCCTCGCCGAGGCAGGAGACAAGGCCTACTCCGGTGATCATCGCATCGCGTGGACTAGCCATGCAGGAATGCCTCCGGCACGGCGACGCGCCGCGCGGTCTCCAGCATTTCAGCGCGCAGCGTGTCGTTGGGGAAGGGCGCGACGCGGTAGGTGATTTCGGCGTCGGCCACCTTCTTGCCTTCGGAGCTTAAGCTCCCCTTCACCACGGCGTAGCCCGAGCCGTCGTGCAGCAGGCGCGCCTCAGCCTGCAGCGTCTGACCGGGAACAACGAAGGCACGCAGCTTGGCCTCCTTCACCTGGGCGAGAAACGGCATTCGCTGAAAGCGCAGCACGGCCAGCACCAGCCAACCGCCGGTCTGTGCCATGGTCTCGATCATCAGCACACCAGGCAGCAGCGGATAGCCGGGAAAATGGCCCTCGAACACCGGACTGGAGTCGGGCACGACGCACTCGGCTCGGACGGTTTGTGCCTCGGTATCGAGCGCCGCTATCCGGTCGACCATTTGGAAGAATTCCAGCCGCATGGCGGATCAGGCCGCCTTGGCAGCCACCAGCGCGTCGATGTTCTTGCAGAGATTGCCGAGAACGAAATACTCGTCGGTCGATACCTTTCCGTCGTTCACTTCCTGCGTCCATTGCTCAAGTGGCATCTTGATGCCGAACGCTTTGTCGATGGCAAAGGCGACGTCGAGGAAGTCCAGGCTATCGATGCCGAGATCATTGATGGCGTGGCTCTCCGCCGTGATCTTTTCACGCGGGATGTCGCACGTTTCCGCAATGATCCCAGCGACGGTCTCGAAGGTCGACGACATCGATCAGCCCCTGCAAGCGCGGGCGGGCACTAACACCGCAACGGAGGTGCCGCAAGAGCGGCCCGCCAAGCTACAACCAGTGCGCCGCGTGCCATACCCAGCCGGAATCGGCTCCTCTCCCAGTAGGGCGGCATCCAGGTCCCACTGTTGTTGGCCGCATCGACGTACTGGCCAGGGACCCAGACATACGAGCTGCCGGTCCAGTCCCAGTGTCCCGGTTGCCAGGTCAACGGCACGGGGCTGACCGGCGGCTTAGGGATCGTCTCGGCCATCGGCGCCGGCATCGGGGCCGGAGGTGCAGAACCGGCGCAGGAGGCCAACAGCAGCAGAATGGCGACGGCGCAATACTTCATAAGGCGTTCCCTCCTCAACCGGGCAACAGCACGGTGGCGACGGCCTGCGCGGCAATACCCTCGCCACGCCCGGTGAAGCCAAGCTTCTCGGTGGTGGTCGCCTTCACCGAAATGCGGGACGCATCAACCCTGAGGATGCCGGCCAGTCGTGTAGCCATCGCCGCCGCATACGGGGCGATCTTCGGCCGCTCACAGATCAATGTCACGTCGGCGTTGGCCAACCGGCCACCTCGCAAGGCAATACGCTCGGCGGCATGAGCCAGGAAGCGTGCGCTGTCGGCGTTCTTCCAGGTGGCCTCGGAGGGCGGGAAGTGGCGACCGATATCGCCTTCAGCGAGCGCGCCATAGATGGCGTCGCACAGAGCGTGGATGCCGACATCGGCATCGGAGTGGCCGGCAAGACCCTTGTCATGCGGGACGGCGACGCCGCACAGCATCAGCGGGCGCCCCGCCTCCAGCACATGGACGTCGAAGCCGGTGCCGACGCGCGGGATCGGGCTGGCTGTCATGGCTCGCTCCAGCCGGGGAAGGTCCTCGGCGTAGGTCAGCTTGATGTTGTCCTCCGAGCCCGCGACGATCGTCACGCTCTCTCCGATCGCCTCCAGCAGCGCCGCGTCATCGGTGGCGGCCACGTCGGTGACTGTGCGGTGCGCTTCCAGCAGCACCTGATAGCGGAACGCCTGCGGAGTCTGAGCCCGATACAGCCCCTCGCGTGCCACCGTGGCATCGATCGTGCCGTCGGTCACGCGCTTCAGGGTATCGGCAACCGGGACGGCGGGGATCGCCCCGGCAGCGCGTTCGAGCGCCGCCAGGAGGGCAGGGATCGTCCCTACTGGGATCAGCGGTCGCGCTGCGTCGTGGACGAGGACGACGTCTGGCTCTGTCGTTGCCAAAGCCTCCAATCCGGCCCGCACGCTGTCCTGCCGGGTCGTGCCACCTGGAACCGTTGGTTGGTGTCGCAGGCCGGTGAGCGCTGCATCAATCGCTGCGGCGTCACCGACCGGTTGCAGCAGCGCCACGTGTGCGGCCAAAGTTTCGGCGGCATGACGGATCACCGGCTTGCCCGCTACCGGCACGAACTGTTTCGGCATCTCGGCGCCGAACCGGCTGCCGGAACCGGCTGCCACCAGGATCGCTGCTACCTGCATTACGGCACCGTTGCCGGGCCGATGGGCCGGCGTCAATCGGCAACCGTCATGGTGATCGCTGCATATTGTTCCTGACAGGAAACTTCATGGTGGTTCCGGTACGCGCTCCACGGTTGCTTGAGCAGCTTTCGCATTGCATCCCGGCAAGCGTGTCTGTAATTTGCCCAATTGATGGGCAAGTGTCATAGCCAAACCACAGTCGCGGCCTGCGAACTGCCACCGATTGACCTCGGTGGTGGCGTGCGGATCGACACGCCGGTCATCCTCGCACCGATGTCCGGTGTCACCGATCTGCCATTTCGCCATCTCGCCAAGCGACTCGGTGCCGGCATGGTGGTGTCTGAGATGATCGCCTCGTGGGCGATGATCCGTGAAAATGAAAAGACACTGGCGATGGCGGAAGTGGATGGCTGCGGCGGCATCAGCGCGGTGCAATTGGCCGGTTGCGACCCAGCGGCGATGGCAGAGGCGGCGAGGCGGGCAGTGGACCGCGGAGCTGACCTGATCGACATCAACTTCGGCTGCCCGGTAAAGAAGGTCGCGCTTGGGCAGCAGGCCGGCTCCGCGCTGATGCGCGACGAGACGGCCGCCGCGGCGATCCTTGAGGCCACAGTCCGCGCCGTGCCCGTGCCGGTGACGCTGAAGATGCGCATGGGCTGGGACCACGCCAGTCTGAATGCGCCGCGCATGGGCCGCATTGCCCAGGACTGCGGCATCCGCATGATCACCGTGCATGGCCGTACTCGCCAGCAGTTCTATACGGGCTCCGCCGACTGGGATTTCATTGGCCAGGTTAAGCAGGCAGTGGACATCCCGGTGATCGCCAACGGCGACATCGTGACTGAAGAGGATGCCGCGGAAGCGCTTCGTCGTTCTGCCGCGGATGGACTGATGATCGGCCGCGGCTGCTATGGCCGGCCCTGGTTCATCGCCCAGGTCGTGCACTTTCTGCGCATGGGCTCGCGATTGCCCGAACCGCCGCTGCCGCAGCAGAAAGCTGTGGTGATGAGCCATTACAGCGCTATCCTCGACCGTTTCGGCAGCCAGGCCGGCGTACGCTTGGCGCGCAAACACCTGTCATGGTACTCGCGCGGGCTACCTGGCTCGGCTGAGTTTCGCGCCGCAATGAACCGTCTGCCGGATGCCGACGCGGTCATCCGCCTGATCGATGCATTCTACGAGCGGCTGATCGCCCGTGGCGTGGCCCGCACTTCGCCGCGCCGCGACGAGATGCTGGCCGAGGCGGCATGATCAATCCCGTCACCCGCGCCGCGCTGGCTCTGCGGGAACGCCGTCGGGCGCCCGACATCGCTCACATCATGAGCGCTCTGCCAGTACCGGTGGTGCTGCTCGACACCGACAATCGGTTCCGCTACGCCAACCACGCAGCAGAACAGTTCCTCGGCATCTCTGCCTCGGGCCTGTCGCAGCTTCGCCTGCGCGACCTGGTACCGGAGGACCATCCTCTGTTCGTGCTGGTCGAACAGGTTCGCAACAGCGATGCGACCGTGTCGGACCATGACCTGTCGGTCGACAGTCCGCGGCTGAACAAGCAGGGCATGACGGTCCAGGGATCGCCGTTGCCTGAGGAGCCGGGTGCGGTGCTGCTGGTTCTGCAGGATCCGTCCGCCGCTCGCGCACTGGATCGCCAGCTCGCCTTCCGCGGCGCGGCGCGCAGCGTCACGGGCATGGCGGCGATCCTTGCGCATGAGGTGAAGAACCCGCTCTCCGGTATTCGCGGCGCGGCACAATTGTTGGAAACCAGCGTCGATGCCCAGGACCGTGAGTTAGCGGTTCTGATCCGCGATGAGGCGGATCGCATCCGGGCGCTGGTCGATCGGATGGAGATTTTCGGCGAGAAGCCGATCGCGCGGACTGCGGTGAACATCCATCGCATCCTGGAGCACGTGCGCAAGCTCGCGCAGTCCGGCTTTGCGCCGCATGTGCGTTTCCAGGAAATCTACGATCCGTCCTTGCCACCGGTCTGGGGCAATCGAGACCAGCTCGTACAGGTCATTCTCAATCTGGTGAAGAACGCCGCCGAGGCGACGACCCAGGAGGCGCAGGCCAATCCAGAGATCACTCT
This sequence comes from uncultured Alphaproteobacteria bacterium, assembly GCA_963812505.1. GTDB lineage: Bacteria > Pseudomonadota > Alphaproteobacteria > Acetobacterales > Acetobacteraceae > JAMXLO01. Next base: position 296,548 of record CAWEVM010000003.1, read on the forward strand.
GATGACAGGATTCCAGCACGGTATGCGTCTGACTGTGCCCGGCACCACGGCGCGGCTAGACGTGCCACTGCTGGTCGTCGTCCGCGACAATGGGCCGGGTATTCCGGAGGATATCCGTCCATACCTGTTCGACCCATTCGTGACATCGAAGCCGTCCGGCAGCGGGCTTGGCTTGGCCCTGGTCGCCAAGATCATGGGCGATCACGGTGGGCTGATCGAGGTAGACAGCCGCCCCGGCCGCACGGAATTTCGACTGCACCTGCCCGTGCTCAACGAGGACGAGAGCGACACCGGCATTTGATCTCTGGAGTTGCGATGACCCCACCTACCGTCCTGGTCGCGGATGACGATCGTTCCATCCGGACCGTGCTGACCCAGGCACTGGGTCGCTCGGGCTATCAGGTCCGCAGCACGGGAAACGCCGCGACGCTCTGGCGCTGGGTAGAGGATGGCGAAGGCGATCTCGTCATCACCGACGTCGTCATGCCGGATGAGAACGGCCTCGACCTCATTCCACGCATCCGCAAGATCCGCCCCGATCTGCGCGTGGTGGTCATGAGCGCGCAGTCCACACTCATGACAGCAGTGAAGGCTACCCAGCGCGGCGCCTTCGAGTATCTTCCAAAGCCGTTCGATCTGCAGGAATTGCTGTCGGTGGTCGGTCGCGCCCTTGCCGTTCCCGCGCAGGTGAGCGCCCGGGCGTCTGAGCCGCGCGACGCCGACGAGCGCCTGCCGCTGATTGGTCGCAGCCCGGCGATGCAGGAGATCTATCGGACCATCGCACGGCTCACCACCGCCGATCTGACGGTGATGATCAACGGCGAGTCAGGCACCGGCAAGGAACTGGTCGCGCGTGCGCTGCACGATTACGGGAAACGCCGCGCCGGTCCGTTCGTTGCCATCAACATGGCGGCGATCCCGCGCGAGCTGATCGAGAGCGAGCTGTTCGGCCATGAACGCGGCGCCTTCACCGGCGCGACGGCGCGCAACCAGGGCCGCTTCGAGCAGGCCAATGGCGGTACGCTGTTTCTCGACGAAATCGGCGACATGCCGCCGGAGGCCCAGACGCGGCTCCTGCGCGTGCTTCAGGAAGGCGAGTTCACCTCGGTCGGTGGCCGGCAGCCGATCAAGGCAAACGTGCGCATCATCGCGGCCACCCATCGAGACCTGCGCAATGCCATCCGCCAGGGACAGTTCCGCGAGGACCTGTTCTATCGCTTGAACGTCGTGCCGATCCGCCTGCCGCCGCTGCGCGAGCGCGTCGAGGATATCCCTTTGCTCGCCCGCCATTTTCTGGAACGCGCGCAGGACGACGGTCTGCCGGCCAAGACGCTCGATCAGAGCGCCGTCGATCAACTCAAGCGCTACTCCTGGCCGGGCAATGTGCGCGAACTGGAGAATCTGATGCGGCGGCTGGCCGCGCTCTGCCCGGACGAGATGATCGGTGCGGACCAGATTTCCGCTGAACTGGTGGAGACCGCGCCGGTGTCATCCGAAGCACCGGTCGTGGCGGGCCCGGAACCTCTGGTGCGCGCGGTCGAACGCCATATTCGCGACTTCCTTGCCGCGCATCACGATGGGGGCGTGGCGCCGTCGGACATTTATGACCGCGTGATTGCCGAGGTCGAACGGCCGCTGATCCGACTGACCCTGGCGGCAACTCGCGGCAATCAGATCAAGGCTGCGGCGATGCTGGGCCTCAACCGCAACACGCTGCGCAAGAAAATCCGCGACCTCGACATTCCGGTGGTGCGAGGACTGATGTGAATGTTGCCCCGCCACCTGAGTCGTTGAGGCCCGAACCGCCGATCGAGCCGCCGCCGACAGAACTGTCTCGTGCGAGCTCGGTACTGGGCAGGATCGCCAACATCCTGCTTGGCAAGGTGGCGACGCTGGTGCTCGCCACGCTCGCGTTCGCGATCAGTCTCGCGACCTTCATTGTGCTTACGCGCGGTACACCATTTGGCGTGCAACCAGGCGTCGGCGTGGGCCTGGTGCTGGCAAACATCTCCGCAGTGCTGCTGCTGGTCGCGGTCTTGGCCGGGCGCCTTACGCGCGTCTGGGTCGAGCGCCGCCGGGGGTCCGCCGGGTCGCGACTGCACGTGCGCCTCGTGCTGCTGTTCGGCGGGGTCGCTGTGGCGCCAGCGATCGTGGTGGCGTGCTTTGCAGTGGCGTTCTTCCACTACGGCATCCAGGCCTGGTTCAACGACCCAGTCCGTCAGGCGGTCACCGAATCACTGCAGGTCTCGCGTGGCTATCTCGAGGAGCACCGCGACAATATCCGCTCGGTGGCACTGGAGATGGCCAACGACCTGACGCGCGCAGGTCAGTACCTCACCGCCGATCCATCGGTGTTCGCCGAGGTGCTGGGCACACAGACTACGCTGCGCGGCCTGACCGAGGCGGTGATCTACGATCCCCTCACCAAGCAGGTGCTCGCCGCCGCCGGCTTGTTCGCCGGCATGGGTGTAGAGCTGCCATCCCAGGCCGTCACCACGCAGGCGCAAGGCGGCGACGTCGTGGTACTGGCGGCCGGCGACGGCACGCGCGTGCAGGCGGTGGTGAAGCTCAATTCGACGCCACCGCTGATGCTGATGATCGGCCGGCCAGTTGATCCGGCAATCCTCGAACACATGACACGCACCGAGCAGGCGGTGTCGGAGTATCAGCGGCTCGACCAGAACCGTTCGTGGCTGCAGATCGCATTCGCCTGGATCTTCGCGATTGTCGCACTGCTCGTGTTGCTGGCGGCGGTACTGATCGGTCTCGTGCTGGCAAATCAAATCGCGCGGCCGATCGGGCGGCTGATTCTTGCCGCTGAGCGGGTCCGCAGCGGTGACTTGAATGTGCGCGTGACCGAAGCCCCGACCGGTGACGAACTCGCGGGGCTGTCGCGCGCGTTCAATCGAATGACCGGCCAGCTTGCCGCGCAGCGCCGCGAACTGATGGACGCCTATAGCCAGATCGACGAACGCCGGCGCTTCACCGAGACAGTATTGTCGGGTGTCTCTGCCGGCGTGATCGGTCTCGACGCGTCGGGCCGTATCGAGCTGCCGAACCGTGCCGCCGACGACCTGCTCGGTCTTGACTTGCTCTCGGCGCTCGGCCGCGAGCTGGCCGACGTGGTGCCGGAGTTCGCCGACCTCCTGCACGAGGCTGCGGCGTCGCCGGAACGCGCACGCACCGCCGAGATCCAGATAGGCCCGCCGTCCGCCCGGCGGACGCTGCTGGTACGGATCGGCGCCGATCTGTCCGGCGGCCGTACCGATGGGTTTGTCGTGACCTTCGACGACATCACCGAACTACAGGCGGCGCAGCGCAAGGCTGCCTGGGCGGATGTCGCGCGCCGCATCGCGCACGAGATGAAGAATCCTCTGACGCCGATCCAGCTCGCCGCTGAACGGCTGAAGCGGCGGTTTGCCAGGGAGATCACCACGGATCCCGATACGTTCAGGCAGTGTGCGGATACCATCATCCGTCATGTCGGCGACATCGGTCGCATGGTCGATGAGTTCTCCAGTTTCGCGCGCATGCCGCAGCCCATGATAAAACCAGAGGATGTCGGCCGAATCGCGCGTGAGGCGCTGGTCCTCCAGAGGACCGCGCGCCCACAGATCACCTGGCGCAGCGACATCCCGGAACGGGGACCAGTGGCGCCATGCGACAGACGGTTGCTCGGTCAGGCATTGACCAACCTGCTACAGAATGCCGCCGATGCGGTGGCAATGCGCGATTCGGCTGGTACAATTGGCCTCTGTGTGGAGTCGAACGATGACGACGTTCGCATCATCGTGACCGATGATGGTGTTGGCTTGCCACAGAACGATCGCGCGAGGTTGACTGAACCCTATGTAACGCACAAGCCAAAGGGCACTGGATTGGGTCTCGCCATCGTCAAGAAGATCATGGAAGACCACCACGGACGGTTGACGCTGGACGACAGGCCCGATGGACCTGGCGCAGTAGCTGCGCTGGTGCTGCCCGTGAAGGTGTCGGATGGCGTATGACATCCTGATTGTCGATGACGAACCCGATATCCGTCTGCTGATAGACGGCATCCTGCGCGACGAAGGCTATGACACGCGGGGGGCTGGCGATGCCGATGCGGCGGTGGCCTCCTTCCGCATGCGGCGTCCGTCGCTGGTGATCCTGGACGTGTGGCTGCAAGGCTCGCGCATCGATGGCCTCGGACTGCTGGAAGCGTTTCGCAGCGAGGAGCCGCAGGTACCTGTGGCGATGATCTCCGGCCATGGCAACATCGAGATGGCGGTGCAGGCGATCCAGCAGGGCGCCTACGACTTCATCGAGAAGCCGTTCAAGTCCGATCGTCTGCTGCTGGTGGTACGTCGTGCGCTCGAAGCCGCGGCGCTGGCGCGCGAGAACGCCGAACTGCGTCTGCGCGCCGGACCCGAGACCAGCCTGACCGGCGAGAGTGGTGTCATCTGCAGTCTGCGCGCAGGCGTCGAGCGTGTGGCGCCCACCGGTTCGCGAGTGCTCATCCAGGGGCCGGCCGGCAGCGGCAAGGAGGTCGTGGCGCGCATGGTGCACGCGGGCTCACGCCGCTTCGATGGGCCGTTCGTGGTGCTGAACTGTGCCACGCTCGCGCCAGGCCGGTTCGAAGAGGAGCTGTTCGGCCTCGAAGCAGGTGCCGATCCGATCATGCAGCCACGGCGTGCCGGTGTGCTCGAACGCGCCCATGGCGGCACGCTGCTGCTGGACGAAGTTTCCGATATGCCGCTGGAGACGCAGGGCAAGATCGTCCGCGCACTACAGGATTCGACCTTCGAACGACTCGGCGGTTCGGCGCGGGTCAAGGTGGATGTGCGCGTGCTGTCCACCACCAACAAGGACCTGCAGAGCGAGATCGCCTCCGGGCGGTTCCGCGAGGACCTTTACTATCGTTTGGCGGTGGTGCCGCTGAAGGTGCCCGCACTGAAGGATCGCCGCGAGGACGTGCCGGCGTTGGCCCAGCTGTTCATCACGCGCTCGGCTGAGAATGCCGGCATGCAGTCGCGCGAGCTGTCGGCCGACACGTTCGCGGCACTGCAGGCCTATGACTGGCCGGGCAACGTGCGGCAACTGCGCAACCTGATGGATTGGCTGTTGATCATGGCGCCAGGCAGCGCGGCCGATCCGATCCGTGCCGAGATGTTGCCACCAGAGATCGGTGCGAATGCGCCGGCGCTGCTGAATATCGATCCGACGGCGGACATCATGGGCCTGCCGCTGCGCGAGGCGCGCGATCTGTTTGAGACGCAATACCTGCAGGCGCAGTTGCTGCGGTTTGGCGGCAACATCAGCCGGACGGCGCAGTTCGTCGGCATGGAGCGGAGTGCGCTGCATCGCAAGCTGAAGCAGCTCGGTGTCAATTCAGACGAAAGGGTGGGGGGATGAGCGACTTGTCGGAACGCGGACAATCGCTGGGTCGCGCCGAGCGCCTGCGTATCCGCTTGGGCACGTTTACCGGGCCGACATCCGGCGTGGCGCCGGGCAACGTCCAGGCTAACCTGGTGATCCTGCCACGTGCGCTGGCGAACGATTTTCTGCGCTTCGCTCAGGCGAATCCGAAACCCTGTCCGGTGCTGGCGGTCTCCGAACCCGGTGAACCGACATTCCCCACGCTCGGACGCGAGCTCGACATCCGTACTGACCTGCCGCGCTATCGAGTCTGGAAGCACGGCGAACTGGTGGAGGAACCGACCGACATCAAGGACGTCTGGCGCGATGATCTCGTCAGCTTCGCGATTGGCTGCTCGTTCTCGTTTGAGGAAGCGCTGATCGAGGATGGCATCGAGGTCCGCCACATCGCGTGCGACCGCAACGTGCCGATGTATCGCACGTCGATCCCGTGCGTGCCGGCCGGCGTGTTTCACGGGCCGTTGGTGGTGTCCATGCGGCCACTGCGGCCGGCGGATGCGATTCGCGCGGTTCAGATTACTTCGCGCTTTCCCTCGGTGCATGGCGCGCCGGTTCATCTGGGGATGCCTGAGTCGATCGGCATCAGGGACATCGCGAAACCGGACTACGGCGACGCGGTGCCGATCAGGCCCGACGAGCTGCCGGTGTTCTGGGCCTGCGGCGTCACGCCACAGGCGGCGATCGCGGCGGTGAAGCCGGAGTTCTGCATCACACACGCCCCCGGATCGATGCTGATAACCGATCTGCGCAATACGAAGCTGGCGGCACTTTGACGCGACCCGGGGAGGAGCAGTTCGCCCCCTCCCTTTGTGGGAGGGGGCTGGGGGGAGCGGGTCCAGCCGCGGCGGTGGACCGCATCGAAGCACTCATCCATGAAGAGGTCGGGCGCAACATCGACGGATTGTTCGCTGCGGCTAAGCACGGCCTTTGGCGCGCGGCGTCGGCACTCGCGGCAACGCATCGACCGTCGGTCGCGATCATTACCGGCTTCTACGTGCCGCTGGGCACGCCGCCGGCGGCGGAAACCGACGGGCCGGTCGGCGCCGCGATGCTGGCCGGCGCGTTGACCCGTCTCGGCGTCGCCTCCCGCCTTGTCACCGACGAGCCATGCCGCACGACATGCGCGGCCGCTCTGCGCGGCACCGGTGCGGCGCTCGATGTCGTGCCGCTCGGTGGCCGCGTCGATGACATGATCGAGCTATGGCGGCAGCTTGGCGTCACGCACGCGGTGTCCATCGAACGCTGCGGCCGCAGTGCCGATGGTGCACCACGCAACATGCGCGGCGAGGACATCAGCGCATTCACCACGCCACTGGACGAATTGTTTCTTGCCGGTCCTTGGCAACGCATCGCGATCGGCGACGGCGGCAACGAGATCGGCATGGGATCGGTTCCCGCTTCGGTGATCGGGGCTCATGTCGCGCACGGCGAGAGGATCGCCTGTGTCACGCCGGCCGACCATCTGATCGTCGCCGGCGTGTCAAACTGGGGCGCGTATGCACTGATCGGAGCGCTGGCGGTGATCCGTGACGACTGGCGGGCAACGCTGATCGATTGCCTGGATGCGGAGCGCGACGCGGCGATCCTGCGTGCGATGGTGAACGACGGACCGGCAGTGGATGGCGTGACACGGCAGCGCACTTTGACGGTGGACAGCCTGCCGGCCGAGGTGCACCACGCCAAGCTGAGTGCGATCCGTGCGGTGGCCGAGGCCTATGCAGCGGCGTGAGTTCGTCTGCGAGAGTTATCGTTTCGCGCCGGATACGGGAACACTCTCGCTGCACTACGCGTTCGATGAAGGTCCGCGCTTCGAGGAGCGCATTGTGCTTCCGCTTGCGACGCGGCCTCTGTCCGGTTGCGAAGCCGAGGCGCTCGACAGGGTGTTTCGTCTGCTGCTGCTGGCGTGCGGCATCAGCTACTACAAGGCGTTCGCGCCCGAGCGCATCCGCTGCGCGGCCTTCCCGCTGGATGCCGCAACTGCCGCCTTCTTTACCGAGTTCTATGTGAAGGGCCTCGGCGAATTCGCTTGGCGGAACGGGGTTGATCTCGCCAGGCTCAGCTTCGCGATAGAGACGGTTGAGCCGCCGACGGCGCTGCGCCTGCAACTGCCGCGCCTCACCTGCGTGCCGGTGGGCGGCGGTAAGGATTCCGTCGTCACCATCGAATGCCTCAAGCAGGCCGGGGAACCGCTGGTGCTGTTCGAACTTGGCAACGCGGTACCGATCGAGGCGACGATAGCGCAGGCGGGGCTGCCGGCGATCCGCGTGACGCGCAGGCTCGATCCGACGCTGTTCGCACTGAACGAGGCGGGCGCGCTCAACGGACACGTGCCCATCACCGGCATCCTCAGCATGATCGTGTTCGCCTGCGCGATCATCTGCGGCTTCGATGCGATCGCTATGTCGAACGAGCATTCGGCCAGCGCGCCCAACCTTGTCACCGAAGGGCGCGAGGTCAACCACCAGTACAGCAAGTCGTTCGAATTCGAACAGGCGTTCAGCCGGTTCGTCGAGCGGCATGTCGTTGAAGGGGTGCGCTACTTCTCCCTTCTGCGGCCGCTGTCCGAAATTGCCATCGCGCGTCGGTTCGCAAGCCATACGGCTTATTTCCCCGTGTTCCGCAGCTGCAATGCAGCGTTCCGTCAGTTGCCCGAACGCCGCGCGACAAACTGGTGCTGCGATTGTCCGAAGTGCCGCTTCGTCTTCCTGGCGCTGGCTCCGTTCGTGGACCGGCAGCTTCTGATTGCGACGTTCGGCCACGACATGCTCGACGATGCGGCGCAGATCGACGGATTTGCCGAGCTGTGCGGGCTTCAGCGGCACAAGCCGTTCGAATGCGTCGGCGAGGTCGAGGAAAGTGCGACGGTGATGGCGCATCTCGGCGACCTGGCGCATTGGCGCGATGACTCAGTGGTGCGTGCGCTTGCGCCGCGTCTGCCGCCCGGTAATTTCGCCGCATTGTTCGCGTTGCGCGGGCCGCATCTGGTTCCCGAGCGATACCTGGCGATGCTCGATGCGTGTGACTGAGCTGCACGGCCGAAGCATCGCGATCTGGGGTTTCGCCCGCGAAGGGCAGGCGGCGCTGCGGTTCCTCCGCGAGCGCGACCCAGAGCTGGCGATCACCGTGCTTGACGACGCCGACAGCCCGCGTGATGCCGATGTGGCGCTGATCAGCGGGCGCGATGCGATCGCCGCGGCGATCGGCCGCTTCGACGTTGTGGTGAAATCGCCCGGCATCAGCCTCTACGATCCGCTGGTGTCGCAAGCCCGGGCGGATGGCGTTCGGTTCACGTCGCTGCTCAATCTGTGGTTTGCCACGGCGCCGGCGTGCCGCACGATCTGTGTGACCGGCACCAAGGGCAAGAGCACCACCGCGGCGCTGATTGCACACATGTTGCGCGGCGTCGGCTGGAATGCCGTGGCGGCGGGCAATATCGGCGTGCCGGTCACCGAGCTGCCGCGTTGCGGGCTCGATGCGGCGGTAATCGAGGTATCGAGCTACCAGGCTGCGGATTTCTCCGGGCTATGCGACATTGCAGTGCTGACCTCGCTGTTTCAGGAGCATCTCGACTGGCATGGCAGCGTGGCAGCGTATCGGCGGGACAAGTTGAACCTGCTGCGTCATGCGCGCCGCTCGCTGATCAACCGCGAGGCGCTCGCCGTCGTGGCGGCAGTGCTCGATCTCAAGCAACTGAATCACGACACGTTTGCCGTGAGCTCCGCGCTACAGGTGAACAACCACTATCTCGCGCGACCGCACAACCTGTCCAACCTGGCTGGCGCACTGGCAGTGGCGCAGTCGCTTGGCGTGGATGGGGCTTCGGCGCTGCGTTCGGCAGAGGATTTTCCACCGCTGCCGCATCGCCAGCAGGAGATCGCCGAGGTCGATGGAGTCTTGTACGTTGATGACAGCATCTCCACCACGCCGGAGGCAACCATCGCCGCACTCGATGTATATCGCGACAGGGCCATCACGGTGATCATCGGCGGTCATGATCGTGGCATCGATTACGATGCACTGATCGCGCGACTGCAGGAGGAACCGCGGCCTGGCGTCGTTCTCATGGATCCCAGCGGCCGGCGGATCCATACCCGGCTTGGCTGCGCAGCCCACATCAGACTGGTGGATTCGATGGACGAGGCCGTAGCGCGAGCGTGCGAGATGACACCGCGCGGCGGCGTCGTGCTGCTGTCGCCGGCGGCGCCCAGCTACGGCCGGTACAAGAGCTTCATTGAGCGAGGCGAAGACTTTGCGCGCTGCCTGCCTTAAGCGCCGGCTGTCACCTTGGCGCGCCCGATCCGCCGAGCGCGACTCACCTCGTGGCGTGCGGCTTCGTTCTGGGTGAGTAGTTCGAGGGTCTCGCTCTCGTCATCGCTCACCTCGCACAGGGCCTGGTCGATGTACGCCCTGTGCCGCGGATCGCGCAGGATGGCTCGTCGCATCAGGTCGATGGCGAACCAGCGGTGCGCCATGCGCGCGTGCTTGCTGGCGATCTCCCACCAGTATTTCGGATAGAACAGCCAGACCGGTTCCAACGGGAAGCCGGGGCGCCGGTCGCGGCGATACTTCAGCCGGAAGATGCCGCCTTGCAGCGGATGCACATTCTCGACCGCCAGGTAGCTGGAAAAGAAGAACAGCACCGCCGCCAGTCGGTGCATTCCCATACCGGCTGCGGCAGCGCGGCGCAGGATCGTGCGCATGTGGTCCGGCGTGTAGTAAATGTCCCATGCGTCGCGATACACCCGATGCCACGCCTCGCGTGTCATCACCGGGTGATCAGCCACCACGTGTTCCAGGTCGTACTTGTTCATGTCCGGGTCCATCCAGGCGCCCTTCTGCGCCAGCACCTTGTGGTCCTCGGACCCCGGCAGTGGCGTAAGGCAGAAGAATTCCAGGATGTCGAGCGGCAGTTCCTTCTTGATGATCTCGATATCGTGCTTGATCGAGTCCGGCGTATCGCCTGGGAACCCGAGGATATAACCGGCATAGGTGATAACCCCGGCCTGCTTCCAGGCGAGCAGCATGGTGCGATATTCGGTGATCCGGTTCTGCCGCTTCTTCGCCGCCAGAAGGTTGGTCGGATTGATGTTCTCAAGTCCAATGAACACCCGCGTGACCCCGGCGCGCGCCGCTTTTACCACAAAATTCGGTAGTTTGTGGCACAAGGTGTCGACCTGGATGATCAGCCGTACCTTTATCCTGTCGCGTTCGCGGATCTGGATGATCCGGTCGAAGATCGCCTCCCAATCCTTGTTGCGTGCGAAATTGTCGTCGGTGATGAAGAACCGGCGCACGCCCTCGGCCCAGTGCTGCTTGATGAGCCGTTCAATATCGTCCGGCGAGCGCCGTCGTGACTTGCGACCCTGCACGTTGATGATGGTGCAGAACGAACATTGGAACGGACAGCCGCGGCCGGCGTCGAAGCTTGCATGATGCTTCACCGTTCGCCGGATGATGGCGCGCGGCAGGAACGGTGTCGGGGTGTCCTCCAGCGGCGGCAGGTCGTCCAGATGGTTGTAGACCGGCGCCAGTGTCCCGGCGGCCGCGTCGCGCAGCACCGTGTCGATGCGCCCCTCCGCCTCCCCGGCGAACAGGCTGACACCCATGTCGAGCGCGGCCTGAAGGTCTGCCTGCATCTCCGGCAGCATTGCGAGGCAGCCGGCGACGTGGAACCCGCCGACGATCACCTGAATGCCTGCCTCACGTAGCGGGCGGGCGATGTCGAGGGCGCGCGGGAACTGGTTCGACTGCACGCCCACCAGACCGACCATGCCGAAGCCGCCATGGCGAAAAAGCAAGGCAATGATCTGTCTGATCTTCACCCGCGTGTTGGTTTCGTCGAACACCGTGATGTCGATCGGCTGGTCCGGACCCAGCACCTGGCGTTCCGCCGCATCCGCGGCCAGGGTGTACATCACGGCAAGCGAGTTCGAAGGGATCGACGAACGCAGCCACTGCACGACATAGCCGTCATCGTCGTAGTGCGACGGCTTTAGCAGCACGAGCTGAAAGCGACGCATGGGCTTCCCCGCCCCAGAGTTCGGCAAGGACGATAGCGATGTGTGGCAGAGCCGGGAAGCGATTCGGTTATCCGGCGGCTACTCCCCCTCCCCTTGCGGGAGGGGGTTGGGGGGAGGGGGCGGACCGTAATCGCGCGCCTTCGTCGCCAGCGCGTCCACCCGATCGTTCATCGGATCGCCCGAATGGCCGGGCACCCAGCGCCACTCGATCCGGTGCCCCTTTGCTGCCTCGAGCAATCGCCGCCACAACTCTACGTTCGCGACCGGATCGCCCGCGGAGTTGCGCCAGTTCCGCCGTACCCATCCCTCGTGCCAGCGCGTGACGCCGTTCTTCACGTATTGGCTGTCGGTGTGCAGCACCACACTGCACGGTCGCTTCAGCGCCTCCAGCGCCATCGTCGCCGCAGTAAGCTCCATGCGGTTGTTGGTGGTTGCCGGATCGGCGCCGGACAGCTCCCGCTCGACGCCGCGGAAGCGCAGGATCGCTCCCCAGCCACCGGGCCCGGGGTTTGGCTTGCAGCCGCCATCGGTCCAGATCTCAACCACCTCCGAGGCCGGCGGACCGGCCGTGATCGTGATCTGCTCAGATGCCATAGGCGTGCTCGTCCTGTGCCGCCAGATGGAAGCGCAGCCGTCGCAAATATTCCAGCGGGTCCTTCCGCGTCACCAGCGCACCAGGCGGCGTGTTCAGCCAGTCATAAAGCCGCGTCAGCATGAACCGGATCGCGGCACCCCGGCACAGTACGGGCAACGCCGCCCGTTCTGCATCCGATAGCGGGCGAATGGCACTATACGCCCGCAGCATCGACCGAGCCTTCGTGACATTGAAGGAAAAATCCGGCTCGAAACACCAGGCGTTCAGGCATACCGCGACGTCGTACGCCAGGACGTCGGTGGCGGCGAAGTAAAAGTCGATCAGTCCCGACAGCTTGCCGTCCAGGAAGAACACGTTGTCAGGAAACAGGTCGGCGTGGATGTGGCCGGTCGGGAGCGCCCGGGGCCATTCCGCCAGGATATCCCCGAGAGCGCACTTCAGCTCCGTCGCCAAGCCGGCCTGCACCTCGTCCGCTCGCACGCGCGAGCGTTCCAGCAGCGGCGTCCAGCCATCGGGCCCCAGCGCGTTACGCCGTGTCGGCACATAGTCCCGACCGGCGACGTGCAGCGCGGCGAGCGCGGCGCCCACCGGCGCGCAATGCTCCGGTCGGACCCGGCGTGGCCAGACCCCTGGCAGGAAAGTGGTGATCGCGGCATGCCGCCCACTCAGGTGCCGTAACGCCCGACCGTCTCGCCCGCGTACCGGCAACGGGCAGACAATGCCACGCTTCGCCAGATGCTCCATCAGCCCAAGGAACCAGGGCAGCTCCGCCGGATCCACGCGCTTTTCATACAAGGTCAAAATGTAATCGCCCGACGTGGTACGCAGCGAGTAGTTGCTGTTCTCCACACCCTCTGCGATGCCGCGGAACGCCACCATGCTGCCGATGTCGTAGTCCGCCAGGAAGGCGGCGAGCGCCTCGTCGGTCACCTCGGTATAGACCGCCATGCGGGCCTCAGATCACGGCGGCAGGATGGTAGAAAATGCTGGCCTCCTAGGCGGTTGTCGACCGGAACCGCGGCGCGCACTATGCCGGCCCTCTCCATCCCCGGCAACGAGTCCCTGATGCCCGCACGACTGCCAACTATCGGATGGGCGCCGCGCGCCGCCCTGCTCGCCGCGCTGCTGCCGCTGCTGGCCGAGTGTGGGCCGACCCGCAATCAGTTCGCACCGCCATGCCCGGCCCGCGCGATCCTCGGGGATGCGGCGAACCTCGACGTCTACCGGGCATCTGGCACGCCCGGAGCCCCGCGCGACCTGACGGACCTCGTGGTGCACGCCAAAATCGTCGGCATGCAGGGCAGTTGCAAGGAAGGCGATGAGAAGAACCAGCTCGCCGTCACCGTCAACGTGGGGGTCGAACTGACCCGCGGGCCGGCGATGGCCGGACGCGAGACAGACGTGCCGGTTTTCGTCGCCGTGACCCAGGGCGACACAATTCTCGATAAGCACGTCTACCAGATGCACGTCGTGTTCCCATCGAATGTTGACCGCATTACGCTGACGCCGGGCGAGGCGAACCTGATCCTGCCCGTGACATCAACGAAATCGGGGGCGGCCTACACCATCCTGGCGGGCTTCCAGCTCACGCCGGACCAGATGGCGCGAACCCCGCAGACAGCCAGTCCGTGAAGCGTCGCTCGCGCCGTCATGGCTGGCGAGCACCCGGCTGCAGAGCGTCGAGTACGGCGACCCGCACATCCTCGGACTGCGAGGAGAGCGCGCGCAGGATGGCGTTCATCCGGCTCCGCAGATCGTAGACCTGGTCCAGCAGCGACAGAACCAGTGGAATGGCGTCCTCGCCGATCTCCATATCGCGACGCAGGTCATGGATCAGGCGCACCCGTGCCACGTCGATCTCGTGAAACACCAGGCCGGCGTCTGCCGTATCCGGCACGACCCAACCCTGCTCGACCCATTGGATGATCTCGACAGTTGTAAGGTCGGGAAACAGCGCAGCGACCGCGATAACGTCCATCACTCGGTCTCCAGGCCAGCGCGCGGGTTGATCGGGTGCCGCGGCTTCCAGTTCTTCAGGAATTCGGCGAGTTCAGGTTCCTCACTTGGCGGCAGCACGGGATGAAGTTCCACGAACTGGTGGCCTTTGCCCTCAATCCCTCGTCCGCGAAGACGCAGCCGCGTACCGCGGCCCGAATTGGGCGGAATGGTCAGCCGCACAGGCCCTTTGATCGTCGGCACCTCCAGCGTGGTGCCGAGTACCGCCTCCTGCAGGGTTACCGGCAATTCGACGATGATGTCGTCGCCCTCGCGGCGGAACAGCGGGTGTGGTGCGACGGCGACCTCGACCAGCGCATCGCCTGCCGCCCCGTCGCCGATCCCCGGCATGCCCTGGCCCTTGAGCCGGATCACCTGACCATCGCGAACACCGGCCGGTATGCGCACATCCAGCGTGCGTCCGTCCGGCAACGTGACCCGACGTGTGGTGCCGTTGACCGCATCGAGGAAGTCGAGCGTGAGCTGATACCGGGCGTCCTGGCCGCGCATTGAGAACCGTCGTCCTCCACCCGTGCCGGACCGTCCGCGGAATGCCTGCGCGAAGACGCTCTCCAGGTCCTCGGGATCGAAACCCGCATCGGCGTGGTATTTCTCGCGGCCCGCCGCATCGCCGAAGTCGCGATAGAACGGACGCTGTGGCGGCACTTCATTGCCGGCGGCATCGATCTCGCCGCGGTCGTAACGAGCGCGCTTTTCCTTGTCGGACAGGATGTCGTAGGCGGCGCTGATCTCCTTGAACCGCTCCGCCGCCTCCGGCTTGCCAGGGTTGACGTCGGGGTGGTGGCGTTTGGCGAGCTTGCGATACGCGGAGCGGATCGCCGCTTCGCTGTCGGTCTTCTGCACGCCGAGGACTTCGTATGGGTCTTTCATCGGAGAGCAGATCAATGATCAGCAGTGCAGGAAATCAAGTCCCGGTCCACACCGGTTGACGTTTCCCCAGGAAAGCGTCGATGCCCTCGCCGGCATCGCGCGCCAGCATGTTCCGCGTCATCACCTCCGAGGCGTAAGCATAGGCATCGTCGAGGCCCATCTCGGCCTGACGATAAAAGGCCTCCTTGCCGATCGCCAGCGTCAGCGGGCTCTTCGCCACGATCTGGCCCGCGAGTGCCGTGACCGCTTCATCCAGTTCGTCGTCGGCCACCACGCGATTGACCAGGCCCAGCGCGTGCGCGCGAGGTGCGTCGATCAGCTCGCCGGTCAGCAGCATCTCCATGGCCGCCTTGCGGCCGACTGCGCGAGACAGCGCCACCATCGGAGTGGAGCAGAACAGTCCGATATTCACCCCCGGGGTGGCGAACCGCGCGGTATCCGCCGCCACCGCAAGATCGCAGCTTGCCACAAGCTGGCACCCTGCCGCCGTCGCCACGCCATGCACGCGGGCGATCACCGGCTTGGGCAGCCTGACGATGCTCGTCATCAGCCGTGAGCACAGCTCGAAGGTCGCCTGATACGCCGCGCGCTCCGGGTTCGACCGCAGCTCTCGCAGATCGTGTCCGGCGCAGAAGGCAGGACCCGCGCCACCGATCACCACCACCTTCACGGATTGGTCCTGCCCGATCGCCGCGAGTTCATCGACCAGCGCCTTCATCAGCGCCACAGACAGCGCGTTGCGCGCAGCGGGGCGGCTCAAGGTCAGCCAGGCGATGCCGTCCGCGTCACGCCGAAGCAGCACGCGCTCGATCACGGCCGATTGCTCGTTCATTCCTCGCCCTCCGCGGCGTTCCGCTGCACGATATCGCCGATCCTAGCAGGAGACCGCGCCATGACGAATGCCGCGACGCAGCCCACGGGCGAGCTTGCACTGCGCACGGTGGCGATGCCTGCCGATACCAATCCCGCAGGCGACATCTTCGGTGGCTGGATCATGTCTCTGATGGACCTGGCCGCCGGAGTCTCCGCCGGCACACGCGCCAGAGGCCGTGTCGCCACTGCCGCCGTCTCCAATCTGAGTTTCCTCCAGCCGGTGAAGGTCGGCGACGTGGTGTGTGTCTATACAAACATCACCCGCACAGGACGCAGCTCGATCACACTCGGGGTCGAGACATGGGTGCTGCGTCGGGGCCAGGGCGAGCGGATGAAGGTGACAGCGGCCGAATTCGTGCTGGTGGCGGTCGATGACAATGGCCGGCCACGGCGGTTGCCTGATGAGTAGCAGAAGAGCTCCGCGCGATAGCGCTAGAAAGAAAGTGTCTTAACCGCAAACAATAAGAGGATTCACGCAAAACACGCAGATAGTGAGATCCAAAACCTGCGAACCTCACTGAACCATCTGCGTGTTTTGCGTGAATCTGCGCCTTATTTGCGTTAGAAACTTTCTTTCTGTGCCATCACGAGGCGGCCACTATCAGCGCATCCACCGCGGTGATGCTGTCGCCGGCACAGATCAGCGGATTGACATCCAGTTCCGCGATTGCGTCGCGGTGATCCGCGGCAAACGACGCAACCCGGCATATCACGTCGGCAAGCCGATTGCGGTCGACCGCCGGCATTCCGCGGAATCCATCTAATAGCCGCACGCCCTTGAGCTGTCCCAGCATCGC
Organism: uncultured Alphaproteobacteria bacterium; assembly: GCA_963812505.1. Taxonomy (GTDB): domain Bacteria; phylum Pseudomonadota; class Alphaproteobacteria; order Acetobacterales; family Acetobacteraceae; genus JAMXLO01. The sequence continues at coordinate 313,137 of CAWEVM010000003.1, forward strand.
CAGCGCCTCGTCGTGCGTCACCGGGGCAGGCGCGAGCGCCGTGTCCTGCAGCAGCTCCACCAGAACGCCGCCAAGTCCTACCACGACCAGCGGGCCGAACAGCGGATCGACGCGTGCGCCCACCACCATCTCAACCCCTTGCGGCATCATCTTCTGCACCAGCACGCCGGCAATCCGGGGCGGCGGAGTGACTGCGTTCGCACGTGCCATGATCGTCTGATACGCCTCGCGCACCTCGTCGGCGTTGCGCAGGTTGAGCCGCACGACGCCAGCCTCGGTCTTGTGCGGCAGGTCGGGCGATTCAACCTTCAGCACAACCGGATAGCCGAGCGATCCGGCGGCATTCACCGCCTCATCTACGCTCTGCGCGACACGCTCGCCAACCACCGGCACGCCGTACAGCGCCAGCACCTCCTTCGCCTCGCGTTCGGTCAACGCCCGTCCACCCGCCGCGGCAATCATCGCACCTGCCTGCCGCTTGATCCCGGTCGACGTCGCGGCAGGCGCCGATGCACCAGCGGCGCGCTTTGCCGCTCGCCAGTGCCACGCCGCCAACGCCGCAAAGCACGAAGGCATCGAGCGGAACAGCGCAACATGCTCCGCCTCTTCGGCCTCCTTAACGCCGGGCCCTTCCAGCCACTCGCTCTGCCAGGCGATGCACGCGATCTTGCCGTGCTTGGCCGCCAGCGAATCGTAGACTGGAATGCGCTTCGCCGAAGGTGCGTAGCCGTAGGTCTGAGGTACCACCAACGCACCGTACGCGGCATCGCCAAGCAGTGCATCGGCGCAGGCGTTGAGCGATTCAGGATTGGCCAGAATCTGCGCCGTCACGTCGCACGGATTGCGTGCCGAGCCGAATTCCGGAATGTGCGCGAGCAGCACATCGCGCACCGCATCGGAAGGCTGCGTCAGCGGCACATCGAACTGCTCGGCGCGATCGGCCGCCATGATCGCCGCGCCGCCCGAGGCCGCAACCACGGCGACGCCGCGCGCCTTGGGAGCCTTCGCCTTGGCAAAGAAGGCGGCGGTCTCGCACAACGCCTCATAGTCATCGACCAGGATGGCGCCGGCACGACGGAATACCGCGCGATACGCCGCCTGCGATCCAGCCAGCGAACCGGTATGCGACATCGCCGCCGCGGCACCCTGTTCGCCGGTCGCCATCTTGAACACGATCAGCGGCTTGTCACGCTGCCAGGCACTCTCGGCGGCGATCAGCATCCGCTCGGGCTCCGCCATGCCCTCGAACACGCAGGCGATCGCTGCACAGGACGGATCGTCGGCGAGATAGGAGATGTAATCGGCCATGTCCACGTCACAGGAATTGCCCGACGTCAGCACGTGGCTGAACGACACGCCGCGCACCACAGCCTGCGCCAGCGCCATGCCAAGCGCGCCCGACTGGCTCACCATGCCGATCGAATGCCTGCGCGGCGGAGGGATCGGCGTGATGTCCATGAAGGTGACGCGCATATCGAGAGGCGCGTTCACCACGCCGATGCAGTTCGGACCGACAATCCGCATGTTGCTTTCGCGGGCAATCGCCGCGAGGCGCTGCTGCTGCGCGATGCGGTCTTCCTTGCCGGTCTCCGCGTAGCCCGAGGCGAACACGATCACGCCGCCCACGCCGGCCGCGGCACATTCCAGCACGATCTCCTCGACCGCCTCACGCGGCGCGGTCACCACGGCGCAGTCCGGCACCTCCGGGAGTGTATTGACATTCGGATAGCAGCGTTGATCGCCGATCCTTTCGTAGCGCGCGTTCACCGGATACACGCGACCGCCATAGTGCTGCAGGTTGACCAGCACACGCTCGCCAAATGAGCCGGCCCGTGTCGAAGCGCCCACCACCGCCACGCTGGCAGGGTGAAGCAGGCGCGTGAGGTCGGCATGGCGGTAGACGGTTGTTCGTTTCGACTGCATGGCGAGCTCGATTGACGTTTCCAAACGGCGAGCATACTGATCGGTAGCTCTCCAGCAAAGGACACCAGGATGTCGTCGCTGTTCGATCTGACCGGCAAGGTCGCCGTTGTCACCGGCTCCAGCAAGGGCATCGGCCGCGCCATTGTCGAACGCATGGCGGAACATGGCGCGAAGGTGGTGGTGTCCAGCCGCAAGGCCGATGTGTGCGAAGCGGTGGCTGCCGGCATTCGCGGGCGGGGCGGCGAGGCCGCGGTAATTCCGTGCCACATCGCGCGCAAGGAGGAACTGCAGAAGCTGGTCGACCAGACCACCGCACTGTGGGGCGGCATCGACATCATGGTGAGCAACGCCGCGGTCAATCCCTATCTCGGGCCGGCAGCCGGCGCGTCTGACGAAGTGTATGAGCGCGTCATGGGCGCCAATGTGCGCAGCAACTTCTGGCTGGCGAATATGGTATGCCCGCACATGGCCGAGCGCGGCGGCGGATCGTTCATCGTCATCTCCTCGATCGGGGGCCTCCGCGGAACGGCGTCACTTGGGTTGTACGGCATCTCCAAGGCCGCCGACATGCAGTTGACCCGCAACATCGCGGTGGAGTGGGGACCGAAGAATATTCGTGCCAACTGCATCGCACCAGGCCTGGTGCGCACGGATTTCGCACGCGCACTGTGGGAAGACCCGGTGCGCTATCGCAAGACCACGCGCGACAATCCGCTGCAGCGCATCGGCGAGCCGGATGAGATCGCAGGTGCCGCCGTGTTCCTCGCATCACCGGCAGGCAGTTTTGTGACCGGCCACACGCTGGTGGTGGATGGCGGCACCATGGCGGGCGTCGTGCTGCAAAAGGATGAATGAACCGACGCGCGACGACGCGGCGGCGCTGGATCGCGAGGACGCGCTCGCCGCGTTTCGCGAACGGTTCGTGCTGCCGGACGGCGTGATCTATCTTGATGGCAATTCCCTCGGTCCGCTGCCCAAGGCGACGAAGGCGCGTGTGGCTGAGGTACTGGAGCGCGAGTGGGGACAGTCGCTGATCCGAAGCTGGACGGAACACGGCTGGATCGACCTGCAGTTCCGCATCGGCGAGAAGATCGGCCAACTGATCGGTGCCGCGCCTGGTACGACAGTTGTGGCGGATTCCACCTCAGTGAACCTGTTCAAGCTGCTCGCCGCCGCGCTGGATCAACGCCCGCAGCGCAAGGCGATCCTCACCGAGGATGCCAATTTCCCGAGCGATCTTTATGTGGCGCAAGGTCTGACTGCGCTGCTGCAAGCCGGCCATGAGCTGCGTGCGGTGAGCGATGTGGCCGCGGCAATCGACGAGCAGACCGCCGTGCTGATGCTGACCCACGTCAACTACCGCAGCGGCGCGATGCATGACATGGCCGCGTTGACAGGTGCCGCACATGCAGCGGGCGCGCTCGCGCTGTGGGATTTGTCGCATTCGGTCGGCGCGGTGCCGCTGCAACTGGCTGCCGATGACGTCGATTTCGCCGTCGGGTGTGGCTACAAGTATACCAATGGTGGGCCTGGCGCGCCGGCATTTCTGCACGTCGCGAAGCAACTGCAGGACAATCTGCGATTGCCGCTGACGGGCTGGCTCGGCCATGCCGCACCATTCGAATTCGAGCGCAGCTTTCGGCCGGCGAGCGGTATTGCCCGCACGGTGGTCGGGACGCCGCCAATCCTGTCGCTCGCCGCATTGGAGGTGGGGATCGGTGTCGCACTGGAGGCGCCGATGCCGCTGGTGCGTGCGAAGTCGCTGGGGCTGGCCGAGATGTTCATCGCTCTGATGGAGCGGGAAACGGAATTCGGACTGCTGACGCCCCGAGAGCCTGCCGCGCGAGGCAGCCAGGTCGCGTTCGCGCATCCAGACGGCTACGCGATCATGCAGGCGCTGATCGAACGCGGTGTTATCGGCGATTTCCGTGCACCGGACGTGCTGCGCTTCGGCCTCGCGCCGCTTTACGTGCGGTATGTCGATGTGTGGGACGCGGTGGCCACGCTGCACGATGTGATGCGCACCGAAGCCTGGCGCGACGCGCGGTTTCAGCAACGGCGAAGCGTGACGTAGTGAAGACGGGAAGGCACGCGGGGAGGCAAAGCACACACGAACTCCCCCTCCCCTTGCGGGAGGGGGTGGGGGCTTATGCCCTATCCGTTCTTCGCCTTGTTCTCCAACGCCTCGGTTAGCCGCTGTGGATCGACTTCGATCTTCACGCCGGCCCGTTCCAACTGGCATAGCATGATCGCGCGGGAGTCACGTTCCGACCAGCCGCGGTTCAGGCCCTCGGCCAGATCTGCCAGCGCCAGATTGGCCAGCCGCATGGGCACGTTCAGTTCGCGTCCCAGCGCGGTCGCCAGCGACACGTCCTTGTGCGCCAGGCGAAGCGCGAACGCTGGCGGCTCGTATTTGTTCGGCAGGAACTGGTCGGTCAGCGAGTTGAACGCGCCACGCCGGCCGATCGCGCCCTGACGCACAGCCTCCCAGATCGCCAGCGGCTCGATGCCGGCCTTCACGCCCATGCTGAACACTTCCGCCGCCGCTGCCGTCGCGATGTAGCCGAAGCAGTTGTGCACCAGCTTCGCAACCGAGCCGGCGCCAACGGGGCCGATGTATTTTGCCGCGTCGCCGATCATGTCGAGCACCGGCTTCCACTGGTCGAACACATCCTCATCGCCGCCGCACCAGATCGCCAGCTTGCCGCTCGCCGCACCACGCGGACCGCCGCTTACCGGGGCGTCGAACAAAAATGCACCTTTCGCCGCGAACGCCTCATGTGTCTTGCGGACCACGGTCGGCGAGTTGGTGGTCAGATCGAAATACGCGGTGCCCTTCTTGATCCCGGCCAGCAGACCTGCCGCGACCGCCTCGAATTCCGGCGGGCCAGGGAGCGAGGTGAAGATCACCTCGCTCTGCTCGGCCACTGCCTGCGGCGAGTCCACCCAGACCGCACCGTCTTTGACATGACGCGCAGCTGCCTCGCGGCGGATGTCGTGCACCACCAGCGTGTCGCCGCGTGCCTTAAGCCCCTTCTGCAAGTTGGCGGCCATGCTGGCACCCATCGTGCCAAGACCGATGAATCCTGCCTGCATGACGCGCCCCTTTTGCTAATTGGCCTCGAAGACTTCGCGCGCGATGTTTGCCGCCGTCATCGCCGCCGGCCAGCCGGCATAGAAGGCGAGATGCGTGATCACCTCGGACAATTCCTCCTTGGTCACGCCGTTGACCAGCGCGCGCTGCAGATGGCCGCGCAATTGCTCCGGCCGATATGTGGCAATCAACGTTGCACAGACGATCAGGCTGCGATCGCGCTTGGAAAGCTGTGGCCGCTCCCACACATCGCCGAATAGCACCTTCTCGGAGAGGTCGATCAGCTTGGGAACCGTGCCGCGGACGCGGTCGCGTGATTCAGTCGAGGGTGCCTGAGCCATGGTTTCCTCCTTCGGTTGGTGTCGTCGCTACTGAACTCTCACTTCGGTTCCACGTCCAGCCGCACCACGATGCCCTCAAGCTCAGGTTTCGCTGCTGGGTAACGTTGCAGGACCAGAGGGTCGTGGCCTGGAATGATCGCGTTCGACGCACTCGCCAGCTTACGCATCGTTGCATAGCCGGCCAGCGTGTCCTCGTGACTGTGTATGATCGGAAACGCGCGACCTTCCTCCATGTTGGCGTAGAAGTGGCTGGCATCCGACGCGAGCACCATCCAACCACGACGCGTCCATACGCGCACCACCTGCAACCCTTTCGAGTGGCCGCCAACGTGATGCACTGTCAGCCCCGGCGCCAGTTCATCGACGCCGTCGTGGAACACGACACGACCGGCGAACAGCTTGCGCACGATCGCCACCACGTCGTCTTCCTCGAACGGCCCGCGCAGACCCGTGTGGCACATGCACCGCCCGGTGCAATACGCCATCTCGATGTCCTGCACATGATAGCGGGCATGCGGGAACAGATCGTAGTTGCCGCAATGGTCGTAGTGCATGTGCGACAGGATCACGTCACGCACGTCGCCAGGCTCCACCCCGATCGCCTTGAGCCCAACCGAAGGCGATCGTACAAATTGCCGTTGCCGTTTCTCGCCCATCGGCGCGTCGAAGCCGGTGTCGAATACAAACGAACGATCCGGCCCCTTGATCGCCCAGACGAAGTAGTCGAGCGGCATCGGTCCGTCGTGCGGATCGCCGCCGATGAAGTTGTTGGCTCGCCGTGCATTCGGATTGTGCGCGTAGTGCACGGCGTAGACTTCGTAGGGCGCGGGCTCGGTCATCACGAGACCTTCGGCCACAGTGCATCGGACGCTGCGATGGTGGCGGGATACACCGGCGTCGGCCTGCCCTTCTGCCACTGAACGATGCACAGCTTGGCGCCGACGCGGCGGCCCTTCTCGTCGTATTGCAGGTGAGCGTCGGGGAAAAACAGGGCAGGGCCGTCCGTCATGTTGAGCTGACGGATCGCCTCGGCTACCTTGTGTCTCTCAGCCACGCCGGCGCGTTCCAACGCCTCCTTCAGGATCAGAACGTGCACATAGGCGAAGATAGAGTCATGGCCGAACCAGGGCTCCTTGGTGCGCTCGATGAAGCGCTGCGCCACGTCCGCCACCGCCTTGCCGGGCCAGTTGGCCAGACCAACCAGTACGCCTTCCAGGTTGTCTGCGCCGGCAACCTTCAGCAGCTCGGGTACGCACCAGTGGCCGCCGCCGCCGACCATCGGCAGCTTGCTCGCTGTCATGTTGTACTCGGCGAACTTGTCGATCAGCAGCTTGTCGTCCGGCACATTGGTCGATTGTATCAGCATGAAATCTGGCCGCGCCGAGCGCACGCCCTGCACCAGTGTCGTCGCGTCGGTCAGCGGCGGCGTGTAGACCTCATCGACCACCAGGTTGAGTTTCTCGTTCTTGAACACGTGGTCGTGCAGCGGTTTGTAGAAGCTCACTGCGGCAGCGGTGTTATCGCCGACAATCCCCACCTTCGTGGGGCGCTTTCCGCTCGCCTTGGTCGCAAGATCGACGATCATCGGCACCAGATCCTCTGCCTGCGCATCGGCGGTCGGCGAGGACTGAAAGACGTACTTGAACCCACGACCGGTGATCGCGTCGGAATACGACAGCGTCAGCCACGGAAGTTCGGCGCGCTCGGTCACCTCGGTGACGGCGAGCGTGAAGGTCGAGAGCCAGCAACCGAAACCGCCGACGACGTCAGGGTTCTGCGCCAGCATACGCTGTGCCGCATCCTTGGCCTTCTCCGCGCTGTCCTGCGTGTCGTATTCCAGCAGCTTCATCTTTGCGCCGCCGAGTGACTTGATGCCGCCGGCGTTGTTCACATCGTCGATCGCCATCCGCGCGCCCATCTGCTCGAGAATGCCCTGACGCGCCCATGGGCCGGACAGCGGCACCAGCATCGCGATCGGTACCTCCTTCGCCTGTGCGCGGGCACGGCGGGGTGCAACCGCCGCGGCGCCGGTCGCCAGGCCGAGGCCCATCGCCGTCCGTCGGCCGATCGTGGATACATTCGTCATGATGGCGTTCTCCTCCGTGGCTATGCTTCAGTGAGGCCGAGATAGGAACGGCGCACCCGATCATCGGCAAGCAGCGTCTCATACGAGCCGTCCAGCACCACGTGTCCGGTCTCCAGCACGTAGCCATGATCCGACAGCTCCAGAGCTTCGGCAACGCGCTGTTCTACCAGAAGGATGGTCACGCCGTCCTCGCGGTGGATCTGAGAGATACGTTCGAAGATCGTATCGGCGACCGCGGGTGCCAGACCCATTGAGGGTTCATCCAGCATCAGCAGCCGCGGCGCGGAGGCGAGGCCTCGGCCGATCGCCAGCATCTGCTGCTCGCCTCCCGACAGTGTGCCGGCGAGTTGAGTGGCGCGCTCGGCGAGGATCGGGAACAGCGTGTGTATACGCTCCAGGGTGCGCCGCCATTGGGCACGGCCTGCCTTGGTGTAGGCGCCCATTTCCAGGTTCTCGCGCACTGTCAACGTCCGGAACACCTGACGCCCCTCGGGCACGTGGGCGATGCCGAGATGGGCGCGTGCCGCCGCGGGCATAATGAGCAGGTTCTGGTCAAGAAACGAGATGTTGCCCTGCACCGCCGGCACAATGCCGCAGATGGTCTTGAACAGGGTCGATTTGCCGGCGCCGTTCGGGCCAACCACGGTGACGAAGCGGCCTTCGGCAACCGACAGCGATACGTCGATCAGCGCGCGCAGGCCACCATACGCGACGGAGAGGTTGCGAATCTCAAGCATTGGCAACGGTGCTGGGAGTTAGAAGGCGAAGGGTGAGGGGAAGAGGAAGAAGGCTGCTCCCCCTCCCCTTGCGGGAGGGGGTTGGGGGGAGGGGGAGAACTGACCCTTGCTGCCTATGCATTCTGTCGCGCCAGGAACTTCTTGCCGAGATACGCTTCGATCACCGCGCGATCCTCCACCACGTCGCGCGGTAGTCCAGTGGCCAACACTGCGCCATGGTCCAGCACCACGAAACGATCGGCCAACCGCATCATCGCGTGCATCGTGTGCTCGATGATCGCGATCGTCATACCCTCGTCGCGCAGCCCGGCCAGCACGTCGAGCACCTCGTTGCACTCATCGCGCCCAAGGCCCGCCAGCGTCTCGTCGAGCAGCAACAGACGCGGCTGACCGGCGAGCGCGCGCGCCAGTTCCATCAGCCGCAATTGCTTGTTGGTGAGCTGCCCGGCCTGGCGCGTCGCGAACTGCAACAGGCCGACGTGGCGCAATGCGAGTTCCGCCGCCGCCATGGCGTCGTGATCCGACAGTCCGGCGCCGTAGGCACCGACTACAACGTTGTCCAGCAACGGCAGACGGGGAAAGCTGCGCACCACCTGGAACGTCCGGCCGACTCCCATGCGGCACACCTGATGCACCTTGCGGCCAAGCATCGGCGCGCCCGCAAGCGTCGCGCTGCCCTCGTCTGCCGGCAGCACGCCGTTCAACAGGTTGAACAGGGTGGTCTTGCCGGCTCCGTTCGGACCGATGATGCCGAGGATCTCGCCCCGCGTGACTGTGAAGCTCACCTCGCTGACCGCGCGCAGACCACCAAAGGAGCGCGACAGGTTCTGCACTTCCAGCAGTGGATCCGATCCGACCATCGCGGCATAGGCGCGGGATGGTACCGGAGCCGCGGGCAGGGCAGGGGGCGGCGGTGGCAGTGCGCGGCGGAACCACCGGTCGCGAATGGTCCAATACAATCCATCCGGCGCCGCCAGGATGATCACAATGATGGCGGCGCCATACACCACGCCCTGGATGCCGGGAAGCACGTTGCCCAGCTGTGCGTTCAGCGATTCCGCCAATGGCACCAGCACCGCCGCACCGATCACCGGACCCCAGATCGACGCCACGCCGCCGAACAATGTGACGACCACGGGCTGCGCGGATACCAGCAGCCCGAAGACCGAATCAGGCGTGACGACGAGCAGCACGCAGGCATACAGACCACCGGCGGCCGCCGCGATCGCGCCCGACGTGACCAGCGCGCGCATCTTCCACTGCCGTGCGTTGATCCCCGCCGCCTCGGCCGCCAGCTCATTCTGCCGGATCGCGAGCAGCGCGAGGCCGAAACGCGAGTTCTCCACCAGCACGCAGACAACCACACCCGCGGCCAGCAGTCCCATCGCGACAACGGTGTAGAGACGTGTGTCAATGAATTCGAGATACGCCGCCGGGTGCTCACGGTGCATCGGCAGCGACAGTTCCTGAAAGCCGAGATATTGCAGGAAATACAGAATGGCCAGCGGATAGGCGAGCATCGACAGCGCGAAATAGTGTCCGCGCAGGCGGAACGTGGGCGTGCCGATGATCACCGCGGCAATCGCGCCGACCAGCATGCCAAGAGGAATGCCCAGCCACGGGGTGAGGTCCCAGTAGATCAATGCCAACGTGACCGTGTAGGCACCTATACCGAAGAACGACGCATGACCGAATGAAAGCTGGCCGCCATAGCCGGACAGGATGTTCCACGAGACGCCGAACAGTGCCCAGATGGGCACCAGCGTCAGGATCAATTGGTAATACGGATTGGTGACGCAAACCGAGATCGTCAGATAGACGACAGCGACGACGACCAGCGCGATGCCGTCGCGTCGCAGCCGAACACCTGCTCCCTGTCTCATGCGCGCTCCGCCGAGCGGCCGAACAGACCCTGTGGGCGGAGCATGATGATCAGCAGGAACACCACGAAGATTGCTGCGTTCTGCAACTGCGGCGGCAATACCAGCGCCGAGCATTGCTGCACGAAGCCCACGGTAAGGCCGCCCCAGAATGCGCCAAGGATACTGCCCATGCCGCCGAGGACCACGCCCGAATACATGATGATGACGTAGTCCAGACCGATGAACGGGCCGAACGACAGATACGTGGCCATCAGGCCGCCGGCGATGGCGGTGATGCCGCAACCCAGTGCGAAGGCGATGCGATAGGCGCGGTCGACGTCGATGCCCATATAGGTCGCGGCCGTCGGATTGTCGGCCGCCGCGCGCAGCGATTTGCCAAGCCGCGTGAATTCCAGCGTCAGGTAGAGCGCGATCGCGATGACGATCGCCACCGCGCAGGCGATGAGCCGTGCCTTGTTCAGGAACACGGTGGCATCGCCGTAGAACCCGGAAACCTCGAAGGCGCGCGACGCAAGTGGCGTGCGCACGGCCTGTGGCGAGGAGCCGAACACGATCAGTCCGCCGTTCTGCAGAATCAGCGAGATGCCCAACGTGACGAGAAGCTGCCCGAAATGGCCATCGTCGATGCTGCCTGCCGTGCGCAGGCCGGAAACGCGCGCGATCAGGAACTTATGCAGGAGCGCGCCGCCGGCGAACACAACCGGGCCGGCGCAGAGTGCGCCAATGAATGGACCGAAGTAGGGCCCCAGAAAGGCGAACACGCCCGCCCCGGTCACCAGATACAAACTGGCATACATGCCCAGCATCAGCAGTTCGCCTTGGGCAAAGTTCACGATGCGCATGATGCCGAAGATCAGCCCGAGACCGATGCACATCAGACCGTAGATGCAACCGATGGTTATGCCGGCGGCGACCGCGTTCAGCGTGTTTTCGATGAGGACTTCGAGGTCCACCGACTTTCTTGTGCCTCCCAGGCGGCTTGTGGCGGCTGTCTTACTGGCTCCCCGCGTCCGCCTCAAGCGACCAGCCGGCGATCAGACTACCCAGGTGACGGGGCGTCTCGCCCGGCCATAGCAGTTCGCCGTCGACCGTCGCCCCCCAGGCTGCCGCCACGCCCATGGCACGCAGGCCATCGGGTGCCACGGCGCGGTATGAGACATGGTGATGGCCATGCACGACCAGGCTGGCCCCCATGGCGCGCGCCAGATCGTCGAGTGCTGCGTTGCCGGATGGATGGCTGCGCGGAGCCTCGTGTGTCACCAGGATGTCGGCACTCTGGCTGGCGAGAAATTCGTAGTCCTCCGGCCAGATCGCGGTGGCGCCAAGTGAATGGATCAATGCGGCGACGTGCTCTTCGCCCCAGTTGAGTGCGCGCAGATCCTCCGGCAGTTGGGCGCGCCGATGCACACGCGGCGGATCGGGTGGCTCCCAGATGCGCGGGCGGAACGTGCCACCGAGGCCGGCGATGCGCACACCGGCTATCTCGACAACCCGCGCGTGCAGGGCGCCTTGTGCTGTCCGCGGATTGCGGTCGGCCTCAACGAGGTTGGCCCACATCTCGGGGCCGCCATCATTGTCATGGTTGCCGAAGATCCAGTGCACATCGATGCCGCGGTCGAGCAGCGGCGCCGCCAGGTCGTCGAGCGGTCTGTCGCACTGGATGTCGCCCAGCAGGACCGCTGCGCGCGGCGGCGGATCCAGGTTGGCGAGGCCGCGCTCGACGCTGTGCCATTGCTGGTGGATGTCGCCGATGAAGACAATCGTCATGGTTCCGTATGTTCCGTAACTTTGGGCTTGGCCTTGACGATGTCGCGGCGGCGTCCCTAGCCTTCCACGAATATCAATAAATGGAAACCGGATGAACGATCGGGTCGAACTGGAGCCGGCGGCATTTCTGGACCGGCTCGAACGGACCGCCAAACGAACGGAAACGCCGTGCGGCGACGGAACGATGGTATGGCGGTCCTGGGGCGAGGGGCCGGATCTGGTGCTGTTCCACGGCGGCGCGGGTTCGTGGCGGCACTGGGCGCACAATATCGACGTGCTGTCGCGCACGTATCGGTTGCTGGTGCCTGACCTGCCTGGGCTGGGCGAGTCAGCGTTTCCGCCGGATGGCGACGATGCGATGCAGGTCGCGCAGATCGTGGCGAACGGCATCGATACCGTGCTCGGGGCGGAGGCGCGCTATGACGTCGCCGGGTTCTCGTTCGGCGGCACGATGGCGACCTGCGTGGGCGCTATCCACGGTGCGCGCGTGCGGTCGGTGACCATCATCGGCTCGAGTGGCGTGGGACCGTCGGGCAGCGCGGTGGAACTGCTGAAGGTGCGGCATCTCACCGGCGACGAGCGCGTCGCAACGCACCGGATCAATCTGAACCGGCTGATGATCGCCGACCCGGCGAAAATCGATGCGCTGGCGCTGGCGATCCAGGAATGGAACACGCGGCACTCGCGGTTGAAGACGCCGACACTGTCGCGCAGCGGGGCGCTGCCGAATGCGCTGAAGCGGGTGGTTGCGCCGGTGAACGGCATCTGGGGCGAACGCGACGCACCGGCCAACCCGCGCGCGCCGCTACGCGTGGCGGCACTGCGCGAGCTGCGCCCTGATGCCGATGTGCGCATGATCCCGGGTGCCGGCCATTGGGTGGCGTACGAGGCGCCGGAGCAGTTCAATGCCATGCTGCTGGAGATGCTGAAGCGCACGCGACCATAAGGGAGGAACCACAATGTCGGACGCCGGCGAGATCGCGCGGGGCCCAGGCGAGATGATGGGCAACGCCGGCCCTGGAATGCTGGCGGGGCTGCGGGTCATCGAGGTGGCCGACGAACGCGCCGAGTATACCGGGCTGCTGCTGGCCGGGCTCGGCGCCGAAGTGGTGAAGGTCGAACCGCCGGAGGGCAACGCGACACGGCGCATCGGTCCGTTCCTGGAGGATGAGCCGGGGCTGGAACGCTCGCTGTTCTTCTGGAACTATAATCGCAACAAGAAATCGGTGGTGCTGGACCTGCGCGAGACCTTGGCGCGCGAACATATGCTGCGCCTGCTCGAAGGCGCCGACGTGATGCTCGACGCAAGTTGCGGCGCGTTGCACGCGGCGCTGGGATTGGACCGCGCCGCATTGAACGCACGTTTCCCGTCGCTGGTGACCGCGCGCATGACGCCGTTCGGCGATGACGGGCCGTGGCAGGATTTCAAAAGCTCCGATCTGATCCACCTTGCTCTCGGCGGGATCATGATGAACTGCGGATACGATCCAGACCCCAATCTGGAATACGACACGCCGCCGATCGCGCCGCAGATCTGGCACGCCTATCACATCGCCGGCGAGCAGCTCGCGACCGGCATCATCGCCGCACTGATCCATCGCCACCGCAGCGGCCAGGGGCAGGACGTGTCGGTCGCGGTGCACGAGGCGGTGTCGAAGAACCCCGAGCTCGACATCATGCACTGGGTGATGCGGCGCGTGCCGATCTGGCGGATGACCAATCGCCACGCCGCGGAGACACCGAACCATTCGCCGAGTATCAGCCACACCAAGGACGGTCGCTGGTTCATCTCGCATGGCATGGGTGCGCGCGACCTGAAGAACCTGGTGCCGCTGCTGTCGAAATACGGCATGCAGGCGGATTTGCAGCCGCCGCCACCGGACGCCGATCTGAGGGCGCGACAGGTACCAGGATCGCAGGCGGGTGACGAGACGCGCGCGCACATGCTGGACGTGGTGCAGCGCTTCATCCGCGCCTGGACCTACGCCGACATGCCGTGGCGCGAGGCACAGGATGCCGGTCTGCTATGGGCGCCGCTGCGCAAGCCGCATGAGAACGCCTTGGATGAGCACTGGCTGAAACGCAAGAGCTTTGCCGACGTGTTCCATCCGGAGCATGGCCGCAGCTTCCGCTATCCCTCCAGCAAGTGGCTCAGCACCAAGACGAGCTGGCAGGTCGGACGGCGAGCGCCGCTGCTGGGCGAGGACACAGCCGCGGTGCTGGGCGAAGCACCGCGGCGGCCGAGCGTGCCGGCGGAGCCGCGCGGCGCGGCAAGCCCAAGACTGTCGGCGTTGCACGACAAGCCGTTCCCATTGCAGGGCGTGAAGATACTCGACTTCGCGTGGTTCCTGGCATCGGCCGGCGGCACGCGATTCCTCGCCGCGATGGGTGCGGAAAGCTACAAGGTCGAATGGAAGGACAATCCGGATACGCGCCTTGCCGCGATGGCACCGATCGGCGGCCGTGCGGCACGTGATGCCGCAACTGGACCGCTGCCAGGAGTGAGAGACCCGGACATGGGCGGGCAGTTCAACAACAAGAACGCGGGCAAACGCGGCATCTCGCTGAACATCCGCCATCCAAAGGGTCTCCAGATCGCCAAGGATCTGGTGCGGATCTGCGATGTCGTGGCCGAAGGGTTTTCGCCCGGCGTGCTGCAACGCCTTGGGCTTGGCTATGACGTGATGAAGAGCATCCGCCCGGATGTTATCTATATCCAGCAATCCGGCATGGGCGTGCACGGTACGTATGGGCGGATGCGCACGGTCGGCCCGGTTGCCGCGGCGTTCGGCGGGCAGGGCGACATGTCGGGGCTGCCGGAGCCGGCGATGCCCGTCGGCTGGGGCTACTCGTTTCTCGACTGGATGGGCGCCTACGGCTACGCGCTCGCGCTGCTCGGCGCGTTGTATCATCGCGAGCGTACCGGCGAGGGTCAGTGGATCGACGCATCGCAATGTGAATCCGGATTGTTCCTGACCGGGGCTACGATTCTCGATTGGTCGGCCAACGAGCGTGTGTGGCGGCGCTACGGCAATCGCTCGCCCTACAAGCCGGCGGCGCCCCATGGGGCGTATCGTTGCGCGGGGAAGGATCGCTGGATCGCCATCGCCTGCTTCACCGATGCGGAGTGGCGAACATTGGCGCAGGTGGCAGGGCAGGGGGCGTGGCTGGACGATCGCCGCTTCAACACACTGGAACATCGGCTGCTGCACCAGGATTCGCTCGATGCTCTCGTCGAGTCATGGACGCGAACGCAGGACCGCTATGACTGCATGATGAAGCTGCAGCGCGCGGGCGTGCCGGCGGGCGTGTGTCAAAATGCCGAGGACCGCTGCGATGTCGATCCGCAGTTGCGGCATCTCAAGTGGCTGACCGAGGTCACCGGCACAAAGATCGGCACCTGGCCGGTGTATGAGCTGCCGATGAAGTTGAGCCGCACGCCGGCCTATATCGGCGGCCCGACCAATCGCGGTGCGCCTGGCTATGGCGAAGACAACGAATGGCTGCTGACCGAACTATTGGGCATGTCACGCAGCGATGTCGAGCGGCTGGCCGAAGAAGGCGTCATATGATCCTTCTCACCAACAACGAAGGCACACTCGGCGTCCCGACGACTGCGCGCATGCTGACCGAGGGCGCGCACGCGCTCGATGCGATCGAGGCGGGCATCCGTATCATCGAGGCCGATCCGTCGGTCCGCACCGTGGGACGCGGTGGCTGGCCGAACCTGCTCGGCGAAATGGAACTCGACGCCTGCATGATGGACGGCACGACGCTGCGCTCTGGCGCAGTGGGTGCGCTGCAAGGTTTCTTGCATCCGGTCAGCGTGGCGCGGGCGATCATGCGGCATCTGCCGCACGAGTTCCTGGTGGGCGGCGGGGCTGCGCGCTTCGCACAAGAGATCGGCGCAGAGCCTGCTGATAATCTGATCGAGAATTCGCGCCGTGCCTGGCAGGCCTGGTTCGACAACGAAGTGCCGCCGGCGCGGCAACGCGACTGGCCTGATACGCCGCTTGCCTCACTCTGTCGTCATGCGATCGATCCGGAGGTCGGACGCGATACGACCGTGTTCTTGGCACACGATGCGGCGGGCAATGTCTGTTCCGGCACCAGCACGTCAGGCTGGGGATGGAAATATCCCGGTCGCCTCGGCGACAGCCCGATCATCGGCGCTGGCTCGTATGCCGACACACGCTACGGCGCCGCTGCCTGCACCGGTGCCGGCGAAATGACCATCCGCTGCTGCACCGCGCGATCGATCGTGCTCTACATGAAGCAGGGCGCAAGCGTCGCCGATGCGGTGCGCGAGGCGGTCGAGGATATGCGCGCACTGCAAGGTGGTCTGATCAGCCGCGTGACGATCCATGCGATCGACACGAAAGGCAACCACAAGGTAGTCGCGGTGAACGGCACCGCTGACAACAAATACTGGCTCTGGGAAGGGCAGGGGCAGCGCTCGCTGCCGGCCGAACCGATCGTGATCACCCAAGGCACCGCGCGGCCGACCACGACATCGCGCTACACCAGCGCGCGGTGATCGCCGCTAGGCGCTGATGCGCGGGCCAACCCTCGACTTCGCTCGTCTCACCAACCTGGCCGACGGGATCTTCGCCGTCGCCATGACCTTCCTCGCGTTCACCATCCAGCTTCCGGCGACGTCGTCCCAAAGCCTGGACGGGGGCCTGGCGCTCAAGATGCGCGCCCTGTTGCCGCAGCTTGTCATCCTGGCCTTCAGCTACGGTCTGGCGGCGCGCTTCTGGATCCTGCACTACAAGATGCACGCCATCATCGTTCGCGGCGACGACTGGCTGCTGATCTTCAACCTCTGCTTTCTGTTCGGCATCGTCGTGGTGCCGTTCAGCGCCGACATACTCGGCAATTTCCCGCTGTCGCCACTGAACGTCACGGTCTATGCCGCCAACATCGCATTCGCCGCGATGATGCTCGCAGTGATGTGGAGCTATGCTCTCCTGTGTCCGCGCATCCTGCTGGTCGACGAGGGACGGCGCATGGGACGCTATTATCTGACCTTCTCCGCGACCCAGGCGCTAGGGTTCCTGGCGTCGATCGCCGTGGCGCAGTTTCGTCCGTGGTTCGCCATCGCGTGCTGGCCTGTGCTGTTTGCCGCTGGCCACGTTGTCGGTCGGCGGCAATCGCTGCGCGGCGAGCCCTGAGATTCAAACCACCTTCTGCTCGCGCAGGTTCGCGATCTCCGCATCGCCGTAGCCCAGTTCGCGCAACACATCGTCGGTGTGTTCGCCTGGTTCCGGGGAAGCGCTCCTCACACTCCACGGCGTACGCGACAGCTCGACAGCCTGGCCGACCACCTCGACATCGCCGAGCACCTTGTGCTGCACGTGGCGCGTGATGTTCAGATGCTGCACCTGCGGATCGGCGAACACTTCGTTCATCTTGTAGATCGGTCCGCACGGCACGCCTGCGTCATTCAACAGGTCGATCCATGCGGCCGTCGTCCGCTTGCAGGTGATCGCGCCGATCGCCTCATTCAGCCGCGCGCGATTCTTCGAGCGATCCGAGTTGGTGGCGAAATCCGGATCAGTCGCCAGATCCGGCGCATCGAGCACCTTGCAGAACCGCTGGTAGATCGCCTCGCCGGCAGCACCGATATTCATGTAGCCGTCGGCTGTCTGGAACACGCCTGTCGGGATGCTGGTCGGATGATCATTGCCGGCTTGTCCTGGCACCTCATGGCCTATCGTCCAACGCGCCGCCTGGAAGTCCAGCATGGCGATCTGTGCCGCGAGCAGATTGCTCTGCACCCATTGGCCCTCGCCGGACTGCTCACGCTCCAAAAGCGCCACCAGAATGCCCATTGCACAAAAGATGCCGGCGGTGAGGTCGGCAACCGGAATGCCGACGCGCACGGGCCCCTGTCCCGGAAGCCCGGTGATCGACATCAACCCGCCCATGCCCTGCGCGATCTGGTCGAAGCCGGGACGTTCGCGGTACGGCCCGTCCTGACCGAAGCCAGAGATGCTTGCATAGACCAGCCGCGGATTGATCGATCGCAAGTTCGCATAGTCGATACCGAGGCGAAATTTCACATCCGGGCGGTAGTTCTCCACCAGTACGTCGGCGTCGCGCACCAGGCGCTTCAGGATCGCCACGCCCTCTGCGGACTTCAGGTTGAGCGTCATGCTGCGTTTGTTGCGGTGCAGGTTCTGGAAGTCCGGGCCATGCCGTTCGCCGCCCATTCCTGCATCGCCCTCCGGCAACTCGACCTTGACGACTTCAGCGCCCCAATCGGCAAGCTGCCGCACCGCAGTAGGCCCGGCGCGGACGCGGGACAGGTCGATCACCTTGAAGCGGGCGAGGGGACCCTGGCGCAATGGAGTGACCATTGGGCGTTATCCTCGTGAACACAGTTCGTCAAAAACTCATTGCACGAATTGTATGTAACGTCGAGATGACGGTAATAACGCAGATGTTCCGAGTAGTCGCGCGGTTGTGATTAAACGTCACGGTATTGAACCATCATCGGCGTGGGCCGCAAGCAATTTGTAGTGCTAGTGACGGCGGCCAGTCGACGCCCTACTTGGACATGGCGCGGATGGTGCCTGAAGGGAGAACGAATCCCTTACTGATTCGGGGAGCGACCGTTGTCCAGCGTGACGCATAGTGAGGCTGCCTCTGCCACCGACGGGCGCACGCGCCGCCCGAAGCTGATGATAGTGGACGATGACCCCGAGGTCCGGATCATCGTGGCCGAGTTCCTGCGGGATATTGGTTACGAGGTGATCCAGGCGCCGGGCGGCGCCGAGGCGCTCAATCTGCTGGAGCACAATCCAGACTTGCGCATGATCATCACCGATATTCGTATGCCCGACATGTCAGGAATCGAACTTGCAGATCTCGCGACACGGCGTCAGAGCGATCTGAAGATCATCCTGATCTCCGGCTATTTCGTATCTCAGCAGGTACAGCGGCGGTTCCTCAGGAAGCCATTCCGTATGCGTGATCTGGCAGCGGCAGTGAAGGCCGAACTGAACGCGTAATGCCCGCCTTTCTGCGGCATGCTGCATCTACGATCATAGATGCAGCGATATCTACAACCAATTCGCTGAGCCGATCAATCGGGTGAGTCGCCACACGAGAACGTCCGCGCTATGGTTGCCACGTGATGGATCGGCACGCGATGTCGAACGGAACTCTGTCTGCCGAGGTCAAGGCAGATGGCGCGGAGCTTTGCTCGCTGCGCGATGCGAGCGGCGCCGAGGTGCTGTGGCAGGCAGGCCCAATCTGGCCGCGTCATGCCCCGGTGCTGTTCCCCATAGTCGGTCGACTGAAGGATGACACGCTGCGCCACGAGGGCAGGGCGCATCGGCTCACGCAACACGGCTTTGCCCGCGACAAACGATTCGCCTGGCTCAATCGCAGCGCTACCGCCTGCCGCCTCGTGCTGCATGAGGATGCGGAGACGCGCGCGGCTTATCCCTTCGCCTTCAGGCTGGAGATCGCCTACGCGCTGGACGATGACGCGATTGAGCAGCGCTTCACGGTGACCAATCCCGGGCGCGGCGTGTTGCCCGCGTCTCTTGGGGCGCATCCGGCGTTTGCCTGGCCCCTGGCCGATGGTGTGGAAAAGACGGCGCACGCGCTGGAATTTGCCGAGCC
Organism: uncultured Alphaproteobacteria bacterium; assembly: GCA_963812505.1. Taxonomy (GTDB): domain Bacteria; phylum Pseudomonadota; class Alphaproteobacteria; order Acetobacterales; family Acetobacteraceae; genus JAMXLO01. The sequence continues at coordinate 332,603 of CAWEVM010000003.1, forward strand.
GGAGCCGGCGCCCATACGGCGGCTGGCGGATGGATTGCTGCAAGCCCAATCGGAACCGACGCCGATCGCTGGCCGAACTCTTGCCCTCGAGCCGGCGCTGTTCGCTGCCGACGCCGTGATCCTGCCGGACCCCGCCAGCCGATCAGTGCGCTATACCGCTCCCGACGCACCGGCGATCGAGGTCGCCTGGGAGGGCTTCCGCCAACTCGGCCTGTGGTCACGCGCACAGGGGGACTTTCTTTGCATCGAGCCGTGGCACGGCACTGCCAGCCCGGCCGATTTTGACGGTGAATTCCGCGACAAGCCCGGCCTGATGTTGATCCCGCCAGGCGAGCACAGGACGCTGTCGATCCGGATCAGGCTTTGCTGACCCGTCAAAGGAAATCAGGTCCCCAGATCCTTGTTGTGCTTTATATTCTGCCAGTCGCTTTCCATTTCCTCCAGCGACGTCTCAGCCAATGTCTTTCCTTTAACCGCCGCCGCTTGCTCGATCGCGCTGAACCTCTTGTAGAACTTGAGATTCGCCTTTTGCAGGCATGCCTCGGGATCCAGATCGAGCTTGCGCGCCAGATTGGCGAGCACAAAAAGCAGATCACCCACTTCGTCCGCCAGCCGCTCCGGCCTCGCATCGGGTAGTTCCGCGCGAAGCTCCGCCACCTCCTCATCCAGCTTGGTCAGCACAGCAGCGGCATCCGGCCAGTCGAAGCCGACCCGCGCGGCGCGGGCGGTCAGCTTGGCGGCACGCAGCAGGGCGGGGAGGCCAACCGGCACACCCGCGAGTGCTCCGGTCTCGGCCCTGGCAGCCCGCTCGACCGTCTTCTGGGCCTCCCAGGCCTCGGTCTGTTCTGCGGCGTTGCGCGTCTCCGCGTCGCCAAACACATGAGGATGGCGGCGGATCATCTTGTCGGCGATCGCCCGAGTGACCTTGGCGAAGTCGAACCGATCGGCTTCCTCGGCCATGCGCGCGTGATAGACGACCTGGAACAGCAGATCGCCAAGTTCCCCCTGCAAATCGCCGAAATCGGCCCGTGCAATTGCATCGGCCACTTCGTAGGCTTCCTCGATCGTGTATGGCGCTATCGTTGCGAAGTTCTGCTCCTTGTCCCACGGACAGCCGTGATCGGGGTCGCGCAGGGCGGCCATGATGTCGAGCAAACGACTGAGTTCGGCTTCAGCGCTCAACGACGCTCCTCCGGTAATCGACGGATGAGCATCATGTCATCCATCAAGGAATGCCGGCCTCGCATTGCGGCTACCGGACGGCACCTCCTGATCGTCCGCGAGTGCCCCGGTCAGATTGTCCACCGCGAGGCCACGCGCCAACTCGATTGCCTTCTCGTCGTCCCTGATCTGGACCAGCATTTGATCCAGCACCCGTTCAGTCCGCGCAGCACGCATGGACTGCCGAGCCGAGCGGTCGGCTCGCAGCTCCGCCCTCCAGGCGCCAAACCTTTCCGAAGCGATCTGCTTGCAGGCGAGGGCGACATGAAGCGAGCGTGGCGCACCCGTGCGTCGCCACTGCCGGAGCCATTGGCCCCATACCTCCAGAGACCGGGCATAGGCTTGCGCACGCGTCTCCTGAACCCCACCGGTCGAGTCGGTAGAGGACATTGCTCACTCCCTGATGATGGCTCAGCAGCAAGGCCGCCGGGGAATGATACCGACGCTTGCCAGGACCGCCATGATTCGCCGGTGAATCAGCGCACCGACACACTCAAACGTGATCAGGCCTTTTCCTGCCGGCGAATGCTCAATCGCAGCAGCTATGGGAGGGGCTATGTCGGTCCCCGATAACGCCTCCTGCAAACGCGTCACATAAGCTCCCCTGCCATTCGTGTTCGACCCATCCGCCACCAAGGGGTGACCCTGGGTAGCCCTATGGGCAGGTCGCCACCGCCGTTATGCTGGATCATGGGCATCGGTCTCGAGATCATCATTGTCCTGCTGCTGATCCTGCTGAACGGCGTGTTCGCGATGAGCGAGCTGGCGCTGGCCTCGGTGAGGCGCGCACGCCTCGCCGTTCTGGAACGCAAGGGGGTGCCGGGGGCAACCAAGGCGCGGGAACTTGCCGGCGACCCCCAGCGATTCCTGCCCACCGTGCAGATCGGCATCACCCTGGTAAGCATGCTCACCGGCGTGTTCGGCGGCGCGCGCATCGCCGGTGACGTGGCGGCGTGGCTTGCCGGTGTGCCAGCACTTGCGTCCGCGGCCGAGACGCTTTCGCTGGCACTCGTGGTCGTGGTGACGACCTACCTGACGCTGGTGTTTGGCGAACTGGTGCCGAAGCACTTGGCGCTGCGGCAGCCGGAGCAGGTCGCGGCGCGCGTGGCTCCGGCAATCGCCTGGATGGGTCGCGCCAGCGGTCCGGTCGTCTGGCTGCTCGACAGGTCCTCCGGCGCGGTGCTCCGCCTGTTTGGCCTGCACCGCACGCCGCGGCAGACAGTGACCGAGGAGGAGTTGAAGGCGCTGCTGATCGAGGGCGCGCAGGCCGGCGTGCTGGAGACCGAGGAGCGCGACATGATCGAGCGTCTGCTCCGGCTTGCCGACAAGCCGGTACGCGCGATCATGACGCCACGCACCGAGATCGCATGGATCGACCGCACCGACCCGCCAGGGGAAATCGCGGAGGCCCTGAAGTCGGCGCCGCATTCGCGGTTCGTGGTGTGCGAGGGAGAGGTCGACAACGTGGTCGGTGTGGTGCAGGCGAAAGACATCCTCGACCGCATCCTCGACGGCGGGGACATCTCGCTCGAAGCGGCGTTGCGCCAGCCCATCGTGGTGCCCGACACAGTGACGGCTCTGGATGCGCTGGAAAGATTGAAGTCCGATCGGCTCGGGATCGCCTTGGTAATGGACGAGTACGGCAGCTTCGAGGGAGTGGTCACCGCGTCGGATGTGCTCGAGGCGATCGTCGGCGATCCGAGCGATACTGAAGAGCAGCCGGGCGGTGGGGAAGGCGAGGGGGACGGCACGTTGGTGATGGACGGCATGATGCCGGTCGATGAGCTGAAGTCGCGGCTCTCGCTGCCGGATCTGCCGGCCGAAGGCAGCTATCACACGCTTGCGGGCCTGGTGCTGGCGCTGCTGCGTCGGGTGCCTCGGGTCGGCGAGCGCATCGTATTTTCCGGCTGGCGATTCGAGGTGCTGGAGATGGATGGCAGACGCGTCGACAAGGTGCGGGCCAGTCGGGAGCCAGCGGCGGAGGCGTGACCTTGCGGCCCACAACGGTGCGCCAGTGCGCCGTGCTTGCCGGTGGCATGGGCACACGCTTCGGTGTGCTGACCGAGCGCACGCCGAGGCCGTTTTTGGCGGGCGGCGACCGCCCGTTCCTCGCGTGGCTGCTGCGCGAATTCGTACGCTTCGGCGTGGCGGAATTCGTTCTGCTCGCCGGCCATCACGCCGAGGAGATCGAAGCGCGGGCCCAGGAACTGGTCGCACTTCTGCCCCGCAAGGTTAGGATTGTCTTGTCGCGAGAGCCGGTGCGGGCCGGGACCGGTGGGGCGTTGTTTCACGCCCGGGATCTCCTGGAGGAACGGTTCCTGGTGTGCAACGGCAATTCGTTGTTCGATTGCAACCTCACGAGGCTGCTTTGCGCCGGCAACACGGACGAAACCGGCATTGCCGGACGGATGCTGCTGCGCCTAGCAGACGATGCCTCGCGCCATGGCGTCGTCACACTGGAGGGCGATCGGGTGACAGCGCTCAATGATCGGCCACACACTTCAGGCGGCGGCCTCGTCAATGCGGGCGTCTACCTGCTGGATCGCGGCGTGGTCGATGATCTGTCGCCGGCCTGTTCGCTCGAGACCGACATCCTCCCCAGGCTCGCTGCGCGAGCTGCGTTGCGCGGCACGGTGAGCGAAGGATACTTCCGCGACATCGGTATCGCTGAGGATTGTGCCAGTGCCCAACAGGAGATTCCACGCCTGTTGCGCAGGCGCGCGCTGTTGCTTGACCGCGATGGCGTGATCAACGTCGACCACGGCTATGTCGGCAGCCGTGACCGCTTCGAGTGGATGTCAGGCGCGCGCGAGGCGATGCGTGATGCGACCGATGCCGGCTGGCATGTGTTCGTCGTGACCAATCAGTCGGGCGTGGCGCGCGGCCACTATGACGAAGCATCGGTGACTGTGTTGCACGACTGGATGATTGACGAGGTGCGGCGCGCCGGCGGTACGGTCGATGATATTCGCTATTGCCCGTTCCATCCGGATGCGGTGGTTCCGGCGTATCGATGCGTCAGCGACTGGCGCAAGCCGGCGCCTGGGATGCTGCTGGACGTGATGCGCGCGTGGGAACTCGATGCGGCCCGGTGTGTGCTGATCGGCGACAAGGACATTGACATGGCGGCGGCACGGGCGGCCGGCATCAGGGGCATTCGCTTTCCCGGTGGAAATCTGGCTGATTTCGTCCGTCCAATCCTGAACGGGTGACACATGTCGTTGCTTGCGGGTTTTCGTGTCGTGCAGATGGGCCAGGGTTTGGCCGCCGCCGTTTGCGGACGGTTGCTTGCCGATGTCGGCGCGGATGTCGTCTGCATAGATCCCGACACCGCGACACCACTGGCCGCGTATCTCAATGACGGCAAGCCTGTGGTATCGCGCGATGCGCTGGCGACGGCTGATCTGATCATCTGCGAAGGCCGTCCAGCCGAGTTACGTGCGCAACAGCGCGATGCCGATGCATTGCGTGCACTGAATGATGCGGCCGCGCTGGTGTTCATCTCACCATTCGGTCAGAGCGGGCCGAAGGCGAACGATCCGGCGAGCGATCTCACCCTGATGTATTCCAGCGGCATCGCGCGGCTGCTGACCGGGCAGGTGGACGATCTGTCCGAGGCACCGATACGGCCGGTGGGCGAGCAGTCGGCGTTCATCGGCGGACTCGCGGCTGCGTGTGCGGGCATGTTTGCCGCGCAGCCGCATATGTCCGGCGCGATCGTCGATGTATCGATCGAGGAAGCGCTGGCGACAATGGCCATGGGCGAGCTGACCAGCGCGGGGCAGCACGGCAGAAGCCGTTCACGCAAACGCCTGACCGACGGCAATGGTGCCACGGTCTGCATCCTGCCAGCGCGCGACGGCTACACGGCCATCTCGCCACGTGAGGACCGCCAGTGGGCGTCGTGGCTCGTCGCGATGGGATCGCCTGATTGGGGTAACGATCCACGCTTCGCCACCAAGCCCGACCGTGTGGCCAACTGGGATGCACTGCATACGCTCATGTCGGCCTGGAGCCGTCCACACGACAAGCAATGGATCGCCGATACGGCGCAGGCAGCACGCGTACCAAGTTTTCCGCTGCGCGAACTGGCGGAGCAGCTTGAGTTGCCGCAGCTTGTGCATCGAGGATTCTGGCGTGCGGTCGGACCCGATGAACGGACAGCCAAGGCGCCAGGTCCTCCGTTCGGGCTATCCGTCGCGCGCCAGGGAGGTGTAGCGGAGCAACCGCGCGGTCCGTTGCCGCTGTCCGGCGTGCGCGTGCTCGACTTCAGTTGGGTGATCGCAGGCCCCACGACGACGCGGTATCTCGCGGCGATGGGTGCCGATGTGGTCAAGGTCGAGGCGCCCGGCCGAGGCGATCCGGGCCGTGATTCCGGGCTGCACACCGTGCTCGGGCAGGGAAAGCGCGGCATCGTGCTGGATCTGAAGCAGCCGGCGGCAGTCGGTCTTGCGCGGTCCCTCGCGGAGCGGTGCGACGTACTGGTGGAGAATTTTGCGACCGGCGTGATGGACCGGCTGGGGCTTGGCGCTGCAGAGTTGCAACAGCGCAACCCGGGGCTGATCTATGTTTCGGCGTCCGGTCTTGGGCGCACCGGCCCGGAATCGCACGCGGTCGCCTACGGCACGCTGCTGCAATGCTATGCCGGCTTCGCCGGACTGAACCGGCATTCCGACGTTCCGCCGCGCGTGGGGTTCGCCTGGCTCGATCCGATGTGCGGGTTGATGCTTGCGTTCATCGTCGCGGCGGCACTGTGGCAGCGTCGCAGGCAAGGCGGCGTGGCACGGGTCGATTTCTCGATGATCGAGGCGATGCTGTGGACACTGGCGGAGCCGCTGCTCGAGACGCAACGTGGTGCGGCGCCGGTACCGCAAGGCGATCGATCCGATCGGCACAGGCTGCACGGCGCATTTCGCTGTGCGGGCGACGACGAATGGATTGCGCTCGCGGTCGGCAACGATGTGGAATGGCAAGCTCTGTGCGGCGTCGTGCCGGACCCTGTGCAACGAGAGACGGTTGCCGAGTGGCTGCGAACCCAGTCCGCGGCGAGCGCAGCAGACCGCCTGTCGCGTGCCGGCATTCCAGCCGCCGCGCTTGCCAGTTCGCTGGACCTTGTCGGCAGCGAGCATTTGCGCGCGCGGGGATTCTGGGATGCATACGAGGGCGGCGTTCTGCCTGGCTTGCCGTGGCGCGCGAGCTTCGGCCGACAGGCAGGCCCGGCACCAGCGCTCGGCGCCGACACCGACGCGGTGCTGCTCGACATACTCGGTTTGCCGCGTGACGAGATCGCCGCCCTGCACAGGTCCGGCGCACTGTCATTGCGAGGAACGCAGTGACGAAGCAATCTCCATCACGCCGATGGGGATTGCTTCGTCGCTTACGCTTCTCGCAATGACAGGGCAGCGACAGGCTGTCGTTCGGGCGGTCGGAACGTGAGCGCGATGGCCACCGCACCGAGTCCAATGCCGAACGAGCCGATATACATCCAGAAGTAGCTGCCGAATGTATCGAACAGCCAGCCGCCGGCCCACGGACCGATCGCCATGCCAAGGGTCGACACCATCGCCACGGTGCCGAACGCGGTGCCCATGATCCTGGCGCCGAAATACTCACGGACAAGGATCGCGTAAAGCGGCATCACGCCACCGAACGCGAGGCCGAACATGGCGGCCAGCGCGTAGAATCCGATAGTGCCTTTGGTGATCACGTAGAGGCTCACGGCAAGTGCCTGGATCGCGAGACCGGCGACCAGTGTCTGCTTGGCGCCGACCCTATCGGCGATCAGGCCGCACACGATGCGTCCGCTCAGCGAGGCGAGGCCGGTGATGCCGAACACCGTGGCCGCCGTCATCGACGATATGCCGCAGTCGATCGCGTAGCTCACCATGTGGAAGATCGGACCCGAATGCGCCGCGCAGCATGCGAAGTGGGTGAGCGCGATCGCGGCGAACTGTGGCGTACGCAATACCTGCGCCATGGTGAAATCGCGTCCGTTGGCTGCTGCGGCCACGCCGCCGGGATACGCCAGGACCGGCGGGCGGCGCACGAACAACGATGCAGGGATAACGACGACCAGGGCGAGGCTGCCAATCGTCAGCATCGCGGTGCGCCAGTCGTAGTTGGTGATGATCCACCGCGACAGTGGTGCGATCAGAAACGAACCCAGACCCATGCCCGACGAGACAAGCGCCACAGCAAGGCTGCGATTGACGGTGAACCAGCGGGTGATGGTCGCTATCAGCGGCGCATAGAAGCTGCCCGCGGCCAGCCCCACCAGAATGCCGAACAGCAGTTGGAACTGCCATAACTCGGTAGCATGGCTGGCGGAGATGAGCCCGGCGCCAAGCAGGACGCCGCCCGCCAGCACGACGGCGCGCGTGCCGAACCGGTCGGACAGCGATCCCCACAGAAACGATCCGAACCCCATGGCCAGGAAGCTGAGCACGGCGGTGAACGAGATGCCGGCGCGCGACCAGCCCATGTCCTGCGACATCGGCTGAAGATACACGCCGAGCGACATCATCGAGCCGATGCCAATACAGGTCACCACCATGCCAACGCCAACGATGACCCAGCCATAGAAGAGTTTCATGTCCGATCCAGTCGATCAGTGGCAGCAAGACCCGGTGTCGTCGTCGTAGCGGTCGTGATGGCGCACCCAGTCAGTGAGGTTGCCATTGATGGTTTCGTCGCGTCCCTTTGGTGTAATGTCAAGGAAGGCGTAGCTGCCGAGGAACATCTCGCCGCCGCGTGCGAAGGACGAATAGGTGTGGAAGATCTGACCGGACTCATCCCGGTAGAGCACGCTGCGGCCCGACATTTCGTCGATCACGCTGGCACCCTCCCGATAGTTGTAATAGGCCTTGCCGCTGGCGATTTCCTCCGGCGTGAACGACACGTGGAAGTCGAAGTTGAAGTCGTTGCCGGACGACGACACCCACTTGATCGGCCAGCCCATCCGCTGCCTGAACGCTTCAATCTTTGCAAACGGCGCGCGTGAGACAGCGGCATAGGATACGTCGTGGTGACGGAGATGCATCAGCGCACCCTGGACCTGGTCCACTTCGAACGAGCAACCCACGCAGCCTTCAGTCCAGTCAGGGCCGAACATGAAGTGCTTGATGACGAGCTGGCTGCGTCCATCGAACAGATCGGCGAGTGTCACCTTGCCGTCGGGGCCGTCGAACACGTAGTTCTTTTCCACCTTGACCCAGGGGAGCGCGCGACGTTCGGCACTCAACTGATCGCGCAGGCGGGTGAATTCCTTTTCCTTGCGCAGGAGTTCCTTGCGCGCGGCAAGCCATTCGTCGCGTGAGACGATCTGATGTTGCATTTCTCAATCCTCCTTAAGCCTCGGTAAGCATGTGGTTGGCAAAGCGTTCGAGGCAGCTCGTCCAACCTGTGACATGGTCGTCGCGTCCCTCGGTTGTCTCGAACATTGCCTGGTGGAGTGTCAGCCTGGTCTTCGTGCCTTGCTCGGCGAAGGTCACCGTGGTGAGCAGTTCGTGGCCCGGATGACCGTCGTGGTCCTCCCAGGCGAAGGTGAAGACGATGCGCTCGGGCTCGACGATTTCGCGATAGACGCCGTGCTTCCAGTGCTCGGTGCCTTGCGGCGATCGCATGCCGAAGCGGTAGGTGCCGCCGACGCGGATGTCCATATCGCAGTGGATCGTGGTGAAGCCTTGCGGTCCCCACCAGCGCGCGATGTGTTCAGGCTGGGTCCAGGCTTTGAACACCAGCCGGCGCGGTGCATCGATGACGCGCGTGACGACCAGTTCGCGATCCGCTGTGGCGCTAATGCTTCCGGCCACGTCGCTTCTCCTTGCCTTGCAGTTCCTTGAGATAGCCTTCCAGGCGATCGAGGCTCTGTTCCCAGAATATCCGGTATCGTTCGAGCCAGTCTGAGGCACCTTTCAGCGGGCGCGCCTCCAATTTGCACGGCCGCCATTGTGCCTCGCGGCTGCGCACGATCAGGCCGGCGCGTTCCAGCACTTTCAGATGCTTGGAGATCGCGGGAAGGCTCATCTCGAACGGCTCGGCCAATTCGGTGACCGAGGTCTCTCCCGAGATGAGCCGCGCCAGGATCGCCCGGCGCGTCGGATCCGCGAGAGCGGAGAAGGTTCGACTGAGATGGTCGACGGCCATAGTAGTTAACCAGTCGGTTAGATAACCCATCGGTTAATAGGTGGTTTCGGGCACCCTTGTCAAGCATCTTGAATCGGCGATGCGGCCCATCAAAACGTTTGCGCAGCGGGCTGCCCTCTGAGCATAGTGCATCCGCCGTCCGCTTCGCTTGATGCCCTCTTCGTACCCACGAAACTCGCGTCAGCGTCAGCACCAAGGATTCCGAGATTATGAACAGCGACCACAAGAAGCATCGCTCCCACCTCCCGATGCCGAACACGACGCGGCGCGGCTTGGTTACCTATGATGCAAAGGATCCGGAGACGAAGTTCCCGCCGATCGAGCAGTTACGTCCCCCCAAGGGCGCGCCTAATGTCCTGCTCATTCTGATCGACGATGCAGGGTTTGGCTCCGCGAGCGCCTTCGGTGGCCCCTGTCAGACACCGAACGCGGAGAAGCTGGCGGCGAACGGTCTGAAGTACAATCGCTTCCACACCACCGCTCTCTGCTCGCCGACCCGTCAGGCGTTGCTCACCGGGCGTAACCATCATTCCGCCGGCATGGGCGGCATTACCGAGATCGCCAGCGGCTCGCCGGGTTACAGTTCTGTGCTGCCGAACACCATGTCGCCGCTGGCACGGACGCTGAAGCTCAACGGTTATTCGACCGCGCAGTTCGGCAAGTGCCATGAAGTGCCCGTGTGGGAGACGAGCCCTGTCGGACCGTTCGATGCCTGGCCGACCGGCGGAGGCGGCTTCGAGTATTTCTATGGCTTTATCGGTGGCGAGGCCAACCAGTGGTACCCGACGATCTACGAAGGGACCACGCCGGTCGAACCAAAGAAGACTCCCGAAGAGGGCTACCACTTCATGGAGGACATGACCGACAAGGCCATGGCCTGGATCTCTCAGCAGAAGGCGCTGGCCGCAGACAAACCTTTCTTCGTCTACTTCGCACCCGGCGCCACCCACGCTCCGCACCACGTGCCAAAGGAATGGGCCGACAAGTACAAGGGCAAGTTCGACCAGGGCTGGGACAAGCTCCGCGAAGAGATCTTCGCGCGGCAAAAGGCTCTGGGTGTCATACCGCCGGAGTGCCAGCTCACCGTGCGCCACAAGGAAATCCCGGCGTGGGACGAGATGCCGGAGGCACTGAAACCAGTATTGCGTCGGCAAATGGAGGTTTATGCCGGCTTCATGGAGTACACCGACCATCATGTGGGCCGCATGCTCGATGGTCTGAACAAGCTGGGCATCCTTGACGACACGTTGGTCTACTACATCATCGGAGACAACGGCGCCTCGGCTGAAGGCACACTGCACGGCACGTTCAACGAGATGCTGAACTTCAACGGAATGTCCGCGGTCGAGACGCCGGAATTCCTGAACGCCCGGATCGACCAACTCGGCGGGCCGGAATCCTATAACCACTACGCGGTGGGCTGGGCACACGCCATGGACACGCCCTACCAGTGGACCAAGCAGGTTGCCTCTCACTGGGGTGGGACGCGCAACGGAACCATCATCCACTGGCCGAAAGGGATAACCACGCGGGGTGAGATGCGCTGGCAGTTCCACCACGTCATCGACGTCGCGCCGACAATCCTCGAAGCGGCCGGCTTGCCTGAGCCGGTTTCGGTGAATGGCGTGGCGCAACAGCCCATCGAAGGCGTCAGCATGCTTTATTCGTTCAATGACGCCAAGGCCGCGGAACGGCACGAGACGCAGTATTTCGAGATGTTCGGCAACCGCGGCATCTACCATAAGGGCTGGACCGCGGTGACGCGGCACAAGACGCCGTGGCTGCTGATTGGCGAGAAAACACCGGCTTTCGACGACGACGTCTGGGAACTCTACGACACGGAAAAGGACTGGAGCCAGAGCAACGATCTGTCAAAGCAGATGCCGGAGAAGCTGCACGAGCTGCAGCGCCTGTGGCTTATCGAAGCCACGCGCTACAACGTATTGCCGATGGACGATGACCTCGCCAGGCGCTTCGACCCGGACGTTGCTGGCCGGCCGGTGCTGATCAGGGGAAACACCCAGCTGCTGTTCCCTGGCATGGGCCGATTGTCCGAGAACTGCGTCCTCAACATAAAGAACAAATCCCACTCGGTGACTGCCGAAATCGAGGTGCCGGACTCTGGCGCCGAGGGCGTGATCATCGCCCAAGGCGCGAACATCGGCGGCTGGAGCCTGTACGCCAAAGCCGGCAGGCTCAAATACTGCTACAACCTGGGTGGCGTGCAGCACTTCTACGCCGAGTCAGCGGATAGGCTGCCCGCCGGTGAGCACCAGGTGCGCATGGAGTTCGCCTATGCCGGCGGCGGCCTGGGCAAGGGCGGCAGGGCGACGCTGTACGTTGACGGCAAGCAGGTCGGCGAAGGGGACATTCCCATGACGCTTGCGATGGTCTTCTCCGCTGATGACGGCTGTGACGTCGGCGAGGACGGCGGAGCCCCTGTCTCGCCGGACTACGGCCCACGCGGCAATGCCTTCAATGGTCGTATCAAGGGCGTGCAGATCGCCATCGCCGACGCTGCCGAGAACTCCGATCACCTCGTCTCACCGGAGGAAGCCGTCCGCATCGCCATGGCGCGGCAGTAACAAAACACGCGATCCCGCACTCTATAGTTCAATCTGGCGGCTGATCTCGATAAATCTGTCAGCGGGCAGGTCGAAGCGATCCGGGGTGCGGACCGCGTTACGGTACATGAAGCCGAACAGAATTCGTCGCCACCCCCAAAGGCGCGGGCGTGTCTTGCTGCGCACCACCTGATCATGCTCGGCAAAGTATAGGGCATCGTCGAGGTCGATCTGACAGCCCTGGTCCCTGGCGTGGGCCAATGCGAGCGTGAGGTTGGGCACTTCAACAAAACCGAAGCGCACCTTCACATGCCAAAGTCCGTCGATGACATGTTCGGTGACGGCTCGTTCAGTGACAGGAACACGCGGTATTTCGTCGAAGCCGACTGTCAGGGTGACAACTGACTCGTGCAGCGCCTTGAACTGAGCGACGTGGCGCAGCAACTGACGCGGCACTGCCGTGCCGCCGCGGCTAAAGAACACCGCGGTACCTGGCACCCGTGCGATCCCGCCGCCCTGGTTGACCTTGGCCAGGAACACAGCCGTGCTCTCGTCGTCCTCCGCCTGCTTGCGGCGCACTGCCGCCACGCCTTTGTGCCATGTTGTCATGACCATAAAGACGAGCGCACCAAACAACAGCGGGAACCATCCCCCTTCGCGCACCTTCAGCAGGTTGGCCGCAAAGAATGCGACGTCCACCAACAGGAACACGCCAGTCGCGAACACGGCGGACACCATCGGCCAACGCCAGACATCGCGCATGGCATTGTAGAGCAGCGCGGTGGTAAGCAGCATGGTAGTGGAAACCGCGGTGCCATATGCGCCCGCGAGGCGATCGGAGCTGCCGAATGCCGCTGCCACCCCCAGCGTGCCGAGCATCATCATCCAGTTTATAAACGGCACATAGATCTGGCCGTACTCTTCGTCTGAAGTCTGGCGGATCATCAGGCCCGGAAACCAGCCGAGCTGCATGGCCTGACGCGTCAGCGAGAACGCGCCGGTGATGATGGCCTGGCTCGCAATGATGGTAGCGACGGTCGCGAGAACGACCAGCGGAATGACAGTCCCGCTGGGTGCCAGCTTGAAAAACGGGTTGCCGGTAAGGGAGGGAGTCTCAATCAGCAGTGCGGTCTGGCCGGCGTAGCTCAGCAGGAGTGCGGGCAGGACGATCCAATACCAGGACGAGCGGATCGGCGTGCGGCCGAAGTGTCCCATGTCAGCGTAGAGCGCTTCACCGCCGGTGATTGCCAGGAAGACACCGCCGAGTACGACGAAGCTCTGCCAACCGTGACGCGTCAGAAAGCCCAACGCCTGGAGCGGATTGATCGCGGTCACGACGATCGGTTGGCGGATGACACCGAACAGGCCGAGCACTGCAATGGTGGCGAACCAGACCAGCATGATCGGCCCAAAGATGCGGCCGATACTTGGCGGTGCCGCGCGGTTGGACGAGGAACAAGCCGAGCAGTATTGCCAGGGACGCAGGCAGCACGTAGGGCTTGAGCGCGTCGGTGACGACGTTGACGCCCTCCAGCGCACTCAGCACCGAGATTGCTGGTGTAATGATGCCGTCGCCGTAGATCAGGGCCGCGCCGAACAAGCCCATGATGATGAGCAACCCACTACGGTTCATGCGGCTGGAGACAAGGGCCATGAGTGCCAGGGTGCCCCCCTCGCCATGATTGTCGGCCCGCATGACGAACACGCAGTATTTGACCGATATCGTGACAATGAGCGTCCAGACGACGAGCGATAGCAGGCCGAGCGCATCAGCCGCGGACGGATGGCCGCCAGCCGCACCCACGATTGCCTGGTAGGTGTACAACGGGCTGGTGCCGAGATCGCCATAGACGATGCCCAGCGCAGCCAGAGCGGCTTTAGTACCGGAGGTTCTATGTGCCGTAGTGCCGTCGGGCATTCCGCCTCCGACGCAGCGCTCAGTCTAGAACTCCCCGCTGCGATACGCCTCGTCGAGGCGCTTCGCGTCGTCCTCCGACGGCTCCTCCCAGGCCTCGCCGCGCCGCCGCAGCGCGCCGGTGAAATTCGGCGGGCGCTTGGCATTGAATGCCGCACGGCCTTCCTCGCCGTCGGTGGTCACCTGGATCAGCAGGTTGTTGATCAGGTTCTGCACATGCCACGCCTGGTCGGTCGGCAGATCGCCGAAGCGGACCACGAACTCCTTCATCATGCGCACCGCGACCGGCGGCAGCGAGACGATATGCCGCGCATACTTCTCGGCTCGCTCCAGCAACTGCGCGTGCGGCACCACCTCGTTGATCAGACCGATCCGCAAAGCCTCCTGCGCGTCGAACGGTTCATCGGTCAGCAGGATCTTCATCGCATCGGCGTAGCGAAGCTGCTTGATCAGCAGGCTCGCCCCTGGGCCGTGGCCGATCCAGCCCTGCGACAGCAGTGAGAACTTGAACCGCGCATGTTCGGCACTGGCGATGCGGATATCCGTGGAGGACAGCAGAACATACAGACCCGCGCCCGCCGCCCAGCCATTGACCGCGGCGATCACCGGCTTCCAAACGCGCGGATAGTGATCGCCGAAGCGGCCGTCGACGCCGGTCTTCTGCCCGTGCACCGTGCCGGCGAGCGGCCAGAAGATGCGCTGCGTCCGCAGGTACTCGCGCTCCTCCTCGGTGATGTTCTTGCGCGGTGCCAGATTGTGGCCGCCACAGAAATGCCGGTCGCCCGCGCCGGTGAGGATCGCGCATCGGATATCGCGATCCTCCCACATGTCGATCCAGGCCTCGGAGATCTCGTCCGACGTCTCCTTGTCGAAGATGTTGGCCTTTTCCGGATTGTTCAGCGTGATATAGGCAACGCCGTCGCGCTTCTCGTACTTGATGGCCATCAGGTCAGCACCCTTCCCTTGCGCGCAATGAACTCGGGGAATGCGTCCTCGGCCTTGGCACCGCGCATCACATGCGTGGTGTAGTCGTGCTCGATCTCATACTGCTGCTCCAGGGTCTCGCCCTTCTGCCGCAGCAGCAGTGCCTTCACGCCCATCACCGCGCCACGATGGTTGCCCGCGATCATGCGCGCGATCTCCATCGTCTTCTCACGCAGCTTCTCGCGCGGCACCAGGTGGTTCAGCAGCCCGATGCGATACGCCTCCTCGGCTTCCACGACGCGCGCCGTGAACAGCAGTTCCTTCGCCATCGGCCAGCCAATCTGTGCCCCCAGCGACCATGTGCTGTTGATCCGCCCATACGCCGCGGCGAGGAAGCGGAACTTGGTGTCCTCGCAGCCCACCCGCATGTCGAGCGAGGATGACAGAACCGCCGCACCGCCGAACGCCAGGCCGTTCATCATGCCGATCGTCGGCTTGGCAGAGGCCGAAATGTCGTACGCCCTGCGACCCTCGCGCATCGCGTCGAGCTGTGCCGGCGAGTAGCGGCGATCGTCCTCACGCTGTTCATGGATGTCGCCACCTGCCGAGAACGCCTTGGTGCCCGCGCCGGTGATCACGATGCAGCCGACTGCGTCGTTGGCATCCATCGCCTTCACCGCATCGTGCAGCTCGGCCGACAGCTTGCGGTTCATGGCATTCAGCTTGTCGGGGCGGTTGAGCGTCACGATGCCGACGCCGTCCTCCACATCGACCAGGATATGCTCGTAGCTCATCATTCCCTCCATCGTGCTTCTCACGGGACCTGCGCGACGGAGATTGCTTCGCTTCGGCCGCAATGACAATGGAGTGTGCCGTCAGTCGGTTACCGGCTTTTCCGTTGCGGCATGCGGCGCCGGCGTCTTGTCGATTGCGCCGGTCATCGGGATGAAGAACACACCCATGTCGCGCTTCGAGTGGATCTTGCCCTCTTCGTCCTTGGTGTAGACGTAGAGCACCTGCCCGCGTTTGAACGGCTGGCCGATCGGGATAACCAGGCGCCCGCCCGGCTTGATCTGCTTGAACAGGTCGGGCGGTGCGTACTGCGCGGCGCAGGTCACGATGATGATGTCGAAGCCGCCCTCCACCTCGGGCCAGCCGTAATAGCCATCGCCCACGCGTGTATGGACATTCTCATAACCAAGCGGGGCAAAGATCTTGCCGACTGCCTTGCCGAGCGGCTCGATGATCTCGATCGAATAAGCGCGCTTGACGATGCGCGACAGCAGAGCGCTCTGGAAGCCGCTGCCCGTGCCGATCTCCAGTGTCACGTCTTCGGGCTTCGGCTTGCAGACCTGCGTCATGTAGGCCTGGCCCAGATAATCCGACAACGCGGAGCCATAGCCCAGGCCCCAGGGCTTGGGTTCCGCCTCGTAGGCGTCACCGGGCGTCGCACGGTGCTCGGAGTAGATGTAATGGAAATACTCGCGCGGCACGGTCTCGAACGCGGCCATGACGACTGGATCCACGGCGCCGAGATGCTGCTTCAGGTAGGAATCGATGAGCTTCATCGCCGCGGGCTTGCGCTTCTGAATGGCGTCGAACTGGGCCTCGGTCAGGCTGACCTGGCGGCCCGAGGCGCGCATCGCCGTCTCGTAGGCGGAGAGATTCCAGGCGGATGTGGCGCGCGCCGTCCGCGCCAGGCAAAGCGCGCCGGCGGAAGCAATCACTCCGCGGCGCGTGATCGTGCTGAAAGATGCCACGCGTTATTCGTCCTCGCTACAGGGAATGCCATCAGCGCGACCACATACAGTATCGCGGCGCTGAGCAGAACCCGGCTGAAGCCGGCCTCGCGGGCGATCAGGTTGGCGAGCGGCGTGGCGACCACGGAGAAGGCTCCATTGAGCCCCCAGGCCCAGGGGAGCATCGCACTGGAGCCGGTGCGCGCCAGGCCGAGCGGGAAGGGAAGGCCGAGCGCCAGCGACACCGGGGCGAGCACCGCCAACACCAGGCCGGCGCGGACGATCCACGGCAGATCGAGGGTCGCGAGAATGGCCGGCTGAAGTCCCGTCAGCGCGATGCCGCACCAGCAGATGATCGCGATGCCGGCAAAGATGATGCCTTGCCGAGTGCGCTTCAGCCGATCCGCCATCATGCTGCCCAGCCCGGAGAAGATCAGCATGCCGGTGAGCACCAGCGCGAAGCCCGACGTGCGGTCGTTCAGCCACAGGCTGGCCTTCTCGATCAGGAAGATCTCGATGAAGAGGAATCCAAGGCCAAGTACCGGGAAATACACGATGGGCCGCAGCAGTCCGACTTCCGGAAGGCGCAGCCTGCGCGGCGCGACCAATGGCACCAGCAGCACGAGCAGTGCGATCACCACCGCCTGTGCGAGCACGGCGAGATTGACCAGTGCGCCGATCTCCGACTGCGGCAGAATCTCCAGCCGCTGCAAGATCGTGTTGAGCTGATCCAGCCGCAGCACCGCGTAGAAGAACGGTCGATCCAGTGTGATCGGCGCCAGGTTGAAGGCTGAGCGCGACGGCGTCGGGGCATTCGCAAGCACCGGACGTGCTTCGTCGGCGATCGAATCGTCCGGACCGTCGGAGGTGACCTCGCCATTGGCGAACGAAACCGCTGGCAGGTCGTTGTAGATACTGCCGCGCGCGGAAACCGGATCCATGCCTGGATACCACGACACGTCAAATGAGCGCTCATCGCTGAACTTGCGCAGCGTGGCGATACGCGCGGCGTCCCAGGACCGGTTGGACAACAGGATGCGCGCGCTCCACGCCGAGCGATAGACAATCACATGCGCCGCCGGATCCTCGATGCCTGCGGCGAGCAGTGCGGCCCGTGCGGTTCCCAGCACACGCAATGCGTAGACCGGAAAATCCCGGATCGATACCGGAATCGACACTATCCCACCTGGCCGCAGCGCACGCAGGTCGCTCGCGAGTGCCTGCACCGTAAATGCCGTGACGTTGGCCTCGGCGGTATCGAGAAAATCGGCCGACAGGTCGATGATGTCGTAATCGCCGCCATAGCGGACTGCCGCCACCGGCCCGGCACCGGACACCGTCACCCGTGTGTCGCCGACCCGCGCAGGCGACGGCCCAAGCCCGTGCTCCAGTGCGCGCAGGAGCACCGGCTCCGGCTCGAGCACATGGACATGCGCCGCGCCCAGCGCGAGGACCTCCGCGGTGCGGAAGCCTCCCGATGCGCCCGCCAGCAGCACGCTCGCGTGCGGGATCAGCAGATACGGCAGCGCATCCAGCGACGCCGGCGCGTAGCCAACGTCCAACTCACCAGGCTTGGGCAGTGCGGCGATCCGGTTGCCGTCGCGGTACAGGCCGAAGGTGCGTGGCGGTCCCGGCACACCCAGCATGCCGGCGTTGTTGGATATGTCGGTGTCCACCCGTTCGGTGAAATCGTCCAGCAGCGCGTAGTCGCCACGCGGGGACAGCACGCTGGCGACCACGTGTGCATCCGGCGTGTGCAGCGGCGCGTATATCGCCTTGAAGTCGTTGAATTCCGCCCGATTGTCGAGCAGCAGCAGCGCCTCTGCGCCGAGTAACGCGACACCGGCCGCCGCCGCGCCCGCCCAGCGTCGGCGCCCTGCCACAAAGCAGGCGCTCGCCGCCAGCGGGATCAGCAACAGCGGCACCAGGAAGAACGCGTGCACCACGAACATCGCGGCCAGCACGAACGCCGCGCCGGTACCGGCGCCGGTCAGGTCATAGCCGTAGACCTGGCCAATGCGGTCGGCATTCAGCACGAAGCTCAGGCTGACGAACGTGCCGGCCAGAAAGAAGAAAGGCAGCAGGCACGCGTAATACCCGGCGATGTTCCAGAGTTGCGCCTCCCAGGTCACCGGGTTCTGCAGTTGCAGCGGGTTGAATGGGTTTGTGGTAGTGAAATGGAAGCCGATCGCCGCCGTCGCCACCAGCAGCGCCGGGAGCGCCGACAGCAGCGTCTCGCCGTGGCGTGCGAACACATCGCGGAACAGCGCCAGGAGTACGCCGCTGAACGCGAACCCCACCATCACGATGGAGATCACCCAGTAGCCATACTCGGACCACTTGGCGACCGCGAAGTAGCGGGTGAGTGCCGTCTCGTATCCCACTGCGGCCAGCGACACGAGGAATAGCGGCACCAGACCGGCGCGCGCCGTCACGGCCATATGGTCCGCGTGATGAAGGCTGCCAGCAGCGCGTTGAACCGTGCCGCGTCATCGACGAACAGCGCGTGGCCAGCGTCACCGAATATCGCGATCTGCGTCCCCGGCCGGTTGTGTGCGAGATTTGCCGCCTGCTCGGACAGCCAGCCGGGCCTCACGACGTAGAGCACCGGTTTGGTGGTGGAATACACCGCGTCACGCCACCAGGCGCGGGGCCACGGATACGCCAGCAATGCCCGGCTCGCCCGCTCAGGGGTGTGCAGCGACGCCTCGGTGAGGCGGTCAAGATAGCTCTCGCTCGGCCGGTGATGGAACATGCCGAGTACGAAGCGGTGCATGGCGATGGCGTGCGGCAGTGCGGGCACAGGCCGGCGCGGCGCATGAGGCGGCGGGGGTGGCTCTTCGCCAACCGAATTATCGACCAGGACCAGCCCCGCCACCATCTCGTCGCCGTGCTCCCGCACATAGGCCAGCGTATCGAGTACGCCGAGTGACCAGCCAACCAGCAGTACCGGCACCGGTTTCAGATTTGCGATCAACTCGGCAATGTCCTGGCTGCGTCGCCCTGGCTCGTAGCCTGAGGCAGGTGCGTCGGAGTCGCCCTGACCGCGCGGATCGAATGCGACAACGTGATAGTGCCCCGCAAATGCCTGAATCTGTGGCAGCCAGATCCAGGCCGGCATGGTCCAGCCTGGCACAAAGACGATGGTGTGGCCGAGTCGGGGTCCGGCCTCCAGGTAATGCAGGCGCACGCCGTCGCTGGTGATGAAGTACTGGCTTTGCATCGTGCCTTGGGATGCCGCCGGTCCAGCCAGCAGCAGGACCGATGCCGCAACGATGCACGCTACAATTCGCATGCGATCTAGAACACCGGGTTGCACCGCGCCGTGTCAACGCCTGTCGCTTCACGGCTCTTTCATCCCTCTTCGCCACAATTGCCGGCCAGTTCAGCGCCGCCCGGGAGAATACGTGGACACGCATATCGACACCGTTCGTCGTCTCCTGGTCGTCGACGACGAACCCGTCCAGTGCCTGATCGTCACCCGTGCAATGACGGCGTTCGGCTTTGCCGCCGACAGCGCAAGCTCGCTGGAGGAGGCGAGCAACCGCATCGCCGAGCATGTCTATGATGTCATCATTTTGGACCTGTCGCTCCGCGAGCGGGAAGGGATCAGCCTGCTCAGCCTGATCGCGGCGAACCCTGCCGATCCGGTGGTGATTTTCATCTCGCGTCTGGACGACCGAGTGCGTTCGGCCAGCATCCGGTATGCCACCGAGCTTGGCCTGCGGGTCGCCGGGGCGCTGGCAAAGCCGGTCGGCCTCGCCACGCTCCGCGCACTTTTGGCGAACCCCTTGCCTTCGCGGGTCCGATCCAGCCATGCCTGTCCGGCACCGCCGACGGTCGAGGAGCTGAGCGAAGCACTCGACCACGATCTGATCGTGACGGCCTTCCAGCCGCAGGTCACTCTGAACAGCCGAGAGGTCGTTGGTTTTGAAGCGCTCGCACGCTGGCGTCATGCACCGCGTGGACCGGTCGGGCCGGATGTTTTCATCCCCTTGGCTGAGCAAAGTGGCCTGATCGTGCCGCTCACACGGTGCATTCTGGCCGATGCGCTCGCTGCCTGTCGGCGCTGGCGCCGCCATCACCCGAGCTGTGTCGTTGCCGTCAACATCTCGCCGTTGGTGCTGGCCAATCCGGCACTCCCCGAGGAAATCGAGGCGCTGCTGCTGCAACACGGGTTGTCGCCTGGAGCGCTGATGGCCGAAATCACCGAAACCACCTTCATCGCCAGTCCCTTGCTTGCGATGGAGCTGCTGACCCGGCTGCGCATCAAGGGGATCGGGCTGTCGCTGGACGACTTTGGCACCGGTTATTCGTCGCTGCTCAGCCTGCTCCGACTGCCTTTCACCGAGCTCAAGATCGACCGGTCCTTCATCGCTTCGTGCGAAACCGACGATGAGGCGTGGAAGATCGTGCGCGCCACCATCTCGTTGGCGCGTGAGCTGGGCCTGTCGGTGGTTGCCGAGGGCGTGGAAACCGAATCGGTGGCGATCCGGTTACGCGACGTCGGCTGCCAGATCGGACAAGGCTGGCTGTTCGGCCGGCCGATGTCGGAAGCCGCGCTGCACGCCTGGCTCGCGCGCCGCACGAAGGCAGTGCACGCATGAGGACTTGGTGGCGCTGCAGGAGCGCCCGCACGTTGGTGCAGGCGCTCCTGCTGGGCTGTGTCCTGCTGCTTATCTGGGGCGGCATCTGGCTTCAGGTCCGGCAGGAGCGCGCCGCCACAGAGCGCGCCGCGATCAAGGAGACCAGCAACCTGGCACTCGCGTTCGAGGAGAACATCATCCGTTCCATTGCCGCGATCGATCAGGTGCTGCTGATCGTCCGCGATTCATATGCGCGGGATCCGGGACGCTTCGATCTCGCCCGTTGGGTGAGCGATCGGCCGTTCATCAACGATCAGACCTTTCAGCTCTCTCTGATCGATGCGTCCGGCATGCTGGTGCAGAGCAACCTTGCCGGAACACGTCAGCCGGTCGATCTCAGCGATCGCGAGCATTTCCGCGTTCATGTTGGAGCCAGGCCCGACACGCTGTTCATCAGCAAGCCGTTGCTCGGCCGCGTGTCGAACCGCTATTCCGTGCAGTTCACGCGACGCGTCATTGGCCTTGATGGCGAGTTCCTTGGTGTTGTCGTCGCGTCGCTGGATCCCTCCTATCTCGCGCGCTTCTACGAGTCGCTTCAGATCGGTGGCGGCTTCGTCATGTTGGTGGGACTGGATGGTTACGTCCGCGCCGGGAGGCCGGTTCCGGGACTGATCGGCAGGCCGCTGACCAATTCGCCACTGCTCGAACGAGCCTCGCTGGCCGGGAACGGCAACTACCAACTGGCCGTCGCCGAGATGACCGAACGACCGGCAATCGTCAGCTATCGCCGTCTTGCCGATTACCCTCTCGTCGTCCTGGTCGGCTATGGCTCCGAAGAGGTCTTCGCGCCCTATAGGCAGCATCGCTTTCAGTATGTCGGGGCTGGTATCGGGCTCTCGGCCCTGGTGCTGTGCATCGGCATCATCCTGGCAATCCATCGCCGGCGGCTTGCCGGCTATCAGGACAGGTTGACCGCCACCTTGGAGAACATGAGCCAGGGCATCATCATGGTGGATCGGGACCGTCGCGTCGGCGTGATCAACCGCCGTGTCCGCGATCTGCTGGGGCTGCCGCCAGAGCTTATGCACGAGGACACGCGCTTCGATGCGATCATTCGCTGGCAGAGAGAGCAGGGGGAATTTGAATCGGTAACTGATGCCTCCCCATCGATGGTCGACCCGCTGGAGGCCGGCGTCCCGGTCTACGAGCAGGAGCGTCCGAACGGCGCCGTACTCGAGGTGCGCACGGTGTTGCTGCCGAATGGTGGGGCGGTGCGGACCTATACCGACATCACCGAACAGAAACGCAACGAGCTGGAAATCGCGGCCGCCCGTGACGCGGCCGAGGAGGCGGGTCGCGCGCGTTCTCGCTTGCTTGCCGTGATGAGCCACGAGATTCGCACGCCGTTGAACGGCATCATTGGTGCCGCGGGACTGCTGCTCGACCATAAGCTCGAAGCGGAAGATCTGCACTATGTGCGGATCATCCGCCAGTCAGGCGATCATCTGCTGCATTTGATCAGTGACATCCTGGATTTTACGCGGCTGGATGCGTCATGCATGGAATTGGAGGAGGTGTCCTTCGACCTGCGTGCAACGTTTACCGGCACGGTGGATATGCTCGCGGGCGCGGCACATGCGAAGGGGCTGGATCTCACTCTCGCAGTTGCCGAAGACACACCGCGATGCGCTGTGGGTGATGCGGGGCGGCTGCGACAGGTGCTGCTCAACCTGATCGGTAACGCCATCAAGTTCACCGAACGGGGCAGCGTGCACGTGACGGTCGCGGGCAAGCGGCACGAAGCGGGCGGCGTGCGGCTGGCGGTGGAGGTGCATGATACCGGAATCGGTATTCCGCGCGATGCGTTGCCACGGTTGTTCCAGGAGTTCGGTCAGGTGGATGGCTCGATTTCGCGGCGGTTCGGCGGCAGCGGTCTTGGCCTGGCCATCAGCCGGCAGCTGGTCGAGCGGATGGCTGGGTCGCTGTTCGTCAATAGCGCACCAGGAGTCGGCAGCACCTTCGGATTCGAGGTCATGCTGAAGGATGCGCCCGTGGACAATCCCGGCGTCGAGGTCGCAACGTCAGCCCCGCGGGCCACAGTGCATCGGCTGCACGTTCTGCTGGTCGAGGACAACGTCACCAATCGTATGGTCGCCTGCCGCCTGCTCGAGCGCATGGGTCATCATGTCGACGCGGTCGCCGACGGGACGGCCGCGGTGCGGGCGGTACACTCGACACCCTACGAGCTGGTCCTGATGGATGTAATGATGCCAGGGATGGACGGCCTGACCGCCACCAGGATGATCCGGAGCGAGCCCGGGCGGAACGGATGCACGCCGATCATCGGACTGACGGCGAGCGCCGAGCCAGGCAACGAGGTGGCCTGCCGTCGGGCGGGCATGGATGGTTTTGTCAGCAAGCCGGTGACAGCCGAGCGCCTCGCCGCCGCGATCGAGGCGGTCATGATGCCGGGTGCCGCGCGGAAGACCAGGACGCCTGTGTCGCCGTTACTGGATGGGGGGGTACTGGACCAACTTGCCGATGACATCGGCGCCGATGGCGTGGCCGACGTGACGCGGCTGTTCCTGTCCGAGGCACCGCGAACGATCGAGCGCCTTGAGCAATCGATCAACAGCCGCGGACACAAGCTGCTGCGCGAGGTTCACACGCTCGCCAGCACG
Source organism: uncultured Alphaproteobacteria bacterium (assembly GCA_963812505.1). Classification (GTDB taxonomy): domain Bacteria; phylum Pseudomonadota; class Alphaproteobacteria; order Acetobacterales; family Acetobacteraceae; genus JAMXLO01. The sequence goes on from CAWEVM010000003.1 coordinate 356,378, forward strand.
GCCCGCAGTGTGGGGTTGCTGCGCCTCGGGAATGCCGCCGCCCAGATCGAGCAGACGCTGGCCGGCGAGGAACCGGCCGCAGAGCAGCTCTCCGGCCTCCTGGACCTGATGCACGAGAGCGTCGCTTGTCTTGCCGAATGGTCCGCCGCCGCCCGAACGATGACAGAATTGAGTGTCATTTGACCTCGATGAGCCGGTGCAATTCGGCCGGCCGACGCAGCACGATGAAGCCCTCTTCCAGATCGACAACGCCGGTCTCACGCCACGTGCGCAACTGCTTGTTGACGCTCTCGCGTGACGAAGCGACCAGATTGCTCAGATCGCGCTGAGAAAGCTTCAGATCGATACGCGTTCCGGCGGCATTCGGCCGGCCGTAGTCGTCGGCCAGCTTCAGCAGCACACGCGCGAGGCGCACCGGCAGATCGAACAGCGCGATCTCTTCCAACGTTATGCTGGTTCTCCGCAGTCGGTTGCACAGCACGGCAAGCAGGCGAAGGAACAGACCCTCGTTCTGGCGCAGGAAGGGCAGGAAGTGCCGCCGTTCGACCACCAGCAGCAGGGTGTCCTCGATCGCGGTGGCATCGGCGCTGCGTGGTTCGCCGTCGAGCAGCGCGATCTCCCCGAAAATCTCGCCAGGGTTGATGACATTCAGGGTCACTTCCTTGCCGTCGCCCGAGACCGAGCTGATGCGGACGCGGCCGCGCAGCACTGCCATCAGCGAGGAGCCATCATCGCCGCGCTGAAGGATCGTCTGACCACGGCGGGCGCGGCGCTCCGATGCGAACTTCAGGATCTCGTCGAGTTCGTCGGATCGCATGGCAGCAAACAGCGGGCTGCTCAGCAGCGCCGCACGTTTCACGTTGCGCTCAAGCCTTGCCACGAGCGTCTCCCGGTCCCAATGCCCCGCCCGACGGTTGATCCCGCGCTGGCGATTCCCGGTTGCAGTATGCGCGCCCTGACGTCGATGTGGTATCCCGGGGCAAGCACCGAGGAGGATCCATGGTGGACGGCGTTATCGATTTCGCTCTGTCGCACGAGACGCCATGGCCGCGCGATCTGCGCGCGCACCTTGAGGCCGGCTTCTTCGAGCCACCACCGGACAACGAGCTTCTTGGGTCCATCCATCCACGAGGTGGTCCGAATGGGCTGATCCTGCGGGGAGGTTCGATGGTTGCGCACTGGGGCAACATGCGGCAGGTGGATTTCACCTTCTCGGCCGCCAAAAGCTACCTCAGCTTGCTCGCCGGCATCGCGGTGGCTGACGGGCTGATCGCGGAACTCGACGAGCCGGTTGGCCGGACGGTGGACGACGGCGGGTTCGACGGTCCACACAACGGGGCCATCACCTGGCGGCATCTGCTGCAGCAGACCTCGGAATGGGAGGGCACGCTGTTCGGCAAGTCCGACATCGTCGACCGCAATCGCAATCTCGCCGTCGAGGGGAAGGGCCGCAAGGGTGATGCGCGACCGCTGCGGCCGCCCGGTACGTTCTGGGAATATAACGACGTGCGGGTGAACCGGCTGGCGCTGGCTCTGCTGCGGCGCTTCCGCCGGCCGCTGCCGGAGGTGTTTGCCGAACGCATCATGCGTCCCGTCGGCGCCTCGTCCGACTGGAGCTGGCACGGCTATCGCACATCGATGGTGGAGATCGACGGGAGGATGATCGAGTCAGTGTCAGGCGGCAGCCATTGGGGCGGTGGGATTTCGATCCACGCCGAGGACCAGGCGCGCATCGGGCTGCTCATGGCGCGGCGCGGCGCGTGGGAAGGGCGGCAGTTGCTGCCCGAGAGCTGGATCGAGGAGTCACTGAAGCCTTGCGCGCTGCATTCGAATTATGGGCTGCTCTGGTGGCTGAATACCGAGAGGACGCGCTATCCAAGCGCATCGGGGGCGAGCTTCTTTGCCTCGGGGGCTGGAGGCAACATCACCTGGGTCGATCCGACGAACGATCTGGTGGCGGTGATGCGCTGGATGGATCCGGCAGCGGTCGATGAGTTCATCCGGTTGGTGACGAAGGCTGTTTCAATCGCGCGTTAGGCTATCGCTGCTGGACTGCCTTGTACGTGCTGCCATAAGGTTGGGCCATGAACGCGGTCCCGTTCGACACGTTGAAACTTGCACGCCGCCTGGAGGACGCTGGTTTGGCTGCATCGGCGGCGGCCGGCGCGTCAGGCGCTGACGGGTTCGGACCTTGCAACGAAGGGTGCCGCCGCACCTATAACCTCAATCGAAGCCGAGAAAACCTGGCATCTCGCTGATCGGCCGCGCCGACTTGAGCCGCGCGATGTCCGGCACCGGCCGCGCCGTGCGCGTATCGCCCGCCAGCAGCGCCTCCAGTTCGGCGGCAACCGACAGCACGAATGCATCACCGCCACGCGGGCCGACGATCTGCAGGCCGAACGGCATCCCATGGCGGTCGAGACCCACCGGCAGTGACACCGCCGGATGACCCGGCAGGGTCACCGCATAAGCCAGCGCCAGCCAGTGGAAATATGTCCGAGCGGGCCTGCCGTCGATCTCCGCCGGATATAGCTCGCGCCACGACCGCGGACTGATCGTGATCGACGGCGTCAGGATCACGTCCCAGTGCTGGAAGAAGTCCTGCCAGCGGCGGTACATGGCGGTCTGCAATGCGTGCGCCCGTGCGACGTCGGTCGCCGTATAGCGCAGACCCTCGTCAACGTTGGCGCGCACATTGGGCCCGATGTCCTGTGGGTCAGAGCGCAGCTTCTCCAAATGGCCGGCGAGGAACGCGACGGCGCGCAGCACCTCGAACGCTTCATCGGCGCCTGTGCAGTCGGGCGTGGTATCCTCCGCGCGTCCGAACACGTGGCGGAACAGCCCGGTCTTGTCGGCGAACACCTCGGCGATGTGACGCTCGGTGGGCGCGAAGCCAAAATCCGGTGTGAGCGCGATACGCAGTCGAGACAGATCGATGCGGCTCGGCACGGCGAAATCGTCCGGTCGGCGGATCGTGCGGCCGTGCACCGTGGTCGCCAGCGGATCGCGCGCATCGTCGCTCACCATGGCGGAGAGCAGCAGGCAGACATCCGGCACGGTGCGCGCCATCGGGCCAGCGACCGAGAGGTTGCTCCAGCCAAGCCCTCGCCGCTCGTTGGCGACCAGACCCGGCGTCGGGCGGAAGCCGACGATGCCGCTGAACGCGGCGGGGTTGCGCAGCGACCCGCCGGTGTCAGAGCCAGAGCAGATCGGAACCATGCCGGTGGCGAGCGCGACAGCCGATCCACCGGAAGAGCCGGCGGCAGAGCGGGTCGGATCAAATGGATTGCCGGTCGCACCATAGACGGCGTTTCGCGTATTCGCACCGGCGCCGAATTCAGGCGTGTTGGTCTTGCCGACGACGATCGCACCGGCCTCGCGCACCGCCGCCACGATGCGTTCGTCAGCAGCGGGGACGTTGTCACGGAAGATCGTGCTGCCGAAAGTGGTGCGCAGACCAGCGGTTTCCTGCAAATCCTTGATGCCGACCGGCAGGCCGTGCAGCGGCGGCAGATCGTCGCCGCGCGCAACGGATGCATCGGCCGATTTCGCTGCGACGCGGGCTCGGTCAAAATCGCGCGCGACCATGGCGTTCACCGCATGGTCCACCGCCTCGATGCGGTCGATGCAGCTTGTGAGGAGTTCCGTAGGCGCGAGCTTCTTATGGCCTATCAGACGGCGTGCCGTGACCGCGTCGAGATCGCAGGGATCCGTCATATCAGTATCCCAGCGCGAGCCCGTCCTTGCGTGGGTCAGAGCCACCGACGAGGCAGCCGCGCGCGCGATCGATCCAGATCGCCTGGCCGCCGCCATGCGGGCGTTCCACCGTTTCCACGTCATGGCCGAGTTGCGCCAGCCTCTCGCTGATGTCGCGCGGGATGCCGTGCTCGAGCTGTACCTTGCCGCGCAACGGGAACAGCCGCGGCAGGTCGAGCGCTTCCTGGATATCGAGGCCGTATTCCAGCATGTTGGTGAGGAACAGCGAGTGGCCCATCGGCTGGAAGTGGCCGCCCATCACGCCATACGGCATCACAGCCTGACCGTCCTTCATCACCATGCCAGGGATGATCGTGTGCATCGGCCGCTTGCGCGGAGCGATGCAGTTCGGATGGCCGCGCTCGACGCGGAAGCCGAAGCCGCGGTTCTGCAGCATGACGCCGGAGCGCTCGGCCAGGATCGCCGAACCAAAACCTTCGAACAGCGAATTGATGAAGCTGCACGCGTTGCCGTCCTGATCGACCACGCAGAGGTAGATCGTGTCGCGATGCGGCGGGAGCAGCGTCTCGCCGGCGGATGGCAGACCGCGCAATGCTTTGCCGTCATCGATGAGCGCGCGCAGGCCGGACAGATACTCGGTGCTGAGCAGTTTCTTCACCGGCACATCGGTCTGCGACGGATCGGCGACGAACGCGTCGCGGTCGCGATAGGCCAGCCGAGCCGCCTCGATGTGGCGGTGAAAGCGCTGCGCACCGAGAGGCCCGTCGGCGGCGGATGGCAGACCGCCCAACATGCCCAAAATCATCAGAGCGATGATGCCCTGGCCGTTGGGAGGGCACTGGTACATGTCGTAACCGCGCCAGTTCAGCGTGATCGGCTCGACGAATTCTGCGTTGGTGAGGCCGTTGGCGAAGTCCTCCTCGGTGTGCAGGCCGCCGCGCGCACGCAGCGTGGCGACGATGTCGGCGGCGACGGCGCCCTCGTAGAAGGCCTTGGCGCCGTGACGCGCGACAGCGCGCAGCGTTTCGGCCAAAGCTTGGTTGCGGAAGATGTCGCCCGCTTTCGGCGCCGCGCCGTTCGGCAGGAATGCATGCGTGTTGTTCGTGCCGTTCTTGCGCAGCTTTGTCTCGAGCCGCTTCCAGGACCAGGCCACGATCGGATGCACCGGCCAGCCGTCAGCGGCGAAGCGGATCGCCGGCTGGAGCAGTTCATCGAGACCCTTGCGGCCATGCGCCTTCAGCAAGGTCTCCCAGGCGTTGACCGCGCCGGGAACCGTGACGGCGTGAGCCGAGGTGTTCTCCAGTGCGCTGATGCCGTGCTGCTCGTACCAGTCGATCGTGGCGGCGGCCGGTGCGCGGCCGGAGCCGTTAAGCGCGAAGACCTTGCCGGCGCCGGCGGGCGCATAGAGGCAGAAGCAGTCGCCGCCGATGCCTGTGGACTGGGGCTCGATCACGCACAGCACGGCGGTCGCTGCCACCGCGGCGTCCAGCGCATTGCCGCCGGCGCGCAGCACATCGAGGGCGGTCAACGTGGCGGCCGGCATCGAGGTGGCGGCCATGCCGTGCGTCGCGTACACGGGGCTGCGGCCAGGGAGGTGATGATCGCGCATTCTTCGCTTCGCTCCAGTGGTCACGGATAGGCAAGTCCGCCAGTATGGCTCAGCGAGGTACCACTGACCACTGGAGCACGGCCGATGGCCGAAACGATTGCCTATGGCGACTTCGAGCGCGTCGATATCCGGGTCGGCACCATCACCGATGCGCAGCCATTCCCGCAGGCGCGCAAGCCCGCCTACAAGCTGGTCATCGACTTCGGCGGCGAGATCGGGGTGAAGCGCTCGTCGGCGCAGCTCACCGTGCACTACCGGCCGGATCAGCTCATCGGCCGCCAGGTCTGCGCCGTGGTGAACTTCCCGCCGCGGCAGATCGGCCCGTTCATCAGCGAGGTGCTGACATTGGGCATGCCGGACGAGGAGGGTGCGGTCGTGCTGATCAAGCCCGACTTCAAGGTGCCGAACGGCGGCAGGCTGTTCTGATGGCGGCGCACTACTACGCCGTCTCGTGGGACCAGTTACATCGCGACAGCCGCGCGCTGGCGTGGCGGCTGATGGACAAGGGTCCGTTCGCCGGCATTGTGGCAATCACGCGCGGCGGCCTGATCCCGGCGGCGATCATCGCCCGCGAGCTCGATGTGCGGCTGGTAGAGAGCGTGTCGATCGTGAGCTACGCGGCGGGCGGCAGTGGCTCGCTGATCGAGGAGGAGAACAGCGGTGCGCCCGCGGTGATCAAACCGCCGGCGGCCGCGGGCGATGGCACCGGCTACCTGATCGTCGATGACCTGGTGGACACCGGCGCCACGGCGCGTGTGGTGCGCGGGCTGCTGCCGCGGGCGCACTTCGCAGCGGTCTATGCCAAGCCGGCAGGACGCGACACGGTGGACACATTCATCACCGAGGTGTCGCAGGACACCTGGATCCTGTTCCCCTGGGACACCGAGCCTCAGTTCGTCGCACCGCTGGTCAAACGCAACGGCTGATCACTCGAACACGGCGACCGCACGAATGGGGCTTGCTGTGCCGCCGCGGATCTTCAGCGGGAAGCCGATGAAGCGGAAGCGCCCGCGGCCGACCAGCTTGTCGAGATTGGCGAGGCATTCCATGTGCGTGATGCCGCGTTCGGCGCATGCCATGTGGGCGAGGTAGTTGGGTTCGCCTTCGGGTGCCGGGCTGATCGCTTCAACACCGAACATGAGGATTTCGTGATCCGCCAACCAGTGCACTGATTCAACCGCGAGGCCGGGAAAATCATGCAGGTAGCCAGGTTTGCCGAGCAGACGATCGTTGGTCGCCATGTGGAGCAGGACGGTATCACGCGGGCGGATCTGCTGGCCGGATTTGTCGAGTGCTTCCTCCATCTCTGGCACCGTGATTTCGTGCTTCAGCGGCGCATGCGAGAGGTCGAGGCAGATCGCCGACGTGTAGAAGTTCTCGAGTGGCACTTCATCGATCGATAGTGCGCCCGGTCGCGGATCGAAATGCACCGGCGCATCCACGTGCGTACCGGCGTGGTCCGACAATGCGATCGACAGTGCCTTCGAAGTGAACACCGTGTTGCCCGCGTATTTCTTCTCCGAGTGATCGCCCCACACCGAGACGATGACTGGTGGATGCGACGGATGGGTCTGGGTGCGGTGAAACAGCTCGCGGCTGAGATCAATGAGTTCCATTGGAGTACCCTTCGCGCCCGGTGTGGGACGATGCTACGCTTATGCCTCGTGCGGGAGGAAGCAACAATGGCCGGATTGTCGGATATTCTTGAGACGACACAACTGGAGAAGGTCGCGGGTGGGTTCGTATTCACCGAGGGGCCGCTGTGGCACCCCGACGGGTTCTACTACTTCGTCGATATTCGCCAGAACATGCTCTATCGCATGGTGCTGGGTCAGAAGGCGGAGGTGGTGCGCAAGACCATCGGCGGCAACGGCACGACGTTTGATCTACAGGGGCGCCTGGTCCAATGCGAGGGTGACGGCCGCATGGTGACGCGGCTCGAGGCGAACGGCGCGGTGACGACGCTGGCGGATCGGTTCGAGGGCAAGAAGCTGAACCGGCCGAACGACGTGATCTGCCATTCGAACGGTTCGCTGTATTTCACCGACCCTGCCTATCGCGTGCCGATGGCCGAGCGTGAGCTGGACGCCGCCGTGTACCGCCTCGCGCCGGATGGGGCGGTCAGCCTGGCGGTGCCGGTCGAGTATCCGAACGGTCTTGCGCTGTCACCGGACGAACGGACGCTCTACATCGCGAACACGCGCTGGTGCCAGTACATCCACGCGGTGGAGTTGGATGCGGCGGGCAACATGGTGCGGCGGCGGGTGTTCGCCGACATGTCGGCGGATGGCACGAATGGTGTGCCCGACGGCATGAAGGTGGACGCGGCCGGGCGGGTATTCTGCACCGGCACCGGCGGTGTGTGGGTGTTCGCGCCGGACGGTTCGAAGATCGGCATCATCGAGATGCCGGAGGTGTGCGCGAACTGCGCCTTCGGCGGACCGGACCTGCGCACCCTGTTCCTGACCGCCAGCACGTCCGTGTATACGCTGCGGGTCAAGACGCCGGGTATGGCGCATCCGTGGTACAAGACGCGCAGCGGCCGGTAGCGCGATCTGTCATTGCCAGGAGGCGAATCCGACGAAGCAAGCTCGGTCAAAGTTTGCGCTCACGGCGTGACCGAGATTGCTTCGTCGCCATGCTCCTTGCAATGACTATGCCTTGCTCACATCCCAGAACACCGGCGCCGGCCCCTTGAGCGGATCGCTGATGCTCTTGGTCCATGCGGCCCGCGGCATGTAGCGGCCGAGCGGAATGAACGGCACCGATTCAAACGCCGCCAACTGGATCTCGCGCTCCAGCCGCGTCTGCTCTGCTGGGTCATCGCTGTCGAGCCACGCATTGTAGGCCGTCTCGATGCGCGGAATGTCGGGCCAGCCGATCCACGCGTCCTTGCCATTGCCGCGCAACAGCGAGCCCAACAGCGGATCGCGATACTCCGGCACCGGCGTGACGCTGACGAACAATGACCAACCACCTTTGTCCAATGGCTGCCGGCTTGATCGGCGTTGCAGCACAGTGCCCCAGTCCATCGCCTGGTCGTCGATCGTCATGCCGACGCGCGACAGCTCGTCTGCCACCACCAGCGACGCCGAGTTGTAGAATGGCTGGTCGGTGGTGTGGAGCAGCACCAGGCGCTCGCCATGATACCCTGCATCCTCCAGCATCGCCTTCACTTCGGCTGTGCTGTGGCGTTTGGTCAGCGCCTCGATCCCCGCCATATCCACTTCGGGTTTGCCGGTCGCCAGAAACCCCATCGGCACGATGGTGCCCTCTGGATCCCCGCCCATGATCGCGTCCATCACCGCACGCTGGTCGATCGCTGCCATGATCGCGCGCCGCAGCTTCACGTTGTTGGTCGGCGCAGTGACATGGTCGGGACGCAACTGGCTGATGAAGCCCCACTTGTCCAGCCGTCCGGTCACGACGTTCGGCGCCCGCTGAAGCATGGGCAACAGGTCGGGCATCGGCATCTCGAGCCAGTCGACCTCGCCGGTCACCAGCGCATTCGCTGCGGTGGCGGGATCGGGGATCATCTTCCACTCCACCCGATCCACCAGCACACGATGCCCGCCTGAGGTGAAGCTCGCCGGCTCATCCCGCGGCACATAGCGCTCGAAAGGCACCATCGCGGCGTGGCTGCCGATCACGTATTCGTCCTTGAGGAAGCGGAACGGGCCGGAACCGACGATCTCGGTCATTTGCTTGTAGGGGTCTGTGCCGTTGGCGATGCGCTCCGGCACCATCACCGCGGCGGTCTGGAATTTTGACAGCAGCTTGGGCAGTGCAGGAAACCGTTTGTTCAGCCGCAGCACGATGGTGCGATCGTCCGGTGCCTCCAACGCGTCGAGCCGTGCCTGGAGCGTGGCGCCACCAGGATCGCGCTGCATCCAGCGCCGCAGTGACGCGGTACAATCGCGGGCCAGAACCTTGGTTCCATCATGGAACCACAGGTTGTCGCGCAGCGTCATAACCCAGCGCTTGCCGTCATCCTCAATGATGTAGCCCGCCAGCATCTGCGGCTTCGGGTTCATGTCGGCATCGCGGCCGAACAGCACGTCATAGATCATGAAGCCGACGTTCCGCGTGGTCATCGCGCTGGTCCACACCGGATCGAGGCTCGCCAGCGGCGACTGCGGAATGAAGATCAGCGTTTTGGTCTCGCCGCCGATCGCCGGTCGCGCCAAGGTTGCCGCCGCGGCACCCAGCAGGAAATTGCGTCGTTGCATGGTTCAGTCCTTGCTCACGTTCCAGAACACCACGGATGGTCCCTTCAGAATGCCATGCACGTTGTCGCGCCAGGCGGCACTCTGCCGATAGCCGCCGAGTGGAATGAACGGCAGCGATTCGAATGCCTGCAATTGGTAGGCGCGTTCCAGCCGGGTCTGTTCCGCGGGATCGGTGGTGCCAAGCCAGTCGGTGTAGATCTGCTCGATCTTCGGATCGCTGGGCCAACCGAACCACGCCTCCTTGCCGTTGCCACGGATGAAGTTGGCGAGCAGCGGATCACGATGATCGGGTGCTGCGATGACCGAGGGAAACAGCGACCAACCGCCCTTGTCTATCTGCTCGCGGCTGGTTCGGCGCGTCTGCACCGTGGCCCAGTCCATCGCCTGATCGTCGATATTCATGCCGGCGGCGGACAGCGAATGCGCGATCACCGTTGCGGTCGGGTTGAAGAACCAGTGATCTGTCGCGTGCAGCAGGACGATGCGCTCGCCGTTGTACCCGGCGCGGTCCAGCATAGCCTTCACCTGGTCGGGCGTATGCTTCGTGGCCACCAGCTCCATGCCGGCATCGTCGACCTCCGGCTTGCCGGTCCGCAGGAAGCCCACGCCGGTGAACATGTTCTCCGGATCGCCGCCCATCGACGCGGCCATCACCTCCTGCTGGTCGATCGCGGCCAGCATCGCACGACGCACACCAGGATTGCTGGTCGGAGCGGCGATGTGGTTGGGACGCATGAAACAGATCTGGCCGAACGTATCCAGCACGCCGACTTTGACGCCGGACGCCTTCCGCAACGTGGGCAGCAGATCAGGCAGCGGGATTTCGACCCAGTCCACCTCGCCTGTCATCAACGCGTTGGCTGCGGTCTGGGCGTCGGGGATCATCTTCCATTCGACGCGATCGACCAGCACGCGATGCCCACCCGCGGTATAGCTCGCCGGCTCGTCGCGCGGGACGTAGCGGTCGAACTTCGCGAACGCCGCGTGGCTGCCCAGCACGTGCTCGTCGGCCAGCCAGCGGAACGGACCGCTGCCGATCGCCTCGGGGATCTGCTTGAACGGATCGGTCTGCGCGAGGCGCTCCGGCATCATCACCGCGGGGATGATGAACTTCGACAGCAGCGTGCGCAGATGCGGAAAAGGCTTGTTCAGCCGTAGCACGATGGTGCGGTCATCCGGCGCCTCTATCGCATCGAGCCGCTGCGACAGGGTCAGGCCGCCCTGATCGCGCACCATCCACCGTCTGAGCGAGGCGATGCAGTCGCGCGAGCGCACGGGCTCGCCATCGTGGAACCACAGGTTGTCGCGCAGCCGCAGCGTCCAGCGGCGACCGTCCTCCTCCATCAGGTCGCCTTCGAGCATCTGCGGCCGCGGGTTCATCGCTTCGTCGCGCCCGTACAGCAGGTCGAACACCATGAAGCCCATGTTCCGGGCGATCTGCGAGCTGGTCCAAACCGGATCGATGCTGTTCAGCGCGACCTGCGGCACGATGGACAGGGTCTGCGACTTGCCAGCGATGGCTGGGCGCGCCAGAGCGGCAGCCGCCGCCCCGAGCAAGAGGCTGCGTCGGTGCATTCCTTGTGGTTCCTCCTCCAGCGGTTCTGGACCGCTTCCGTCACCAGTATGCTCGAAAAGGTGGCCCGTGGAGACCCTTCTCCGTGTCCTCAGGCGTTCTTGTCTGTTTCTCTGCGCTGAATCAGAAGTGGCCGCCACCCGCGTGCGTACCTCGATGGGGATTGCTTCGTCGCTTGGGTACTAGCTCGCGACAACCTGGCCGTCGAACCACGCAAGGTCCGCGCGCAGGGCCGGGTTATCCGGCAAGCGCTGGAGAAGCTGTGCGATGATTTCGCGGCCTTGCCGAAGCGCGCTGGCCGCCTCGTCGTGTGCGCCTTGCCGCATCCGGGTCGTCCCGAGGCGGCCATGGCTCACTGCCAGGTCACGCTGCCAGGCGGCATTGCCAGAGTCGGCCTTGGCCAGACGGGCGCGGATCGCGAGCGAGCGCTGGTAGCTGCTCAGAGCCGCCGACAGCTCGCCCTGCTCACTTTGCACGTCGCCGATCTTTTCGTGCGAGACAGAGAGATCGCGTTGCCACGAGGCGTTTCGTGGATCCGCCGCGGCCAGACGATCTCTGATCGCCAGCGAGGCCTGGTAGTTGCTCAGCGCCGCCGAGTGGTCGCCCTTCTCGTGCTGCGCGTCGCCCAACTTGTTGTGCGAGACAGAGAGGTCGCGCTGCCATAAGGCGTTCGTCGGGTCCGCTTTGGCCAGACGCTCGAAGATCTCGTGCGCGGCCAGGTAGCTCGCCAGCATCGCCGTCGGATCGCCGCGCGCGCGTTGCACGTCGCCGATCTTGTTATGCGAGACGGAGAGATCGCGCTGCCACGTGGCGTTACTCGGATCCGATTTGGCCAGACGCTCGAAGATCTGATGTCCGGCCGCATAGTTGGTCAGCGCCGCGGCGAGATTACCGCCTGTCCGTTGCATGTCGCCGAGTTTGATATGCGAGACCGCCAGGTCGCGCTGCCAAATGGCGTTGCGCGGATCAGCCTTGGCCAGACGGTCGGCGATCGCGAGCGAGGACTGGTAGCTGGTCAGCGCCGCGGACAGGTTGCCCATCGCGACCTGCACTTCGCCGATCTTGTCGTATGAGACCGACGTGTCGCGTTGACGTTCGGCGTTTGCCGGGTCCGCTTTGGCCAGACGGTCGCGGATCGCGAGTGCGGCCTGGTAGCTTGGCAATGCCGCCGCCAGATCGCCCTGGGCGCGTTGCACATCACCGATCGCGTTGTGTGCGACCGAGAGATCGCGCTGCCACGACGCATTGCCCGGGTTCACGCTGGCCAGACGGTCGAGCAGACCCTGGGAGGCTCGATAGCTCGTCAATGCCGCGGCGAGGTCACCCCGTGCACGCTGGACATCGCCGATCTTGTTATGGGCAACCGACAGATCGCGTTGGCAGACTGCACTGGCCGGGTCGTTCTTGGCCTGACGGGTGGCGATCGCCAGCGACGTCCGGTAGTTCATCAGTGCTGCGTGCAAGTCGCCCAACTGAACCTGAAGGTCACCGATCTTGTTGTGCGACACCAGCACGTCGCGCCGACCAGTGACTCCCGGGTTTGTCTCGGCCAGACGGTCGGCGATTGCGAGCGAGGCCTGGTAGGCCGACAGAGCCGCCGACAGATTGCCCAGCCCAAGTTGTACATCGCCGATCCTGTCGTGCGAGACCGACACGTCGCGCTGACGTTCGGCATTTGCCGGGTCCGCCTTCGCCAGACGGTCAAAGGCGTCGTGCGAGACGCCGTAGTCGGTCAGCGCCGTCGCGAGGTCCCCGTGCGCCCGCCGGACGTCGCCAATCTTGTTGTGTGCGACTGCAAGTTCCCGCTGCCAGATGACGTTTGCAGGGTTCGCATCGGCGAGACGCTGCCTGATCGCGAATGAGGTCTGATAGCTGGCCAGCGCCGCCGCGAGGTCACCCTGGGTACGGCGCGTGTCGCCCAGCTTTTCGTGTGCGAGCGACAGGTCGCGTTGCCAGGTGGCGTTTTTGGGGTCCGCTTCGGCCAGACAGCCGGCGATTGCCAGCGAGGCCTGATAGCTTTTCAGTGCCGCCGGCAGGTCGTTCAGCTCAGCCTGCACATCGCCGATCCTGATATGGGAGGCGGCGAGGCTGAGCTGCCTTCCGGCATCTGCCGGATCCGCATTGGCCAGTCTTTCGAAGACATCGTGCGAGGCCTGGTAACTCTTCAACGCTGCTGGCTGGTCGCCGCGTATGAGTTGCACGTCACCGAGCACACCGAGAGCGGTTGCGTCATCGACTTCGGTCAACGGCCCCTCCTGGGCTCGGCGATCAGCGCGGCACCGGAGTGTCTGGCGAAAACGGGCGATGCTGATCCACGCGGGCCGGATCATATGCGTATCGGCGCATCACTGGCAAAACAATAGGATGGCGATCGCGGGGTCGGTCAGGCTGCCGCGAGCGCGGTCGGTGGAGGACCGTTCCTGGCAAGCGCGTCGTCCATGACCGGCGCGTATGGTGCATCTGGCTGTTTGGCCGCGACGACGGTGGCCGGATGAGCCGGTGGCGGCGCAGCGGGTAGGTTGTTTGCGATCGGCGGTTCGGGGTCTGCCTGCGGTAGTTCCACGACCGGATACGCGGCCGGCTCTGCCTGGCACTTGCGGAGTTCACGCAACGTGCGCATCGCCAGATTGGCGAGCGAGATTGCCTTGCCCTGGAGACGGAGCGCCGCATTGTCGTCGATGTCGTGGCGGGCGGCGCGGCGGAAGCACTCCATGGCGGCATGGTGGGCGGAGACGATGCGGGCTGCGAGCATCGCCTCCATGGGGTCGCGCGGGCAGAGCGCCATCACGGCGAGCAGCGCGGCCTGGCGCTGGGCATCCAGGTCTTCGGCGGAGGCGTCGGGGTCGATCGGAAGCGCGGCGACCGTGGCGCGAAGCATGTCGGCGAGGGTGGCGGGGTCGAGCTCCGGAATTGTCTGGGCCATTGGGCACTCTGGCTGTGCGGCGGGCGCGCAATGTAGCTGGATGTTAGATATGGTGTCAAGGAAATTATTCCTGTATCAGGAGTTTCAAGCGGATTAGCCGGAATACAGGCTAGATGAAAGGCAGTGTGCTTAGCGGGTCTATCCGGGGGGCGACGGCTCGGTTTCCGACGAAAGATGCTGCATCAAAATAGTGCATCGCCCCGTTCAACGATCGCAAGCCGATTGCCAGAGCGAGCTTTCGGCCAGCGCGCGGTTGCGTCTGGGGCAGACACCACCGCAGCCGACACATCAAGACTCCGATTGAACCCGCTTCAGGTGGTCGGCTTGGACCTGCTCGCGGATCGCCATCACTTGCTCCCGCGAAAGATTCTTGGCGGGTTCGCCAGGACGGCTGGAAATCCCCCGGAAAAATGCCGCCTGCCCCGGCGCGGGGGCCAACCACAGGATGAACAATTCCGTGTCATGGTTTTCAAACCCGTGCCAAACCCCCTTCGGGATAAAGATCGTCGCGCCCTTTTGGAGCGGCACCTGTTCATCGTTCAGCGTGACGATGCCACCGCCGTCCAACACATAAATCACCTCATCCCAGCAGGTATGCACATGGCGCGGAATCCCAACCCTTGGTGGCACCAGTTGGGTGCCAAGAGATAGGTCATTCGAGCTTCTGTTGGGATCGACTTTGACAACGACCTCGCCGCTGGAATTAAACATGCGTTCGCCGTCTGTTACCCCAAGAACGTAGCCATGCATCATTCGCTCTCCCATGTTTTGAACCTATTGCCAAAGGTTCATAACTTGTTTCCTGGCCACTTGGGCAACGGAACACGACTTCGTCGCTTCGTCGCGGAACTCGGCAGCGGCAAGATCGACGGTCATGCGACTTCGATCCGGCCAAGCTCTCTGTTTCGCTGGCAGCTTACCACATGGCTTTTGCCAAGGATAATCGTCGCGTCTCATGGACCACTTCGCGACAGCCAGTGCCGAACCGACCGTCACGCCGAAGTGCGGCCAGCGCGCCAGTTCTGCTATAATTGAATCGACGCGAACAATCCGATCACGCATAGTGCCATTACGGTCGCCGTGATCCAGCCGACAGCCTTCAGCCAGAGTGACAAGGTGAAGCGCCCCATCACGCGCGGGTTGCTGGCGAGGTTCATCATCACAATGATGATCGGCGCCGCCATCACACCGTTGATGACAGCGCTCCAGTAGAGCGCCCGGATCGGATCGACCGGCAGTAAGCTGATGGCCGTTCCGAGCGCCGTGGCAACTGCCAGCGTGGCATAAAAGGCGTGGGCTGCCTTGGGCTGACGCGCCAGTCCGACCGGCCAGCGCAATGCCTCGCCAACGGCATACGCGGCAGAGCCCGCCAATACCGGGACAGCCATGAACCCGGTGCCGATTATTCCCAATGCGAAGATGAGGAAGGCGAACTCGCCAGCGATGGGCCGCAGCGCTTCGGCCGCCATCTGCGAACTGTCGATGTCGGTCTTGCCGGCGACATGGAGAGTCGCGCCGGCGGTCAGCATGATCGCCAACGCCACGAGGTTGCTGAGCGCCATGCCGATCCAGGTATCCAGACCAATCCGTTTGAAGGCCGCAGCGGCCTGCTCGGGTGCCTCGGTCAGCTTCTCGCGGCGCGGCTGCTCGCGCTCGTCTTCGGCTTCCTGGGACGACTGCCAGAAGAACAGGTAGGGCGAGATCGTCGTGCCGAGCACCGCTACAACGAGCGAGATGAAGTCTTTCGAATTCTGCCATGTCGGCACGAGCAATCCGTGCAGTGCCTCATGCCAATGAATGGAGACTGTCAGTACCGTTCCGAAATAGGCAAACAGTGCGAGGGTCAGCCACTTCAGCACTGCCACGTAGCGTGCGTATTGCAAGAACACCTGCAAGCCGACACAGATCAATCCAAAACCGACGACATACGGCCAACGGGGACCGCCGATCAGCATCTGGCTCACGTCGCCCATCGAGCCGAGGTCAGCGCCGAGGTTGATCACGTTGGCGATCAGGAGGAGGCCGATGCAACTCTGCGCGACCCATGCTGGATAGTGACGACGGATGTTGCCTGCCAAGCCGCGGCCCGTCGTGCGGCCTAGCCGTGCGCTGATCTCCTGCGTCACAGCCATCAGCGGGTAGGTGAACGGCATCAGCCACAGCAGGGCGAAACCGACCTGGGCGCCGGCCTGCGAATATGTCGCGATCCCGCTGGGGTCGTCGTCGGAAGCGCCGGTGATCAGGCCCGGCCCGAGGATGCCGAGCAGGCGCGGCTTGGACGGACCGACGACTGGGTCGGGGCCATCGACCGCCTGGAATTCCGGATCGTCTTCAGTCGCTTCGGACATGGCACTGATGACCACTCCTCACATCTCGCTCCAATTCGACAATTCAACGATCTGTGGCGGCTTGGTTGTGGCGCGCCAATGGCGGCATCTGGTTCGAACAAAGGCGAGCGATCAACTGGCTGGGATCACGTGTTTTCGCGTCCGATGGCCCACGTCGCGACAGTCAGTGCCAGGCCGATCACCACGCTGATCTCGGCCCAGAAGAAGATGAGGCTGTCGGCGTGCACGCCGAGCGGCGGATTCCCTGGCATGAGGCTGCGCAGCCCAGGCAGGGTGAAGACCATGGCGGCGAGCACGGCGGCCATGGTGGTATCCATCCGGCGCACGCCGAGGAACAGCAGCGAACCCACGGACAGCGCGATGATCGCCATCACTGCCATCGCGAAATAGATCGTTGTCGCGAAGATGATGTGGAGGTCGGCGCGCCGTACGCCGAAGGTCAGGGTGACCGTGGCTGGGTTCGCCGCCGGCTGTGTCGCGGTTGTGGTGATGTCCCAGGCGGGAAGACGTTTCCACACGGTTATTCGCAATGGGAGAGGCGTGCCGTTCGCCACATCGGCACCCTCATAGGCTGCCATCGTCAGCGTTGCCGTGTACCGGTCGAAGGGATAGTCCTCGACGTTCCCTCTGCGGATGTCGACAGACAGCGGATGTGACGTCATCCATTGCCCCGGATGCCAGGTGATCTGCTGTCCCGAGTCACCGTCACCGACCTCGATGACCATGTCGCGGTCTGACTGGCCCGCGAAGCGGAGGCCCAGCCGATCACGGCCAGTCGCGAAATCGAGCCGCAGATCGATCGCATCGCGCACGGCATCGACCGAGACGATCTCGGCGTAGACCTCGAGGGGCTGGCTGGATGGGTTCGTCTGGGGGGCGAAGGTCAGCTCGTCAGGTGCTCCGGTGTGGATGACCAGCAGACCGATGGCGAGGTAGGCGGCGAACAGGATGCCGACCCCGCAGCTCAGCACGATCGTTCGGCGGCGCATTCGAGTGGCGTCGAGTCGCAACATCCTGTCGCGGCGATGGTGGCGCGGCTGGGCGGATTGGTCGAGGGGCGCCGTTTTGGCCTGGCCGGCGTCATCGCCTATCGTGTCGTTACACACGAAAGGAAACGTCCATGCCTCTGTCACGCCGTTCGCTACTCGTTGCCTCGGCCGCGGGTGCCGCCATTCCCGGGCGCCTGCGCGCCCAGACACGTCCCGTCGTCCGGATCGGCGTGATCAACGACATGTCCGGCCCGTATCGCGACGTGAATGGACCCACCGGCGTTGCCTGCACCAAGCAGGCGGTGCAGGAATTCGCCGCCGGCGCGTTCGACGTGGAGGTGCTGTCCGCTGACCACCAGAACAAGCCGGATGTCGCCGTCTCGCTCGCGCGCGAATGGTTCGACCAGCGCGGCGTGGACATCATCATCGACATTGCCGCCACCTCGTGCGCACTGGCGCTGGCCGGCGTGTGCAAGGAGAAGAACAAGATCATGATCGCCACCAGCACGGCGAGCTCGGACGTGACGGGCAGTGCGTGCACGCCCAACTCGATGCACTGGGCGTTCGACACCTACATGGAGGCGAAATCGACCGGCGGCGCGATGGTGAAGGCGGGTGGCGACTCCTGGTACTTCATCACGCCGAACTACGCGTTCGGGGCCGCGACGCAGCGCGACACGACGCGCTTCGTGGAGGCCGCCGGCGGGAAGGTGGTGGGCGCGCAGGTCTATCCGTTCCCGGAGACCACCGACTTCTCGGCGTTCCTGGTGAAGGCGCAGGGGTCGGGCGCGAAAATCCTGGGCATCTGCGGCGCGGGGGCCGACCTGATCAACATCGTCAAGCAGGCGCACGAGTTCGGCCTGACGCGGACGATGAACCTGGCCGCGATGGTGGCCTACACCACCGACATCCGCGCGATCGGCATCCAGATGGCGGCCGGGACGCGGCTGTCGGAGACGTACTACTGGGACCTCAACGAGCGGACGCGTAGTTTTCAGAAGCGCATCCAGCCGAAGGTCACGCTGTGGCCGAACATGGCGCAGGCGGGCGATTACTCCTGCACGCTGCATTACCTGAAGACGGTCGCCGACATGGGAGCCGCGGCGGCGAAGGCGGACGGTGCGGCGACGGTGGCACGCATGAAGGCGATGCCGACCGACGACGACTGCTTCGGCCCGGGCAAGATCCGCGAGGATGGACGGAAGCTGACACCGGCCTATCTGTTCGAGGTGAAGCAGCCGGCCGAGAGCAAGGGCGAGTGGGATCTGTACAAGCTGATCGGCACCACGCCGGCAGACGAGGCGTTCCGGCCGCTGTCGGACGGCGCGTGCCCGATGGTAAAGGCTTAGCTCGCTCACGCGGCGGAGCTGCGATAGCATCTCCGTCCGGAGGTATCGATGACGGTTGCCCAGCGCGTCGCGGAACAGAGCTGGACCGCTGAGCGGTTCCTGACAACCGATCAACACGAATTCGGCGATGCGTGGCGCTACGAACTGGTCGACGGACGGATTGTCGCCCACGCTGCTCCATCGCCGGAGCATGGTGCCATTCTGGCCGGGCTGACCACGGCGCTCGGGAACCGGCTGCGCGGCAACCCGGACGGATGCCGTCCTGAGAGCGGCAGTGGCGCCGTGCCACGTTCGGCGCAGCATGCGACGGCGCGGATTCCCGATGTCGCTGATCCGCTGTGGCGAGCAGCCCAAGGGTCATGTTCGAGGTGATCTCACCATCGGAACTGCGGAACTGGACCGAACGCGATGCCAAACGGGGCGACCTTCAGGCGGTCGAGGGCGCCCACGAGATCGTCGAACTGTACCAGTCCGAGCGGGCATGCCACGTCTACCGCCGCCGGCCCGACGGCACCTGGAGTTTTGAGGCGCAGGGCGGCCCAGATGCGATCCTGCGGCTGCCGAGCGTCGGTCTCGAAATCCCGTTGGTGGAGATCTACGCCTTCGCTGAGTTGCCCGAGCAGGGACTGGATGAGGCGAGCGCGGGGGGCTGATCAGGTCCGCCTTACCGGCGGGTAGCGCGACGCGGCGGCCAGGCGCACAATCCTCCGGCTCGCTGACGTCCAAGGAAAAATGTCCGAAACAACCCGCGTCCCATACCGCGGCCTGATCACCGCTTCGGCGATGCTCGCGATGTTCATGCAGACGCTGGACTCCACCATCGCCAATGTCGCACTGCCATACATGCAAGGCAGCATGTCGGCGTCGTATGACGAGATCACCTGGGTGCTGACGTCCTACGTGATCGCCGCCGCGATCATGACGGCGCCGGTGGGCTGGATGGCTGTGCGGTTTGGCCGCAAGCGTCTGTTCATCATCTGCATCATCGGGTTCACCGCTGCCTCCATGCTGTGCGGGGCGGCGCAGTCGTTGGAACAACTGGTGGGCTTCCGCCTGCTGCAAGGCATGTTCGGCGCGGCACTGGCGCCTTTATCCCAGGCGACGATGCTCGACATCTATCCGTTTGCGCGCCGCGCGCAGGCGATGGCGATCTTCTCCATGGGCGTCACCATGGGACCGATGGTCGGCCCGACGCTCGGCGGCTATCTGACCGATCTCTACTCGTGGCGCTGGGTATTCTACGTCAACCTGCCGTTCGGCATCCTGGCACTTGTCGGCATCATGCTGTTCATGCGTGAGACTCCCGCGCGGACGCAACTCAGGTTCTCCTGGTATGGCTTCGCCATGCTGGGGCTGGCCGCCGGGTCGTTCCAGATGCTGCTGGACCGCGGCCAGGAACTCGACTGGTTCGGCTCGCGCGAGATCATCGTGGAGGCGGTCATCGCGGGCCTCGCGTTCTACCTGTTCGTCGTGCACATGTTCACGGCCGAGAGGCCGTTCCTGCCGCCCGGGCTGTTCAAAGACCGCAACTTCGCCTCGGCGATCATCATGATCTTCTGCGTATCGTCGCTGATGCTGTCGACGTCGGCACTGCTCGCGCCCTATCTGCAGAACCTGGCGGGCTATCCAGTCTATACTGCCGGCTGGGTGATGGCGCCGCGCGGGATCGGCATCATCGCCTCGATGTTTCTCGCCGCGCGCATGGGGATGCGGGTGGATCAGCGCAAGATCATGGCGGTGGGCCTGCTGGGCCTCGGCTGGGTGCTCTACACCATGAGCAACTGGACACCCGACGTGACCGCGGGCGAAATGATGATCACCATGATCATGCAGGGCTTTACCGTCGGCCTGGTGTTCAACCCCATGACGGTGATGGCCTATACGACATTGCCGGCATCGCTGCGCGGCGAGGCGACCTCGATGCAGTCGCTGGCGCGCAATATCGGCTCGGCGATCGGCATCTCGATCACGTCGTTCAGCCTGACGCGCGGCATCCAGGCGACGCATGCCGACATCGCCGCCGGTATCACGCCGTTCGACCGGGTGCTGCAGGGCAACGACACGGTGCAGCACATGCTGGACCCGGCGACGCGGCACGGTGCGGCGCTGCTGGATCAGATGGTGACGCATCAGGCGCAGATCATCGCGTACAACAACGACTTCCGGATGATGATGCTGACGGTCATTCCGCCGCTGCTGCTGTTGTTCCTGATGCGCAGGCATGACCGGCCGGCGGTGGCGGCGGGGGATTGAAACGGACAAGAAGTGCGTATCGCGGGAGAGCCGATCTGCATGCACTCTCGGCGCGTTCGGCCGCGGTGCGTTCCAGTGGATAGTTCTATTTATGTTCCTGTTGTGGTAGAGCAGGACCATGCCGCTGCGCAAAATCATCCACGTCGACATGGACGCGTTCTATGCGTCAGTCGAACAGCGTGACAATCCGGCGCTTCGTGGGCAACCGGTCGCGGTTGGCCACGGCGCCAAGCGTGGAGTGGTAGCAGCGGCAAGCTATGAGGCGCGAGCGTTCGGCGTCCGTTCGGCCATGCCATCCACCACAGCGATGCGGCGATGTGCGGAATTGGTGTTTGTTCCGCCGCGCTTCGAGGTCTACCGCGCCGTCTCGCGCCAGATCCAAGCGATTTTCGAAGAGTATACACCGCTGATCGAGCCGCTCTCGCTCGACGAAGCCTATCTCGATGTCACGCAGGACCTGCGGGGCCTGCAAACCGCATCGGCTACGGCGAAAGACATTCGCGCGCGCATTTTCCAGGAGACCGGCCTCACGGCGTCCGCTGGCATCTCCTACAACAAGTTCCTTGCCAAGCTCGCGTCCAGTCAGCGCAAACCGAATGGCCAGTTCGTCATTACGCCGGAGATGGGACCGGACTTCATCGCGTCGTTGCCGATCGACAGGTTTCACGGTGTCGGCCCGGTCACGGCAGCCAAGATGCGGCAACTCGGCATTCAAACGGGCGTGGATCTGCGAGCAAAGTCGCTGACCTTTCTGCAGCAGCATTTTGGTCGATCCGCCAACTGGTACCTGGGCATCGCCAATGGCGAAGACGATCGGCCGGTGGTCGCCGACCGCCAGCGCAAGTCCTCCGGTTCGGAAACCACCTTCGAGCGAGACCTCACCGCAGCCGACGAAATCGAAGCGGGCGTCAAAGCCATGGCAGACGATGTATGGGCATGGTGTGAGAAAGCGAATGCTTTTGGTCGAACAGTGACGGTGAAGGTCAAATTCGCCGACTTTCGCCAAGTGACGCGAAGCCGTAGCTTTCCAGCGGTGATTGCACGGCACGATCTCCTGCGCGAGGCCAGTGTTGAACTCGTGCGAATGGTGCTCCCGACGCCCAAGGGCATCCGGCTGCTCGGCGTCACCGTGTCGAACTTCGATCATACGCCGATCGGTTCCACCAGTGACCTGCCGCTGTTCAGCGCCGACGGGGCCCACATCATGCCGACAGGCGCCGGCTGATGGCTCGCCGAGCGGGCAGCGCCGACCTGCCACTGCACGGCGGTCACGTGCCCAAATGGTTGGGCGATCGCATGACGCGGCTGGGCGCGGTGATCACCGAAGCAATCGTGTTGGAGTACGGAAGAGACGAGATGTTGCGCCGGCTGGCGCATCCGTTCTGGTTCCAGTCGTTTGGCGCCGTGATGGGAATGGATTGGCATTCCTCCGGCATCACCACGAGCGTGATCGGCGCGTTGAAGCGCGGACTGACTCCTCTGTCGGGTGACCTCGGCATTCATGTTTGTGGCGGGCGTGGCAGCCACTCACGCCAGACGCCGCATGAGCTTGTCGCAATCGGTGATCGGATTGGTTTCGACGGCGCGGCGCTCGCAACGGCGAGCCGACTGGTCGCCAAGGTGGACAGCGCAGCGGTGCAGGACGGTTTTGAGCTCTATCTGCACGGCTTCATCGTCACCGACGACGGGCACTGGGTCGTGGTTCAGCAGGGCATGAATGGCGACCGCCGCCAGGCCCGGCGCTATCACTGGCTATCCGAGAACCTGCGCAGCTTCGTCGACGAACCGCACTCTGCGATCGACGGCGTCGATCAAGGCGTGATCGTCAATCTCACCGATCATCGTGCGGAAGCCTCGCGACGGCGGCAGCTCGACATCCTTGGTGAGCTCGGGCCCGATGGGATCGAGCGGCAACTTGCCAAATTGCAAGGTTCCAGCGTCAAAGAACGGGCCTCGATCAGCCAACCGCCACTGCCGCATCTCGTCATGCCGGCCCATCATGACGTCAGGCCAGATGACATCGTTGTGCGGCGTCTGCACGGCAATCTCGCCGCTGCTGCCGAATGCGGACCGCGGGAATTTTCCGAACTTTTGCTGGTGCCCGGCGTCGGTGCACGGACGGTTCGCGCGCTGGCCCAGGTCGCCGAAGTCGTGCATGGCGCGCCGTACCGCTTCAGCGACCCGGCACGCTTCTCGGTCGCGCATGGCGGCAAGGATCGGCATCCCTATCCCGTGCCGCTGAAGGTCTACGACCGCACGATCGACGTGCTGAAGACTGCCGTGAGGAAGGCCAGGCTGGGTCAGTCAGAGGCGCTCGCGGCGATCAAGCGCCTCGACGAACAGGCGCGGCGGTTGGAGGGATACGCAAGCGGGCCATCGATCGACGCACTGTTTGCCAGTGAGCGGACCCGTTCTCACCAGTATGGCGGACGGTCGGTATTTGGATGGGAACCGCCAGCGGCGGATCACGCCGACGCAAGCCATGGATTGGCGATGCCGGCGATCGTGGAACCTTGACCTTCTGTTGCTGCCCCAGCGGGCCCGCCGTAGCCTGCGCCGCATAGGAGGGCCCAACCATGGCAGGCGAATCAGCCCATTTCGGCTTGCGACACCGAGTGCCAACCCCCGCCGTCCGGCCATTCGAATTGCCGGCGCGGCTGCAGCCGATGCGTGAACGAGCCGACGCCGCTCTTGCAGAGCCGTTTCACGGTATTGCCCCAGACGGCAAGCTCGCATCGGGTGTCTTCTCGATCGAGAAGACAGGCGTCTCGCTCGCGCCCGTGATGGAAGCGGCGCGCGGTTTCCTCGCCACGCTCAGCCCGGCGCAACGCAACGCGGCATGTTTCGCCATCGGTGACGAGGCGTGGCGGATGTGGTGCAACATCCATCCGTGGGTGATGCGTCACGGCGTCTGCCTCGCCGATCTCGGTCACGATCAGCGCGAAGCCGCACTGACGTTGATGCGCGAAAGCATGAGCGATGCGGGATATCGCAGTGCGCGCGACGTCATGCGGCTCAACGAGCATGCACTGGAGATCACCGGCAAACCCGAGGAGTACAGCGAGTGGTTCTACTGGGTCAGCATCTTCGGCAACCCGTCGCCGGATGAGCCGTGGGGCTGGCAGATCGACGGCCATCATCTCAACCTCAACTGCTTCGTGCTCGGTGATCAGCTCGTGCTGACGCCCGCGTTCATGGGGTCCGAGCCGGTGCTGGCGCGCTCCGGCAAGTATGCCGGCACACGTGTGTTCGCCTCGGAAGAGGAGCAGGGCCATGCCCTGATGAGCGCGCTGTCCGCGGACGAACGGCGGCGCGCGACGGTGGGCAAGGATCTTCCCTCGGAGTTGCTCACCGCCGCGTTCCGCGACAACCAGAGGATCGATGCGGTCGGCATTCGCTATGGTGACCTTTCGGCGGAGGGACGCGAGCGTCTTCAATCGCTGCTCGGCCTCTACACGGGGCGCCTGCGGCCCGGCCACGCCGACGTGCGATATGCCGAGGCGAAGCGTCATCTTGACGACACGCGATTCGCCTGGATCGGTCCGTTCGACGATGCGAGCCCGTTCTACTATCGCATCCTGAGCCCGGTCATCCTGGTCGAGTTCGACCACCAATCCGGCATCGTCTACGACAACGACACGCCGTCGCGCGACCATATCCACACCGTGGTGCGCACGCCGAACGGCAACGACTACGGCAAGGACCTGCTCCGTCAGCACTATGTCCAGCACACCCATTCGCATTCTGGCGCGGGGCATCATCACCATCATCATGGCAGGGCGGCGTGATGGGGCCGCTCGCAGGTATAAAGGTCATCGAATTCGCCGGCATCGGGCCGTGTCCGATGGCAGCGATGATGCTGGCCGAAATGGGCGCCACGGTGCTGCGGATCGACCGGCTTGCCGACAGCGACCTCGGCCTGCCGCTGCCGACGAAGTTCGAGGTGCTGAAGCGCAGCAGGCATATCATCCGCCTCGACCTGAAGCGTCCGGAGGCTGTCGCGCTGACGTTGCGGCTGATCGAGCAGTCCGATGCGGTGATCGAGGGCTTTCGTCCCAAGGTGATGGAGCGGCTTGGTCTCGGCCCGGATGTCTGCCTGGCACGCAATCCGCGCCTGGTGTTCGGGCGCGTGACGGGTTGGGGCCAAGAGGGCCCGCTGGCGCACGCTGCCGGCCACGATCTCAACTACATCGCGCTCACCGGCGCCTTGCACGCGATCGGCCGGGCCGGTGGGCCGCCGACGCCGCCGCTCAATCTGGTCGGCGATTTCGGTGGCGGTGCGCTTTATCTGGTGGTGGGCGTGCTTGCCGCGATCATCGAGGCGCGGCGGTCGGGCAGGGGGCAGGTGGTGGATGCCGCCATGGTCGACGGCGCTTCGTCGCTGATGACCTCTATTTACGGTGCCATGGCGGCGGGCCGCATGGATGGCGGTCGCGGTGGCAACGTCACCGATTCAGGCGCGTATTTCTACGAGGTCTACGAGTGCGCCGATGGTCGCTATGTTTCAGTGGCGGCGATCGAGGCGAAGTTCCATGCTGAACTGCTGCGTCTGCTGGAGATCGACCCCGCGACGATGCCGCCGCAGATGGACCGCTCACACTGGCCGGAGGTGAAGCAGCGCCTCGCCGAGCGGTTTCGTACCCGCACACGGGATGAATGGTGCGCACTGCTGGAAGGCAGCGATGCGTGCTTCGCGCCGGTGCTGTCGATGGAGGAGGCGCCCGATCATCCGCACAACCGCGTGCGCAAGGCCTTCGTCGAGGTCGATGGCGTGCGCCAGCCCGCGCCGGCACCGCGCTTCAGTCGCACGCCGCTCGATAGGCCGACGCCGCCGGAACCGCCCGGCGCGTCCGACCTGCGGACAGTGCTGGCCGAATGGGAGATTGGCGGCGCCGACCTGGAGATCGCCCAGGCAACCGGGTTGCTGGCATGACAAAGCAGCATATTGCCCAGATTGGATCGGCCACCTATCCTGCCGTAGTCAATTGCGAATAACTCGCAACAAAGAGGACCGTCCGTCGATGGGTAACGACGTCAGCCAGATCGCCAGGCGCTGCGAGCGCGCGGTGGTCACCGCCTATCGCGACCTGCGCCAGCTGGGCTCGGATGACATGAACGCATTCCAGGCCTGCACCGCGCTGTATCGCATCCATCATCCCGAGGCATCGCTGAACGAGGCGCGGCGTCTGGTGGCCGAATGGATTGACCATCATGTGGTGCGCTCCGATGGAGGCCCTACGCCGGGCTGTGCGTGCTATTAGCTGGCGAGGGCCGGCTGCGGAATAAGTGCTTCGCCTGCGCCACGTCTTTGCTGGGTGTAGCTGACAAAGACATGGATGGCGGGGCCAAGCCCCGCCAAGACGACGGGGCAATCATTCGCTGCGCGCCTCGATGACGCCGGACTTGATTGCCTCGAGGAAGCCGCTCCAGTCGCTTTCCACCTGACCGGAATAGGCCAAGGCAAAGTCGGCGATCGCGGTATCGAACGAGCTGCCGGATCCCATGTAACCGGCAATCCTCGCGGCGTCGCCGGAGCGTGCGTGCGCGCGGGCAAGTGCCATGCCGCACAACGTGGCATAGTAGGGCAGCGCGCCGTCCGCGATCGTTTCGCCGATCGCTGCGAGCCGCGAGTCCTTCAGCTCGCGCACGTAGCAGTATTGATCGCAGACATGTTCCTGCGTCCATCCCAGGAACTTGTCCTGCTCGCCCTGCATGATGCGTTGCCCGGTCACCACGCGCTGCCCCTGATTGAGATAGACGCTCGGCGCCGCATAAGGCGCGAGCACCGATTGCTGCGCTTCCTTCAGTTGCAACAGCAGCGTCGCACCATCGCGGTTGGTGAAGAGGCCGAGGGCGCAGAACGTACCAACGCTGCCGATGCCCACGACCTTGAACGCGGCGTCGGTCAATCGGTAACGGTCGAGCAGCACGCCGCGTTCCTCGGGCTGGTTCGCCTTGTAAGCCTCGAACGCGGTGTGGGCGACCAGTTCCAGCGTGTCGTCCTGTGGCGACACGAAGCGTGGGATGAGAGGCGGCCGCGGTCGAATGCGCCAGCTGGACTTGCGACGCTCCAACAGCTTGCGATAGCCGCTGCGGTGCGCTTCGGCCGCGATGTGCAGGCGCTTCAGTTCGCGCTGCCGTAGCCTGGCATCGCCGATGCGCTGCAACACTTTTGTCACATCGACGCGCGACATCCATGCGACTTGCGGATCAAGCCGCATGAGTTTCGCCATATGTTGACGGTATGCCGTGACCACTCCGGCAGCGAGATCGCGGCAGGCGTGCTCGGGCATATGACGGCCGTGCGCATCGACCGCAACGCTGGTGGCCAGGCGCTTCAAATCCCATTCGAATGGCGCCGGCAGCGTCTCGTCGAAATCGATGACGTCGAAGATCGGGGTGCCGTCGGCTGCTGCGTAGACGCCGAAATTCGCGAGATGGCAGTCGCCGCAGGACTGAACCCAGATACCGCTTGTCGGTGTGGTGGCAAGGTCTGCCGCCATGATCGCCGCGGACCCGCGCAGAAACGCAAACGCCGATGGCTGCATGCGGCTATAGCGGATCGGCAATAGCGACGAGATACGATGGCGGCTGGTCTCCATCAGCGTGTCCAACGGATCGCGACGATCGGGGAGAGGCTTCCAGGTCGCATGAAGTCGACGCGGCACGAGCCGGCGCAGGTCATGTCCGGCCTGTCGCCGCTCCGCCATAGGCAGCAAGTTGTCGGGTTGGACATACTCCAGCGGCATGCTTCGTACTCCCGACGATTGCGACGATGACACCGCAGGGAGTTGGCGAGCGCAAGGTGCTGCTATGTGAATATTCTCTTAACGTTACAATAACAATGTCGGCCAATTTGAATTGACTGCCCATAAGATGCCAGCAGTGATCACGCCGGCGATCAGATCGTCCGCCATGATGCCTGCAGCGCCGACCTGTCGATCGGCCCAACCGATCAGCCCTGGCTTTACCACGTCGAGAAAGCGAAAGATGAGGAATGCGACAAGCACGCCGGCCAATGATGCGCGCGCGAGTCCGCACAGAGCGAGGAGCTGTCCCGCAACTTCATCGATCACGACCCACCCGGGGTCGCCGTCAACCTGCGCTGCACGTATGGCCCACAATCCGCCGACTGTCGTGAGCAGGGCTGCCGTGGCAAGCAGGGCCGGCGAGGCGTGCAGCAGCAGCGCGCCGGGCAGCAACGTCACAGCCGATGCGACCGTGCCTGGTGAAAGCGGTACAAAGCCGCAGCCAAAGCCACTGGCGATCAGGCGCGACGCTCTCATTCGACCTGATCGAAAAACGTCCGCAGCGCTGCGAGTATCTCGGGCTCGGTCAGCGTCGGCGCATGGCCAATGCCGGGAAGCGTTGCGAGCATCATATCGGGACGCATCTGCTGCATGCGCTGCACCGTGGCTGGCAGCAGGATGTCGCTGGCCTCCCCGCGCACCAGCAGCAAGGGCAGATGCGCAAGTCCCTGGAACAGGGCCCAAAGATCGGGCGTCCGGCCGTTCAGCAGCTGCGCGATGCGGGTGTCCCACAAAGGCCGCAGTGTTCCGTTGGCGTCGGGCGCATAGGTAAGCGCCGTCATCGCTCGCCAGGCCTCGTCACCGTCCAGCGAAAGTGGTGGCAGAACCGCGCGCAGATGTGCGACCGCCGCATCGACATCGCGGAATGCGGCGTCGTGGCCGATGAAACGCCGCACGAATTCGGCGCCGCTGCTGCCGACTTCCGGGCCGATGTCGTTGAGCACGACGGCTCTGAACAACGACGGACGTGCCGCGGCGAGACCCATGCTGAGGAGTCCGCCGAAGCTGGTACCGATGGCGATCACCCTGTGCAGGTGCAGCGCGGCACAGATGTCCAGCACATCGCGCAGGCAGGCCTCCGGCGTATATCGTGCGATGTCGCGCGAACGTCCCGACTGGCCGCGGCCGGGATAGTCCGGCGCGACCACGCGCCGTCCGGCACCCAGCGCATGTGCAAGCGTCTCGAAGTCGCCCGACGTCCTCACGATGCCAGGCAGGCACAGCAGCGGCGGCCGCGCATCGCCGTCGCGCCATTCGCGGACAACGAGGGGAAACGCGTCCCAGGCGGAGATGCGATGTACTATTGCGTCCATTGCGCGAGCAGCGTCGGCGTGCTCTCGCCGCGTCGCGCGCGATAGACCACCACGTTCTCCAGCACGCGTTGCACGTAGTTGCGCGTCTCGTTGACCGGGATCAGCTCGATCCAGTCGAGCATATCGATTGGCCCTGCGCGCGGATCGCCGTTGTCCGCCAGCCACTCATCAACGCGACGTGGCCCGGCATTGTAGGCGGCGACCGCGAGCGGCAGCGAATTGTCGAATTGGTCCAGCATCTCGCGCAGATAGGCGGTGCCGAGGCGCATGTTGTGAGTCGGATCGGAGGTCAGAGAGACCGGCGATGTGGGGGTGCCGATCTGCTTCGCGACCGCCTGCGCGGTGAACGGCATGAGCTGCATCAGACCGCGTGCGCCGGACGGACTGACCGCGCCGATGTCGAAGCTGCTTTCCTGGCGGATCAGACCGAGTGCCACCGACCCGTCGACCGGACCGTCGGGTGGTTCGGCGGCGATCGGCCAGCCGGCCTCCGGCAGGACCAGGCCGTCACGGCCCATGCGGCGCGCCACGAAAACCGCGGTGTCGGGCAGGCCGACGCGCAGAGCGAAAAGCGCCGTCAGGGTGCGGTCCGCGGGATCCGGCGCAAGCTCGTCCATGCGCAGCAGGAAGGTGCGTGCCCGATGCGGATCATTCCACGCAACCAGCATGGCAGCGGCTCGCACCACCTCCCGGTCGGTGAACGCCAGGACCTGGTCGCGTGAATAGACAGGGTCGTGCAGCGCGGTGATACGGCGCGCGAGTGCCGCGGGATCGTCGCCCAGAGCGAGTGCGGCAAGCTGACCATAGAATGTCGTCGGCCACGCCGCCGCACGCTGGTATTCCGGCTTCGGATCACCGCCCGAAGCGGCGATGGCACGGCCGAGCCAGTAATGCGCGCGGCTTTGCGTTATTGCCGCCCTCGACAGCCCGGCGAGGGTCGCGAAGTGCCGCTTTGCGGCCGTGGGATCGTTCAGGCGGCGCAGCGCGATGAAGCCGGCAAGAAACTCCGCGTCCAGCTCCTGCTCCGGGGCGATGCGGCCGTGCCGGTCGGCGAGCGTGTAGGCGTCGGCGGGGTCGCCAACGTGCAGCAGGCGACGTGCCAACAGGTTGCGTTGGGTCCAGAAGGCGGCGAGCTGATCCGCCGGGGCATCGTCCTGTGCCGCGTCGCCCGTTCGCTGCCACAGGGCGAAGGCGTCCGTGGTGCGATCGGCATGGCGGAGCCAGCGCGCGTGATCGAGCACCATGCCTGGATCGCGCCGTAGCGAAGCGGGCACAGCGGCAAGCAGCGCGTCGGCATTCGGCGCATCGTGCTGGAGCGCCAGCCGCGCCTCGGCGGCGGCGCGATGCGGCGGGTCGAGCCGCGGGACCTCGCGCGCGGCGGCTGCGGGGTCTTGCCAGGCAAAGCGCTCGAAGCGTTCCCAGGTGTCGTCGGGGCGCACGGCGCCCGACCAACGGCGCAGGAAGCCGGGCTCGTCGCCGACGCCGGCGATCCAGGCGCGGCGCGCCTCTTCGGCGGCCTCCGCGTTGCGGCCGGCGTTCGCCAGCGCTTCGGCGCAATGCAGCATGGTCTGCGGCACAGTGAGCTGGTTGCGGTCGCACTGCGCCAGTGTGGAGGCAAGGTCCGGGTCGGTGGCGATC
Source organism: uncultured Alphaproteobacteria bacterium (assembly GCA_963812505.1). Lineage (GTDB taxonomy): Bacteria > Pseudomonadota > Alphaproteobacteria > Acetobacterales > Acetobacteraceae > JAMXLO01. The sequence continues at coordinate 387,128 of CAWEVM010000003.1, forward strand.
GCCTCCTGTCGCCGACGCTCCAGCAGCGCCTGATTCGGCCAGTCGGGGCTCTGGGCGATGAAGGCGCTGATCTCGTCTGCCGTCGCGGCGCCTGGCGTAAGGAGGCGGTAATAGGTGACCAGCTTGTTGGCGACCGGGTCGGCGTAGCCCGCGGCGGCGCGCTGGGCATCTGACCAGTCGTCGGCTCGGATCGCGGCAATTGGATCGGCCTGCTGCGCCAGCGCCGGTGTCGCGGCGAAGAGGGCGAGGAAAGCGGAACGGAGGCGAATCGAGGCGGCCATACGCACCTTCTAGCGCAGGCGGACCTTGCGGCGCACCTGTTCCGCGCCTAGCGTTCCCGGCCCGCAATTCGGGGGAGAGGACAATGTTCAAAGGATCGCTCGTCGCTCTGATCACGCCGATGCGTGCGGATGGATCGGTCGACGAGAAGGCCTATGCCGAGTTCGTGGACTGGCAGATCAAGGAGGGCACCGACGCGGTCGTGCCGGTCGGCACCACCGGTGAGTCGCCGACCCTGTCGCACGACGAGCACAAGCGCGTGGTGGAGATCGCGGTCGAGGTGGCGAAGGGCCGCGTACCGGTGATCGCCGGCGCCGGGTCCAATTCCACCGAGGAGGCGATCGATCTGGCACGGCACGCGAAGCAGGCCGGTGCCGATGCCACGCTGGTGGTGACGCCCTACTACAACAAGCCGACGCAGGAAGGCATGTACCTGCACTTCAGGGCGATCGCCGATGCGGTCGATCTGCCGATGATCATCTACAACATCCCGCCGCGCTCGGTGGTGGACATGAGCGTGGAGACGATGGCGCGGCTGGCCAAGCACAAGAACATCGTCGGCGTGAAGGATGCGACGGCGAACCTGACGCGGCCGCTGCATACGCGGCGTGCCTGCGGCGAGGATTTCTGCCAGCTCTCGGGTGAGGACCACACCGCGCTGTCATTCAACGCTGCGGGCGGGGTGGGCTGCATCAGCGTGTCGGCGAATGTCGCACCACGGCTGGTCGCCGCGATGCAGGACGCGTGGATGGAAGGGCGCTTCAGCGAGGCGATGGCGATCCAGAACCGCCTGGTGCCGTTGCACGACGCGCTGTTCTCCGAGACCAGCCCGGCGCCAGTGAAGTTTGCCGCGAGCCTGTTGGGCAAGACGTCGGAGAGGTGCCGGCTGCCGCTTGCGCCGATCATGGAGAGCACCCGGGCGAAGGTGCGCGCGGCGATGACCGATGTGGGGTTGCTGAACTGATCCGCCATCGGTCGTGACGGCCGTCGCTGGACGGACCAGGGCCGCAGCCCGCATCAATCGGCGGACGGAAGGTGCCGTGTGAGCTGATCTGTCCGGCCTTCCAGACGTGTGATTCGCGTCACTGCATCCGAGATGACATTGCTTGCCATCACAGTCGCTGCGTTGCGCGCCTCGGCGAAGACCTGGCCTTGCCCGGTCTCTAGTCTCAGCATCCGATCCTCGAGTGCCCTAAGCCGCTCATCCACGATTTGCAGGGAGATCTCCACCTTGTTGTGGAGTGAGAACAAGTCCTCGAGCTTGCGGGCGAGCGTCCAAAGCCGGCCAATGTCAGAAAGCGCCACCTGTCAGACCGGGATGCGGGTTGCGCGCAACCGGGACAACAGAGCATCCATCGCCTTCTGTGCTTCGGGGATTTCCGCGTCCAGACGCGCGATGATCCGATCGATGTCCTCGACGGCGACGGATTGCGGGAGGTCAGCCCCTGGTCGCAATGGCACCTTTGGCGGGGCGATCGGCGATGGTACAGCATCGCTCATCTCCGAGGGCACGGTCTGCCATGCCAACGAATTCTCATTGATGCGCAGCTCTGCCAAGTTATCGAGGTACCATACGGGATTACGTGAACCAGGCCAGACAACTGGTTGCGGATCGAGCAAAGCATATTCGTTGAAGCGGATAATGAAGCGGTCCTGCCGCTCGGACGACGGCTCCACAAGCGTGATCTTGCCGACCAGGAACGCCGCGCCATGTTCTTCCGGGCCGCTGTCGCCCGGGTATGTGAAGCGATTGCGTGTACAGACCAAATAGCGACAGCGCTGCGCGTTTTGTGGGTTGAGTGCCCACGCCTCGCTGCCCTTGGAGCTGATGATCTCCTCCTTCGTGCGATAGGTGAAGACCGCAACGACCTGCCTCGCGATGGGGGTCCTCCGGTAAAGATAACCCCCTTATAATGGGGGTTGATATCACCTATGTAAAGGGGTAGGCAGGTCTGGCTAACGGTGTCGGCCTGTCGCAAAGGGTCTGGACGCGCCGCGACCGGGTCTGCATCCTCCCGCTGGTTAGGCAGGTGCATGGCAGACGCGAAGTCCAAGAAGGGCCTGATCTCGCACGGCATTGCGGCGCAGAACCGCAAGGCGCGGTTCGACTATGCGATCAAGGACACGGTTGAGGCCGGCCTCGTGTTGAAGGGCCCCGAGGTGAAGTCGCTGCGCCATGGCCGCGCCACACTGTCGGAGGCCTGGGCTGGCGAGCGTGACGGCGAGATGTGGCTGTTCAACGCCTATATCCCGGAATACCAGGGCGGCGTGCTGTCGCGCTTCGAGCCGCGTGCGCCGCGCAAGCTGCTGCTGTCGCGCAAGCAGATCCGCTCGCTGGCCGGCTCGGTGGCGCGCGAGGGCGTCTCGCTGGTGCCGTTGCAGATCCACTTCAACGATCGCGGCCGCGCCAAGGTGCTGTTGGGACTGGGCGAGGGCCGCAAGAAGCAGGATAAGCGGGCGGCGATCGCCGATCGCGACTGGCAGCGCGACAAGGCGCGGCTGCTGCGGGCACGCGGCTGAATGGACGACGAGCGGAACGACAAGCTGATCGAGGCCAAACAGAAATGGGCGCGTGAGGGACGGCTGCTGACCGGCACTACCGCGGACCCGGAGGTCGACCGTCTGCCGCCGGGGCAGCGGCTGGTGCGCGACTGGCCGGTGCTCGATCTCGGAGCGGAGCCTGATGTCACGCCGCAGAAGTTCCGGCTCGATGTCGATGGCGCGGTGGAGAACCGGCTGAGCCTGACGCTCGACGAGTTCATGGCGCTGCCGCAGAGCGAAAGCGTGTCGGACATCCATTGCGTCACGCAGTGGTCGCGCTACGACAATCGCTGGAAGGGCGTCGCGGCGCAGGCATTGCTGGCGATCGTGCGGCCGAAGCCGGATGCGCGGCACATCGTGTTCCACAGCTTCGACGGCTACACGGCGAATGTGCGTCTGGAACAGTTCGATCAGCCGGACGTGTTCCTGGTGCACGAATGGGAGGGCAAGCCGCTGTCGCGCGCGCATGGCGGGCCGGTGCGGATGCTGATCCCGCGGCTGTATTTCTGGAAGTCGGCGAAGTGGCTGCGGCGCATCCAGTTCACTATCAGCGACCGGCCGGGTTTCTGGGAGCAGCGCGGTTACCACAACAATGGCGATCCGTGGCAGGAGGAGCGCTACGACTGATCGCGGCAGTGGGGGAGAGCCATGGCTGAGAGCAAGGAAATTCTGGCATGGGACTTCGGCTTTTCATCCATCGATGAGGGGCAGCTTGATCTTGCCGGGTTCAGGGGCCGCGTGCTGCTGGTGGCGAACACGGCGAGCTTTTGTGGCTACACCTATCAATACGAAGGACTGGAGAAGCTGCACCGGGCGGAATCGCCGCGCGGGCTGACGGTGATCGGCGTGCCGAGTAGGGACTTCAACCAGGAGTTTGCCGACAACCGAACGGTGAAGGCATTTTGCGAGGCGAAGTTCGGTGTGGAGTTTCCTATGACGGGGATCGCGCATGTGCGCGGACCCGAGGCGGCGCCATTCTACGCCTGGGTGCGCGAGCAGAGCCGTTGGGAGCCGGACTGGAACTTCAACAAGGTGCTGATCGGCCGCGACGGACGTATTGTGGGCACGTTCGGGTCCGGCGATGAGCCACAGGGGAAGCGGCTCGGACAGGCCATCGAGGCGGAACTTGCGAAGGACTGATGGCCGCGATCAGCCGCGCCGATCCGAACCGACGCGGCGCTGACGATGCTCCTGAAGGTGCTTAACTGTTCGGCGCGTGTGGGCTGGTGGCTGCCTGGTGGTGGAGGGTGTGCTGCGTCTTGTAGTAGGCGCGGATGTCGTCTTCGGTAATGTAGCCCTTCTTGTCCTGGTCGATCGCGTCGAAGTGGCGGACGATCGATTTGTAGCCGGTCTTCGCCTGGTCCAGGGTCAGGTGGCCGTCATGCGTGACGTTGGCCTGCTCGAAGCGTTGCTGCATCGTCGCGTGTGGGTGCGTGGACTTGCTGGCTGCCGCCTGGGCGTTGGCGGTGAGGGAGAACATGGCCGCGGCGAGCAGAGGAAGCAGGGTTCGCATGGCGGGACCTTTCTGTTGGTGGCGATGCCCGGCAACCTGCCCGTCCAATACTAATGGATTGCTAATTCAGCTTGCGGCTGGCGTGGTGGCGCCCTGCGGAACGGTGGGGGGACCATAGACTTCACGCGCGCGCTTGTTGAAGGCGCCGACCATGCGGCGGACCGCCTCGTTGAAGACCACGCCGATCGCGGCCTGGAGGAGGCGGCTGCGGAACTCGAAATCAACGAAGAAGTCCACCTCGCAGCCCTGCGGGTGGGGGAGGAATTCCCACTGGTTGTTCAGGTAACGAAACGGTCCTGTTTCGTAGCGCACCTTCACGCGTTGCGGCCGCTCGAGGGTGACGCGGCTCGTGAAGGTTTCACGAAATGGGCCGAAGCCGATGGTGAGGTCGGCGACCAGGTCGCGCTCGGTGCGGCTGCGGATGCGCGCGGCGGCACACCAGGGGAGGAATTGCGGATATTTGGCGACGTCGGCCACCAGGTCGAAGAGCTGGTCGGGCCGGTAGGGAACGATCTGGCGCTCGGCGTGGGTGGGCATCAGGCGGAGGCGGCGCGCTGCGCCTCGCGGGCGGCGCGGAGCGCGGCGAAGTCGGCGTCCGCGTGGTATGAACTGCGGGTGAGCGGCGTGGCGGAGACCAGCAGGAAGCCCTTGCCGCGTGCCAGGGCGGCGTAGTCCGCGAACTCGTCGGGGGTGACGAAGCGATCGATCGCGGCGTGCTTCACGCTTGGCTGCAGGTACTGGCCGATGGTGAGGAAATCCACCTCGGCTGAGCGCAGATCGTCCATCACCTGCATGATCTCGATGCGGGATTCGCCCAGGCCCACCATGAGGCCGGACTTGGTGAAGATCGACGGATCGAGCTGCTTCACCTGGTGCAGCAATGACAGCGAGGCGAAGTAACGCGCGCCTGGACGGATGGTGGGATAGAGGCGCGGCACTGTTTCGAGGTTGTGATTATAGACATCGGGGCGGGCGTCCACGACGATTTCGGCAGCGCCTGGCTTGCGCAGGAAGTCGGGGGTGAGGACCTCGATCGTGGTCGCCGGTGCCGCGGCGCGGATGGCGCGGATGGTGGCAGCGAAGTGGCCGGCGCCGCCATCCGGCAGATCGTCGCGATCGACCGAGGTCACGACGACATGGGCAAGGCCGAGCTTCGCCACGGCATCCGCGACGCGGACGGGCTCGTCGGCGGCAAGCGGAGCAGGCTGGCCGGTGGCGACGTTGCAGAAGGCGCAGGCGCGGGTGCAGGTGTCGCCCATGATCATCATGGTGGCGTGACGCTGCGACCAGCACTCGCCGATGTTGGGGCAGGCGGCCTCCTCGCAGACGGTGACGAGGCCGTTGGCGCGTATCAGGGCGCGGGTCTCATGATAGATCGGATGGGTGGGCGCCTTCACCCTGATCCAGGCGGGTTTGCGCTGGATCGGGTTGTCCGGCCGGTGCGCCTTCTCCGGATGGCGCTGCGACGGGGTGCGATGGTCGATGACGAGGCGAGTGGACATGTCGGGGGAGATGTGGCGGGGGAGGGAAGGGGCGTCAAGCAGAGGCTTGCGGCGAGGGGGTTAGTTGCGCTCTTCTCCGTTTCGCATCAGGGAAGGTGCGGTATGGATACGGTCTCGACGCAGCACCGCTGGTCGGAGGTGCTGGAGGACGACATCTACCGGGATGTCGTCAGGCGTTATGCGCCACACCTGCCGCTGGTGCGGACGGGGCCGGCGCGCGCCGCGATGACGGCGTTGGAGATCGAGGGGGTCTGCGACAACTGGATATGGACGGCTGGCCACGATTCGCTGATCGTGCAGGCGGCGTCCAAGGCGCTCGACCGGCTGTTTCCCAATCTGGACGAGCAATATTTCCTCGCCCGCCAGATCGGCGATGACGGGTTCCATGCGGAGTTTATCAGGGATTACGTGACGCATCGGCTTGGCCGCGACCCGATCCGGCAGATCACCGACATCGTGCGCATTCATTGGGAGGCGTTGGGCGATCTGCCCTATCGCAACATCCACAGCTTCTTCGCCTGGGAGCTGCACTACGAGCTGCACATTCTGTCACGGCTGCACACCGAGCGCCGCACACGCCGGATCAACGATCCGGCGATCAAGCATTTTGCCGAGGAGCGCGTCGGGCCGGATGAGGCAGTGCATCGGCTGCGTATCCTCGACTGGTGGATGCGCTACTACGCCGCGCATTCGCGGGTCGAACGTGCGGCGATCGCGAGCCAGGTGATTGCGCTGGATGATGAGATACAGCGTCGGCTCAATCCGTATCTGCAACTGCGGTATCAGCGCTCGGCGGTCAATTTCGGCGCGGACATTCGCGGGAAGGACGCTGTGTACGACAATTTCCGGCGGGAGGTACTGGGGCGGCTGCTCGACATGCCGCCGGAGCGGATCGGGCGGTTGACCAGCCTGGCGGAGTGATGGCGATACATCCAACCGGGCGCGTCGCGATTTTGACACGCCCGGTACCCTGGCGTCAGAGCTTGCCGACCAGCGCCGTGAGCTGGTCGGCACATTGGGCCCACCCGGCGTGGAAGCCCATCTTCTCGTGCGCCTCGCGGTCAGCGACTGTCCAATGGCGCACGCGGGCGGTGTAGCGTGTCCTGCCGCCCTCATCCTCGAACGTGAGGATCACGGTCATGAACGGCTTCTGCGACGGCTGCCATGCGCTGGTATAGGCATCCGTGAATACCAGCCGCCGGTTCGGCACCACCTCGAGATAGACGCCCGGGCATGGCATGTCGTTGCCGTCGGGACTGCGCATCGTAATGGTGGCGGCCCCGCCTGGACGCACATCGAGCTCGGCGTGCGGCGTCGTCCAGGGCAGCGGCGCGAACCACTGCTTCAACAGCGCGGGCTCGGTCCAGGCGCGATACAGCTTTTCACGCGGCGCATCGATCAGACGCGTCAGCGTCAGCTCTCGATCCGAGGCTTCGACCGAGGTCTCGTGCGTCATTTGGATTCTCCGAAGTACGTGTCGGCCAGCAGCTTCGCGCCGAGCGCGTGCTGGTAGAACGCGGCGGCCTTCACGGCGCCGTTCACTTGCAGATAGGCAATCACGCCAGCCTTCACTTCGGCGGCAGGGCTGGTTTCGGCGATATCGTTCATCATTGGGTCTCCTGTTGCTCAACGTCCCACGGACGCGGCGGAAGACCGCGGGCCGACATGGCACGACAAAAACGTCAGCTTGTGCTCTTGCGCATCAGCCGATCGAGATGCTGGCGGATGTGCGCCGCCTGTGCCGGCGTGTTTGCCAGCGCAATCGCCTGATCGAATGCGACGCGCGCCTCGTCCGCGCGGCCGAGTTGCAGCAGGAATGCGCCCTTGGCACCAAAGTAGTAAAAATAGCCGGACAGCCGGTCGGCCAGCGGTTCGATCATCGCCAGTGCGTCCGCGGGTCCGCTGACCTTGCTCACTGCGACCGCGCGGTTCAGCGTCACTACCGGCGACGGCTGCAATCGCTCGAGCGCCGCATAAAGTGCTGCGATCTGCGCCCAGTCGGTCTGCTCAGGGTGGCTGGCGCGGGCATGTGTCGCGGCGATGGCCGCTTGGATTTGATACGGACCTGGCAGGCCGTGCCGCACTGCCTTGTCGATCAGCGCGAGGCCCTCAGCAATCAGCTTGGTATCCCACTGCCCGCGATCCTGGTCGTCCAGCAACACGATCTCACCCGCGGCGTCGAAGCGGGCCGCCGTGCGCGCGTGCTGGAGCAGCATCAGCGCAGTCAGGCCCATGATCTCGGGCTCGGTCTGGAACAGCCGCAGCAACAGTCGCGCCAGGCGGATTGCCTCGTCGCATAGCGGCGCGCGTGCTGATCCGTCGGCCGCGGAATAGCCCTCGTTGAACAGCAGGTAGATCATCGCCGCGACGACTGCCAGCCGCTCGGCGCGTTCCGCGGCACCTGGCGTTTCGAACGGCACGTCGGCCTTGGCGATCCGTGCCTTGGCGCGCGTGATGCGCTGCTCCATCGCCGTGTCGCTAACCAGGAAGGCGCGAGCGATCTGCGAGACGGTCAACCCTGAGACGATGCGCAACGCCAAGGCGATCTGCTGTGTCGCCGGAAGTTCGGGATGGCAGCAGGTGAACAGCAGGCGCAGCACGTCGTCGCGGTATTGCGAACCATCGAGCCGCTCGGCCAGCGGCGTTTCGACATCATCTAGATCGGAGATCGTCTCGTCCGGCGGCAGCGGATCCAGCCGACTGCGCCGACGCGTCCCGTCCAATCCGGCGTTGCGACCGACCAGGATCAGCCAGGAGGTCGCATCACGCGGTGGCCCGTTGCGCGGCCAGTTCTGCAGCGCCCGCAGGCATGCTTCCTGATACGCCTCCTCGGCTGTGTCGAGGTCACGGAAATACCGCAGCAGTGCGCCGATCGCCTGGGGCCGCGCGGCAGCCAGCGCCGCGTTGATCCAGGTGACGTCGGTCATCCGCTTCGCCGGTCGGGATGGTACAACGCCACCGGTCGGATCTCGTATGCGCCGCCAGGATTGGCGGCGGCCAGATCGCGCGCGATATCCAAAGCCTCGTTCAGATTGGCGACGTCGATCACGTAGAAGCCGAGAAGCTGCTCCTTGGTCTCGGCGAACGGGCCGTCGATCACCAGCGGCGGGTCCTGTGTTTTGCGCAGCGTGGTCGCGGACGTGGTGGGCAGGAGGCGCAGGGACGGCCCAAGTGTGCCCGCCTTGATCAGCCGGTCCTGCACGACGCCGATCCGCGCCATCACGGCGGCGTCCTCCTCTTTGCTCCAGGACCAGACGACGTCCTCATCGTGGTAGCAAAGGATGGTGTAGAGCATGCGCTACGTCCTCTCGTGTTCCACAGGACGCTTGAGGGTGCCCGTTGCCGACACCGGCACGCAAATAATCTCCGCCGGCTTCGCAGCGCCCCAGGTGTCCTTTACAGTCCAGGCGCTGACCCCAGGGAGGAACCATGATCATCGACTGTCATGGCCATTACACCACGTCGCCACGCCAGCACGAGGCCTGGCGCACCGAGCAGATCACGGCGCACGGCGAGGGCAGGGGGGCGCCGCCACGCCCTGCGATCAGCGACGACGAGATCCGCGCCAGCATCGTCAACGGCCAGTTGAAGCTGCAGCAGGAACGCGGCACGGACCTCACGATCTTCTCACCGCGGGCCGCCGGCATGGGGCATCACCTGGGCGACGCCACGACGTCAGAGGGCTGGGCCGCCGCATGCAACGAGCTGATCCACCGCGTCTGCACGCTGTTCCCGCGCAACTTCGTCGGTGTCTGCATGCTGCCGCAGAGCGCCGGTGTATCGCCGCGCAACTGCATCGCAGAGCTGGAACGCTGCGTGCTGCAATACGGCTTTGTCGGCTGTAACCTCAATCCCGATCCGTCGGGTGGATTCTGGAAGGACCCGCCGCTGGGAGATCGCTACTGGTATCCGCTGTACGAGAAGATGGTCGAGCTCGATGTGCCGGCGATGATCCATGTCAGCGCGGCCTGCAACCCGGCGTTTCACACCACCGGATCGCACTATCTGAACGGCGACACCGCGGCGTTCATGCAGTGCCTGACTTCGGACCTGTTCAAGAACTTCCCGACGCTGAAGTTCATCATCCCGCATGGCGGCGGCGCGGTGCCGTATCATTGGGGCCGGTTCCGCGGCATCGCGCAGGACATGAAACTGCCGCCGCTGACCGAGCATCTGCTGAAGAATGTGTTCTTCGATACCTGCGTTTATCACCTGCCGGGTCAGGAACTGCTGGCCAAGGTCATACCGCTGGACAATATCCTGTTTGCCTCGGAGATGATCGGCGCGGTGCGCGGGATCGATCCGGAGACCGGGCATCACTATGACGACACCAAGCGCTACGTCGAACAACTGTCGTTGTCGGCGGATGACAAGGCCAAGCTGTATGACGGCAATGCCAGGCGCGTGTACGGAAGGCTGTCGGCGCAGCTTGGTCGGCACGGTGTGCACTGAGGGGCCGCTGCGGCATAAGTGCTTGACACGCAGGCGGCATTCGCGAGACAGGCCCAATTTGCTTCGCTTGCTAGTCAACCAGCCTTAAGTCGATGCGCCGCGTCATTCTGCTTGTGCTGACCGGACTTGTGGCGGGCTGCGTCGATCAGCTCGCCGCACGGCAGGCCTATCTCAGCCGCTTCATAGGTCAGCCGGAGGTTGTGCTTGTGCAGCAGATGGGCGTGCCCGCGCGCACGTACGCGACCAGCGGCATGAAATACCTCGCCTACGACGAGCATCAGGTGGACATCGTCCCGGCGTTTCCGTCGTACAGCCCGTTCTTCACGGGTTGGTATGGCGGCGGCTTCCCACCTCAGGTCATCGATCTGCAATGCGAGACGACATTCGAGGTGAGTGACGGCACCGTCAGATCGTTCACTCTGCGCGGCAACGCGTGCGGGTGATGCTCATGCTGGTTCGGGTCTGGTCAGCCGTGCTGCGAACTGGTTGACCCAGCGCAGCCAAACATCATCCACGCGTGCAAACAGGTAGCCGACGCCGATCACCAGCGGTGCATAGACGGCTGCGACCAGCAACAGCGTGACTTGCAGCGACACGACAGGTCGCAGCAGCACGAACAGCGCGCAGGCCAACGAGCAGAGCAGTGGAAAATGGAACAGATATACAGGAAAGGACAGGCGGCCGAGCAGACGAAACGGTGGCGTTGCGAGCGATCGGCCAAGTCGATCGTTGCCGATCAGGCCGATGATGATCATGACACCGCTTGCCGTGTGGATGGCGATTCGGTCGAATCGCACCGGGTTCGGATCCTGGATGGCTGCGAACATCGCGTAGCTGCCGCGAGGTTCGAGATAGCCGAACAGGAATATGCCGGTGGCGATGCAGGCTATGGCCATACCGGGCGAGAGATGCAGGTCGGAGCGTGACATAAGCCAGGCAAGGCCTGTGCCTGCGACGAAGGCAAACAGATACGGGTCAGTGAAGTGTACGGCGACCGCGGCGGTTGCCAGCAGCCATGCCGCAGCGGCGGGACGCGCGCGCCAGAGGATCATTGCGAGGAAGAATGTGACGAAGCTGCCGATGAATTCGTGATGCATCGTCCAGAGCACGGGATCGTACATGTCTGGCTCCCGCAGAAAGGCGAGCACTGAGCCTTCCAGCATGGCGCCGGGCAATGATGCCGTGAAGCTGGCTTGGGGGTGCGAGCCGCCGAATGTGCCGAGCCAGGTGGATTGGCTGAGCTGGGCTGCCTCGCGATGCCGGTAGAGACCGCAGCGGAACAGCGCCCACGACAAGAGCACGGCGAGCATGACAAGACACACCAGGCGCAGCCAGCGCTTGGCGGTGGCGCGCACCACGAGTTCGGTGCGGCCGGAGCGGAAGAAGCCCAGCGGCAAAACAAATCCCGAGAGGACGAAGAACAGCGTCACCGCCGCGGGGCCATCGATGGATGCGAAGCTGACGCTGCCCAGCAACGCCGAGGACGGATCGAAGCCGTCAACGATGCCGATGCGTGCGGGGTCGAATGCCCAGAGAAAATGCCAGGCGACGACTATGAAGGCTGCGAGTCCGCGCAGTGCCTCGAGCTGCACGAGCTTGCTCTCGGTGCGTGCCGTGACAGCGGACGCATCCGTGCGTACCAGCACGCCGGGGTTTGCCACGTACGACAGGATGCGCCTCCGCTTCGCTCGGGTGCTCCGAACAAGGCGACGAATTTGGCTTGAATGTGACGTGCCGATGCACGTCGGTGTGAGTCAGCTTTGTGAGAGAGTCAGGAGCGCTGGCAGCGCGAGCTGGGCGATCAGGCGCAGGCGGGGCAAATGACTCTCGTCAAAAAAGCCGGCGCGATGGCAAAGGTTCAATGTTCCCATCGTCTGACCACGCCAGCGCACGGGCATGTTCAGGATGCTCTCGCAACCGAGCGAGACGATCAGCGCGTGATCGAAGAAATTCTGCTCGATGTCGTGACGCGTGTGGCCGATATAGGGGATGCCGTCACGGATCACACGCTGCATCCAGACCGAGTCAGTGACCGGCTTGCGTCCGCCAATCGGATAGGCCTCGGGCTTGTTGGTGTAGCAGCGCTCCGACTGCTTCAGTTCTGGGTGATGCGCCAGGACGGTGAACAGGATGTGACCGGGATCACGCGCGAGTGCGGCATCGATCGCGCGGAACGTGGCGCTCGGTTGGTCGGGATCGGCGTGCGCGGCGAGTACTGTGTCGATCATGGCGTGGCGGCGAGCGCCTTCGCGTAGGCACTGACCGCGGCTGCGAAGCCCATGACGAGGGCGTCGGCAGTCAGTTCGTGGCCGATCGATGCCTCGGCGAGTTGTGGCATGCGCGCGATCAGCGGCGGCAGGTTGTGCAGATTGAGGTCGTGGCCGGCATTGACGACCAGGCCCCGATCCGCCGCGGCGCGTGCCGTCCGCGCGCAGGCGTCGAGCAAGGTGTCATATGAGCCGGCGCGGAATGCGGCGGCGTACGCGCCGGTGTAGATCTCGACGCCGTCGGCGCCGCTCTCGGGGATGCGGTCGAGCACGGCGGGATCCGGATCGATAAACAAAATGACCCGCGCGCCGCCCGACTTCAGCGCCGCGATGGCAGGGCGCACCAGCGCCATCTGCTCGGCGCCGAGTTTGAAGCCTTCCTCGGACGTGAACGCATCCGGCGCATCGGGCACCAGTGTGCACTGCTCGGGGCGTACTTCGGCTGCGATCTCCAGCAGGCGTGAGTCGGGATAGCCCTCGATGTTCAATTCCACGTTCGGGCGCGATGCGGCAATCGTCTCCGCGAGCATCGGCACGTCGGAGCGACGGATGTGCCGTTCGTCCGGGCGCGGATGCACTGTGATGCCGCGCGCGCCGGCATCGAGTGCGATGCGGGCGAATGCGCGCAGGTCGGGCACGCCGGTACGGCGTGAATTGCGCAGCAGCGCGATCTTGTTGAGGTTGACGCTAAGGCGGGCCATCGCTCAAGTGTTGCACAGAACGGACGGCGGCGGCGAGGGGTGCCAATGGTCGCCAGGATACTCTGCACAGGCGCGGTGCTCGTACTATCAATCGCGGGCTTCCTGGGTGCAGGACCAGCGCCAGCCGGACTGAACGCGCCCGGGATTATATTGCTCGGTGGGGCTGTTCTTGTCTGGTTTGCATGGCCAGCGGGTTACTCCTATCGCAGCGACACCTTGCAGTCATCTCGTAGAAAGCCGGACATTATGACCGTCGGTGCAGCTCTTCTGCTCAAAGACAGATCGGCGGACCAGGACTAAAGTGAGCGATCGTAGTCACTGCTGGCCTGGGGCCGCAGGAATGGAAAATCAGCGGGGCCGTGCTGCCGCAATCGCTGCATTCAGAGCACGCACGCCGGCCGCGGGGCCGTCGGGATGGTTCCAGATGCAACCAACCACGGCGAGGAAGTCGGCGCCGGCCTGCACCAGTGGCGCACAGTTCTCGGCGGTGATGCCACCGATCGCGCAGCACGGCAGTTCCATCAGTTCCGACCACCATTGCAGAATGTCGGGGTCGATGAAGCGTGTCACATCCTTGGTGCCGGAGGGAAAGAACGCGCCGAACGCGACGTAGTCGGCGCCATCGTCGCCGGCCTGCATCGCGAGATCGCGGCTGTCCTTGCAGGTGACGCCTAGTGTCGCATCGGGACCCATCAGACGGCGCGCATCCCTGGCCGGCATGTCCTCCTGGCCGACATGCGCGCCGTCGCTGCCGGTCTCGCGCACCAGGTCGGCGCGATCGTTCAGCAGGAAGGCGACGTTGCGTGATTGGGTCACCGGACGCAGCGCATCGATCGCGCGGCGCCACGTGTCGTCATCAATGTCCTTGAGGCGGAGTTGCACTGCCGCCACATCGCCGGCGTCGAGTGCGGCGGCGAGGCGGTCGGCAAACGGCAGCGGATCGAGCTTGGGCGGCGTGATCAGGTAGACGCGGCAGCCGTCGTGGCTGCCGCCCATGCCTGCCATGCCTCAGCCCTTGCCGAGGTAGATGTCGACGATCTTGTTCAGCATCTCCATCGCGGCTTCCTTCGGACGCTGGAAGGTGTTGCGGCCGATGATGCTGCCGTTGGCGCCGCCGTCGCGGAGGCCACGGACCTCCTCAAACACGCCGTCGAGGTCCTTCGCCTCGCCGCCGGAGAACACCACGACGCGCCTGCCGTTGAACGCGCACTGCATGACGTGCTCGACGCGCTTGGCGAGAGTGGAGCCGTCGATCTTCTCGTAGCTTTTCTTCGCGGCTTCCAGGCTGATCACCGCGGTCGGTGGCTTCACCTTGATGATGTTGGCGCCCATCAGCGCCGCCATGTGTGTCGCATAGGCGCAGATGTCGAGCGCAGTCTCAGCCGCGCGATCGAGATTGCCACCACGCGGGTAGCTCCACACCACGACGGCGAGGCCATTCGCCTTCGCTTCAGCGGTGAGTTCGCGCAGCTCCTCCATCTGCGGATAGGCGTATTCGCTGCCGGGATAGATGGTGAAGCCGATCGCGGCACAGCCGAGACGCAGCGCGTCCTTGACGCCGGCGGTGACGGCCTGATCCTTGTTGGTTGAGAGCGAATTCGCGCTGTTCACCTTCAGGATGGTGGGAATCTGCCCTGCGAAGGTGTCGGCACCGGCGGCGATCATGCCGAGTGGTGCTGCGAAGGCGTTCAATCCCGCTTCGATGGCGAGTTGGTAGTGGTAGTGCGGATCATAGGCGGGCGGGTTTGGCGCGAAGCTGCGCGCCGGGCCGTGCTCGAAGCCCTGATCGACGGGCAGGATCACCACCTTGCCGGTGCCCCCAAGCTTGCCGGTCGAAAGAATGCGGGCGAGGTTGGCTTTCACGCCGGGCGGATCGCCCTCGTACCAGTCCAGGATCTTTTTGACCTTTTGTGTGACGCGCATGTGGACGATCCTTCTTGCTGTGCTCCGCGGACACTTGGAGTGCGTACTAGCCCAGGGCGTGGCTGCTGTCACCCGGGGTGGTTCGCAGCTGCAACCAATCGGCCAGCCGGCGAACGGCTGCCCGGTCGGCCATATCGAGCGAGTGTGGACGCGAGGTTAACACCTCGCCGCCAAGGGAACTGGCGATCGCGGCGACAGATGACCAGCCTGGTGCCGCAGCGTTGAGCACGATGCGGCGCTGGCCGATGCGCAGCGCTCCCAGAGCCAGGCCGGAGGCGTCAGCGCAATCCAGAATGTCGTCGATCGAGGCGTTCCTGTATTCGGCGCGGGCTTGTTCGATCAGGGCGCGCCACCAGCCGCAGCCGGCGAACAGCGCCGCGCCGGTGGCGGAGAGCAGGGTAACCGGCCGGCCAACAGCCAGTACCGTGCGCGCATCAGCCAGACTGTGGATGACGACGGCGGGATATTGCTTGACGTTCAATGCCGAGCCCGCTTTCTGTTCACGCAGCACCTGAGGTGGGGCGGGGAAAATGGCCAGCGATACCGACGACCCGGAAATGGCGGCCGAGCGGCTTGAAGCAGCGTTGGAGCGCATTGCGCAGGCTGCCGCGCGCGAGGAGGCGCGACCGGTCGATCAAATTCCGGGTGTCGACACGGAAGAGATAGCTGCGCGACTCGACGGGTTGATCGATCGTCTGCGCGCGGCACTTGGCGACATGGCCGGTTGAATTCGGAAGCAAGGATCATTCGATGGCGCAGGTTACCGTTCGCATCAACGGCTATGCATACACCGTCGGCTGCCAGGACGGCGAGGAGGCGCA
The DNA here is from genome assembly GCA_963812505.1 of uncultured Alphaproteobacteria bacterium. Lineage (GTDB taxonomy): Bacteria > Pseudomonadota > Alphaproteobacteria > Acetobacterales > Acetobacteraceae > JAMXLO01. The sequence continues at coordinate 403,127 of CAWEVM010000003.1, forward strand.
CCTGGAGGCGATGGCCGCCGAGGTCGAGCGGCGGATTGATTCGATCAAGACGGCGGCGGGGCCGAGCGGCGAGGCGCGCATGCTGGTGATGGCGTCGCTGCTGATGGCGGACGACCTGTATGAGATGGGCAGATCGCTGAGGGCCGCTCAGTCAGGGCGGCCGGGGGAGGCTCCGATCGCAGATCCGAGGCTGGGGCGCCGGCTGGGGAAGCTGGCGAAACGAGCCGAGGAGATTGCCCTGGACCTGGAGCATCCCTAGATTGTGAAAGCGGAGCTGCTGGGTGCGTCAGGCAATTCATCCCCGGGGCCAGTAAGCATCCTCCAGGGAGCTGGCTCTGCCGGGATCGTGGTCTCGGTATCTGGCGCCCACCTGCAAACGCAGGCCTTGGGAGGATGAGACGCCAACGGCCATGGTGGCTCCGCACATTCCTGCCGAACTGATCGAGGCCAAGCGCATGGTGCGCCGGCGGATGCTGGCGGCGCGCGAGGCGTGGGAGCCGGCGTGCGGGGCTGCACTGGCCGAGCACGTTATGCGCGAGGTGCCCCCGCCGGCCGGGGCGGTGGTGTCGGGGTTCTGGCCCATGGGGCAGGAGATCGACATCCGCCCGTTGCTGCTGGCATTGCATGAGCGGGGCCATCCAATCGTGCTTCCGGAAACACCGAAGCGCGGCAACCCATTGATTTTTCGGCTTTGGTATCCCGGAGCGGCGATGGTGCGGGAGCGTTTCGGCACGTCTCGGCCCGACGGCGAGGTGAGGGTGCCGGACTTTTTTCTGGTGCCGCTGCTGGCGTTCGACCGGCGCGGGTATCGCGTGGGGTATGGCGCTGGGTACTACGACCGGACGTTGGGGGGACTGCCGGGAAGGTACCGGCTCGGGGTGGCGTATGCGGCGCAGGAACTGGACGAAGTGCCGGCCGGTGCCTACGACGAGAGGTTGGACGCTGTGGCAACCGAGCGCGGCGTGATCTTCTGCAAGGACAAGTGAATGCGCATCCTGTTTATCGGCGACGTGGTCGGACGCTCCGGCCGCGAGGCCGTGGCGACGTCGCTGCCGAAGCTGCGCGAGGCGCTGCGCATCGAGCTGGCCGTGGTGAATGCCGAGAACGCCTCGCATGGATTTGGTCTGTCGCCGGACATGGCGACTACGCTGTTCGCTGCCGGTGCGGACGTGATCACGCTGGGCAATCACGCGTGGGATCGCAAGGAAATCATTCCCTATATCGCCGAAACGCCGCGGCTGCTGCGTCCGCTGAATTTTCCGCCCGGGACGCCCGGCGGCGGGTCGGTGGTGGTGGAAGTTGCGGGCGGCCGCCGGGCACTGGTGATGCAGGCGATGGGCCGGCTGTACATGGATCCGCTCGACTGTCCGTTCCGCGCCACGCACGAGCTGCTCGGGCGGCATCGGCTGGGCGGCACGGTGGCGGCGATCTTCGTGGATTTCCACGCAGAGGCATCGAGCGAGAAGATGGCGTTCGCGCATTTCCTCGACGGCCAGGTATCGGCGGTGATCGGCACGCACACGCACTGTCCGTCAGCGGACGCGCAGGTGCTGCCGGGGGGGACGGCGTTCCAGTCGGATGCCGGAATGTCGGGCGACTATGACAGCGTGATCGGCATGGCGAAGGACGCTGCGACGCTGCGGTTCTGGCGCAAGCTGCCTGGCGAGCGCCTGGCTCCCGCTGAAGGCGAGGCGACGGTGTGCGGAGTGTTCGTCGAGACCGACGATGCGACGGGACTGGCACGGCTTGTGGAGCCGGTGCGGGTGGGGGGACGCCTCGGGCAGGTGATGCCCGCGAGTAGGGCCTAGGGCTCAAGGAACGGATTGGCGATCCGCAGCCGGCGAGAAAGCACGCTGCCGTTCTGCATATCCTCCGACCATAGGATGGTGCACCCGGCCTCCAGCGCCGACGCGGCGATCATTGCGTCATAGGTTGAGAGTCCATAGCGCTCGGCCAGGTCGAGGGCGGCTTCGTGGATTTCGACCGTCACCGGTTGCACTGACAGAAGGCCGCGGAACGTCGTCAGAAGTGTGCGTGTCTCGGCCCACGACAGCCGCATTTTGCGGCGCGCCACATTGGTGATCTCGTTGAGCACCTGAACGCTGATGGTGCCGCCCGCGTTGATCAGGCTCTCGGCCCGATCCGCCTTGGTTGAATTGGCCGAGGCGAGATACAGCAGGACATTCGTATCGAAAAAGCTATCGGGCATTCGCCTCATCCCGATCGAACTTTAAGTCGGCTGGGAGGCGTCCACGGAATTCCCGCAGCCGTTGTAGCAGCTGCTCGCGTCCCGGCTTGCGCGCGACGCCGAAGGAACGCTTGCCCGCGACGTGAATTTCGATGTCGTCGCCTTCCTTCAGCTCCAGGGCGTCAACAACGGCGGCGGGAAGGCGCACGGCGAGACTGTTACCCCATTTGGCGATCTGCATGAGGCTGGCCTCCTTGGATATACTTAACCACACATGTATATCTTACGGGTGGTGGCTGCAAGATCGACCTCGCCGCACCCGACGCGCGAGGTCGCGCCCAGCCGCAACCGCATGACGGCCAGCACGACTCATGGCTTTACAAATCGACCGTTTCCCTGATGGATGCGGCCGCCATCATGAGGTCCAGCACATGAGCACTGCCGTCTCGAAGCCCCGCGGCCGGCATTTCTTCGCCAACCCCGGCCCGACCAACATCCCCGACAGCGTGCTCCGCGCGATTGACCGGCCGTCGATCGACTTCCACGACCCGGACTTCCGCGAGGTCTATGACGCGTGCTTCGAGGGGGTGAAGCGCGTGCTGCGTACCGAGCACCGTCTGTTCATGTATTCCAGCTCGGGGCACGGCGCGTGGGAGGCGTCGCTGACCAACCTGCTGTCGCCTGGCGACACAATCCTGTTGCTGGAGTCCGGTTATTTCTCCGACGAATGGGCGAAGATGGCCCGCGCGCTGCAGGTCGAGGTCCGCCCGGTTGCCGCCGACTGGCGCCATGGCGTTGATATCGCCGGCGTGAAGGCCGCGCTGGCCGCGGACACCAGGCATGTGATCAAGGCGGTGTGCGTGGTGCACAACGAGACCGCGACCGGGATGTTCATCCCGCTCCCCGAGGTGCGCGCGGCGATCGATGAGACGAAGCATCCGGCGCTCCTGCTGGTCGATACCATTTCGTCGCTGGGATCGCTCGACTTCCGGATGGACGAGTGGAAGATCGACGCGGTGGTCGGCGGCAGCCAGAAGGGACTGATGCTGCCCACCGGCATGAGCTTCACCGCGGTCTCCCCCAAGGCCATGGACTCGCACGCGGGCGCAAAGCTCGGCCGCTACTACTTCGACTGGACGACGATGCTCGCGCGCAATCCGCAGAGCTTCGTCGGCACCATCCCGGTGAACATCTTCTATGGCCTGAAGGAATCGTTGCGTCTGCTGGAGGAGGAAGGGCTGGCCAACGTGTTCGCTCGCCATCATCGGCTGGGTGAGGCGGTGCGACGCGCTGTGCAGGTCTGGGCCGGCAACAATGGCCCGCAGCTGTTCTGCACCAATCCCGGCCGGTATTCCGATTCGGTGACCGCGGTGCTGATGCCGGAGGGCCACGACGCCGAGACGGTTCGGCGCACGGCGCGGCAGAGGTTCAATGTCTCGCTCGGTGGCGGCTTGGGCAAGCTGGGCGGCAAGGTGTTTCGCATTGGCCATCTCGGTGACCTGAATGAGCCGATGGTGCTGGGGGCGCTGTCGGCGGTCGAGATGGCGCTGCGCATCAACGACGTCCCGCACGGCAAGGGCGGCGTGGATGCGGCGATGGACTATCTGGCGGCGGCTTAGCCAGCGCGGCGGATCACGCCGGTTGGCCCCCTCCCCCTACCCCCTCCCGCGAGGGGAGGGGAGCGAAGGAGGTCAGGTGCGACCGGGAACTGATACGACGGCACCTGTCGTCACCTTGTTGTCAGCGGACGCGAGGAACTGGATGGTGGCGGCGATCTCGTCAGGTTTCGGCCATGCCGCGTGGTCGGCCTTCGGCATGGCGGCGCGGTTGGCCGGTGTGTCGATGATCGACGGCGCTATCGCGTTCACCAGGATGCCGCGCCCGGCCACCTCGGCTGCCAGCGCCTGGGTGAAGGCGGCCACGGCGGCCTTGCTTGCGGCGTAGGGCGCCATGCCTCCGCCAAGCCGCGGTTCAATGCCCGGGCGCGCGGCGACATTGACGATGCGGCCACCGGCTGGTCCGAAGTTCTGCACAGCGGCGCGACAGCACAGGTAGCAGCTCACGAAATTCATGTTCATCATGTGGAGCATGCCGGCCTTGTCGGTATCGGCCACGCCACCCATGGCGAAGCCGCCGGCGATATGGATCGATGCCCACAGGTCGGTCACGCCGTCGTAAAGCCGGGCGACGTCGTCCTCATTGGTCAGCTCGCAGCGTGGGACCAGCGTAACGCCGTCCTTGTGGGGAAACGTCGTGGCTTCCGCCTCGACGACGAACGGAACACGGCAGCGCGCGCCGGACGCGAGCAATGTTCCCACCACAGCACGGCCGAGCGCGCCGGTGCCGCCTGTGACGATGACGGTCTGATTGGCGAACTGCATTCTGGGCCTCCGTTGTTTTGCGGCGCGGCAGCCGCATAGCAACGGGAAACCCGCTGGAGATCAAGAAGCGGAGACGCTGGCCGCGTCAGGCAGCGACGGCGAACGCGTCCAGTTTCCAGCCAGACGCCGCCATGGAGCGTTGCAGGACCGCCATAAATCGGCGTGTCGCCTCCATCCCTCCAGTGCGCGGCCACGACCGTCCGGTGAAATGCTGGCCCAGCAGGTCGAGCAGCTTCTCGCGTTCGGCCTTGTCTAGCCCGCCGTCCGGTGTCGCGTCGCCGTAGAACCGGTTCAGGTCAGCGACGAGAGCGGAGTCCGTTTCGATGATCAGTCGCAGGGCCTCATTTGAAGGGGGCACCATACGGCGGTTCTCAAGTTCCCAGCGGCAGCAGGCCAGCGGGGCGGAAAGCAGGGTGGACAATTGCATCTCCTGGGGCCGGGTGTATGCGGGTTGCGGCTCAATCGAGCGGATATGGGTTTGCGACGTCCGTCCGTCCAGCCGTGAATTTTGCGCGACCTAGACAAGTGGCAAGTTGGTTGGTGACCACAAGGGTTAACTCTCCAGACGCTCGATGTCCGCGCCACATGCGGCCAGCTTCTGCTCGACCGCCTCATAGCCGCGATCCAGGTGGTAGACACGGTTAACCATTGTTTCCCCTTGTGCAGCCAATCCCGCCAAAACCAGAGAGACCGAGGCCCGCAGGTCGGTCGCCATCACCGGCGCGCCCGACAGCGCCGGTACGCCGCGGACGATTGCCGATGCGCCGTGCACATTGATGCGAGCGCCCATGCGGTTCAGTTCCGGCACGTGCATAAAGCGGTTCTCGAAGATCGTCTCGGTGACCATGGCGGCGCCCTCAGCCACTGCCATCAGCGCCATGAACTGGGCCTGCATGTCGGTGGGGAAGCCGGGATATGGTTCAGTCATTGCGTCGGCGCCATGCAGACCGTTCAGCCGGCGTACGCGCAAGCCGCCGGGCTGCTCCATGATCTCCACGCCAGCCTCCCGTAGGGTGCGCACCGTGGCGCCGAGGTGCTCCAGCCTCGCCCCGGTCAACATCACTTCACCGCCGGTGATGGCGGCTGCGCAGGCATAGGTCCCGGTCTCGATCCGATCGGGAATGATCGCGTGTTCCGCGCCGTGCAACCGGGCAACACCGTCGATGATCAGCCGATCAGTATCGATGCCCTCGATACGCGCGCCCATCGCGTTGAGGCAGCGCGCCAGATCACCGATCTCCGGCTCGTGCGCGGCGTTGACCAGTATGGTTCGGCCGTCGGCCAGCGCCGCGGCCATCAGCAGGTTCTCGGTGGCGCCGACCGAGATGGAGGGGAAGATGATGGTGGCACCGCGTAGCCTGCCGTCCGCTCGCGCGTCGATATAGCCGCCCTCCAGCGTGATGCGGGCGCCCAACTGTTCGAGGCCCTTCAGGTGCAGATCGATCGGGCGTGCACCAATGGAACAGCCGCCGGGTAATGAGACTCTGGCCTCGCCAACCCTGGCGAGCAGTGGTCCGAGCACCAAAAACGAGGCGCGCATCTTGCGCACAATATCGTACGGCGCCTCAGTGCTGGTGATGGGACCGCCCAGCGACAGGACTCGCCCGTCGTTGCCGACCGGCTCGACCGCGATGCCATGCTGCGCGAGCAGCAGCGACATTGTGGTGACGTCCTCGAGCTGAGGCACGTTCGACAGCACCACGCGCTGGTCGGTCAGCAGAGCAGCGGCCATCAGGGGAAGCGCGGCATTCTTGGCGCCGCCGATGATGATCTCGCCGGAGAGCGGCCTGCCGCCGCGGATACGGATGCGGTCCATCATTCACATCCTCGGCAGGGCGACGCCGCGCTGGCGCATGTATTTGCCGGACTTGTCGGCATAGCTGATCTCGCAGGGTTCGTTGCCCTGGAGGAACAGGAACTGGCAGATGCCTTCGTGCGCGTGGATCTTCGCGGGAAGCGGAGTCGTGTTGGAGATTTCGATGGTCACCTGGCCTTCCCATTCCGGTTCGAGCGGCGTGACGTTCACGATGATGCCGCAGCGCGCGTAGGTGGATTTGCCGAGACAGATCACCAGCACGTCGCGCGGGATGCGGAAATACTCGACGGTGTGGCCGAGGGCGAAACTGTTGGGCGGGATGATGCAGGTGTCGGTTGTGCGGTCAACGAAGCTGCTCGGAGCAAATGCCTTCGGATCGATGACGGCCGAGTCGATGTTGGTGAAGATCTTGAACTCATCGGCGACGCGCGCATCGTAGCCGTAGGAAGACAGGCCGTAGCTGATCACGCCCTCGCGCTTCTGCGCCTCGACGAAGGGTTCGATCATGCCCTGCTCCTGCGCCATGCGGCGGATCCAGCGATCGGACATCACGGGCATCGGGGGCGACTCCGAGAAGGACAGGGTGCACTGGCGTCTAGCGCAGACGTGCGGGCAAGGGCAAACAGACTTGCGGACGGGGGCAAGTGCTACGGGAGCCGAGCGATCACTCCTGCTTGGGCTTTTCCCTTGTCCGTGCCTGGTCCTTTCGCTTGCGCAGGTTTGTGCGCAGAGCGTCGGCCTCGCGTTTCTTGCGTGCGATCAGTTTGGGGCTGGGAGTCGCAGGTCGGGGACGCGACGGCGGGTCCTTGTCCATGCGGCAGATGATGGCGGCTGGCGAGCCGAGGTCAATCGGCCAGCGCCCTTCAGTTCTTGCCCGGATCGGTGGTGTCTGTGAAGCTCGCCAGAAGGCGCCGCAGGGCGGCGAATTCCGGACCAGGGCCATCGATGCTCAGAAAGTCGTCCACATCGGTATCGGTGGCACGCCCGCCGGACGAGGCGTTGGGTTCATGCCGAACGAGAGCGCGTCCGGAATCGGAATCGCGAACGAACGACCAGCGATCGCCATTGGAGCTACGGTAGATGGGAGTGACTGAGACGGTCACGACGGCTCTCCTCGTCTGGATTGCGGCTGCCTCATGGAGCGTAATCTGGCCGCCACAGGGCGCAGCTTTGAGCAGAGCATCAGCCCGGTATGCGGTGCTGCCACCGGCAGCACCGACCGAAGCTCAGACAGTCTTCAGATTTGTCGCCGAGGTCTTGCCCTGCTGGCCACGCTCGAGGTCGAAGCTGACCTTCTGGCCCTCGTTGAGTCCGGTAAGACCGGCGCGCTCCACTGCCGAAATGTGGACGAAGACATCCTTCGACCCATCATCCGGCTGGATGAAGCCATAACCCTTCTGTGAGTTGAACCATTTGACCGTGCCTTCCGACATCGCGTCTTCCTCCATGCAATCCGGCGATCCACACCGTGTGGACCGGAATGCTTTTCATATTGGGAGCACCGAAGTGCGACGAGGTCGCGTAGGCAAGGTACGATACACCACGCTGAAAAGCGCCGTCCGTGGCATATAGGCAATTGGGCGCGGCTTTGCCAGACAAAAATCTTTGGATCAGGTGCTGACGCGTTGCGGAAGTGCCGGCTGCGCGACGCTTGTCCTCGCCTCGAGCAAAGCCTGATTGAGTTGTGCAACCGCGTCCACTTTCGCGGTCTGGTTAACGGCGGCAAATTCGGCAGCGAGGCGGTCCAGCGCAAGCTCGAATAGATTGCGCTGACTGAAGCTGCTGCCCGAGCCGTCTCCAGCGCTCTGGAGATCGCGAACCACCTCTGCCAGCGAGGCGAGGTCACCGGAGTTGATCTTGGTCAGATATTCCTGAGCGCGCTTGGCCCACATCAGTCGGCTCGCCCGAGGCCTGCCTCTCACTCTGGCCAATGCCTCAGCCAATTGCTTGCGACTGGCCAATTTGCGTAGGCCGGCAGCACGTGCCTGTGCCACTGGCACTCGCAGAGTCATCTGGTTCTCATCGAACGAGATGTGGATCAAATTCAGCCGGTGTCCGGCAATTTCCTCAAAGCCCACGCGGTCGATCCTGCCGACGCCATGCGCGGGATAGACGACGGCGTCGCCTTTGCGAAATGGGTCTGCATCTGTGGGTTTGGTCTTCGACGCTGTGGCCTTGAGGGCGGCCGTTACCATCGCATCGGTCATCGGTGTCGCAGCCACCCGCGTTTACCTTCTGGTTTGTTGACATGTTGATATGGCGTTTTTTGCGACAAATGCATCAGGACAGGTCGATATTCACCCACGATTATCCGGGAGCGTGGCGGACCTGGTCAGGAATTCACATTGGTGCGTTCGCGCGCTGCTCTGACGTTGGCGCGTCGCGTCGCGGCATGGTTGCGCTCATTTTGCAGGCGCAGTCCATCCTGCAAAAGCAGTGGCGTCGCTGGCGCCTGTGTTCCGGTCGGCTTGCGTGGCGGGGACGGAGACCATGGGCTGGCGGCGCGTATCATGCGCTGGGCCTGCACGATCCAGGCATTTGCCTCATGCTCGCTGGCGAATCCCTCTATCGTCGTTCGGGATCCGCTCGGTTTTGCCATCTCCACGTCGAAGCGATGCTTCGCTCGCGGGATCACCCGATAGGACGTATCAACCATGCCATAAGATGGCACGTATCGCGGAGCGTGACAGCCCCCCAAAAGGATAAACCGCTATTTGGGACGCTGCATCATGCGATTGGGGGGTTGTGATCTGCCAAGAAAACTCGTTGCGCCGCTGATCGTGGAGGCACGAATCCGGCGCTTGCATCCGAATTGATGTGCCCGCGCGATCCGAGCAAAAGTGTGACCAAGACTTGCGTGCGCACCGCTACGACAGTCGCGGCGCAAGGCTGACGTCTGCCTGCCGCGACGTCTGTTTGTCGGTGGCGCTGCGCGCGTCATATTAGCCCTGGCACCCCGAGACGAAGAGTGCTAGAGGTCGTGTCGGTGGCATAACCGATTACGTCCGCTCGGCTGGAATATCTCAAGAGCAGAAGCGCTGAAGTTTCACCGACCACGGTTGGGGCAATCTTGCGTCGCGACGGTGGTGACCCGATGCCGGTTGCGCAGTTGGATTCCGGAACGATCGAGACACCGCGAGCGAGGATCGGTGGGTTTGGCGAAGCCAGCGCCTAGGCAGGCGGGTAGGCGCGGCTTGTATTCGAGCCGTTCATCACCAGATGAAAGGACGATCTCCACTACCATGATCCGGATCACGCTTTGCGTCAGCCGAATGGCTGGACGGACGCTCGACGGCCCAGAGGTTTGGCGACCAAGACGCTAAGACCGCTGGCCTCCTTGTCGGCGCGCTTCAATCGGATGGATCATGCCTGCCTTGGCCGGATAAGCGAGTCCCGACAAAGGCTGATCCGCGTCCTCGTCTTGGGATGACCGCCTGCAACAAGGAACAGATCAATGAGCATGGTGCCTGAGGGCCAGGACGACCAGCCGAACCGAGACGTCGACGCGCGGGCTGACGCAATGAAGGCCCAGTTGCGCAAGGACGTTGAGTCGTGGTCGAGGGCGCGGAATGATGCCTCCCCGCGGGACGCTGTCGAGCCACCTGCTGCGGTGGTCAGGCCGCCTTCGCCCAAGCCGGCGACTCGAGCCAGGGCTCTCAAGCGCGCTCCGCCCGCGGCGGCGCCAGCGGGGGCAAAATCGAAACCCTTTTCGATGTCGTACGATGGCAGCACGACTGCTGAATATATTCAGTACATGATTGACCGTGGGGCCAAATGAATTGGGTATCCTTCGAAGTCGCGGGAGGCGGCTTGGTTGCGGTGCAATTGCAACATATCGTTGCGATTTACGACGAGCAGGGGGTTGTAAAACTGGCAACGACAGCCTCCGGTGTTCACGTGCTCAAGGACACCACAGTGCAACGGGCGGTCATGGTTGTCTCCGCCGCGGCTGACGCGGAAGCGGCTCGAACCGAATAGGGAGCGGTCATGCGAACGGCGTTCGAATATGACGGCCAGATAGCCTACGATCTCGAGGAATTCTGCAAGGATTATGGCCACCCAGCGGGACAGTTGTTCACGTTTGAGGTTACCCACGACGCCGTGACGTACGTGTATGCGAATGTCGAGGGCACGGTCTGTGCCAGCCAGGTCGTCTTCGACCTCAATGGAGAAGACCTGGTGGACACGCGCAAGGCTCATTGAGCGCAATGATCAGAGTGTCCGTGGTCCGACGCCTCGGATGGTCCAATCGTCGATGAATGTGCGGTTGGTATCGAACAGCGACGACCAGGCCATCGCAATTCGTGACCATATCCTGACTCTCTTGCGGCAGGCTGGTGCCGTGCAAATCCAGCGCGACACGGTGCGGCTGACCGAGCTTCGGATGGGCGTCTGGGCGTTTCGGCACTGGACACCGTTCAACGAACTCGGCCGAGAGGAGGCATCGTCGCCTGGCTATCGTCACGCCATCGAGCGACAGCGTACCAAGCAAGGCCTGCCCTATGGGCTGGACGTTTGGCATGGAGCGAAGGTGCTCCGCATCTTGTGGGCGGAAGACGGAGTGATCGAAGTGGCGAGCTTCATCCGGGGAACCTGGGAAGACGAGGTCCTTACGCTTCAGCCGCGCCATCAGGACGTGCAACCAGACACTCAATGAGCTACGAACAGACAATGGCAGATGCAATCTACCGAGTGGTCCATAGAGACGATGACAGCTTCTCTGTCGAGATAACCAGGTCTGGGGTCCTGCCTCAGACGGCAGTCGGCTTTGCGACCGAAGCCGAGGCCAATGATTGGGTCGCGCAGGACAAGAGGCTGTGGCAGGCCGCTGATCCTTTCAGGACGCCTGCCGGCCGGAGGTGGCGTGGTATTTGACTACGGCAGTGCCGCGGCTGCCGCCGCCGGATTGACGCCGCGCCGTCGTGCTGTCGCCTGGTTCACACGCAGGAACTATTTGCAGCATCGCGCATTGGATCCTGGGGGGCTGCCTGCGACATTCGACGAATGGCTGGCGCAAGCGGAAGGTGCTGTGACGCGAGCAACTCCAGCTCTTCGGATTGTTATCGACCCGGTTCAATTTTCGACATGGTGCCGGGCGACCTCTTGCCAGGCTGATGCCGCGGCGCGGGCAGCCTTTGCTCAGATCGTGGCCAGGGCGGCCAATCGGAAGATTTGATGCTGGCGTGCGGTGATTGACGCGGAGACCGAATTCAGGTGGTCGATGCGCTTGCCGGCAGCATCGTTGCTTCGCTGAGGCGCGAATATATCAGCTCCAGCAGTCTCTCCCGGGCACGTAGGGCAATATCCTCGAGCGACGGCGTCTGCGCCAAGCGCTCCCTGGCATAGCGGCGGACTTCCTCGAGACTGGGCACCACAGGCAGGTCGACCTCGCTCCAGAATGTCTCCGCCTGGGTCCTGGCGGACGAGATACGGGCCTTCAATTCAGCCCAGGCAGGCGTGTGCGCCAATGCCTCGTGCACCTGATTGGCAATCTGATTGATCGGGAAGGACGCGGCGATCTGCCCGGCGACCTTGTCGATGACCTGCCGCCCGAGTTTGTGGTCACCTCGAATGACCGCCTTGGGCGGAACGTGCAGATCCCAGACGAACCCGAACCAAGACAGGACGCGCAGCGCATAATAGGTTGGATCGTACTCCCACCAGCGGAACCCCTGACGGACCGACGCCTGATAGGCGTGATGATTGTTGTGCCAGCCTTCACCCATCGTCAGCAGCGCGAGCAGCCAATGGTTCCTGGACTGGTCACCTGTCACGTAGCGCTGGCGGCCTATGACATGGGCGAGCGAGTTGATGCTGAAGGTCGCATGCCAGAGCGCGACGGTGCTCCAGCAGAAACCAACAGTCAGCCCCGGCCAGCCGGCGATCAGCCATGTCGTCAGAGCGAGCACCGCCGCGGGCAGGTAAGGCTGCCGATTGAGCCACACGAGATCCTTGTAGCGAGCGAGGTCGCGCACAGCCGAATAGTCGGTCACGTCATTCCGCGGGACGAAGATCCAGCCGACATGGGCATAAAGAAAGCCATGCTGGACCGGCGAATGCACATCGGCCGCCGTGTCGGAGTGTTTGTGGTGCTGGCGATGTTTCGCGGCCCACCACAGGATGCCGCGTTGGGCTGAAGTCTGTGCGAGGAAAGCCAGGCAGAACTGAAAGACGCGCGAGGTGCGAAAGGCGCGGTGGGCAAAGTAGCGATGATAGCCTGCGCCGATGGCGAAGATCCGAATCACATACAGCACCGCCGCCAGCACGATTGCGCGCCATGTCAGCCCAGTCCAGAAAACGGCGAAGCACCCGACATGGATCAGCACAAAACCGATGCTGGAGGGGTAGGCGATGTCGTCTGAGTTCGCGCCCGACGTCATGGGACAGATCCTCTTGTGGACTTCGGTGTCATGCCGCTGTCCGAAGTCTGGCTGAGCGGCGCGTGCGTCGGCGCCGGCTGGGTGAACGACTAACATTCGGCGGCTGTGGTCCGCGCGGTGCCTGAACGGCCGCTGGCGAACCTCCCGCGATATGGATTGCCGTGCCGGTCATGCGCTCGATCGCAAGCAGTGTAGCACGATCGGCAGCATCGCAAAACGATATTGCCACGCCGCTGGCGCCGGCGCGCGCGGTACGGCCGATGCGGTGCACATAGTCCTCCGGTTGCGTGGGCAGATCGAAGTTGATGACATGCGAAATGCCCGTCACATCGATGCCCCGCGCTGCGATGTCGGTCGCGACCAGCACGCGTGCGTGGCCGCTGCGAAACTGTTCGAGGGCCTTCTGCCGCGCCGGCTGGCTCTTGTTGCCGTGCAGCGCGCTCACCCGAATGCCGCCGGTATCGAGAGATTCTGCGACGCGATCGGCCGAGCGCTTCGTGCGAGTAAAAACGATGACTCGCGACAACGCCGGATCCGTCAGCAAGCGGTCCAGCAGCGCACGCCTGCCGGCGGGCTCGATGAAATGCACATGTTGCTCGATCGGCAGTTGCTCCGGGGCGCTGCTGGCGACATCCACCCGCACAGGGTTGCGCAGCAGGGTCTCAGCAAGCCTCGCGACCTCGGTTGGCATTGTTGCCGAGAACAGTGACGATTGGCGCTCGTTCGGCAGTGCGGCAACGATGCGGCGGACATCGCGAATAAATCCAAGGTCGAGCATGCGGTCCGCCTCGTCGAGCACGAAATGGCTGACCGCGTTCAGCTTCAACTCGCCGGTGCCCATCAGGTCGCAGATGCGGCCTGGCGTGCCGACCACGATGTCGGCGCCCGCGCGCATTCGCTGCACCTGCATAAAGCGGCTGACGCCACCAAGGATGGCAACGATGCGCCACCTCTGTCCGCCGAGCGAGCGCAGGCTTTGCTCGATCTGCAATGCGAGTTCGCGCGTCGGCGCCAGGATCAGGGCACGTGTGCCATAGCGATGCGGCGGCAACTGATTGGCGGCCAGGTGCTGAAGCATAGGCAGGGCAAAAGCAGCGGTCTTGCCGGTGCCGGTCTGGGCGACACCGAGCAGATCGCGTCCGGCGAGCAGGTGAGGAACTGCTTTTTCCTGGATCGGCGTAGGTTGAAGGAAATGCGCCCGGTCGAGGGCGCGCAGCAGAGGCTCGGCCAGGCCGAGTGCGGCAAAGGTGTTCAATGACACGAAGATAGTTGCTCCAGCGCTCGCCACCGCACGTCCATGACTGCGGCAAAAGGCGAGTGCCTTGATGTTCGCCTGCCCGCGCGACAATGGGGCGAACGCGTTGCAAATGAGGTTCCGGGAGGGCACGTGGTCTCTTGGACCCGATGCCAATCACGCATTCACGGATGGCGCTCTATATCGCCAATGTGCCTGCCAGTGCAAGGGCGCATCGGATGACGAGCGTCTATCTGTGGCCACTGTCGCGCAATTTTCTTTTCGCGTGGGTCCTGTAATGCCGTTGCGGCTCCCCATCTTAATTTTGCTGCACTTGCCGATGGGAGGAGATCAGTCCTCTCACAGCGTGAAAAGAAATCCTATGAAATTTCCAGTTTGGCTGAAGCCCGGACTTTGGGGCGCGGCGCTTGGCGCGATCGCTCTGGCCATAGTCGGTTTCTCGCAACTCGGGTGGCGAACGGCAACGAGTGCCGATCAACTCGCCCAGGATCGGGCGGAAACCGCTGTCGTCGCGGCACTTGTGCCATTCTGCGTTGCGAAGGCCCAGGAAAACACTGAACAGGTGGCGCTTGCCAAGTTCCGAGCCGAGCAATCTGCCTATTCCCGGAGCGACCTGGTGACCCAGGCTGGTTGGGCGACTTTCGGGGTCGCAAAGACTCCTGACAGCGCGCTGGCGCGTGCGTGCTCAGTGAAGCTCTATGAGATGAAGACCAGCTGAGGGATGGGATGGCTGCCAGCGGTCCCCGTTCGGTCTCGACGGCGCTCGGATTTGAGCTCCTTGGAGAAGATGCATGAACAGGAACCGACTGAGCAGACCGTCACTCAAGATCACGCGGCAGGCCGATCAGGATCGAGCGACCCACTTCATCGTTGAGGTATGGAATCCGTTCACCAGTGCTTATCAGTTGGCTGATTCGGTCGAGGATGGGTTGGCACGCGTCGGCAAGTTGGCCAATCTGATTGGTAGTATGTGGTTGCAGCGACATCCGAAGCGAGATGTACTTGTCGATGTGCCCGATGCGGTTGCAACCGACGGAAAGCGGTGGGCGGAATTCCGGATCAACGCGACGACTTTCAGAAGCTACGATACGCGATATGATGATCGCCCGGGCTGGGCGAGGGCGACGGGAATGACGCATGCCACCGCGACAACGTGCACGAGGGTGGGCTACGCGCCCCCGATCGCCGCTACCGGATCCTGACGTGCTGGTCGTATATGCAGGCGACCAACTTCAAAGACGTGGACCCGCAACATCGGACGCAAGTCATGTCCCAAATGACTAATACCGTCATGCCGGGCGAATGCCAGGCATCCACGTTTTTGTAGCTCGCGGCAAAGAAGGCCAAGTCCCGACGTGACGGTATAGGTCGGTTGAAAGCGGAACCGAGCGGCCGTGATCAGAAGGCGGGCATCAGCGGGATGGGCACTTCGTGCTCATCGACGCTTCGCACGCCCGGAACGTTTTCTGCCGCGACCCGCGCGGCTTGACGCCGCTCTTCGGGCTCGTCCGAGCCAAACCATAGATGCACGACGCCGTTGTTGACGATGACATCCTGCGCCCAGAGCTTGGTTGCCCATGGCTGCTTCTCCAGTTCCGTGAGGAGCCGGGCGCGGATCGCGCGATCGTCCGCGTCGGGCATCGGGGCCTCCGTTGTCGCCGCTGCCAGCGCGCGCACCAGATTGGCGCGACTGACGATGCCGACGATCTTGCCATCGCGCAGGACCGGCACACGCTTGATCCGTTTCGTCTCGAGCAGCGTGGCAATCTCGGCGAGTTCGGTGTCCTCACCGACCGTGGCGACATCGCGCGTCATGATATCCTTGACCGTGCGGCCATGTGATTTGACGTAATCACGGGCGAGTTCCGAGGCAAAGTGTTCGAGCCACCACGCGCGCCGTTTCTGGGTGTGACGCTCGGTGCCGAGCTCGGAGCGGTGCAGCAGGTCTCCCTCGCTGACGATGCCGACGATTCCTCCGGTCTTATCGACGACAGGGGCGCCGCTGATGTTGCGTTCTGACAGCAGCTTGGCCAGGTCCTGAACCAGCGTGTCCGGATCGACCGTGATCACGTTGGGTGTCATCACGTCTATCGCGCGCATGAGTACCTCCCGACTGTTCTGTTGGGCCGACTATTGTGCTTGGCCGACATTCCCGAGGTCCGGCGCCGGCGAGCGCCATTCACTGGTTCTTGGGCCGCCCATTGCAGCGCTCGGGACGAGACGTCGACATGATACTCTCTTTCAGCCTCGCGACAATCAGGGATCGGGGCCGCCCGGCATCGCGCGCGGTCTGGACCACTCAGGCTATGCCGTGACCGGTGGCCACTGCGGCAAGCCCAGCCGCGTTCAGGGGCGGTCCATCGCCACGCCAGGCGATATGCAGGTCGGGGCGCAGCAGGAACACCGCGGCACCATATACGTCTCGCACGCGCGCCTCGTCGAGACGAAGCACCTTGAGCGGTGCACCCAGGGCGCTGAACGCCACCTCGAGCGGAGCGGTGTCACAGTCGCCGCGAAGATCGAGCAGCGTGTAGTCGTCCCCGAGCACGTCCTGCATCGCGCGTCCGTCGTTCAGCCACATATGCGGGATGCGGACGCCAGGGCGCGCGTGGGGCGTGTAGTTGCTGGTCTCCCACTCCGCGACATTGCCAGGCTCATCGGCGATCAGCGGCGAGCCGGCGTAGGAATACGCGGACTCAACGCCGACCATGCCATGCATGCGCCGATGGTTGACATCGAACGATGCTGCCAGGTTCCGGCGCACCTCGTCCCCTTTGGGTGTGTTTTCATACACCGCTGGGGTGACCAGCGCCCGCCAGATCGGCACGCCCGCGGCGGCCCAGCCGGCGGCAGCGACATTGCGAATGCCAATTGGCCGGCGCTCCTGCTCGTAGCCGTCGAGCAGGCCAGGACCGCCCCAACCGTTGATCACGCCCGCGAGTTTCCACGACAGGTCGAAAGCGTCGCCGACACCGGTGTTCATGCCAAGGCCGCCGGTCGGAATGACCAGATGGATCGCATCACCGGCGAGAAAGACGCGCCGATCGCGATATCGCTCCGCGACCAGAAGGTGATGGCGCCACGGAATGACGTAGCGGATCTCGAAATCGCAGGGAAAGCCGATCAGATCGCGGATGACCGCCGCGAAATCGGTATCCGGCGGTAGGGACGAATGCAGGGTGAATTCCTTGCGGTCGCCCTGTGCGACCATGCTGGAGCCGGCCATGTCGGCAAACTGGTAATGCCGTCCCCTGCCGGTGACGATGCGCTCGTACAGGGTATCCGAGCGGAAGATGACCTGAACGAGCTCGAATGCCGCCGCGGCCTTCGAGCCTGATTCCGAGTTTCTTGCGGACAGTACTGGTCCCGCCGTCACAGCCTGCGAGGTAGCCGCAGCGCAGTGTCCCCTCGTCGCCGTCCACGGTGCGGGCCTGGACCGTCACGCCGTGCTCGTCCTGGTCGAAGTCGACCAATTCGCAGCCGTAGCGCACGGTGACATTGGGCGTCCCCTCGGCCACTTCCTTGAGCAGCGGCTCGAGCTTGTTCTGCGATACCAGCTGATACGGCTCGAGCAGCCAGGCTCCGTTGGGCAACTCGGCGATCTGCTTGCGACGCTCTGCCACGGATGGGTATTTCAAGACCGCGATCGGCGGATCGCTGAGGCGGGTGGTCAGAAACACATCCATCGGATTGTCGGGTGGATAGCCCAGCGCACGCACCCGATCGACGATGCCGATGCGGCGATAGAACTCCATCGTGCGCGCATTCGAGCGGTCCATCTTCGGCCACGGCAAGGTGGTCGGGTGACGCTCCATGAGCAGGCACCTGACGCCGCGCCGGCCGAGGTCGATGGCGAGCGTCAGCCCGACCGGACCGGCACCCGCGACGATCACGTCATAGGCCGCGGGTGGGGAACTCGACGCCACCGCTTTCAGGCCGGCGGTGCTATCAGGAAGACTTTGGATGAATTGAAGATCCAGGTGTCGACGAAGCCGGTCACCTGCGGCTTGCGCTCAAGCGCGCTGAGCGCCCCGGTCAGGCACATCCAGTTGAGGATTTCCTGCTGTCCGCTGTTCTCGACGGCATGCGTCGTATAGCTACGCCACGCCTCGTAGTTGCCGTCGCGAAGCTGCTCGTACATCTGACGGTCTGACGGAGTGTCGGGGTAGAGGTAGTGGTTCTTGGCGGTGAGAAAGGCGTGCGACCAGCCGGACGATGCCAGCAGCGCCACACGGTATGGCGATTCCGCAAGGATGCGCGCCGTCGCGGCACCGAGGTCGAACAGCCGCCAGGGCGAGGGCGATGGCGGGTCCAGGTCCGCATCGGGGGCGGCCTTGTCGAAAGCGGGCACCCCACCGCGCTGCGAGACCACCTTGCGGCCGTAGCAGTTGATCGCGAAGGGCACGATCGGGTAGCCGAATCCCTTGCGATCGTAATCGAGATAGAAGATCGCATTGGTGAAGGCGTGGCCAAGCGCGTGATGCAGCGGCTTGTAGGAATAGGCCGTGTCGAAGCCCTGCTCGATCAGGCGGCTCGCCAGCATTTTCGCGGCATCGCGGTTGCCGGCCAGCTCATAGGTCTTGTCGGTCTCGCCCCACACGTTGTCGCGTGGCGGTGCGAAGGAGAACTTGTCGTAGGCGTTGATGCAGTACGGCGGGATAATGTCCTCGCGGAAGTTCTCGGTACTGGTCGTCGCCCCATATCAGGACGAAGTCCGGATCGAATGCGTCGAGTGCGGCCCGGGTCTGCTGCATCCAGCCGACCAGATCGGCGCGGTGGCGGGCCGCCGACGCGGTGCCCTCGTCGTCGCCCCATTCAGTGCGCATGGCCTCGGGCCAGCCCTCCGGGGTCCGGAGATTCGCCGGCAGGTCCGGATTCTGCATCATACGCCGGAGAATCCGGGCCATTCGATTATCGTGCCCGGTCAGTGGCGGATAATGCGATATGCCCAGTGCCAGAATTTCTGCCATCGTTTCCTCGCTGCTGCTGATGCGGCAGAGGCCGGCCATCGCCGGACGGTCGACCTCTTGATCGCGGCCAGCCGATATACCGCCGCAGCGCGGCTCACTTGGCAAGGCGCCGCGTGACCTGCGTCGCTCCGGGTTGACGGTGGCGCTTAGAGAGTGCGCAGCGAACGCAGTATCAGATGTTCATGCTGGGATGCATCGCGTCCGGCGCTCAGATCCTGACGCCATCCCTGAACACTTGCCGGAAAGGCGCGATATGGGTGCTGGCGAACAGACCGGCAGGCACAAATGGATCCGTGGCTGCGAATTGTTCCGCGGCCGCGCGATCTGCCACGTCGATGATCAGGATCGAGCCGATCTGCTGGCCGTCGTCATCCAACAGCGCACCCCCAGTCGTGATGCAGGACATGACCCGATCCAGGTAAACAAGATGCTTTGGCCGTGTGGATTGCCGAAGTTCGACGCTGTTCGGCTTATCAATACGGACAATTGAGAAGAGCATCTGCGACAATCCTCTTAAGTCTGCCACGGACTGTAGCACATGGTCTACAGGACCTACATCATTATTTCGCCGGCGCGATCATCACTTGACAGAGCAAGTCCCGGCTTAGGCTGGCAGGTAATCACTGTCGCACTGCAAGCATAATGCCGGATACGACCAAAGCAAGGGATACGAACTGCGGAAGCAAGAGGGGCTCGCCCAGCGCAATGGCCGAGGCCAGTACGCCGACGATGGGTGTCAGCAGTGTGCCGATCGCCGCCGTGCTCGCTTCGAGCCGTCGCAATGCCGCAAACCACATCAGATAACAAATCCCGAGCGAGACGACGGCGGTATAGGTCAGGGCCGCCCAGCCGAACCAGTGCATTTCGAGCAGATGCGGGTGCTCCAATACAAGGCTTGCGACCAGAAGTACCGTGCATCCGATCCCGACCTGCCAAGCTGTCATCGCGATGGGATCCATGACAAGCGGCCAACGCTTGGACAGGCACAGTACCCAGAGCAAAGAGCATGGCCGCCGTGAGCGCAATCGCGACGCCAGGCAGCTTGTCGGTCTCCGCGTGGAACACATTTCCACCGAGCAGCACGGCAACGCCGGAGATTCCCAGCACGAGGGCCATAATTCTATGCAGCCCGAGTTGCTCGCGAAGAATCGGCCAGGCGAGCAGAGCCGCCCAAACCGGCATGGTGTAGGCGAGCGTTGCCGCTTCACCCGCGTTCAGCCAGAGCAGCGACAAAGTCGTAAGCCCCATCCAGGCGCTGACGTTGAGCAATGCGGATGCCACAAGCCGCAACCGAAGCCTGGGCGGCACCGTCAGCGTCTCTCCTCGGGCCAGCGCGATCCCAGCCAGCGCCAAACCCGCCACCAGGCCGGCGATGCCACGTGCGGTGAGGGGAGGGCATTGCTCGAGCAGGAACTTCGTGGCCGGCCAATTGAGGCCCCAACCAAACGCAGTCACGACCAGGCAGCCCAATCCGATCAGCCTGACGGGCCGATAGTCCGTCGCCGCCATCGACATGATCACACGACCCCACGCCACCATGCATCTGAGCGAATATATATACATTGCGATGGCGAATGGGAGGGAAAACCGCTTCCCGCGAGGAACGGCCGGCGATTTAATGTTTGGCAAACAAACGAATTCGTATATTCAAATGCCGACGCTGTGCCGGCAGGGCACTCTAAAGCATGAGGGGTGTTCCGAATGACGATCAATCACGCACGCAGGGTGCCTGCTCTGGAACATTTCGGGCTATCGGCTGTGCGCCGGCTTGCACTGCCTGTGATCGGTACTGGCGGCCCTGTGGTCTGCGCCGGATCGTCCGTGCCGACGAGCAGGTTCACCTCAAGGTCGTGGGTGGTCTGGCGGGGGTCAGCCAGTACGATCGCCTGGAAAGGCCGTTCTGGGAGGAGCAGGTTGAGACCTTATCCGGTGGCCGCATCAAGGCAGAAATCCATCCCTTTGACCGCAGCGGGCTGCCAGGCCAGGAAATGTTGCAGCTAATGCGACTGGGCGTTGTGCCGTTCGGGACGGCCCTGCTTGCCCTCGTCTCGGGTGACGAGCCAGAACTCAACGCGGTTGACCTGCCGGGGCTTAATCCAGACATGGCCGCATTGCGCAATACAGTGAAGTTGTACCGGCCTCATGTGCAGCAGATGCTGCATGAAAAATTCGGCATCGAGCTGCTCGCCATCTATACGTACCCTGCGCAGGTTCTCTTTTGTACTAAGCCATTTACCGGCCTGAGTGATCTGTCCGGGCGGCGCGTGCGTACCTCATCTGTTGGACAGTCGGAGATGATGACGGCGCTCGGCGCGGTACCCGTTTTGGTACCGTTCGCGGAAGTGGTGAATGCAACGCGAACCGGTGTAGTCGATTGCGCGATAACCGGCACATTGAGTGGCAATGAAGTAGGGCTTTCGAATGTCACATCGTACATTTACCCGATGGCCATCAGTTGGGGGCTATCGTTTTTCGGCGCTAATATCGCGGCATGGGAGGCGCTGCCGCCAGACCTGCGCGCGTTGCTCCGCGAGGGGATAAGTGGTCTGGAGGGTCGTATCTGGGATGCCTCGGATCGAGAAACAGCGGATGGCATAGCCTGCAATATCGGAGCACCTGCTTGCAACAGCGGCCATACTCCGAGCCACATGACGCTCGTGCCGGTTACAGCCGAGGACGAGGCCAGGCGGAAGAGCCTGTTGGTTCAGTCGGTATTGCCAAACTGGATACGTCGCTGTGGACCCGAATGTGCCAGCGCATGGAACCGTTATCTGGCTCCCGCACTGGGGATAAAGGCAGCGGAGGAATGAATTGCTGCGCCGCCTTGTTCCCCGGGCTAAGCCGCCGCGGCCGTTAGTGTGTCATCAAACAAACGATAATAAGCGCGGTCAAGTTGTTTGGCTCCGCATATCTCGTACATCCTGCGCGCTGCCCTGTTCGCCGAGTCCGTTGTCCACTCCAGCGCTGAGAAGCCTTCCTTGACAGCGAGTCGTGCGGCGGACTTCACGAGCAACCGTCCAACACCGCTGCGTCGCATGGACCTGCCGACGTACAGGTCACGAATATGGAGCGATAGACTTAGTTCGAACGCCGGGAACGTAACGTTCATCACGATCGAACCGACAACGTCATCACCCACCAAGGCGATGAGGACGCGCGGATCGAAGGTATTTACGGGTGGCCTACACGCAAGCGTGGCCGCGGTGACTGCCGCTTCATATGACACCGGGCGCTCGTAGTGCGCCTGCATTTCCAAGAACAGGGTCGCTAGTCCGAGCACATCTTCCTCGCTTGGGCGGCGTACGACTATGTCCTCTGGACCGCCGCAGTCCGCGTGCGCGACCTCGCGAGTTATCGGCGATTGGGTTGCTATCGACATGACCTTCCCGACATATTATGTTCTGACAACGCATAGATAGATCCGAACCGGTCAACGTTATGCCAGCGTTATAGGGATGTTATTTTATGATGGGTGATTCGGCTTGATTTTGTGGGTCTCGAGCATTCTGAGCGAGCATTCTCCGTTACAGGGAATAGAATCTGTAACCAACCCGCACTTACAAAAGGGTTATGCTCGTATCGAATGGAACGCACGAGACTGGAGCCGGATCGTTACGGACTGACTGGGCAAGGAAGCGGCGGTCAACCCACTCAATGAGCCGAACTTATGGACCGAGCGAGACCGGTGGATATCCGTGATGACATCTAGCCCTTGGTCCGTAGTGACTGCGCACCCTGTGATGCCTGCGAGACGTATCGGCATCATCGTGGCCCTCGGCGCTACCCTTTTGCTGGCAACCCTCGTCTGCGGCAGCGCGCTCTTTTTGGAACGCGCGCGACAGACCGCACTGCACGCCGCGAATACGACCCTGCAAAACGCGACGCTTGTTGTCACCACAACCATCAATCGCGAGTTGCTGCAGGTGGACGGTGCGCTGGTCAGTCTGCCTTCCATATTTGCGACTGCCGGTGACCAAAAGGGCGATGTCGATCCGGAGGCGGCCAGGCGTTTGTTGCGGGCGTTTAACTTCGAGACATTCTCGTTCCGTGATTTGTTACTTGTCCGTCCAGATGGCTCAATATGGGCGACAGCGCGACCGAGGCCGGCGAATCAGCGGCTCCTGTTGACGCCACCCGATACGGGTGCAGCTCAACACCCTGGTGCTGTTGCCGTTGAGGGCCCGATATACAACGGAACAACGGGAGATTGGTCCTGGTATCTCTCCCGCCCCATCAGCCTGAGCGGCGTCGGACGACTGCAGGCGGTTGCTGAGGTACCGGTTCCCTCCATTTTGGCGCTGCTCGCTCCCGTGGCAGCGGTGCCTGGCCTGCGGATCTACATTCAGCGGCCCGACGGCTCACGACTCGCCAGTTTCCCGAACGACGAGCTCAAGGTCGGCAAATACCAAGCGGTGGCGTTCAGCGGGTTAGGACCGGAGAGCATTGCTTTCAGTCTCCCGTCGACGGTCACAACTTCCCCCACTGTCGCCGTATGGCGCAATACGCTTTATCCGGACGTTCAGGTTGGGTTGACCCTGGACCTGTCAGTGGCCTTATCAGACTGGGTCAGGGACCGGGACCGTCTGCTGATCGTTCTCGCCGTGGCGTGTCTGCTCGTTCTCGCGCTGGCCGGAACGTTGTATGCAGCGCTCCGCCAGCGCGAGCGCGTGGAGACGGAACGCAAGAAGTCGCGCGATCTGCTCGACAGCGCCATCGAGGCGATGTCGGATGGCTTCGTCATGTGGGACGAGCAGGACCGACTGCTTGCCTGCAACCATCGCTTCCGCGAGATTTACGCTCTCAGCGCTCCATTCATCCAGCCAGGGGCGAGGTTTGAGGACATCATTCGAGAGGGAGCAAAGATCGGGCAGTATCCGCAAGCCGGCAACAATATCGAGGAGTTTGTTCGCGAGACGTTGGAATGGCATCACGGCAATCAAGGCTCGCTTGAGCGCCTCCTGCCGGACGGCAGGTGGGTTCTCATCACGGAACGGCAAAACCCGACCGGCGGCATTGTTGGAATCCGCACCGACATCACAATCATCAAGCAGACATTGGCTGAGCTGGCCGAAGCGAATGAGCGGGCGAACCGAGCCGTTGAGGAAGTACGTCTCCACAACCTGACACTGACGGAACGTGATCACGAACTGCGCGTCAGGAACATGCTGTTCACTGCTGCCTTGAACAACATGTCACAAGGGCTTCTGATGGTCGACTCGGACCGGAGAGTCATCGTCTGCAACAAACGATTCCACGATATGTTCCGTATTACCGCACCCGATGCGTCGCCCGGCACAACGACAGCGGCACTGTTTCATGCAATTGAGAACCATGCAGGGCTGGGCCCTCGCGCTGTGGAAAGCATCTACCAGCAACAGGAGGAGTTGGCAGCATCGCAACGCGGAGGGACGTTCGTCTGTACTGAGGACGACACGCTAGCTTTGGCCGTGTCACAGCGTCCACTACCAGACGGTGGCTGGATAGCAACCTATGAAGATGTCACAGAGCGGCAACAGACTGAGACCCGCATCCGCTTCCTGGCGCATCATGACGCGCTGACCAACCTTCCAAATCGCGTCCTGTTCCGCAACAGGATTTCCGAGGCTTTGAGCCAATTGACAGAAGACGGAAATGATCTGGCCCTGCTGTACTTGGATCTCGACAGATTCAAGCTGATCAATGATACGCTTGGACACCCTGCTGGAGACGCTCTTCTCGAGGTCGCGGCCAGAAGGCTCCAGGGCTGCATTCGCAGCACCGACTTTGTAGCCCGGCTTGGTGGGGATGAGTTCGCGGTCCTTTACCCATCACGAGACTTACCCGGCGCAGCAACCGCCCAGGCTCAGCGGATTATTGAATCGCTCAGCGCGCCCTATCAACTTGGCCATCGCAAGGTCGAGATAGGAGCCAGCATCGGCATAGCGATTGCCGCTGGCCCGAACATCAATGGCGATACGCTACTAAGAAACGCCGACATGGCGCTTTACCAGGCGAAGGCGAGAGGAAGAGGTGCGTTTTGTGTTTTTGAGCCCGACATGGAGGTCAGACTGCATGCACGGCTCAGTAGCGAGGCGGATCTGCGCGTTGCACTCGAACAACATCAGTTTGAAATTTACTATCAGCCGGTTCTAGACCTGCGCAGTGATCGCGTTGGTAAATTCGAGGCGCTTTTGCGCTGGAACCACCCGGAGCGAGGGCTTGTCATGCCAGGCCAGTTTATTCCGTTGGCCGAGGAACTGGGTATCATAAAATCGATTGGTGCCTGGATTTTGCGGCAAGCGTGCCTGGATGCCGTGCACCGCCTGGGTGGCGCGAAGGTCGCTGTCAACCTGTCACCGATCCAGCTTGAGGATGGCGACATAGTCGAAATAGTCAGCGATGCGATCACGGGTGCTGGATTGGATCCCGCCAGACTGGAGATCGAAATTACCGAGTCAGCACTGTTGAATAACAGTGTGCAGACCACCGCCTTGCTACGCCAACTTCATGACCTCGGCCTGAGCATTGCTCTTGACGATTTTGGAACCGGCTATTCCTCGCTCAGCTATTTGCGGAGCTTTCCTTTTGATGTGATCAAGATCGATCGTCTATTCATCAGCGAGCTGACAACACGGGACGATTGTGCTGCAATCGTGGCTGCGATTGTCAGCCTCGCCGATCGACTTGGAATGACGACGACGGCGGAAGGCGTTGAGACAAACGAACAGGTCCGACTTGTGAGGGAGCTGGGTTGCACCTCTATCCAAGGCTACCTTCTTGGGCGTCCCCAACCAATCTGCAGAGCTGTTGAATATTTTGATGTCCGCCTGGAGCGTGCGATCGCTTTCAGCGAGGCGCAGAACTGATCGATTGCGGCCAGGGCGAGTTGAAGCTGCGATGTAACCGTTCGGCGCTAATGTGCCGGGAGGAATGACCGCCTGCCGCAAAAAGCGCTAGGGCTCTCGAGTATCGCACTTAGAAGCCGTTGTCATAGAGCAGCCGTCCTATAGGTGGCCTGGGGGTCGTCGCGCCGTGCTGAGC
This sequence comes from uncultured Alphaproteobacteria bacterium, assembly GCA_963812505.1. Classification (GTDB taxonomy): domain Bacteria; phylum Pseudomonadota; class Alphaproteobacteria; order Acetobacterales; family Acetobacteraceae; genus JAMXLO01. The sequence continues at coordinate 429,137 of CAWEVM010000003.1, forward strand.
CGCTGGTTTTTGACAGATGACACTTCCCTTGCTCTCTGCGCGCCATACCAGCATCAGCCATGGCTCGTTCTTGTATCGTATTTGGTGGCCGGTTTCGCAGGATACACCGCATTCTGCATGATGGCCCGCGCACGCGTGGCGAGCGCCCGTGCGGGACGCCTCCTCTGGTTGACCGCGGCCGGCGTGTCGCTTGGGTTCGGTGCCTGGGCACTTCATCGCAATGCTGGCAGTCGTGATCCCCAGCTCTGGTTGTTTGTGCTGTTGGTGGTGGTGGTCGTTCTGTTTTCGACAGCTGCCTTGTTTGCGCTCTCGGCGTTGGCACGGACCGGAGGCAGGCGCCAGGTGCTGGCTCGCATCATTGGCTCCTTGGTCATGGGTCTCGCTATCGTGCTCATGCCGGCGGTGGCAATTACCGCCTTCAGCTTGGCGCTTGTCGGGCTTGCGTTGGACGCAACCTTGTTTGACCGCCGCGGCGAACAGGCGGAGACGCTGCTACGCGATGCGGTCGAGAATTTTTCCGAGGGTTTCGTAATCTACGACCGGGACGATCGTCTTGTGATGTGCAACAAGGCGCACCGCAAGATGCATACCGAGAGCGGGGACCTGTTGGTTCCCGGGACGCACTACGAAGACATCGTGTGGCGTGAGCTGCAACTGGGGAAGTACCCGGACGCGCTGGGGCGAGAGGCTGAATGGCTCGCGGAGAGGATGCGCGAACGCTGGGCGGCCACGGGTTCGTTCGAACGGCAAACAAGCGACGGTTCATGGATGCTTGTTACCGACCGACGAATGAACAACGGAGGCACCACGGGCTTACGTGTGGATATCAGCGCGTTGAAGGCGGCACAGGCGGCGCTCCACGAAAGCGAGCAACGCCTCGATCGGGCGCAGGAAATGACGGGCATAGGCAGTTGGGAGTTCGACGTCCAAACCGGACGCCATATTTGCTCAAAGGAGCTGTACCGCATTCGCGGCATCCTGCGTGACGATGATGCCCCGACAGTCAGCCGCGGCCTCGCGGAGTTCACCCACCCGGATGACTGCTCAAGTCTCCTTGCGTGGCTCGACGCATTGAAGCGTGGCATTGCGCAAGAGTTCGATTGAGTACCGCATTGTGCGCCCGAATGGCCAGACGCGGGTTGTGCGAGCCGAGGGCCGTTCGGTCACCAGTGCGACTGGAGCAGTCAGCAAAGTCGCTGGGACTCTGCAGGACGTGACCGAACGACGCCGCATCGAGCAGCAGCTCGACATGGCGCTCAACAATCTCACACAGGGCGTCTGCTTCTTCGACGGCGCGCGCAAGTTGATCCTGGCCAATCGGCGCTATGCTGAAATCTATGGCCTGTCGACAGATACCATCCGACCGGGCACGACGCTGGAACAGATTGTCGAGTGCCGCGTCCAGGCGGGCACGTTTCCGAATATGAACGCCGAGGAATACCTTGCCTGGCGGGCATCAGTCGCTACCTCCGATCAGCCGAACGACACAGTTGTCGAGTTGAAGAGCGGCCAGATCATATCCATCCATCATCGGCCGATGCCCGACGGCGGCTGGGTCGCCACGCATGAGGAGATCACGGAGCGCCGCCAGGCGGAACGACGACTGGCTCACATGGCGCGGCATGATGCGCTGACGGGGCTACCGAATCGCGTGGTGTTCCGCGAGTACATGGAACAGGAGTTGGGTCGTCGGACGCGTTCCGACAGCCTGGCGGTGCTTTGTCTTGACCTTGATCACTTCAAGTACGTCAACGATACCTTGGGACATGCGGCCGGCGATGCGCTCTTGTGTGCGGTTGCAGAACGGCTCACCAAGAATGTTCGCAGCGAGGACATCGTGGTACGTCTCGGGGGTGACGAATTTGCCATTGTGCAGATCGGAGTCGATCAGCCGGGTCAGGCGACCGCGCTGGCGATGCGGCTCATAGAGATTCTCAGCCAACCCTTTGCATTGCAGGATCACCGTGTGGCCATTGGGACCAGTGTCGGTATCGCATTCAGCCCGGCCAACGAGGCCGACGCAGACACGCTCCTGAAGCACGCCGATATGGCGCTTTATCGTGCCAAGGCGAGTGGCCGAGGTTCATTCTGCTTCTTTGACTTGGCCATGAATTCGGAAGCGCAGGCGCGCCATACTCTGGAATCTGGCTTGCGCATGGCACTCGCAAACGGCGAGTTTGAGTTGTTTTTCCAGCCGATCTTGCATGCTCATAGCGAGGCACTGATCAGGTTCGAGGCTCTACTTCGCTGGCGGCACCCTCAACGTGGCCTGATCGGGGCGTCCCAGTTCATTTCCCTGGCCGAAGAGATCGGCGTGATCATACCGATCGGAGTGTGGGTGCTTCGGGAAGCCTGCCGCATAGCAGCGACCTGGCCGAACGATATAGCGGTGGCCGTCAATCTATCGTCGATGCAACTCAAGAACGCCAATTTGGCGGAAGCGGTTTCCGGCGCATTGGAAGCCTCCGGGTTGCCACCGGGTCGGCTGGAACTGGAGATCAACGAGACGGTGCTGTTGCAAAATACGACGGCAACGCTCGAGCCTTTGCGCCAGTTACAGGCCATCGGCCTGCGCATCTCGCTGGACGACTTCGGTACCGGTTATTCGTCGATCAGTTCCTTGCGAATTTTCCCGTTTGACAAGATCAAGATCGATCAGTCATTCGTCCGCGACCTGGATTCCGAGAGGGAGGCGGCCGCGATCGTCCATGCCATCGTGGACCTCGGCAGCGCGCTTGGCATGTTGGTCACCGCGGAAGGTGTCGAGACTCCCGAGCAACTTAGGATGCTGCGGGCGGAGTCGTGCCAGGAAGTGCAGGGCTATCTGTTCAGTAAGCCGGTATCGGCCGCTGAGGTTCCGGCTCTGATCGAGCGGATGAGTTCGGCCACCAGCGTTGCGGCCCAAGTCAAGGCTGGTGTCCTTGGCGCATCCGGGGGCGCCCTCCGCTAAGTTACGCCAATAATTGTCAGTAATGCGTGACCCATGGGCTGTTCAGGGCTTCCTCGATGCGGCGGTGGCGGGCCCTGATGACATCGGCAGGCACGGCGCTGACAAACGCATAGAACGTTTTCGTACGGATCGCGTCGACCACGCGTTCTCCCACCTTCTTCGGATCGAGACCCGTGGTGGCGAGCCGTTCGGCCAGTGTCGCTTCGTCATTGGCGCGGATCTGCGGACCGCCCATGTGGTCGGGCCGATTGCGGGCGCCGCGAGCGATGTTCGTGGCGATTGGACCAGGGCAAAGCACTGAGACGCCGACGTTGGTGCCTTCCAGTTCGATCTCCAAGGCCTCGGATAGTGAGACGGCGGCGTACTTGCTCATTGAATACGGCGCCTGATTGGTGCCGCGGCGGTTCTGAAAACCGGCGACAGACGCGGTATTGACGACATGGCCTTCCTCTCCATGGCGAAGGATGGCAGGAACGAAGTGTCGGATGCCGTGGATGATCCCCCAGATGTTCACGCCAATCACGAACTCCCAGTCGCCTAGCGGTACGTCGGTCATCCGCGTGCCATGCATCGGCACGCCGGCATTGTTGCAGGCAATGTGGAGCTTGCCGAAGTTGCGCTCGGCTTCCGTCAGCGCATCGAGCACGGATTGCTCCTGCGTCACGTCGATCCTGACCGGCATGACGCGCTTGTTGGTACCGGAGAGTTCATGGGCCGCCTGCTCAACTGCAGCCTTCTGGATGTCGGCCATTACCACGTTGGCGCCGGCCTCCGCCAACGCGGTCGCGATGCCGAGGCCGATGCCGGAGGCGGCGCCGGTGACGATGGCGGTTTTGCCGGAGATGTCCATTTGTGCGGGACCTTTCTATTTCGGCGGATCGATCTGTTCCATCAAGGCAAGGCCTTCCATCGCGAGACCGTAACCCAGCAGGTCGTGCATGCGCTTTTTCAGATATTCGGTGAACATCAACCGGGTATAGCGGAGGAGAAGGGTGGGCTTCGTTGCGAGTGCTTCAGCGTGTTCCCAGGCGCGCGCCAGGACTTTCTCCCGTGGCAGGATCTCTGCCACTAGACCGAGATCCTTTGCTTCCTGCGCCGATAGAGTCTGGCCGGTGAGCAGAAAGTAGCGGCCGCGGTTCATGCCCAGCAGCAGAGGCATGACGATGTGCATGCCGTCCCCCGGCACCAGGCCGTTCGGGAAATGCGCGGAGTCCTGGAACGCCGCCGTGTCCGCGGCAAGCACGATGTCCGACAGCAACGGGATTTCGCCGTGCCGCCACGCCGGACCGTTGATCGCTGAGATCACCGGCACCTCGATGTTCAGCAAGTTCATCAGCAACGCGCGGCCTTCCCAGTGCACACGATCGAACGCGTTGGATGTCAGGCCCGGGCCGATCGCGCTCTGGCCCGGCGTCGCACGGACGCCGGACCATTCATCACCGGTGCCAGTCAGGATCACCACCCTGTTCCCCCGGTCGCGCGCGACGTCGGCGAATGCATCGGGAAGTTCACCGTGCGGACCGAGCCCCCACCGCAGCGGGCCGTTATCGGTGTGAAACCGCATCTCCAGAATGCCGTTCTCGCGGCGCATATGGATGCATGAGTATTTCTTCGCATAACTGTCGAACTGGGTCATGGCACTGTCAGCCGATAGACCTTCGCCGCGGTGCCGCTGTACAGCGCGGTCTTTTCGCTCGACGACGCACTGGCGGTGATGCGCTTGAAAGCGTTCCACAGCTCGGTGTAGCCGCACGACTGCTTATCCGGTGGGAAGTTGCTCTCGAACATGCAGCGATTGACACCGAATGCTTCGATGCAGGGTTCGACGTACATGCGCCATGCGGCGGCAAGGTCTTCCGACGATGGCGGCACGTCGCGTTCGTGGAAGTCGAAGCCGAAGGACACCATGCCGATGCCGCCGAGCTTGCAATAGACGTTCGGACATTTGGCCAGTTCGTTGATGTCCTTGCGCCAGCCTGCCAGGATCTCCTGACGATGGCCGGAATAAGGTCCGACGCCGAGTACGCCGCCAACATGATTGAGGATGATGGTGGTGCCCGGAAAGGCGCGCGCAAGGTCGGTCGCATCCGTTAGTTGCGGATGATACTGCCAGGATTCGAAGCTCAGGCCGAGCGGCGCCAGTTGCGCGAAGCCTTCGCGGAATCTCGGGTCGAGCACCAGATGCGGAGGAACGACACGGGAGGCGTATTTGCCGACGGACTCGTTGCCATCCCACGCCACACCGTGGCGCAGCCCGCGCAGGCGCCCGCCGGCCGCGGCGATCTCTGCTTCGAGCAGTTCGCGCACCCGCGCACCGACGCTGAGGTCGCCGCCGCCGACTATGCCCTCGGCCACGCGGCATGGTCCGTAACCACCCGACGCACTCATCGCTGCGATACCGTTGACGAACTCGACCTCGCCCAGTGCCGCCATCTCGGGTGGGCCGCTCTTGCGGTACATCGCGCGGCATTCGAGGAAGACGGTCGACACGATGTTGTGTCCGCCGCCGATATCGGCGAGGAGCTCGGGCAACAGATAGCGGCCGCGCTGCGGCGTGTCCCAGAAGTGGTGGTGCGGGTCGATGATCGGCAGGTCCGGCTCCAGCGCCGCTTCCGTGTGCTTCGCCAGCCATGTCTTCAGTGCGGCGTCGTTGCGGACGGTGGTGCCGCGGAATTCGCCTTTGGCGTCTCCGAACTGGGGCATGCCTGTTTCCTCCTGTGGTATTTGTATCAGTGACCGCACCGGCGACGTTCCGGTGGGCAGGGGTTCCCTGGCACCCAGCTTAGGCTCTGGTTCGGCGATCTCAAGATGTGACCGCCGCCGAGAACGGCGGCGGTCACCTCGTTACGCTGCGCGGATCAGGCCGAGCTGCGTGAGTGCAGTTACTCCATCGTCAAGACCGACTTCTGAGACGATCTTGCCGGCTTCAAGCTTGAGGACCGTCGTTCCGGTGAACCGCATTTTGCGGCCAGTGGCTGACGGAAGCGACCCCATCAGGAAATCGCTGAAGGCGGGTCCAGTATGCGTGCCGCCGCCTTCCCAACGGCCGACCACATAGTCGCCCTCGGCGATGAGGTCCGCGGCACCCCAGAAATTCAAGTCCGGGAATGCCGCTCGGAAGTCAGTCATGAATGCTTTGATGTCTTCATGACCGCGACGTGGCTCATGCAACGAATACTGCAACAGCATGTCAGGTGCCGCGAGATCATCGACGATGCCCAGGTTGCAGGTCGCACCCCAGAAATCCGTGAACCAGCGGCCCACTATGGCCTTGTTGTCGCTCTCTTTCGACATGATGATTGAACTCCTGTTCGTGACAGTCGGAAGCGGCCCGCTTGCACTCGTGTGGTCGGGCCCGAGCGACAACTAGCTGTGTGAGAGGATCGGCAGAATTCCGGTTCTTGCCTTTGCATCAACAGCGCCGAGCGCGATAGTGCGTACAAGCTGCGGCAGGGCAGGGGGCTTGCGTTCCTCCTCGCGATCTCAAGCCGCGCATCAGGAGGACAGGCGATGGCTCACGAGACCGTTCGTTTGGCAGAATATGCGGCGGGTTTGCACTACGAGGATCTGCCGCCTGAGGTTGTGCAGCGCGCCAAGGACTGCATCACCGATACGGTTGCGGTGATTGTGCAGGGGAGCACTCTGCCCTGGAGCCGCATTGTAGTCCGCTATGCGCAACGAACCGGTGCAGGCGGACAGAGCCGCATCCTCGGCGTCGACGGCCCCAGCATTCAGGCGCCTGCCGCCGCACTCGCCAACGGCGCACTGGCCCATGCGTTTGAATCGGACAATCTCAGCAGACCCGGTGTCGGCGTGCATCCTGGCGCGACGTTGCTGCCGCCGGCGCTTGCCATAGCGCAGGAACATGGCAGCAGCGGACGTGACCTGATCACCGCCATCGTCGCCGGTTTCGAAGTCATGTACCGCATCGGCCGCGCGACAAAGCACAGCAATGAGCGGCGCGGTTTTCATGCTCCTGGTACCACCGGACCGTTTGGTGCCGCTGTCGCCGCTGGCAGACTGTTGCAGCTCGACGCTGAGGCGATGACCAACGCGCTTGGCATTGCCGGTTCGCTCGCCTGCGGTCTGATGGAGTTTGCGCGATCCGGCACTGGCGCAATGGTGAAGCGGCTGCATCTGGGGCGCGCGGCCGAAAGTGGCGTGCTCGCTGCCAGTCTGGCCACCGATGGGTTCACTGGTCCGCGCAGTGTGCTCGAAGGCGAGGCGGGGTTCCTGAAAGTGCTCTGTACCGAATGGGACATCGCCGATCTGACCGATGGTCTTGGCAGCGAATTCGCAACTTTGAGGCTATGCCTCAAGCGTTTCCCGGTTCACATGACGGCGCAGACTGCGGTGCAGGCTATTTTGGAGCTGAAGGCTGAGCACGGCTTTGACGGAGCGCAGGTGGATGAGGTGATTGTCGCCGGCAACGAACGGATGGCGACAGTCAACAACATCCGCGACCCGACCGACATCATGATGGCCCAGTACTCCATCCCGTTCTGCGTGGCGCTGGCTCTGTTCCGCGATCCTCGCAACCCTGCGTCATTCGATGAGTCGGCTTTGGCAGACCGGGACATCCGAGCCATGTGCCAGCGCGTTGCGATCACTGTGGCGGATCCGCCAACTCGGGTCGCCGGGGCGAGCATTGTCACGGTCCGGTTGAAGGATGGCCGAAGCGTGACGCGCGAGGTGGAGGAGTTCAATGGGACGCCAGCTCAACCGCTGACCCGTGCCGAACTGCGTGACAAGTTTGTGATGTTGATGGGCTCGGCCAAGGCCACCGGAGCGGTGGAAATGTTTGAGCGTCTACAGAACCTGGAAGATCAAAAGGACGTGCGGTGGTTGGGCTGAGGGGTTACGGCACCGGCGCATCTGGTCGCAACAATCCATCGTGTTTCAGCTCGGCCCAGAAATCGGATCGGATCGTATGGCGGAATGTGGCCAGGTTGCGGACGACCTGCTCCGGCAGCAGGGCGCCGGGGATCACGGAAGCCACCGAGGGGTGACCGAGTGGAAATTGCAGCGCGGCGGCAGGCAGCGATACCTGGTGTCGTGAGCACACCGCCTCGATCCGCTTCACCTTCGCGAGTATTTCAGGCGTCGCGTCGGCATAGCGGTAGCGCGCACCGGTTACCGCGCCGGTCGCAAGGATGCCGGAGGCGAAGGGCGCGCCGATCACGAAGCCCACCTCGCGCGCGATGCAGAGCGGAAATTCGCTGTCCAGGACAGCGGTATCCAGCAGAGTGTACGGCAGCGCGACGAGGAAGAAGTCGAGGTCCATAAGATCGAGAAAGCGCGGTATCATCCCGAGTTCGTTGATCCCTGCGCCGACGCCGCTGATCAGTCCCGCTTGTCTGAGCTCTGTCAGGGCGCGGAAGCCGCCGTTATGCAGCTCGGTCAGATACGCCGTCACCTTTGCATCTGTGGCGTGATGCGAGAAGTCCAGGTCGTGGATCAGCAGCAGATCGATGCGCGGGATGCCGAGGCGTTGCAGGCTGTCCTCGAAGCTGCGCATGACCCCATCGTAGCTGTAGTCGAAGCGATGCTGGAATTTCAATCCGCCGCGCCAGAAGCCGTGCTCGAAGCTCTCCGCATCGTGGAAGGCCTGGAACAGTCGGCCGACCTTGGTCGACAGCACGTAGTCGGTGCGCGGGCGGCGATACAGCGCACGACCGAAGCGATGCTCGCTTTGGCCACGGCCATACCATGGCGAGGTGTCGTAATAGCGGATGCCGGCATCCCACGCCGCCTGCAAGGTGGCGCTGGCGTCGGCATCATCGACCACGTCGAACAGATCTCCCAGCCCGGCGCCGCCGAAGCCGAGCTGCGTGAGCTCGATGTTGGTGCGGCCGAGTTTGCGGCGCGCAAGCGGGTCCATTGGGGGGTGACCGCTAACCGGTGATCCCGGCCCGACGCGACCAGTATTCCCAGGCGCGAGCGTGGCCTGCGCTGGTCCTCCGCATCTCGGCAATCTCGCCTTCGCTGAGGTAGACGATGTCACCGCCCATTCGCATCGCCTCTGTCTGGATCAGCGCGTTGACCTTCAGGTGAACTGACGTGTGTACCGTATCTTGAATCGATATCCCGGCGACCGCCGCGCCGTGGCCGCGCATCAGCACGACACGGTTGGCGCCGAGCCTGTCCGAAAGGTCGTCACCCTGTGCGTTCGTCGTCACCAGCAAATTGGTATCGCCAAATCTATGGCGAATGTCCCACACTGGGATCTCGGCTCCGATGCCCGCCGCGACGTGGAGGAGAGGCCTGAGCTTCACGCTTTGCGCGACGGTGAAGGGGATGACTTCGTAAGAGTGGTTATGCACCACGGAGATCACATCGGGTCGCTTGCGATAGATTGCGCCATGAATCGGTCGTTCGGTGTACTGGGTGCGGCCACGCAGATCGATCGGGTTGCAGTCGAGATCGTATTCTATGAGGTCATCGAGCGTGACCAGCTCCGGACTGCGCGATCCCGACAGGAAGAACCGATCGGACCGCTCCGGATGACGTACGCTGATATGGCCATAGGCATCGACCACGCCTTCATGGGCAAGAATACGGTTGGCGATGACAAGATCGCGCAGGATGTCGGCAGTAGCCATTGCAGCGCTCCTGTTGGGTCAGAAGAAGATGCTCAGGTTCTTTGCGGTCAGGACGTTCTGATCAAGAACCATCCGGCGACTTGCGATCTTCCACGCGCCGTCGACCCGGCGCAGCCTGTCCTCACGCGCGCCGACATAGAAATCCTGTTCGGTCTCGCCTCGGCTGCGGTATACGATGAAATTACAGTGGACGGTCAGCTCCGTATCGGTCGCATCGGGGGCGATCTCGACGTTGGTGATCAGATGCCGTGTCCGAGACGGAGGGTCTTCGGCCCACGCCATGCCGGTATCGAGCCGCACGACGCGCGCAGTGAGCGTCCGGATATCCTCGTCGAACAGACCAAGCTCGTCTGCCCCGGCCGAGTCCTCCTCAGCGTAACGGTCTGCGTTGAGGATCGCGATCGCCTTGCTCGATTTCGGATAGCGATTGGTCCGCGCTGACATCCAATAGTGTATGTCGTCGGTGAACAGGCGGAGCCAGTCATGGAACCGCCTCTCATCGATCAGGCGGGCCTCACGATAAAGGAATTGCTCGACGCCTCGGATCATGTCCGCGTCAGGCATAGCGCGCCACCTTCGACGTCGGATGTTCCAGGGCGCTCCAGTCAGCCGCTTCCATCAACTCGGCCCATCGCTGATAGAACTGGCGATGGTTGCTTTCGCTGAATCGATAGTCGCTGACCCATGCACCAAGTGCCGGGTCAAAGCGGTCGTGCCCGAGCCCCATGCGGTTGTTGAGCGGCATGCGCCGTGACATGACGCCGCGACATGTCTGGGTGCACTCTTGCCAGTTGTCCATATCATCCTGTTCGAATGAGCCAGACGGGCTGAATCCGCGGATCCCCGCCTGGCGGATCGCTCGCTTGACCTCCGGGGGCGCCGCCTTGTCCATGAAGACGAACGAGCGGACCTCGGTCTTTTCCGGGCCGCGCGGTTGCCAGACGCGGAATGTGCGCGACGTGCCGCGCAACAACGAGAAGTTCGGGAAGACCGTGCCGACGATCGGATTGATCAGGTTGGCGCGCGGCCCAAGGCGCTGGCGGACCTCCGCGGCAACCTCCCGCTCATAGGCCTCGATTTCCGGCATCGGGGGATCGCCGACATCATCGGGACCGACACAGATCAACGCGTGGCCGTTGCCTGGCGAGGCCATCCTCTGCGCGCTCTGCGCATTTGCCGTGACGCCGCGGCTGAACCCGATCTTGACCGCGGACAGATGATTCCATTGGACGTGATACGCGTCACCGCCAAAGTTCTCGGCAGGGAACTTCCAGTTGCACGGCATGATCCATTTGTGGGTCGCGACGATCTCGATGCCGCCTTCGCGCCGGTCGACGAAGGTATCGATGTACCAGGCCATCTCGCCGAGATACTCGCGCAATGGTGGCGCCTCGGGATCGAAGGTGGCGAACCAAAGTCCCTTGTAGCTCTCCAGTTGCGCGACCGGGATAAGGCCCAGGCTCTCGCGGTCCAGATCTCCGTGATAAGCCTCGCGCATGTTCGGCACACCGGTCAGCTGCCCGTCATTGCCGAATGTCCAGCCATGATAGGCGCAGATGAAACTCGCGGCGTTGCCGTCGTCGGCACGGCACAGGCGGTTGCCGCGGTGTCGACAGACATTGAGAAATGCGCCCACGGTTCCGATGGTGTTGCGTACCACCAGCACCGGGTCCTCGCCCATATACGTTGTCATGAAATCGCCGGGCTGCGGGATTTGGCTGTCATGACAAAGGAACAGCCAGCAGCGGGCGAAGATCTGCTTCAGCTCCGTCTGGTAAATCTCTGGCTCAATGAAGATCCGGCGGCTGATCATTCCGCGCTCGGTGTCAACGAGCCCCGCAATCTCCGTTGTCATCGATACCTCCGTGACGTGTGTCGTGGCAGGCGGCCTGGCAAAGCCTAGGCGCGCCGCTGGTCAGTGACCAGCCTTGCCCGTCATGGCACGCGGTTGACCCGGATCGCCGAACCAAGCGTAAGCTTGGCATGTGCCGGCAAGGGGAGTCAGAGATGCATCGATTGTTCGCCGCGTGCCTGGCGATCGTCCTGTCGCTCGGTCTGCCCGCGCTCGCTGACGATACGCCGAAGCGCGGCGGTACGCTGACGTTCATGATCCCGGCTGACTCGCCGCCGAGCTTCGACGGCCATCGGGAGAACACCTTCGCCACGATTCACGCGGTCGCGCCGTTCTACAGCGTGCTGATCCGGGCGAACCCGGAGAACCCCGCCAACACGACCGAACTTGTCTGCGATGTCTGCACCGCGATTCCCAAACCGACGGATGATGGGCGGACCTATGCGTTCCAGATCCACGACGACGTCAGGTTCCAGGATGGCTCAGCCATGACCGCCTACGACGTAGCGGCAAGCTGGAATCATATCGTCGATCCGCCGGAAGGCGTGATCAGCGTGCGTCGCGGCTACTATTCCATGATCGACAAGGTCGAGGCACCCGACGCGAAGACCGTCGTTTTCCATCTCAAGGTCGCGACCGCCGCATTTCTGCCGGCACTCGCCGATCCATACGCCTTCATTTACAAGAAAGACATTCTCGATCGCGACCCTCATTGGTTCGAGAAGAACATCATGGGTTCCGGTCCGTTCCGCTTTAAGGACTACCAGGCGGGGCAGTCGATCTCCGGCGTGCGCAACCCCGACTACTACCGACCAGGACTTCCGTATCTGGATGGCTTCATCGGCATTTTCGCTGACAAGCAGGCGGTCCGTGTCGCTGCGATCAAATCCGACCGGGCAGCGATCGAATTCCGCGGCTTTCCGCCGGCGACGCGCGACGAGCTTGTGGCTGCGCTGGGCGATAAGATCACCGTGCAGGAAAGCGACTGGAATTGCGGCGCCATGGTCACCCCGAACCACGCGAGGAAACCGTTCGACGATGTCAGAGTGCGCCGTGCCTTGACGCTGGCGATCGACCGTTGGCATGGCGCGGCGCCGATGTCACGGATCACGCTGCAGCGGACGGTCGGCGGCATTGTATTCCCTGGCACGCCGCTTGCCGCGAACAAAGCGGAACTGGAACAGCTTGCCGGCTACTGGCCGGATATCGAGAAGTCGCGCGCCGAGGCGAAACGGTTGCTGAAGGAGGCAGGCGCGGAAGGACTGACGTTCGAACTGCTCAATCGCAATGTCGATCAGCCATACAAGTTCAATGGCGTCTGGGTCATCGACGAATGGAGCAAGATCGGCGTGCACGCGACACAGCGTGTGTTGCCGACCGGGCCTTATGAAGACGCGTTGCGCAACGGCGATTTCGCGGTGGCGATCGATGCCGAGTGTCAGAACATCGTCAATCCGCTGCTCGACGGCACCAAGTACCTGCCGCACTCGGAGTCCGATGCGAATTACGGCAACTACGACGACCCGGTGGAGGTCGACATCTACAACCGGATGTTGCGGGAGACGGATTTCACACGGCAACGCGGCCTGATGCGCCAGTTCGAGAAGCGGGTGCTCGACACCGAGGCGCATGAGGCCTTCCTGCTCTGGCGCTACCGCATCGTGCCTTACCGGAGCTATGTCAAAGGCTTCAAGATAAGTCCCAGCCATTACGTCAACCAGGACCTGGCGACAATCTGGCTGGACCGATGACCGTCAGCTCGATAGCCGCATCAAATGGTCCGCGTTGCCGTGCGCGATCTTCGCGCGATCGGCTGGTGAGACCGGCAGCGCATCCAGGAACGCGCGTGCGCGTGCGTTCGACGCGAATGGGTAGTCCACTGAGAACATGATGCGGTCCACGCCGAACGACATCAGTGCCGCCATGAATGGGACCATCGTGAAGAACCCGCTGGTCGTGATCCATACCTGATCGAGGATCGTCTGTCGCACCGAGCGTCGGAGCTGCGTCTTTGCCGTGGCGGCCGTGGTTTCGTCGATTCGGTCCAGCATGAACGGCAGTGCCTCGCCCATGTGGCCGATGACAATCTTCAACCCAGGATGGCGGTCCAGTACGCCGCTCAGCGCGAGGCGCAGCGTGTGGATCGCGGTATCGGCGTGCCAGCCCCAGGCGGACAGCGCCATGGTGAAGCTGAAATTGCCAGGCAACCCGTCGTAGTACGCGGCGCGCACGGACTGAACCGGAATGCCTGGATGGAGGTAAATCGGCACGTCGAGCGTCTCGGCGCGGGCCAGCACCGGCTCGAATGCGGGGTCGTCGAGGAAGCGTCCGTCGGTCGCGCCGTTTACCAGCACGCCGACGAAGCCGAGGTCTTTGACTGCGCGTTGGAGTTCGTCCGAAGCCGCTTCGGGGGAGAGCAGCGGCAGGTGCGCGAAGCCGCGGTAGCGATCGGGATGGCGCGCACAGGCCTCGGCCAGCGCGTCGTTGTAGGCGCGCGCAAGGTCAATGCCCTCCTGTCCCGGCACAAGGTCGGCGCCTGGGCCGGCGACCGACAGCACCTGCACGGTGATCCCGCTGGCGTCCATGTCCGCAAGGCGAGCATCGCCGAGGTCCGCGAGTTCGTTGCGCTTGGTGGATTGCGCCCAGACAAAGTCAGGCCCGGGGAAGCCGCGATTGGCGATCGCGCCGGGGGAGATACCGGCGACGATGCGCGGCACGGTGTAGTGTTCTTCCAGAGCGACGATGCGCATCTCGTTTTCCTCCCCTGCGGTTTGGCTGGGCCAAGTTGCGCAGCGTAATCGCAAGATATAGCATCGTACTGTGCGGTCGCGCGACTATCAGCGGTGCGGATGGCTGCGGTCAACTTGACCAATCGACGGCGACACGCGCTTGTCACAAGGATGCTGTGAAAGGAGCGGGTCATGATACGGTGTGTGCGGATATGGACCGGCGACGACGGCAATTCCTATTTCGAGGAAGGTGCAATCGACCTGGCCGGGGGCGCACGCGGCGACCTGTTGAGCGGGAAGACCAGCACCGCCAGCATCTCTTTCCAGGAGACGCAATCAGGCGGCACTTTTGCCTGGCACGATGCGCCAGTCCGACAGTTCGTCATCACGCTCAGCGGGACGCTGGATTTCCAGACGCGCAAGGGTGAGCATTTTACCATCCGCCCCGGCGATATCTTGCTGGCCGAGGACACGACCGGCAGCGGCCATAGCTGGAGATTGGTCGACGAGGAGCCGTGGCGGCGCGCCTATGTCATCCTGGCACCTGGCGTCAGCGTGCCGTTTGTAGCGAAATCCACACAGGCATAGCTGGCAGGCAGGAGAAACCGCATGTCCCAGGCCACTATCCCCAGCAAGCCCGACGTCGTTCTCATCGGCGCCGGCATCATGAGCGCGACTCTCGGCACGATGCTCAAGGAACTCGAACCGTCGCTTACCATTACAATGCTCGAGACGCTGGATGATTGCGGGCAGGAAAGCTCGAAAGCGTGGAACAACGCTGGCACCGGCCATGCAGCGAACTGCGAGCTGAACTATACTCCGCAGCGTCCCGACGGCAGCGTCGATATCTCTCGGGCGATCGAGGTCAATGTCGAATTCGATCTGTCGCGTCAGCTCTGGGCCTACCTGGTGAAGAAGGGCGCGATCGCCGATCCGCGCGCCTTCATCCATCCCTGCCCACACATGAGCTTCGTGTGGGGCAAGGAGAATGTTGAATTCCTGAAGGCACGCTACAAGGCGATGTCGGCTCACCATTGCTACCACGGGATGGAATACAGCGAAGACCGGAAACAGATAGCCGACTGGGCACCTCTGATCATCGATGGCCGCGACGAGAATGAGCCGATAGCGGCGACGCGCATCGTGACGGGAACCGATGTCGACTACGGTTCGCTGACGCATCTGCTTGTGGCGCAGCTCGTGGCCCAGGCGGGATTTTCCGTGCACTACAAGCAGCGAGTTGTGGGACTCGAGCGCGAAGGCGATGGCCGTTGGCGCGTCGAGATTGAGGATGTGGATCGGCGGGAGATCCACGCGGTCTCAGCAAAATTCGTTTTCATCGGCGCCGGCGGTGGAGCGCTGCCACTGCTGGAGAAGTCGCGCATCCCCGAGGGGCATGGCTACGGCGGCTTCCCGGTGAGCGGGATCTGGCTGCGTTGCGACCTACCGGCGGTCAGCGACCGCCACCACGCCAAGGTCTACGGCAAGGCCGCGGAGGGATCGCCACCTATGTCCGTTCCGCACCTCGATACTCGCATTATCGGGGGCGCCAGATCGTTGCTGTTTGGGCCGTATGCCGGGTTTTCAACTCGATTTCTCAAGCACGGCTCGCTCACGGACCTGTTTCGGTCAATTGAACCAGGCAACATTATGCCGATGCTGGCTGTGGCGCGCGACAATGCCGCGCTGTCCGAATACCTGATCGGTCAGGTGCTTCAGACGTCGGCGCACCAGTTCGCCGCACTTCAGCAGTTCTTCCCGACAGCAAAGCGCCACGAGTGGCAGCAGGCGGTCGCTGGCCAGCGTGTTCAGATCATCAAGCCGGACAAGGAACGCACGGGGGTGCTCGAGTTCGGCACCGAGTTGATTGGCGCCGAAGACCGTTCGCTGGTGGCGCTGCTTGGTGCCTCGCCGGGCGCCTCGACCGCCGCGTTCATCGCGATCGGCGTGCTTCAGAAGTGCTTTCCCGATGAGCTGATTGAAAGTGCGTGGCTGCCGAAACTCAAGCAGATCATCCCGACCTATGGGATCGACCTGACGCAGGATGCCGATGCCTGCCGGCGCATCCGCGCAGAAACAGCGCCGTTGCTCAAGATCGACAACATCTGAGCCGGGTTCACCTCATCGAACATGATTGCTTCCTGGATCACGTCCGGGACCGCGCCGCTCCTAACAAGAAGCCATGAGCAGACTGCGCCGCATGCATCAAGGGGAAGACGTGGATGGCTGGCCTTCGCCGGTCATGACGAGTACCGGTTTCATCCAGCGCGGAAATGGCTTGCCTGCTCCCTCCTCCGGGTAACAAACTGTCCGCACAGGGGGCTGCGAGACCACCGCACCACCGATGCAGGGGGAGAGTTTATGGATCTCAGAGGCGCGGTTGCCCTGGTGACGGGCGGCAATGGCGGGCTCGGGCAGCGTATCTGTCATGCGCTGGCGAAGGAGGGCGCGCATGTCGCCGTCATGTATGCCCAAAGCCGGGACCAGGCGGAGGGCGTCGCCCGCGAGCTGGCCACCAGCTATCAGATCAACGCTGCGGCATTCGCCTGCGACATCACCGACGGGGCGGCCGTGGAGAAGCTGATCGCCGACGTGATCCACCGTCTGGGTCGCATCGACATTCTCGTCAACGACGCCGCCTATAACAAGGCGATCCCATTCACCGACCTCAACAACCTCACGCAGGACGTGTGGGACAAGATCATGGCCGTCAATCTGACAGGGCCAATGCGTCTCACCAAGGCTGTGGCGCCTGTGATGAAGGCGCAGGGGCGCGGCCGTATCGTCAACATCGCATCCGTCGCAGGGCTCGCGCCGACAGGCTCATCCATCGCCTATGCGGTGTCGAAGGCGGGCCTCATTCACCTCACGCGTTGCATGGCGGTGGCACTGGCACCGGAAACGCTCGTCAACTGCGTGGCGCCGGGACTTCTGGAAGGCACGCGGGCGACTGCAAATCTCCTGCCCGAGATGGTCGCGGTCAACGCGGCCGGCTCGCTGCTGAAGAAGGCCGCCGACAAGGATGACTGCGCCGACATGGTGGTCACGATGTGCCGCACCGAGACCATGACCGGCCAGACGATCGTTATCGATTCCGGGCGTTACTATCATTGAGATCGTCAGGTCGGCTGGGCGACAGTTCGTAGATAGGGCTTCACGGTCTTCCAGCCATTCGGGTACATCGCCGCAGCCTGCTCATTGGAGACTGCGGGTGGGATGATGACATCCTGACCGGGGCGCCAGTTCACCGGCGTCGCAACCATGTGCCTGGCCGTAAGCTGGCAGGAATCGAGCAGTCGCAGCACCTCATCGAAGTTGCGGCCGGTGCTCATCGGATAGGTCAGCATGGCCTTGATCTTCTTGTCCGGGCCAATGACAAAGACGGAGCGCACGGTTGCATTGTCCGCGGCGGCACGACCGTCCGAGGTGGTGCCGGCACCTTCGGGCAGCATGTCGTAGGCCGTCGCCACCTTGAGGTCGGTATCGCCGATCATAGGGTAGTTGACGGCGTGACCCTGGGTTTCCTCGATATCCTGCGCCCATTTCGCGTGATTTTCGACCGGGTCGACGCTGAGGCCGATGATCTTGGTGTTGCGCTTGTCGAACTCCGGCTTCAGCCCGGCCATGTATCCCAGTTCGGTGGTGCAGACCGGGGTGAAGTCCTTGGGGTGCGAGAACAGGATGGCCCAGCTGTCACCGATCCAGGTGTGGAAATCGATCGTGCCATGGGTCGTTCTGGCGGTGAAGTTCGGCGCTTCGGCGTTGATCCTCAGTGTCATCGTCATCCTTCCTCGGGCGCAGACGTAAGTGCACTACTGTTGTGGGTCAGGCTTTATTCCGCGCGCTATAGACACGTATCGCCGCCTGCAGTGTGACCTGAGTCACAGGAGTAATCCGCAACCAGGGCTGTTCCGTTGACAAATTGTCTGTGGCGTCTGTTCCGCTGTCGGCGGAAGGTAAGTTGATGGCTCCAGTGACAGCATCTAAAGTTCGTCGTACCGAAAAGGGGAGGTAACCATGGCTTCCGAAGGCATGATCGCGGAGACCATCACGATCCGCGGCCACAACAAAGGGGCGTCTGCGCGGAACGTAGGGCACGCCGCGCCCTAGGCGGGAGCACGATGAAAGTCCTTCTCACAGGTGGGGCAGGGGACCTCGGCCAGACTCTGGTGCCGCGCTTGCTCAGCAAAGGGGATATACCGGTCATTCTGGATATTCGTGCTCCACTGGACCGGGGTGCGACATTCATCCAAGGGTCTGTTCTGGATCGGTCAAGGTTGCCGGATTATTTCCAGGGCTGCGATTGCATCGTCCACATAGCGGGGTGGCACGGCATCCACGAGGATCGTGGTGAGAAGAATGCTTGCGATTTCTTTGACCTCAATGTGCGTGGCACCTTCGAGGTCTTCGAGGCTGCTG
This sequence comes from uncultured Alphaproteobacteria bacterium, assembly GCA_963812505.1. Lineage (GTDB taxonomy): Bacteria > Pseudomonadota > Alphaproteobacteria > Acetobacterales > Acetobacteraceae > JAMXLO01. The sequence continues at coordinate 447,689 of CAWEVM010000003.1, forward strand.
CTTCGCTCGGGATCGACAAGATCATTTACATCTCCACGACCAGCGTCCGCAGACCGGATACGCTGTATGGGCGCAGCAAGATCCTGGCCGAACGCATTGTTGAGGATTATGCAAAATACAGGAACATGAACGTCATTGACCCTCCGCCCGCGGGGGTTCATTCCGTTCTGGAACCACGACGTGTACAAGAAGTTCAGCGACTGGGCGAAGTGGTTCTGGAGAGGTGCGGTGCACATCGATGATGTCGCCTCGGCCGTCATGCTGGGTGTGGACCTGATGTCGCGGCGCGAACTCGGACAGCACCTTGTACTGACGCTTGATAGCGCATATGAATACACAGATGCAGATCTGGATCGGTGGGATGCCGATGGGCCGAGTTCTACATTCAGGAGATATTATCCGGAGTATTACGAACTGGCACTGTCATACGGTCTCGATCCGGCCTTGAAGCCGACCAGGCTGGATATCTCAGAAACGGTTCGTTGGCTGGGCTATAAACCATCATACAGTCTGGCGAACCTGCTGGCAGAGTTGGCCGCCTACGGCGACAGCGGGCCGCCGCAATTCACGCAGTGAGCACCCGAAGGGAAACGACGGCGATGCAGTTTGGCTGGCTTACCCTCGCACTGTCACCGTCACCCGACGAGGACGCCACACGTATCGATCAGCAGATCGAACAGGTTTGTGCTGCGGAGACGTTGGGGTTCAGCGATGTATGGCTGACGGAGCACTATTTCACCGGAGAGAGTGTGTATAACGATGCGTTGCTTTTTGCATCGGCATTGACGATGCGCACTACCAGGATCCGGATCGGCTTCGCGGTGTTGCAAATGCCGTTCCATCATCCTGTTCGTCTCGCAGTGCAACTCGCGCTGCTCGACAATCTGAGCAAGGGTCGGATCGACGTAGGGATCGGGAAGGGCACAGTTTACAACGAATACGAATTCGTTGGTCACGGTATGCGCAGCGATGACAGCCGCGAGCGGATGGCGGAGGCGATCGAAATACTCGAACGCGCATGGCGCGAAACGCCGCTGGTGTACGAGGGCAAGTATTTCCGGCTGCGGGTACCGGAACTGCGGCCGAGACCCTTGCAGCAACCTGGCCCTCCGATCTGGCGCAGTGTCATCTCGCCAACGTCATTTAGGGAATGTGGTCGCCTGGGAATCCCGATTCTCACCGCGCGCCTGCCCATCGAACGCATCAAGGAGCGGTGGACACTTTATGAGGCGGGAATCTCCGAGGGCGCCCATGATGAAATGACGCGTGAGAAGCTGCTCGCGCAGGCCGCGCTTTGGCGGAATGTCTATGTCGCTGAGTTTGATGCGCAGGCGGAGGACGAGCTATCGGTGCTGTTGCTGCGTACCCGTGCGCACATGATGCACGTGCGTGGCGAGTATAATCCGACCGATTTCCACATTGACCCAGTCATGCTGAATCCCTGGACCGATCCTGCCGTCGGCGATGATGAAGCGCTCGCGTTTGTCTTGGCCACCGGGTCGGTGTTTGGTTCTGCGGCAAGGGTCCGCGAGCAGGTCGCGGCGTTGCGCGACGCCGGCGTGCGACATTTGCTGTGCCAGACCGGCTTCGGTGACATGAGTCACGCGCAGAACCTGCTCTCCATGCGCCGCTTCGGCGAGCAGGTCATGCCGTCGTTCCGTGCGTAGGTGCGAGAAATACAACACAACCTGGTGCCATCTCAGTAGGCAGCCTCGAGCAGCCGGATCGCGTCCTCGATCTGAGCGGCCGGCGAGCGCTGGCCCGCGTTGGCGTTGAAGTTCTTCACCGTATCTTCGGCGATGTTGCGCAGGTCCTCGCGCGGGATCTGAAGTTGGCGCAACTGGGTCGGCGCGCCGACGCTCGTATAGAGCGCCTCAAGGGTCTCGGCCACCGCAAGTGCGGCCTGTCGCCCGTCCATCCTGTCGCGCCAAATGCCGAGGGCCTCCGCGACCTGCCGTGCGGATCTGGCATCGACGGCTTCGGCCAGCCGAATTTTCGCGGCGTGGACCACCGAGGTCGATTCACCCTGACCGACATGCGGATACCGAACGTGAAGCGCTGTGGAGACAGCGTAGTTGCCGGAGAACGCGCCGCCCCGGTCCCGACGGGACCCGTCGTCCTCGGCGCGGTCCTGCAGAAAGGCCGCGATGCAGAGATCGGTGCGCAGTGATGGGTTGTCGAGTTCGTCGACCAGCCTCGGATAGGCGCGATGCGCCAACCGGAACGCATGGTTGCGGTCGCCCTCCGCCAGTGGGTTCATGTCCGTCTGCGCCATCGCACCAACGAGGCTGGCGAACACCGTCGTCGCCGTGGAGCGGATCAGGTCCGGCGGTGCAGTCAGCAATGCGTCCTCATCGAGGAAGACGGAATGGGGACGGGTCTTGGGATCGAAATACTCCATCCGGTGGTCGAGCTCCGGGTTCTTCAGGCCCGTGCCTGCACGGTTCATGGCGCTGGTCGGCGTGGTTGGAATGTTGATGATCGGCAGCTTCGGCGCGAGGAGCCGTGGGCTATAGGCCGGTTTGCCCTCCGGATACTGGGTCATGATGTCGAACGGGTCGCCCGGTTCCGCCATGAAGATCGCCACCGCGCGCGTCGCGACGATGACGCTGCCGCCGCCCACAGCGATCAGCGCATCAGCCGCGGCCTCGCTCGCAGCCTGCCTGGCGGCGCACGCCGAGGCGTAGGTGGAATCTTTCTCGATGCCATCACAGACGCCGGCGTAGCGGTTGCCGAGAACCGCTTCGATACGCCGGACGGTGTCGCTGCGGCGGTTGACCGATGGGGAGCAGACTACAAAGGCCCGCTTCGCGCCCGCGCGATCCACGGCCTGTTGCAGGTCTCGCTCGATGACCTGCCTGCCGCAGTAGAGGCGCCACGGATAGCCCGCCGCCCGGAATGCGTTTTCACTCATCGTTTCCACCGGCCGTTATTGTGTCCGCAGTCTGGCGCTTTCGTCGCATTCACTGGGCGCCTGGCGCATGAGATCACCTAATCTAGCCATAACGGACCTGTCAGCCAATCAAGCTATGAAAGCAAGCCCTGCCATTGCGTGCCAACTAAACGTTGGTGGCTGCGCACCAGGCTCGCGGCTCTTGAGCTTCGAGGGGACCTTCGAGCAATAACGCTTCGAATGCCTCCGCCGTGACCGGGCGACTATAGAGATACCCTTGGGCCTCGGAACAACCGTGCGCACGCAGAATCTCGGCCTGGGCGATCGTCTCCACGCCCTCAGCTATGGCGCGAATGCCGAGAGCCTCGGTCAGACCAACGACGGCACACACGATGGCATCTGCGTTGGGCTCCTGGCCGAGCAAGGCAATGAAGTTTCGGTCGATCTTGATCTTATCGAAGCGGAATTTCTGCAGGTATCCCAAGCTGGAATATCCCGTGCCGAAGTCGTCCATCGCCAGTTTTATGCCTATTTCGCGCAGCCGCAGCAAAGTGGCCATGGTTTCCGCGGTGTCCTGCAAGAACACGCTCTCGGTGATTTCCAGTTCAAGGCGCGATGGCGAAATTCCGACCTCGCGGATGACATCGATCACCGCTTGGCAAAAGCCGGCTTGGCGCAGCTGAACCGTCGAAACGTTCACTGCAATCCCAATGTGCTGCGGCCACATTGCGGCACGCTGACAGGCATCGCGCAGCACCCACATTCCGAGCGGTACGATCAGCCCGGTGTCCTCGGCCACGCCGATGAAGCGGTCGGGAGGCACCAGGCCATGGCCTGGGCGGTTCCAGCGCAGCAGTGCTTCCGCCGCGAGCACCCGGCCGGTCCGAATGTCAACCTGAGGCTGATAGAACAAGAAGAATCTCTGTTCGGTCATCGAGGTACGGAGGTCACGTTCAATATCATGGCGATCAAGCAGCTTCACCTTCATGTCTGGTGCGTAGAAGCAGAGCCGGTTGCGTCCCTTCTCCTTCGCCTGATACAGCGCCAGGTCAGCTTGCTTCATCATCTGCTCGGGCGGGTTTAGGGCGCCGGCGTCCGACAAGGCAACGCCAATGCTGATGCCAACATGCCGAAGTTGCCCATCAAGATCGATCGGCTTGGCAATCGCGGCGAGCAGACGTTGCCCGAGGGCATCGGCATCCTCTGGCCGCAGAAGCATGGGTAGGATAACTGCGAACTCGTCGCCGCCAAGGCGCGCCAGAGTGTCGCTCGCACGCACGCATGCACGCAGTCTTTCCGCCACGGTTTGCAACGTCTTGTCGCCGGCCGGATGCCCAAGAACGTCATTTATGACCTTGAAATTATCTAGATCCATATAAAGGACGCCGATCTGGCTGGCGTTGCGGCGTGCAAGTGCCAACGCCTGCTCCAACCTGTCATGGAACAATCGACGATTTGGCAGACCTGTCAGCATATCGTGTGCAGAGACGAATGAGGCATGCTCGACGGCCGCGACCAGCATTCGCAAAGGTACGACCCGCAGCAGCAGAAACATCACCAGGCCGAGACCGCAGGAAGCGCAGGCCACGACAGCGGTGACAGTCAATGCCGGACGCAACGAGCGCGCGATATCCACCTCGCCGAGACGCGTCGGGCCGTCGGTCACTGCCAGGCGAGCGACGAGCTCCGGCCAGGCTGGCGCGACCGACGTGGAAGTGTCGATCAGGACCTGACCGGAGCCTGAAAACACGCGCCGCCGTTCAGCAACCGCCTGGGTACTGTTGGCGTCAGGTCGATTGGCGATTGCAAGACCGGCCAATGAGTTCCTCGATCGGACTGTCCGCAAGGGCATTCCAAAAGACCGGGTTCTGGCGCGCTTCTTCAGCCACATCGCTGGCATAGAGCTGTGCGCGAATTTCGACCTCTCCGCGCAGGCGCGCATCGGCGGCGAGGAACCACGCGGCTGGCAAAACCGCAGCAGTCGCGGCCGCGGCCAGCGCCGCGAGCAGGGTGATCAAATGCACCATGCTCGCGTTCGGCGCAGCGGTAACCGCGGTTCGCTGCATGCGGTTGCATATATATGCGTGCACAACAAAAAGTAGATGACGCCACTGACTGAGTATCCAGATCACACTGTTCGAGGCTGGATGATCGGCGGCAGCCGACATGCGAGGCTTCCTGGTGGCCCAGGGCCACAAACATGAATGGCGCCAGATTACGGGGAGGTCGTTGGGAATTTGCTAAAAATTGGCGGGTAATGTTGCGTCCGGTTTCTGTCGGCCGGGTGGTCCATTGTCCTGGCACAGCCATAAGGGTTGTCGCGAATGTATTGGTTTGTCCGTTTGATGGCCGCCGCACTGCTTACCTGGGTGACGGCCGCGTCAGCCGAAACGGTCGGGTTCTCCCAGGTTGGCGCTGAAAGCGACTGGCGCACCGCGTTCACCGCCGACATGCAGGCGGAGGCCAAAACCCGCGGAATCAATCTGGATTTCGACGATGCACAGGGCAATGTCGAGCGGCAATTCGCCGCAGTGCGGCGTTTCATTGCGGAACGGGTCGATGCGATCATCATCGCGCCGGTGGTCGTCACCGGATGGACGCCGGTGCTGAAGGAGGCGCGCGCCGCGAACATCCCCGTATTCATCGCCGATCGGTCGGTCGATGCCGAGACGTCGATGTTCGTTACGCGCATCGGCAATGACACCAACCTGGAGGGCCGGCTGGCCGGATCGTGGTTGGCTCAGGCAAGTCGCGGACGTTGTTCCATTGTCGAGCTTCAGGGGACCATCGGCGCGGCTCCGACGATCGGGCGCAAGGCGGGCTTCGCAGCGGTCATCGCGCAATTTCCGGGCATGCGGATCATCCGCTCGGAGAGTGGCGATTTCACCGAGGCAGGCGGCCGGCGGGTCATGGCGGAGTTCATCAATTCCACCAATGGGCTGAAAGACGTCTGCGCGGTCTGGGCGCACAACGACGACATGATGCTGGGTGCGATCGAGGTGATGAAGTCTGCCGGTCTGCATCCTGGAAAGAATGTGCTGACAATTTCAGCGGATGGCGTGCCAGGTATCTATCGCGCCATGCTGAATGGGGAGGCGAACGCGTCGGTCGAGGTGAAGGCCGACATCGGCAAATATATCTTCGATGTCGTGCAGGGCTATCTGGCGGGAAAGCACGACTACCCGAAATGGGTGCTGATCCCGACCGACCTGCATACGCCGGAGGACGCGGCGCAGATGCTTCAGCGCCATGGTGGGGCCTGATCGTCGCCAGGTATGCGGGAAGGTAAGCCGGCGCGGCCCGTCACTTTGCCGACCAACGCTGCTCGCTTCTATCCTGGTCCAAGACCGACCAGGGACAGAACCGCGATGACCGAACCGACCGGCCCGCTCAAGGGATTACGTATTCTTGACCTGACCACGGTGCTGTTCGGCCCGTTCGGTACACAGACCCTCGGCGACTGGGGCGCCGAGGTCATCAAGGTGGAGAGCCTGACCGGCGACACCTGGCGCACCTCCGGCCAGTTCCGCAACCGCGGCATGAGCGGGCAGTTCATGGCGGCGAACCGCAACAAGCGCAGTATCGCGCTCGATCTGAAGCATCCGGACGGCAAGGCGGTGCTGCGACGGCTGATTCCGACGGCGGACGCGTTGGTCAGCAACATTCGTCCCGCCGGCCTGGAGCGGCTCGGCTTCGGCTACGAGGCGTGCCGCGAACTCAATCAGCGGATCGTCTATGCGAGCGCCGTGGGCTTCGGCCAGGATGGACCGTGGCGCGCGCGGCCGGCGTTCGACGAGATCATTCAGGCGGCCTCCGGTTTCGCGTCTGCCATGGGCACCGATGAGGAACCCGCGTTCGTCCCCAGCCTGATCGGCGACAAGATCTGCGGCATGGCGCTGACCTCCGCCGTGACGGCAGCATTGCTGCACCGCGAGCGCACCGGCGAGGGTCAGATGGTGGAGGTGCCGATGCTGGAGACGCTGGCGGCCTTCAACAGCGTCGAGATGTTCGGCGGCCAGGCGTTCGTGCCGTCGATCGGGCCGTCGGGCTACAAGCGCATGAAGGCGCGGCGGCCGGTGCGGACCAAGGATGGCTGGCTGACCATGCTGCCCTATTCCGGCGCCAACTGGTGTGCGTTCTTCGAGGCCGTGGGACATCCGGAGTGCATCGAGGAATTCTCGGTGCGCGACCCGGTGGCGCGGGCGCGCAACATCGACCGTATCTACGATCGCATGCGCGACATCGCGCCGAGCCGGACCACGGCGGAATGGGAGGAACTGCTGCTGCGGATCGACGTGCCGCACACGGGGTTCGCGAAGCTGAGTGAGGTGATGGAGCAGCCGCATCTGAAGGCGGTGGAGTTGTTCCAGGAACTGGACCATCCGAGTGAAGGCAAGATCAGGCAGGCGCGTCCTCCGGCGCGGTTTTCTGCCAGTCCGGCCGGAGTGCATCGACTGGCGCCGCGGCTGGGCGAACACACGCGGGAGGTGCTGCGGGAAATTGGGTACGGGCAGGCTGAGATTGATGGGCTGGTGGAGAAGAAGGCGGTTGGGGCGGGGTGACAGAGCGAGCTGGACAATGTATCAACAATGTCGACACATCCGCCGGTTGGGCTATCATTTGGGTTCGCCGACGAGGATCGTGTGATGAAGGTTGTCGTAAAGCTTTCCGATCAGGTCAAGAATTTTGTCTGGCACGCACGCCGGGCCACCCGCAAGGGCAAGGTCACTGACTCAGAATTGCGGCAGGTCAGGGCGAAACTGCGCGCGCTGATCGTTGCCTGAGCCCGGCACTTTCGTGCAAAGGCTGCACGCGGGCATAGCGCCGGGCCAGGGTCGCGCAGGCCATCAGTTGCATTTGGTGGAAGATCATCAGCGGCAGCACCGTCAGGCCAAGCGAGGCGCCGGCGAACAGCGCGTTGGCCATCGGAATCCCGGTGACCAGGCTCTTCTTTGACCCGCAGAACACGATGGCAATCTCGTCTTCGCGCGACAGGCCGAAGCGGCGTGCCGCGAACGCCGTGCCCGCCAGCATTGTCACCAGCAGCGCCGCGTCAACCACTGCCAAGACCACAAGGCTCGATAGCGGTATGCGCGACCACATACCCGACAGCGTAGCCGCACTGAATGCACCATAGACCATCAGAAGAACCGAACCGCGATCGACCATGCGCACCGCCCGCTCATGCCGCTGCATCCACGCCGCGATCCGGCTCTGCACCAACTGCCCGGCGAGAAACGGCACCAACAGGTGCAGCATGATCGAACCGAGTCCGTTCAGCGACACACCGCCATGCGCGTGCAGCAACAGGCCGATCAGCAGCGGCGTCAGCACCATACCTAGTATGCTGGACAGTGAGGCGCTGCACAGCGCGGCGGCAACATTGCCGCCGGCGATCGAGGTGAAGATCACAGATGCCTGCACGGCTGACGGCAAGGTACAGAGAAAGATCAGCCCGATATACAGCGACGGCACAAGCAGCGTTCCATACAATGGACTGAGTGCCAAGCCGAGCATAGGAAAGATGACGAAGGTGGCAGCCAAAATGATCAAATGCAGCTGCCAGTGCAGCATTCCGGCCACCACCGTGGCGCGCGACAGGCGCGCGCCCTGGAGAAAGAACAACAGCGCGATAGCAATCTCGCTGCCATTTGCGACCCAGCCTGCGCTTTCACCCCGGCACGGAAGTACCAGCGACAGCAATACAACCCCCAGAATAGCGAGGGTGAAGCTGTCGGGCAGCAGGCGCGAAAGCTCTTTCAACCGGCGCAGCGACAATTGATGAACTCAGTACGGTTCCCGCACGAAGATAAACGTCGTCCCCGTCACGATCGGCGCGCTGGCGCCGACAAATGACACGTTGGCATCCTTCACCTGTCGCGACCCCGCGCGGCCCGATGCCTGTAGCGCGCCTTCGATGATGTGCCACAGCCCGTGGATGCGTCCCGTGCCGAGGCTGCCACCAAATGTGTTCAGCGGCAGCTCGCCATCCAGCTCGATGCGCCCGTCTTGGATGAAATCGAGCGCCTCGCCTTCCTTGCAGAACCCGTAGGATTCCAGCCCATAGATCACCGACGCCGAGAACCCATCATAGATCTGCGCCACGTCGACGTCCTTGGGGGAAAATCCGGACCGTTCCCATGTCAGCTTCGCCGAGCTGCTGCCGCCCTCCATGTAGCTGGACAGGCTGCCGATCCGACCCGCCACCTCGAAGTGCAGCCGCTGTCCATAGCCGGCCAGATACGCAGGCGTCGGCTTCAGGTCTCGCGCACGGTCCGCCGTCGTCAGCACGATGGCGACCGCGCCTTGCACCGGGATGTCGCAGTCGAACAGGCAGAACGGATAGGCCACCATGCGTGACGCAAAGTAGTCCTCGCGCGTCAGCGGCGTGCCGTAGAAATACGCGTGCGGATTGTGCTGTGTGTGCTTGCGTTGCGTCACCGCGAGCGTCGCCATCTTCTCGCGGTTCTGGTTGTTGCGCTCCAGCCAGCGTGTATACGCAACCGCCATGCCCTGGCCCGGACCGCCGAAGCCGTAGGGCGCGGTGAACTGCGTGGCACCGGCCGCGTGCGCACCGGGAAGGTTCTGATAGGTGCCGCGCGGGTTGTGCATTGCCCGCCACACCACCGCGTATTTGCACACGCCGGCGAGCAGGGCATTCACGGCTTGCTGCACGGCGCCACCGATGTTCGTGGTTCCCACCTGGATGTGCCAGGTCAGGTTGGGCAGCTTCAGCATCGCCATCATGCAGTTGACGGACACGACGGAGATGCCGTCGACCTCCGCGTGTCCGGTCGCCGGCAGTTCGGGATAGGTCGCCAAGCCGTCGATGTCTGACATCTCAAGGCCCGAGTCCGCCACCGCCTCCTTCACCGCCGTCAGCGCATGGGCGGCGAGCGGAATCTCAGCCGAGCGCGTGACCTTGGAATAGCCCACGCCGCTGACGGCGATCTTGCATCGGTTTTCCCACATGCGTCTGGTTCCCTTCAGCGCGCGAGACGAAACTGCGGCAGCGTGATGTCGTCATTCAGCTTCTCGAAGATGACCTCTACGCGGCGCCCGACCTTCGCCTCGGTGTACTCCGCTTCCAGCAGATTGCCGGCGAGCAGCACGCCAGGCGCCTCGTCGAGCTCCACGATGATGCTGGCGTAAGGCACGGCGGAGGAAAAACGCTTGTCGCCGGTGTGATACATGATGGTGTAGGCGTAGATCGCGCCCTCGCCACGCACCGGTTCGAACTTCAGGTCGGTGCCGATGCATTGGACGCAGGTCGCGTAGGGTGGGTGCTGGAAATGGCCGCAGCTCTGGCAGCGTTGCAGCGCCAGAACGCCCCGGTTAGCCGCAGCCCAGAACGGCTTCGTCCACTCGTTCGGAACGGGGATCGGCCGGGTCACCTTGCTCCAGTCGCTCATTTGACGGGATCCAGCACGACGACGGGAATCTCGCGCTCGGTCTTGCGCTGGTAGTCAGCGTATGGCGGCCAGAATTCCAGCGACTTTTCCCAGAGCCGCGCGCGCTCGTCGCCGGTGGCGGTCCGGGCCCGCGCCCGCGTTTTCGTCGTTCCCGCCTGAACCTCGACGTCAGGATTGGCCAGGATGTTGCGATACCAGCCAGGGTGCTCCGGCGCGCCGCCCTTCGACGCAATCACGAAATAGCTATCCCCGGATTTGCCATAGAACAGGGGGAACACATAGCTGTCGCCAGATTTCCTACCCGTCGTCGTCAGGAGCAGCGACGGCACAGTCATCTCAGAGTAGCCGGGCGGGGTCACGGTGTACATGTGCCCCTCGGTGCCGCCGCTCGAAAGGTAGCGGTTCGCATGGTCCTGCATCCACCCCGGAAGGTTGGGTGCCAGCTTCGCCTCAGCCATACTCGGAACTCCTTCTGATCCCAAAGGAGCATGGAGGCCGGAAACAGGAGAACTTGCAAGATGAGCAGTGAAGTCCAGGATACGAACGAGGCTCAGCGGCGGTATTGGAACACGGTCGCCGGGCCGCGGTGGGTCGCCAGCCCCGGGTTCAGGGAGCGGCGCAATCAGGAAAGCCTCACGCTGCTGCTGGATCGTCTGCGGCTTGCCGGCGGCGAGAGTGTGCTCGAAATCGGCTGCGGCACCGGTGCGGTAACACTGCCGCTCGCAAAGGCTGTCGGCGAAAATGGCCGCGTCGTCGCGGTCGACATATCAGAACCGATGCTCGGCGCCGCTCGGCAACGGGTCAGCGAAAGCGGCATGCACAATGTCACACTGGTGCTTGGCGACGCGCAGGTGTTGGCGCTCGAACAGGCTGCTTTCGATATCGCGACGTCGCGCATGGGGGTCATGTTCTTTGCCGACCCGGTGGCGGCATTCCGCAACATCGGCGGCGCACTGAGATCAGGCGGGCGCCTCGTCTTCGCCTGTTGGGCGCCGATCGCGGAGAACCGGCACTGGCTGATTTCCTATGACATTGCGCTCCGTCATCTGGGGCCGCCGGCGCCGTCACTCGATAACGAGCCTGGCCCGCTCGCCTTTCGTGACCCCGACTACATCCGCCGGGTTCTCACGGCGGCCGGGTTCGCTGACATTACGATTGAGCGCGCGCATCCGACAATCATCTGTGGCAGTCCCGAGGAAGAGGCGCGGCAGGCGCTGATGATGGGACCAACGGCGAGGCTGATCGAAGCGAAGAAGCCCGACGAGGCGACCCGCAACTTGGTTGCCGAGGAGATTGCGGCGGCGTTCGTGGCAGAGGCCAGCGCCGGTCCAATCCGACTGCCGGCCACCATCTTTCTGGTCACCGCTCAGCGGTAGAGGGATGCACGCTCGACATCAGAAGTGCGCCGGATTGTCGCTGGCGATGACGCAGATGGAAAGGCCGTCGTTGCAACGAACGAGCGAAGGTCGAATGATCGGATGCCGGCGGACAACTCGGATGCGTCGGCAGCCGCGCAGCAGCGTGGCTTCGTGGTCCGGCACAATACGTGGGATCAGGGGAGGGGACGGAAGTGCGCATCACTGAATTCGCGCCGGATCCACCCTGATGCTCAACCCCAGCCCAGACCCATGGCCACAGGGGCGGGATACGGTCTGCAAAGTGACGGTGGTCGCGCAACACATAGAAAGACTTGGCCGGCAAGAGCGAGCATCAGAAGGTGAGAGTCCGCACTTGCGCGGCGCGCTGCTGTCTACTCAGTTCATTTCGACCTTCTCCAACGCGATGACAACACGCCGGTTCTTAGCTTGGTTTTCCGGGATAGCTTTTCCGTTGGCATCACGGTTGGACACCAAAGGAAAGGTATCCGCATAACCGGCTGCGCGAAGTCTCCGTGCTGGAATGCCGCGATCCAGAAAGAATCGGACGACAGCCGCGGCGCGGGCGGTTGACAACTCCCAGTTAGATGGGAATTCCGACGTGCCAATAGGCGCATCGTCGGTATGGCCTTCCACAGTGACCAGATAGTCCTTGAACTCCTCGGACTTGAGATCGGTCACCACATCCTGCAAGATAACCTCGCCCGAGTTACTCAGCGTGGCAGAACCGCTACCAAAGAATGCAGTGCTATTGAACGAAAACGTGGTAACATGCCTGCCTTCCTGTTCGACTCTACCCGCATCCTGGAGCGGCGACAGGCCTATTCTCTGCGGTAGAGATATGGAAAGGGCCGCGGAAGCCGTCTTGCTCTCCAACGTTGAAGTCTCGGGCGTTGCAGGTACCGGTATCGGAGAGATTACGGCTACCGTGCGCTGTGGCTTCTTGACCAAAGGCACCGACGGCACCTGAACTGCTTCGGTAGACGCATCATCGTCATCGCTGTCTGGTTGCATCGCGGGCAAAAGATCGTTGATGGGTAGACTATTCTTGAAAATACCAACAGGCACCGCCGCCGCCTCCACGTTTAGCGGAGAGGTCACCTGTTGATCAGCATGCCGTTTGTTGTTGACCAATGCCAGTAAGACCACGAGGAGGCACAGCAGCAGCGTGATGGTATCGGCATAGGTCATCAGCCAGTCGTCAGCGGATCTGTCCGATTGGCGCAGTAACCGCCGATGGTTGGTCATGCGTTGGCTGCCTTGAGATATCGGATTTTGGCAGACCCGCTCCACATTTCATTCGCGTCTGCGAGGCCCATTGCCCTGACTGTGCCAATAGCGTCAGTGTTCTTGGCTGTCGTATCGAAGTAATCACGAAAATCTGGTCGCAGAAAGCCATTCAGGCGATCTTGAATATACATGGGGGACCTGTTGGACGCGAGCATGACCATACCTTCAGCGATCAGCTGGTGGCGAAAGCGACGACTGTCGACGTCTTGCTGCAGCCTTGTTGCAGCGGGCATATAGATCAAGCGCGCTGATAAAACACCATAAAGAGTGGACAGGAATGCCACAGCCAGGGTCGAACCAATACTTGTAGTACTATCGCTGAGACTTCCCAGCATCGTCACCATGCCAATCAATGTACCGACCATCCCAAAAGCCGGAGCATGGCTTGCCATTGCTCCCAGCACCTCAACGGGCACACAGTCGCGCTCGCAACTGACATCCGCTGCAGTGCTCATCATGGCTCGGACATCATCTGGACTGTAATCGCTTAGTACCATGTTAAGTCCATAATTTATGAACGGGTCGGACGCGCGACTCCGATCAATCTTGGACTCTAGCCCTCGTGTTCCCTTTTCGTTGACCAGGTGAGCCCATTCCATGATGCAGCGCATATCGCTGCGGAGGTCTTCATGTGCCTGGACCGGTTGTCTCAGAATTGTCGTGATAGAATGTAGTGCCTTGGCGACGTCACCAGTTTGGAAGCTCATGAATGCGACGGCTACGACGCCGCCAACGACAATGATCAGCCCTCCTAGACTGAAGAAGGCTTGAAAGCTGGTCGCGCTCACTGCTATGGAGCCCAGCACAAGGAACAAGCCGAAAGCTGCGCCAATGGCGGGAGCAAGGGCAAACGGCTGAATCGATGCCCTGTCGGAACTCTCCATGTTGCGACCCTTTACGTTTAGCATAAGCGGATGCCCGCATTTTCCAGCGATGCACTCGCTGTGCCACGGATCTCAACGACAACCCCATGGCTTATGGCTATATTCATCTCACCGCAGATGTCGCCACGCCGGCAATAATAGCTTCCTAGGCAACTTTGGCCGAGCTGTGACAGAGCGGGAGAAAGCCTGTCGACGCTACCCTCCGAGAGGACCAGGGGCTGAGCGTGAATTATTGCGGCGGCATCGTCTCATAGGTTGTAAGGCCTACCGGGATCACGGCCCAGGCGGGACGGTTGCGCACGAATATCGCGATTTTCGGTTGAAAGCACGACGGATCGTCCAAAGAGCCTGCGTAGATCGTATGGGTCTCGTCCTTGCCGGCCTCTCCGCCGAATACCAGGCTGCCGCAAATAGGACAGGAATTGCGCACGGCATCATTGCCTCTGAAGGACTTCGACCGGAATTGTCGTGTCTGGCCGGTGAAGCGAACTGCACCACTGGCAAACCCCATGAACGGTACGAAGCCGGAGCCGGACGCTTTGCGACAATCACCGCAGTAACAGTGCCCCGCATAGAGAGGCTCGCCCTCGGCCTCATACCGCACAGCGCCACAAAGACAGCCGCCCGCATATTGCGTTACACTCTGAATCATCGAGCCGTTTCACTCCATTGCCGGCGCAAGTGTGGCCGGGTCGTGATCGTACAACCAGCGCAAATTGTCAGGCGCGCGATCGCCGACGCGTGCCCAATCGGCGTCACGCGCCTGTTGTGCCGGACCGTCCTGCATATGAAACCGGCTCTTGTTGGCGCGTGACATTGCCTGCAGCCGACTGACGCGCGGAATGCGTAGCCGCTCGTAGTGCTGAAGGGAGATCGCAGGATCACCGGTGTCGGAGGCAAGGCAGGCAGCCAAGGCGGCACCATCTTCGATTGCCTGCGCCGCACCTTGGCCCATGAACGGGTACATCGGGTGGCACGCATCACCGAGCAACGTCGTGCGAGCAATCGACCAGCGCGGCAACGGGTCGCGGTCGAACAAGGCCCAGATGAAGCAGGTGTCCGCTGCGGCGATGATGTGGCGGACCTGCGGATGCCAACCGTCAAAGGCGGCAAGCGCGCGATCGATTGTCGCGCGGTCGGTCCAGTCCTCGCGGTTCCATGTGTCGTGCTCGGTCCAGCCGACGAAATTCAGCAGCCGTCCGCGGGAGACGAAATAATGCACGAGATGTCCGCCCGGCCCGACCCATGACTGGTTGTCCTGCTCGAGGCCGAGATCTGCGATTCGCTCTTGCGGGACGAGCCCGCGATAGGCAACGCAGCCAGCAAACACCGGTGCCTCGTCGCCGAACAGCCCTGCTCGCACCGTTGAGCGGATGCCATCTGCGCCGATCAGCACGTCGAACGAAATGCGCGCGCCATTATCGAACCAGGCTTCGACGGTGTCTCCCTGGTTGGTGAAGCCGGCCAGCCGGTGGCTGAGATGAATCCGCTCGCTCGGCAGTCCTGACGCGATCACCGCCAACAGGTCGCGACGGTGAAGTGTCAAATGGGGTGCACCGTAGAGTTGCTCGCACAGCGGGTTGAGCGGCGCCTTCTGCAGCGTGCACCCGTCCTGCCAGCGGCGCTGATGTGTGACGAGCGGGCGGACGCCGACACGGTCAAGCCCTGGACCCAGGCCGAGGCGATAGAGGACGCGTACCGCGTTCGGACCCAGGTTGATGCCGCCACCGACCTCGGTTAGTTCCGGGGCCTGTTCATAGATGTGTGGCTCGAAGCCGGCCCGGCGCAGCGCGACAGCTGCGGTAAGGCCGCCGATACCTGCGCCGATGATGCCAATACGAAGCAAAGCGTTGACCATCTGTCGCTGTGGGTTCTGTCGTACGCGTCCTCGTCCTCTTCATCCTCATCGCAGCACGGCTCCGCTGCATTTACAATCACACGCGAGGTGTCGGCCCCCCGCTTGTCGTCGATGACTGGTCGGTTGATGATAGCTATCCAACGCGCGGGGCAACTACATAATGCGGATTGGCTTTGTGGGCACTGGAACCATGGGGACCCCGATCGCGGGCTGCCTGATCAGTGCCGGCCATTCGCTTTCAGTCTATGACCGCCGCGCAGATGCCTCCGCAGCACTGCGTGCACAAGGTGCAGTACAAGCCAACAGCGCCTGCGCCGCGGCGCACAATGTTGACGTGGTGTTCACCTCGCTCCCCGGCCCTGCCGAATTTGAGGCCGCGATGCTTGAACCGCAGGTCGGTGTTCTCGCAGGGCTGCGACCGGGTGCCGCGCATATCGATCTCACCACCAATGCGCCAAAGACTATCGCCCGCGTCGGCGAAGCCTGTCGGTCGCGCCAGGTCGAACTGATCGATGCGCCGGTCAGTGGCCGCCCGCCGAACATGACCGTGATGATCGGCGCAAGCGACGCGGCTTTCGCCAAATATCGGCCGTTGTTCGAGGCGATTGCCGCCAATGTGTTCCACGTCGGACCGAGCGGCGCCGGGGCGACCGCCAAACTGGTGACACAGTATATGGGCTACACCAACTTCATCGCCTCAATAGAGGGCATGTTGGTCGCGGCCAAGGCGGGGATCGATCTCGACGTCCTTGCCAGGATCGTGCCGGTCAGCGCCGGGCAAAGCCGCACCTTCGACAACATCGCGCGCGGCGTGTTTCCCGGAACCTTTGCTGCCGGTGGCACGCTCGACATTGTCGCCAAGGATGTCGATCTAGCCTGCCAACTTGCCCGTGACGTCGGCGCCCCGGCAGCGTTAGGCGCGCTCGCCTCGGACCTCTACAAGCGTGCTCAGGCGCAAGGCTGGGGGCAGGAGGGTTTTCCGGTTGTTGCCCGTGTCCTCGAGGCAATGGCCGGAGCGGAGTTGCGGCCGGCGAACAGGCCGCCAGACACCTAGATCGCGCGACTTTCAGCCAGAACCAAGAGTTCTCCGCGCGACAGTCCCAGCTCGCCGCAGAAGATTTCCGTATTGTGCTCGCCGATCAGCGGTGCACGCCTGGAGATCCGCCAGGGGGAGCCGTTGTAGATCGCAGCTTCGCCTGGGTAGACGAAGCTGCGATCAAGTTCCGGGTGCTCCACCTGCTTCCAGAAGCCACGGTCATGCAGGTGGCCGTCGTCGAGCAACATCTCCGGGGAACGCACTGCTCCCCAGGTAAAGCCACGTGCCTGCGCGGCATGATAAACTTCCTCCGCCGGCAGACTGGCAATGAAGTTGGCGACGAGATCATCGATGATGTGGGATGTGTTTGCCGTGATGACGCTCTGGTCCTGGTATTTTGGATCTTTGAGATCACCGGCCATGCCGTAACTGTCCAGCAGTTCCGCCAGGTCCTTGACGAACTTCGGGTTGAGCCGTCCGCCCACCAACGCGCAGACATACGTGCCGTCCTTGGCGCGGAACTGGGTGCGGGGTGTAACACCGGCGGCATGATGGCGGCCTGTCTGTCGTCGCAGGACCTCTCCCCGGTAGATGTAATTTGCGACTGCGGCCTCGGTCGTCAGGGCACATGCCTCGTGTGTGGATACATCGATATACTGTCCTTGCCCCGCGACCGTTCGGTGAACCAGGGCCGCCATGATACCCATGTAAGCGAAATGACAGCCCATATGCCAGGCGTTGCCGCCACCAGGAGCGATGGGCGGCGCATTCGCCACGTCCGCCTCGTCATAGCCGCAGGATGCCATCTCGCCACCCGCCGCCATGTGGAGCAAATCGCTTGAAAGATAATCCCGCCAAGGCCCGGTCTGACCGAACGGGGTCAGCGAGCACATGATCAACTGTGGGTTTTGCTCGCGCAGCGACTCATAACTAAGTCCAAGGGACGCTAGAAAGCCTGGCCGGAAGGTTTCCAGAATGACGTCCGCCCGCCCCGCCAAACGCGAGAAAATCTGGCGCCCGTCCGCCGTTGCCAGATTGAGGGTGATGCTGCGTTTCGACGTGTTGTAGTACCAAAACGACAGACTGCGCTCCGGATGCGAAATGTCGTCGAGGAATGGCCCGACATGGCGGTTTGGCTCGCCACCTAGCGGTTCGATCTTGACCACATCGGCACCGAGATCGCCGAGCAGCTTGCCGCAGAACTGGCCCTTTTCACTAGCGAGCTCCAGGACTCTCAGCCCTGCCAGCGGGCCTGGCAGGGTTGCCGTATCGCTCACTGGAGCATGTCCTCCATGTAGGGAAAGCGCGCCCGCTTTGTCGGCCAGAATGTTCCATCGCTGAACCCTGCCCGCAACTCGTCATGGCTGTAGCCCAGCAGGCCTTCGACAATCTCCTGCGTATGTTGACCGATCAGCGGAGAGGGCAGGTGATTCGACGCCGGCGTTTCAGTGAGTTTGAACGGAGCATTCTGCACCTTGCGCAGTCCGAGCGCCGGATGCTCCATCGCCTGGTACATCTGCCGATGACGCAACTGAGGGTCATGCTCCACCCGGTCTTCGGCACTTTGCACCGGAAGAGCGCGAACGCCCGCAGCCTGGCACTGCTCCGTCAGCGCATATTTCTCCTGCGTCGCGCTCCACGCTTCGATCCGCTCATCCAGTTCTTCCTGGTGCTGCAGACGTCCGGCGACAGTGGCAAACTTTTCCGAACTGGCCCACGACGGAGTGTCCATCACCTGCACCAGTCGCTGCCATTCCTCGTCAGAGTGGCAAACGATCACGCACCAGTCATTGTACCCGCCAGGATGCGTCCGATAGGCGTTGTGCGGCGCAACCGTCGGCCCACGATAGTTGCTCATCAGCGGCGTGCCGGGCCAGTGCGCACGATTGCCGGGAGGAAACCCAGCACGTTGCGATCCGCGCCCGTTCACTGTGAAATCCAAGAGCGCCGGACCGTTGAGCGGAACGCTCGCAACCATCTGCGACAGGTCGATGTGCTGACCGCGTCCCGTCATGTTGCGATGATAAAGCCCGGTGAGCGCGCACATCGCCCCGTACATGCCACCTGTATCATCCATGTACGACCAGCCCCAGCCAGCCGGAGGCTTGTCCGGCAGGCCGGAGAGATATGTCAGCCCTGAGACCGCCTGAGCGACAGGGCCGAACGTTGTGTAGTTGTGGTTGCGCCCCGTGTGGCCGTAGCCTGACATGGACACATAGACGATGTCGGGTTTGATGCGGCACAACTCGTCGTAGCCGAGACCCCAGTTCCGCAGCACGCGGGAAGAAAAGTTTTCGATCACGATGTCGGAGATCGCGATCAGCCGCTTGACGATCTCCAGGCCCTTGGCGCTTCGCACGTTCAGGCTGAGGCTCTTCTTGTTGACATTGGTGTCGTTGAAGTTTCCCGAGGTGTTCAGATTGGCCTCGAGGTTCTGCGGCGTGGTGGAACTCGGCAGCCTGCCACGCTCGCTTTCCGGCCATTCGATCTTGATGACCTCAGCCCCAAGAGCGCCAAGCCAGCGCGTGGCCCACGGGCCAGCCCGCACCCAACTGAAGTCCACCACGCGGATATTCTCCAGCGCTCGGGGCAGGGACATGCCTCGTTCTCCGGGCTATCCCCAGGTGGCCTGACCGCCAACGGCCGTGATGGTGATGTGCCCCATCGTCGTATCGGCCTTGGCGCCATGCCAATGCCGTTCGCCGGCCTTGATGTGCACGACATCTCCCACATTGATCTCGCGCTGCTCATGCTCCGTCGCCACCATGCCGGAGCCTGACGTCACGACAAGGATCTGGTCGCAGGTGTGCGTGTGCCAACCGGTCGTGCAGCCCTGGCTGAAGTTCACCACACTGCAATTGTAATTGCCGGAATCCCCGGGTTCGATGATGGTCTGGCGCGACCGCGAAACCGGACCCGTCCATCCCGCGATCCGCTCCGCGCCTTCCACCGGGACATTCGGTACGTCTCGAAGCGTGACAACTTTCATGACGTTTCTCTCCTCGTGTTGCATAAGCGAGCCGGTTACCTGCGAGCATATGATCTCTGGCCGGGACGTTCAACAAGACGCCCGCCGAAACCAATGCCGGGCTGCTCAACCTTGGCAGACCGCAAGAAACATCCCAACGTCCGCATAGCGACAAGGGCGATCGTGCCATTGGGGAGGACATTCAGTCATGGCAAACGCGATTCGTGTCGGCATGGTGGGTGTCACGCCAAGCCGGGGATTCTCATCAATCGCGCACATGCCGGCGCTACAGGCCCTGCCGGACTTTGAGGTGGTCGCCGTCTGCACCACCCGACAAGAGACGGCGGAGGCCGCAGCGAAGCACTATGGCGTTCCTTTGGCTTTTGCCGACCCGGTGCAGCTCGCACAGCATCCGGACGTCGACCTCGTCACCGTCTGCGTCAAGGTCCCCGACCACTTCTCGCCGGTCATGGCCGCCATCGATGCGGGCAAGCACGTCTATTCAGAATGGCCGCTCGGTCGCAACACCGAGGAGGCCAGGCAGATGCACGATGCCGCGCAGCTCAAGGGAGTACGGCACGCCGTCGGCTTGCAGGGCCGTGTCTCGCCGTCGATCAACTATGTCAGGGACCTCATCGTGGATGGCTATGTCGGCAAGCCGCTGTCGGCCACGCTGTTCGTCAATGCAGCAGGTTGGGGAGCCACGCTCGACCGTGCATATCAGGCGGATTTTGCCAACGGCGCCAACCTGATGACGATCACCGGCGGCCACAATCTCGATGCGCTTTGCTACTGCCTGGGCGAATTCCGCGAGCTGTCGGCGTTTGCCGTCAGCCAGCGCGACAAGATTCCTTTGGAAGGCACTGGGGAACTGATCACCAAGGATGTGCCGGACCAGCTTGTCGTGAGCGGCATCGTCGGTGACGGAGTGGTCGTCTCCGCGCAGGTGCGCGGCGGCATGACTCGAGGCCACGAGTTCCTTTGCGAAATCCATGGCTCCGAAGGCGATCTCGCACTTGCCGCCACCACCCGCGCCTCAACGCAGCGGCAGGAGCTGAGTGTGCAAGGAGCGTGTGGCGCGGCGAAGGACCTGGTGGATCTGCCGGTGCCAGCGAAGTATCGATGGGTGCCCGAGGGGACGCCGCATGGCTCGCCGTACAATGTTGCTCAGCTGTACGCGAAACTCGGAGAGGCGATCCGAAAAGGCACACCGATGCATCCGGGGTTCGATGCAGCCGTTGTCCGTCATCAGATGCTCGACATGATTGTGCAAGCCGCTCGCACCGGTCAGAAGCAATCGGTAGCATCATGACCAGCTCGGCAATCCGCGCGGCCATCGTGGGTCTTGGCTGGTGGGGCCGTAACCTCGTCGATTCGGTGCGGCAAAGCGAGGCGATCCGCTTTACGACGGCGCATACCCGTACGGCAGCGACCGTGGCTGATTTCTGCCGCGAACACGACCTTATGTGGGTCGACGATCTGGGCGCGATCCTGCGCGACCCGGCGATCGATGCGGTCGTGTTCGCCACCCCGCACAGCCTGCACGCGGCGCAGATCACACGCGCCGCCGGTGTCGGGAAGGCGGTGTTCGTGGAGAAGCCCTTCACCTTGTCCGTCGCCGACGCGCGGTCGGCGATCGACGCCGTCGAACGGGCAGGGGTCGTGCTCGCTGTTGGCTTCAACCGGCGCTTTCATCCATCGATGCGAATGCTGCGACAGGCGGTGAAGGAACAGCGTCTCGGCACCATCGTTACGATCAGCGCCGAGCAGACTGCGCTGCACGGGCTTGCGCTCACACCCGAGGCGTGGCGCGCGCAACCCGAAGAGGCGCCAGGTGGTGCGATGACGGCGATCGGGGTTCACCTGGTGGATGGCATGATCGATCTGCTCGGTAGGGTGGACACGGTGTACTGCCGTGTCTCCCGTCGTGCCGCACAGTTCAGCGATGACACCACCGACATCCTGCTGACGTTCGCGAATGGCGCGACCGGTCATATCTTTTGCTCCGTCGCCGCCACGCCCAACTACCGCATGGCAGTCTACGGCACGGGTGGCTTCGCCGAGGTGCTCGGTCATCCCATGCAAACGTTTCGGTTGATCCCGGCACTCGATGGCGACCATCGCAGGACCGGTGCGCCGCAGGTGACGGAGACCGCGGGCTTCAACATGCTGACTGCCGAGTTGGAGGCATTCGCCGCAAGCATCCGTGACCGTGTTCCGTTTCCCACGCCGCTGAGCGAGATCCTGCACGGCGTCGCTGTCTTTGAAGCCATCCTGCGTTCCGCTGCATCTGGTCAGGCTCAGCAGGTCGGGTAGAATTTGGTCTGCCATCGCGGCGCCGTACGGGGGCCAGTCTGCAGTTCCACAGATCGTTCGCCAGTCGCGCCACCAGGCAGCAATGGGTGATCCTGGTTATCCTCTCGGGGTTGTTTGCCCTCGGTTTGGAAATCATCCGACTGCCTGCCGCGCTTTTGCTGGGGCCAATGATGGCGGCGATACTGCTGGCGGTCGCCGGCGGCAGCGTGCGCGTCCCGCAGCAACTGGTGCTGATCGCGCAGGCGGTGATTGGCTGCATGATCGCACGCAGCATTCCGCCCACCATCATCGGCGAGATACTGCGCGACTGGCCGCTGTTCGTGGCTGTCGTCATCGCGGTTATCGCGGCGAGCAGCGGACTCGGCTGGCTGCTCACGCACTGGCGAGTGCTGCCGGGCACCACCGCCGTGTGGGGTTCATCGCCTGGCGCGGCCACGGCAATGATGCTGATGGCTGCGGCCTACGGCGCAGACATCCGTCTCGTCGCCTTCATGCAGTATGTGCGCGTGCTGCTTGTCGCGTTCGCAGCGACCATCGTCGCGCGTTTTTGGTCTACCGGCGGCAACGTCGCCAAAGCCGCCATCGTCTGGTTCCCGCCGATCTCGTGGGTGCCGTTCGCCGAGACCTTGCTGCTGGTGGGTTTCGGCGCGCTGTCGGCGCGTCTGCGGCGCATTCCGGCCGCACCGCTGCTGTTGCCGCTGGGCCTCGGCATCGTCCTGCAGGACGCAGGATTGCTGACGATCGAGCTGCCGCCATGGCTGCTTGCCGTCAGCTACGCAATCATCGGATGGAGCACAGGTCTCGGCTTCAACCGTACGATCCTGCGGCACGCTGCGCAATCACTGCCACGCGTCATCGTGTCGATCCTTGTACTGATGGCGGTGTGCGGCGGCCTCGCTGGGTTGCTTGTGATGGCGGCCGGTATCGACCCGCTCACCGCCTATCTGGCAACCAGCCCGGGCGGTGCCGACTCAGCGGCGATCATCGCGATGGCGAGCAACGTCGATGTGGCGTTCGTGATGGCGATGCAGACCACACGCCTCGTGCTCGTGCTGCTGATCGGCCCCAGCCTGGCCGGTTTCATCGCCAGACAAGCGGGCGCTTCGAAGCGCAACCCGTGAGTTTCACCGGCGGCACTACATGCGGGTGCCGGCGGAGGGTCCCCAGGTTGCCTTCCAGTAGCTCGAAACTTCCTCCACGACCGATGGCGCCAATGGCAGATAGTTCAGCGAAGCGGCCATATCCTGGCCGTTCTCCAAGGTCCATCGAAAGAACGCAAGGACTTCGTGATTGCGCTTTTCGTCCTTCGGGTATCTGTGGATCAGGACGAAGGATGCCGCCATGATCGGGTATGCATCCGCTCCCGGCGGATCGGATAGGGTGACATTAAAGTCCTGAACCTGCTTCCAATCGACGTCTGCCGTTGCTGCCTTGAAACTTGCCATCTCCGGCGGGACGAAGTTGCCGGCTCGATTGCGGACGAGGCCGTAGGCTACATTCTTGCGCTGCGCGTATCCGAACTCAACGTAGCCGATCGCACCCTTCGCACGAGCAACGTCTTCCGCGACACCACTGTTATCTTTGGCTCCAATGCCTGTCGGCCATGCGACGGTAGTACCGACGCCCACCCTGATCTTCCATGCGTCGCTCAACTTCGACAGATAGTCCGTCCAGTTGAATGTGGTTCCCGACCCATCGGAGCGATGGACGACCAGGATCGCACGGTTCGGCAATTTGACGTCAGGATTGACCGCGGCGATGGCAGGATCGTTCCAGTTCGTCACTTTGCCAAGATAGATGTCGGCGAGCAGTTGGCCGGTGAAACGCAGCTGGCCCGCGCCAATCCCATCGACATTGTACACTGGCACAATGCCGCCAAATATCACCGGAAACTGCGCCAGCCCTTCGCGCAGCAACTGATAACTATCCAACGGGGCATCGGACACAGCGAAGTCGACCACGCCAGCCTTGATCTCGGTCAGGCCGCGACCTGAGCCGATCGGCTGATACAGGATCTGCACGTGATCGACCTGCTGGTACGCCTCAGACCATTTCGTCACGATGGGATAGGCAAAGGTGGACCCGGAGCCAAGAATTTGCTGGCCAGCAGCGGGAAGCGCCGCACTGCAACCTAGTGCGAATGCGATCAATGGCAGCAGTTGCCTCGTGGACCGGCTCCGGGCTTCCAACATGTGCTGATCACGCCGTCGGTTGGCTGCGGACCAGGCCGGCCGGCAGTGCGCCGGTTGCCACACCGTTGCGATAGGTGATCTGCCCGGCCTTTACCGTCGCTGCATAGCCACGCGCCTTCTGCAACAACCGCCGCCCGCCGGCGGGCAGATCGACCACCATCTGCGGCCGCTCTAGTGCCAGATTGGCGAAGTCGATGACGTTGATGTCCGCCTTCATGCCCGGCGCGAGCACGCCGCGGTCCGCCAACCCGGCAAAGCGCGCCGGCTCGCGTGTCTGGCGGCGCACCAGGTCGGGAATGTCCATCCGGTCCGCGCCGCGGTCGCGGCCCCAGTAGCTGAACAGGAAGGTCGGGAACGACGCATCAGAGATGAACGCGACATGCGCGCCGCCATCGCTCAGGCCGGGAATGACGTGCTGGCGCGCGTACATCTCCTTCACCGGCTCCAGGTCGTAGTTCGCGTAGTTGACGATGCAGGCGAAGATGAAGCCGCGGCCGCCATCCTCGATCAGCATATCGTAGGCTACCTCCTGCGGCGTACGGCCCTCGCGTGCGGCGATGGCGGCGACCGAATCCTCGCGGGCCGGCGTGTAGTTCAGTGGATCGGTGAAGCGGAACATCCGCTCGAAGCCGATGCGGGTCAGCAGCGACCAGGTGTTGAATTCGCTCGGATCCTCGGTGGTGATGCGCGCCCGTACCTCCGGATCGTGCATCGCTGCGACACGCTGCGCCAACGGAAGCTGCGCGATGGAATGATACGTGCGGGTGCCGGCGAACGGGTTCTGGCTGCCCGTCAGTCCGAGCAGTGCGCCGATCGGACGCGGCGGTGCGACGCAGCGGATGGGAAGGCCGTCGGACGCAGCCTGCGTGGACAGTGACAGCAGATCCCGCCACGCGGTGGTCCGGTCGTGCCGCTGGTTCAGCGAGAACACCAGCGGTCGGCCGCACGCCTGCATGACGCGCCGGACCATGGCGAACTCCGTCGCCGGGTCCGGTGTGTTCCAGTCCGAGGTCATCTCGATAAACCCCTTGCCGGCATCCTTCAGCCCCATGGCGATCCCCATGAGCTCGGCTTCCTGCGCCCGCAGCGTAGGGGTGTGATCGCCCGCCAGAGTCTTGTGGGCGATGGTGCGCGAGGTCGAGAAGCCGAACGCACCGGCGCGTACCGCATCGGCGGTGATCTCGCGCATCTGCTGGATGTCTGCCTGGTTTGCGTCCTCCAGGTTCAACGCGCGGTCGCCCATCACATAGACACGCATCGGCGCGTGCGGCAGCAGCGCGCAGAAGTCGATGTCGTGGCTGCGACGCTCCAGCGCGGTGAGGTAGTCGGCGAAACTCTCCCAACTCCAGTCGAGGCCTTCATGCAGGCAGGGACCAGGGATGTCCTCCACGCCTTCCATCAGCGCGATGACCGCGTCCTGTGTGTTCTTGCGCACTGGCGCGAAGCCGACGCCGCAATTACCCATCACCACGGTGGTGACGCCGTGCCAGGATGACGGGGCGAGATGCGAGTCCCACATCGCCTGGCCGTCATAGTGCGTGTGGATGTCGACGAAGCCCGGCGTCACGGACAGGCCTTCGGCATCGATTTCCTCTCGGCTGGTCCCCGACACTTTGCCAATTGAGGCGATGGTGCCGTCCTTCACCGCGATATCGCCGACAAACGGCGCCCCGCCGTTGCCGTCCATGATCGTGCCGCTGCGTATGACGATGTCGAATTCGCTGGCCATGTCTCCGATCCCTTTCATCATTGCCTCCCTTTACTCCGCCGCGACGCGGAATGAATTGTCGATCACGTCGTCCAGCGCCGGCTTGATCTGGCGTTGGAAGATATCGATCGTCTCGATCACTGCATCCTTCGGCATCTGGGCATAGTGGTTCACCAGCGCGATGTGCTCGCCCGGCAGCACCTTCCACTGCTCGACAAGCTGCGCGCGCACGCTGTCTACCGTGCCGAACACAAACAGCCCGGAGTTCACCAGCGACCCAAAGAGGTCGTTGCCCTCGACCTTACGCCGGCCCATCGCAGCGTAGAAATTCTTCCAGATATCGAGATCGTAGGCGCGGATCTTCTCCAGCGCATCCTCCTCGGTCTTGCCGATCTGGATCCAGCGCACCAGGCACTGGTTCTGCCCAGGCGCGAAGCTGTGTCCGTGCTGCGCGGCAACGGTGCGATAGCGCTCCGACAGCGGTCCCGCCGCGGCGATCGATGCGAAATACGTCGGCACGAAGCCGTGCCTGCCGCAGAACTCGATCGTCTCCGGACTGCCAGAGCCGGCGACGAAGACTTTCGGATGCGGCCGTGTATACGGCGCGGGTGCCACCGAGGCGCGGCGCCACACGCCTGCTTCGTCCACCTCGCCCAGCGCACCCAGCTTCTGCGTCACGCCGGCGCGGGCGAGCGGCCAGTCCTCGATGCCGGCCTCATACGGATACGGCACCTGCCAGGCGGGGCCCTTGTGGGTGAAGCTCTCCTGCGTCCACGCCTTCACGACGAGTTCGATGTTGTCCTCGAAGATGCGCCGGTTATGCGCGTCGTCGTCCTGGTCCTTTTGAAGCTGCGTCTCCTGAGAGAAGCCAGCCAGCACGGTCTGCGCATTGTAGACCGCTGCGTTCGGCGACTTGGTGGCGCGCGTGCCAAAGTGCTGACCGAACGTGTTAGTCCAGCGGGACTGATAGCCGCGGGCGAAGCCCACGAACGTACGGCCTTTCGACAGATGGTCGATGACCGCGACCTCCTCGGCCACGCGGATCGGATTGTGCGTGCTCATCACATAGCCCAGCGGACCGATGCGGATGTTTTTGGTCTTGGCCAGCCACCAGGCGTTGGTGGCGCCAGGTGACGGTGCGACCTCATAGCCTTCCGACCAGAAATGATGCTCCGGCGTCGCAGCGCCCCAGAAGCCCATCTCATCCGCCGCCTGGATGATCTCGGTCATGCCGCAGATGGCGTCCTGGTAGCGCTCGCGGTGCCGTCCGATCGGACGCAGCGCCGCCCGTTCATCCTCGTCGCGGGCGGGGATGACGGGATACATGATCATGATGGGCTTGAGCATGGCGTTTGCTTCCCTCGGCAGATCTGGCGCGCGAAACCTTTCGGTGCACAATAGAACCGGCGGGTACCTTCGCGTCAATTGCCGGCCCGGAATTGCCCGCCGAAACACCGGCGTGCTAGCGTCGGAAACAAGCCGACTGGTCGCGGACTTGCTCCGCAGGCGGGACGACAGCACGGAGCACCGATCCTCGATGCCGCACACCTGGGACTACGAAGCCGATGTCGTCGTGGTCGGTCTCGGGGCGGCTGGCGTAGCTACATCTGTCACTGCGCACGAGCTCGGAGCCAAGGTCGTCATTCTGGAAAAGGCGCCCGAAGGTGAGGAAGGCGGCAATACGCGCGTCGCCGGCCAAGGATACCTGAACACCTCATCGGTCGACAAAGCCGTCGCCTATCTGACCGCTTTGTGCGGACCCTTCACAGTGCCGGATGCCATGGTGAGAGTGTGGGCGGAGGAGATGTGCCAGAATAATGCCTGGCTCCAAAGTCTGGGTGGCGATCCGCAGGAGCACCAGCATCCGCCGGTCGGTATCGAGTTTCCCGATCTGCCCGGCGCGGACTGCGTGCACAAGTTCCACGACGGACCCACCTATGGCTATTCGTACACCTGGAAACTGTTCGAGCGTCTGGTCAAACAGAGGCCCATCGACATCCTGTACGAGACGCCGGGCCGCGAGCTGATCCAGCACGACACCACCAAGGAAATCCTCGGTGTCCGGGCGCAACGCGGCAACAAATCGATCACCGTCAAGGCACGCAGGGGGGTGGTGCTGACCTGCGGCGGCTTCGAGAACAATCAGGAGATGATCCGGAACTACCTTCCTGGCATCCCCTGCTGCTACACCTCGGGCACGCCGTACAACGAAGGCGACGGCATCACGATGGCGATGTCGGTCGGCGCCGATCTTTGGCATATGAACAACTACGCCGGCCCCTCGATGGCGTTGAAGGTCCCGGAGGTCCGCACCTCGTTCTCAATGCAGGCGCTGCACTACAGCAAGCAAACGCCCGGCGGCATGATCGTGGTGGGTCCCGACGCCAGACGCTTTGTCGACGAGAAGTACAAGACGCGCCATGGCAAAGTGCCGGTGAACGGACGCTGGCTGCCGTTGTCCACGCCTTGTCCGATGTACCTGATCTTCGATCACACCCTGTTCACGGCTGGCCCGCTGTACGACAAGCATCCTAGCCACGGCTGGACGCAGATCATCGAGCGCTACGACTGGAGCGAGGACAACAGTGCGGAGCTGGCGAAGGGCTGGATCAAGACCGACGATAGCCTTGCTTCGCTCGCCGCCTTGGTGGGGCTCGATCCCGCCACACTGGAGGCCACCGTCAGCCGCTGGAACCGCTTCTGCGACGCGAAGCATGATGCGGATTTCGGCCGGACGCTGATGCTGGCGCCGATCATCGACAAACCGTTTTATGCGGTAGAGCTCTTGCCCTCGATGCTCAACACCCAGGGCGGCCCACGTCGCAATGAGAAGGCACAAATCGTGCGACCGGACGGCACTCCCATCCCAAGGCTGTACAGCGCCGGCGAACTTGGTTCGATCTACAGCTACCTGTACCAAGGCACCGGCAACATCGGCGAGTGCCTGGCATTCGGCCGCGTATCAGGCCGCAATGCGGCGACCGAAGCGCCCTGGGAATAGCGATGACCCAGCCCGCGAAGGCGCAGATCAGATCGCGATCGCGCCGCCGTCAACGTGAATTTCCGATCCGGTGATGTAGGACAACTCATCAGACGCCAGGAACAGAATGGCGTAAGCGACCTCATCGACCTCCCCAGGCCGCCGCATCGGAATGACATTCATTCGTTCGGCACGGACGGCGGGATCGGCGGTCCGGCCCGATGTGCGCATTGGCGGCATGATGCCGGGATGCACCGAGTTGGCGCGGATCTTGTCCTTCGCGTGCTGCACCGCCGTCGTTTTCGTCATCAGCCGCACCGCCGCCTTTGAAGCATTGTAGGCCATGTGGACGTGTTCGCTGCCGATGATGCCGGCGATCGAGGACAGGTTCACGATGGACCCGCCGCCGGCCGCACGCATCGCCGGGATCGCATGCTTGATGCCGAAGAACACGCCGGTCGCATTGATCGCCATGATGCGATGCCAGGCCTCAGTGCTGTAAAAGTCCTGTTCCGCGCTGCCGGAAACGCCGGCGTTGTTCACCAGCACATCCAGCTTGCCGAAATGCCGCGTGGTGGCCGTCACTACGGCGGCCCAGCTCTCCTCGTCTGTGACATCGATCCGCTCGAAGCGCGCGACTGGCCCGATTGCGTTGGCCACCTGCCGACCTTCATGCTCCAGCACATCGGCAACGACCACCTTGGCGCCTTCGCGGGCGAACATGCGTGCGGTGGCAGCGCCCATACCCGAAGCGGCACCGCTTACGATGGCGACCTTGCCTGCCAGTCTCATGATGGCGTCCTCCCCTTGCTGTATCTTGATCGACGTTGCCATGCTGCCCGGTATGACGGAAGGCTTTGAAGGAGTGCAAGCATGACCCGCATTGCGATCGGTGGCTTCCTGCATGAGAGCCACTCCTTCGCGCCAAATCCGACGACCTACGCGGACTTCGTGCGTCCCGCCGGATTCCCGCCGCTTACCGAGGGCGACGCGATGCTGGATGCCGTGCGGGGCACGTCGGTGCCTGCGGCAGGAGCGCTTGCGGTTGCCGAGGCGGAGGCCGCGACGGTGGTGCCGCTTGCCTGGACCTTCGCCAACCCCGCAGGCCCGGTGCAGGACGAGGCGTTCGAGCGTATCGCTGGGCTGATCTGTGCCGGGCTGTCGCGTGCGCTCGACGCGGCGCCGCTCGATGGCGTGTATCTCGATCTGCATGGCGCGGCGGTGGTGGATAGCTTTCCTGACGCGGAAGGCGAACTGCTGCGCCGCGTGCGGGCGATTGTCGGTGATCTGCCGCTCACCATCAGCCTCGATCCGCATGCGAACCTGACGGCGCGCATGGTGGCGTTGGCGGATGCGGTCGTGCCGTTCCGCACATATCCGCATATCGACATGAAGGACGCCGGCGCGCAGGCGATGCGCCTGCTGTTGCAGAGGATCGCGCGAGGGACACCCTGGGCGCGCGCGTATCGTCAGCTTGAGTTCTGGTTGCCACTCGGGAGCCAGTGCACCCTGCTGCAGCCCATGCGCGAGGTGATGGCCGAACGCGCGTCGCTCGCCGAACGGATGGAAGTCGCCGAGTTGGCGTTCTGCTTCGGCTTTCCCTACGCCGATTTTCCTGACTGCGGCGCAGCGGTCGCCGCCTTCGGCGACACGCAGGCGAGGGCCGATGCTGCGGCCGACGCGTTCGCCGCGCACGTGGCGGCACGCGAGGCAGAGTTCGTGCAGGACCTGCTGCCCGCGGCCGAGGCGGTGGCAGAGGCGAAGCGGTCGGCGGGGCGTGCGGCGAAGCCGATCGTGATCGCCGACACACAGGACAATCCAGGCGGCGGCGGCCATGGCGACACGACCGGACTGCTCGCCGAACTCGTGCGTCAGCAGGCGAAGGGCGCGGTGCTGTGCCTGATCAACGATGCGGCGAGCGTCGCGGCATGTGCCGCCGCTGGTGAGGGCGGTACGCTGGCGCTGTCACTCGGCGGCAAGTCGGATGGGTTGCCGTTCGAGTGTTCGGCGCGCGTGCTGAAGCTGACGGATGGGCGGTTCACGCTGACCGGGCCGATGGGCGCGGGCAATCCCGGCAATCTTGGTCCTTGCGCGCTGATCGACATTGACGGCGTGCGGGTGATGGTGGTGTCGCACAAGATGCAGGCGCTCGATCAGGCGATTCTGCGGCATGTCGGCGTGGAGCCGAGCGAGTGTCCGATCCTGGTGCTGAAGTCGTCAGTGCATTTCCGCGCAGACTTTGCGCCGATCGCTGAGCGGATCATCGTAGGAGTGGCGCCCGGCCCGGTGGTCGCCGATCCGGCGATCCTGAACTTCCGCTACGTACGCCCGGAGGTGCGGCGCCGGCCACGGACCGCATGACGCCAATTCCTTTCCCCATCTCAGTGGGGTAGGGCAGGGGGGCGATGGTCGTTCCCCAGAAATGCGCTCAGACCAAGCTTACCGCACCGGTGGCGATGTCGTAGACACCGCCGGCGACCTTCACCTTGCCGGCGGAGATCATTGCCGCAACCATCGGCTGCGCCGTGACGACGGCCTGGGTCGTCATGCGGACGTTTTCGGCGATCGCGGCGTTCAGCAGGTTCGCAGGGTGTGTCGCCTGCGCCGCCAGCACAGCGGGCTTAATCTGATCGATCAACCCCGGCAGATGACCCGGAAGCGCGGCGTTGTCCTGCACCACCTTGATTGCTGCCTCGACCGCGCCGCAGTTGCTGTGGCCAAGTACGAAGATCAGCGGTGAACCGAGAAACTGCGCTGCGTACTCCAGGCTGGCCAGGCCCTCTTCCTGTAGAATGTTACCGGCGACGCGGACCACGAACAGATCGCCTGGTCCCTGGCCAAACACGAACTCCGGCCCTACGCGTGCATCCGAACAACTCAAAATCGAAGCAATGGGCGTATGCGTGGTCACGCGCGCGGCACGACCGGCGGCAAAATCACGCGCATCGACGTGGTTGGAGCGGTATCGCGCGTTGCCCTGCATCAGCCGGTGCAGCGCCTCCTCGCCGGTAATTGCAGCCGGCGGTGCGGGGCCGGCGGCGGCCAGCAGTGCGGCGGACAACCCCGCCAGCACACCGCGGCGCGACAGCCCGATGCAAAACTTACACATGGCCAGAGGCTCCTTGTATCGCCGCAAGTACATCCCCAGCATTCGGGATCGGCGCGACGGCGCCATAGCCGGTGCATTTCAGCGCGGCGGCGATACTGGCGTAGCGTGCGGCCTGCTCGGGTTCATCACCGGCGAGAATCCGGGCCAGAAAGCTGCCGCAGAACGTGTCGCCGGCACCGGTGGCATCGACCACGCGCACATCGTGCTTCGGTATGCGGACCCGACGGTCCGGTGTCGCAAGGTACGCGCCCGATTCGCCCATCTTCAGTACCACCACCTTCGGTCCAAGCCGCAAATAGAAGTCGAGCATCGAGTCAGGCTTGGTGAGACCGGTCAATATCTGCACGTCCTCGATTCCCGGAAGGGCGTAATCGGTTGCTGCCATTGCCGCATGCATCACGGCGGCCGCGCGTGCGGGCGGCCACAGACGCGGACGATAATTGGTATCATATGCAACTTTCACCCCGTTGCGGCGCGCGACATCGATCGCGGCAAACACTGCATCGCACGCCATGCTGGAAATGCCCTGGCTGATGCCGGAGACATAGAACATGCGTGCGCCGGCGATCGCCGCCTCGGGCAGATCGGCCGCCGTATACATCGCGGCCGCGGAATTGGCGCGGTAGTGCAGGAAATGATGACCCAACTCGTCATGCGTGACGAAGTAGACGCCGGTCAGCCAGCGGTCAGTGCGGATAACGGTCGACGCATCGACACCTTCGCGCGCCCACAGCGCCATGAAACTGTCGCCGGGCATATCGTCGCCGAGTGCGGTGATGTAGCCGACGCGCGCGCCCTGGCGTGCGGCGGCGATCGCTGCGTTGGAAGTATCGCCACCATGACCCTCCAGGTAATGCCGCGTGCCATCGGGTCGCAACGGAAGCTGATTGAATTCCAGCATCGGCTCGCCCATGCAGAGCAGGTCAGCCATCAGCGGCCCTCCAGCACGCGATGCGCCACGGCTGTGATCGCGGCACGATCTCCGGCGGCAATGCGCTTCTCATCGACCAGGGCGCCGCCCATGCCGACGAACGCGGCGCCGGCGGTGAGATAGGCAGCGACATTGTCCGGCTCCACGCCGCCGGTGGGACAGAAGGCCACGTCGGGCAGAACGCTGCGCAGTGCTCGGATATGCGCGGGGCCGCCGACAGAGGATGCCGGGAATACCTTCACCACATCTGCGCCGGCGGCCAGTGCAGCGCGTACTTCCGTCGGCGTAAGCGCGCCCAGCATCAACACGGCATTCGCCGCGTGGCACGGCGCGGCGAGCGTTGCATCGATCCAGGGTGCCACAATGAAGCGTGCACCCGCGGCGAGACAGACCTCCGCGGTGGCGCGGTCCGACACCGTGCCTGCGCCGATCAGCAGCGATGGATCGGCGGCCAATTCGCGAATCAGCGACGGCGCATCCGGGATGGTCATCGTGATCTCGAAGATGCGCACCCCCGCATCGCGCAGCCACTGCACGACGGTGCTGGCGTGCCGCGCCTCATGGGTGCGCACCACGGGCACGACGCGCGCTGCACGGAGCGACTGGAGCAGGGGACTTTCCATCGTTGCCTCCCTCGTCAGGCTTGACAGTCTAGCCCTGGATCAGGCGCGATGGGGATCTGAGCCAGGAGGATCCAGCCGATGCCTGAAGGGATGATGAAGACCCGCAAGCGCCTGCTCGCCGACGAGGCCTCGCCGCCGTCACATTACATCGATGTGGTGGGCGCACCGTGGGAGACGTCGAAGTTCCCCGGTATCGAGCACAAGGTGCTGTACAACGATCCGAACACGGGTATGGCGACGCTGCTGTTCCGCCTCGCGCCAGGCGCGGTGGTGCCGCTGCACGAGCACACCGGCGTGGAATTGACCTATGTGCTGGAAGGCAGCCTGGAAGACGAGGAAGGCGAGTGCACGGCTGGCAACTTTGTCTGGCGTCCGGCCGGCAACACGCATGAGGCGCGGGCGCCGCGGGGCGCGCTGCTATTGGGCGTGTTCATGAGCCCGAACCATTTTGCGGCCGGCCAGAAGTTCTTCACCCAGGAAAACCCTGGCTGAACTCAGTCTCTATTGGTCGCCACGCGTGGACAGGGCGGCATCGGCGGTGCGTTCAAGCTGCACCGCCTGGTTGTGCAACCCGGCAACACGTGTTCCGAGCGTGTCCAGGCTGCCGCGGTAGCGCTGCAGATTTTCGCCTAGGCCGGAGACGACTTTGCTCAGATCGGAGAGCGCGCCGCGCCATGCTGCGACGGCGGCGCGTTGTCCGGCGATCGCATCGTCCAGATTGACAAGCGCCCGCCGCAGCCGCTCTTGCCCCTCATCCCGGGTTGATGGCTGCCTGCTCAACGGGAAGGCAATGACCTCGGCCGTGATGGGCTTGGGGTCGGGCATCGATCTGCACTCCGTCGAAGCAAAGGTTAGTAGATCATGAATTGGGCGCAAAAACCAGACAAATCTTAAAATATGACGGTCTGACCAAGTAGCCGCAGGGTCAGCACGGTTATCATCATCGCGACCGCGACCAATGTGAAGCCCCAGCGCACCAGCAGGTAGCGTGGCGGCAGCAGGTCTCGCCGCTCGGCCTGCTGCTCCACCAGCACTGCGCCGATGTAGGCGGCGATCAGGACGACGAGCGAGACCCAGGGAGCCACTACGAGCGGCAACAGCAGCGCAATCCAGCCGACCAGCGGTGGAAGGATGCCCAGCCCAAGCCGCGCGCGGTGCACGAACTTGTCCTGTTGACCCGACTGCAACTCAAAACCCCAATGGATGCCTCCGGCGAAGGCCAATATCACCGCGGCGTAGCCTATCAGCGCGTCCAGCATCCGCGTCGCGGTGTCCTGGTCCGGCCCGAGTGCCGCCAATCCGCAGACGATGAACGGGACCAGGCCGAGAACGCTCAGCAGGATCACAAGTAGGGGCATACGGCCATCTGCCATATGATGCCGCGGATGGCTATGGTGGCAGCCAGACAGAGCCGCAGGCTAAGCTGCGATGATGCAGCAGCCTCCATCTGCCCCTGGTCTGATATTTCCGCACACCCAGCCACCGGCGACCGGCGTACTCATCGAGGTAGCGCCTGGCATCAGGTGGTTCCGGCTGCCGCTACCCTACCGGCTCGATCACGTGAACATCTATCTGATCGAGGATGACGATGGCTGGGCGGTGCTCGATACGGGGCTCGGAACCGACGCCTGTCGGACGGCCTGGGAGGCGATCCTCAGCGGACCGCTGAGCGGACAGCGGCTTGCGTCGATGATCGTGACGCACTTCCATCCCGATCATGTCGGCCTTGCGGGCTGGCTCGCCGATCGCTTCGGACTGCCGCTATCGATGCCGCGCCCGGAGTATCTCTACAGTCTTGCCCTGCAACATGCGCCCGGCGATCTGGGCGCCGATATGCATCGCCCGTTCTATCGTCGGCATGGGCTTGCGCCGGAGGTCACCGAGGCTGTCCTCAGTCGTGGACATGAATACCTGCGGCAGACGACAGGCGTGCCCACGACCTATCATCGCATCCAGCACGGCGATTCGCTTTGCATAGGCTCGCGCGCCTTCCAGGTGGTCACGGGCGGCGGCCATGCGCTTGAGCAGGCCATGCTGCATCGAGCCGAGGAGGGACTGTTCTTTGCCGCCGATCAGGTCATCGCGCGCATATCGCCCAATGTGAGCGTGCATGCCATGGAGCCGGACCTGGACGCGCTCGGCATCTACCTGCGTTCGCTGTCGGGTCTGCGCGATGCCGTCGCTGAGGACGTGCTGGTTCTGCCCGGTCACGGACTACCGTTCTACGGCCTGCACCAACGCATCGCCGAACTGCTCGAACATCATGCGCAGCGTTGCATCGCTATCGCTGACGCTTGCCAGCGACAGCCGCTTTCGGTGGCGCAACTCGTGCCGCATGTCTTTCAGCGGGCGCTCGACGAACATCAGACCGGTTTCGCATTCGGCGAGGTTCTGGCGCATGTGAATTACATGCTCGGCCGGTGCGAACTCGTGCTGGAGAACGGTACTGACGAGATCGACCGTTACCGGGCGAGATAGAGGTGCATGATCGACAAGCCAACAATTGCGTGCCGGGTGGGGTCTGCCCCTAGATGTCGCATAAGATATATTATGTTAACTCGAATATCATGCCGTCGTGGCCTGGTTCGAGGCCCGGCGGCAGGTTCGCGCGAAGCCAGGCCCAGTCCATGTCGGTGCCCATGTGCGTCAACACTGTCCGACGCGCACCAATGCGGCGCGCCCAGTCCATCACCTGCGGAAGATCGGCATGGGTCTTGTGCGGCCCACGACGCAGGAAGCAGCCGACGACCCAGGTGTCGATGCCAGCCAGTGCCGCCAGCGCTGCATCGTCCAGCCTCACCACATCCGTCGAATAGCCGAAGCCACCGATACGGAGACCGAGCGTTGGGCTGAAGCCGTGATCCTGCTCGAACAGCCTTACCGGCATGTCCGCCGTCACGATCGTCTCGCCGGCTTCGACCTCGCGCGCCACCAGGGCCGGCCGGAAGAATCCCGGCGGCTCCCACGGACGAAACGCATAGCCGAACCGTCGCGTCAGCTCCTCCAAGGTCCGCCTGGTCGCGAAGGCGTCCAGAGGTCGGCCGCCAATGCGGTTCAGGATCCGCACGTCGTCGAGGCCGGTGATATGGTCGGCATGCGCATGTGTGTAGATGACAGCGTCGACACGCGGCACGCGGCACGCCAGCAGCTGTTCGCGCATATCCGGAGCGGTATCCACCAACAGGCGCATACCCGTGGCGCTCTCGACAACGATGCTGGCGCGGGTCCGTCGATTGCGTGGCTCAGAGGGATCGCAGACGCCCCAGTCCCCAGTGCCGTCCTCGCCGCCGATCATCGGCACGCCGGCGGAGCCGCCTGTACCGAGAAGCGTCACCCGCACCGCGCTCATGCCGCCTTGCGAAACAGGCGACGGAAGTTGTCGGTTGTGAGATCGGCAATGGCTTGCGGCTCCAGCCCACGGACCTCCGCCAGCACGCGCGCGGTGTGCGCAACGAATGCCGGTTCGTTCCGCTTGCCGCGGAATGGCACCGGCGCGAGGTACGGTGCATCAGTCTCCACCAGCAGCCGATCCGCTGGAATATCGCGCGCTATCTCTCGCAGTTCATTGGATTTAGGGAAGGTCAGGATGCCGGAGAAGCTGACATGGCCGCCGATCGAGACAGCCGCCTCCGCGAGCATGCGTGACGAGCTGAAGCAGTGCAGCAGGAAGCTGAAGTCGCCCCCACTATCACGTTCATCTTGCAGGATAGCTGCGATATCCTGGTCAGCGTCACGGGCATGGATCGCAAGCGGCACTCCTGCAAGTCGTGCGGCGCGGATGTGGGCGCGGAACCCAGCCTGTTGTACGTCACGCGGCGAGCGATCGTAGAAGTAATCCAGCCCGGACTCTCCAATCCCGATGACCTTGGGATGCCCGGTCAAAGTAGCGATGGCCTCGGGTTCCGGCACCGCTTCCTCGGCCGCGTGATGCGGATGGATCCCCACCGTGCACCAGAGGTTCGGATGCGCCTCGGTGATCGCCGGCAGACGTTGCGACTGCGCTAGAGTGGTACCGATGGTGACCATCTCGCCCACCCCGGCCGCCGCCGCGCGAGCCAACACGTCCGGACGTTCATCATCGGTGAAGTAATCGAGATGGCAGTGCGAATCGATCAGCATGGTCCCCGTCAGAAGCTAAATCTGGTCACACAGCCGGCTCCACGTAGCGCGGAAACACCCCCTGCGGCGCCGGCAGCGCAGTCCCGTCATCGAGTGGCGTGTCGAGATCAGCCAATTGCCGCGCATTCGACGGCACCCCAAGCTGGTCCAACATGCGCCCGATGCTCTGGGGCATGAACGGCTGCAGCACCGTGCCGATCACCCGCAGTGTGTCGACCAGTACCCGCAGCACCGTCGCCATGCGCGGCGGATCGGTGCGGCGGAGCGCCCACGGCGCCTGGTGGTCGATATAGGCGTTGGCCGCCCGGACGACCTTCCAGACGTCGTCCAGCGCCTCGTGGAAGATCTGCCGGTCCAACCGCTCACGCAGCGCCGCGGGCAACGCCTCCGCCGCTGCGAGCAGTTCGCTGTCGGGCTCGGTTGCAGGCCCCCTCCCCGGCAGCCTGCCCTCACAATTGCGCGCGATCAGCGACAACGACCGCTGCGCGAGGTTGCCGAGGTCGTTGGCGAGCTCGACGTTGATCCGCGTGATCAGCGCCTGGTGCGACAGCGTGCCATCGCCGCCGAACGGCTTCTCTCGCAGCAGGAAGTAGCGCACCTGATCCAGCCCGAATGCCGCCACGAGCTGCCGCGGTTCGATGACGTTGCCGAGCGACTTGCTCATCTTCTCGCCGTCGACGGTCCACCAGCCGTTCGAGGTCACCCGCTTGGGAACCGGGAGCCCGGCAGCCATCAGGAACGCCGGCCAATAGACCGCATGGAACCGCAGGATATCTTTGCCGACGAAGTGCGCGTCCGCCGGCCAATACCGCCACTGCGGCGCCGTCTCGTCCGGAAAGCCACAGGCCGTAACGTAGTTGTTCAACGCGTCCAGCCAGACATACATCACGTGGCCCGGCGCGCCTGGCACCGGGATCCCCCAAGTGAAGCTGGTCCGACTGATCGAAAGATCCCGCAACCCGCCGCGTACGAAGCTCAGCACCTCGTTGCGGCGACCGGCGGGCAGGATGAAGTCTGGATCATCTTCGTACAGTTTCAACAGCCTGTCCTGCCATTCGGACAGCTTGAAGAAATACGAAGGCTCCCTTACCCACTCCACCGGCGCGCCACTCGGCGCCACCTTGCTGCCGTCGGGTCGTGCGGTCAGCTCCTCCTCGTCATAAAATGCTTCATCTCTAACGGCGTACCAGCCTTCATAGTGACCGAGATAGATGTTGCCGCTGGCCTCGATGCGCCGCCATAATTCAGCGCATGAGACCTTGTGCCGCTCCTCCGTGGTGCGGATCCACTGGTCGAACGACACGCCCATCTTCACCGCCATGTCGCGAAAATCCGCCGAGACCTTGTCGGTAAAGGATTGCGGGTCCATGCCCGCGTCGCGCGCCGCCTTCTCGACCTTCTGGCCGTGCTCGTCGGTGCCTGTCAGGAAGAACACGTCAAACCCGTCCAGCCGCTTCCACCGCGCCATCACGTCCGCCGCGACCGAGGTGTAGGCGTGGCCGATATGCGGCGCGCCGTTGACGTAATAGATCGGGGTCGTGACGTAATAGCGTCGGTTCATGGCATATTTCCGCCGAGCATCCCGAGACCGGCCACGACCGCCTGGCGCTTGTCCAGGTTAAATCGCTCCGTCTCGTCCTGCAGCCGCGTCAGCGCGTGCCACACGTCGCCCCACGCATCAAGGGGATGCAGCGCAACCAGCCGCGACTGCTCCTCGTCGCCCTGTCCGCGCACCACGTCCCGCACCGCGGCGGCGATGCCGGCCCGCAGGAGATCCATGAAGTTGGTGAAGCCGGTCTCGCCGCGCGCCAGGGTGTCGGCCACCGCGTAGGCGCGTGTCGACTTCAAACCGGGCAGCGCTGCCAGCACTTCGCTGACCAGACCGGCGATCGCCAGCCCTTCTTCCTGCGCCAACAGCAGCGCACGGCCCGGCGAGCCTTCTGCCACCGTCACCAGCCGGCTCCGTTCATCCGCGCCCTGCTCCGGCAGATAGATCGACAGCAGCCGCTCCATTGCCTCAGGCGCCAGCGGGTCCAGCCGCAACCGCCGGCACCGACTGCGGATAGTGGCCAGCAGGCGGCCGGGTGCCGCGCACACCAGCAGCAGGATCGCCCGCCGCGGCGGTTCCTCCAGAATCTTCAGCAGCGCGTTGGCAGAGGACTGGTTCATCTCCTCCGCACCATCGACGATGGCGACGCGCCATCCCCCCTCGGCCGGTGTGAGGCTCATGAAGGCGCTGATCTTGCGGACGTCCTCCACAGCGATCTGCGTCCGCATGCGGCGGCGCTTTTCGTCGTAGGCCCGCTCGACCGTGTGCAGGTCGGCGTGCGCGCCGGCGGCGACGCGGCGGAACACCGGATGCGTCGGTTCCAGTGCCAGGTCGGGTTCCGTCGCTCCCGGCACCCCGGCGAGCAGGCGGCGTGCGAAACGGTAGGCGAGCGTGGCCTTGCCGACGCCGTCGGGGCCAGTGATCAGCCACGCATGGTGCATGCGGCCCGAGCGCATCGCCTCGAGCAGCGTGGCCTCGGCAGCTTCATGACCGAGCAGGAGCGGGTTGGCGCGGGGTTCGGGAGCCATCCGGCGGTTATAGCGCGATGCTGCGTCGCGGCGTCAGCTTATGATATGGGGATGATCAGCGCGTCATCCGCCCGATCGTTTCGACTAGTTCCTCGACCTTGTGCCGCTGCTCCACCGGATCGCCCGACGCAAATGCATTGGCGACGCAGTGTGAGACGTGGTCTTGGAGCACCTGCTCCTCGACCTTGTGCAACGCGGCCCGCACGGCATCGATCTGCGTGAGCACATCAACGCAGTAGCGGTCGTCCTCCACCATGCGTAGCACGCCGCGCACCTGCCCCTCGATGCGCTTCAGCCGCGCGGCCACTTTCTGTTTTGTCGCCTCGTGCATCTTGTTACCATACCCTGGCAGGGTATATGACGCAACTATGGATCATGAACATTCTTCCCCCTCCCTTTGCAGGAGGGGGGCAGGGGGAGGGGGCGACGCTTGGCCCACCACCGACCCTGTCTGCGGCATGACGGTCGATCTCACCACATCACGCCACCACTTCGAGCACGCCAACGGCATCTTCCATTTCTGCTCCGCAGGCTGCCGCGAGAAATTCGTCACCGACCCGGAAGCATATCTGGCACCCAAGGCAAGGCCGTCCGCCACACCGGGCGCCGTCTACACCTGCCCGATGCACCCGGAGATCCGTCAGACCGGTCCGGGCAGCTGCCCAATCTGCGGCATGGCCCTGGAGCCGCTGACCGTCACCGCAGAGCCGGAGGTCAACCCGGAACTCGCCGACATGACCCGCCGCCTGTGGATCGGCGCCGCGCTGAGCGTCCCCGTTGTCGCTTTGGACATGCTCCCGCATCTCGGGTTCAGCACAAACTGGCCGCAGCTCATCTTGGCCACTCCGGTCGTGTTGTGGGCCGGCTGGCCGTTCTTTCGTCGCGGCTGGGACTCACTGATCCGTCGCAGTCTCAACATGTTCACCCTGATCGCCCTCGGCACCGGTGCGGCCTGGGCGTACAGCGTCGTCGCTACGCTCGCGCCTGGCCTGTTCCCCGCCGGCTTCCATGCCCCAGACGGCGATGTTGCTGTCTACTTCGAGCCTGCCGCGGTCATCACGGTCCTGGTCCTCGTGGGCCAGATGCTGGAACTCAGGGCGCGCGAGCAGACCGGCGGCGCCATTCGCGCGCTGCTGAACCTGGCGCCCAAGACCGCTCGCCGCATCACGGTCAGCGGCGACGACGAGGAGGTGCCCCTCGAGCAGATCCTTTCTGGCGATAGGCTGCGCGTGCGACCTGGCGACAGCGTGCCGGTCGATGGCGAGGTGCTGGACGGTACCACAGCGGTCGATGAAGCGATGGTGACCGGCGAGGCGATGCCCGTGGCGAAACACAGCGGCGACCACGTAATCGGTGGTACCATCAACGGTACCGGAGCACTGGTCATTCGGGCGGACCGCGTCGGCTCGGAAACAATGCTGGCCCGCATCGTGGCGATGGTCGCGGAGGCGCAGCGCTCGCGCGCACCGATCCAGCGCCTTGCGGACATTGTCGCCGGCTGGTTTGTGCCCGCGGTGATCGCGGCCGCGCTTATCGCATTCGCGGCCTGGGCTTTCTGGGGACCGCCCCCTGCCCTCGCCTACGCCCTGATTGCCGCCGTTTCGGTGCTCATCATCGCCTGCCCTTGCGCTCTCGGTCTCGCCACCCCGATGTCGATCATGGTCGGCATTGGCAAGGGCGCGGGCGTCGGCGTGTTGATCCGCTCGGCAGAGGCGCTGGAGCGCCTGGAGAAGGTCGACACCCTCGTGCTCGACAAGACCGGGACACTCACCGAAGGCAGGCCCCGCGTCGTCGCGGTAGTGCTGACGGGCGAGTGGTCAGAGAATGATCTCCTGACCGCCGCCGCATCCATCGAGCGGGCCAGCGAGCATCCGCTGGCCGCCGCCATTGTCGCTGCGGCGCGCGAGCGCGGCGTGCCCCTGGTCGAACCGGAAAACTTCCGCATGTTCACCGGCATGGGTGTCACCGGCGAAGTGACCGGCAAGGTCGTCGCACTGGGCAATGCCAACCTGCTGCGCGATCTTGGCATTCCGCTCGGAGAGCTTGAAGCTACAGCAGAACCATTGCGTCGAGACGGCGCGACCGCGCTGTTCCTGGCGATCGGTGGCAAGGCCGCCGCCGTGATTGCCGTCGCCGATCCGATCAAGCCGACCACACCCGATGCTCTGCGTCGGCTGAAAGCGCTCGGATTGCGGATCGTCATGCTGACTGGCGACAGCCGAATCACGGCAGAGGCCGTCGCTACCCGCCTGGACATTGCCGAAGTCGTCGCAGAGGTACTCCCGGCCGACAAGCACGACCTCGTCCGTCGCCTGCGGCACGAGGGCCACGTCGTCGCCATGGCCGGTGACGGCGTCAACGACGCCCCCGCGCTGGCCGCGGCCGATATCGGCATCGCCATGGGCACCGGCACAGAGGTGGCGATCGCGAGCGCCGGCGTCACTCTGGTGAAAGGCGACCTCACGGGCATCGTTCGGGCGACCCTGCTCAGCCGGACCACCATGCGCAACATCCGGCAGAATCTGTTCTTTGCCTTCATCTACAATGCGATCGGCATTCCGATTGCCGCCGGCGTGCTCTATCCGGTCGCCGGCATCCTGCTCAGCCCGATCATTGCAGCACTAGCCATGTCGTTCAGTTCCGTCTCCGTCATTGCCAATGCGCTGAGACTGCGCCGGCTGCAGGTTTGAGCACCGAAACGCTGCTGCAACCGCCTGTGCGCTAGGTTCGGCTTTCAATCCAGGGACGCACAGGGGTCGCATTGCATGACAACGCCAGGTCAATGGGCGACCACCGCACGGATGAACTCTGAGTTGTCGAGAATTCTGTGCACTCTGCGCCGCGAGGGCAGCGCGGCGCAGATCATGGCGGCCGGCCTCGATGCGATCATGGGCTCTCTCGGCGCCGAAGGGGTCGCGGTCATTCGCGCCATTTTCGACACCGCCGGGGTGGAACCCGAGGTCTTGCATCGCGCCGGCATGATCGGGCTGCCGGCTACGTCAGCCGCCAAGTTGCTGCAATTGGCCGAGATCGGCACGCCCTTGTCGTCGGTCGAACCGAATACGCGCCCAATCGTGGTTGCGGTGTGCCGTCAGACCAGCGACGAGAAGTTTGGCATCGTTCTCTGGCGCCGCCGCGGCGCACGCGAATGGTCGGGCGACGATTTGCCGTTGGTCGACTCGCTCGCCGGGATCGTCTGCCTGCTGATGGATCGGGGCGCAGGCCCACGCGACGTGTTCCATTCCACGCCGACCGACTCGCTCACCTCGCTCCTGAGCTTGCGCACCTTCATCACCGAGGTGACCCGGCACATCGCGAGGCTGGACGGCGACGGCCTGCCGGGCACGCTGATGCTGGCAGAGGTTGACAATCTGGCGAAAGCCGGCCCGTTGCTGGGGCCGAATGGTGGCGATCAGGTGCTGAGCCGCGCGGCCATGCTGCTGCGGAGTACAGTGCGCCCGACCGATCTCGTTAGCCGAATCGGAGGTGCCGAGTTCGCCGTGTGGATCAGCGGCGCGGACCATATGACCGCGGCCGAGCGCGCAGAGGACCTGTGCCTGCAGGCACCCTGCCGGG
This sequence comes from uncultured Alphaproteobacteria bacterium, assembly GCA_963812505.1. Lineage (GTDB taxonomy): Bacteria > Pseudomonadota > Alphaproteobacteria > Acetobacterales > Acetobacteraceae > JAMXLO01. The sequence goes on from CAWEVM010000003.1 coordinate 491,537, forward strand.
TCGTTGGACCAGACAATGCCACGCTGTGCGAGGTCAGCTTCTCGATTGGGATCGCCACGCGCCAGACGGGGGAGAGTTTCTCTGATCTGGCCGGCCGGGCGGCGGTGGCGATGCAGCAGGTCAAGTGCGAGGGCGGCGGTTACTGGCGGGTCTCGCTAGGCAGTGCCGCCTGAGCGCAGACCGCCATCGGTTTCTATGAAGGCGGCGATCTCTGGAACACCGATTCCGGCGCGGATATTGGCGAAGACGAAGGGACGATCGCCGCGCATCTTGCGCGCGTCGCGATCCATTACTTCGAGGCTGGCACCGACAAAGGGGGCGAGGTCGATCTTGTTGATCACCAGCAGATCGCTGCGCGTGATGCCGGGACCGCCCTTCCGCGGTATCTTGTCCCCAGCCGAGACGTCGATCACGTAAATCGTCAGGTCTGCGAGTTCCGGGCTGAACGTGGCGGCAAGATTGTCGCCACCGGATTCGATCAGGATCAGGTCCAGCTGCGGGAAGCGGCGGTTGAGTTGCGCGACGCCGGCGAGGTTGATCGAGGCGTCCTCACGGATCGCAGTGTGGGGGCAGCCGCCTGTCTCGATGCCGAGGATACGCTCGGGCGGCAGTGACCCGGCGCGGGTGAGGAATTCGGCATCCTCCTTGGTGTAGATGTCGTTGGTGATCGCCGCGATGTCGTAGTCGGCGCGCAGCCGCTTGCATAGCGCGTCCATCAGCGCGGTCTTGCCAGTACCGACCGGCCCGCCAATGCCGACACGCAAGGGGCCGTGATGCGAGTGCCTCATGAGCGGAACAGCCTTGTGTACTGGGTCTCGTGGCGCATGGCGGCGAGGTCGGAACGGAAGGCGCAGCCGCCAAGGTCGTCCAGTGTAGCGGCGCGCGATTCCGCCGCGACATGCAGGATGGTCGGCTCGAGTACGGCGAGCACGCGCAGGCCGGTGCTTTGCCCGAGTGGGACGAGGCGCACTGCGGCGGAGATCAGGTTGACGGTGAAGGCTTGGAGGTACGCGGCTGCGGTTATGTCTTCACCAATGCCGTGACGGCCCGCGAGGGCACCCACCGCCACGGGGTAGGCGACGCGTTCAGGCAATTCCGGCGGATGCCAAACCGCGGCTGAAGCGATGAATGCGGAGCCTTGATCCAGCGTCTCGATTCGACGCTCGCGCGACGGCGCAATCGCGGCGGCGAGGTCGTTCAGGGTTGCGTAGTCACCCTCGGCGCGGTGGGCGTGGCGAAGCAGTATCGCGTCATTACGGCCGGAACCATGCAGCAACACATCGGCAAGCCAGGTGCGCAGTGTGTCGCCGTCCAATACGTCACCGCATTCCACGGCCCATTCCAGACCGTGCGAATAAGCGTAGGCGCCAGTAGGAAATGCTGGGGAGAGCCAGGCAAGCAGCCGCAACAGTGTGGGAGCAGGAACTTCCCCTTCCCCCCGGTCCCCTCCCGCGAGGGGAGAGGGAGAACCTGGGTGTTGTCCCTCACTCATCATGATGATGATGGTGCCCGCCAGCGTAAGCCCCGGCTTCCGGATCGAATGGTGCCTCGACTGTATCTACGTGACCGCCCAACCCCTCCACCATCTCCCTGATCACATGATCCGCACGAATGCGGATGCGATCGCCCAGCAACTGCACAGGCAGATGACGATTGCCGAGGTGCCATGCAATCCGCACCAGATCGCCCTCTTCGTGCGCATGTATCTCCAACAGCGGTTCGGGCTTTGCGCACACTCGCACCACCCGGCCATTCACCGCCAGCCCATCGCCGTCGCGCAGGCGCACGGCGTGCGGCAGATCGAGCAGCACCTCCCTGCCCTGCTGGGTGCGCAGCAGAATGCGTCGCCGGTGGCGCAGATCGAAATCGATCAGCACGCGGTCGAATTCCGCAGCGACATCCCAGGTACCGGCAGGCAGAACGGCCTCGGCGCGCATCAGAACAGGAAGTAACGCTGTGCCATCGGCAGCACGGTCGCGGGTTCGCAGGTCAAGAGCACACCATCGGCGCGTACCTCATAGGTTTCCGCATCGACCTCTATCGCCGGCGTGGCGTCGTTGTGGATCATCGATTTTTTGCCGATGCCACCGCGCGTGTTGGCAACCGGCACCAGTCGTCGTTGCAGCTTCAGGGTCTCGCCGATGCCGGTATCCAGTGCCGCGGCCGAGACGAACGTGAGGCAATGCTCGGCAAGCGCGCGGCCGAACACGCCGAACATAGGGCGGTAGTGCACCGGTTGCGGCGTGGGGATGGATGCATTCGGATCGCCCATCGGCGCGCAGGCGATAGAACCTCCTTTGATCACCAGATCGGGCTTCACGCCAAAGAACGCGGGCGACCACAGCACGAGATCGGCCAGCTTGCCCGCTTCGATCGAACCGATCTCGCGCGCCATCCCCTGCGCGATCGCCGGGTTGATGGTGTACTTTGCGATGTAGCGCTTAACCCGCACGTTGTCATTGCGCTCAGTATCGCCGGGCAGCGCACCGCGCTGCGTCTTCATCTTGTGCGCAGTCTGCCAGGTACGAATGATCACCTCGCCGACACGGCCCATCGCCTGACTGTCCGACGACATCATCGCCAGCGCGCCTAGATCGTGCAGGATGTCCTCGGCTGCGATCGTCTCTCGGCGGATGCGGCTTTCGGCGAACGCCACGTCCTCCGGAATCGTTGCATCGAGATGATGGCACACCATCAGCATGTCGAGATGCTCATCGAGCGTGTTCGCCGTGTAGGGCCGCGTCGGATTGGTCGAACTCGGCAGCACGTTGGCGAGCGAGGCGACCTTGATGATGTCGGGCGCGTGTCCTCCGCCGGCGCCTTCGGTGTGGAACGCATGGATGGTGCGGCCTTTGAACGCCGCGATGGTGTCCTCAACGAAACCCGATTCGTTCAGCGTGTCGGTGTGGATCATCACCTGCACGTCGAACCGGTCCGCCACCGACAGCGCGCAATCGATCGCGGCGGGCGTAGTGCCCCAATCCTCGTGCAGCTTCAGGCAGGCGGCCCCGGCGCGGATCATCTCTTCCAGCGCGGCGGGGCGCGACGCGTTGCCCTTGCCGGCGAAGGCAATATTCACCGGCAATCCCTCCGCCGCCTGCAGCATGCGCGCGAGGTGCCATGGCCCTGGGGTGCAGGTGGTGGCGGCGGTGCCGGTGGCGGGACCCGTGCCGCCGCCGATCAGGGTGGTGATGCCGGATGCGATCGCATCCTCGACCTGTTGCGGGCAGATGAAGTGGATGTGCGCGTCAATACCGCCGGCGGTGAGGATCTTGCCCTCGCCGGCGATAATCTCCGTGCCCGGACCAATGATAATGTCGACATTTGGCTGGATGTCCGGATTGCCCGCCTTGCCGATTTTCGCGATGCGGCCATTGGTGATGGCGACATCGGCCTTCACGATGCCCGAGTGGTCGATGATCAGCGCGTTGGTGATGACCGTGTCGACCGCGCCTTCGGCCTGCGATGCCTGCGATTGCCCCATGCCGTCGCGGATCACCTTGCCGCCGCCGAACTTCACCTCCTCGCCGTACGTGGTGAGGTCGCGTTCCACCTCGACGATGAGGTCGGTGTCGGCGAGGCGCACGCGGTCGCCGGTGGTGGGCCCGTACATGTCGGCATAGGCAGCGCGGGGAATGCGGGCCATCAGTCGAGCGCTCCCATTACGGCGGCGCGGAAGCCCTGAACGATGCGGCTGCCGCGATAGGGTATTAGCGCAACCTCGCGCGTCTGGCCGGGTTCGAAGCGGACGGCGGTTCCCGCCGCGATGTCCAGCCGCTTGCCGCGCGCGGCCGCGCGATCGAACGACAGCGCCGGATTGGTTTCCGCGAAGTGGTAATGGCTGCCGACCTGGATCGGCCGGTCGCCGGTGTTGGCAACGGTTAGCGTCGTGCGGGGCTGCCCTGCGTTCAACTCGACCTGGCCGTCGACAGGGAGGATTTCACCGGGAATCATCGTCTCCTCCTGTCATGACTTGGGTTCATCGGATCGGTTCGTGCACGGTGACCAGCTTGGTCCCGTCGGGAAAGGTCGCTTCGACCTGCACGTCGTGAATCATCTCCGGGACGCCGTCCATGACCTGAGCACGGGTGATGACCTTGCCGCCGGCTTCCATCAGATCAGCGACGCTGCGGCCATCGCGCGCGCCCTCGACGACGAAGTCGGTGATCAGGGCGACGGCTTCCGGATGGTTGAGCTTCACACCGCGCTCGAGGCGGCGGCGCGCGACCATCGCGGCCATGCTGATCAGCAGCTTGTCCTTTTCTCTCGGCGTCAGGTTCATCCGCTTCCCCTCAGCATTGCCAGACGCGCGGCAAGGGCCGCCCGCCGCGCAATACCCGCAAAGCGTCTATCACACGGGCACGCAACGTTGCACCGTCGGCAGCGAGCATACGCGCGATAAGCATGCCGTCCCAGGCGCTGGCACCCATCCCCTGACTGCGTAGCGGATCAAGCATGGTCTCGGCATCGCGTGCCACATATACCAGTGTCGCTACAGCGCGTGCGCCATCGGCGATCGCGGGACGCCGCAGGGTTGCGGCCACCTCGCCCTCCAGCCGGATCGCATCGTGCAGCAATAAGCGGCCGCCGCGACGCATCTCGTAGACATCGCGCAGCGAGGCATGCTCGACGGCCTCGCCCATGGCCGCGCGGCCGAACACCAGGCTTTCCACGCCAAGGAACCAGGCATCATCTGCCAGCTCGATGCGCAGGCGACGCCGCACGGCGCAACGATCGAACAGGATCGTCTCCTGCGGCAGCCACTCTGCCGCGCCGCCATCCGCCACGGCGATCCGTGTGGCCACGTTCGATGCAGGTGTGCCGGGCAATGCCCGGTAGTAGCGCTCCGCCGCCTGCGAGGCGATTGTTGCTCGCGCTCCCGCGCCCACTTCGAAGCGGCTATCGAGTGTATCGCCGCCGGCGATCCCTCCGGATGTGTTCAGCGTGACCACATTCAGCCAAGCGGCATCGTCCGGACGCGGAAACCGCGCCTTCAGACAGCCCGCCTGGCGCAGTCCGTCCAATACCGAAAGCGGGCCACGTCGCTTCACCGACACGGCAAGTTGGCCGAACGCCCGCTGCAAACTGTCCGGTCTCGAAACAGCGTCCACCAATCCATCGCTATTGTAGCACGCATGCACTCGACGAATTTGGCAGCGCCAGCGAACCTTGCCAACCGGTCATACCGAAAGGCGGCGTCGCACTTCTGCCTCGTCCAGGTCCTCGCGTCGTCCTGCCAGCACGACGTCGCCGCGGTCCATCACCACGATGGTCTGGGCGAGCTCCTGCGCGAAATCAAAATACTGTTCGACCAGCAGGATGGCCATGTCGCCGCGCGACCGCAGCAGCGCGATCACGCGACCAATGTCCTTGATGATACTCGGCTGGATGCCTTCGGTCGGTTCGTCCAGGACCAGCAGGCGTGGCTTCATCACCAGCGCCCGCGCGATCGCTAGTTGCTGCTGCTGCCCGCCTGACAGATCGCCACCGCGCCGGCGCAGCATGGTCTGCAGCACGGGGAACAGCTCGAACACCTCGTCCGGCACGTGGCGCTGCCCGCGCGGCAGTACGGCAAAGCCGGTCTCCAGATTCTCGCGCACCGTGAGCAGCGGAAATATGTCGCGTCCCTGCGGCACCCAGGCGATGCCGCGCCGAGCGCGATCATGGATCGCAAGACGGGTAATGTCGGAACCTTCCCAGCGAATGGCCCCGGCACTGACAGGATGCGCGCCGGTGATCGCGCGCAGCAGACTGGTCTTGCCGACGCCATTGCGCCCGAGCAGGCAGGTGACCGCGCCGATATCCGCGGTCAGCGACACCTGTCGCAGCGCGATGGCGGCGCCATAGTGCAGATCCACATGATCGACCTCGAGTGTCATCGTCCCAGGTACACCTCGATGACCCGTGGGTCCTCGCTGACATGGTCGATCGAACCCTCCGACAGCACCGAACCCTCGTGCAGCACCGTTACCTTCACGTCCAGCGCACGCACGAAGGCCATGTCATGCTCCACCACCACCACGCTCCGCGTCCGATGGATTTCGCGCAGCAGGTCCGCAGTCTGCTCGGTCTCGGCGTCGGTCATGCCGGCCACTGGCTCATCGACAAGAAGAAGCTGCGGCTCCTGCGCCAGCAGCATGCCGATCTCCAGCCACTGTTTTTGCCCGTGCGACAGTCCCGCCGCCGGACGATGTCGCTGGTCGATCAGGCGCGTAGTGACCAGGATCTCCTCAATGCGTTCTCGCTCCCTCGGCGTCTCGTGCGCCCACAGCGTGAAGCGCGGCCTCCGGTCTTCGGCCAGCGACAGCAGCAGGTTGTCCCACACGGTGTGCGGCTCAAAGACCGTGGGCTTCTGAAACTTCCGCCCGATGCCCAACGATGCGATCGCCGGTTCATCGAGGCGCGTCAGGTCGGTGTCCTTGCCGAACACCACCTTTCCTTCGTCCGGTCGCGTCTTGCCGGTGATCACGTCCATCATCGTGGTCTTGCCGGCACCATTAGGGCCGATCACCGCGCGCATCTCGCCGGCCTCCAGCACCAGCGACAGCGCATTCAGCGCGCGGAAGCCATCGAAGCTGACGGTGACACCGTCCAGATAGAGCAGCGTGTCATGCAGTTCCGCGCGAACGTCGCTCATCCGGTCGCCTCGCGTGGCTCGGCTTGAGAAGCGGCTTGCGCGGGAACCGGCTCGGGAGCGATGGCCTGCTCGCGTCGAGCGAACAGACCGACGATGCCGCGCGGCAGCAACAGGGTGACGAAGATGAAAATTGCGCCCAGCGCGTAGAGCCACAGCGAGGGCAGCGCACTGGTCAGATAGGTCTTGCCCAGGTTGACCAGCACCGCGCCGAGGATTGCCCCTGACAACGTACCGCGCCCGCCGACCGCAACCCAGATCACAGCCTCGATCGAATTCGCCGGCGAGAACTCGGACGGATTGATGATGCCGACCTGCGGGACATAGAGCGCGCCGCCGATCCCGGCCATAACCGCCGAGAGAACCCACACTACAAGCTTGTACGACTCAGGCCGGTAACCCAGGAATCGCGTGCGCGCCTCCGCGTCGCGCACCGCGACCAGGACCTTGCCGAAGCGCGATGTCACCAGCCAGCGTGCCAACAGGAACTGTGCGCACAGGAATACCGCGGTGATGACGAGCAGCGCGCAGCGTGTGGCCTCGGTCTGCACCGGAAAGCCCAGAAGGTCCTTGAAGTCGGTCATGCCGTTGTTGCCGCCGAAGCCCATGTCGTTGCGGAAGAACGCCAACAGCAGCGCGTAGGTCAGGGCCTGCGTGATGATCGACAGATACACGCCGGAAACCCGCGAACGAAAGGCAAGCCAGCCGAACACCAATGCGAGGACGCCCGGCACGAGAATCACCATCAGCGCGGCAAAGCCGAACCACTCGAAGCCGTGCCAGTACCAGGGCAGCTCATGCCAACCCAGGAACACCATGAAGTCCGGCAAATTGGCGTTGCCATAGACGCCACGCGCACCGATCTGGCGCATCAGGTACATGCCCATGGCGTAGCCGCCGAGGGCGAAGAACGCGGCGTGGCCGAGCGAGAGGATGCCCGCGAATCCCCATACGAGGTCGACCGCCAGCGCCAGCATTGCGAAGCTAAGGTATTTGCCGGTCAGCGCCACGACATAGGTCGGCACATGCAGCGACGCGGTCGGCTCCGTGGCGAGGTTCAGTACCGCGAGCAGCACTGCGCCACCCAGCACCAGCGCCAGCGTTAGCAGCGATGCGCGATTTAAGATCACCAAGGCGTCCTCCCCCTCCCCTTGTGGGACGGGGTTGGGGGGAGGGGGAATTGGAGCTTGGTGTGGCCCCTTCCCCCCAACCCCCTCCCGCAAGGGGAGGGGGAGAACCGTGCGGTGTTCATGCCTCTGCTGCCCGGCCTTTGAGCGGGAACATGCCGCGCGGGCGTCGCTGGATGAACAAGATCAGCATCACCAGCACGACGATCTTGCCCAACACCGCGCCCGCAACCGGTTCAAGAAACTTGTTGACGATGCCGAGCGTCAGGGCACCCATCACGGTGCCCCAGAGATTCCCCACACCACCGAACACCACGACCATGAAGCTGTCGATGATGTAGCTCTGACCGAGATTGGGCGAGACATTATCGATCTGGCTCAGCGCCACGCCGGCCATGCCGGCAACGCCGGAGCCAAGCCCGAAGGTCAATGCGTCGATCCACGGCGTGCGAATACCCATCGCTGCCGCCATCTGCCGGTTCTGCGTCACCGCACGCATCGCCAGGCCCAGCGACGTGAAGCGCAACGCCGCCATCAATGCCGCAAGCACCAGGAAGGCGAAGACGATGATGTAAAGCCGGTTGTAGGTGATTGTCAGGCCGCCAAGCTGTGTCGCGCCGCTCATCCAGTCCGGCGTGCTCACGTCACGGTTGTTGGGACCAAACAGCGAGCGCACCGCCTGCTGCAGGATCAGCGAGAGACCCCATGTCGCCAGCAGCGTCTCCAACGGCCTGCCATACAGCCAGCGGATCAGCGTGCGCTCGATGGCGATGCCGATAACCCCGGCGACGATGAACGCGAGCGGAACAGCGATCAGCAGACTGCCGCCGAACAGTCCGGGTGCCGCCTCGCGAATGAACTGCTGCACCATGAATGTCACGTAGGCGCCGATCATCACCATCTCGCCATGCGCCATATTGATCACGCCCATGACGCCGAACGTGATCGCGAGGCCGGCTGCCGCAAGCAACAGCACCGAGCCCAGTGACAGTCCGTAGTAAACGCTCTGCAAGATGCTCCAGAGCTGGAGGTTACGATCGATCGCGGTCACCGCTGCCGCTGCAGCCTGGGTCACCGCGGGCTTCCGCCCGGACAGCGACGCGAGCAGGCTTCGGCTATCGATGTCGCCGCGCGCGCGCAACACGTCGATCGCGGCCAGCAGGTCTGCGTCGCTCGTGTTGTCGGCGAACAGCAGCGCGGCGGCATGCGCCTGCTCCATGCGGCGCTTCACGCCGGCATCGCCTTCGCGTTCCAATGCGCGTTCCAATGCCGGCAATGCCGCCGGATCATGCGAATGGAACACCGCCTCGGCAGCGTCTAGTCGGATGGCCGCATTTTGCGAGAACATGCGGAGACTGCCGAGCGCCGCGTCGACCTCTCCACGGACCGCATTGTTCATACGCACCTGGCGGAGCCCGCTCGACATGATGTCTGGCGCCGGCTTGCCGCTCGCCGCATCGACGAATGAACCATCGTCGGCCTTGATGAACAGCGCCTTGTCGGTGATGCGCGCAAAAAGCCGATTGTTCTGCAACGCCGACAGGATGGCAGCCGCCTGCGGATGGCCGGATATCGCAAGCATTCCGACACCTTGCCGGATTGTCTCGTAGCTCGGCGATGCCAGTGCGGCCAACGGCTCGTCCGCTGACTGCGCACGGACCGTGACGGGTGTCAGTGCCAGTGCGGCGATCAGCAACAGCCAGGCGAGACGCTTCATCGGCACGCTTTCAGAAGTCGTGGGGGTGGCCCGGGGAGGAAACGGGCCACCCCCATGGGGATGGTCAGCTCAGGCCCTCATGCCTTTTTGCCGCCACCTGCTCCACACTTGCCGGTCTTGACGTTGAACGCCCCGCAAGAGAGCGGTGCACGCCAATCACCGATCAGGTCCTTCGTGTCCTCGACGTAGGGCGACCATTCCTGTGCCACCACAAGACCCGGTGTCTGCCAGACCGTATTGAACTGGCCGTCTGACTGTATTTCGCCGATCAGCACCGGCTTGGTGATGTGGTGGTTGGGCATGATGGTCGAGAAGCCGCCCGAAAGGTTCGGCACCGCGACGCCGATCAGCGCATCGATCACCGCATCGGATGCCGTGGTGCCGGCCTTCTCGACTCCTTTCACCCACTGATTGAACCCGATGTAGTGCGCCTCCATCGGATCGTTGGTGGTGCGTTTGTCGTTCTTGATGAACTTGTGCCACTGGTCGATGAACGCCTTGTTCTCCGGCGTATCGACGCTCTCAAAATAGTTCCACGCTGCCAGGTGGCCGACGAGCGGCTTGGTGTCGACGCCGGCCAGCTCTTCCTCGCCGACGCTGAACGCCACCACCGGGATGTCGGTCGCCTTGATGCCCTGGTTGCCGAGTTCTTTGTAGAACGGCACGTTTGCATCGCCGTTGATGGTGGACACCACGGCAGTCTTCTTCCCGGCCGAACCGAACTTCTTGATCGACGCCACGATGTTCTGCCAATCGGAATGGCCGAACGGGGTGTAGTTGATCATGATGTCAGCTGGCGCGACGCCCTTCACCTTCAGATAGGCTTCCAGGATCTGATTGGTGGTGCGCGGATAGACGTAGTCGGTGCCCGCCAGCACCCAGCGCTTCACCTGGCTCTCGCTCATCAGATAGTCGACTGCTGGGATGGCCTGCTGGTTCGGCGCGGCACCGGTGTAGAACACGTTACGGCTGCACTCCTGGCCTTGGTACTGCACCGGATAGAACAGAATTCCATTGAGTTCCTCGAACACCGGCAGCACCGACTTGCGCGACACCGAGGTCCAGCAGCCGAACACCGCGGCGCATTTGTCTACGGACAGCAGGCCGCGCGCCTTCTCGGCGAACAGGGGCCAGTTGGATGCGGGATCGACCACGACAGCTTCCAACTTGCGGCCCAACACGCCGCCCTTGGCATTCTGCTGTTCGATCAGCATGAGCATGACGTCCTTCAGCGTGGTCTCGCTGATCGCCATCGTGCCAGAGAGCGAATGCAGAATGCCGACCTTGATCGGACCGGTCTGCGCGGCGGCTGGCGTGAAGGCTGCCTTGACACCGCCCATTGCGGCGAGCGTTGCAGCGGCCACGCCAAGACCGCCGAGGCGGCGGCGAGTGAGCATGGTATTGGTCGATGCCATAGTCCTGTTCCCTGTCCGTTCTGTTTGTGGCGAGGCCATTGCCTCGGATCACCATCGCGAGAGGTGCAACCCCCATGCCACAAACCCGTGAGCCGCAGTGCCCTGCGACCACGCGAATCCGGCGCGCACCGAATGCGGAATAATCAGGCATCGCAGTTGCCGCTGAACAAAATATAGGCTCGAGCGGACGCTTGCCGAACGCCTCGCTCTGGGGTCGGATGAACCGTGCACAACCCAGGGGAGCAGCAGTCCATGATCCACGTCGTTGCCATCATCACCGCCAAGCCAGGCATGCGCGAAGCGATCCTCAAGGAATTCCGCGCCAACGTCCCGGCGGTTCACGCCGAACAGGGCTGCATCGAGTACGGTCCGACGATCGACGCCGACGGGTTTCCCACCAAGTTCGGCGACGACACGTTCGTGGTTATTGAGAAATGGGAAAGCGCCGAGGCCTTGAAGGCTCACGCAGCGTCGCCGCACATGGCTGCCTATGGCGCGAAGACCCGTGAGATGGTGGCGAATCGAGTCGTCCACGTCCTGGCGCCGGCCTGAGCCGAGCCCCCTCCCCTGCTTCGCGGGGGAGGAATTGCCGAGGATTCGCAGCGACGATTCGCTGCCCACAGATTTCTCCACAGGATATTACGAAATATCCCCAGTTCTTTCTTCTTGCAGCGTTATTCGTGGCGGTTCCGGTTGACCGTCACACCGCGCACTTGATACGCCAAATGTGTGCCCACAGCCGATTCGCGTCCGTTCATCCGAGTCCGCGGCCGTTCGTTCATGGCGCTCGTTCTTGCGCCCGAACCGCCCGTGGAGGATTGGCTTGACGCGCTGGACTCGCAGATCAATCGCTCGCCGTCGTTCTTCGCCGGTCGTCCTGTCGTGCTTGACCTCGGCGCGCTGCCGAGCGAACAGCCGGATGTCGCAGGTCTGCTGCAACGCCTGAACAGCCGCGGCATCCGCATCATCGGAACGGAAGGCGCACACCCATCGTGGCAGGGGCTGGAGGCCTGGGCGCCGCTGCATGCCACCGGCACGCGTCCCTCGCGCGCGGTCGACGTGCCCGATGAACGTCGCGCGACGCAGCCTCAGGAAAGTTCCTCGTTGCTGATCGATCAGCCGGTGCGGTCGGGTCAGTCGATCGTGTTCGAGAAGGGTGACGTCAGCATCGTGGGCTCCGTCGCCTCAGGCGCGGAGGTAATCGCTGGAGGTTCGATTCATGTCTACGGCACGTTGCGCGGTCGAGCGATCGCCGGACTTACCGGCAATAACCGCGCGCGCATCTTCTGTCGCAGGCTGGAAGCCGAATTGCTGGCAATCGATGGCGTGTACCAGACGGCAGACGATATGGACGCGAAGCTGCGTGGCAAGCCAGTGCAGGCCTGGCTCGCCGGCGAGGCGATGATGTTGGCAACGTTCGACTGAACGAGGAGAGAAACTGATGGCCACGGTCATCGTCGTGACATCCGGAAAGGGCGGCGTCGGCAAGACGACATCCACCGCCGCACTTGGCGCCGCGCTGGCGCAGCAGAACCAGAACGTGGTCGTGGTCGACTTCGATGTCGGGCTGCGCAACCTGGATCTGGTGATGGGGGCCGAACGCCGCGTCGTGTTTGACCTGATCAATGTCGTGCAAGGCGACGCCAAGCTGCCGCAGGCACTGATCCGCGACAAGCGGATCGACACGCTATCACTGCTGCCCGCCTCGCAGACGCGCGACAAGGATGCGCTCACGGCCGAGGGCGTGACTCGCGTGATCGGCGAGCTGCGCGAGAAGTTCGATTGGATCATCTGCGACAGTCCGGCCGGCATCGAACGCGGGGCCACGCTGGCGATGCGCCATGCCGACGCGGCCGTGGTCGTCACCAATCCGGAAGTCTCTTCGGTGCGCGATTCGGATCGCATCATCGGCATGCTCGATTCGAAGACTGCGAAAGCCGAGAAGGGCGAACGGGTCGACAAGCACCTGCTGCTGACGCGCTACGATGCGGCGCGTGCCGCGCGCGGCGAGATGCTGAAGACCGAGGACGTGCTCGAGATCCTGTCCATCCCGCTGCTGGGAATCATTCCTGAGAGTGAGGAGGTGCTGCGCGCATCGAACCTCGGTTCACCGGTGACGATCGGCAGCCCTAACAGCGTGGCGGCGAAGGCGTATTTCGAGGCAGCGCGACGACTGAAGGGCGAGACACTTGTCGTCACCGTGCCGGCGGAACGCAGGAGCATCATGGGACGTCTGTTCGGCCGGAGGGCCGTTGCATGAATTTGATGAGCCTATTTCGCCGGCGTGACTCAGCGCCGGTTGCGCGCGAGCGACTGCAGGTGCTGTTGGCGCACGAGCGCGCGTTTGTCGGCAAGTCCGATCTGTTGGCCGTGCTCCAGGAGGAGATCATCTCGGTCATTGCCAAGCACGTGACGATCGAGCGCGAGCGCGTGCAGATCAAGCTCGACAGAGGCGATCCGATCTCGATTCTGGAAATCGACGTGGAAGTGCCCAGTGCCGCCGCGGCCGCGGCGCTGCGCGAGACACGCGCGGCGATGGCAGGAGGCTGAACCGCTACTCCGCCGTCAACAGCGCGACGGGGAATTCTGCGAGGATCGTCTCGATCGGCAGTTGCCTGTCGAGCGGGCGCAGGCGGCGGTCGCTGATCCTGTCGCGCAACCGGCGACCGGCAACGTCTTCCGGCAGATGCAGCGTCGTGGACCGCCAGACCGCAGCGGGAATTGTGATCGCCGTCTCGTTCGCGGTGTCCGGAAGCCCTAGCAATCTGGCCGCCAGACGCGGCACCACGACGATGCAAACTGCGTCCCCGCGTGATCGCAGAAACGCCACGACATGCGCTGCCAGCAGTCCACTCACATCGATCGGGCGATACTCCCCCCGTGCGAAGAGCTCTGGAACCTCGCGGCGCAGCGCGAGCGTGCGGCGGATCAACGCCTGCTTCACCCTGCCATCCCGCCAGCACGCCGCTAGCGCGACCGGCGTCGCATCTGCGTTCAGTGCTGCAAAACGCCGCGTGAAATCCACCGGCCGCCGATTGTCGGGATCCACCATGCTCAGATCCCAGAACTCGGCCCCCTGATAGATGTCGGGCACGCCCGGTACGGTCAGCTTCAGGAGCGTCTGCGCCAGGCCGTTCACCGCTCCGGCCGGCTCGATGCGCCGCGCAAACGCGGAAGCGTCCGAGACGAACCCCTCATCCGCCATGATCGTGTAGAGGAATGACCGCGCCGCGTCTTCATACTCGAGATTCGGTGCCGTCCAATCTGTCGCCAGCTTCGCCTCGCGCAGCGCCTTGAGCTGCCAACCGGCCAGACGCTCCGTGTATTCCCGCAGATCGAACTGACCGGTGGGCCAAGCCCCGATAATCATCTGATACAGCATCACCTCGTCACCCGGCGAGGGCATTGCTGCGTCGCCAATTCGCCGATGGGGCGTGTTCAGCTCGAGCCAGCGTCGCACCGCGCGCTCCCACTCATCTGGAATTTCGCTCAGCACGGCAAGCCGCGCGCGGACATCCTCGCCGCGCTTGTGGTCATGTGTCGCCGTGGCGAGCATCGCATCGGGGAACTCCTTGCGCCGTGTGAGACACGCGGCGTGGAAATCCGCCACCGAGGCGCTGAACCGTCTTACATCGGCGCCAACCTCGTTGCGCGAAAGCAGTACTCCGTAGCGGTAGTAAGCAGTGTCCTCAACCGCCTTTGCCGCAAGCGGCGCGCTCAACTGCTGGAAATGGACGGCGCTTTCCAGTGTTGCCTCTTCACCGAGCCAGCGCTCGAGCAATGCCAGTGTTGGACGATCGGTGGCATCCACATGCTTCGTCGCCGCGGCCACCGCGCTCTCGAGTGCGTCGGACCGTTGCCCGACGCCATAGCTGCGATACACCGGGAAATGTGCGAGCAGAGCGACGAGCGCCCGACGGATTGCACCCCGGGTGATGTCTCGCGTATCGAGGTGCGTGACCGCAATGCGATGCAACGATCCGATCAGCGCATCGAGTTGCGCGCCAAATGAGCGATTGAGTATGTCGCGTCGCGCCGCTACCTCTTCCTCGGCAAAATCTGCGGGACGACTGCTGACTGCGCTCCAGAAATGCCGCAGTGTGCTTTCGCCTGAACCGTCGTGCAGCAGTGCGCTCACCTCGTCCATAAACTCGTAACCGCTCGTGCCATCGACGGCCCAATCTCTGGGCAGGCGCTCGCCGGCACCAAGGATCTTTTCGACGACCAGCCAGGGCGGCCCCTTCGGCGCGTCTGGCGGTCGTTGCGGCGCAAGCTCATCGAGACGCGAGCGCAGTTGCCGGCAGTAGCCGCGGGGATCGGCCAAACCATCGACGTGATCGACCCGCATACCGTCGATCAGTCCCTGCTGGTACAGGCGAAGCAGTGTACCGTGCGTCGCCTCGAACACCGCTGCGTCCTCCATACGCAGCGCGACCAGGCCATTGATGTCGAAGAAGCGCCGCCAGTTGATCGCGTCGCCCGCGCTGCGCCACCAGGCGAGCCGGTAGTGCTGGCGCTCAAGCAGACGATGCAGCCTCTGCCTCCCCACCAACGTCGCCGGATCGAAGGCGTCTGACCTCGCCGCGGCAATCTCAGCGTGATCCTCCGGACGGATCGGGAATTGATTATCAAAATACTGGATGACAGGTTCATCGCCGTCGCGCGCCAGCGTGATCGTGCCGTCGCGCAGCGCTTCGCCATATGTTTGGCCGAGAAAGGGAGCGAGCACCTTGCCGACCTTGTCCCAGTCGATATCGAAAAACGTCGCATAGCGGCTGCTACGTCCGTGCCGCAGCACATCGGCCCACCAGGGGTTCTCGACACCGCCTGCAGCCATGTGATTGGGCACGATATCGACAATCAGCCCAAGCCCGGCGGCACGCAGTGCCGAGACCAGCTGCCGCAGGCCAGCCTCGCCGCCGAGTTCCTCATTGACCCGAGTGGGATCGGTCACGTCATAGCCATGCATCGATCCCGGACGCGCCGCGAGAATCGGCGAGGCATAGAGATGGCTGACGCCGAGCAACGCCATGTAGGGCACCAGATCCGTCGCATCGGCAAAGGTGAAGTCTCGGTGCAACTGCAGGCGCATCGTTGCCCGCAAGGATCTCATAGTCGTGGCCGCCGCGTAGCCAGTTGCGCCACCCGTCGCGCGATGCGCGGTTCATCGAGCAGCGTGCGTGCCTCCGCCGTCAGCCGCCGCCGCCAATTGGGATGCTGGTCAATCGTCCCCGGCAGGTTCGGCTGTTCTTCGATTCCAAGCAGGTCCTCGATCGGCGGCAGGCAGAGCGGCGAAGGTGTGGCGGCAACAAACGCCAACGTCGCATCCACCACCGGTTGCGTGTCGTTTGACGATGGTGCATCGCCCTCTCCGAAGCCAGCCTCGACGAATGCCTGCCATAATGCGCGGCGGTCTTCCGTGCGCTCCGCTGACACGTCCGCCTCCTGCACACCTACGCCGAGACGTCCGCTCTCCGCACGCGTCGTGATGTCGCTGCCGTGCCACCAACCTGCCACAGTCGGCAGGTCGTGCGTCGAGGTCATCGCCACGGCAGAGTGGCTCCACGCCTCAGGTGGATTGAATCCGTGGCCATTTCGCTCGAACCAGAGAACGCGCATGCCATGAACGCCGGCGGTCTCGAGTGCGTCGTGGAATCCGTCGGGAATCGTGCCCAGATCTTCGCCTACAACGATCGCGCCATGCCGCTGCAACTCAAGAGCCAGCAGCCGGAGCAAATCAGTTGATGGGAACGTCAGGTATGCGCCATCGGCGGGATCCGCCCCTTGCGGGATCAGCCAGAGTCGCGTCAGGCCCATGGCATGATCGATCCGTAAGCCACCAGTGTTTCGCAGCGCCGCACGAACCGTCGCGATGAACGGGCCAAACCCGCCCGCAATCAGCGCGCGGGGCGAGAAGCTGGTCAGCCCCCAGTCCTGGCCGCGCGGATTGAGCAGATCGGGCGGAGCGCCAATCGAAAGACTGCCCAGCACGTCGGCCTGTCGGCTCCATGCGTGGCTGCCGCCCGGGTCCATGCCGACGGCCAGATCACCGATCAGGCCGATACGCATTCCTGACCCAAGTGCGCGGCTCTGCGCTATGCCGAATGATCGATCAGCGAGCCATTGCAGAAAACTGTGGAACAGTACCTCGTGCTCGTGAGACGCCGCAAATACCCTGACCGCTGCACTGTCCGGATCGCGCAGATCTGCCGGCCAACGATGCCAATCGCCTGCACCAGCCGCTGCCTGCCCCGCATGCAGCGTTTCAAACACCACGTGTTGCGACAGCAGTTCGCCGCCATCGGCGCGGAAGCGGGCAAAATCGAGATGGAGTTTGCCGTGGGCGTCCGGCGCGTCGATAAACGGTTCGAACAGTGCCCGCAGCAGCCGATGCTTGGCACGCGCCGCCGCCGGCCAGTCGATCAGCGACAGCGCCTCCAGTCGCTCGAATGTCTCGCTCAACCCTTCCGCCCGCAGCGTGTCGGCCACATGCGCCTCGCCGAACACCTGAGCCGGCGAGGCATGCAATGGGTTCAGGAACAGGCGTGTGGACGGCGAGTAAGGGCCGAAGCGCGACGGATCGGCACCAAACAGCGCATGCAGCGGACTTAACGCCAATGCGTCCGCGCCGCGCGCTCCGGCTGCCTCGGCGAACGCCGCAATGCCCGCAGCGTCGCCTATACCGCCGTCACCACAGTGACGCAGTGAATAGACCTGTGCCGCAATGCCCCACAACCGTGCATCGGGCACTGCGTCATCGATGGTACGGCACCGTGTCGGCGCAACCGCCAGAACAAATTCGCGATCTTCAATCAGCAGCCGGTGATAACCAGTATCGTTGATCGCGGGCACACGAAGCCGTCCGCGCACCGGCGATATGGCAATGTCACGCCCGCCTCCCGCTTCGAGGCTGAGGCGTGCCATATGCGTGTCGCTCGCACCCACATCGAGCCGTGTCGGACGTCCAGCCATCGCCGTGATCAGCGGCGGCAGCGCCTGGACGTTGGAGCGGCGCTGCAGCAGCCTGCGGCTCGCGAGCAGATCGCCGCGGGTCTTACAGGGCAGGCCAAGCGCCTCAAGGAGGTGACGCAATACGTCGGGCGTGACAGTCTTCGGCCGACCGGCGAAATCCTGCCACTCGACGGCAATGCCGGCGCGATGAGCGAGATCGCGTATCACATCGTCAGACATTGGGCGAACGTGACATATCGAGAAACGCGTAGGTGCAATGGCCCGGCAGCCAGCCTTGCTGGACCTCCGTGCTGGCAAACAAAAGCACCCCGGCTGGCAGATCAAGTGTCACCGCCTGCGCGTCGAGATTGGTCGCCACTGTCAGTACCGCGCCATCGCCAAGTCGCCATCGCGCGGCCACCGCCTTGGGCCCGATTGCCTCGGCGGTCAGCGCGTGCGCCCCATCCAGACGCGGCACGATCTCGGCGGCGCGAAGGGCAATGAGACGGCGGTAGAGCGCCTCGCGCGCCAGACCAAGCGACGGGTCCGCTTGCGGCTTCGAGGCAAGGAAGGTCTGCAATGCGTTCGGGTCTGGAATTCGTTGCCGGCTGGCCGGATCAGCGAACTCCTGGAACCTGGAGAACTCGTTGCGCCTTCCTTCGCGCACGGCATCAGCCAACTCGGCGCCATGGTCGGTAAAGAACAGAAACGGCGTACGACTTGCGCTCTCCTCGCCCATGAAGAGCAAAGGGATCTGCGGGCAGAGCATGATCACGGCAATCGCCGCTTCCAGCGCCGTGGGCCCCACCAGTGTCGTCAGCCGCTCGCCGAATGCCCGGTTGCCGATCTGATCATGGTTCTGCAGGAACAGCACGAAGGCGGTCGGCGGCAGATGACCACTCGGCATGCCGCGTGGCTCGCCCAGGTAGCGCGAATGCTCTCCCTGGTAGATGAAGCCTTCCGCGAGACACCGCGCCAACTTCCAGGCGGGCTGATCAGCGTAGTCACAATAGTAGCCACCGTCTTCGCCAGTCAGCAGGGCGTGCAGAACGTTGTGCCCATCGTCATTCCACTGCGCATCGACGTCCTTGCTGAGGTGCGAAGCATCATTGTGGTGCTCGAGCACGAGATGCACTTGCCGGCCAGGCTCGACAGTGGCGCGGACCTTGGCCGCCATCTCGTCCACCCAGTCCTGATCCAGGATCGCATGCACGGCATCGAAGCGCAGTCCGTCGAATCGATACTCCATCAACCAATAGAGCACGTTGTCGGTGAAAAAATCGCGAACATCGGGTCGCCAGAAGTCAATCGCGGCTCCCCACGGGGTGCTACGATCCTCACGAAAGAACTGCGGTGCGTAGAGGGACAGGAAATTACCGTCCGGGCCGAAATGATTGTAGACAACGTCGAGGAAGATCATCAGCCCGAGGTCGTGCGCCCTATCGACCAGCGCCTTCAGATCATCGGGCGTTCCGTAGGCAGCATCAGGGGCATACGGCAGGACGCCGTCATATCCCCAGTTGCGCTGGCCCGGAAAATCATTGACCGGCATCAGTTCGACCGCGGTGATGCCAAGGTCAGCCAGCCTTGGCAGCTCCCGCGCCACGCCTTGGAATCCGCCAAGAACGCCCGCATGGAGTTCGTACAGTACCGCCTCGCGCCACGGCCGTCCCCGCCAGTCCATGTTGCGCCACGCATAGGATCGCGCATCGACCACCACACTCGGGTCATGCACGTCGCCTGCCTGCGCCCGCGAGGCAGGATCGGGCACCAGCATTCCGTCAGCCAGGCGATACCGATACTGCGTGCCGGCAGGACACGGCGCGGTCGCTTCGAACCAGCCGTCGGGTGAGCGCGTCATCGGCAGGCTGGGTCCGCTTTCTATCGCTACGGCGACCGTCTCCTGCGCGGGCGCCCACAGGCGAAACAGCGTCGATCCGTTGCGCAATGGTTGCGCGCCAAAGCGGGTCTCAAACGCAAACCCCCTGGTCATCCGAGATGCTCGGCGTACAGCAGGACGGCACTGTGGGCAGCCACGCGGACCTCCTGCCCCGTGATAGGGCGTTCGTCAGTCTCCGGCTCGGCGCTGTCGAGCAGCACGCGTCCAGGCAGATAGGGCTCGGGCAACCGAAAGTCACATGGCTGATCGCCCGGATTCAGCAGCAAGCTCAGGATCTCGACCTTTCCTTCAGGAACTCGCATCGAACGACGCAAAATCAACGTCCGCTGCTCGATGTCGTTCCAGGCCTCGACTGGAATTGTTCCTCCCGACTGATCGAACCAGGCAATGTCGGCAATACCCGGCGCTGGATGCGCCCTGCCGTGCAGAAAATGTGGATGGCGCAGGACTGGATGCTCACGGCGGAGTGCGATGAGGCGCGCAACGTAAGCGGTCAGCGCAATTCCCGGCGGCGATGCCGCCATGCTCCAGTCCAGCCAGGATATTTCGTTGTCCTGGCAATAGGCATTGTTGTTGCCGCGCTGGGTGCGGCCGAACTCGTCGCCGGCCAGCAGCATTGGTGTGCCCGCGGCAAGGAACACAGTGGTCAGCATCGCACGCTTGACACGATCCCGTATCGCGTTGATCGCCGGATCGTCGCTCGGCCCTTCCACACCCCAGTTGCTCGTGTAGTTGGCGGGATGACCGTCGTGATTGCTTTCGCCATTCGCGCCGTTGTGACGTTCGACATAACTCACGGCGTCCGTGAGCGTGAACCCGTCATGCGAGGCGACATAATTGACCGATGCCCACGGCCGCCTGCCATGGCGAGCGAAGATATCGGCGGAACCAGCTAATCTTGCGGCAATCGCCGGTCGGTGGCCGCGATCGCCGCGCCAGTAGCGCCGAACACCATCGCGGAAGCGATCGTTCCATTCAGCGAAACCAGGGGGATGGTTGCCGAGCTGATAGCCTCCCGGACCGACGTCCCAGGGTTCGGCAATCAGCTTCACGCCCGCCAGAACCGGATCCTGACGAAGCGCGTCGTAGAAACCGGAGCCTGGATCAAACCCATGGGGTTCACGCCCGAGCGTCGCACAGAGGTCGAAGCGAAATCCATCGACGTGGAACGAGGTCACCCAGTGGCGCAGTGAATCCATCACCATTTGCAGGACGCGCGGATGGGAGAGGTTCAGCGTGTTGCCGGTGCCGGTATCGTTGATCGTGCGGCGTTGATCGCCAGCCTCCAGCCGATAGTAGCTTGCGTTGTCGAGGCCGCGGAACGACAGTGTCGGACCGACTTCGTCGCTTTCCGCGGTGTGGTTGTACACGACGTCGAGAATCACCTCGATACCGGCCGCGTGGAGCCGGCGCACCGCCACCCGCATCTCGTTCGG
>CAWEVM010000004.1:0-94417 GCA_963812505.1 uncultured Alphaproteobacteria bacterium
CCCCAGACCGCCGGCCAAAATCGCTGAATACCGCATCGGATACGTTCCTTCTCCCGTTCGGGAGAGAGAACGTGGATCAATCCAAACGGTTCTCAGGACTCCTGCGGCGAGGCCGCCAACAATGGCTCGATCGGGTCCCACACGAACGCCGTTTGCGGCACCTTCTCGCCGGCGAACTGGATCAGCGCCTCGGCCACCGGCTTGCCGCGCAGCCGCTGATAGAACCACCGGCTTGGGTTCTCGCGCAGCACCCAGAGGAAGAACGACTGCAGCCAATCTCGTCCGATCCCCGCCCGCAGCACGCATCAGCTTGCGACCCACGCCACGGTCGCGCCAGTCGTCCAGCACGTAGAGCGTCTCCACCTCGCCTTCACCCAGGCGCCGGATGAATTCGCTGCCGCGTGCGCGCCCAGCGGTGGCAAAGCCCACGATGGTGAGCCCGAGCCAGGAGGCACGTCGATACCGGATGCTGAGGCGACGAACACGCCGGTGGACGACGACCGGATCGCCGCATCGTAATGCGCGGCCTGGCGGGGCACCGAGAGGCGCGCCAGGAAACTGTCGGGCAAGATGGCCGGATAGGTGCTGCGCCAGGCCGACACGTGCACCGCGCCGATCGAGATGGCGTCGGCCGGCCGCGCGCGGCGAACGCTGATCATGTGCGCCGCTCCAGCACGGCAGCAAAGAACCCGTCGGTGCCATCACGCGCAGGCGTGAGCACGAGGACATCCCTCTGAAAGAAGCCGGAATGGCGGCTGAGGAAGGCAGTCACCTGAGCCTCGTTCTCCTCGGAAAGCAGCGAGCACGTAGCGTAGACCAAACGCCCGCCGATGCGAACCAGGGTCGCCGCCTGATCGAGGATGACCGACTGTTTTGGCAGAAGTTCGGCAAGGTCAGCCTCCACCAGCCGCAACCGCGCATCAGGATTGCGCCGCCAGGTGCCGGTGCCGGTGCACGGCGCATCCACCAGCACCCGGTCGAAGTTCCCGGCGCGCCGCTTGACCCACTTGTCACCCGCTTCGAGCAGATGGCGCTCGACGTTGTGAACACCGGCGCGGCGCAGGCGCCGAACCGCACCGTCCAACCGCGTTGCCGAGACGTCGCAGGCGACGAGCTGACCGCGGTTCTGCATCGTCATCGCCAGCGCCAGCGTCTTGCCGCCCGCGCCCGCACAGAGATCGGCCACCCGCATCCCCGCCCGCGCGTCGACGAGGCTCGCGACAAGCTGGCTGCCCTCGTCCTGGATCTCGACCAGCCCGGCGCGGAAAGCGGCGCCGGTGGTGACCTGACGGCGCCCCTCGATCCGCAGCCCCCACGGCGACAGGGGCGTCAGCGTGGCTTCGAGCCCCTCGACCGCAAGCGCCGCCCGCGCCTCGTCGCGTGTGGTCTTCAGCAGATTAACGCGCAGATCGAGCGGCGCAGGCTCCAGCAGCGCACGAAGCTCTGCGGGCGCGATCCGTGTCATCAGCCAGTCCGGCACCTCCAGCCGCACTGCGTCGGGCATCGACGCATGCTCCAGCGTGCGCCCATCCAGCCGGTGGAGCACCGCCTGCTCGGACGGCGCAAGAGCCGCAGGTGCGAAGCGCCCACCTGAGAATGCCGCGGCCGCTTCGGCATAGCGCGCACCCTCCAGCAGCAGCGAGGCGGCAACCAGCAGCCGCGGTGTGGGACGCCCGCCGAGCCACCAGCTCAGACGCCGATAGCTCCGCAGCACCCGCCAGACGCGATCCGATACGGCGCGCCGATCGCCGGAACCGATGAAGCGGCGGGCACGGAAATAGTCGTTGGCCACTGCATCGGCAGGTCGAGCCTCCGTCCCAAGGACCGCCTCCAGCAACTCGACGGCAGCAGCGATCCGGGCGGAGGGAGTCAGGCGGTCAGTCCTGCCGGTAGTTCGGTGCCTCGCGGCTGATCGCGACATCGTGGACATGGCTCTCGCGCAACCCGGCGCCGGTCACCCGACGGAACCGCGAGTTCCGCTGCAATTCGGCGATACCCGCGCTGCCGGTATACCCCATGCCCGCCTTCAGCCCGCCCACCAACTGGTGGATGGCCTGAGCCACCGGACCCTTATAGGCCACCATCCCTTCAACACCTTCCGGCACCAGCTTCAACTGGTCCTTGATGTCCTGCTGGAAGTACCGGTCCGCCGAGCCGCGCGCCATCGCACCGATGCTGCCCATGCCGCGATACGACTTGTACGACCGCCCCTGATACAGGAACACTTCGCCCGGCGCCTCATCCGTCCCTGCCAGCAGCGACCCGATCATCACCGCGTCCGCACCCGCCGCGATCGCCTTCACGATGTCGCCCGACGTCCGCATCCCGCCATCCGCAATCGCCGGCACACCAGCCTCGCGACACGCGGCGGCGCACTCCAGCACCGCGGTGAACTGCGGCACCCCCACCCCGGCGACCACCCGCGTCGTGCAGATCGACCCGGGCCCGATGCCGATCTTCACCCCATCCGCGCCGGCCTCGATCAGCGCCAGCGCACCCTCCGGCGTGGCGATATTGCCCGCGATCACCTGCACCGCGTTGGACAGCTTCTTGATCGCCGTCACCGCGTCCAGCACGCCGCGCGAGTGTCCGTGAGCGGTATCGACCACGATCACGTCCACCTCCGCCTCGATCAGCGCACGCGATCGCCTATGCCCCTCCGGCCCCACGCCCGTGGCAGCAGCTACGCGCAGCCGGCCCAGCTCATCCTTGTTGGCGAGCGGGTGCGTCTCCGCCTTGTCCATGTCCTTCACGGTGATCAGCCCCACGCACCTGTACGCCTCGTCCACCACCAGCAGCTTCTCGATGCGGTGCCGGTGCAGCAGGCGGCGCGCTTCATCCGGGCTGACCCCGTTGGTGACGGTGACCAGGCCGTCCCGCGTCATCAGCTCATGAACCTTCTGCGCCGGGTCGGTCGCGAAGCGGACGTCGCGGTGGGTGATGATGCCGACCAGCCGGTTGCTGTCGCGCTCGACCACCGGGATGCCGCTGATCCTGTGCGTGTTCATCAGCGTGGTGACGTCGGCGAGCGTCTGCTCGGGATGGATGGTGAGCGGGTTCACCACCATGCCGGATTTGAACTTCTTCACCCGCCGGACATGCGCCGCCTGCTCGCCGGGTTCGAGGTTCTTGTGGATGACGCCCAGCCCGCCCTGCTGAGCCATGGCGATGGCCATGCCGGCCTCGGTGACGGTGTCCATGGCCGCCGAGATGATCGGGATGTTGAGCGAGATGGTGCGCGTGAGCCTGGTGCGCGTGCCGGTCGCGGACGGCAGGATCTTCGAGTAGCCGGGCACCAGCAGCACGTCGTCGAAGGCGAGCGCCTCGTCGATACGCGCGGCGACAGAAGTCTGGGCGATGTCGAGGGCCATGGGCGGGAGAGCCTTTCCGCTACCTTGGCGCCCCCACATAGGCGGCTGGCGGGGAGTTTGCAAGCACTGCAGTGTGCTGCGGGCTCCAGCCACGGCCGACGAGGTTCATCGCGAGATGCGCCAACGTTGACTGCAATCGCGACGCAAGCCGGCAGCTTTGCAGCGCCGTGGAGCGTCCTTCACCATAGACCCGCCGCGCCGCGCTTGGTCGCTGCGCCGCGCCTTATCGTCATGATCGTCATGGCCGGCCTCGTGCCGGCCATCCACGCCTTCCTTGCGCGCGGCCCACACTGTCGTGGATGGTCAGGACAGGGGCTGTCCTGCCAAGCGGGCGCCAGACGTTATGCGGGAGCGACCAGAGTTCGACCATCAGCGCCTGCCGTTTCGGCGTGAGCGTCGTCCGACTCACCTTCGGCCCGCACCACATCTTCGGGCCGGGTGCTGGCTGGCACGCCGGGGCGACATACCTGGTGCTCACTCGGTCGACTCCCTCGCGACCGGCAAGATCGCGCAGCCGGGCGGGTCTGAACATAGTTGGTGCGGCTTCTGCGCACAAGATCGGCGGTGGCTCGCGCCGCGCGCTGGTCGCTTGGCCACCCCTCAGCCGACAGCGTACAACCTGCGTAATTCGCATGCGAACTCGGCGCGCAGCGCGTCGCGATCTGCTTCCGGCAGCCAGTTGGCCATTTGAGTGAACACAGCCTCGTTAATCCTGGTCCGCTGCGTGTCCCACGGCATTCGCCGGGCCTGCCGCACAGTCGCTAGCATGCTGTCCAGGCGCTTTCGGATCATCTCCGGTGTAGGCCCAGCCGATCTCGGCGGGCTCCATCAAACAAATCGGGTTGAGCCGCGAAGAGATCAGCCTGTCGAGTCGCTTCGTTCATCGCCCGGCTCTTCTACCGCGTTCGCCTGATCCGCTCCAGGCAGTTACAATCCGAGATCGGCAATGCTCAGTGGAGCATCCACGGCGCGGCTAAGTGCCTGATGCGCCGAATCGAACCAGTGCAATAGTTCCGCAATGCGCCAGGCGACATCAAGCAGCGCATGATTGAATTCGCGATCCAGCGCCTCGCCGTTACGTGCTGCGAGCCAACGCGGCAGCGCTCGGTAGCCACTGACTGCAAATCGCCAAACGGGTTCCGGGACGCCAACCAGGCGCAATGACTGGTCCTCTTGTAAAGCAACGGCGCCCGATCCACGCCCATCCGCAAGGAAGGCGCGCCCTACAGGGGGAACCGCCAACGTAACGCCCGTGGCGTGCCCTGCCATGCGGGCCTTGCGAAAATCTGCGGCTGGCTCACGTGCGAACGTTTCCAACAGACGAATTTCCGAACCGATACGGACCGCGTCGGCGAATACATCTGCCTGGGCTGGAAACGGAATGTGAGCAAAGGTTTCTTCCAGGTCCCATGCAAAGCGACGCGTGTAGCTTTTGGCCGAGAGCAGGGCGACAATTGCATCGAATGCCTCCTGAGCTGAAACTAGCCGACCATAAACACTGGCGAGTCCATCCAGCAGAGCTGGCCTGAGGTTGGTTCCTTCAAGCCCGTGACGGCGGTCCCAAAGAGGGAAAGCGTAGCCTCCGTAGCTGCCACAAAACGAATGATAATCACAGAGAAGACCGTGTACCCACACGGCGGGGCCGGCCCCAGTGCCGGATGGCAGCGCATAGGGTGCGACATTCGCTGCACCCCAAGCCGACTGAAGTGCCGGACGAGGAAAATCGACATATTCCCTCTTTGCATAAAGAACTCTTCGATCGAGTGGTCGTATATGACATCCTTCAAAGCGTTCGGCGTCCAATCGGCGCTGCGAGCAGGCTGTACGCTTCGGTCCCGAGTTTCGTGAAACAACGCCGCCGCCTCTGCCTCATTACGAGACTTCAGATCAGCCACGCGCTGCTCGAGCATCACTCGTTGCATGGCATAAACGAACTCGTCGCGTTTGGTCTGAATGCCAGAAGACCGGAACGCACCATCTGCAAGTCTGGCCAGTTCAACCCCTCGAACGGCACAGGCAGGAAGTCCTCGAGACCACGCCGAGAAATCTCTGCAAATGTCAGGGCACAGGTGCCCAATCGTGCCGCTTCTAGTAGCCCTGCACAGGGATTATGACTCCTTGGCGGGGTCAGGATAAGCACGGGCAAGCTTCGTGCGCGCCTTCTCGGTGTTGACCATCCACTTGATCCGAGCCTTGGCCTTGTTGCGTTGCTTTACCCAGGCGGCGATTTCCGAGATCAGTTTCTTGCGGTCGCCGATACGTCGGTCAAGACACTGACCGCGAAGGACACCGATCTCGAGCTCGACCATATTCAGCCAGCTCGCGTGCTTTGGCGTATAGTGGATGTCCAGCCGTTGCAGCATGCGATGGGCTTCGGGCGCCGGAAACGCCTCATACAGTGCGCCAGGGCCATGGGTCGACAGATTGTCCATCACCACACGTATCACGTCCGCTGCCGGATAATGCTTATCGACCAAGTCACGCATGCATTCGGCAAAGTCCAGCGCGGTGCGTTGTTCCGTGACCTTCACCGTACGCCATGGCCGATGGGCGTCCAAAAAGACGAATAGGTTCATAGTGCCATTGCGCCGGTATTCGTAGTCGTAGCGCCGAGGCTGCCCAGGGGCCGCAGCGATCGGCTGCCGCACCTCGCCAATCAGCTGGGTTGGGCTCTCGTCGAAGCAGACCACTGGCCGTTTGGGATCCGGTTTCTCTGCGTAGAGATCAAGTACATCCTCCATCCGAGCGACATAGGTGCCGTCCACCTGCGGGATGCACCACATATCCTGTTGCCACGGCTTCAATTTGTTCTCTTTCAGCCGCCGACGCACGGTTTCGCGCGATAGCTCCGCATGCTCGGTTCGCCTCACCATCTCACCGGCCAGCAATTCCAGTGTCCAGCGCGCTCGCCCTTCGGGCGGGCTGGAGCAGGCGGTGGCAATCAGCAGCGCCTCCTCCTTGCCGGTCAGCTTGCGTCCAGAGCCAGGGCGGGTTTCTTCGCTCAACGCCAGATCGAGGTTACCTTCGACGAACCCCTTTCCTCCTACCCCCGACGAACCGACGCTTGGTCCGGTAGACCGTGGACTCGCCGACGCTGACGCTGGCGGCGATCACCGCGTCACCCACCGCGCTGTCAGCAGCCAACAAGATCTGTGCCCGCTTGAGTTTGCGCGCGGCGTGCTTGCCCCCACTCAGCATCTCGTTGAGCTGCTCCCGCTCGGCTTGGCTCAGCTCCACGCGGTATCGTACATTCATTTCTGCCCCCCATTATTGAGGGCACGACATATAAATCGCCGTTTCGAGCCGTGTCTCGCCTCACCACCCCGCTTCACGCCAAAGCAGGGTCAGTATCTAGCCTTCATCCACGCCTACACCTTGGTGCTCGGCCGACCACCCGCGCACGCTGACCTGCTGCGCCACTTTCGCGTCACCCCGCCCTCAGTCAACCAGATGCTGATCACGCTCGAACGCCAAGGCTTCATCCGACGACAGCCTGGCGTCGCCCGCAGCATAGAACTGTTGATTCACCCCAGCAGTCTGCCGCAGCTACTCCCCAGCCCAGGGCAACCGGTCAAATCCAGTGTGCAGAGCCACTAGTAGCACTTGCTTCTCGTGTGCCGTGAAGGCGTCGTGACGCCAAACGTCGGCGTAATGCACTGACGCTTCTGCTCCGACGGGGCGCGCAATTCCCGTCGAAACAGCAATGAGAATGCAAACTCCTGCCTGTATAGCGAAAACATTCTCATCGGTTGCAATGCCAGCGGGGCGTGCGCCGCGGCTTTCGCCCCGCAAGTCGACGATATCTATCGTGTCGAATCGACGGCGGAGCATCTGCCGCAACCCAGCACAAGGGTGCCCGGCGAGGAAGGTGCGATTGGTGATTAGGCACACCACTCCTCGTTGCGATGCCCCTTCACTTTCGAATAGCTTCCACAGTGACCAGAGCCAGAAGGCGATGTAGAGATCGGGAAAAGTGTTGAGCTCGCCGCCCCAACCGGCATTCCGTACCGGTTCCTTCAGATCGTCCCAGAATCCATTGTCCCAACCGGCGACGATGGCTTCTTCCTCGCCTTCATCCAGACGGCGGTATGGAGGGTTGCCGAAAATGGCTATGATCGGTGTGTCTCGCTTCAGTTGATCGGCACCTCGGCGCTCTTCAACGATCGGTGCGGCCATAAAGCCAAGGTGCGACGTGATGCCCAGTGCACCAGCCGGCGGAGCCAACGTGTCTGTGAGGAATATCGGCAACCGCTGTCTTGGCACGACATGATGCGCAGCAACCTCGCGCAGCAGCCGATAGTGCGCGACCGTGTACGGCCCGACCAATAGCTCAAACCCATTGGAACGCTGCGAGGTCGGCAACCTCACCAGCTACCGCGCCGTCACCCAGCGTCGCACGGGCCGCATCAGCGACCAGATTGGCTGCGGCTATCAGGAACGTGCCAGTGCCGCACGCGGGATCAAGCAGCAGTACATTTGGATCGACGAAACCTTGGGTAGCCAGTACGTTCTTCAGCGCACGGTCTGTCGCCGAGACCATATAACGCACGATCGGAACAGGCGTGAAGAAGACACCGTGGCGCTTCTTCGCTTCCGGGTCGAACACGCCGAGGAAGTCCTCATAGAAATACAGGATCGGATCGGTTCCTGCCCTCGGTGCCAACAGATCAGGGCTCACGACATTTGCCGTATCCACCCTCATGCCTCCCCTCATTCCGGATCGATGATATCTGACTGAAAAGAATCAAATCGCCTTGACGCGGTTTGCGGAAAGAATTTGGCTGTCGGGCGTGCGGTTCGAATGATGTTATTTGCGGTGGCATCGACCCCCGTCCGGTCGAGGCGCGTTTCCATGTCATGTCATCCTGCGCTGGGACCCATGCCATGGCGACGATGCGTCAGCCGCTTTCCTTTGACGGTGTCCACAACTTCCTCGACACGCTGTTTGGCGACGACCTGCACGCCAAACGGGTGAAGTCTTTGGCCGGAGCCACGCTCGGGGCGATCCAGTCCGCGTCGCTGGCGGTCGGCCTGATCGGCCAGGGTCTGGCGCTGGCACGCGGGCGGCTGACCAAGCACGCGGTCAAGCAGGTGGACCGGCTGTTGTCCAACCAGGGCATCGACGTCGATGCCCTGCTGGGGCATTGGGTGCCTTACGTGGTCGGCAAACGCGACAGCATCACGGTGGCGATGGACTGGACCGAGTTCGACGCCGACGGTCAGGCGACGATCATGCTGTCTCTGTTGTCCCGCCACGGACGGGCCACGCCGCTGGTTTGGCTGACCGTGGACAAGGCAGCGCTGAAAAACCGTCGCAACGGCTACGAGTATCAGGTCCTGGTGCGCCTGGCCGAAATCCTGCCCGCCGATGTCCGGGTGCGCGTCGTGGCCGATCGCGGTTTCGGCGACCACAAGCTCTACCGGGTGCTGACCGAGGAACTGAAGTTCGACTTCGTCATCCGCTTTCGCGGCAACATCGCGGTCACCGCCACCAGTGGCGAGGCGCGCGCGGCGGCCGATTGGGTTGGCGCCGGTGGTCGCGCGCGAACACTGCGCGGCGCGGCGGTTACCGCCGAGGCGTATCCGGTCGCCACCGTGGTCTGCGTGCGGGCGAAGGGCATGAAAGAGCCGTGGTGCCTTGCGGCCAGCACCGCCGACGAACCCGCGCGGACCTTGATCAACCTCTATGCCAAGCGTTGGGAGATCGAGGGCGGTTTCCGCGACACAAAGGATCTCCGGTTCGGCATGGGGCTCGGATCGATGCATGTCAGCACGCCGGACAGGCGAGACCGCCTGTGGCTGATCAATGCCTTCGCAGTGGTCTTGCTGACGCTCCTCGGCGCCGCCGGAGAACAACTGGGCTACGATCGGCATCTCAAGACCAACACGACCAGGCGGCGCACTCATTCGCTGTTCCGTCAGGGGAGCATGCTTTACGAACTCATGCCGAACATGACCGATTTCCTCCTGCTGCCACTCATCGAGCGGTTCGCCCAGATGCTCGCCGCCCAACCCCTCTTCGCACAAATGTTCGGTGCCATCTGAGAATGAGGGGAGTCATGAGGTATCCACCAGAACATCGAATCCGACGCCAAGCAGGTCAAGGATTTCGTCCTGGGTCAACGCACGTAATGTCGCACGGAGCAGCGGGTAGACGCCTCCCGGAAGCGTTCGATACGCATCGCGACTGACCTCTTGGCCAGTCGCCTCTCGGGCCAGGAAAAGCCCGAATGCCAATGTCTGCGCGAAGGCATTGGCGAATAGTTCATCTTCGTCACCCGTGTCGTACCCACCAGCAGCGGCGTGTGCAAACAGCGTCTCGCGGAACTCAGCACGAACCTCAGCGAGGACAGGTGGGGCGCCGACGCGACATTGTCGCGCACGATTCGACGGGTGAGGCGCGCGGCGTGCGCAAGCGCCTCGGCAACCTCACGTGCATCACGCGGAGCGATCGGGCCAGCCAACGCCAACGCTTCCAATATAGCGAGAAACGGCCCTGGATCATGCCTGCGGATTAGCCGGCTGGCTTGCGCATCGCTCAAATCCGGATCGAGCGCGATGGCCGGTAGAACGACCGCCTCTTCCTTTAGGTCACCACGCGCATAGAGGTGAATCCTGTGAAAGTTGCAAAACGCCCAGAGCGGCAGCTCACTGAAGCGATGAAACTGGTCGGCATCGTGACCGCGTAGCCGGTTTGGCGAAAGGCTGGTCGCAGGCTGTTTCAACTCGATGAACGCGCGTGCCGGCTGGGCTTCGCGGGCAAATGCCAGATCCGGACGGCCAATTCCGCCCTTGCGATACTCCGGCAACACGCGAGGCGCCAATGGCAGGCGTTGCCCCAGTACAGTTTCGATTAGCGCCTGAAACTTTGGCGCTAGAAGCAATTCTAAAGCTGTGCCATCTCCCGCGACCGATGGATTGGCCCGACGATCCAGCCGGACCGCCAGCGCGTAATCGTTAAGTGCTTGGATCACACTCTCGTGGCTCATGGCAGAAACCTAAGCCGTTCACTCCGAGCCGCGCAAAACCTAGCACGCAACGTCGTGAGCCTTTCCCGTCCCGATCGGCTCGAACGAAATCCGCAGCCGCATTCCTGTCGCCTTGGCGAGCCGCTCCAGCGTTCGCGTCGAAGGCTTCGTGCGCCCACTCTCTAGCCGAGCGATCACCGCCTGAGTGGTCCCCATGCGGCGCGCGAGCTGTGCCTGAGTCAGGCGCGCGTCGGCGCGCGCCTGGATCATCGCCTCGATCAGAGCGAACTCCCCCTCCAGCGCTTGGTATTCGCGGCGATAAGCGGGGTCGGTCCGCAACCACTTGTCATGCAGCGACCGCGCACGGATTTCCTTTACCGCACCTCCCGCGCCCGCTGCCGCGCGAGGTCGGGCTCGCGGCGCGGCGTCCGCTGGGTCTTCTTGACGAACGCCCGCACCACCACGACGCGTTTGCCGCTCGCCGTCACGTAGATCAGCCTTGCGATCCCGTCGCGGCCGATCAGACACCTTTCCCAAACCCGACCCTCCAGATGTTTCACGTGTGGCTGACGCAACCCTTCGAGCCCCTGTTCTCGATCAGCGCGGCGTACCGGCTGAACCGCACCCGGATATCCGCCGGCTGCGCCTCGAGCTCGGCTTCCACCATTGGGCTGTGCACGACGACGGTCCAAGGCATCGGCAATATACCAAAAATGCGCTACAGCGGCAAGATCAGCTAACGTGAAGGTGCTTTGCCTGACGAACCGTTAAGCCCGCGCGCGGCAAGTTCAGCCAGCGGATGCGTTAAGACCTTAACAGATCTCTAACCTAATGTTTGTACAATTAACTATCGCCTACCCTCGGAGCCCCCCGCATGGCCGCCCCAGCCCCCACACCACACCAGTCGCCAGACCAAGACCACCTCGAAGTCACCCAGGACGACGTGGCCCTCAGCTTCCGCCCTTTCGTCGCCCCGGACCCCAATGCCCCACCGGACCCGACAATCCCGCGTCCCCCGGACGAAGACCCCCTCGACCCGATCTTCACCGACGACACGCTGCACTCCCTCGTCCACGCTCTCGCCACCGCCGGCACCGATACCGCGGACGAAAAACTCCGCCGCAAGGTCGCCTCGATGCACCTGCTCCGTTCGCTCGACGCGCAGCAACCGGTCGAGGCCGCGCTCGCCACCCAGGCGGTGCTGTTCCACTACGCCTCCGTCGCCGCCCTCCGCCGCGCCGCCGTCCCAGATCAGTTCTCCGACATCCTCAGCCGCGAGATCGGCAGCGCCGCCAAGGCGTCCACCCTGTTCAGCCGACTGCTGCATGAACTGGCCTGGAAGCAGACGCCGATGCCCTACGCTTTCCCCGCACGGAGCAAGCCGCGTTGGCGTCGATAGAACCCCATGCCCCGTGGAGCCACCGCCTGAAGAATGGGGCGCCGGCCGGCAATCCCACCCTCGCCCCACGCTGCGGTGCCCGCACCCGCGCGGGCACCGACTGCCGGCAGCCGGCGATGCGGAACGGCCGCTGCCGCCTGCACGGCGGCCACAGCACCGGCCCCCGCACGCCGGACGGCATCGCCAGCATCCGCGCCGCCCGCACCACGCACGGTTACTGGACCCAGGAAAGCCGCGCCAACCGCGACACGATAGCCGCCCTGCACGCGCAGGCCCGCCTCTGGATCGCGATCGCCAGCAGCCGCCGTCACCGCCCCGACATCGCGATCCGGCAGATCGAGCGCGCGCTCGCGTCCTTCCCTACCGCCGCGGCGGCTCGTCCTTCCTCTCCCGCGTCGGTTCCACATTCTCCTGACCCGTCCGAGTGCCGCCGAACCGATCGGCGCCCTTCCGGTCCGGCGCGCCGGGCTTCTTGTGCGTCCCCGTGTTCTGCTGATCCTGCGTGTGGCGCACCGTCTCTTCCGTGTGAGGCTGCTTCATCGATCCGCTCCACTGCTCTGCCTCCACGGAAACGCGCCACGCGGCATCCCGTTGTGCCGCCATATCGCAACAACTCCGATCGCACCCTTGCGCTGCCGCCCACCCGCCATCCCTGGTGTTCTCGCGCCGGGCCTGGCCGACCAGCGTCGCGTTTCCGCCCCCCTTCGCGGTGTTCTATACTCCCCGCGTCGGCGCTCACGGCCCCGAACGGGCCGCGTTGCGAGCCCACGACCACCCAAACGAGGAGGAGGAATCAATGATCGAACTCTACGGCATGGGCAGCCCGAACGTGGTGAAGATCTACATCGCGCTCGAGGAACTCAACCTGCCCTACACGGTCCATCCGGTCGACGTGTTCAGCGGCAAGCAGTTCGACCCCGCCTTCCTGAAGCTCAACCCGATGGCCAAGGTCCCCGTCATCACCGACAGCGAAGGCCCCGGCGGCAAGCCCATCACGCTATTCGAGTCAGGCGCGATCCTGCTCTACCTCGCCGAAAAGGCCGGCCGGCTGCTGCCCAAGGACACGGCAGCGAAATACGAGGCGATCGAGTGGATGATGGTGCAGATGACGACGCTCGGCCCGATGTTCGGCCAGCACGTGCACTACGTCCGTTTCGCCCCAAAGGGCAACGACTATTCACAGAGCCGCTACACCACGCAGGTGCACCGCGTGCTCGAGGTGATGGACCAGCGCCTCGCGGAACAACCCTGGCTCGGCGGCGCCGACTACGGCATCGCCGACATCGCCACCTATCCCTGGGCGCGCAACATCCCCGTGCTGCTCGGCGCGGCCGCGGCGGAGAAATACAAGAACGTCATGAAATGGGTGGGCGTGATCAGCGAACGTCCGGCCGTGAAGAAGGCCATCGCCGCGGTCGATGACGTGCGGGAAAAGACCACGCAGTTCGACAAGGCGCAGGCCAACGACCTCGACAGGCTGTTCGGTCGCGGCCAACACGCCGCCGCTTAGGTCATCACCTGGGGGTGGCGGCGACGTCAGTGCGCGCCGGCGCCGCCTCCCGTGGCGCGCGCCATCAGCAGTGCCGCGACCACAGCCAACAGCAACGCGCATCCCATAATGAAGAACGTGTCGCTGTAGGCCAGGAAGTAAGACTGCACCCGCACCGAACGGCCCACGGCAACGATGGCGTTGTGCCACGCCATCGCGGGATCGGCGTTGCCGGTCGTCATGAAGTATTGCTGCAGCGCCGCCAGCCGCTGCCGTGTTGCCTCGTCGAACATCGACACATCGGGTGTGATCACCGACGAGTGGAACTGCTCGCGCTTGGTCAGCAGTGTCTGCAACATCGCGATGCCGATCGACCCGCCCAGGTTCCGCATCATGTTGAACAGCGACGAGGCCGAACCGGCGTTCTCGCGCTCGATGCCCGCGGTCGCGAGGGATGACAGCGGCGTCATCACCAGCGCCTGCCCGGCGGCACGGACAAGGTTCGGCACCAGAAGCTGCGGGCCGCTGTAGTTGTGGTCCATGTTGATGTTGAGGAAACAGCTCGCCGCGAACAGACAAAGGCCAAAGGCAACCAGCAGTCGCGAATCGAACCGACGCATGAGCCAAGGCACGAACGGAATGATCAGAAGCTGCGGCAGTCCGGTCCAGGCCAGCACCTCGCCGGTCTGCTGCGCGTTATAGCCCTGCATCTGCGACAGATAGTTGGGCAGCAGATACACCGAGCCATACAGCGCCAGGCCCAGGATCACATTGCTGACGCTGCCAAGACCGAAATTGCGTCGCAGCAGCAATCGCAGATTGAGCAGCGGCTTCGGCGTCGTCAGCTCGATCCAGATGAACAGCGACAGCGCGACCGCGGCGACCACCGACAGTCGGACGATGAACGGCGAACCGAACCAGTCGTCCTTGTTGCCCTCCTCCAGCACCGTTTGCAGCGAGCCGAGACCGATGGCCAGCGTGGCAATCCCTGTCCAGTCGCCGTCCCTCAGCAATCCGAGCTGCATCGGCGCGCGTGGCAGCGACGGCAGCAAGGCGGCCAGCATGATCGCGCCCGGCACCAGGTTGACATAGAAGATGTACTGCCAGCCGTACGTCTCGGTGAGGTAGCCGCCGATTGTCGGGCCGATCGCCGGCGCGAACGTCGCCGACATCGCGAACATCGCAAGCCCGATCGGCTGCTTCGCTCGCGGCAGCATGGTCAGGGTGATGGTGAACGCCAGCGGGATCAGCACGCCGCCGAAGAAACCTTGCATCGCCCGCAGCACGATCATCTGCTGCAGGTCGTGCGCGAACGCACAGGCGACCGACATCACCAGGAACAACACCGTGTTCGCCAGCAGATAGCGACGCAGCGAGAATACCGGCGCCAGGAAGCCGGTGAGCGGAATCACCACGATCTCCGCCACCAGATAGGCAGTGGAGATCCAGCCGCCGTCGTCGATGCCGGCACCGATCGCTCCCTGGATGTCAGGCAGCGACGCGTTGGTGATCTGGATGTTCAGCACCGCGATGAAGGCGCCGATGATGGAGCCAATGACCGCGAGCCAGACCTTGAAGTCCGCCCGCGGCTCGTCGGCGACCCTGATGTCGGTTGCCATCGCTGTAGCCTCAGCGCTGCGCCAAGGCGCTGGCGGGCACCGTACGCGTGTCGATCGTCGGTTCGACCGACATGCCAGGGCGCAGCAGGCCCGCAAGTGCCACGTCGCGGCGCAGCATGATCTTCACCGGAATCCGCTGGACGATCTTGGTGAAGTTGCCGGTCGCATTGTCCGGCGGCAGCAGAGCGAACTCCTGGCCGCTGGCCGGTGCGATGCTGTCCACCAGGCCGTGGACCACCTGACCGGGGAAGGTGTCGACCTCGATGTCCACCGCCTGTCCCGGCCGCACGTCGGTAAGCTGGGTCTCCTTGTAGTTCGCCACGATGTAGACCGCGCGCAGCGGCACGATCGCCATCAGCTGCGTGCCGGCCTGCACGTACTGCCCGACACGAAGCGACCGTGCGCCAACCATACCGTCCTCAGGCGCCACGATCGTCGCATAGCTGAGGTTCAGGCGCGCCTGCTGCTCGACCGCGTTTGCATGCTGCAACGCCGACTTGGCCTCCGCCTCCGCGGTTTGCAGCACCGCCACCTGCTGGCGTGCGCTGCTCAGTGCCGCGCGGGCATGCTGGAGATCGGCCGCCCGTTGCATCAGCAGCGACTGGGTATGCTGCGCCTGCTGCACACTGCCCGCGCCGGTATGTGCCAGGTCGCTGTAGCGCTGCTGGTCCTGCGCCGCGAAGCTCGCCGCCGCCTCAGCCGAGGCGAGCTGCGCCGTGGCACCGTCGATCACCGACTGCTGCAGCTCCAACTGTGCGGCGATGTTACTGATCTTGTTCTCCGCACCCGCCCGATCGGCAACCGCCTGATCGAGCGCGGCTGTCAGGTCGCGATCGTCGATCCGTGCCAATACCTGCCCAGCCTTGACCGACTGGTTGTCGCCGACCAGCACCTCGGCGATGTAGCCGGCAACCCGCGGCGCAATGGTGATGGAATTGGCCTGCACATAGGCGTCGTCCGTCGACACCTGGAACCTGCCGACCTGCCAGTATTGCACCCCGAAGGTAGCCACTACGCCGACGCCAATCGCGCCGGCCAGGACTGCCAGAGCGCGCTTCAGGGTCACCGAACGGCGGCCGCCAACGCGGTCCGCGACAATGCCGCGGGCATGTTCGATCATGCCACTCATGAATTTGCCTCTCTTTCTCCTCAACGGGTCAGCCGAGCTGCCCTTTGGCAGGGGAAATAGACTGCCTGGTGGACGCAATAAACCGGCCCCCGGTGATATGACTTTTGCGCAGAACTCGGAAATGACAGGGGATCGCAGTCAGGATATACCCCTGCCCATGCCGTCATCACCCTGGCAAACACAGGTCTACGCCGCGCTGCGGGACGCCCGGATCACCCAGCTTGCCTACGTCCCCGACGCCGGCCACGCGCAGCTCATCGAAGCGGCGCACGCCGACCCCGACATGCGCGCCATCGTGCTCACCACCGAGGAGGAGGGGATCGCGCTCGCCGCGGGCGCCTGGCTGGGGGGCCAGCGTGCCGCTCTGCTGATGCAGTCCTCCGGCGTCGGCAATTGCATAAATATGCTGTCGCTGCCGGTGAACTGCCGTATGCCATTCCTGACGCTTGTGACAATGCGTGGCGAGTGGGCCGAGTTCAACCCGTGGCAGGTGCCGATGGGTACGGCGACGCCTGCGGTGCTGGCCGCCGCCGGCGTGCATGTCCGCCGCGCCGACCGCCCCGACGAAGTGGCCGAGATGGTTGCCGCCGCGGCTTCGCTCGCATTCGATAGTGCGGTCCCGGTTGCCGTGCTGCTTTCGCAACGGCTCCTTGGCGCGAAGGTGTTCTGAAATGAGCAATGACGGCACGCTCGACCGCCGCGCCGTTGCCGCCGCGCTGCTGCGTGATCCCGGCGACCTGCTGGTCGTCACCGGCCTTGGCGCACCCAGCTACGATGCCGCCGCCGCCGACAGGCCGCTCAACTTCTACCTCTGGGGTGCGATGGGGGGCGCGGCCATGGTCGGGCTCGGCATCGCCCTCGCCCAGCCGCGCCGCCGCGTCCTGGTGCTCACCGGCGATGGCGAGATGCTGATGGGCATGGGCTCGCTCGCCACGATCGCCGCCGCTGGTGCCCCCAACCTCGCCGTCGCCGTGCTGGACAACGCCCGCTATGGCGAGACCGGCTCGCAGCGCAGCCACACCGGGCTTGGTACCGACCTCGCCGCGGTCGCCGCTGCCTGTGGCTGGCACGCCACCGTGACCGCCAAGGACATGGACGAGGTGGCAGCGCTGCGCGGGCGGCTGCGGCAGGAGCACCTGTTCGCCGTGATCCGCATTGCGCCGAACGAATTGCCGCGGCACCTGCCCCCACGCGACGGCGCCTTGCTCGCCAATCGTTTCCGCCAGGCACTCGGTATCGACGATTCATAACCTGCCCGTCATGTTTCATTGTGTTTCAACCGATTGAACCCACGCCTGTTGCGCTATTTTCACGCTGGCGGTCGGGGCTAAATTCGCCGACAATGCAAGGCTTGGGGGGAGCGTCGCCCGGAACGACGGGTTGTGCCACGCGGGAGTGCTGGGTTGGACCACGAGATTGGCGAAGGGGCCTCGACGTCGACGCGCCACGGTGGCGGCGCTGTAACGAAGCAAGTCAGACCCTGGCCCTGGCGTGGCCTGTTGCCTCTTGCGGCAATCCTGATGCTGGCGGCCGGCGGCGCGCTGTTCGTCATCCGGCACCCAGGCGCGCAGCCCGTGCAGTCCCAGAAGGCGACGTCCGCAGTCCCGGTAAGCACCGTCAAGGTGGAGCGTCAGGACGTCCCGCTCTGGCTATCCGGCATCGGCACGGTGCAGGCGCTCAACAGCGTCACCGTGCGTGCGCGCGTCGATGGCACCCTGATGCAGGTGCCAGTGACCGAGGGGCAGATCGTCAAGCAGGGCACGCTGCTCGCGGTGATAGATCCTCGCCCGTACCAGGCGGTGCTTGACCAGGCGACCGCCAAGAAGTCGCAGGACGAGGCAATGCTTGGCAACGCCAAGCTGGATCTGGATCGGTACTCATCGCTGGCGAAGCAGAGCTTCGCGTCGCGCCAGCAGGTTGACACCCAGACGATGCAGGTGAACCAGGCCACTGCGGCCCTGAAAGGCGATGACGCGACCATCGAGGCGGCGCAGCTCAATCTGAGCTACTGCTACATCACCGCGCCGTTCGACGGCCGGCTCGGACTGCGCCTGGTCGATCCAGGCAACCTGGTGCACGCCGCCGACTCAGGCGGCATCATGACGATAGCCCAGGTGCGTCCCATTGCAGTGGTGTTCACCCTGCCGCAGCGCAACCTGCCGTCGATCGTCGAGGAAATGACGCAGGGCCCAGTAGCGGTTGCAGCCTGGTCTGACGAGGACAATCGTGAGTTGGCTCAAGGAACACTGCTGACCCCGGACAACGCCATAGATGCCACCACCGGCACCATCCGTCTGAAGGCGACCTTCCCCAACGTGGAAAACCGGCTGTGGCCTGGCCAGTTCGTCGACGCGCGGCTGCTGCTTCGCACCGATCACCAGGTGGTCGCCGTGCCGACGCAGGCGGTGCAGCACGGGCAAGACGGTCTGTACGTCTACATCGTGAGGCCGGATTCCACGGTACAACGACAGACGGTTGTGGCGGAGGATCGTGGCCGGGTCATGGTGATCACCAAGGGCCTCGATGCTGGACAAGCGATAGTGCTGGATGGGCAGTCCCGTCTGCAGGATGGCATGCTGGTCGCCGCCACCGCGGCGGGCGAGCACGTCGGCGGATGATCAGGGAGCGGAGGCAATGAGCGGCGCATGAGTATCTCCACCCCGTTCATCCAACGCCCGATCGCCACCTCACTGGTCATGGCGGCGTTGGTGCTCGTGGGCATCGCCGCCTATCCGCTGCTGCCCGTGGCTCCGCTGCCGCGTGTGGATTTCCCCACGATCGTGGTGAGCGGCAGCCTTCCCGGGGCAAGTCCTGAGACCATGGCGGCGACGGTGGCGCAGCCGCTGGAGACTCAGATCGCGCAGATCCCAGGTGTGGCCCAGATGACCTCCGTCAGCGTGCTGGGGAGCACGAGCGTGACGGTGCAGTTCGACCTCGATCGCAACATCGATGGCGCGGCCGGAGACATCCAGGCGGCGATCCAGGCCGCCAGTGGGCAGTTGCCGAAGATCATGCCGGGACCGCCGACCTACAGGAAGGTGAACCCGTCCGACGCGCCGATCATGATCCTGGCGGCCCAGTCTGATGCCATGCCTCTGATCGAGACGGACGACTACAGCGAGAACGTCCTCTCGCAGCAGATCTCGCAGATTTCAGGCGTGGCACAGGTGCTGATCGGCGGCCAGCAGAAGCGCGCCGTGCGGATCGAGGCCGAGCCCGACAAACTCGCCGCCATGGGAATGACTCTGGAGGATGTGCGCAATCTGCTGGTGAACGCCACCGTCAACTCTCCCAAGGGCAGCATCGACGGCGAGCACAAGGCCTATACCGTCTACGACAACGACCAGCTTACGCGCGCAAGCCAATACAACAACGTCGTGCTGGCTTATCGTAATGGCGCGGCTGTCCGGGTGCGCGATATCGGCCGTGCCATCGACGGTCCGGAAAACCGCCTGATCGCCGGATGGCAGAACGGCAAGCGCGGCATCCTGCTGATCATCTTCAAGCAGCCGGGCGCCAACGTTATTGAGACCGTTCGGCGGATCAAGGATGCGTTGCCGCAACTGGAAGCCTCCATCCCGCCTTCGATTCACGTCAGCACCATCATGGACCGTACTCTGACCATCCGCGCCTCGGTCGCAGATGTGCAGTTCACCCTGATTCTGGCCGTCTGCCTGGTCGTGATGGTGATCTTCCTGTTTCTGCGCAACGTCTGGGCCACCATCATCCCCTGTACCACCGTGCCCGTCGCGCTGATCTGCACGTTCGGCGTGATGTACCTACTGGATTATAGCCTGGACAACCTGTCCTTGATGGCGCTGACCTTGGCCGTCGGCTTCGTGATCGACGATGCGATCGTGATGCTGGAGAACATCTTCCGGCACGTGGAAGAGGGCATGAAACCGATGGAGGCGGCGATCAAGGGCGCCGGCGAGATCGGCTTCACCATCGTCTCGATCAGCTTCTCGCTAGTCGCCGTGTTCATTCCCCTGCTGTTCATGGGCGGCATCGTCGGGCGACTGTTCCGCGAATTCGCCGTGTCGGTCACCGCCGCCGTCCTGGTCTCGGCCTTTGTCTGCCTGACATTGACGCCGATGATGTGCTCGCGCTTCCTGCGGCACGACACCAGCCGGCACGGATGGGCTTACCGGGCGATCGAGGCCATGTTCAACGGGCTGATCGCATTCTACCGGCGCACCCTGGACATCGCCCTGCGGCATCATTTCATCACGCTGCTGGTGTTCCTCGGCACCGTCAGTCTGAGCGTTTATCTCTACATCATCATCCCCAAGGGATTCTTCCCGCCGCAGGACAACGGCGTCGTGCTGGGTATCACCGAGGCCGC
This sequence comes from uncultured Alphaproteobacteria bacterium, assembly GCA_963812505.1. Taxonomy (GTDB): domain Bacteria; phylum Pseudomonadota; class Alphaproteobacteria; order Acetobacterales; family Acetobacteraceae; genus JAMXLO01. Next base: position 20,321 of record CAWEVM010000004.1, read on the forward strand.
GCAGGACGTCTCGTTCAAGGAGATGGTGAACGTACAGCAGCGCCTGGCCGACATCGTGGCGCAGGACCCGGACACAGGCTCCTTTGTCTCTTCGATGGGCGGCGGGTTCGGCGGGCAGTCGAACAACATCGGGCGGCTGTTCATCTCAATGAAACCGCTGGACGAGCGCGTCGGCGGCTCCTTGCAAAACTACATCAACCGGCTGCGGCCGAAGATCGCCCAGGTGCAGGGCGGCAAGCTGTTCCTCCAACCGGTCCCGGATGTGCGCGTCGGGGCGCGACTGGCCAAGACCGAGTATCAGTACACACTCCAGGACGCGAACCTGGCCGAACTCTATCAATGGGGCCCCAAGATCCTGGGCAAGCTGCAGTCACTGCCGATGCTGCGCGACGTGACCAGCGACCAGCAGGACGGCGGCACCACGGCGACACTCGTGATCGACCGCGACGCCGCCGCGCGGTTCGGCATCCAGCCGCAGGTCATCGACGACACATTGTATGACGCGTTCGGCCAGCGGCAGATCGCCCAGTACCTCTCGCAGGTGAACTCCTATCACGTGATCCTGGAGGTACCGCCGGCCATGGCGGGCGATCCGGCGACACTGGACAAGCTGTATGTGAAGTCGCCGACCGGTCAGGCGGTGCCGCTCTCCAGCTTCGTGCACTGGAGCACGATGCCGGTACAGCCATTGTCGATCAGCCATCAGAGCCAGTTCCCTGCGGTCACCATCTCGTTCAACCTTGCCCCCGGGGCTGCGCTCGGCCAGGCGGTCAACTCCGTCAACGAGGCGATGCGGCAGATGGGCGTGCCGATCACCGTTGCCGGATCATTCCAGGGCACCGCGCAGGCGTTCCAGTCGTCGCTGGCCAGCCAGCCCTATCTGATCGCCGCCGCACTGATCAGCGTGTACATCATCCTCGGCATCCTCTACGAAAGCTACATCCTGCCGCTGACCATTCTGTCGACGCTGCCCTCGGCTGGCGTCGGCGCGCTGCTGACGCTGCTGCTGGCGCACTACGACCTGTCGGTGATCGCGCTGATCGGTGTGATCCTGCTGATCGGCATCGTGAAGAAGAACGGCATCATGATGGTGGACTTCGCCATCAACGCGGAACGTCGCGACGGCTTGCGGCCGCATGACGCCATCCGCCAGGCGTGTCTGCTGCGGTTCCGGCCAATCCTGATGACGACGATGGCGGCGATGCTGACCGGCTTGCCTTTGATGCTGGGTCAGGGTGCTGGTTCCGAGCTGCGCCGGCCGCTGGGCTTCGCGATGGTCGGCGGCCTGGCGCTCAGCCAGATCCTGACGCTGTACACCACGCCGATCATCTATCTGTATCTGGATCGGCTGCAGAATTGGCTGGCACCCAAGCGGCACCGCATGCCGACGCTGGCGGAGAAGATGGGTCAGGAAGCCGCAGCGGATTAGCCTGCCGCACGCACGCGTGGCCAGTCACGCACGACTGTCATTGCGCGGAGCGCGGCGACGAAGCGATCTCCATCACCCGGTTGAAGATTGCTTCGTCGCTACGCTCCTCGCAATGACAAGCCACACGTTAGCTGGGACAGCTACCCGCACGCGCCCCAATGGGATCTGCTCGGGTGATGAAGAAACGTCAGCGCAGGCCTCAGCAGCGAATCGGTCGGGACGGAGATCGTTGCCGGTGAACCATCGGAATTCGAGAAGGTCACGGTTGCGGCCCCACCGTTCACCAGATCGACTGTCGTGCCATCTCCCGGAGTTGCCACCTGGAACTCGCCGGGCTGGGTGATGAAGTTCTCGGTTATCTGCTCTCCTGGCTTAATCGATCCGTGCAGCAAGATCGTCCCCTCCAACGTCGGATTCAGTGTCTCAACGTCAGTGGCGGTGCGGATTCCGGTGTTCGGGTCAACCGACATCGTGCCTGACACCATGGTGCCGGTCGCCAGGACGATGTCGTTGGATGTGGGACCAGAAAAGGTAGCGCCATTCCCCACAGTGGAACTTGCTGTCCCTGCATCATTCTTTGGGTCAGCCCATAGCGTGACATTGATGCTGGTGAATTGTGAGGCGATCGGTGTCGGGGTGGTCTGGCCGAGGATGCCGGATGCATCGATCGTCAAATACAGTCCGTAGTCGTTGTCGAAGCCCGGTGGTGTGATTGGCTGACCGTTGCCCTGCACTCCTGTCACCGGCATCAACCATTCGAGCGCAAAAGAATTGTTGGGATAGACGACTGAATGCAGATAGGTAGAGGTGTCGAGCGTATCGACCGGCGCGAACAACGAGTTCATGGTTTCCCCCCTGTCAGACGCATTGAAATTTCGCGCCAAGCTGCAGCGGGCACCAGAAATGCAATGCGAAGATTGGCTAATTTGCCGGAAGTGACCCTAATCACTGTATCGACGCCGAATCGGATCGTCTCTTGCCGCGAGCCAACCGCGTCGGTAGCCTGAGTATTCGTGAAATCAGCCGGTCAACGGCATTCTGTCCGGGCTGATCCTCCCTTGGGGCTGAACTGCGTGGGGGGTGACATGGATGCGTTTACCGAGCAACGGACATGCACGTTCGATGAGTTCCTGTTGGATCGCGGAAGCCGAGCACTCTACCGTCTGAGCACCAGCGGTGAACGAACGGTGGTTCCTCTCGGCTCTCGCGCGTTCGAGATCCTCTGCCTCTTGATCGATCGGCGCGGCGAGTTCGCCTCTAAGCGAGAGATCATGGCGGTGGTCTGGCCGAACACCGTGGTCGAAGAAAGCAACCTGACGGTCCAGATGGCGGCGTTGCGGCGCGGGCTGGATGCGGGGCGCGCGCGCGAAAGCTGTATCCAGACAGTGCCGGGGAGAGGTTATCGACTTGCCCTTCCCGTAACGCGACCACAGCAGGCACACGCTGATCTGGCGCTCGCAGCCCCTCGACTTTCAATCGTCGTACTGCCGTTCGAGAACCTGGGTGGCGATCCAGGCGACGATCGCCTGGTCGACGCCATCACTGATGATCTGACCAGCGATCTCACACTCATCCACGATCTGTCCGTCACCGCGCGTGAGCCCGCCAATGCGTACCACGGCCAGCCTCAGGATGTGCGGGCGATCGGCGAGGAATTGCGGGTGCGCTACGTCCTAAAGGGCAACACGCGCCGCCTCGGTTCAACGCTCCGGGTCAATGTCCGGCTGATTTCTGCGGAGACCGGCGCACTCCTGTGGTCTGATCGGTTCAACGAGGAGATCGGCGAACCGGGCGCGGGACAGGACCAGATTGTCAGACGAATGAAGGACGAATTGGGTATCAGGCTGATTGACATCGAGAGTGCGCGCAGCCGCAGCGAGCGGCCAACCGACCCGGACGCCTTCGATCTCGTCCTACGTGCGCGTTCAATCAGAAACCAGCCTCCCAGTATGACCCGGGATCGTGAGGTAATGGCGCTGCTGGAGCGCGCGCTCGCACTGGATCCGTCGTCAGTCTACGCGATGACCGAAATTGCATTTTGCCTGTCCAATGCCACTGGCTACGCTGGCTGGCAGGATTTCGCGAGGATGCAGCGTGCCGAGCACCTGTTGGCGAAGGCTCGCTCTCTTGCTCCTGAATCGCCGCTCGTTCTCAACGCCTATGTCCTGTGGCTCCGTACTGTCGGCCGCTGTGCCGAAGCCATCGAGGTGTGCCAGCGGGCCATTCGAATGCATCAGAACCGAATACGGGGACGGATGGGTTTTTACCATGAGCTTGGCAGATGCAAGACCTGGATGGGGCAGGCGGACGAGGGGATTGCCCTCGAGGAGGAAGCGGACGCGCTTAACCCGCACAGTCCCTGGAGATTCGTCCGCTACCGCCATATCGGCTGGTATTCGTTGCTACTGTGCAGGGACTTGGATGCGATCCAATATCTCGAACGGTCTTTTGCGATAAACCCGGACGATGACGGCGCCATGCACCACCAATACCGCAGGCTTGCCGCGGCCTACGCTCGAACAGGCAACGTCGCGGCGGCGCGGCAATACCTCACCAGCGCCGAACGGCTTTGGCCGTATGACACGGTGCGCAGTCGTGCTCCTGAACTTCTGACGAGCCCGGTCTATGTCGAGCAGTACAGACAGTTTCGGGACGCCTTGCGACTGGCCGGCCTGCGCGACCACGCCGATGAAGACGCGGATTTCGGCGTACCGGCGGATGCCGCGCTGCATGGTGCACTTGCCGGCCTGACGCCAAACGACGCGCCGGGTTCGACGACGCTCCGCACGGCGGAGTTCGTTCGGTTCCTCGAGGAATCCCAGCCTATCGTTATCGACACGATGACATACTTCTGGGGCCAATCGATCCCCGGCGCGGTGGGGCTGAAATATGCCGGATTGGGCGGCAGCTTTACCGACGCAGCGCAAGATCGACTGCACAGCAAGCTACGCGAGTTATCTATTGGCGATTCCAACAGGCCAATCGTTGCGGTCGGCTGGAATTCCGAACGCTTCGATGGTCGCAATCTCGCTCTGCGTCTCGCCGCACTCGGCTATACCCAGATCTATTGGTACCGCGGCGGCCGTGAGGCGTGGGAAGTGAACGGGCTGCCCGAGACTCCGCTCGATGTGCAGGACTGGTAACTTAGCGTACGGCCACAACCGGCTGCCGTGGTTGGCCAGCCGCACACCGCAATGCTACTGATCATCCGCAATCAACAGCACACGGAGAGGTATCGCCATGGAAGTCCGTCTCGACGGCCGCAGCGCAATCATCACAGGGGCCAGCGCGGGGCTGGGTCTCGCGATGGCGAAGGAATTCGCCGCGTCCGGCGCCGACGTCGCGATGTTGGCGCGACGGCCCGAGGTGCTGGAGCAGGCGAAACAGACGGTGACCGAGGCAGCGCAGGGCGGCCGTGTCGCCACCTTCATCTGCGACGTGTCCAAGGCCGACGATATTCAGAAGACCTACGACGCCGTCGCCAAGACATTCGGCAAGGTTGACATCCTGATCAACAACGCCGGCCAGTCGCGCGCGATGCCGACCGAGCAGATCACCGACGACATCTGGCACGAAGACCTCGAGCTGAAGCTGTTCGCGGCCATCCGACTGACGCGTCACGTATGGCCCGGCATGAAGCAGCGGAAATGGGGCCGCATCATCAACGTGCTCAACCTCGGCGCAAAGGCGCCAAGGGCCAACGGCGCCCCGACCGCAGTGTCTCGCGCCGCCGGCATGGCGCTCATGAAGATACTGGCCGGCGAGGGAGCGCCGCACGGCATCCTGGTCAACGGCATGCTGGTGGGACTGATCGATTCCGATCAGCACGTCCGCCGACATGCACGCGAAGGTGCCAACGTCTCGTACGACGAATTCCGCACGAAGATGGGCGCGAATGTCCCCATCGGGCGCATCGGCAAGGCCGAGGAATTCGCTGCCATGGCCTGCTTCCTGTGCTCCGATCATGCAGGCTTCACCAGCGGCACCGCGATCAACATGGACGGCGGCGCCTCGCCCGTAGTCTGACGTCCGTCATTGCGCGGAGTGCCGCGACGCAGCAATCTCGGTCACGGCGCTTCTCGCAACGACAACTGGACGTTCAGCCATGCCGAAGATCATCCCCGTCGCGACCTTCGACTGCGTGGTTTTCGGCGCCACCGGTGACCTGACACTTCGAAAGCTGCTGCCGGCGCTCTACTACCGCTTTCGCGACGGCCAGATGCCACCAGATTCGCACGTCATCGCCGCGGCGCGGTCCGACCTGGATGACGAAGCGTACCGCAAGCGCGCCACCAAGGCACTGCGCGAACATGTGGCGCGCGAAGATCTCGATACCGACACCGCCGATCGGTTCTGTCGTCGCGTCAGCTACGTCAGACTGGACGCGACGGACGCGAATGCGGACTGGCATGCGCTGGCGAACATCCTCGACGCCGACCGCGTGCGCGTCTTCTATCTCGCCACGTCGCCTGACCTCTATGGCCCGATCTGTCGCAACATCGGCCAGCACGGGCTGGTCACCGAACAGTCGCGCGTCGTGCTGGAGAAGCCGATTGGCCACGACCTTGCGTCCGCCCGCGAGATCAACGACGAGGTGGGCGCAGTGTTCAGCGAGGCGCAGACCTTCCGCATCGACCACTACCTCGGCAAGGAGACCGTGCAGAACCTGCTCGCTCTCCGCTTTGCCAACACGATCTTCGAGCGCCTGTGGAATGTCGACGTGATCGACCACGTGCAGATCACGGTGGCGGAGACCGTCGGCGTGGAGGGACGCGGCGGTTACTATGACCGGTCCGGCGCGCTGCGCGATATGGTGCAGAACCACATGCTCCAGCTTCTGTGCCTGGTGGCGATGGAGCCGCCGGTGTCGCTGGAAGCCGACCGGGTGCGCGACGAGAAGCTGAAGGTGCTGCGAGCGCTGCGTCCGGTCGAACCGCACGAGGCGCTGACGCTGACGGTGCGCGGTCAGTACAGCCAGGGTGCGATCGACGGGCAGCCTGTACCCGGCTACATCGCCGACCTCAACCGTCCCGAAAGCAGCCAGACCGAGACCTTCGTCGCGCTGAAGGTCGACGTGCGTACCTGGCGATGGGCGAACGTGCCGTTCTACCTGCGCACCGGCAAGCGGTTGCCACAGAAGGTGTCGGAGATCGTCATCCAGTATCGCGCCCTGCCCTTTTCGATCTTCCCCGCCGACGCCGCCGAATGGACACCAAACAAGCTGATCATCCGATTGCAGCCGGAAGAGGGCATGCGATTGGCGATGATGACAAAGGACCCGGGGCCGGGCGGGCTGCGCCTGTCACCCACCGCGCTCGATATTCGCTTCGAGAAGACGTTCGGCATGCGCTTCCCGGACGCCTATGAGCGACTGCTGATGGACACGGTGCGCGGCAACGCCACGCTGTTCATGCGCCGCGATGAGGTGGAGGCGGCATGGAGCTGGGTGGAGCCGATCCTGGAGGCCTGGAGTAGCCGACCGGACCAGCCGCGCCCCTATCCGTCCGGCACCTGGGGTCCGACCTCGGCGATCGCGCTGATCGAACGAGACGGCCGCACCTGGCACGAGGATATCGGTTGAGCGGACAAAAAAATCGGCCCGGCCACCGTGAGGGGCCGGGCCGCAAGGGAAGGTCCGGGTTGACCTGGGCCGTCGGCCCAATCAGCAGACGCGGGTGTTGGGGCAGCGCCTGCCGATGCACCATTGATCGCATAGCGGCGGCGGGATTTGTGTGAGCTAGCTCACAGGCGCAGATGAAATTTCAGAGGCGGCACCGCGCCGCGGGGTGGCTCGACGGCAGCCGTGCTGGTCCACCGAACAGCTTCTCGCGCAGCGTGCCGGGCGCATAGGACCGCTTCATCACACCGCGCGTTTGTAGCTCCGGCACAACCAGTTCTACGAAGTCCTCCACGCATTCTGGGATGACCGTGCGCGACAGGTTGAAGCCATCGACATCCGCCTCGCTCACCCAGGCCAGCAGTTCATTGGCGACATGCGATGGCGAGCCGACGATCGGCGCCTGGCGACTGCCCAGGACCATCATCTGCATCAGCTTGCGCAGCGTCCATTCGGTGCCGCTGCGCACGGTGATCGCCTCCAGGTTGGAGCGCAGCGCGTTGGTGTTGACGAAGCGGATCGGCTCGTCTGGCCCATAGCGCGAGAAATCGACGCCGACCGAGGATGAGTAGTGTGCCAGCGCGCCTTCCGAACTGGCGTACTCGCGATATTCGGCCAGTTTGTCCTGCGCCTCTGCGTCGGTTGGCGCGACGACAACCGTGGCGCCGACGAACATCTTGATGTCGTGCGGATCGCGACCGAACGCCTTGGTCCGGGCGCGAATGTCGGCGACGATATCGCGCACGTTGTGACGGAACTGGCCGTTGACGAAGATGCACTCGGCGTGTGCCGCGGCGAATTCGCGCCCGCGCACCGAGGCGCCTGCCTGATACAGCACGGGCGTGCGCTGCGGTGATGGCTCGGACAGATGGATGGCGTCGACCTTGTAGTGCGCGCCCTCATGCTTCACGCGATGAATGCGTGCGGGGTCAGCGAACTGTCGCGAGGTGCGATCGCGCAGCACGGCACTGTCTTCCCAGCTTCCTTCCCAAAGCTGGTAGACCACCTGCATGTATTCCTCGGCCACATCGTAGCGGCTGTCGTGCTCCGGCTGCTGCGCGAGGCCCATGCCGCGCGCGGCACTGTCGAGATAACCGGTGACCACGTTCCAGCCGATGCGCCCCTTGGTCAGGTGATCGAGCGTGGACATGCGGCGGGCGAAGGTATAGGGCGGCTCATAGGTCAGATTGCAGGTGACGCCAAAGCCGAGGTGCTGCGTTGCGTAGGCCATTGCAGGGATCAGCAGCAGCGGATCGTTTACCGGAATCTGCACTGCATTGCGGATCGAGGCATCCGGCTGCCCTTGAAACACGTCGTAGACGCCGAGGATGTCGGCCAGGAATAATCCATCGAACAGGCCGCGCTCCAGCGTTCGTGCCAGCGACACCCAATGATCGAGATCGGTGTAGTGCATCGAGCGATCGCGTGGGTGCGCCCACATCCCATGCTGGATGTGGCCAACGCAGTTCATGTCGAACGCGTTGAGGCGGATTTCGCGGGTCATGTCACGGGAACAACCCGCGCGTGGTCTTCGCGTTGCGCACCTTCTCGACGCCTATCGCCATCGCCGCTGTGCGGTGCGACACACCGTCACGCTCGACGCGGCGCATCACCTGGGTGAACGCGCGATCCAGCACATGGTAGAGCTTGCTCATAACTTCGCTTTCGTCCCAGAAGAACTGCTGGAGATCCTGCACCCATTCGAAGTAGCTGACCACCACGCCGCCGGCGTTGCACAATACGTCCGGCACGACGAAAATTTCGCCGCGCCGCTGATCAAGCACCAGATCGGCGTCAGGGGTCGTGGGACCATTCGCGGCTTCCGCCAGCACCCGGCACTGTAGGCGCTTTGCAACCGACGCATCGATCACCTGTTCCATCGCGGCCGGCACCAGCACGTCGCATTTCTGCATCAGCAGTTCGTTCGGATCGAAAGAGAGCTGATTGGAGAACCCCGCCAGCACGCCACGCTCCTGCGCATGATGCAAAAGCGCACCGGCGTCGAGACCGCGCGGATCAAAATAGCATGCGGTATGATCCGAGACACCGATGAGCTTCACACCGCGCTTTGCCAGCGTTTCCACCGTATAGCTGCCGACATTGCCGAAACCCTGCACGATCATCGTGGCACCCGACGGCTGCAAACCGACGCGCTCCAATGCGCGGCAGGCAAGGTAGGCGACACCGCGACCTGTGGCCTCACGCCTGCCCTCGGTGCCACCCGATGCCACCGGCTTGCCGGTGACGATTTCGGTGACCGTCCGGCCCTGATACATGGAATAGGTGTCCATGAACCACGCCATGACCTGCTCGTTGGTGCCCATGTCGGGCGCCATCACGTCGGTGTGCGGACCAACGAAAGGGATCATCTCCTGCATGTAGCGACGCGACAGGTTCTCGAGCTCATGGCGTGACAGCGCGCGCGGATCGACCGTGATGCCGCCCTTCGCGCCGCCATATGGCAGCCCAGCGAGGGCGCATTTCCAGCTCATCCAGATCGCCAGCGCCGCTACCTCGCCGATGTCGACGCTGAGCGCGAATCGTGTGCCGCCCTTGGTCGGCCCGAGTGTCAGATGGTGCTGCACGCGATAGCCCTGGTAGACGGCAATCTTGCCGTCATCACGATGGATCGGACAGGACACGGTGATCGCCCGCTTCGGATAGAGCAGCCGATCGCGTTCGTCGTTGGGGATCTCCAGGTAGTCTGCGATCACCTGAAACTGCTGGCGGGCCATCCCGAATACGGGGCCCGAGTAGATAGTCATTGACCGTCTCCTTCCTGGACGTTGGCTTGCACGGCCCGTGTGGGTCGGGAATGATCTACCAGATTTACATATCTGGAGTGCAACGTGTTATCTGCAAGCACCTTGTCGGAGTTTGCCGCCGACGCACACACACTACTGAACCGGCGCAACCGCGACGGCGCGCTCGCTGCACCGCAGCAATGGAACGAGGTGCTGGAGACCATCCTCAATCACCGATCGGTGCGTGCCTTCCTGCCGCGCGCTTTGCCTGATGGCACGCTCGAATTGCTGATTGCCGCGGCGCAATCCGCCTCCACCTCGTCCAACCTGCAGTTCTGGAGTGTGGTGGCGATACAGGAGTCCGACCGGAAGTCACGGCTGGCGGAGCTTGCCGGACAGCAGCAGTTCATCCGCGACGCGCCGCTTCTGCTGGTTTGGCTCGCCGACCTGTCACGCCTCGATCGCATCGCAGCCGAGCACCAGGCGCAGGTGGATGGTACGCATTATATCGAGGAGTTCATCGTCGGCGTGGTGGATGCGGCCCTGGCTGCACAGAGTGCGCTGATCGCTGCGGAGTCGCTCGGACTGGGGACGGTTTACATTGGCGCTATGAGGAACCTGCCCGAGCAGATCGCGGCCGAGCTTGGTCTGCCACCGCATGTCTTCGCGGTGTTCGGCATGTCGGTTGGGTATCCCGATCCGGACCGGCCTACCGACATCAAGCCGCGCCTGCCTCAGTCCCTGGTGTTGCATCGCGAGCAGTACTCCGTCGCACCGCACAGCGAGGCGATCGATGACTACAACGCGACGATGCGCGACTTTCAGCACGAGCAGGGGATGAGGGCGATCGACTGGACGCAGCAGTGCTTCAGCCGCGTGAAGGATGCGGCGGCGCTGAGAGGCCGCGACCGCATGCGAGACGCGCTGCGCAATCTGGGCTTCGAACTGCGGTAGGGTGGGCCCCTCCCGCAAGGGGAGGGGGAGCCTTGCTGAGACCCCTTATGTAGCCACACCTGTCATGCTTCCGCCAAGACCCTCAGGCAGGGCGGCGTAGCTTCGGGATCGATCTCCACCAGCGCGTCATTCGGCACCACGGCGGTGATATCGACATCGAACCCGGAGATCATGGTGAATTCCGCCAGCGCCGCCCCCTGCACCATGATCGGGTTCACCCGATTGAGCGCCAACGCTGCCGGCATCACGCCACGCGCCGTCATTTCCTTCAACATCCAGGCGGTCGCCACGCCACCCTTCGCTGCATCCAACACCAGAATGCGTCCGACATAAGACCGACCTGCCAGCTTATGCTCCGGCCGCGAGAACACGCCTGCAACGCGGTCGAGATCGTAGCGTGCGGAAAATCCGTCCTTCGCCACCAGCGCGTGGCCGCGGACGCGGCGTCCCATCGCAGCGACAGCGGAGAACTCAATCATCCGATCCTCCCGCAGCACGCCGCGTCGACGCATTCGTGCATCGACAGTAACACCGGCCTATACCCGTAACCGCCGAGAATATTGACCAGCTTCGCCGAACTGGTGGCGAGCGACTGCCAGCCATTCGCCTCTGCCATTTCGCGTGCATAGCTCTGGTAGAAGCACATGCCGGACAGCACGAGACCGCCTGCCGCTTCGATGCGCGCGGTGAGGCCGAACCGATCGGCATCCGGCTTCACCTGTGGGCTGGTCACCACCAGCATCGGTATCGTCGCGCGTCGTCCGTCCAGCATGGCGGCAAGCTCGCGCAGTTCAATAAGGCTGAGTTGCGGCGCGGAAAATACCACGACATCGACTTTTTCCACGCCTGCACGATAGGCGGCTTGAAATGCGCGGACGTCGGCTTCAGCGATGGCTGCTTTGACCGTCAAAGACGCATCGACCGCATGCTCCGCTTCCGGCGTAATTCCGACCATGTGAAACAGCGCCACGGATCCGTAGCTCGCAAGCGCCGCGCCGAAATGCTTCAGCTCATCCGAAGTAGGAATGCGGTCAATGCCAAGCAGTGCAGGCACTTGCCAATAGTCTCCGGCGATGCGTCCAACGATGCCGCCGATCGCGCCCCAATCATGCAGTTCACGCGGCGTATAATCGACGCGCAGCAACAGCGTCGCTCGGCGCTGCTCCGGCAAATGAAAGCCGTAGCGCGGCGTGCGTCCCGTCAGGCCGGCGGCCAGCGCGGACGGTCCACCTTCGAAATTCGATCGTGCACCGAGCACGCTGTTCGAGTAGATCACCACACCGGTGTCGCCATACGCCATGTGTTCGCCGAACACCGCCGGCATAATCGTCTGGTAGTTGATGCAGGTGTCGGTCATTAGGACGCCGAGTGCCTCGAAGGCCGTGATGACGCGGCGCTCCAATGCCAGCATCCACTCCTGATGCTTCAGTCGCGCCGCAGCGGCGAAGTCCGTGCCGCGCGGATCGGTGATGGAGGGGATGCGCACGCGGCGTTCGTGCTCGGGCAGTGCAGCCAGGCGTTCGAGCCATTCGACGCCAGCGACGCCGAGCGATTCGGTGTCGGCCATGATGTGCGCCTGCGATACAGGCACGAAGTCGGCTGCGCCGAGATAACGTCCGACGCGGACCTGATGGTCGATCGCCCACTGCCGCGCCGGCCCCGCCTCGCCGGCCAGCATGGCACTTTCCTCGTCGGTCAGACGCATGTCTGGGATGATGCTTGGATCAATTGACGGCTGTCAAAAACGCTTCGACCACGGCGACGAAGCCTGTCGGATTTTCGGCATGCAGCCAGTGTCCGGCATTCTTCAGCGTAACGAAGCGTGCCTTCGGGAACAGTGCGCGGATCACCGGGCGGTGCTGTGGCTTGATGTAGTTCGACGTTGCACCCGCAATGAACAAGGTTGGTCCGGTGTAGCGTGCATTGTCGGGTACGTCCCAGGCCTCGATGTCAGCGAAGGCGGCGATGATCTCGGCAAGGCCGATGCGCCAGGCCGGCTCCGCACCCAGCTGCAAATTCTGCAGCAGGAACGCACGCATTCCTGCATCTGGAACTGCCTCGGCCAGCGCGGCATCCGCCGCCGCTCGCGTCATCCCCGCAGCAAGCGGCAGCGCAGTCATCGCCTCGGCCGTGGGGCGCAAATGCGGCGGATAGGGCACCGGCGCAATATCGGCGACGATCAGGCGGGCGACTGCATCGGGCTGCATCAGCGCCGCCTGCATTGCCGCCTTGCCACCCATCGAATGTCCGAGCAGCACCGCCGGGAGCGCGCCAAGCCGATCGAGAGTTTGCAGCACATCGGCGGCCATGGTCGCGTATCGCATGTCGCTGTCGTGTGGGCTCGCGCCGTGATTGCGCAGATCGAGGGCAATCGTGCGCCGATGCTGCGCGAACGCACGTTGCACGCCGCCGAAATTGCGGGCCGAACCGAACAGACCATGTAGCAGGATGAGCGGCGAACCGCCCTGCCCTGCCTCAATGGCCTTCAGCATCATCGCCGCGTCGGCCATGCGGCGGCGCCGACACCGAAGATGATCAGCGCGGAACCGGCCAGCAGGTCCACAGTGATCGGCTCGCCGAGTAGGAGGTTGGCGAGGATCAGGCTGATCGCCGGGGTTGTCAGGAAGCCGACCGAGGACACCACGGCGGGCAATGTCGCCGTCGCCTGAATGACGCACCATGTGCCGAACGGGCTGGCGATCAGGCCGATGCAGGCCAACGCGGCCCACGACGCGGGATGCGTACCGATCCCGCCATGCGGTGCGTGCAACAGCAGCAACGGCAGGAGGAAGAGCGCACTGATGGCGAAACACCAAGGCATCAACTCGAACATTGTCGAGCGCGGCGTCGCGGCACGGGTGACGATGATGGCGATCGACCAGGAGAAGGATGCGCCCAGCAGAAAGGCATGGCCGATCAGCGTGTCGCGGGACGACCAATCGATCGCCCACGGGCTCATCAGGATCACCACACCGGCGAGGCCAAACCCGGCCGCGATCCAGCGCCGCGGCGGAATGGTTTCATGCAGAAAGATCAGCGACAACGGTACAACCCACATCGTCGTCGTGTTCGCAAGGATCGCAGTGCGTCCCGCGGGAACCCAGGCGACCGCTTCGTGGGCGAACGCAAAGTAAAGCCCAAGTTGACAGACGCCGACCGCAATCAGTGCGGGAAGATCGTTGCGATGCGGTACGCGCAGTCGGCCCTGTACCGCGAGAATTGTGGCGATCGTTGCACCGGACAATACGGCACGCCCTTCTGCAAACCACAGCGGCGTGCTACCGAGGCTTAGGGCGATCTTTGTCAGGGGCCACGCGCTGCTGAGCAGGATCACTGACACGGCGAGCTGGACAAAACCGGCTGCTGCAGCTTTCTTCCCGTCATCGAACGAGGCGGCAGCTCCGGGCATCGACAACTCAACGGAACGCGACATTAGAGACCCATGACCTTCTCTCTCATCGGCCGCTGCCCCCGTACCGGACAGATCGGCGCTGCCGTGACCACATCCTCGATCGCCGTCGGCGCGCGCTGCGCCTATTGCGCCGCCGGTGTTGGCGCTGTGCTGACGCAGCATCGCACCGATCCGCGGCTTGGGCCACGTGGGCTCGCGCTGCTGCGCTCCGGCTGCTCGGCGCAGCAGACATTGGATGCGCTAGTCGCCTCAACGTCGCACGCGCATTGGCGGCAGCTCGCCGTATTGGATGCGGCCGGCAACACAGCCGCTTTCAGCGGCGCACGGGTCAAGCCGGAATTGGACGCGGCAACTGCACAGGACGCCTGCGCGATCGGCAATATCCTGGCGAACACGACGGTGCCTCCGGCGATGCTGCGCGCGTTCAAGGCCGACCCATCCGCCCCGCTGGCAGAGCGGCTGGTGGTGGCGCTGGAAGCGGGCCTCGCGGCAGGCGGCGAGCCTGTGCCCGTGCGCAGTGCGCATCTGCTGGTGGTGGAGCGCGAGAGCTTCCCGCTCATCGACCTGCGGATCGATTGGAGTGACAGGCCGATCGCCGAACTTCGCTCGCTGTGGCAGCTCTATGCGCCGCAGAGCAACGATTATCTGGTGCGTGCGCTCGATCCCGACAATCCGTCGATCACCTGAGCGCAAATCTGCGCTTGCCATTTGCACCGCTTCTGGGCTAATGAGCAGTTATGGCACGGATGCAGATCATTTCCGCCTCACGATTTTGGTACCGCTGGTACACACCGGCGGCCTAGGATCGTGCACTACTAGCAGGAACCCCGAAGCCGCCCCGTCAAGGCGGCTTTCGCATTTCTACGGCATCGGAAATCGGATTTCGCCAAGACAGAGCGGCCTCTTACTGAAGGAGGCTCGTATGTCCAGTTCAGGATTCGATTTCGACGTCATCACCGGCCCGTCCGTTCCGAGGCCCGTACCGCAACCCGCACCGCCTCGCGCGCCTCAGCGACCGCGATGACGCGCCATGTGGACACCACAGGACTGGCGCGCCTGCCCGATCGCGCAGGCGCCGATCTATCCGGACGCAGCGGCGCTTGACGCTGTCGAGGCGGAACTTCGCGTCGCACCACCACTGATCTTCGCCGGCGAGGCGCGCGCATTGAAGGCGCAGCTTGCCAGCGCCATGGCAGGCGAGGCGTTTCTGTTGCAAGCCGGCGACTGTGCGGAATCGTTCGCCGAATTCCATGCCAACGCGTTGCGCGACACGGTGAAGGTGCTGCTGCAAATGGCGGTGGTGCTCAGTTATGCCGCCGCCGTGCCGGTGGTGAAGGTCGCGCGTTTGGCCGGGCAGTTCGCCAAGCCGCGCTCTCAACCCACAGAGACGATCGATGGCGTCACTCTGCCCTCCTATCGCGGTGACATCGTCAACGACATCACGTTCGATGCGGCGGCGCGCACGCCGGACCCGTCGCGAATGCTGCGCGCCTACAATCAGTCGGCGATCACGCTCAATCTGCTGCGCGCCTTCACGCAAGGCGGCTTTGCCGACCTGGCGCGGGTGCAGCAGTGGAACCAGGCGTTCATTGCGGCGTCACCGCAAGGTGAGCGCTATGGCGAGATCTGCCGGCGCATCCAGGAGTCGCTGGCGTTCATGGCGGCCTGCGGCCTGACGTCGGCAAACGCGCCTCAGCTTCGCTCGGCCGAGTTCTACACCAGCCACGATGCGATGCTGCTGAACTACGAAGAGCCATTGGCGCGGCAGGACTCGCTGACCGGCGATTGGTACGCATGTTCCACGCATTTGCCATGGATCGGCGAGCGCACGCGGCAGGCGGATGGCGCGCACGTTGCATTCATGCGCGGTGTCGCCAACCCGCTGGGTCTGAAATGCGGGCCGACGATGACCCCGGACGAAGTGCTTCGTCTGATCGACACGCTCAATCCGCGGAACGAGCCGGGGCGGCTGACGCTGATCACGCGCATGGGTGCGGAGCGCATCGGCACCGGATTGCCTCCGCTGATACGGGCCGTGCGGCGTGCAGGACATAGCGTGGTGTGGTCGTGCGATCCAATGCACGGCAATACGGTGACGACTGAAACAGGACGCAAGACACGTCCGTTCGACCGGATCATCGCGGAACTGCGCGCCTGCTTTGCGGTGCATCGTGCGGAGGGAAGCCGGCTCGGTGGTATGCACATCGAGATGACCGGCAAGGATGTCACCGAATGCACCGGTGGCGCGCAACGGATCGATGAGGACGCGCTCGCGGATCGCTATCATACGCATTGCGACCCACGGCTGAACGGCTCGCAGGCGTTGGAGCTGGCGTTCCTGGTTGCGGAGGAGCTGAAGAAGGAGCGGCAGCGGCAGCGCACGGTTGCACTGCCTGCGGCAGCAGAATAGTTGTCAGTCCGGCTTGAAGTCCATCGCCGCGCCGTTCATGCAGTAGCGCTGCCCGGTCGGGCGAGGCCCATCGTCGAACACGTGGCCGAGGTGACCGCCGCAGTTGCTGCAATGCACCTCGGTGCGCGTCGTGAAGAGACTGCGGTCTTCGGTGGAACCGACCGCTCCTTCCAGCGGCTGATAGAAGCTGGGCCAGCCGGTGCCGCTTTCGAACTTGGTACCGGAGGCGAACAGCTCCTGACCGCAGCCGGCGCAGACGAACTTGCCGTGCCGCTTTTCCGCGTTCAGCGGGCTGGTGCCGGCGCGCTCCGTGCCATGCTTGCGCAACACCTGGTATTGCGCGGGCGAGAGTTTCGCGCGCCACTCCTCCTCGGTGTGGGTCACGGGAAACGTCTCGGTATCCGCTGTGTTCGACGAGCCGAACAGCCGCATGGGCCTGCCTCCTGGGTTCATCGCTCTTAGTATAGGGTGCCGGGCCTGGCTTTGGGAGGACAGGGGATGACCGCATTTCGTGAGGCGTTGCTGCCCGTGCTGCCGGACGACAGCACTTATGCCGCACTGGCGGGTCGCGTGTGGCGCCCTGATGTCGGCGGTCCGTCCGTCGTGGCGGTGCGGGACGGCGATCTGCTCGACATATCGGCGAGCTTCCCCACCATGCGCGATCTGTGCGAGGCCGATGCACCAGCTGAACGTCTGCGCGCCGCGACAGGCGAGCGCATCGGCGGGCTGGATGACGTGCTGGCCAACACTCCACCCGACCATCGCGATCGCAACAAGCCGTGGCTGCTGGCGCCGATCGATCTGCAGGCGATCAAGGCGGCCGGCGTGACGTTCGTCCTGTCGATGATCGAACGCGTGATCGAGGAGCGTGCGCGCGGGGACCTGAACGCTGCAGTGGCAATTCGCGCGGAGGTGAACCGGCTGGTCGGCGACGATCTGGCCAGGCTCAAGCCTGGATCAGCCGAGGCGAGCCACCTGAAGCAGGTGCTGATCGAGCAAGGCGCATGGAGCCAGTATCTCGAGGTCGGCATCGGTGAGGACGCAGAGATCTTCACCAAGGCGCAGCCGATGGCCGCGGTCGGCACCGGCATGGATGCGGGGATTCATCCGAAGTCGTCGTGGAACAACCCGGAGCCCGAGGTGGTGCTGGTCGCGTCATCGTCAGGCCGCATCGTCGGCGCGACATTGGGCAACGACGTGAACCTGCGCGACGTGGAGGGGCGATCCGCGCTGCTGCTCGGCAAGGCAAAGGACAACAACGCGTCATGCGCGATCGGGCCGTTGCTGCGCTTCTTCGACGCACGGTTCACGCTGGACGACGTCCGGCAGACGACGGTTTCGCTCACCGTCGCGGGGGACGATGGATTCAAACTGAGCGGCGCGTCATCGATTGCAAAGATCAGTCGCGACCCGGCCGATCTGGTGGCGCAGATGGTGAACCAGCATCACCGCTATCCTGACGGTGCGGTGCTGTTCCTCGGCACGATGTTCGCGCCGGTGGAGGATCGCGACGCGCCAGGCAAAGGGTTCACCCACAAGACCGGCGACGTCGTGACGATCGCGGCGCCGAAGCTGGGTAGGCTGGTAAACCGGATGATGCCGACGGACCAGTGCGAGGCGTGGAGCTTCGGCGCGGCGGCGCTGATGCGGAATCTCGCGAGGCGGAGGTTGCTTGCATAGTGACAGGGGGACGACCCTTAGCTCAGCACCGCCTCCGTCTTCCGCTTGATCAGATCGAAGTCGATCTCCGCGGCCAGGCCCGAGCCTGTCGGGGCATGCAGCATCCCCTCGCCATCGATCTCTAGCTCCTTCGCCATGCCGAATTTGTGCGCCCCGTCGGGCAGCAGCACCTCGAACATCGTGGTGTTGCGGATCGCCATGCACAGATGCAGGTTGGCCAGGTTGTTCAGCGAATTGCCCGAGTGATGCACTTCGTACTTGATGTTGAACGCCTCGCCGAGATGCGCGGTCTTCAACATGGTGGTAAGGCCGCCCTTATTCGGGATATCGCCGCGCAGATAGTCGGTGGCGCGCTCGGTCAGCCAGATCGGATAGGTCTCCAGTCCGCCGGCGGGAAACTCCGTCGCCATGATCGGGATATCCAGCTTCTCGCGCAGCTTGACGTAGTTGTAGATGTCCTCGTCCGACATCGGATCTTCGTACCAGTAGTAGCCCATCTCCTCGATCGCACGGCCGACGCGCAGCGCATCGGTGTAGCTGTAGCTCCAGGTGGAATCGAGCATCAGCCGGAAGTCATCGCCCACCGCCTTGCGAACCGCCGCGCATACCTTGATGTCCTGATCCGGATCGCGCGGCGGATGGATCTTGTAGGCGCGCCAGCCGTTTGCCTTGAACGTCTGCGCCTGATCGACATAGGCCGCGATGTCGGGCAACACCTGCGAGCTCGCATAGGCAAGGATCGAAGTGCGGCATGTGCCCATCAGCGCGTGTATCGGCAGCTTGGCGATCTTGCCGCACAGATCCCACAGTGCAGTGTCCACCGCCCCGATCGTGCGGTAGCTGACAATGCGCGACACCAGTCGCATGGCGCCGTGGATGCGCTCGCGCTCCAGCGGGTTCTGCCCCATCAGCATCGGCTTGAGCGACCGGATAAGCTGCGGTCCGTCCATCGACGCGGGATTGGTCGCGGCACCCAGAAACGCGTGGCCTTCCAATCCCTCGTCTGTGTGGATGCGCAGCAGGCCGAGATTGCTGGTGGACGAGGCCAGCGCGCCAAGGTGATAGCGCGTCGCCGGGATGCCGTCCCACGCGACGATGGTCAGCGATACGTCGTCGATCTTCATGTGCTACAGACTCCGATGCGTCCCGTCGCAACGGGGCTTGTTGCCGCTGTTCTTGCAGCCGCAGAACGCGACCTGGCCGGATTCCTCCGCCTTGAACTCGACCGGCGCGAAGCCGCTGCCCTTGTGTGATCCGTCGCAGTACGGCTGGTTGCCGCTCTTGCCGCAGGCGCACCACCAATACGACTTGCCGGCCTCCACATCCATCCGATAGGGGCTCTTCTGCGCGATGACCGGTTGCGTGCCTGACATTTCCACTCTCCTTGTTCTCTCACATCGAGTCGGCGCCGTAGTCGCGGCGTGCCGCCAGCGGGGTAACGTATCCGTCCAGCAGGTCTTCGGAAAGATGCGCGCGATCGCGGCCGGACGGTGGGCCATAGCCGCCGGAACCAGGCGCCTCGATCACCACCAGCGAACCGCCGGGCGCGATGAAGCCGCCCTTGCTGATCAGCCTGCGCGCGTTGCCATTCGGCGGTATCAGTTCCAGCTTCGCTGGCGCGCCTGACTTGCCACCGGCGAGACCGAACGGCGGCGTGACGGTGCGTTCGCAGCAGACCGCCGCATGGGCCTGCCGCTCCAGTACGCGCCACACGCGACGCACGCCGAGGCCGCCGCGCCACGTGCCGGCACCGCCGCTGTCAGGCACCAGCGCGTATTCCTCCACGCGCAGCGGAAAGCTCATCTCGATGATCTCGATCGGCGTGTTCATCATGTTGGAGACGGTCGATGCGACGGCGTTGATGCCATCTTTCACCGGCCGCGCGCCGAAGCCACCCTTCACCGATTCGTAGCTGACATAGCGCTCGTCGGTGCGATAGTCGGTGCCGCCGAATGTCATGACCGCAGAGGTGCCCTGCGATCCCGCCATCACGGTGCGCGGCGTGAAGGCGAACATCGCCGCCATCACCATGTCGGCGACGCGATGCGAAATCTCGTGGTTGGCGTACACCACCGGTGCGGGTAGCTGCGCGTTCACCACCGAGCCCGGGGGCGCGGTCACCGTGACCGGACGCCAGCAGCCGGAGTTGGGCGGGATCAGGCTTTTTGGATCGGCGATCATCTTCAGCGCGCAGAACACACCGGACGCGGTCACCGTGAGCGGCGCGTTCATTGGTCCGGCCACCTGCGGATCGGAGCCGGTGAAGTCGGCAACGATCGTATCGCCGCGCTTGATGATGCGAAGCTTCACGGTGAACGTCTCGTCATCGACCTCGCCCGGCGCGATGACACCATCGCCGTCGAAGACATCGGAAAACTCCGCCTCACCATCGGGCAGTGCACGCAGCGCGGCACGCATCATGGTTTCCGAGTAGTCCTGCACCTCCTGCATGATGTCGAGCAGCGTGTCGGTGCCGTATTTGGCCGCAAGTGCCTGCAATCGAGCGGCGGCACGCCAGTTCGCCGCCACCTGGGCGCGCAGATCACCGAGGCGCTCGGTGGGGGTGCGGACATTCGCGAAGATTATCGCCTCGATGGCGGGGTCCGGCTTGCCGTCACGATACAAACGTATAGGCGGCAGGCGCAGGCCTTCGCCGTAGATCTCGGTCACCGCGCCGTAACTGCCGGGCGTGGCGCTGCCGATGTCGGGCCAGTGCGCACGCACGCAGCCGAAGCCGAGCAGGCGGCCCTCGTGGAAGGCAGGCGCAACGACATTCACGTCGGGCAGATGCGAGCCACCCTGATATGGATCGTTATGAATGAACACGTCACCAGGCGCGACATCAGGGAACGCCTGCACGACCGCGCGCACCGCATCGGGCATGGAGCCGAGGTGAATCGGCAGATCGGGACCTTGCGCGACCATGTTGCCCTGAACATCGAAGATGCCGCAGGAGTAGTCGCCGGCCACCTTCAGCAGTGGCGAATACGCTGTCTTCGCCAGGACGATCTTCATCTCCTCGGCCGCGCATGTGAGCGCGTTCTTCACCACCTCGAAGCGGGCTGGGTCGGTCTTCAGTCGATGCATCTGCTCACCTGTCACGTCGCAACGCTCCTCGCGATGACAATGTATCCAAGCTCGTCGATCTGTGCCTGCCATCCCGGCGGCACGACCGTGGTGGAGTCCATCGCCTCGATGATCGCGGGGCCGACGATCTGCATGCCAGCGGTCAACCCATCGCGCCAGTGCACAGGCGTCGAGGTGAAGCCGCTTTCGGCAAACCATACGTCACGGTCGCGCACACGCGCGCTCGCGGGATCCCCGCGCTGCGCCAAGACAAGATCGGGCAACCGGCCGAATGCCGTCAGGCGCAGATTCACCAGCTGCACCCGCTCCGAGCGGTTTGCATGTCCATAGGTCTGTTCGTGTCTCGCGTGGAAAGCGACAGCAAGTCCATCCAGTGTGGCACGGGTGATTTCGCCCTCGGCAATCGGCACTGTCAGCTCGTACGCCTGCCGCCGATAACGTACATCCGCCTGGCGCAGCAACACCTGCCGTTCTGACGGAACGCGAGCCGCACGCAGCATCTCACGTCCCGACTGCTCCATGCCGCTGAACACCCCTGCGACACGCGCCGCGTCAATGCTGCCCAGATCGGCGTACAGCGTGCGCGAATAATCGCGCTTGAGATCGCTTGCCACCAGTCCAAGTGCCGAGAATGCACCAGGCGCCGGCGGCACGATCACTTCCGGTATCTGCAATTCCTCGGCCAGCGACACTGCATGCACAGGGCCCGCGCCGCCAAAGGCGATGAGGCTGAACTCCTGCGGATCGTGGCCGCGTTCGATCGACACGATGCGCAATGCCTGCGCCATATTGCTGTTGACGACTTCGACGATGCGCGCCGCGGCTTCCAGTACGGTCATGCCGAGTGGCCGCGCGATTGCCGCGTCGATCGCTCGTTCCGCCGCGGCGAGATCGATGCGCAACGCACCACCGAGCAGCGCTTCACGGTCAAGATAACCGAGCACCATGTCCGCGTCGGTCACCGTTGGCGCGGTGCCACCGATGCCATAGCACGCGGGACCAGGGGATGCGCCTGCACTGTGCGGGCCCACCTTCAGCGCACCACCCGGATCGACCCATGCAATCGAGCCGCCACCGGCACTGACTTCCGCGAGGTCGATCACCGGCACGCGGATCGGATGACCGGTGCCGTGCATCCAGCGATTGGCATGGCCGGCGCCGCCGACCTCGAATTCGGCGGTGACAGACACCTCGCCATCGGCGATCACGCTGGCCTTCGCCGTGGTGCCGCCCATGTCGAACGAGATCAGGTTCGGCCGAGCCAACTGCCGACCCGCCAGCGAGGCGGCGATCACGCCGGCGGCGGGACCAGACTCGACCGCCATCGCCGGCATGCGCAGTCCCTCCGCGATGTCGAACACACCGCCAGACGAGCCCATGACATGCAGTTGCGGCAAACCGAGGCGCGATATCGCGCTCTGCAGACGGTCGAGATACGAAGCCAGCACCGGTCCCACCACGGCACAGACCGCCGTCGTGCTGGCGCGTTCGAATTCGCGGATCTCGGGCAGCACCTCGGATGACAGGTATACCGCGACGCCAGGCAGCGCGGCACGCAACGCTTTGCCCACGAGACGCTCGTGTGCGTCGTTCAGGAAGGAAAACAGCAACGACACCGCGACCGTCTGCAATCCCGCGTCGCCGATCGCCGCGATCAGCGCCGGCAGTTCGTCCTCTGCCAGGGGAGCCACCACCTCGCCTTGCGCATCGATCCGCTCGGTGATCTCGAACCGCCAGCGCCGCGGCACTAATACCGCGGGCGGGTCCTGCAGCAGATCATAGAGATCGGCTCGCGATGAACGCCGCAACTCCAAGATGTCGCGCATGCCACGCGTCGTGACGAACCCGGCGCGTGCGCCCTTGTTCTCCAGCAACGCGTTGGTCACCACCGTGGTGGCATGTGACAGAAACGAAACATCGCCAGGGTCGATGCGGTTCGTATCCAGACCCTGCCGGATGCCGTCGATCACCGCGTGGCCGAAATCATGCGGCGTGGTCAGCAGCTTGACGATGGCCATGCGGCCGGTCTCTTCCTCCACCAGAGCGACGTCGGTGAAGGTGCCGCCGATATCGATGCCGATCCGCCACGCCATGCCGTCAGTTCCCGCACTGCATCGGCCAGCATAGGTGGCACAGGGATTGAGGCAAGCATCGCCACCGCGCACACTGCACAGTCATGCGCAAATCCCGCGACAGCAATTCGACCGCCGACGGGATTTCCCGCCTGATGCTGTTCTTCGCCATCGTCTATACGGTGGAGGGACTTGGGCAGGCCAAGGCAGGTGTGGTCTGGCAGCCGCTCACGCACTATCTGAAGGAGACCCAGAATTGGGATCCGGTGCAGATCGCCGCGTCGCTGGCGGTGCTCGACGTGCCGTGGGTGATCAAGCCGCTGTATGGCGTCATTTCGGATTTCCTGCCGTTGTTCGGCTACCGGCGGCGCAGCTATCTGCTGCTCGCCAATATCGGCGCGGTCGCCGCCTTCCTGTGGACCACCCAGGTGCTGACGCCGGCAGCGATCGTGTTCGCGCTGCTGCTGACGGCGATCGCAATGGCCGTGTCCAGCACAGTGTGTGGTGCCCTGCTCGTGGAGAACGGCCAGAAGCATCGGGCGAGTGCAGCCTTCATCAACCAGCAATGGCTGTGGTTCAACATCGCGGTCATGGTGGGGTCGTTGGCCGGCGGCGGGCTGATTGAAGTCCTGTCAGCTCCTGGCGCGTTGCATGCCGCAGCCGCGATCGCCGCGGTGGCACCCATTGCGGTCATCGTAAGCAGCATTGCACTGGTCGACGAACGGCACGCCGGCATCAATATCGCCGAACTGCGAAGCGCGCTGCGGGGCTTCATCGATACCTTCCGCTCACGCACACTGTGGCTGATCGCGGCTTTCCTGTTCTGCTACTATTTCAGCCCCGGCTTTGGCACGCCGCTCTATTTCCACATGAGCGACAACCTGCGCTTTTCGCAGGGCACGATCGGCATGCTGTCATCGGTGAACGCCGGCGGGTGGATTGCGGGAGGGCTGCTCTACCGCTGGCTGCTGACCGGCCTGACGACGCGCGCTTTGCTCAACCTCAGCATACTGGCAGGCACACTCGTGACCCTGGCGTTCCTCGGCATGGTCGATGAAACGAGCGCGATCGCGATATACTTCGTCAACGGCATCGCCGGCATGATCGCAAACATCGCGACGCTGACGCTTGCAGCCGAGCATTGTCCCGAGCGGTCCGAGGGCTTCGCATTCGCCGCGCTGATGTCGGTCATCAACCTGGCCAACCCGCTTGCCGACACGATCGGTGCGTTCCTCTATCAGCATCTGTTCCACCAAACGCTGGCACCGCTGATCGTGGTGTCGGCGGCCTTCACCTCGTTCATATTCGTGCTTGTGCCGCTGCTCGACAGGTTCGCAACAGCGCCGCGGAGGATCTGAGAACGGGCGAAAAAGGTGAGCAGGCATGCGCTGGTCGGGGTACCCCGCATGCCTGCTCCTCCGGATGCCATGCGGATCAGTGGGGACCGCCGATACGTGTTCGGGGAGGACGTATCGCGGATCTGATCGGCACGAGCGACGCCGGCAGTATGCCACCAGCCGTAGTGGCTATTGCGACCGGAACTTTCTCGGGCCGCACCCGCGACTTATGCCGGCGAGCCCTAACGCTCAACAGCAACGATGCCCCGTCAGGAGTCGCAGAAAATCCACTGGAAACCCGCCAAAGTGTGTTCGGGATTCCCGCGAGATTTTGTCGGGTGATATGCCTGGAGTTTTCTGTTTTGTTCCTACGACGACCGGCTACGACGCGGCCGTAGCACAGTCACTTCGGCGGACGATGCCCGCCGCGTGCTGTCCGCCTCCTGTGCCTGCAGCACGCTTTCATATTCGCAGGTCAGTACGTAGTTCCCTATGCGCAACAGCGCGCCATGAGGCAGCGGCGCTGTGCCGGCAAGGCGCTTGTTGTCCAGAAGCGTGCCGTTGGTCGAATTGAGGTCAGTGACCGTGACATCGTCGCCGGCAACATCGATGCGACAATGCGCGCGTGACACTTCCGCCGCGTCCAGAAGCAGCGTGCTGGGCAACGCGCGGCCGATGGTGAGCGAGCCTTGCGGTAACGCGACGCGACGCACTGCTGAGTGCGGTTGAAGGATCACCAGGTGATGCCGAGGCTCGATGCCTGCAAGCAGTTGCATCGCCTCAGCCGAGCGCAGGTTCAGCGTCGCTTCGACCGCGGGATCAGCGATTTGCTCCGGCGAGGTCGCCGCGAGGCTGCGAGCGACCTCCGGCAAGGCAGCGGCCGCAGTCCCCAATGCCCGATGAAACTCCGTGGCTGCGGATTCCGACAGCGCCACGCGCAGTGACTTGCCGGGCTGACGCTGAAGCAGTCCGAGACCCGTCAGGTACGCGATGTGATCACGCGTTGTCTGGAAATTCTGGCCCGTCAGATTGAGCAGGCTTGCCGCCATCTGGTCGGCCAGGATGCCCGGCTCGCTGCCGGCGAACCTGGAAACGCCATAGTGAAGCTCGACCGCCATATGCAGCAGCGTCCAGTGCGACAGCGAGTTGAGATGCCGGATCGCCTCGACACGGCGCGCACGCGACAGATTGGTGGCGTCGAAGATGCGATCCAGGGCCTGCCGCCACGGCTCGCGACACCGGGTGAGTGATTGCAGGATGATCCCCCGCTGCTCGGGATCGAGCCTGCGTGGTGGCACAGGTACGCGTCGCGGCATCGAGCGTGGCGGTCGTGGCGAACAGCTCTTTCGCCAGCGCCAGCAGATGGCGATCGAACAGATCGATCAATGCCGCCGTTGGCGCGACGACCGAACGCGCCGATAGCGCGGCGTTCGGTGGATCAACCACGCAGAGCTCCTGCTCCTTGATCTCGAGGATGCGTTCCTTGACGGTTGAATCGTCGAGCAGGAACACCTGCTTGACCAGGCCATAGAGCTCGCCAACGGCCGCTCCCTCGCGCCCATGGGTGCAGAGATGGGTGACGATGTGCCACTGCGCCCGCCGGAACAAACTGGGGAAGTGCGCGTGCCAGATCGTCTGATAGGCGGACAGGAAACGAACGACTTCGCGCTCTGCCTGCATCGAGCCTCCGCGGAACTCCCATGGTTCTTCGGCAGGCTAGACTACCAGGGTGGCGAAGGCAAAATCTGTGAAGTGGTTCAACGATTTACGCCACGGTGGCCGATGCCGGGCCTGGTCGCTTTACCACCAGCCCCTGCCCGGTCGGTAATTCCAGTACCGCGTGCCCGCGGTCCCGCATGAACTCATCCACCGCGAGTTTCTGGTCGCGATAGCCGGCCCAGCCGTAGTCATCGAACACGACCATTCCGCCCGGGCTGATCCGCTCGAACAACACCTCCAGCGCCCCGCACTCGGCCTGCGGGTTGTTCATATCGACATGCAGGAAGGCGATGCTCCGGGGCGCACCCTCGGCAAGCACGTCGGGCACCTTGCCGCGGGTGACCCGCACGTTCGGCCAGGCTCGGAACCGTGCGCGGACCTGCTCGAACAGCTCCGGGGCGTGCGCCGGCAGACGCTTGCCCTCGCCCGCGCCGCCGGACGGATCGAACAGATCGTACAGAAAGCACTGTCGGTCGGGTAATCCGGCAAGAAAGCGCAGCATGACTGCCATCGAATAGCCCTGGTAACTGCCACATTCGACGAAGTCGCCAGCGACGCCCAGGCAGCTCTCCGCCGACCAACACAATGTATGCGTGCGCCAGACGATGGCGAGCTCGACATCTGAGGGTTGCTCGGCCGTCACAGCCGCGACAAAGCGCGGCTCGGTCAGGAAGCCATGACTGTGGCTGTAGGTGATCAGGTTGTCAGCCAGGAACCACGGGTCGCGCGTATCGCCCATATGGGCAACCAGTGTGTTCAGAGCCTCCACGACGGCGGCATGCTGCTTCAGACCCCAGAACAAATGCGGGACCCGCAGTTCCGCGGACGGTTCCCGCTGGGCCGTCGGGATCGGTTTCGGGGACGGGCGTGCTCCAGGCCTGGGCAGCAGCGCATCCAGTTGGCGTGGCACCGAGGCAGGCAGCATCGAGGCCGCAAGC
This sequence comes from uncultured Alphaproteobacteria bacterium, assembly GCA_963812505.1. GTDB lineage: Bacteria > Pseudomonadota > Alphaproteobacteria > Acetobacterales > Acetobacteraceae > JAMXLO01. The sequence goes on from CAWEVM010000004.1 coordinate 47,720, forward strand.
CGTACCGCGTCCGCGACAGTTGCAATGCCTGCCTGCTCACCGTCCACCGCCAGACAGGTGGTCCGTCCGCTGGCGTCGGTCACCGGGCCACGGAAAGGAACGTCGGGCGTCTGCCGCTTCGGCGGGAGATTGAAGCTATTCGTGTCGACACCGTATTTCTGTCCAACCAGCCGCATCTCGGCGATGGTCTGGTCGTAGAGCCGGGGGTCTCGATTGGCACCCAGTCCCATCCGCAACAGGACATTGCGCATGTTGACGGCGATGTCCGGATCATCCTTGAAGAATATCTTCTTGGCCGTGATCAGGGCCGAAGCAACCGTCAGCTCAAGGTTCGCGGTATCGATGAAATACTCCACCATCTCTCGGCGCAGCTCTGGATTCTCGGCGTGATAACGCTTCTGTAGCGGCACGCCGTCGCTGCCGATGAAGAGCGCGTTCCCGTTGCTGTGGCCCGATGCGCCGCAGATCGACAACGGTCGATCGATGTGGAGGAACTCGTCCATCGCCCACAGGTTGGCGATACCAGAATGAACGTCCTGGACAGGGCCGGCGAAGTATTGGCCGCCGCAGAACGCCTTCACCTTGTCGATCACAGAGCGGCGCAGAAATGCTGCATTGTAGATCAGTGGCGTGCTCGTCCAGATGAGGGTCCCGTCATACAACTGGCGCAGCAGATCGCGGCAACTACACATGGTGCCGGCGACAGGACCTGGCAAATTCACCAGCAGGCGGTTTCGCGCCACCACGCGCAACGAACTCGGCCAGTCGTAATTGTGCGGTGCCCAGTGCAATGCACCGAGGCTCGGTCGGCTCGACATTACCGCGTCGGCGACCGCACAGGCGTCCGGCATCATGCCGTCGTCGTCACCGATGAAGGCCACGAACTCGCCGCTGCTGGCCGCCAGCGCAGCCTCGAAGTTTGCCGAATACGGCAGGGTGTTGGGCGAACAACTGAGCACGATGCGTGGCGAGGCGAACGCGGCGACGACCTCGTTTGTCGCCTGATCATTGCCATTGTTCTGGACGACGACCTCGAAGTCGGGATGGGTCTGCGCCAGAGCGGTCGCGACGGCGAACCGCAGGGTATCGGCACGTTGGCGAGTCGGGATCACGATGGAAAAGCGCGGCATGCGAAGCTCTCCTGCGGTTCAACCTGTCCGCGTCATGCGTCGACCGCCTGATCCACGATGAACGACTGCAACGCCGCCCGTGCGCCGTCCGGATTGTCCAGAAGAACGGCGTGGCCGGTCTCCGGGACACGCGCGGCCACCAGCAGGTGCGGGTTGGCCGCTCGCAACATGGCGATATCCGCCGCCGTGACAACCGAGGCGACACCGGAGGATCGCCGGTCGTCGCCCAGGATGAGCAGACATTTGAACGGTGCCTGACGCACGAGGTCATGGTGCAGCGTCGTGCGCGCCACCGACGGATCGGCCGGATCGAACCCCATGATCTCGACACAGATGCGGCGCTGATAGGGCCGACAACCGCCGCAGCGCCATGTCTCGCTGATCCACAGTGCGAGATCGGGTCGCGTAAGATGGAAGGGCGTATCGAGCAGGACTACATTGCGGACCCGGTCCGGCCGCGATCGTGCCAGTGACAGCGCCACCAGGCCACCCAGAGACTCGCCGATAACGAACAGGCTTCCGGCATGCTGCGGGGCAGGGTCGAGCAGCGCGGCATATTCCGCGGCGAACGCATCCAGCGACACGTCGTCCACTGCGCCCGTTGCGCCATGGCCGGGCAACTCGCACAGCACAATGTCGAACACATCGGCAAATGCCAGCACGCGCGCAGCTGTCAGCGGCAGAAATGTCAGCAGGCCTGGCAGGAACAGCGCGACAGGCTTGCCTGGCCGCGGCTGCGCCGGGATGCGGAAGATGCTGATATCAGTCGTGCGGCCCCGGATGATGCAGCCCTTGCAAGTCAGATCCTCCCGCTGGGTCCGGATCGACGCCGCTGCCAATTCGTGGAACTGCTCGATGGCCTGCTGCCGATGGCCGGTCTCATGCAGTCGGTTGATGCGCTGCATTTCCGCGAGCAGCCAAGGAATGGCAGCGGCAATTCCCGGTGCCGGCAGACCTTCGTGGATCATGGCGTCCTGTCACGTCCAGAGATGACCGCGCGCAAGCGGCGGTCAGTGGGACTGTGCGGCGAATTCGTGAAGCCTCGGTGAACGCCGCGCGACGTGCGGCGGTCGCCCCTGGTGGCCTCGCTTGGCGACGAAAACCCTTCTAGGCTCGCACCAGATCGCAACCACACCGGCAGGAGCACGGACATGGATTTTGGCGCATCGATGTTCTTCACCGACTACTCGATGACATCGGCGGAACTTGCCCAGGCGCTGGAGGCGCGCGGCTTTGAATCGGTCTGGGCGCCGGAGCACTCCCACATTCCCACCTCGCGCCGGTCGCCATTTCCGGGCGGTGGTGATCTGCCGAAGCAGGTACTACGATGCGATGGACCCGTTCGTCACGCTGACCGCCGCGGCCATGGCGACCAAGAGCCTGAAGGTCGGCACCGGCGTCTGCCTGGTGAACCAGCGCGATCCGATCCAGACGGCCAAGCTGGTGGCCTCGATCGACCAGGTGTCCGGCGGGCGCTTCCTGTTCGGCATCGGCGTCGGCTGGAACGCCGAGGAGATGGAAGACCATGGCACGGAGTTCACCACGCGCGCCAAGCTGGTGCGCGAGCGCGTCGAGGCGATGAAGGCGATCTGGACCAAGAGCAAGGCCGAATACCACGGCGAGTTCGTCAACTTCCCGGAGATGATGGCCTGGCCAAAGTGTGTGCAGAAGCCACATGCGCCGGTGATCGTCGGCGGCGCTTTCCCGCAGGCTGCACGACGCGCTGTCCGCTACGGCGACGGTTGGATCCCGCTGGCCGGCCGCGGCGACATCCTGACCTCCATGACGAAGTTCCGCGAGATGCTGAAGGCGGCCGGGCGCGAGGAAGCCTCTTGCCCGATCACGCTGTTCGGCTGCGCCGACGATGCCGACACGCTGAAGCGCTACCGCGATCTTGGGCGTCGTGCGCGCCTGCGTCAGCCTGCCGGCGGCGCAGGCCGACGCGGTCCTGCCGACCCTCGACAAATGGGCGGGACTGATTCGCCAGGTCAACGGCTGAACCATTGCGACGATAGGAAGGGAAAGACGATGCATTTCGGCGCGTCGATGTTCTTCACCGACTATTCGATGACGGCAGCCGAGTTTGCTCAGGCGCTCGAGGCCCGCGGCTTCGAATCCGTCTGGGCAGCCGAGCACTCGCATATCCCGACCTCGCGGCGCTCGCCGTGGGGCGGGGGCGGCGAACTGCCGAAGCAGTACTACGACGTGATGGATCCGTTCGTGACCCTGACGGCCGCCGCGGTGGCGACCAAGACACTGAAGGTCGGCACCGGCGTCTGCCTGGTGAACCAGCGCGACACGATCCAGACCGCGAAGCTGGTGGCCTCGATCGATCAGGTGTCCGGCGGGCGCTTTCTGTTCGGCATCGGCATCGGCTGGAACGCCGAGGAGATGGAGGACCACGGCACGGTGTTCGCTACACGCGCCAAGCTGGTGCGCGAGCGCGTTGAGGCGATGAAGGCGATCTGGACCAAGAGCAAGGCGGAGTACCACGGCGAGCTGGTCAACTTCCCCGAGATGATGGCTTGGCCGAAACCGGTGCAGAAGCCGCATCCGCCGGTGATCGTCGGGGGCGCCTATCCAGCGGCTGCACGGCGCGCGGTGCGCTATGGCGACGGCTGGATCCCGCTGGCTGGCCGGCCGGATCAGTATGGCGATGTGTTCGATTTCGTGCCGAAGTTCCGTGCGATGCTGAAGGAGGCGGGTCGCGACGAGGCGTCATGCCCGGTGACGCTGTTCAACGTGCGCGAGGATGCGGATCTGCTGAAGCGCTACCGCGACCTCGGCGCGGTTCGCGTCAGCGTTAGCCTGCCAGCCGAAAAGGCGGACAAGACACTGCCCGTGCTGGATCGCTGGGCCAGGCTGATCAGCCAGATCAACAGCTGAGGCAGTTGCCGCGCACTGCGGGAGAACCAGATGTCCGAAACAGTCGATGCGCTGCTGAGCGACCTGCTTGACTGGCTGGCGAGGGAAGCTCGGCCTTACCACGAGGTGATGGAAGCCTGGCGCACGTCGTGCCCTCGGCTTCCCGTGTGGGAAGATGCGAACGAGCGCGGTCTCATCGAGCACACGCGAATGGATGGGTGCGCGATGATCCGTATCACCCCAACGGGCCGCGAGTTCCTGGCGCGGCGACACTGATCGTCGCACAAAATGCGCAATCATATGGTTGCGCATTGCCGGAACCGGGCTATATAGACTGGCAACCAGGAGGTTGCCAATGGTAGATCGCATCGAGAAGCGGATTGAGCTGAAGGCGCCGGTGTCGCGCGTGTGGCGGGCGTTGACCGATCACCGCGAGTTCGGCGCGTGGTTTCGCGTCGCGCTGGAAGGTCCGTTCGTGCGCGGGGCAGCAGGTTCGTGGCCGGATCACCTGGCCGGGCGCCGAGCACCTGACCATGACCGTGACGGTACAGCGCATGGAGCCCGAGCGGCTGTTCTCGTTCACCTGGCACCCCTACGCAATCGACCCCGCCGTTGACTATTCCTCAGAGCCGGTGACGCTGGTTGAGTTCACGCTCGAAGCCATTCCGGGCGGGACGCTGTTGACAGTGGTCGAATTGGGATTTGCGGCGCTGCCGGCGCATCGACGCGACGAGGCATTCCGCATGAACGACCAAGGGTGGTCGATCCAAGTACAGAACATATCGCAACACCTTGGCGACCCGGCATAGATCGCGCGCCCCGCGCATCGATCCGTCAGCAGTGTTTGCCGCGCTGGGCGATACCACGCGGCTCTCATTAATCCGCAGGCTCAGCGACGGCATGCCGCTCTCGATCGCGCGGCTTGCGGAGGGATCGGCGCTGACGCGACAGGCGGTCACCAAGCATCTGCATGTGCTGGAGAGCGCGGGTGTCGTGAGACGTGAGCGGTGCGGACGCGAAAGTCTCTATCGCCTGGAGCCCACGCGCATCGCGGAAATGCGCGCGTATCTCGACGGCGTCTCGCGGCACTGGGATGATGCGCTCGCGCGCCTCAAAGCACTCGTCGAGGATTAGCCGGTGAAGCGATCATGGTGCAGCGGCATGTTCCTCACGTGCCGCCGTCCACACCTCGCGGGCGGCGTCAGCGTTCAACACCATGATGCCGAGGCCGACGATCAGGTCCGGCCAGACCGAGTGCCATAACAGAGCGGTCACCATTCCGGCCATGATGATCGCGACGTTTGCAAGTGCGTCGTTGCGGGCCGACAGAAAAGCTGCCCGCGTCAGGCTGCCGCGGTGGTGGCGATAGCTGGCAAGGATGAGCGCGCAGAACAGGTTGATTGCCAGAGCACCGAGGCCGGTCACTGACAGCGGCAGTGGCGCTGGCACCGACGGTGCCATGAACTTCGTCCATGCGGTCCAGATCGTGGCCAGTCCCGGGACCAGCAGGATGGCGGCCAGCGCCATGCCAAGTCGCGCGCGGGCACGTGGCGTCCAGCCCAGTGCGACCGCAATCAGCAGATTGACCGAGGCATCTTCGAGAAAATCGACGCTGTCGGCGAACAGCGAAACCGAGCCGATTGCGACGGCGACCGCGAACTCGATGCCGAAATAGCCGAGGTTGAGCAGCGCGACCAGCCGAACCACGAAGCGCAAGCCCGCATCTTGTGTGGATGGCAGTGCCACTGGACCTCCTGGCTTCGCACGAGCACTCTTCCGACCGAGCGACCGGAATGCTGCCATGCCAAAGACATACGCGACATTACAGACATCAGAGCCACAGCCGAACACGCTGCTGGTCACGCTGACCCGCCCCGAGGTCGCCAATGCGATGAATACGCAGATGGGCCTCGACCTGCTCGACCTGTTCCATACGATCGCTGGCGCGCCGAACGAACAGCGCTGCATCGTGCTCACCGGCGCAGGTTCGCGCGCATTCTGTGCCGGCGGCGACCTTAAAGAGCGCAACGGCATGACCGATCAGCAGTGGCAGGACCAGCACCTGATCTTCGAGCGCGCCATCGGTGCCATCATCCATTGCCCAATACCGATCATCGCCGCGGTGAACGGCGCCGCCTATGCCGGTGGCATGGAAATCTCGCTCTGCGCCGATTTCATCTACGCAGCCGAGCACGCGCGCTTTGCATTGACCGAGGTCACCCTCGGCATCATGCCTGGCGCGGGCGGCACGCAGACGCTGCCGCGTGCGGTGGGCGCGCGACGAGCGAAGGAGATCCTGCTCACCGGCAGGCCGTTCACCGCGCAGCAGGCGTTCGAATGGGGCATGGTGAACCGCATCTGCGCCGCCGACACGCTGATGACCGAGGCGCTGGAGACCGCGGCCACCATCGCCAACAATGCGCCGATCTCGACACGGCAGATCAAGCAGTCGGTGAACTATGGGCTGAACATGGACCTCGCCAGCGGTATGATGTTCGAGATCGAGGCGTATAACCGCATGGTGCCGACCGAGGACCGCCGCGAGGGCATCCGCGCGTTCAACGAGAGGCGCAAGCCGCAATTCCAGGGACGTTGAGAGGAAACGACATGAACGTCATCACCGACATCACTTCCCAGGGGGCGTCACAGGACCTCACCCACACGCTGGCCGAACAGGTGCGCACGCTGAGCTACACCGATCTGCCGGACGATGTGCGCATGTTGGCGCGGCAGTGCGTGCTGGATTACGTCGCGTGCACGCTCGCTGGGGCGAAGGACGAGCTGACCGGCATCCTGCTGGCGGAAGCGCAGGAACAGGGCGGCGGCCCGATCGCGACCGTGATCGGACATTCGACGCGCCTGCCGGTGCTTTCTGCCGCACTGGTGAACGGCGCCGCGTCGCATGCGCTGGACTTCGATGACGTGAACATCGCGATGACCGGTCATCCATCGGTGGTGCTGTTGTCAGCCCTGCTGCCGCTGGCGGAAGAGCGCGGCAGTTCAGGACGGGACGTGCTGACCGCTTTCGTCGCGGGCTACGAATTGCAATGCAGGCTGGGCCTGCTGCTCGCACCTGGCCATTACAACGTGCTTGGCTTCCATGCCACCGGCACACTCGGCAGCTTCGGCGCGGCGGCGGCGTGCGCGCATCTGCTTGGACTGGACACGGAGAAATTCGCGACCGCCCTCGGCATTGCGGGAACCCAGGCGGCGGGCTTGAAATCAATGTTCGGCACGATGTGCAAGCCGCTGCATGCCGGCAAGGCCGCGTATCACGGTTTGCTCGCGGCGCGGCTGGCTCAGCGCGGCTTCACCAGCCGCAGCGACGTGCTGGAGTGCCCGCAGGGTTTCGCTCGAACGCACAGCCCCGACTTCAACCCGGTCGACGCGTTGGCCGAGCCGCCTGGCGGTTTCCACATCCGCAACAACCTCTTCAAGTATCACGCCGCCTGCTACATGACACACGCGCCGATCGAGGCCGCACGCAAGCTGCGGGAGCAGTACGGCCTGACGCCCGACAGCATCGCGCGCATCCGACTGAGCTTGGATGAAACCTGTGACCGCATCTGCAACATACCCACGCCGCGCACCGGACTGGAGGCGAAGTTCAGCCTGCGCCTGACCACGGCGATGGCGCTCGCAGGCGTGGATACCGGCGGTCTGGCAAGCTACTCCGAGGCGACGGCTGCCGATCCCACTCTGGTTTCGCTGCGCGACAAGGTGGAATTCGATTTCCAGAATGGCCGGCCCAATACGCTCGCCGATTTGGAACTGGTGCTGACAGACGGTCGGCGTGTCGCGACAACCCATGATTCCGGCGTTCCCGCGACCGATATCGCTGAACAGGGTCGGCGGCTCGAGGAAAAATTCACCTCGCTCGCGGAACCGGTACTGGGCGGCACGACGACACGCGACCTAGTTGGCGAGATCGCGAGGTTCGATGCGCTGAGCGATCTGCGGGGCGTCGTCATACGCATGTGCGGAACCTGAGGGCCGCGATCTGCGTTCCTCTGGAGGAACAACACCAGAGGTCCGAACATGGCCAGCATCAGAGATCCGAACGACACCTCGGGCCGCCTCATTGCCGCCGATCAGGTCGAGGGCACCCGCATCTACAACCCTGCCGGCGAAAGCCTCGGCAATGTCGAGGACGTGATGATTGACAAGGTCAGCGGCAGGATCGCTTACGCGGTGGTCGGCTTCGGCGGCTTCCTCGGCATGGGCAACCGGCATTATCCGTTGCCCTGGGAGACACTGAAATACGACCCCAACATGGGCGGTTTTGTCGTCAATCTCGACAAACGAACACTTGAGGGTGCGCCTTCATACAGCGACGCCGATACAGTCGGCTGGGATGACCCTACTTGGGGCAAGGGCGTATATGACTACTACGGCGCGCATCCCTATTGGGACCTGCCGTAACGCATCACAAACGGCGGCCTTCGGGCCGTCGTTTCTTTGTCAGGCGAACGTCGCGAAAACCTCCTCCAACGCCTTGAGCTGACCACCTGACGTTGACGACGGCACAATCACCGGCGTGCTGACGCCGGACGCCTGCCACGCCTCCAAGCCTTCACGCACGCGCGCCGCCGATCCGAACAGCGACACATCATCCAGCCACCGGTCCGTCAGATACCGCGGCACATCGTCGCGGTCGCCCGCAGCAATGGCACGCTCGATCTCCGTCATTTCCTCGGCGTAGCCTGCCTCCTTCCAGTAGTTGCGGTAGTTCGGCAGGAACGCATAGTGGATCAGGTTCTTGCGGCACACGTTCTTCGCCGCCTCCACATCGTCGCTGATGCATGTCGGAAGCATGTTGCCGATGAAGAAGTCTGCATTTTCGCGCTTGCTCGCCGGCAACGCCGCAAGCGAGGCCGTCATGTGCGAACGCGCGGCATTGGCGAACACCACGCCTTGCGAAATCTCGCCCGCCAGGGCCACCATCTTCTGCCGCAGCGCCGCGATGATGATCGGCGGGAACTCGCCCACACCTTCCACCGCATGCAGCTTCTCGACGAAGGCACGCGTGTCGCCGAGCGGCTTGCCGACGGTGACACCCATGCGCTGATGGCCCGGTGCATGTGCCACACCGATACCGAGACGGAAGCGACCGCCGGACACCTCGTGCATGAATGCGGCGCTCTGCGCGAAATCCAGTACGGTGCGCGTGTAGATCGGCGCGATGGCGGTGCCGAACGGGATGCGCTCCGTGTTCCACGCCATCGCCTCACACTGCGACATGTTGCCGTACATGCTGGGTGTGTAGATGCCAGCGAAGCCGCGCCGCTCGATGTCGCGCGCGATATCCATGGTGAGACGGCGGCGACCGGGGACAGCGACGAGGGAGATGGCGGGAAGGGACATGGCGGTTCACTCGATTGGTGCAGTGATCAGCTTATCGCCCTATCCGGGATTGGAACAGGCGCTCTGCTCCGCCTTGGTCAGACGCATGAACCCGGCTCACCTTCGGGATGAAAAGTGCTCGTTTGTCTTTGCGCACCCAGATTCCCTATGGGGCGCTGACAAACAGCGGTAGCGCCCATATGCCCAAGCCCACACTCCGGCACGGATCGTGACTTAGCTCATATCAACGCTGCCACTCACCTGTTCCTCTGAAACCCACGCTGACGTCAACGATTTGGCCGAGCGCCATGTCGGCGTCGACACGCGCCGGTGCCAGCCGGCGCAAACCTTCGAAAGGACAACGACAATGGCTATCTCGAGTAGCTTCAACCCCGCCACCGGCGTGCTTGCGGCGACCGGCGACAATGCCAAGAACGCAATCACGTTCGGTCGCGACGCAGCCGGAACCCTCCTTGTCAACGGCGGCGCCGTAGCCATCGCCGGCGGCAAGGCCACGGTCGCCAACACCACTCAGATCCAGGGGTTCAGCCAAGACGCCAATGATACAATCGCGCTCGACGAGACGAACGGCGCGCTGCCCGCCGCCGAGTTGTTTGGTGGCGCGGGGAACGACACGCTCACCGGTGGTTCCGGCGCGGATCAGCTATTCGGCCAGGACGGCAACGACGTCCTGCTTGGCGAGGGCGGCAACGATCTGTTGTTCGGCGGTGACGGCAACGACACGCTCACTGGCGGCCCAGGCGACGACCAGGTGTTCGGCCAAGGCGGCGACGACCGCATGATCTGGAACCCGGGCGACGGCAGCGACCTGTTCGAGGGCGGCGACGGCACCGATACCGCCGAGGTCAATGGTGGCAACGGCGACGAGACCTTCACCATATCGGCGAACGGCTCGCGCGTGCTTTTCGCTCGCACCGACCCCGCGCCGTTCACCCTCGACATCGGCACCACCGAGAATCTCGTCCTGCACGCCAATGGCGGCGATGACGTCATTACCGCGGGCAATGGCCTCGCCGGTCTCATTCAGCTCACGCTCGACGGCGGCGCGGGCAACGACACGATCACGGGCGGTGACGGCAACGACATCCTGATTGGCGGTGATGGCAACGATCTCGTTACCGGCGGGCGCGGCAACGACGTGGCGCAACTCGGCGCCGGAGACGACACGTTCGTCTGGAACCCGGGCGATGGCAGCGACACGGTCGAGGGTCAGAGCGGGAACGACACGCTGCTGTTCAATGGCGCGAACGTCAACGAGAACATCGATATCTCGGCGAACGGCTCGCGGGTCCGGTTCTTCCGCGATGTCGGCAACGTCACGATGGACATCAACAGTATCGAGAACATCCTGTTCACTGCCCGGGGGGGCGCCGATACCATCACTGTCCATGATCTGAGCGGCACCGGCGTAAAGCAGGTCAACGTCGACCTGGCCGGGACGCCCGGCACCGGTACTGGCGATGGCTCAGCCGATACCGTGATCGTCGAAGGCAGGGCGAACAACGACCATATCACTATCAGCGGCAGCGGCAGTTCGGTCGTGGTCGCGGGACTGCCGGCGCAGGTCACGATCAGTGGCGCCGAGGGCGCCAACGACTCGCTGGTCATCGACAGTTTCGGCGGCAACGACACCATCGATGCGTCAGCGCTGGCCGCGGGCGTGATCGGACTCACGATCGACGCCGGTGACGGCAACGACACCATCGTCGGCAGTGCCGGAGCAGACGTGCTGGTCGGCGGTGCCGGCAACGACGTGATCACCGGCGGTATGGGCAACGACGTCGCGCTCATGGGCGACGGCGACGACAAGTTCATCTGGAACCCAGGCGATGGCAGCGACACGGTGGAAGGCCAGGCAGGCACCGACACGCTGGTGTTCAACGGCTCCAACGCCAACGAGAACATCGACATCTCGGCCAACGGCTCTCGCGTCAGGCTGTTCCGCGATGTCGGCAACGTCACCATGGACCTCAATGGTGTCGAGAACATTCAACTCAATGCCATGGGCGGCGCCGACACCATCACGGTCAACGATCTGTCCGGAACCGACATCAAGCAGGTTGCGATCGATCTGGCGGCGGCTGGCACCAACAGCGGCGACGGTGCGCCCGATCAGGTGATCGTCAACGGCACTGCCGGTGACGACATGATCAAGATTGCCCGCGACGGCAGCACTGTGACGGTGAACGGGCTCCCCGCGCAGGTGACGATTGCCCACCCCGACGCCACCGACACACTCGTTGTCAACGGCCTTGGCGGCAACGACACCATCGACGCTTCGGCCCTCAGCGCCGGCCACATGAACGTGATGCTGAACGGCGGCGACGGCAATGACACGCTGGTTGGAAGCGAAGGGAACGACCTGATCAACGGTGGCCGCGGCAACGACGTGGCACTGATGGGCAAGGGCGACGATACATTCGTCTGGAACCCGGGCGACGGCAGCGACACGGTCGAAGGCCAAGCCGGCACCGACACGCTGCTGTTCAATGGCGCCAACGTCAACGAGAACGTCGACATCTCGGCCAACGGCTCGCGCGTGCGCTTTTTCCGCGACGTTGGCAACGTCACCATGGACCTGAACAGCGTCGAGCACATCCAGTTCAATGCACTGGGCGGTGCCGACACCATCACGGTCAACGACCTGACCGGGACCGACACGAACCAGGTCGCCCTCGATCTGGCATCGCCTCCAGGCAGCGGTGTTGGCGATGGCCAGGCCGATACGGTGGTCATCAATGGCACCGCCGGCGACGACGTGATCACGATCGCCGACAACAACGGCGTGGTCACGGTGTCGGGTCTGGCCAGTGCCGTGACCATCACCGGCTTTGAATCGACCGATCATCTCGTCATCAATGGTCTGGGTGGCGATGATGTAATCGAGGCGTCGGGACTGGGAACGGCGATGCAGCTCACCGCCAATGGTGGTGACGGCAACGACGTGCTGATCGGCAGCCCAGGCAACGACACGCTGACCGGCGGTGCAGGCGACGACGTGCTGATCGGTGGTGCGGGACAGGACATCCTCGACGGCGGGTCAGGCAACAACATCCTCATCCAGGACGCCAGGGCCGCCGCCTTGACCGCAAATGTGCCGCTGGCCGCCAACTCCGGCCAGCCGGCCCAGTTCGACGGCACCGACGGTAACGATCAGATCAAGGTCGGTCTGACGAACGGCACGATTCAGATCACCGGCCTCCCAAGTCCTGTCACGTTCGACAGTGCATCAGCCCCGCATGCGCTTGCCATCACCGGCGGCGCAGGCGACGACGTCATCGACGCGTCCTCGATGACGTCACCCACCATGCAGTTCATCCTCGTCGGCGGCGCCGGCAACGACGTGCTGCACGGCGGCCAGGGGAACGACGTGCTGCTGGGCGGGGCGGGATCCGATCGGTTCCAATTCTCTGGGCTCAATGGCACCGACCGGATCGCAGACTTCCAGCGGGGGCTCGACAAGATCGATATCACCGGATACGGCGCCGCGCTTAACAGCTTCAGCGATCTGGCTGGACACATCGCTCAGGTGGGTGCCGACGTTCATGTCGATCTCGGAGCCAAAGTCGCCGGGGCCGGCATGATCATCCTGCAAAACGCCCAGTTGGCGGCAGTCGGCGCCTCCGACTTCACGTTCGCGTAGCGTCTGCGCGACTTTAAGGGGCGGCGCGGCAACGCCGCCCCACCGCAGAATTACACCTCGCGTTCGACCATGTTAGCCTCCCTTCCAAACGAGACCATGGGAGGAAGGGATGACTGTCTGGATCAGGCTGATGGTTGGCATGGCGGCATTGGCTTGGGCCGGCGCGGTATCAGCGGAGCAGGTCACGTTGCGGATGTGGATGCATGAGCACCCGCCGCGGATTCCCATCGACAAGCAGATTGTCGCCGAGTTCGAGAAGGCCAATCCCGACATAAAGATCGATCATGAGATCATCCCCGTTGCGGAATACCCCACCAAGCTGCTGACTGCCTTCGCCGCTGGATCCGGGCCGGACATATTCAATCAGAGTTCCATGCTGGTCGCGCAGTACTACAACGCACACATCCTTGCACCCATCGACTATGCGGCGATGGGCCTGGCGAACGAGGCGGCCCTCACCTCGCAATATTCCAGCGGCTTCGACGGCATCCGCTTCCAGGGCAAGCTGTACGGAATTCCCACCGAGGTGAGCAACTGGGCCTGCTTCGCCAACAACGTCATTTGGCGCGAGGCTGGGCTCGATCCGGACAAGGACTTTCCGAAGACCTGGGAGGCGCTTCCCGCGGTAGCCGAGAAGCTTACCCAGCGTGACGTGAATGGCGTGCCACGGCGACGCGGCTTCGACTTCAACTGGCCCAACCGCGCCACCTTCTGGTTCATGCCGAACACGATGCTGCACCAGCTTGGCACCACCATGATCGATGAGGAGCACTACAAGGCGACCATCGATACACCGGAGGCGCGCAAGGTGTTCCACTACTTTCAGGACTGGGCGAACAAGTATCGCCTCGGCGGGCCGCAATATACCGACGCCCGCACCGACTTTCTCGGCGGCCGGCTCGCGACCGATTGCAGCTTCGGCATTTGGGGAATTCCGCAGATGGCGGCGGCGAAGATCGACTGGTCGGTACATCCCGCGCCGCGCTTCGAAGGCGCGGTCTCTGACAACGGCATCGATATCTATGCCTTCTACATGATGGTGAATGCGCGCTCCTCGCCGGCGGCGCAGAAGGCAGCATGGAAGCTGGTGCGGTTCTATACCGACCACGCGGCCGAGCTGTTCGCCGGCGCAGGGCTGTTCGTGCCACGGGGGGAGGTGACCGACAGCGAGGCCTACAAGAACAACCCGGCGGCGCCCTTTTTTCTGGCCGAGCTGAAGAAGGCGCGATTCTCGCCGCGCGTGGTAGGATACGACCAGGTGGTGGACGCGATACTGCGCGGCCGCGACGCAATGCTGCAGGGCCAGGCGGTCGAGTCGGTGCTGCCGACGATGGACGACGAAGTCAATGCGGTACTCAATCGCGAACGCGCGCGCGCCGCCGCAATGGCCAGGTAGGTGATTCGCCGACTCGCAATGGTCGGGCGCACCAGGTTGCGCTTTCACTTCAAATGGTGGGGCCTCGTGTTCGTCCTGCCGGCGGTGGGGTTCTTCGCCGCGTTCAACGTGTTCCCGATGCTGTTCGGACTGTACCTGAGCTTCACTGACTATGACCTGCTCAATCCGCCGCTGTGGGTCGGGTTGGACAACTTCGCCAACCTGCTGTCCGACAAGCTGTTCTTGACGGCGCTGCGCAACACGCTGATGTTTGTCGCGGGAGCGACGCTGCCGGTGTGGATACTCTCGCTCCTCGCAGCACTGCTGTTCGACCAGGCATTCCGCGGGCGCGACATCGTCAAGGCCGCGTTCTTTCTGCCCGTGCTGCCGCCGATCGTGGTTGTGGCGGTGATCTGGCGCGTGCTGCTGCATCCAAACGGCGTGATGACGTGGCTGATCGGCGGACGCTGGGGAATGACCGAGATCCGCTGGCTGGCCGATGCGGTGCTCGCGCCGCTCTCGATGATCGCGGTGCACGACTGGGCTGCCATTCCGTTCTTTATGGTGATCTGGCTGGCCGGGCTCGCAGGCATTCCTGCCGAGCAGCGCGAGGCCGCCGCGCTCGATGGCGCGGGTCCGGTGCGCACCTTCTGGTATATCGAGCTGCCGCACCTGCGCGCGACCGCCGTGCTGGTGGCTGCGCTGTCCTCGATCAATGCTTTCCAGGCATTCGCGCTGCAATACGTGCTGCCGACCGACCCCGGCGGACCGGCGAATTCGACGCTGGTGCTAGGCTTGCTGGTGTTGAAATACGGTTTTCAATATTTCCGCATGGGCGATGCGGCGGCGGTCTCGATGGTGATGTTCGCGATGATCCTGCTCGTCACGATCGTGCAGCTGCGGTTCAACCGCCGTGCGTGAGCGTCCCGTTCGGCTGTTGATGGCCGTGGTGGCGGCGGCGATCTTCGCGTTCCCGATCTGGTTCATGGCGAGCTCCGCCTTCAAGGCGGAAGCGGAAGTCCAGGCGATCCCGTTGCATTTCCTCCCGCACCACTTCCAGGGTTTGGCGCAGTTCCGTCAGGCGGCGGAGATCGCGCCGTTGTGGCGGTATTTCCTCAACTCCTGGATCTACGCGGCCTCGCATGTCGGCATCACGGTGTTCTTCGGCGCGCTCGCCGGATTTGGCTTTGCCAAGTACCGGTTCCCGGGACGGACGCTGCTGTTCGTTGCCGTGCTGTCGACGATCATGGTGCCGTTCCAGGTGTTGGTCGTGCCGTTGTTCGTCGAGGTGAAGTGGTTCGGCTGGGAGAACAGCTATGCGGGCCTCATCATCCCCGGGATGATGAACGCGTTCGGCGTGTTCATGATGCGGCAATACGCGTCGGACCTGCCGGACGAACTGATCGAGGCCGCGCGTGTCGATGGCGCCGGCGAATTCCACATCTTCCTACGCATAGCACTGCCTCTGCTGCTGCCGGCGTTGGCCAGTCTCGCAATCATCGTGTTCATCTGGTCGTGGGGGAATTTCCTCTGGCCGCTGGTAATCGTGCAGGACAAGGATCTCAACGTGCTGTCGGTCGGCATGACCAGCTACAGCCAGCCCTATCAGCGCGAACCGATGTGGGCCGCTGCCATGGCGGCCTCAACCGTCGCGACGTTGCCGATCGCCGCGCTGTTCGTGTTCTTCCAGCGGTACTTCGTGAAGGGGCTGACGGCAGCGGCGGTGAAGGGTTGAAGATGAGACGGACCGGGTGGGGTACTTCCGATCCTCATACGGGCGCTCCGAGCCGGAGCAGTCGCGGATCCCAGTCCAACGGCACAGGAACCGTCGGTCGAATCCGGACTGCCTCGGGATGGGCTGGATTGATCACGTAGTTTGGTTCGCGAGGCACCAGCGCGGATGGGACGCGCAGCACCGCCGTACGTCTCGCCGCAAGCCAATCGCGACCGGCCCGCAACGCAGCCGGGCTGTCGAGCTCACGCCAGTTCGGTGGCGGCTGTGCCATAAGGTCGTCGATCGCGATGTTGTCCGGAATATCGGCGTCCACCAGGAATGTCCGGTCGAAGTCCTTGCCTTGAGCGAGGAATTCCAGCATCGCCAGCGACAGCGAGCCGGCGGCGTAGATCACCGGGAAGCCCGTGGGATTCCAGCGCCCACCGCGGACGGCAGCACCGCTTCCGTCCCAGATCGGATAGGCGTCAGTTCCCAATCGCACGACGCGCACGGGGAATCAGACTGGCAAGCTGAACTCGATGTTGGTCAGAACCCGCTCGACCATCCGAGCGCCAAGGTCAGTCGCCGCGACCTCGATTGGGGTTCGGTGGGCCAGCAGCAGATGTGGCGCGTTCAGCCACTCTCTGGCCTTGTCCGGATCGCAGAATGCCTGCTGTGCCAGAGCGGTAATGCGGGCCAGCCGCTCGGCGCGCTCGCTTGCAACCGGCGATAGGACGCGGCTGCGCTTGTAAGTCGCTGGCGAGACCACCAGCGCAGCCACACGGCGACGCAGCCCGTCCCGGTTTGGCGCGGCCTGAGCGGCCAATGCAGGCACGACTGCACGCGGCAGGCCGTGAGCAATCGCCTCTGATAACTCGCCCACGGAATGAGGATTGCGCCCAAGCGCCCGCGCACCGCCGAGCGCTGCGGCGACTTTGGCAATTTCGACGGGGTACATCATGCCTCGGGTATCAACCGATGCCTGTATGTAGGCTCACATGGTCTCGTTTTCAAGGCGAGCCAAACCCGCCCTGGCCCCATCCGCTCGCCTAAACCCCCCGTCGGCTGCTAATCCGCAGGCAGAATGCGCATTCTGTTCGTCACCTCCAACCGCCTCGGCGATGCGGTGCTGTCCACCGGCCTCCTGGACCACCTGATCCGCACCCATCCTGACGCACGGATCACCGTCGCCTGCGGCCCTGTAGCCGAGGGCGTGTTCGCGCGCATGCCGAACCGCGAGCGGACCATCGTGCTCGACAAGCTTCCCTACCGCCTGCACTGGCTGCCGCTCTGGGCAGGCGCAGTCGGCACGCTGTGGGACCTCGTGGTGGACATCCGCGGCTCGACAATCGCGTGGATAGTGCCGACGCGTCGCCGCGCGGTGATGCGCCGGCGGCCAGGTCACAAGATCGCCCAGCTTGCCGCGGTGCTCGGACTCGATCCGCCTCCGCTGCCGGTGGCCTGGACCGCACCCGCGGATCGTGCCCGCGCGGCCGCGCTACTGCCGATCGGTCGGCCTGTCATCGGGCTGGGGCCAACCGCGAACTGGTCGCAAAAGATCTGGCCGGCCGAGTGCTTCGCCGCGCTGTTCCATGCGCTATCGAGCGGCCAGCTGCCGGGCGCGATCCCTGCCGTGTTCGCCGGGCCCGGCGAGGCGGAACGCACGATGGCCGCCCCGCTGCTCGCCGCGCTGCCCGGCGCGATCGATCTGGTCGGACGGCTCAGCGTGCCTGAGGCCGCGGCGTGCCTTGCGCGCTGCGCTCTCTTCGTCGGCAACGACTCCGGCCTGATGCATCTCGCCGCCTCATCCGGCACCGCGACGCTTGGCCTGTTCGGCCCAACGCCCGTGCAGGAGTACGCTCCAGCAGGACCGCGCGCCGCAACGGCCGTTTCCGGCAGTGGGCGCATGAAGGACCTCTCCGTCGAGGCTGCATGCACCGCGGCCTCTCCACTGATCGCCGCCGTCGAGGTGGCCTAGTTAATCAGGCCATCCAACCGGCGCGCACACGATTGCGATTGCTGCGGCCCTTTTTCCGCGCAAAGCGCCATGGCAGCCTTCGACGCAGTCTCGACGTCCAAGGAGTTTGCGCTGATGAACTCTCAGAAGATTAACGGAGGACTGTCCTCGCTCATTCCCGCCGCCGCTTTCATCGCGACGTTCGCCGCGGCGATTCCGGCACACGCCCAGACCGCGGCCTGCCCAAGCGACAATGCCGGCATCACGCTCTCTCCCGGGTTCTGTGCCACCGTTTTCGCTGACAAGCTTGGTCATTCCCGGCACCTCGCAGTGGCGCCGAACGGTGTGGTCTATGTCAACACCTGGAGCGGCCGATACTACCGCAACGACACGCCGCCGCCGGGCGGCTTTCTGATCGCGCTACAGAGCACCAAAGGCGACGGTCAGGCGGACAACGTGGTCCGCTTCGGTCCAACCAAGGCGGATGGCAACGCAGGCGGCACCGGCATCGCGGTCTACAAGAACTACGTTTACGCCGAGACAAACGACCGCATCGTGCGGTACGCCCTGCCGACAAGCGGCATCGCCCCGACGGCGGCGGCGGAAACGGTGATATCGGGCCTGCCGCTCACCGGTGATCACCCGATGCATCCATTTGAGATCGACAGGCAGGGCAATCTCTATGTCGATCTGGGATCAGCGACGAACTCCTGCCAGAGCCAGAATCGCATGCCGAACGTGCCCGGCAACAAGCCGTGCACGGAACTGGAAACCCGCGGCGGCACATGGCGCTACGACGCCAACAAGCTAGATCAGCATTTCTCGCCGACAGAGCGTTTCTCGACTGGATTGCGCAACGGCGAGGGCTTCTCGTTCGATTCCGCCGGCCGGATATTCGCGACCCAGCACGGCCGGGACCAGTTGGCGGAGAATTTCCCCAGCCTCTACAAGCCCATTCAGGGCGCCAACGAGCCCGCCGAGGAACTGGTCCAGTTGCGGCGTGGCGCGGACTTTGGCTGGCCGGAATGCTATTTCGACTACGACCAGAAGAAGCTCGTCCTGGCGCCGGAATATGGCGGTGACGGCGGCAAGACATTGGGTATCTGCGCCCAGAAGCAGGAACCGGCCGCCGCATTCCCCGCCCACTGGGCGCCGAACGACATGCTCATCTATGAGGGCGGCCAGTTCCCATCTGCCTACAAGGACGGCGCGTTCATAGCGTTCCACGGCTCATGGAACCGGGCGCCGTCGCCGCAGGGCGGATTCAATGTTGTGTTCCAGCGACTGGTCGGCGGCAAGGCGGCGGCACCATTCGTCGTCTTCGCTGACGGATTTGCCGGTGCGGTCAAGGAGCCGGGTCGAGCAGCGCACCGGCCGACAGGCCTCGCCGTTGGGCCGGACGGAGCCCTCTACATCGCGGACGATGTCGGCGGCCGGATCTGGCGCGTTACCTACACTGGCAGCAAGTCCAGCGGGATCGCGGCCGCGGCGCCGACGCCGCCGACCGCGCAGACTACGGCGCGCAATGCGTCGCCGCCCGAGGGCGTTCATCCGGAGGCAGGCTTGCCGGTCCCGCCTGGTGGCTCGCCGGACCAGGTCGCGCTGGGCGATCGCATCTTCCATGGCGAGGTCGCCGGCGGAACATGTTCAGGCTGCCACAGCAGCGACGGCAAAGGCTCCTCGGTCGGCTCCGATCTGACGAGCGGCAGGTGGCTGTGGGGTGACGGCAGCGTTGCAGCGATCACCCGGACGATCGACAGCGGTGTGCCGAAGGCAAAGGAACACTCCGGCGCGATGCCTCCCATGGGGGGAGCCCAACTTTCGCAGGCCGATGTCGCGGCGGTGGCCGACTACGTCTGGGCACTCGGGCACCAGACTACACAGTGAGGGTGCAAACGCAGCTACCCGACCTCGTCCAGTTCGGCGCCCCACATCTTCTCCAGCGCGTACATCGCGCGCGCCTCCGGCTTGAACAGATGCACGACGATGTCGCCGGCGTCGATCAGCACCCAATCGGCACCGCCGGCGCCTTCGACCTGCACGCGCCTCAATCCGGCGGTGTGCAGTTTCTCCGACAAATGTTCGGCCATCGCGGCGATCTGCCGGTCGGCAAGGCCGGTCGCGATCACCATGCGGTCGCAGAACGACGCCTTGCCTTCCAGATCGAGCGTCACGACGTTCTGCGCCTTGTCGTCCTCCAGGCTGCCGACAATCACCGACTGCAGCCGCTCCAGCGCCGATGGTTCGGCCTTATGTGTACGGTGCGCCAAAGTTGGTCGCGGGCCGGCAGCGATCGTCTTCTTGCGCGGCGTGCCGGGAGTTTTGTCGGCAACAGTCAGCGTCGGCTTGGCGACCTTCTTGCGCGGAGCGGCGCGGTGTCGCGCGGGCGAGAACGGTTTCGGCGGCTTGGCTATGGCATGGCTCCTTGGTTGGCGCGTATCGCGGTGGCCGAGGCGGCGTTCTGCGGCACACTCAGAAATGCCCAGGCGGGCGCGGCGCATTCGATCAAGACCGAAGCGGATCGCATGGGGCGTCTCGCACGGGATAGTCGGCGCGCGGCTTGAGCGGACAATGCGCGGTGATTGTACCCAGGCCGCGGGAACACCGCGAACGGTATACGGCGAACGAACTGCAGCCAGCGGCGCCAACGCGGTAACTGCTCCAGAATGTCGGCACCCATCAGCCACACGAACATGGTCCGCGGAAACAGCCGCAGCAGGCGGCGCAGCGTGTCGATGGTATAGCGCGTGCCGAACAACGCCTCGATCGCGCTGGCGATGATGCGACGGCCATCAGCGAGGCTGCGCGCGGATGCCAACCGCTGCTCGAACGGCGCCATGCCGCATTGCGACTTCAGCACATTGCCGGGTGACACCAGCAGCCAGACCTGATCGAGCCGCAACCGGCGGCGTGCCAGTTCGATGATGTGACAATGGCCTGCGTGCGCCGGATTGAACGAACCGCCGAGCAGGCCGATGCGCATGCGCCTTCGGTCGCCGAAGCGAGGGATCGGCTCATGCCAGAGCGGCGCGTTCAGGGGCGCACCTGACCGTTGCCGATAACCAGATAGCGGTAGGTGGTCAGTTGCTCGGGACCCACAGGACCGCGCGCGTGGATGCGTCCTGTGGCAATGCCGATCTCGGCGCCAAAACCGAACTCGCCACCGTCGCAGAACTGAGTCGAGGCGTTCCATAGCGCCACCGCACTGTCCACGCCGTTCAGAAAGCGCTGCGCCGCTACCGCGTCGTCCGCTACGATGGCATCGGTGTGCTCGGACCCATGGCGCGCGATATGCGCGAGCGCGGCATCGACCCCATCGACCACGGCCACCGACAGAACCGCGTCAAGCCACTCGGTATCGAAGTCCGCTGCACTCGCCGCGGCGAGATCAGGCACGATGTCGCGCGCCGCGGCATCGGCGCGGAAGTCGCAGCCGAGTTCCCGTAGATCGGCAATGATCGCGGGCAGCAATGCAGGCGCGATCGCGCGATCGATCAGCAAAGTCTCGGTGGCGCCGCAGATGCCGGTGCGACGCATCTTGGCGTTGGCCACAATGCGACGCGCCATCGCGTGATCCGCGGAGGCGTGCACGTAGGTGTGGCAAAGCCCTTCGGCGTGTGCGAGCACCGGCACGCGCGCCTCGCGCTGCACGCGCTCGACCAACGACTTCCCCCCGCGCGGCACGATCAGGTCGAGCAGACCGGCCGCCGCCAGCATCGCCCCGACATAGGCGCGGTCTGCATTGGGCGCGATCTGCACGCAGGCTTCCAGCAATCCGACGGAACGCAGCCCGGCCGCAAGGGCTGCGTTGATCGCAGCAGCACTGCGCGCGCTTTCCGATCCGCCACGGAGGATGATCGCGTTGCCCGACTTCAGGCAGATGCCGGCGGCATCAGCGCCGACATTGGGGCGGCTCTCGTAGATCATGCCGATTACGCCGATCGGAGTCGCGACACGCTGAATGCGCAGACCGTTCGGCCGCGTCCAGTCAGCGAGTGTGCGCCCGAGCGGATCGGGCAGCAGTGCGATGTCCTCCAGTCCTCTGGCCATGGCATCGACACGCGCCTCGTTGAGAGCGAGGCGATCGCGAAACGCAGCGCTGCCTGTGCAGGCAGCAAGATCGGCGGCGTTGGCGGCAATGATGTCGGATGATTGCGACCGCAAGGAGGTCGCCATCGCACGCAGGGCCGCATTGCGCTCTGCGTCCGACATCCGGGCAAGAACATGCGATGCAGCGCGCGCCGACGCCGCGGCGTGTTGCAGATGCTGGGTGGCTTCGGTCTCGATGTGCATCGCCGACGTCCCTCTGGTGTCAGTCTGCCGCTGCTGCGCGGTTCAAAGCAAGACGAGGTCGTCGCGGTGAATGATTTCGTCGCGACCGCGCCAGCCGAGAATAGCCTCGATCTCATCAGAGCGATGACCGGCAATGCGTTCCGCATCCGCGCTGGCATAGGCAGAGAGACCACGCGCCAGTGCTTTGCCACTGGCAGTGCGCACCACGACCGGATCGCCACGCTGGAATGTACCGTCGACCGAGCGCACGCCCGCCGGGAGCAGCGAACGACCTGAGGCAAGCGCGCGTGCGGCGCCGGCATCGACCACCAGTGTGCCAAGCGGCGCCAGCGTACCCGCTATCCAACGCTTGCGCGCGGAGCGACCCTCGGGTGCGGCGACAAACCAGGTGCAGCGCGCACCAAACTCGAGCGCAGCAAGCGGGTGCTCGGTATGACCGAAGGCGATCGCCATCGCACAGCCGGCCTGCGTGGCGATGCGCGCCGCGACCAGCTTCGTCTGCATGCCGCCTGACGAATAGCCGGGCGGCGGCTCGCCCCCCATCGCCTCGATCTCCGGTGTGATGGCGGAAACGACCGGTATGTGCGTTGCGGTTTTGTCGCGCCGCGGATCGGCGGTGTACAGGCCGTCGATGTCGGACAGCAGCACAAGCTGGTCAGCCTGCATCATCTCGGCGACGCGCGCGGCGAGACGATCGTTGTCACCGAAGCGGATCTCGGCGGTCGCCACGGTGTCGTTCTCGTTGATCACCGGGATGCAGCCGATGGTGAGCAGCGTGTTGAGCGTGGCGCGCGCGTTGAGATAGCGGCGGCGGTCTTCGGTGTCGTCGAGGGTCAGCAGCAACTGCGCCGCAGTGAGGCCCGTGGCGGATAGTGCCTCACTCCAGGCCTGCGCCAGGCGAATTTGGCCGACCGCGGCCGCGGCCTGCTGTTCCTCCAGTCGGAGGCGGCGCTGCTGCAGGCCGAGCGAACGTCGCGCCAGGGCGATCGCACCGGAGGAGACAACGATGACGTCGACGCCGCGTGCGCGCAGCAACGCGATGTCGGCAGCCACACCGTCGAGCCAAGCGGTGCGGGGAGCTGCTTCGTCGGGGTCCACCACCAGCGCGCTGCCGATCTTCACCACCAGCCGCTGGGCAGAGGCGAGCGAGGGGATCATCGCCAAATTCTCCCCCTCCCCTTGCGGGAGGGGGGCAGGGGGAGGGGATGGTTACGGAGATGCTGTTCCACTGCCCCCTCCCCCCCAACCCCCTCCCGCAAGGCGAGGGGGAGCAACATTGTTCCGCCTCTCACGCCGCCTGCTCCCGTCTGGCGGCATTGATCATCTCCTGCAGGGCGCGCAGCACCTCCGGCACGCCTTCGCCGGTGACCCCGGACAGCAGCATCACGCGCCGCCCAGACGCCTTCGCCAGCGCCGATCGACGCGCCGTCGCCTCGCGCGGGGTCATCGCGTCGAGCTTGTTCAGCCCAATCAACTCCGGCTTGTCCGACAGGCCCCCGCCATAGGCCGCCAGTTCCTCGCGCACCGTGCGCCACGCGCGCACCACGTCGCCGGCCGCGCCATCGACCAGGTGCAGCAGCACCGCGCACCGTTCGACATGCCCGAGGAATCGCACCCCCAGGCCCGCTCCGTCATGGGCACCCTCGATCAAACCAGGGATATCCGCGAGCACGAACTCTTCTGTGACTGACAGCCGCACCACACCCAACTGCGGATGTAGCGTGGTGAACGGATAGTCGGCGATCTTCGGACGCGCCGCCGATACGGCCGCAAGGAATGTTGACTTCCCGGCATTCGGCAGTCCCACCAGCCCGGCATCGGCGATCAGCTTCAGCCGCAGCCACACCGAGCGCTCCTCGCCCGGCCAACCCTTGTCCGCACGGCGCGGCGCCCGATTGGTCGAGGACTTGTAGTGTGTATTGCCGAACCCGCCATCACCGCCACGCAGCAGCACCACGCGCCGACCAGGCACATCCAGATCTGCCAGCAGTGTCTCACGGTCCTCGGCCATGATCTGCGTTCCAACCGGCACCTTGATCACCACGTTCGGCGCACCCGCCCCGGTCCTGTCAGACCCGGCGCCGTTGCCGCCCTTCTTCGCGCGGAAATGCTGCGTGTAGCGGAAGTCGATCAGCGTGTTCAGGTTCTCCACCGCCTCAAAGGCAATGTCGCCACCCTTGCCACCGTCGCCGCCATCCGGCCCGCCGAACTCGATGAACTTCTCCCGGCGGAACGCGACCACGCCGTCGCCGCCGTCACCGGACCGCAGATGGACCTTGGCCTCGTCGAGAAACTTCATCCGCTCCATCCAACGAAAACGGGGGCCGGCTGGCGCCGACCCCCGTCTGAAAGCAAAAGGGTCCGACGCCTTACTCGGCAGCAGCCGGCAGCGGTGCGACGGAGACATGCACGCGGTCGTTCGACCGGCGCTTGAACTCCACCTTGCCGTCGATCAACGCGAAGATCGTATGGTCGCGACCTAGGCCAACGTTGTTGCCCGGCTTCCACTTGGTGCCGCGCTGGCGGAGGATGATGTTGCCGGCGATCACCGCCTCACCACCGAACTTTTTGATGCCGAGGCGCCGCCCCGCGGTATCACGACCGTTGCGCGACGAGCCACCTGCCTTTTTGTGTGCCATGCGCGATTACTCCTGCGGAGCCACTTCCGGATCGGCCTCCGGGGTTACGTTCTCTGGATTTTCGCCGGAAACAACGGCCAGCGATTCCGCCGCATCGATCGCAGCCGGTCCGGGTCCGGTATGCGGGGCCTCAGCCGCTACCTCGGCGACCACCGGCTGACCATCCCGCGGAGCTACTCCCGGATCGGCGTCCGGGACCACATTCTCGGGATTCTCGCCGGACACGACGCCAAGCAATTCAGCCGCATCGATTGCGGCCGGCTCGGGTTCAGCGGGCCGGCCATCAGCCGTCGCCTCAGCGGCCAAAGGCTGCCCGTCCTGCGCAAATCCGCCGACGCGCAACACAGTAACATGCTGGCGATGCCCATTCCGGCGCCGGCTGTTCTGCCGCCGGCGCTTCTTGAAGATGATGACCTTGTCCAACCGGTCCTGCGCGATGACCGTGGCGGTCACTGACGCGCCAGCTACCGTGGGAGCACCGAGCGTCACGCCGCCATCCACACCCACCGCCAGTACATCGGTAAAGGTGACGGTGGCGCCGGGCTCCGCCTCCAGCTTCTCGATCTTCAGTACCGCGTCCGGCGTCACCCGATATTGCTTCCCGCCGGTGCGGATCACTGCAAACATCACACGAATTCCCAAACCAGCGCGGGCCGCCAGGGACCCCGGCAGCCAGGAGAGCGGGGCTTATAGCGGGTGCCCGGCCGAAGTCAACGTGCCGCCCACTTTTCCCGCGCAGGCCAACCCGACCCCGGGCATCCGAATGCGTTCAATCAAGTGAAGATTGTCAAACCGATTATGCAGATTTGTTCAGCACAACCTACTGAGTGCTTGCCCTCGGCTGCTCGCCGGACCAGAGGTTTGCCATCCAGCCATCAGGAGTCCAGCCATGCAGCAGCATCCGTTCGGCCCTCTGGCGCCTGTGTCCACTTTGACACTCGGCGGCGGCGGCCTGGGGATGCTGTGGGGACCGACCACGTTCGACGAGTGCGTTGCCACGGTTCATGCCGCCGCCACCGCGGGGATTACCTGGTTCGACCTCGCACCCCGTTACGGTGACGGCAAGGCCGAGGAAGTCGTCGGCGAGGCCTTTGACGGTCATCTGCCTGACGGCGTTCGCGTCACCAGCAAGTGCAACCTCGGCAATCCGCCGGCCGGCGAGATCGAGCCGACGCTGCGCCGATCGATCGACGCCAGTTTGCGACGTCTTCGCCTGTCGCGGCTCGATCTGTTCTTCCTGCACTCGAATGTGGTGCCGGATGAGACGTATGCGGCGGGATGGGGCGACGCCGGCCGCCGCATGACCCCCTATCCGGTGTTCGTCACTCATGTACGACCGGTGTTCGAGAAGCTGATGGCCGAGGGACTGATCGGCGCCTGGGGGCTGACCGGCATCGGCCACCCCGACACGATCATCCGATTGCTCGGCGAACATCCTGCGCCCGCCGCCGTTCAGTGCATCGCCAACGTGCTGGATTCGCCAGGCGGGCTAAAGTTCTTCAATGGACGTGCGAAGCCGCGCGCCATCATGGCAGCGGCACACGCCAATGGGGTGGGCGTCATGGGCATCCGCGCGGTGCAGGCCGGCGCGCTCACTGCCGCGATCGATCGGCCTTTGCCGGATGATCACCCCGAGGTGCGCGATTTCACGCGTGCCGCTGGCTTCCGTCAACTGTGCACCGAGATTGGCAACAACCCTGCGGTAGTCGCCCACCGTTACGCGCTGTCACTCGAGATCGACACCTTGGTGCTCGGGGTAAAGAACCGCCAAGAGCTGGCAGAGTGTGTCGCCGCGGCCGAGGCGGGACCGCTGCCGCCAGATCTGATCGCCAGGATCGACGCGACCGTAGCCGAGTGATGCGTGCCGCGCCGCCCGTTGCCACCGCGCGGCGTGGGTCCTAGTTTCATCGCCACCACCCCAATACAGAGGGAACGCAAGCGATGAAGGTTGGCGAAGCTGTTGCCGAGATCATGAAGCGCGAGGGGATCGAGATCCTCTGCGGCTATCCCGTCAACCATCTGCTGGAATACGCGGCCGCCGCAGAAATCCGGCCGATCATCGTGCGCCAGGAACGCATCGGCCTCCACATGGCCGACGCGATCTCGCGCGTCACGTCAGGCAGGAAGATCGGCGCCTTCTGCATGCAGCACGGGCCTGGCAGCGAGAACGCCTATGGTGGCGTCGCGCAGTCGTACAGCGAGTCGGTCCCGTTGCTGGTGATCCCGCAGGGCTATCCGCGGCGCATCGCCGGCATCGATCCGAACTTCAGTGCCTCACGCGAAATGCGCGGCGTCGCGAAGATCTCCGAGCATGTGATCGTGCCGGGCGAGATCGCCAACGCCATGCGCCGCGCATTCAGCAACCTGCGCAACGGACGCAGCGGCCCGGCAATCGTCGAGATCCCCACCGACATCTGGAATGAGGAAATCGGTGATCTCGACTACACACCCGTCAGCCATGCGCGCTACGCGCCGGACCCGGCAGACGTTCGCAAGGCCGCGGCGGCGATCCTCGCAGCGAAACGCCCGGTCATCTATGCCGGCACCGGCGTGCAATGGGCTGAAGCCTGGCCGCAACTGCGCGCATTCGCGGAACTGCTCGGCGCGCCGGTCACCACCAGCCTCGGCGGCAAGAGCTCGTTCCCAGAGAACCATCCGCTGTCGCTTGGCTCGGGCGGCAATGCGGTGCCAAAGCCGGTGCACCACTTCATCGCCAATGCCGATCTGATCATTGGCATTGGCTGCTCGTTCACCGAGACCAACTTCGGCATCAAGTTCCCAAAAGGGAAGAAGATCGTCCATGCCACGCTTGATCCGAACCATCTGAACAAGGACGTGGTCAGCACGGTCGGCCTCGTCGGTGACGCAGCACTGACGCTGGATGCACTGATCGGCGAGCTGAAGCAGAGCATCAAGTCTAACCGCGACCCGAGCGCCGTGGTCAAGGAAATCACCGAGGTGCGCGAAGAGTGGATGGCGCAATGGAAGCCGCTGCTCAATTCGAACGAAGCACCGATCAGCCCGTATCGCGTGATCTGGGAACTGATGGCCGGAACCGATCCGAAGAACACCATCATCACCCATGATGCCGGCAGCCCGCGCGATCAGATCTCGCCGTTCTGGGTCTCCACCGAGCCGATGTCCTATATCGGCTGGGGCAAGACCACGCAGCTCGGCATGGGCCTGGGTCTGGCGATGGGTGCCAAGCTGGTGCATCCGAACAAGACCTGCATCAACTTCTGGGGCGATGCGGCGATTGGCTTCACCGGCATGGACTTCGAGACCGCAGTGCGCGAGCGCATCCCCATCCTGTCCTGCCTGATGAACAACTTCTCCATGGC
Organism: uncultured Alphaproteobacteria bacterium; assembly: GCA_963812505.1. Classification (GTDB taxonomy): domain Bacteria; phylum Pseudomonadota; class Alphaproteobacteria; order Acetobacterales; family Acetobacteraceae; genus JAMXLO01. The sequence goes on from CAWEVM010000004.1 coordinate 76,041, forward strand.
GATCGAGTTGAAGGTGATGCCGGTTTCGACGGAGAAGTACCGGTCGACCGACATCTCCGGCAACTATGCCGACATGGCGAAGGCGTTCGGCGGCTATGGCGAGCGCGTGACTGATCCGAACCAGATCAAGGCGGCGATCCAGCGCGGTATCGAGCAGACCAAGGCCGGCAAGCCGGCGCTGCTGGAGTTCATCACCGCGAAGGAGACGCGGGTTTCGAAGTTCTGAGTAGTCGTGGCGGCCGAAAGGCCGCCATTCGTCGCCCGTCATGGCCGCTCTGATCCCCGGGTCAAGCCCGCGGACGGCCATGACGATGAGGAGGGTGCTCCAACAACATCATGGCCAGCGTTTCCATCCGCAATGTGCGGAAAGCCTTCGGCTCCACTGAAGTCCTGCACGGCGTCAGCGTCGAGATCGAGGATGGCGAGTTCGTGATCCTGGTTGGACCGTCGGGTTGCGGCAAATCCACTCTGCTACGGATGATCGCGGGCCTGGAGAATATCTCCGGCGGGGAGATCGCCATCGGCGGGCGCGTGGTGAACAACGTCGCGCCAAAGGAGCGCGATATCGCCATGGTGTTCCAGAACTACGCGCTGTACCCGCACATGACAGTGCGCGACAACATGGCGTTCTCGCTGTCGCTGGCGAAGGTGCCGAAGGCGACGATCGATCAGCAGGTGCAGCGCGCCGCGCAGATTCTCGGGTTGTCTCCGTATCTCAATCGCTATCCGCGCCAGCTTTCCGGCGGGCAGCGCCAGCGCGTGGCGATGGGCCGCGCCATCGTGCGCGATCCGCAGGTGTTCCTGTTCGACGAACCGCTGTCCAACCTCGACGCCAAGCTGCGCGTCGCAATGCGTGCCGAGATCAAGGAACTGCACCAGCGGCTCACCACCACCACAGTCTATGTGACGCATGACCAGATCGAGGCAATGACGATGGCCGACAAGATCGTGGTGATGAACGGGGGAGACGTCGAGCAGATCGGCGCGCCGCTCGAGCTGTACGACCGGCCAAACAACCTGTTCGTGGCGGGCTTCATCGGCTCGCCGGCGATGAACTTCCTGAAGGGCAAGGTCGCGGACGGCGCCTTCCATCCTGAAGGCGGCGCGGCATTGCCGCTGCCCGTGGGACCCAGAGGCTCGGATGGCCGGCCGGCGGTCTATGGCGTGCGCCCCGAGCATTTCCAACTGGATCCCAGCGGAGTGCCGGCGAAGGTTCACGTGGTCGAGCCGACCGGCTCGGAGACCCAGGTGCTGGCGGAGTTCGCCGGCGCCTCGGTGCTCTGTGCCTTCCGCGAGCGCGTATCGGCCAAGCCGGGCGAGACGATCCACATCACGCCCGAGCCGTCGCTGGTGCATTTGTTCGACGCTGGCACCGGCCAGCGTCTGACCGGCTGAACACGGTGCTTCGGGACAGGGCGCAAGAGCGGCCAACTATGGAGGAAACCATCCCATGACGATTTCGCGGCGTGATTCACTGGCTCTTGGCGCGGCCGCGCTTGGGGCGGCATCGATCCCGATCATTGGAGCGAGGGCGGCCGTCGACGACGTTCCCACCGCGGATGTGAAGGCGCCCGAATTCAAGATCGAGAAGGGCGCCTCGCTGCACGTGCTGCGACCGGCCAAGTTCATCGACCCAGACGAGGTCTATTGGAAGTCCAACACCAAGAAGTTCATCGACACCACCGGCATCGACGTGAAGGTGGACTTCGTGAGCTGGGAAGATCTGCGACCCCAGCTTGCGGTGATCGCCAACACCGGTGCCGGTGCAGATATCGTGGCCAGCTTCGGCGCCGATCCGCACATCTACTACTCGAAGCTGGTCGACCTCTCGGATCTGGCCGAGTATCTCGGCGCAAAGTACGGCGGCTGGTACGACCTGTCGCTGCTCTACGGCAAGAAGTGGAAGACCAATGAATGGATTGGCATTCCGATCGGCGGCGGCACCGGTCCCACCGTGTATCGTAAGTCGTGGCTGAACGAGGCCGGCTACGACAAGGTGCCAAACGACCATCAGGGCTTCCTGGACTGCTGCCAGAAGCTGCAAAAGAACGGCCATCCGTTCGGCATGTCGCTCGGCCACGCCCTGGGCGACGCGAACGGGTTTTCCGAGTGGCTGCTGTGGTCGCACAACGCCTATGTCGTGGATGAGAACGGCAAGATCGCGCTGGATTCAAAAGAGACGATCGCACGCGCTGAAATATGCCACCGAACTGCAGAAGACGATGGCTCCAGGGACGCTGACCTGGAACGACGCCGGCAACAACCAGGCCTACGCGGCAGGCAAGATCGGCATGACCTTCAACGGCGTGTCGATCTATTACGTGCTGCTGAAGTCGCCCGACCCGGCGCTGCAGGCAATGGCGGCCGACACCTATCACCAGGATACGCCATACGGCCTGTCGAAGCGCCGAGTGGAGTCAGCCGCGCCAATGAACGCCATGGTTTTCAAGCACAGCAAGTATCCGAACGCGGCGAAGGAGTATCTGCGCTTCATGATGGAGGCGGACCAGTACGGCCCCTGGCTTTCGAACTGCCTGGGCTATTGGTGCCAGTCGCTGAAGGCGTACAGCCACATGAAGTTCTGGACCGCCGATCCGAAGTTGCTGCCGTTTGCCTCGGCATTGGATTCGCCGTTCTACGACGGCTACAAGGGGCCGATCAGTGCGGCGTCGGCGGCAGTTATCGCCAACTATACTGTCGTTGATATGTTCGCCTCGGTGGTAACCGGCAATGCCACTCCGGAGTCGGCGGCGAAGCAGGCGGCGAAAGCGGCCGAGCGCTACTACAGGACCTGACACGCAACGCAACGGCCAGGGGCGGGAACACTATCCCGCGGAGACGACATGGACGCGACAACAGCCGAAGTCGGACTGCAACGTCTGAGGTTCACGCGCCAGCCCGACGGCTGGATAACGCGGATGTTTGACTACAAGCCGTTCCTGGTCTTCCTGTGCATGCTGCCGACGATCGGCCTGTTGGTCGTGTTCCTGACCTACCCGCTAGGCCTCGGCATCTGGCTGTCGCTCACCGATACGACAATCGGTCAGCCCGGCCAGTATATCGGGCTCGACAACTTCAGAGACCTGATGGACGACCCCGTGTTCTGGATGTCGGTGACCAACACGATCTTCTACACGGTGGTGGCAACCGCCGGGAAGTTCGCTCTTGGCCTGTGGCTGGCAATGCTGCTGAACCATCACATCCCCTGGAAGGCCTTCATCCGCGCGATCGTGCTGCTGCCGTGGATCGTGCCTACCGTGCTGTCGGCGATCGCCTGGTGGTGGATCTATTCGCCGCAGTTCTCCATCATCTCCTACGTTCTCGTCGACGTGCTGCACCTGCGCAGCACCTACATCAACTTCCTGGGCACGCCGTGGCCGGCGCGCTGGTCACTTATCGTCGCCAACATCTGGCGCGGCATTCCCTTCGTCGCAATCACGCTGCTGGCCGGATTGCAGACCATCTCGCCGTCGCTGTACGAAGCGGCGTTGCTGGACGGAGCGAGCGGCTGGCAGAAGTTCCGCCGTATCACCGTGCCGCTGCTGATGCCGATCCTTGCGGTGGCGTTGACATTGTCGGTGCTGTTCACCTTCTCCGATTTCCAGTTGGTTTACGCGATCACCCGCGGCGGGCCGTTCAACACCACGCATCTGATGGGCACTCTCGCCTTCCAGCGAGCGATCCCCGGCGCGCAGTTGGGCGAGGGTGCAGCGATCGCCGTATCGATGATCCCGTTCCTGATCGGCGCAACGCTGCTGTGCTTTTTCGGTGTGGGTCGCCGCAAGTGGCAGCAGGGCGAAGCGAATGACTGACGCCGCCGCCCGCGTCGACGAGGAGATTTCGGAGGTTGCCGCAGAACTGGAGGCGGCGGGTCCAAGGCTGGTCGATGTGCCCGAGCGCCTGTCGTGGGATTCCAGGCTGCGTACGACGATAACGGTCTACATCCCGTTGTCGCTGTTCGTCATCGTGCTGCTGTTTCCGTTCTACTGGATGGCGATCACTGCGTTCAAACCCGACTACGAGATGTACGACTACACGAAGTACAACCCGTTCTGGATCCATTCGCCGACACTGCACAACATCGAAGTGCTGCTGTTCGAGACCAACTATCCCCGCTGGCTGATGACCACGATGGGGATCGCGGTCGCCTCCACCTTTCTGTCGGTGTTCTCCAGCGTGCTGGCCGCCTATGCCATCGAACGCCTGCGCTTCAAGGGCGCGCAGCATGTCGGGCTGGCGATCTATCTGGCCTACCTGGTGCCGCCGTCGATCCTGTTCATCCCACTCGCCACACTGGTCTATCAGTTCGGGCTGTTCGACAATCCTGTGGCGCTGATCCTGACCTACCCCACGTTCCTGGTGCCGTTCTGTACCTGGCTGCTGATCGGCTATTTCAAGTCCATCCCGTACGAGCTGGAGGAGTGCGCGCTGATCGACGGTGCGTCGCGGCTGCAGATCCTGCGACGCATCACACTGCCGCTGGCGGTACCGGGTCTGATCTCCGCCGGCATCTTCGCCTTCACCCTGTCGTGGAATGAGTTCATCTACGCGCTGGCCTTCATTCAGTCGACTGACAAGAAGACCGTGCCGGTGGCGATCCTCACCGAGCTGGTGACCGGCGATGTGTATCAGTGGGGATCACTGATGGCGGGCTCGTTGCTGGGTTCGGTGCCGGTTGCGCTGATTTACTCCTTCTTCGTCGAGTACGATGTTTCGTCGATGACAGGAGCGGTGAAGGAGTAACGGGTGCCGGCACGCACGGGCGAGCAATTCCTCCGCGGTCTGCGGGATCAGCGTGAGGTCTGGCTCGGCGGCGAGCGCGTGACCGACCCTGCGTCGCACCCCGCCTTGTCAGGCGCCGCGCACGCCATCGCCGCGGTGTTCGATCTGCAGCACGAGCGGGCTGATGTCTGCCTGATGCCGGATCCCGAGACCGGCGAGCCGATCAACGTCAGCCACATGATACCGCGCTCGCGTGCGGATCTCGAGCGTCGCCACGCCTGCCTCCAGGCGATCGCGGAGTACTCGGTGGGCCTGATGGGCCGCACGCCGGACTACGTCAACGTGACCTATGCGGGCTTCGCGGGCCGCGACGACGAGTGGTCGATCAACGGCAACGATGAAGGTGCGGCGAACCTGGTGCGCTACCAGAAGCACATGGCGCGCGCCGACCTGTCCCTGACGCACGCGATCATCCATCCCACCATCGATCGCGCTCAGGGTGCGACGCCCTTAGGTCTGAACAAGGTGGCGCTCCACAAGGTCACCGACACCGAGCATGGCATCTTGGTGCGCGGCGTCCGCGTTCTGGCAACTTTGGCGCCGTTCGCCGACGAGATCGCTGTGTATCCCGCGGCGCCAATGCCGGATGCGAACCCCGCGCACGCCCTGAGCTTTGCGATCCCGATGGCGACCCCGGGCTTGAAGTTCCTGTGCCGCGACAGCGTCTCCGTGCCAGGCACGTTGTTCGATCACCCCTTCTCCAGCCGGTTCGACGAGCAGGATGCGTTTGTCATCTTCGACAATGTCGAGATCCCGCGCGAGCGCCTGTTCATCGACGGCAACCTCGCTGTCTACAACGGCATCCTGCGTTCGAGCTGGTGGCCCAACATCATGCAGCAGGCGATGATCCGGGCCGAGACCAAAGCTGACATTCGCCTGGGGCATCGCCACGCGGATGGCCGAGACGATCAACGCCTCGCTGCCGCAGGCCCAGCAGATGCTGGGCGAGATCTGGACCTTCGCCGAATTCACGCGTTCCGCCATCCGTGCATCCGAGGTTGATGCCTACGAGCATGGCAACGGCGTCTGGTTTCCCGACGTGCGGCCGCTGATTGCCTTGCGCACCAGCCTGCCCCGCTGGTTTCCGCGCGTGCACGAAATCATCCGCGAACTTGGGGCGCACAACCTGCTGACCACGCCGACCGCCGCGCAGTTCGCCGATCCCACACTGCGACCGCTGCTGGATGAATTCGTGGCCGGCACAGGTGGCGTGAATGCCGAACAGCGCGCTCGCATCTTCCGCCTCGCGTGGGATTTCGCCGGCACCGCCCTGGCCAGCCGCAACGAGCAGTACGAGCGCTTCTACCTTGGTTCGGCGTCGCGCAATCTGCTGCACGCGCAGCAGCGCGCCGAGCGCAGCCGTGCCGACCGTCTGGTGGATCGCTTCCTGCGCGAACCGCTCTGACCGGTCACCGCGCCTTGCCGCTCAGGCACCGCCGTGCTTGAAAAGCCCCCGCCACGGCCCAGGAGGAAACATGAAGATCGAACGGGTTGAAACATTTCAGGCCGATGCCGGCTGGCGCATGTTCTCCTTCCTTAAGGTCACCACCGACGATGGCATCATCGGCTGGTCCGAATTCAACGAAAGCTTCGGCTCGATCGGCCTCTCCGATGTGATCCGCGGGCTTTCGCCCGTGCTGATCGGCCGCGACCCACGCCGCTTCGAGCAGATTACCCAGCACCTGCACGTGCTCACGCGTCAGTCGCGCGGCGGCATCAACCAGCAGGCCATCGCGGCGATCGAGAACGCGCTGCTTGATGTGACCGGCAAGGCCTATGGCGTGCCGGTCTACGCCCTGTTTGGCGGACCGATCCGCGACCGCATCCCAGTCTATTGGTCGCATTTCGGGACTTACCGCGTGCGCAGCGCAGCACTGATGGGCGTGCCGGCGCTGAACAGCTACGACGATCTGGCGCGCCACGCTGAGGAGGTGAAGCGGGCGGGCTTTCGCGCGCTGAAGACCAACATCATCCCGATCGAGGGCGGCAAGACGACGTCCTACACTCCTGGTTTCGGGCGCACGCCTGGCTGGCCGGAGCTGAACTGGGACAACCGGCTGCTGCGCGGCGTGTCCGATCAGCTTTCCGCCATCCGCGCCGCAGTCGGTCCGGAGATGGGTATCCATCTCGACATCAACTTCAACTTCAAGACCGAGGGCTTCAAGCGCATAGCCGAGACCGTGGCACCGTTCAATCTGACATGGCTCGAGATCGACACGCATGACGCCCCGGCACTCGCCGAGATCAAACGTGGCGCGCACTGTCCGATCGCCTCGTGCGAAACGCTGCATGGCCGCCGCGAGTTCAAGCCGTTCTTCGACAACTACGCGACCGACGTGGCAATCGTCGACGTGATCTGGAACGGATTGAACGAGTCGCTGAAGATCGCGTCGATGGCCGACGTCTATGAGATTAACGTCGCGCCCCACAACTTCTACGGCCATCTGTGCAGCGCGATCAGCGCCACGTTCAGCGCGATCGCGCCGAACTTCCGCGTGATGGAGATCGACATCGACAGCGCACCCTGGCGCGACGAGTTCTATGTCACGGTACCGACGATCGAGAATGGTGAGTTCGTGCTGCCGAAGGGCCCCGGCTGGGGCATTGACGTGAACGAGAAGGCGGTGCGCGCGCGTCCGCCGAAGAACTAGAAGGAGACGAGACTTGGCCAAATACAAGATCGCGACGCCCGCGGGCGCGAGTTTCACCGTTGCCGGCGGCGGCTATGACCTCGAGATGGAACCGCTGGAAGGCCTCGATGCGGAGATCATCGAAGGCCCGACCGATGAGGACGGCTTCATCAAATTCTGCCAGGACGCCGATGCCATCTATGCGAAGGGCATTCGCTTCACCAAGAAGATCATCGACGGCCTGCCGGAGAAGTGTCGTGGCATCATCCTGGGCAGCGTTGGCGTGGACAGCGTCGACGTTAAGGCCGCCACCGCGCGCGGCATCCCGGTGACCAACTGCCCCGACACGTTCATCGAGGAAGTCGCCGACCATGCGATGATGCTGCTGCTGTCCACCTTCCGCCGCGCCATCGAGCAGGATCGCATGGTGCGTGAAGGCAAGTGGCGCGAAGGGCGCCCCGCACTGCTGAACATTCCGCGCCTGATGGGCCAGACGCTCGGCCTCGTCTCGTTCGGTCACGTCGCGCGCGCGGTCGCCAAGCGCGCCAAGCCGTTCGGTCTGCGCATCCTCGCCTATGATCCGTTCATCGAGGAACTGGTCATGGTGGAGCACGGCGTGATCCCGAGCACGCTGGAAGAAGTGCTGTCACAGTCCGACTTCGTCTCCATGCACGCGCCTGCGCGTCCCGAGGTCGAGGGCATGCTCGGCGAAAAGCACTTCCGGCTGATGAAGAAGACGGCGATCTTCATCAACACCGGTCGCGGCCCGACCGTGCAGGAGGTCGCGCTGATCAAGGCACTGGAGGAGAAGTGGATCGCCTATGCCGGTCTCGACGTGCTGGAGATCGAACCGCCGGGCGACAATAACCCGCTGCTCAAGATGGACAACGTCATCCTGAGCGCACATACGGCGTCCGCTTCCGCCCGCTTCGATCCGGCGCGCAAACGCCATGTCGGGCGCGAGCTGGCGCTGGTGCTGGAAGGCAAGTGGCCGATGAGCTGCGTCAATCCGGCGGTGCTGCAGAACACCAAGCTTCGCCGCTGGCAGCCTGTGTCAATGGAGCGCGGCCCCAACAGCTGACCCGCGGTACGTCCCGTTACTGGACCGCTGGCGAAGCGACCCAGCAGGTGAAACCAGCGACGTATCTGCGTGGCGCAACAGCATCTGCTTTGCGGCGCGCAGTGCATCGCCGATCGCGCGCCGCCGGTAGTCCCAGATCGGATCCGGCTCGGGCGGACAGATCACCATCGTCGCGTTGGCTTCGAACAGCAGCACGGACCCATCGGGCGCGAGCGCGAAATCGACGCCGCCGTAATCCAGGCCAAGTGTCGCGGCGATCCCGGCCAACGCCACCATCGCGCGTTCGCCGAGTACCGCGGGCATATCGTCCAGGAAGCGACGCTCTTCGTCCCGGTGCGCGGCATTTATCGCCATTGCGGCAGTGAAGTAGTGCACCTTCCAGTCAGCCGAGATCGCCAGATGCAACGGGTAGAGAGCACCGTCGATAAACATCACCCGGTATTTGCGCGCCATTCCGTCCGGCCCGCGCGCATCGAGATACTCGATGGCGAGCACCTGTTCGCCAGGCAGGTTCGCAATCCCCTGTGCCAATGCAACGCGGTTCTCCACGTAGCGGAAATGCCGACCAGTATGAAAGCCGGGTACACGCAACAGCAGCGGGAAGCTCAACCCATCGGCCGCCAGGATCGTCGCGCGCGGCACTGCCATGGTCCGCGGTGCAATCACACCGGGCACCTGGGCAAGGCGTCGGGCATTTTCGGCACGGCCTGTTGCCCGCACCAGCTTAGGCGGATTGATCACCGGAGCCGCACTGCGCGCGAGCACGTCGTCGGCGCGTGCCAACGCTATTGCACAAAGATCGGCATCACCAATTGCGTTGACCACAAGGGCATGCGGAGGAAGAGGCTGAGTTGGATCGTAAAAGTCGGCGTGGATCGCGGTGATGTCGAAATGATGGTCATCGATCCAGTGCTGCGTCGGGATGTTGCCGCCGCGCGCCGCAACTAACAGCAGAAGAGGCACGCCGGACCCGGTGCCACGATAAGGCTTCGTGACAATCGCATGGCCGGCAAAACCGTTTTGCCAGTGCGCCTCCGCCGCTCCATCGTCGAGCTCGGTCAGAACCAGTGCCAAGCCCTGATGCGCTTCGGGAAGGTCGGCATCGATGCCGAGTGCCGCCTCATAATGCGGCCGTGCGCCGGAGACGTCCCCGTCTTCGAGCAGCAGATTGGCGAGATTGACGTGGCCGATCGGATTGCCGGGATGGAGTTGCACCGCCCGGACATATACAGAGCGCGCAGCGGACCGATGGCCGCTGGCCTTGGCGAGCGCGCCAAGCTCATTGAGTGCGTCAAAATGCGTCGAATCGAGACGTAGCACATCAACATAAGCCTGCTTCGCCGCAGCGTCATCGCCCTTTGCCGCGAGGCGTCGGGCAAATGACAACAATCGCCGGATGTGAGCGCCGGCGCTCATGCAGCATCGATGCGCTTGAAGAAGTAGTGCCGATCATGCCCCGGTGGGAAATCCTGCAAGATGCCAAACAGGGTGAAGCCGATCGTCTCGTAGAACCGCGGTGCCTGGAAGCTGAAGGCATCGACAAGCGCCCCGCGGCAACCGCGCTTGCGCGCCTCCGCCTCTGCCGATGCCATCAACGCCGAGCCAATGCCCTGGCCACGCAACGTCTCAGGCACGAACAGCAGCTGCACGTGGAGCCATTGGAAGCTTGTCCAGCCCCAAAGGCCTCCTGTCACCGAACCATTGTCATCCCGGATCGGGATCACCAGCAATCGCGGCTCTGCCATTCCGATGAGCGGCCGGGAACTTGCATCGAGAGCCTGGTAGATAGCCTCGAACGTACCAGGCGCGGGACAATCGAATGGAGCAAGCCGGGACGGATTTTCCGTCAAGTGCCCTTTTCTCCGCACCGGATGATTAAGCGACGGTATTGACCGCGGTGGGAGTTGTCGCCGCGGGGGCTGACTGTTCTCCAGCTGATTTTTGAACCGAAGCGGTGCCGTCGTCGTCGTGGTGGTGATGGTGATGGTGAACTGGGGCCGCCTGTTGTGATGGATCGGCCTGTGCCATCGCGCTCGACAGGCTTACCTGGGCGGGCGATTGGGCAGCCTGGAGCTGGTTTGGCAATTGCTGGGCAAGCGCCGCCGATGCGCCTGATACGCTTGAAATGCTCATGATTGGCCTCTTCTGCCTGGAAGGGAGCACGCCTAAGCTGCGACGTATCGGTGAAGATCGCCCTAACTCTGCGTTACGAAGGGTAAGCAAGGACAGCCGCCCGACATCATGCCGCCGTTCTGAAAGCCCCTTGGCCACCGATCTGCTCAAGCACCGCATCCACCTGCCGCAGCATCGCCTCGTCCTGGCGAAACGCCAGTGCCAGCAAGCCGTCCCGCCGGTACGCCACTCGTGCGAATGCCGGTTCTCCCAAGCCAGGGAGATCCAGCCGGACTTCGGTTCCCGCCTGCGCCGACCAGTCCGTCCGCAGCGCCACGCCGCCGCGCGAGATATTCAGAATGGTGACCCGCATCGCCTCGGCGCCCGGCGCGTGAAGCACCGTTGTCGCGCCACCGGCGTCGATACGTTCGTAGCGCCGCCGATCCGCCTCGTCGGTCTTTGCCATCGCCTGCAGAAACAACGTCAGCTCCGAGCGCAGTACATCGGCGGTCTTCCCCAACTCATCAGCCCGATGCAGCACGCTTCCGCTCGCTGCCTCGGTAAACTCCGAAACCGACGATACATCCTGCATCGCCTGTGTCGCGGCCTGCGCTGACACCAACACCGCCTGCGCGTTCGACGCAATCTCGCGCGTCGTGGCAGTCTGTTCTTCGACAGCGGCGGCTATTGCCGAAGCGACCTCGCTCACCTGTTCGATCGACGACCTGACCTCACGCACCGCATTGACCGCCTCGCCGGTGGCACCCCTGATCGTGGCGATCTGCGCGGCTATTTCGCCGGTCGCCTTGGCGGTCTGCGCTGCCAATGCCTTCACCTCGCCGGCGACGACGGCGAAGCCCTTGCCCGCGTCGCCGGCCCTCGCCGCCTCGATCGTCGCATTCAGCGCCAGCAGATTGGTCTGGCTATCACTAGAACGAGGCGTTGAGCGAACATCCCCAGCCGTCCTGTATTGTCCCCAACAGACTGTAATCCCCTCGATATTCCCGGATCTTTGGCAGCTCTGCTTCTGGTCAAGTCTCCGGCTGTCCCGCTTTGTTCCGGGGTATACCCGGCGATCATGGGTAAAACTACTGGTAACCACGATGGGTCCTCGGCTATCGTAGGCGGTCTGAAACCGGTCACGATCGATGCTCAAAAACGCCCTCTCCGCGAAAGCTGTTGCTAGCCTAAAGAGCGGTAAGCACCGCGACGGTGAGGGACTGCAGTTCGAGGTCAAAGGTGGCAGCCGCCGCTGGACGTTCAACTACATGTGGGAGGGTCGCCAACGCGAGCTAGCCATCGGGAAGTATCCTGCAACGTCGCTGGCGGATGCGCGTGGTAAGAGGGCGGAACTGAGGGATGCCAAGGAGCGAGGGCTGGATCCCAGGCGCGTTCTGACTGACGCAACCTTGCCGGCCAAGGCCCTCACGTTCCGCCAGGACATGAGCACCTTTGTCGCCCATATGCGAGGCCAATGGACTGCCGGGTCTCTGAAGGAGTGGCAGCAGTCCATGGATAGGATTGCGGGTCCGTTGATGGACAAGGCGACGTCCAGGCTGACACAGGCCGATGTGCTGGAGGTGATCAAACCAGCATGGGAAACCACCAATGAGACCGCGCGACGCGTCCTAGGACGCATCGACCAGACAATCGAACATGCCATTGCCGTCGATCCGGCGCAATTCAACGGCTCCAACCCCTGTATCAACGTCTTGCGGTTCCTTCCGCGCGTGTCGGCGATCGTAAAGCGGCGACCAGCGATGCCGTGGCAAGATCTGCCAGGCATCTTCGCCGGGTTGCGGCAGCGCCCAGAGACAGCAGCACGGGCACTCGAACTGTTGTTGCTCTCCTGTTGCCCAAGAACCAGCGAGGTCATCCGGGCGACGTGGAGCGAGATCGACGGCAACCGATGGAACGTGGCCGCCGAGCACATGAAATCCGGGGTCGCGCGGACGATCCCCCTGAGCACCGCTGCGGTCATTCTGCTCGACCGCATCAGGCCGGTTCACAGCGCACCCGACACGCTCCTATTTGGCAGTCGCCGACGCGGCGGATCCGGACGCCAGACGGACGACGCCATGCAGACGCTGATCCGCAACAAGATGGACCTGAGATACACCGTCCACGGCTTTCGGTCGTCATTCATGGACTGGGTCGCGGAGGTTCATCCTCAGCGTCTCCTGGAGGCTGAACGGGCGCTGGACCACCAGATCGGCAGCCAAGTTCAGCGCGCCTATCTGAGGACGGATTTCTTGGACCAGCGCCGAGAACTTGCCGAATTGTGGGCTGATCATCTGCAAGGCAGACCCCGTGCCTTTTAATCTTGGGGTCGAGGGTTCGAGTCCCTCCGGGCTCACCAATTCATAGGCGGCGGGGTCCAATGGGGGTCCAAGCTCGTGGCGATAAGACCCCCAGTTACCGTGTTGGCCGCAGCCACCCACACGATCGGGCGACTCCCAGTCGCTCAGCGAGTTTTCGTTGGATTCGTCGCGACAAACCCGCCGAATGACCGGCAACACGACTGCGGATTGTGGATCGTCACCGGCATACGCATGCGTTTCTCGGGCATCCCCGGCGCACATAGCAGAAGCTCTGCTTGAAGACACCCCGTCATCGCGCATCGGCTGTCACATGTCTCCACGTCCGCAGCCTCCGCGCCATAGCCGTGCGAAGGCGCCGGACCCTAAGGCCGATGGACAGACACACGGAACGCACCAGTTCGCCGAACCAGCTAACCGACGGATACGCATCACCTTCCGCTAGAAACGCAGCGTGCTTCGCTAACCGCTCGCATCCTTCTGCGATAAGCACTTTCGCGCGTCTCTCTTGGGGGTCTGTAGTTGCATCGGCCTCGGACCACGCGTCCGCTGCGCGTCGTAGCCAATCAGCCGTGGTCATGGTTAGTTGCATTTGCAACCGGATACTTTGACGATTGTGATTCTGTCGAGGGGCCTAACGGAAGCGTGAAGCGGCGCTCATCCCAAGCCTAAGCAGCGTCGGGGCACCTGTCAGCCTTTGGAGCATGGCAAATACCATCGGTCGAAACAGTAGTTCGGCCTCGTTTCCCCAAAATCTCGCTCCGCTGGGTTCGATCCCATGCCAGCCGGCTTCTTTGTCGCCATGCTTTGTGGCCCCTGAGCTTTCCACTGCACTAAATCCGTGCTTCCTTTCGCGCACTTCTGCCCGCAGTGAACTGCCCCGCTCGACGGGATGCATGAGGCCAAGCCGCTAGCAACGGTCATGAAGTGCGTGTTCCAGGCACTCGGCTTGCAGCGGTGTCCGCTGAATTTCAGTGGCGAGCTTGATCTTCCGGGCCGCGCCCGGGATCGGGTGGGCTGCCATTGGACGCGCAGCACAGAGGGACGCAGGCGCGATTGTAATGTTGCAGATGAACAGGCTTGCATCGTTCTTCAGTGCGACATCACGTCCGGTGCGACGACTTCCCTCGCCCCCGGGCAAGTCGATCAACAAATTAGCGTGGGGACGTTTTCTCTCCAACCCCACCCGACCGACGGCAAGCGGCAGCCTCCCAGCAACCCCCATGATTGGGCCGGCGATAGCCTGCCCGATCGCTTCTTTACTCGTTGGTTCCTCGTTGCTGGCTAGCCATAGCACCGGAACCAAGGCGCCACTTGCGAACCAACCACCAACGATAGCCACAAACCACCACAACATGGCGAATCTCTTTCATAACGAGTGGGTCTGCCCCGTCGGCACGTTGGCGGAGCATTTCCGAGCTTCCTCGTTACGAGCATCTGCACGCTTTCTTGTGCGATTGAGCCACTCGACCTGCTCAACTGGCCAACCGAGCAGGGTCGGGTTAACGTGCGTTACGACCACTCCATCCACGCATTCAGTGGCTTTTGCGCGACGCAACGCACGAGCGGCCACACCCCGACTCGGTCCGTAAGCGGAGACCAACACAGTGCGGTTTCCCTCAACGAGAGCCGGGATGATCCAACAGAGACCGCTATCGGCGCTAAGATAACTGCGAATAAGCAAGACAAAGGACCATCAGTGATCGTTGTCATCCCGCCGACGACATGCGGCCGCTGGTGAACTCTCCAGCGAAATCTCCTTTGCTCGTCGTGGCTGTGCACGTGAATTTGGCAGAACCTTTTTTGTATGGCTTGGAAAGGACGCACGAACCAGTAGCGTCCAGATCATCTGTTTTGTCACCGATAGTAAAATAAACTCTGTGAATGGATAGCGACTCGGCATTCTTGTCGCTACCGGCACCGCTGCGGCTCGATCTAGTGGCAAAGAAGGACATCACCCACGGTTTGACGGTGCCTGGTGGTCTTATTGTAAAGGCGAACCCGAGCATACCGTCGCTAAACTTAATGGTCGCAACCTGATCAGAACAGACGGTCGGGTCGGCCGACACATCCATGACCGTCACCTTGGTGCAGGTGCCGGTCAAAGTCTGCCAAGCGTCATGGCGCCTTGGGACACCCGCGTCAGCTGCCGCCACGGTCAGCGCGATCATCGCCAAAATTATCAGGACCTTTGAGATCTCTGCACCCGATTCGGATTAGCTCTATGGTGCCACGACCTCAAGGAGTCGCCGACAGTCACATTCAAGTCATCCGCGTGGAGGTGGGTGCAGGGTCGCCAAGCGGCAGAATAGGGACGGGTAAACGGTGGCACGGGCAACATCGCGAAATTGTGCCGCTCGTGTCGTCAGGGGCTTCGGCGGGACGCGTCTGCTCGGCACGCAGGAAAGATGTGACGACTAATACCACCGTCCCGCACGTCACTACCAAACCTACGGCGTCAGAACCGGCGACCGTCCGCGCGTTGGAGGTGGCGAACGGCATTCCGCTACTGTCGGTCAAGGGTGCTCCGGCCTTTGCCGGAACCTTTCCGCCCACGCAAGACCTGCTCTACCGTGGTGTCGCGGGCCTCTCGCAAAGCGCGAATTCTACATGACAGGGACAACGTCCAGTCGTAGACTAAAGAAAATCAGTCGGGCAGGGAATAGTTTGGGTGGCAGATGAGCACGAAAGCGTCGTGCAGGTGGCGATTGCACGGGCAGCCGCGAATTATTCGCCGCACGAATGGTTTGAGCTACCGTCAAGCCAGAGGACGCGAGCCATCTATCGCGAGTTGCAGAAACTTGACGCCGCTGCGTCCCGGCGGCTTCAAGAGGTGGGGGATCAGGCGGCGTCCGTGCCGACGCGCAAGTCCAGATTAGCTGTGTAGGCAGCGGATCCAGCGCTTTCGTCCTGCCACAGCGTCTCCGCGAAATCTGAGCGCATTTTAGCGCTCACTGCTCGTCCCGTCCGCCGCGCCCACTCTTCGAGTTCCCCGGGGTGAATAACCACCTTCACAACTCGCCGACCGGTCACACGAGAGAGCTGATCGGCAAGCGCACCGGCCGTTTCACACCATGCTGCAAACGTCTCCGGTAACCCATAGTAGTCAAGATTTCGATGCTGCTGGTATTCGCGCTCCAACAGCCATGGGATCACGAGCGCCATGGTCAGCTTCCCCCGTAAAGCTATCGCAGCGGTATGCTGAGATGGCGGCCCCGTGTCAGATCAACACTCCGCTGACAGCACTTTCGATGAACGTTGCATACTCTGTCTCGTCTGGCCAGTGCCCGAATGCCGCCTTGCAGGCGATATTGTGGCGCGGCGGCTTACCAGCAGA
This sequence comes from uncultured Alphaproteobacteria bacterium, assembly GCA_963812505.1. Lineage (GTDB taxonomy): Bacteria > Pseudomonadota > Alphaproteobacteria > Acetobacterales > Acetobacteraceae > JAMXLO01. Next base: position 92,301 of record CAWEVM010000004.1, read on the forward strand.
GCGGCTGCAAGTTGCAGCCCGATGCACACGCCCAGCACGGCCCCATACCCGCCTGACAGATCGTGGACCACTCCAAGCACCGGCGGCATCAATGAATACGTAATTTGTCCGATCGCTGTGGACAACCCAAGCACCGCGCCGAATGCCATCGGGCTGAACTCGTGCTGGATGATCACAGACGGCAGTATCACGACGTTGCCAATACCCAACCCGAATATGGTGCTGCTCAGGTAGAGTGCCGCTGGATAGGTCGGGAAGGCGATCATCAATCCCAGTGCCCCGGCTTGACTGGCGAAGATTGCGACGCTGACTTTCCGCTGAGGCAGCCGGTCGATCACCAGACCAAGCCCGAACCGGCCCACTACTCCCGCAACGCTTGTGCAGACCAGTGCGAGCGACGTCCCACTCGTGCCGAGTAATGGCAAGAGGTAGCTCACCTGAAATACGATCGTCCCAACTTGTGCTGATAGTGCCAGCGCGAATGGCGCAGCGACCGACCAGAACTGCGCATCCCGCAACGCCTCGTGGCGGCTGGTGATCGCGGGCGGCCTGGGCCCAACTGTGGCGGCCACCATTGACCACGGCGGCCCTCGATCGGCCTGCCACCGGATGCCGATCCAGATCAAAGGCACTATCACCGCCAACAGGCTCAGCACTACCTCGGGCACGGCAGTGCCCAAGCCGTGGCGCTGGCTCAGAGTTAACAGCAGGGGTGCGACGGCAAACCCCCCGACGCTCGCCCCGGTCAATGCGAGACTGAGCGCAAGGCCGCGTCGGAACTCGAACCAACACGCCAAGGTTGTTGAGATTGCAGTGGAACTCACCCCCGCCCAGCCAAAGCCCATGACGACATTGCATGGATAGAGCTGCCATGGGTCCGCCGCATGGCTGAGGCCGATCGCACCGGCTCCCAGGAGAATGGCGCCACCGGACAAGACGACACGGGCGCCAAGGCGCTCGATCGCCCAGCCGACCCACGGCAGCAACCCAGCCCCGATGACGAATGAGACAGTCGTGGCACCGCCGATGGTGCCGGCCGACCAACCGTGCGTGCGCTGTAATTCGGCGAGATACACGGGCTGCCCGTAGGAGACAAAACCCCAGGCGAACACGGCTGTTGCGAAGCAGGCAAACACAACTGGCCACCCAGTCCGGAACTCCTCGTCGATCGGGCGTGCGGCCATCATCCTGGTCACCGATCTCGGAATAGATGCCGGCACGCCCGATGGGCTGGCCTAAGTGATTCGCCCGTCGCCCCCGCTTGGGCGGGAAGCGTCATCTGTGTCGATTCCATCCTCATCCTCCCATGGACGACGGAGCCGAATTGGAACAGCGAAGGCTGAACTCATCGTCAACTACCCGTTAAATTGCCTAGGCAGTTCACTTCTGATTGCAATTTCGTGTTGGGTCGCCCTCCCCTATCCATCCGCATTAGCGTTGGCCTGTTCGTCTCCGTGCCGCCGCGCTGGGGCGGTAGATACGCGCCGAATGCTGGAAAGGAAGAGAGTGGGATCCGTCCCTATTGCGGGAAAGGCTTGGTCGCGGCTTGTGCACCCGGTGCAGTGGCGGCTGCATCAGTGACAGGCTACCGGTATTTCTCCGGCCACCCTGGCGACCACCATTCCACGATCGCCGAATCGTCTGGGGCAACATCCTGCCGGGCGACCTTCGGAGGCCGACCACGACGTCGTGGCGGCTGATGATCGGTGGGAAGCGGTGCAGAAGGTGGCAGCGCAGCTTTGACCGCTGTCCTTTGCCGTAGTCGTTGTTCCGGAGTCTGCCTGGCGACGGCCGCTTCGTCGCGCTCGCGTTCTGCCCGAGCACGCAGCGCACGCTCGGCTGCCAACTCTTCCTGAACAACAATGAGTGCTTCCTCGACCTTCTGCCGCTCGGCATCGGCTTGCTGCGTCACTTCGTCCTTTGCAAGACGCTCATGGCCAAGTTTTGTCTCAAGGTCGTGGATCGTGTTGCGCGCCTCTGCCAGCAACCGCTCGGCTTCCTCGCGCGCAGCGGTCTGCTGCCGAAGGGCTTGCCGGGCGGCGTCCAGTTGCTGAAGGCGGGAGCCGCTATCGCCATGAACGATAGTGACGGGAACGTCGCCGTCGCGCACAAATTGA
>CAWEVM010000005.1:0-210912 GCA_963812505.1 uncultured Alphaproteobacteria bacterium
TCTGCAAACGCCAGATTGGTGGTGATGAGCAGCGACGTGTTCTCTAAAGCTTGCTGATCAGATGGAACAGCAGTTGGCCGCCGGACTGGCTGAACGGCAAATAGCCAAGTTCGTCGATGACAATGACATCATAGCGCAGCAGCGTCTCGGCGAGCCGACCGCTGCGACCAGCCGCCTTCTCCTGCTCGAGCTGGTTGACCAGATCGACCAGGTTGAAGAACCTGCCGCGCGCACGGCTGCGAATGATCGCGGATGCCACGCCAATGCAGAGATGCGTTTTGCCGGTGCCCGTGCCGCCGATAAAAATTGCGTTGCGTTTGGCATCGAGGAACGCGCCGGTTGCGAGTTCGCGCACCTGGCCCTCGTCAATCATCGTGTCGCCAAAGACGAACTTGTCCAGGTCCTTCAGCACCGGGAACTTGGCGCCACTGATGCGATAGCTGATTGAGCGAGCCTGCCGATGCGTGCGTTCGGCCCTGATCAGGCTGGCGATGAGTGGATAGATCTCGTCACGCCGCGCCAGGCCCTTGCCGGCGATCTCGTCGAAACTCGCGCGCATGCCGTAGAGCTTCAATTCGGTCATGGCGTCCAGGATCTCGTGGCGTTCCATCAGGCGACCTTTCGTATGCTGTCATAGCGGCCGCAATCGGCCACGGGCTCGACCTTCAGGCGCAGGCCATCCGGCGTGGTGATCGAAGCCGGCGTCGGGGGTTGGTGCCGGCGCGCCAGCACGGTCAGGATCACGTCGCCGCTGGCGATCCCCGCCGCGAGCGCCTCGGCGCAGGCAGCCTCCACGGCCGACAAGCCATGAGCCAATACTGCACCGAGGACTTTGACGAATTGCTGATCGCCGTCGGCATGCTGCTTCAGCTTCGCGCGAACCTGGGCCAGCGCCGGCGGCAATGCCCAATCCTTGAACGGCGCGCCGTTGCGCAATGCACCCGGCTTGCGCACCAGCACAGGCAGATAGTGCCAAGGATCGTAGATGATCTGATAGCGCCGGAAGTCGCGCGGATGGTCGGCCACCCCCTCGTCGCCGAGAAGAACCACGATGCGCTCAGCATGAGATCGAACCAGCACCATCCGGCCGGCGGCTCGTGCATCAACGCTGTAGCGATTATGGTCGGCCATGATCAGGCACGTGGTGGTAGCCCTGACGGCCTTTTCGACAAAACCATCGAATGGTCCGCGTAATTCCATTAGGCTCGCTTGCTCTTCCTGGAAAACCTCCCAGATCGTCCGGTCCTTGAACTCCGGATGCTTGTGGCGCTTCGCATAAGCGATGCACTGATCTGCCAACCAGCCATTCAGCTCGGCCAGGCTCGATACCCGCGGCTTGGGCCGGAACAGCTGATCGCGCAGATTGCCGACCTGGTTTTCGACCTGTCCCTTCTCCCAACCCGATGCGGGCGTGCAGGCAACTGGCTCAACCAGATGATGTGAACACATCTGGAGAAAACGGCGATTATATTGGCGCGCCTTGCCCACGAAGATCGCTTCCACCGCAGTCTTCATGTTGTCGTAGATGCCGCGCCGACAGATGCCGCCGTAAAACTCAAAAGCCTTGTCGTGCGCATCGAACACCAGTTCTTGTGTCTCGCGGAAGTAGGCGCGCACGAATGGCATGCGGCTATGCGACAGCTTCATGTGCGCCGCCTTGATGACCAGCGGCAAACCCTGCAGCGTGATGGTCTCGTGGCTCCAGTCGAACTGGTAGGCTTCGCCGGGCGCAAAGCTCAGCGGCACAAAGGCGTGCGCCGGCGTCCGTGCCTGCTCGTCGCGCCACGATTTGGTGAAACGATGCACGCTGTCATGCGCGCCATCGTAACCGCGGCCTCGCAGCTCTTCGAACAGGCGCTGCGTCGACCGGCGTTCTCGCCGCGGAAGCTTGGCCTCCTTCTCAAGGATCTGGGCCAGAACTTCCACCCACGCACCGAGCTTCGGCGCCGGCTGCACGCCGCGCTCATACTTGAACGCGGTCTTGTGGCTCCGAACGACCTTGCGCACCGTGGCCCGTGAGACGCGGAGCGTCCGCACGATCTCCTTAATCGGCAGGCGCTGCTCGAAATAAGCGCGCCGGATATCGCCGATCACGTCCACGGACATCATCCCCCAAACCCCTCCCAGGCCGACCTGGGCCATAGGGAGAGACGCTGACACACAGAGCCAAGGGGTCGCGATTGGAAGCGAAAACCGCCCTCAGGGGGTCACTATTGCGAGCGATTTCACAGGGAAGCACGCTGCGCCCTCGTAAATCCCATAATCCGCGTCGACCTCCAGGATTAAGCGACCACGCAGCAGTCCCGAGGGCAGCCTGCTGGTCACAGAGTTCGCCCAGAATGCCGGGCCAAGAACAGCCGCCTGGTTGCCTCCACGTCAGCGGCAGTCGGCGCAGTGAGGACGCGGGCCGTTGCCACAATAGTCCAAGGTCCACCATTCGGGCCGGCATGTCAGGCCGTTGGTCCGCGTGCGGAACTCGGCGTACAGGTCGATGGTCGCCATCGGCGGCGGCCTGTCGTCGGCGTAGCCCACTTTGGTCGAGCCTACTCGCCATTCCCCCCGCCCTTGTCAGGCCTGACGTCAACGATCACGAGCCGGTCCCCCTTGCGACGCATACGCGCCCAGAAATGCTTCTTGTCAGCGGGCGGCCGCCGCTTTCGGACAAGCGTTCGCATCTTTCCCGTAAATCCTGATCAGCGGTTTGGCCGAGACCTTCTTTGCACGGCCAATCGGTTTCCCGGGCTTCGCCGCTCCAGTCGACTGCCGGACGGCTTCAACCGCTCTCGCCTTGCGTATTATCGCGGCTACATCCCTCGTCACCAGATCTTCGTCTGCCTCCAGGCGCTTGATCGTTTCCTCCCTGGCTGACTCGGGTGTTGCCGGCGCCGACAACGCGTGTAGCGCCGTGGGGGGCAAGTCGGCCACGAGATCGCACTTGGCAGCAAGCCGAGCAGCAGCCATTTACCTTTGTGCGGTCCGCTCTGCCATGAGGAATTCCGCACGAAGCCACGCGCCAAACTGGCCGTGGTTGAGCAGCTTTTTTACCGCGAGCAGATCCCGGCCTGTCTTGATGAGGCCCATCGTCGTTCTGTTTCTGATACGATCGGCTGCTTTTTGCACCGCCTTGGCGGTGTCCGAGGGCAACGCAGCGTAGTCGAAACTCACAATCTTGCCGCCGGTGGTCAGCATGATCCAGCTCCTGCATCGTGCTTAAGCGCCCTCGCAAAAACCCAGGCGCGGATGTCGGCCTCCAGCCAGCCAATCGAGTTTCGTGCGATTCTGCATCGACGCGGAAATTGCCCGCTGCGCTCGAGGCGCCACCGAGTTGAGCGTGACAAGCCGGTGAGCTGGCGGCACTCCCGCTCCCGGACGAAGCGCGGCGGTCGGTCCGTTTCAGTGATCATCATCATGTAAGTCCAAATGTGTCTCCGCCGAGGTACGCCTTGCCCCGCTTTGAAACGACCGAACAAAATCGGAGGGATAATCATTTTTTTCGGGTGGACTACAGGAGCCGCCTATGGGCCGAGATTATGCAGGTCGAGGCGTTACCGGGGGACTAATATAAGCGGCGATGGTTAGCTCCCCCATCCAGGTTGGCTCCCTATGGCCCCTAGCCGGTCCGCAGACATCGACGACACCGTCGATGTCGTGCACGGGCTATCACTAGCCTTCGCCGTTGAACGCGCATTACGACGAGCGAGATCAGCGGTGGCACCCCCAGTAACAATGGACGCGACTGCCGCGATGCCTTCCTTGCACCGATGCATACCCGCACAAGGCTCGGCATCGCCTTCTGGGTTTATCTCTGCGCTCGTCTCGCCGGTCCAGGCGAGAACGCCATTCCATACCTGCCGACCTCCGCTGTCGTAGCCAGCCCCGCCTGACCCTATCTTCTGCAGCGTGGATACGTGGGGTACTGTATCGAACCTCGCCAGACGGTGAGGCGTGAGGGTGATAACGCGGGGGAGAAGGTCAAGGGGCGTAACAAGATCCACGCGCTGTTCAACACCGAAGGGCTGCGGCTCCCAGCGTTCGTCGTCGCCCGCATGTCCGTCTTGCACGGCCTAACGCCAGGCCTTGCAGCGGATATCAGCTGCTGTTCCAGCCGCACCCACTCCGCGTCCGTCAAGTCAGTGGGAAGCCGTCCCCGCCGTCCACATCCGATTGCACCACCATGCCGTTATTCGGCAGGCTGAATCACATCGCTCGAGCCGCAGCAAGCGCTTTTGGGTCAGGCTCTGAATAATCACAATGCTTTCTTCCGGCTGGAAAGATAGCTCCGAATTTCGCTAACTTGCTCTGCAGTGGTTTGGGAGTTCCCGCTTCGGCCGAGCCCGGCATTGATCAGAGCTGCAATCAACGGGTTTGGTCCAGGATGCAGGGTAGAGAGTTTGCTGGCAAAGTGCCGTTCAAACAATGCCTCCAATATCAAGACTGCGTACCGCTGGGGAGCGTCTCCCTTAGTGATCTGCATGACCTCCGGCTGGCCGGCAACCTCGGCGAGTTTGGATCTCAAGGCCGATATCAACGCGTTTGCAATGTGACGTAAACTGAAGAACTCAATATGGCCTCGAATCGAGATCGGCGGCTCGGTCTCGTCATAATGGTCGACCTTGGAAATTTGAGAAGTCATGCGAGCACTCCACAGATCCTCCAAGAACATTCCGGTATAGGTACGGGGTCTTAGTCGGGCGAGCGCTTCTTTGAATTCTTTCAGATCTTCCTCTACTGTCTCGCTGTATAGCTTGTCATAATATTCTTGCGTCCCTGACATTGCAGATAGATCTTGGGCCTGCGCCGTTCCTGGAGCCGCTTCGGTCGTTGTAGCATCCGGAAAGGAGATACGCTTTACTTCCTCGATTTTCTCAACGATCGCGGCGAGCTGCTTTATGAACTGCTCCAACAACCTGATCTTCGCGCGATTGGTCAGCTGGTCTGCCGACATGTACCCAACCCTGATCGTAACAGCTTCAGCAATAATCTCTTTCCAGAATTCCTCGGACGGTCTGTGGCCCAATTCGAACTTTGCGGCAGCTTGGCAGACCTCAACGGAGTTGATGATGCGCGAAAGAATATGCCACTCGTCGTTTTCATGACCGGGGCTTTGGCTGGGCGCCTGGAAGAGCGACCGCGACCATGTATTCCGCGTGGCTCTGTCTCTCTCGCAATAGAATTCGTATGCCGCGCGCAGGACTCTGTCCGGCATGCCTTCGACAGAGCACGTGGGAAAACCCTCAGGGGACGCTGGTCGAGCCAATTTGGACTATCCTCCCGCCTCACCGTCCGTTCAGTTCCTGCTGCACAGCGCTCGGAACTCAGTCTGGAAGGCCACCAGATTGCCTTACTCACGCCCGAAAGTGAACGTGCAACTCTCGCACCTAGCTGCTGCTTGTGGCATTTGCGCCTAGGCCACTGGCGAAGGGCTGCGTATGTAATCGGGCAGCACAACGTGTGGGCGGGCGTGCTACTGATATGAGCCGGATCAGCCCCAGACCCGTTCACCGCCGATTAGCCCCACGACCGGTTGGAAATTGTCACGGCCCCGGCCGAACCGCCAGTCAGAATACAGTCGACCGCTGGTACGGTCTCGCCGATGAGCGTGGCGGATTGCTCTGCAGAAAGAGGCCTCAGGAGAACGACCTAAGCTCGTGGTGTCCAGCTATTGCCCCATCCGTGCCCCAGCCTGGCGTCGCCTGCGATAAGCGACCGGATACCCTTCCGGAAAGCGCTGAGTTTTCAAGTTCTTGTTTTGGTGGGCGCACAAGGACTCGAACCTTGGGCCCGCTGATTAAGAGTCAGCTGCTCTACCAACTGAGCTATGCGCCCACCCAAGGTCGCGCGCTATAGCAAGAGCGAGGAGCCTTGAGAAGCCCTACGCCCCCGCCAGAATGGCATCCGCGCACTTCTCCGCCGTCATCAGCACGGGGAAGTTGGTATTGGCGCAGGGCACGACCGGGAAGATCGAGGCGTCCACCACGCGCAATCCCTCCACCGCCCGCACACGCCCTGCCGGATCGGTCACCGCCATCGGGTCGTCCTCGCCGCCCATTCGGCAGGTGCACGAGGCATGCCACACCCCCACCGCCGCCTTTCGCACGAAGGCTTCCAGCTGCTCATCGTCGCGCATCAGGCCCTCCAGGGTGACCCCCTCCATGATCAGGTTCCTGATCAGGTAGCTGCGCAGCGCCGGCGGCCCGTCCAGCGCCTTTGCAAGCGCATCGGTGATCCACTTGTTCTTCTTGCTCACCAGTCCGACCTGACGAACCTTGTCGCTGTAGCTCGCCGGGAACGGATCCGTTGTCACCGTCTGCATGGTGGGCGCCAGATGCATCGCGCCAAACCGGCGCACGCCATCCATCATCCGCTCCAGATCGCGCTGATCCGACAGCAGGTTGAAGTCCACGATCGGTTCATCGTGCCAGTCGCGCGACGCGAGCTTCACCTCGCCGGTCTCAGAATACGTCTTGTACACGGTGATGATGAACGACCCGATCTGCTCGCCTACCGCGTGCCACGACGTCTTGTTGGTGACCACGGTGAACATATCGCCCGGCGGAATGCCGTCGAGCCTCGATGAATACCGCAGCGCCAGATAGATGTGCCGTCGCGTATATTCGTTGACGATACGCGCGAAAGGCTTGATGAACGCGGCCACGGCCACCGCCGGATGATCCTGCAGCCGCTGGCCCACACCCGGGACCGCGGCGCGCACCTCGATGCCCATGTCGCGCAAATGCGCCGCCGGCCCAATGCCGGCACGCAGCAGATGCGTCGGCGAATGGATCGCCCCCGACGACAGAATGACCTCGCGTCCCCGGAACTCAGTCTCGCGTCCGCCGACCCGTGCCTTCACGCCAATGCAGCGCAGCCCATCGAACAGCAGGGCACTGACCTGCGTATCGGTGGATATTGTCAGGTTCTCGCGCATACGCGTGCCGGGATCGAGATAACCGATGGCTGCCGACACCCGGCGCTCATACACGTTCGAGATGGTGATCGGGAAATACCCGTCCTCGAACTCCCCATTCTGATCGATCAGAAATTTGTAGCCGGCAGCCTTGAACGTCTCACCCGCCGCCTTGGCGTGTTCCGGCCACAGATCGGGGAATATGCGGCGAACCGGAATGCGCCCTTCATTGCCGTGCCAGGGACCATCGAAGTCCATGTCGCGCTCGACCTTCTTGAAGAAGGGCAAGACGCTGTCCCAGTTCCAACCGTTTGCGCCACGCGCGTGCCACTCGTCGTAGTCGGTCGGCGCACCGCGGTTGGCGAGTTGGCCGTTGATCGACGAACCACCGCCCAGCACGCGCGCCTGTTCATAGGTGCGCAGCTTCGGTCGTGGCTCATCCGGCCGGTTGTGAGGAATGACCTCGGTGGTGACCTTCAGCGACGACCATGTATAGGCCGGGTTCAGATAAGCGGTGCCAGGATAGGAATCGAGGATCGCTGCCGGCACCTTGCCATGCGGCGTGTCCATGCCGGCTTCCAGCAGCAGCACCTTGTTTGACGAACGTGCCGACAGCCGGTTGGCAAGCACCGATCCAGCCGAGCCGCCGCCGACGATGATGTAGTCGTATTCCATGCTCAGTGTGTCTCGGTGTGGAAGGTCTTGGATACGATGCGCCAACCCTCGGTCAGCTTTACGAAGGTGAGGTAGTCGGTGAAGTAGCGCGGTGGGATCTGGCACTGCACCTTGGCGAATGCCGTTGTGGGACCGGAGCGGTCGATTTGCACCACCCAGTCATGCCGCTTGAGGTCCTGGCTCTGCGCCGATTTGCGGCTACGCACCATGTCGAACCACTGCTCGCGCGACATGTCGCCGAGCTTGCCCTCGGTCACGTAGAACAAGTGCGCCACGTCGTGGAACACGCTGCCAAGTTTCGCAGTGTCGCCCTCGTAAAGGCCATCGAAGTAGGTCTGGAGTGCCTGTTCGAGATTATTCAGATCGGATGCCATCATTCTGTCCCCGTTCGCGGCACTTATGAAGTGACGAGCCGCCTCCATATGAGTGCCTCAGACGCCCAGTTTCGTGGCCAGATCCTCGATGTTCTTCGCGACCACATCCCACTCCTGATCAGCAGAATAGTCGCGCTTCTGGTGTGGCCCATACTCGTTGGGCCGCGGGAAGAACGCGGTCATCAACCCCGCCTTCCGCGCGTTCCCCAGATCGTTGTTATGCGCCGCCGCCATCATCAACTGCCCCGGTTCTATGTCGAGCAGCTTCGCCGCACCCAGGTACGTCTCCGGATCAGGCTTGAAATGTCGGAACAGGTCGGAGCCGAAGATCATGTCCCATGGGATGCCGGCATGCTTCCCCATGTTGAGCAAAAGCGACACGTTGCCGTTGGACAGCGGCCCGATGATGAACTTCGTTTTCAGCCGCGTCAGGCCGGGCACTGAATCCGGCCACGGATTGAGCCGATGCCAGCCGCGGTTGATGTGCCGCAGATCGGCCTCGGTGAGGCCGCGGATGCCGAACTCCGCCACCAGCTTGTCGAGCGACGCGCGGTGCAGCGCGTCCAGGGTGGTCCAGGGTTGCTCGCCCTTGCGCACGCGGTCCATCGACGGGTGGTAGGCCGCACGCCACGCATCCACCAGGGCAGTCCAGTCGGCATTGATGTCGCGCTGCCGGCCGAACGCCGTCAGCTCGGCGATCAGGCTGCTGCGCCAGTCCACCACCGTGCCGAACGTATCGAATACAATCGCGACTGGTTGCTTGTCCGCCATGGCGTCTCTCCCTTACCGCGGGCCGATGGCCCGGAACGTGTCATCCAGGTAACTGGAAACCATGATGTGCGTCAGGGCAAGCCTTGCCATGTTGGGGATCGGACGCTTCTGCTCTGGTGAGCCTCGATCCCTCACCCAGCGGACTTGCCTGACGGCCTCGGGCCGGACGCTCTCCGGCAGAGCCCGGCTCCGCATATCAAATGCGACGCGGACGTGACGCGCGAATAAACCGAACCGGCGGTCGGTCTATCCCTCGGGATCGTCGTGCGGAGGGCTTGACATGACACTGCGATGGCACGTGGCTCGGATCATCCTGCTTTTCGCGGCGGTGGCGATCGGCAGCCTGCACGCGTGGGCCGCTGACAACCCCACCGATCAGGAACTCGTCGCTCGCGAGCTGCCCGCGGTCGTCAGCATCTCCATCCTGCGCGCTCCAAGCGGCGTCACTGGGACGGCGATCGCCGGCACAACCGGCCCGGCCGAGCACTCCGAGGCGCCGCGTGGCCGCCGCTTTCTCGGCTCCGGATTCATCATTGACCCGAGCGGCATCATTGTCACCAATCGACACGTGATCGAAGGCGCAACGGACATCCTCGTCACACTTCAGGACAACACGCTGCTTCGCGCGACGCTGCTCGCGGAGGCCGATGAGATCGATGTCGCTCTGATCAAGGTAACACCGGACGCGCCCCTACCCACCGTTCGCTTCAGCGACAGTGACGCGGTGCGCGTGGCTGATCGGGTGCTCGCGATCGGCAATCCATTGGGCCTCGGAGGATCTGTGACCCGAGGTATTGTCAGCGCTCTCAATCGCGACATCCGCGACACGCCGTTCGACGACTACATTCAGACCGACGCGGCGATCAACCATGGCAATTCGGGCGGTCCGCTGTTCAACGAGCGTGGCGAAGTGATCGGCATGAACACCGCGATCTTCTCTCCGGAGGCGACGAGCGGCTCGATCGGTCTCGGCTTCGCGATCCCGTCCAACGACGTCAAGTACGCGGCCGATGCGCTACGGAGTCCTGCAGGCTTGCGAGTTGGCACGCTCGATTTCCGCATCCAGCAGGTTACGCCGGAGATCGCGGACGCGCTGAACATGCCGAAGGCGGAGGGTGTCATCGTCGGCGGCACGACAGAGGGCGGCGGTGCCAGCAAATGCGGAATCCTGGCGGGAGACATCATCCTGCGTTACGGCAACATGCAGGTGAAGGAAGTGCGGGCGCTGGCGCGTGCGATCGCCCATACGCAACCAGGCACAGTTGTCAGCCTGCGCATTTGGCGCAACGACGAACCGCTGGTCGTCGCGGCGACGGTCCAGGAAGTTCCGCGGGCCGCATCTTCGGGAGACGCGCTTCCCGCATCCACCCCTGTCGGCCCCGGCTGGCACCTGGCGCGGAGCGATGACCCGACGCGCCACGGTGTGGTCGTGACGCAGATCGCGGCAGACGGTACTGCGGCGGAGGCGGGATTGAGCGCGGGCGATATCGTCGTCCAGGTCCAGCAGGAGACGGTCGCCGCCCCTGACGATGTCGCCCGGCTGATTGCCCTCGCCCGCAAGCAGCAGCGTCATTATGTTGCGGTTCTTGTGCAGCGCAACGCCGAAGGCCTGCGCTGGCTTGCCTTGAGCCTCGAGTAGCCATTCCCCCACGTAAAATGCCAGCGCCCATACAGTCCGGCCCGGTGTTTACCGTTCCTTAAGGGCGCTGCGGTCAATCGAGCTTTGTTGAATACGTGTAGCACCGCGATGGTAGAACGATCCGAGCGCGAGCCGACGCTGGAGGAGATCGTCGTGGCACTGCGCGAGACGAGGCGAGGGGCGGGCAGGGGGCCGTCCTTCACTGTCGTCGGTGGGTCGCCGAGTGGAAACCGGGCATCGAGTGCAGCCCAGCACGCTGGCGCGGACTGTGCGGCGCGCGAACATGGCGAGAGCGATGCTCAGAACGAGACGGCTGGCTCGACCGATGTCAGCGATCTTCGTGATGGCGAGATCGAGCGGCTTCTGACAGAGAATGCGCGTCTTAACGAGCGCGTCGTCTTTCTGCTCAAGGTGCTCGAGGGCGAGCAGGCGCGCAGCGCCGAGGTTGCGACCGCAGGTGTCGCGACAGAGTCAGATCGCGGCGCGATCTTCGACGCGGTGAGAATGGCCCTGGAGGCGGAGCTTCGCCCTGTCCTTCTTGTTCTGCTGCGCCTGCTCCAGAAGGAGCGCACCCAGCCGGCAGCCCCCACGGTCCAGGGTGATGCGGAGCCGGGCTCGGCCGTCATGCTGGCCGGGGAGGCGCCGTCCCAGGACGCGGGCTGGATTGTCGATCTTGATGCAGCGCGTTCTTGATCTCGACGCATGCCGGCGTCGCCGCCAGAGCAACTCTTGTCCGTTTTATATCAGGAGACCGTCATGCCCATCGCAACCGCGTCGCAACAGGGCGTCAAAGGAGTGGACCTCGGGACAAGTCGCATTGTCCTCGCAACTCTGAACGGGCAGAAGGTCAACTTCACCCCCCAACTCAATGCCTTCGTTGATATCCCCTTCAGCCGGATGACGGAACAGATGTTGGCACGCGAGAATATCCTTCACCAGGTCGAAGGTGCCCATATTTATGCCTATGGCAATCGGGCAGACGAATTCGCCAAATTCCTCGAGGGCGACACGCGCAGGCCTATGCAGAGCGGGCTCCTCAATCCGACCGAGCCAAAGAACCTGCAGATGATTGAGCTGCTGCTTGGGGGCCTGTGTGGCGAGGCGAGCGAGGGCGAGAAGCTGTGCCTGAGCATACCGAGCGCGCCGGCCGCCCGCGCCTCCGATCTCATCTTCCACGAACGTTCGGTGCAGGGCGTCTTCGAGAAGCTTGGCTACCAGGCGCAATCGGTCAATGAGGGGCTGGCGATCGTTTATTCTGAGCTCAAGGAGGTCAACTTCACCGGCATCGGCATGAGCTTTGGCGGCGGCATGTGCAATATGTGCGTTGCCTATCTCGGTCTGCCTGTTCTAACGGTCGCTACGACGAGGGCGGGCGACTATATCGATCAGAGTGCTGCCTCGGTGACCGGCGAGACGCCGACAACGGTCCGTCTGCACAAGGAGAACTCCTCCGACAGCGGCTTCACGCTTGACGGTGCGACGGGCGGCTCGATCGACCGCGCGCTGTCCGTGTACTATGGCGACGTCATCACAACGGCGGTGTCCGCCTTGCAGGCGGCGATGGCCGAATCGAAGAAGCTGCCTCGGTTCGCAGGACCAATCCCGATCGTGTGCTCCGGTGGGACGGCGATGGCGGGCAATTTCCTCGCCCGGCTCAAATGGGCGATTGCCAAGGCCGAGCTTCCCGTTGCGATCAGCGAGGTATACCTCGCCAAGGATCCGCTCAATGCGACCGCCAAGGGAGCCCTCGTTGGCGCCATGCTCAACATGTGAGGTCGGGCATGGCGTCGGCCGCCCCCTTATTGCGACAGCCGCAACGTGGACAATTCCTGGCCGATCTCCGTGAAGGCGTTCTCCAGGTCGGGATCTGTCGGACTATAGAAAGTAGTCCGTCGGTGCAGATGCGCAGTTCCTGAACAGAGTCTGGGTGTTGGGGTCGCTATGGTTGAAGCAGAAATCGTATAGATGATGATCCCGTTCTGCTTGATCGTGTCGTACACATCTGGGACATCCACGCATTTTGCGTGCTGGTAATGGTGGCTTGTCCGGCGTTAAGTCCGAGTGTGTTGCTTTTCAGACGCCCATAGGCCGTGAAGTCGGCGTCGCCGTCGTTGACCCAGGGGCTTGGTCGCTACCCCTGGTACGCCGCTTGGCCAGTCATACCATTCATTGTTCCCGTCCGTCATCAGGACGATGGCCTTTCTTATATATGGCGTATTGTAGGCGAGCGGCATGTTGGGATCACCCCACAAACCTCGCCAATTCGGGCTCAGTGTCCACCAGCCGGCCTGCAGACCGAGGTTGATGAAGGTGCCGCCGCGATACACAGGCACCATTTGATTGATCGCCGCGGTGATCGTGGTCTTGCTGGCGGTCTCAGGCAAAATCGCCAGGCTGGGGCAGTCGAGATTCGGGCCGACGGAATTGTTGCTCGCGTCCGGCTCGTTATTCTTCGATGTCCATGTTGACGGCTGCCAGTCGTTGTCGCCCACATAGTAGTTTGTGACCTTCTTGTTGCCGGTTCCGGTGATGTATGAATAGACGTGGTAGGTGCTTGCGTATAAGAATGGGCTGAAGGGCGCCTGTGTTGGGGTCTTGTCGTTGAAATCGTCGCCGTTCTGTGCGCCCGTCATGGCGGTGCGCGCCATAACGCAACCCATCCATTGGGACGGCGAAGTCCGCATTCTTTTTCGGGCTCCCTGGAACCAGCCAACCGGTATGCGTACTGCCGATATTGACAGCGGCGGCAAACGGCACGATCGAGACCCAAAGGTGCGGCTGCGTATCGCTGCCACCATAAAGAATGGTCAGGAGCTGATTCGACGCGCTGATCAGCGAGGTAATCGAGGAGCCCGCCATCGACCCGGTGTTGTCGAGCACAAGGGCAAGCTCGAGCCCGTACGCGGCACTCTGTGCGGTTGAGGCGGCGTTCAGTGTCACGGGGCCAATGCCCATGACATTGAGCAGCGTCGGAACCACTGTCGCTGTGCCGGTCAGTTGCACACTGCCTGCCACGCCTCCCGGTGCCGGGTTGTGGACGACCGGTATCGTCGCGGTCGCACTCAGATAACCAACCATGGAGGTAGTTGATACGCGGTCGAAATTCGCCCAGAAAAGGCTAAGCCCGTCAGTTGAATTGCCGCCCGTCGCGATGTCGCGCGCGACTACCAGAACGGCCGCATCCAGCGACATCTGAAGGCGCGACCTGACGAGCCAGATACGTGCAAGGTCGATCGCCAGACCTGTCATGGCAATCAGTGGTATCGCGAGCAGCCCGGTCATGATGGCCACGGAGCCACGCTTGAGAAGGCTGCGGCGTGTCATGGGCGATTCCCCACAGTGATCGTTGACAGTAGTCCCAGACGAGGTTGGTAGAGCGCATACGAGCGTATCGACATGATGCCGGACCCGCTCAGCAGGCTGGCGCTGAGGACCCAGGGGGTTGCCGCAGTGAAGACCTCCACTGCAATCAGTGTTCCGCCGGACGGCAACAGATAGTTGTTCGGCAGCTTCGGGGTGCTGCCTATGACCGTACCGAACTGACTGGAGAACGTGGCCGATGGGCTTCGCCGCTGCCAGGCAATTGTCTGCCTGCCGCCACTGCTGACAATGCCCGTGATTATTGTAGCACCGAGCAAACCGGTGACCGGGGTCGTTCCGGCCACAGTCTGCGCTGCGTTGAACAAGTACGTGAAGTCGCTGTCGTACAGACTCTGATACTGCGTCACGGCCAGGGAAATCTGGGTGCCGGTCTCGTCGACCCGCATCATTGTCCGCATGAAGATCGTAAGATCCGTGCCCCCCAGCATCACCAGAATGATGAACGGTGCCACCAAGGCGAATTCGACGGCGGCCAGGCCGCCGCGCGGTCCACCGTATTGGTCAGTTCGACGGGAACGGCTCATTCAGCACCGTCACTGCCACGCTGTGTACCATCGACAGATCGCCAGTGATCGCTGCAGCAATGGGCGTCAGGTAGGGCTGCGTATATGTGAAGGTGTAGCAGACGACCTGGGTTCCAATACCTGGACCGGGGGTACTTCCGCCTCCGCCACAGGCAGCGGAGAAGCTCGCATAGCTTGCCTCCGAGATCTGCAGCCTGCTGGCCTGCAGCAGGTTTCCAGAGTAAAGGATCGCAGTCTGCAATATGGACGTGTTTCTGTCAGGCGGCGGCGGTGTTATTCCGGCGGCGATCGTGGTGCCGGTGCTGCCGAATCGACTGGCCGCCCTCGCGCCGGCACCGAGTGCTGATTCGATCACCAACTGCCATCCGGTCTCCATCGCAAGCATGAGCAGCGATACCAATACTGAGGCGACGATGGCGAACTCGACTGCTACGGCGCCTGACCTGTAGCCTCGGTGCTTCATTTTGCCGAAAACTTCAATGCGGCATAGCCGGTAAGCGCGGCCGAGACCTTGTCCTGCGGCAGTTCGGTCGAAAGGATCTTGCCGGCTTGGCTTTCGTCGCCGGCCAGCGCCAAGGCGACCGCGAGGTCTTGACGGACACGGCCGTCGGCGGTCGGTTCGCTCGCCAGAGGCCGGAGAATGGA
The DNA here is from genome assembly GCA_963812505.1 of uncultured Alphaproteobacteria bacterium. GTDB lineage: Bacteria > Pseudomonadota > Alphaproteobacteria > Acetobacterales > Acetobacteraceae > JAMXLO01. Next base: position 14,917 of record CAWEVM010000005.1, read on the forward strand.
CAGCGCACGATCCGTCGCGCCGGCAAGCGCCAGTGACAGACCCAGATTGACCTTTGCCGCGGTCATCTGTGGCTCCCGGGCAAGTGCCGCGTTGTAGGCCGCCTGTGCTTCGTCATGGCGGTCCTGCAGGTCGAGTGTGATTCCGAGATCGTTGAGGGCGGCCGTGTCATTCGCGGCGCTCTCGACCACCTTGCGGAACGTCGTCTCGGCGTCATGCGTCTGACCCATCGCCAGATAGATCCGGCCAAGGCCACGAAGGCCATCTACCGAATGCGGATCGATCGCCAGCACTCGTTGGTAGCATTCCTCTGCCGCGTCGAGCGATCCCATGGAGGCGAGCGCGTCTCCCTGACGCATCAGGGCCCCAGTGTTCCGTGGATCCGCCTGCAGGATTGCACGCGTCACCTCGATGGCGGTCTGCGGTAGGCCGCTGGACATTGCTGCATCAGCGATGCGCAGGTCGGGCGAGCTGGTCAGCGGACTGTTTCAATTCGTATTTTCGCATCCCGCTATAGCCAGCAATGACACTGTTATGGCGAGCCACCTCATTTTCTTGCTCCTCAGTGCAACAGCAATTGCCTGATGTGGACGACTGCAGGGCCGCCAACGATCAGGAACACACAGGGCAGGATGAAGATGATCATTGGCACGGTCAGGAGAGTCGGTAGTCGGCCGGCACGGGCCTCGAAGCGGGTCAGCGCCTCCTGGCGCATCTCAACGGACAGGGTTCGCAGTGCCTGACTGAGTGGCGTGCCGTATTGCAGGGTCTGCACCAGCGTAACGCCAAGACGTCGCAGAGACACAAGGCCGGTGCGCGCACCCATACTGATCAGCGCCGAACGCCGATCAGCGTTGACGCGCATTTCGCGTGCCACGTTAAGCAGTTCGTCTGCCGCTGCCGGATGAGCGCGATCAATCTCCCGACCGACGCGTTCGATAGCCGGCTCAAGTCCCAGCCCTGCCTCGCTGCAGATGACGAGCATATCCAGTGCATCTGGCAGGCCGCGTTCTACCGCCTTGAGATGGCGCTTGTGCATGGACCGGACCAAATAGTCTGGCGCCAGCAAGCCCACGATGCCCGCCATCGCGATCACACCGATGCGCAGTGACGGCGCCCAGCCACTGCGACTGACGGCCATCCAGGCCAGCAAAGGACAGCCTGCCAACAGCAAAAGCTTGCCGCCGATGAACAGCGCCAGCACATTCCGTCCCCGGAAGCCGGTGGCCATCAACCGCCTCTCAAGATCTTGCAACCCGCTTGCGGAAAGCAGTCCAGCACCGGCAATCGCCTCACCCATGCCGGCGATCAACCGCAGCAGAATGGACTGCGACTCGCCCGTAGGTGCGATGACCGCTTCGATGCCGACAATGCGTTGGACGTCTCGCACACGCGTCGCCAGCATTGTGTCGCGACGCAGCTGGCGGTTCAGGATGAAGCCGGCGAGCATAAAGAGAGCGGCAGCGAGAGCCATGAACAGCAGGATCTGTCTGCTCATGACAGGCTCTTCCTGACGATGGTCTGCATCGAGACGATGCCGAGAGTGAAAGAAATGACCGCGATCGTGAATATACGCCGCCCTTGGGGGTCGAAGAACAGCGTGCCAATGTAGTCTGGTGTGATCGCCGCGAGCGCAATACCTGTGAGCACCGGAAGAGCGGCCAGTATGCAAATGCTGGTTCGTGCCTCGGACGCCAGAGCGCGGGCATGTTCGCGTAATGCGACGCGCTTTCGGATGACGTCAGCCAGCCGTTCCAGCGTGTCGCCAATGGTACCGCCGGTTTCCGCCTGCAGCGCCAATGCAGTGGAGAAGAAACCATATTCGGCGACCTTGTTCCGCGTTGCGAGCCCGTGCAGCGCCTCTTCGAGCGTCACGCCGAGTGTTATCTGATCAACGACCTGGGCAAATTCCGGTGCCGTGGGGCTTAGGCTTTCGGCAGCTATGCTACGGATTCCCTCGGTGATCGGGATGCCAACACGAACGGCACGCACCAACATTGCCAAGGCGTCGGGAAACTGTTCGAAGAGGGTCCGATTTCGACGCTGTTCGCACCAACGATAGAATTGTCGAACGAGCAAGATCCAGAGTACTGGTAGAGCGATCAGCGCGGAAGTGCCAAAGAGGGACTGGCCGAACTCGACGATAAGGCGCGCAAGCAACATTGTTACGGGGAGAACGATCCACCACTTGGCGGGGTATTCTTCCTGGTGCGCGGGATTGAACGCCACCAACCGCGCCACCAATGCAAGCGTGCGCATGATGCTGGCAGCCGGAGCGGCTTTAGCCCTTTCATGCGATCCGACCACGGTGGCACGCGCGTGTGGCGAAGCGTACTCGTTGATGCGATCGTGCAACCTGTGGCTTCGCTGGTCTGCGCGCAGGAACGGCAGCGCGGCGGCGCACAGCAGGATCAGCAGCAGACAGGCCGCGGCCAACTGCAAGGATGTCGCTCGCATTACTTGCACGCCTCGTCCATAGTCGCGGTCCAGGCACGTTCGACACCGGCGTAGCTCAGTCGCTCTTGGAAGCTCGGCCGCGCGCGGGAGCATCGGTATCGGCCCGTTAGCTTGCCGCTCAGGTTTTCGCCTTCGACCTCGAAGTGGAATATGTCATTCAGAGTGGCGACATCGCCCTCCATGCCGCAGACGTCAGTTATCTGCACGACACGACGCACGCCATCGCGCTGGCGTTCGATCTGGACGATGACATCCACTGCGCCAACGATCTGCGTCAGAATGGAGCGGGCAGGGAGGCCCATGTTGCCCATCTGCACCATGTTCTCGATGCGGGTCAAAGCGTCGCGCGCGGTGTTTGCGTGGATAGTGGACATGCTGCCGTCGTGACCGGTGTTCATCGCCTGCAGCATGTCGAATGCTTCGCTGCCGCGAACTTCGCCGACGATGATTCGATCAGGGCGCATACGCAGCGCATTGCGGACCAGATCGCGCTGCGTCACTTCACCGCGTCCTTCGAGACTGGCGACTCGGGTTTCCAGCCGCACGACGTGCGGTTGCTGGAGCTGCAGTTCTGCCGCGTCCTCGATGGTCACGATGCGCTCACCAACATCGATCAGTCGTGACAGTGCGTTCAGCAGGGTGGTTTTCCCGGACCCGGTGCCGCCGGATATGATCACATTGAGACGTGCGCGGGCAGCCATTTCCAGCAGCCGGGCAACCGGCGGGGTCAGCGTGCCGAATTCGATCAGTCTGGGAAAGTCGATCTTTCGTCGCGCGAACTTGCGGATCGAGATATACGGGCCATCGAGCGCCAGCGGCGGGAATACGATGTTGACGCGCGAGCCGTCTTTCAACCGGGCATCCACCATGGGTGAACTCTCGTCGACGCGCCGCCCGACCCGCACCGCGATGCGCTGACAAACATGGGCGACGTGCCCGGCATCGCGGAAACGCACGCCGGAAAGCTCCAGCTTGCCCTGGCGTTCAACAAACACGCGCTCGGGCCCATTCACCATGATGTCGGTGATCGCGTCGTCCTCGAGCAGAGGCTCGAGCGGACCAAGCCCGAGCATGTCGTTCACGAGTTCACGGGCCAGCGCCCGCTGCTCCCGCCCATTGAGTTGAATGCGCCGCTGTGTCGCGATTTCGGCAAGCGTGCGCTCAACTTCCTGGGTCAGCTCCTCAGGGGTAAGTTTTGCCAGTGAGGTCGGGTCCATCTCACCGAGACATAACGAGCGCAGTTCAACAATTGCCGCGCCTGGCGGAATCTTCGGGTGCAGGAGGCAATTCAACCTCCACGGTCGTCGCGCAGACGCCGATGCCTGCCTCCGTCCGAACCAGATCGGGGATGTGCCACTCATTGGGCGAATGGCCATACTCGGCGCCAGCCATGCCTGACCGGTGACCTGGCGCCTTCCGGTGAGCTGTCGGTCGGGAACGACGCCGCGGCCTGTGCCGCGAGTGCGACAATCCCTTTGTTGAACCGGCCGTGCAGGGCAGCCGGTTCGCCCATATTTGCCGCGTTCCCGACAACTCTCGGCAAATCGGGAATGGCGATGTCGACCTTCATCTTGAGCGCATCCTCGACCTGACGCTGGGTGAGCTCGCCCGATCGGTTTGCACGGTTGAGAACAACCATTCCGCGGTGCACCTGCAGCGGCCCGTTCGGCAGAGCAAGCAGGCGCAGCGTGTCGCGGACCGCCAGCAGCGACGGCTCCAGCACAAGAACACGCTGATGTCCCAACATCAAAAGATCACGGTGTAGTTGCAGGCCGGTGAACGGCACATCCACGATGACAAAATTGTAGCGTCGGCGCAGTGTCTCGATCAGTTTGCGCGCAGCACTGGCGTCATAGTTGATAGTCTCGGACAGGCTTTCCTCGCCGGCCAGAACATGCATGCGTTCAGAGACGGTTTGTGCCGACCGCTCGATGAACAACTCGTCGATGCGCTGCGGCGTTTCCAGTGCCGTACGCAAACCGGGACCGGCTTTTGCGTTAAGCAGCAGCGCGCAGCTGCCCCTGTAGAGGTCTGCGTCTAACAGCACGGTATGGCGATTGGCCCGCTTGCCGAGATGCCAGGCCAGGTTGGCCGCGATGGTACTGGCGCCGACACCACCCCGTACGCCAGTAATCGTCACGACCCGCCCGCCCTGCAGCGTCTCAGGCCGCCGAGCGCGGTTCAGGATGATGGGGCCAAAGTGACGGGCCACCATGTCGCGTGTGATCGGTTTGAACAGGTATTCTCTTACCCCAAGGATGCGGGTTGCATGCCGATAGAAGTTGACATCGTTGAACTCGCCGATCAGCAGCACATGGACATCCGGTTCGACGACATCCGACAGCAATTCAAGGGCGGTCAGCGGCCGGGCCTCTCCCGACACGTCGACGATGAGGATGCGGGGCGTTGCAGTCTTTTCAAGTATCTCGATGGCACCGCGAGCGCTGGTCCGATGGAATTCGATCCCACGAGGTGCCGCGTCGCTTAAGCCGTCGCGCAGAATGCTCTCCGTCTCGGCATCAGTGACGAAAGCGACGATGTCCTGGCGGTCAGGGCGAGCAGGAGCCTGCTCCGGTGGTACATCGGCGATCGAGACATCGGACGGCATCGCTTATGCCTTACTGTGATCCGCTGCCGGCGGAGATCGCTACGACCTTCGCGACTGCGCTGTCGGGGAGCGGGCGCACCTTGTCATTCCTGTAGCGATCGAGGGCGGCGGCGGCTTGCTGCCCGTCACCGCCCGGAGCTGAAACGCCCCGCGCAAGGTCTGCTGGTGAGACAACCATTGCCCTCAAATTGGCCTCGTTGGCGCCGTTGGGTCGCCACACACCTTCGCGGCTATATGGATCGGTCAGGTCGCAGCCGGACAGGGTCAGAGCAGCGACGCAGATCAGTGCACGGGCGAGCATGACACAGCCTCCGTTACTGCACGATAAATCCGGCATTTCCTGGGATATGAGGCGGCGGGACTTTCGCTGCTTCGGGCCCATTTGCCGGTCGCGCGCTTTGACGCAACAGCAGAATGCGCTCCAGGTCCGATGGCGGTCGCCAGCCGTCAGTGGGCAGTTGCAGGGCTGCGGAGTCGGCGACCGGCCGGACGATATATGGCGTCACCAAGATCACCAGCTCGGTCTCGTTGCGCTGGAACTTGTCGGAGCGAAACAGGGCACCCAATACTGGCAGGTCACCCATGATCGGGAGACCACTACCGGACACGTCCGCAGCATCCTGGAGCAGTCCGGCAATCGCGAAACTCTCGCCGCTGCCAAGCTGCACGGTGGTTTCAGCGCGCCGAACAATCAACGACGGCACCACGATCGTTTGGGACCCTGCCGTCAATTGCACGTTGTTCTGACTGGAGAGTTGGCTTACCTCGGGCCGGACCTTCAGGGTGATCTGGCCGTCGGAGGCGACGGTCGGCACGAATGCCAGGCTTACGCCGAACTGCTTGAATTCAATCGTCACCTGGTTGTTCTGCTGCGCAACGGGGACGGGAAACTCTCCACCTACCAGGAAGCTGGCCGTCTCGCCGCTGATCGCAGTCAGATTTGGCTGAGCCAGGATATGCACCAGTTCGTCCTGGGCGAGAGCGTCAATCAGTGCGTTGAAATTGCCCCCCAGGTTCAGCGGGTTTCCGGGATTTGCGATCGGCGCGATGAGGTTGTTGTTGGCGTTCAGGGTCAAGGCAGGGAACACCGGAAACTTGCCGATGGTGCCTATGTTGCCGAGCGCTTCCCAATTGACGCCCAACTGGCGGACCAGGTTGCGGCTCATCTCCGCGATGCGCACGCGCAGGTTCACCTGGACGGAAGAGGCGACTGACAGTCTATTATCGACGGACTGCCCGCTGGGGAGATAACCCCGCACGATCTGCATCACGCGATCGGCATCGGAGGGTGTTTTCACCTGCCCGGTGATCGTCAGGCCATTCTGCAAGGTCTCAACATGCACGTTGCTGCCCGGTAGGGCGCGCGCGACAGCGGTTTCCGCCTCGTTCGCACCGTAGCTCGACGGGCGGACCACGACATCGAACTGCGCGATCGGCCCACCACTTGCGTTCAGGGCTGCGACCGTCGTGCGACCTGGGGCGACGCCGAAGATGAACAAACTAGTCGCACTGGCAGGACGCACCTCGGCCACTTTCGGATCCGCGGCAAAGACAGTTGCCGCGCTGCCGCCAAGCTGGATCACGCGTCCACTGCCAGCATCTATGGCAATGACATTCTGCGCGGGCGGCCTGGGCAGATTGGGTGCCGCGAGTTGCGCAGGGCGCGGTGCCGCAAGTGCGCCGGGGCTATCAGACGCGGCCTGCGCGATCTGATGCGTCAGTCCGGCGAGGAGAACAATCGCTGTGAAGACGTATTTCATCAGAAGCGGATCTCTTTGCTGTCGGACGGTCCTTGGAAAAGCCTCATGGTGGTACCCTCGGTCGCCGGGCTGCCACGCAACGCGGAGGACACATCACCGCCCCAGGTCACACCATTGACCGTTTGCGACGATGCTGCATCGGGTCCGCGGTTGCCGGCGACTGCTGTTGTGCGAGCGCCTTGTTCCACGGCAACGATCGAGAGAGAGAGACGGCCGAGCCTCGTTGCCACTGCGACGCGTTCGGCGTCGGATGGCGCGACCTCGAGCGTTACGGTCCGTACCGCCTGAGATTCCGGGCTTTCGGAAGTGGCGCCCTGCATCATCTGGCGGTCGATGGCGATGACCCGCACGTCGTGCAGCACCGTCTCACCGGACACTCGGTGCGCCGGCGCAACCTCCGAACCTTCCTGGGTTTGTGTCAGAATGAGATCGACGCGGTCGCCCGGCCATATGAGACCGGCGAGTCCGGAAACTGCATCGACCCCCACCGTGACGGCGCGCATGCCCGGCCCAAGCACCGCAGCCAGAAAACCACGGTCGCCAGGGTTCAATGCATCGGCGGACAGCACGACGTCCCCGGTCGCCAGATTACGCCTGACCATGGCGCCAAACAGTTCGGTGCGCGCCGCCGGGGTGTCCATCTTCGCGCCTGGAGGAACATCCTTCGGAGATCGCTGGTCGGCAGCGAGATCATCGGGCTTCAACAGAATGCCCACCCGCAGCGGTCGAGCGGCAACCAGGATTGCGACCTTGTCATTCACCATGGTCGAGTCGGTCTGCGATGAAATGTTCGCCGGATGAAGGGTAATCCAGGCCACGGCGCCAAAGCCGACCAGTCCGATCGCCATCAGCCCAAACAAGGCGACACGCGCCAGCATTTTCCTTCACCGTCCAGACAGAGTGAGCAGAGTTGCCACGGCGATGGCACAGCCATACGGCAAACCGGCATGCCGGTTGATGCGCCACCGTTCAACACGCCAGATGCGTCCTGCGAGCGATTGCGGACGCAGCGAACAAATTGGACGAGACGTCGCTCGGGCCAGCCAACTCAGGCTTAGGTAAAGGCACGCGAGAACACCACCGACGACCGCTGTCGTCAGCACGAGTGTCGGCACCAGCGACGGTGGTACCAGCCAGGCACAGGCCGTCACGAGCTTGACGTCACCGCCGCCGAGCCAGCCGCAGCGCCAGCACAGAGCTGTCACAACGAAGACTGCCGACGAAGCGACCAAAGCTGACAGTTCGTTGCCGTCCGCAACACGGATAGCAACGCCGATTGTGAGCAGACCGAGCGATACCGCATCTGGAATCGTGCGAACGGCGATGTCCTTCAGTGAAGCAATGCCAAGCAGCGCAGCCGCGATCACGATAAGACCCGGTTGCAGCGGGACGCTCGCCAAGGCTGCCTCAGACATGCGAACTTCGCCTGTCGGCAGCCTGAGCGTTCGATCGACGATGAAACCGTTGGCCAAGTGCAGGCGGCCTACAGGGTGAGCCACTCCTCAACGAGGAGCAGCCCGGCCTCATCAGGTTCGATTCGGTTCGCATATTGCACCTGGCGTTTTGCAAGGATGAGATTGCCCCGGACGCGTCGCGGGCCTTGGAGCGCAGTGCGGGTATGGGACTGGAACTGCATGCATCACTTGCTCTAATTGGCCGCGGGTAGCGATCTTGGCTAATTTTTGGAGACCAGATGGCCTGCGATTGAAGTGAAGAGAGCTCCGAGGTTCGTGCCGATGCTAGTGATGGCAGCCGATGATCGCGGTCGCGACCAGAGCAGCGATCAGGCCGTACTCCATTGCCGTCACTCCGCGCCTGTCGCGACGAAGTGCCAACCAGGTGATTGCATAGTGGAACATTGTCTGCTGTCCTTTGTGATGAGAGCCCAACTTGCAACTGTGGATAATCCGGCTCCCATCAATTCTTTTACACGTCGTCTGGTTAATAAAGTTTGAGCATGGACCTAAAATGTTCTCTATTTGCCCGCTCAAGGGGCGATCATCGTCATACCAGTGGGGGGCTAGCGGCTTGGCGTGATTACGCGAGGCAGCCCAGGGCGTTGGTCAGTGGTTAACGAGGCCAGTCGAGCGGTGGCCCAACTGGGGACCACGACGCGCACGACTGATGCCATCGCCGAAAGACGCACGACGACAGGATCTGCAGATCGAACGGGCGTGGGAAGCAGCGTACTGGCCAGCTTGCCACCGGTATTCAAGGCATCGATGACCTGACGGCTGTATCGCTGACCCTCGAAAGGATCTGCCGAGTGGTATAACGCGATCGCCTCAGGCCAGCTTCCGCTGCGGTCGTGAAGTTGGTTAAGAAAGGAGGCCGCGTATCGCGCGTTCGCAGCGGGGTCAAAGGCCTCGGCAAGGTTGGCGAAAGCGTTTGGATGATATTGCAGGTTCACCTGAAAGCAGCCGACATCGATGGATCGACTTCCCGTCGCCTGCTGCGCCCCGACCCACGCGATCGCCTGCTCGGACGATGCAAAATAACGGCCTTCTCCGGCTTGGTTCGTCGTCCAAGGCCAGGGATCGACACGACCGGTCATCTGATCTGCTCGCCCGCTCTCCACCTGGCCAATGGCGAGAAGCAGCCCCGCGGGGAGCTTTGCCGACTGCTCGAATGACAATGCGGCGCTGCGGCAATCGACGACTGGGGTGCCGGGGCTTGGCTGCGCCTCCTGCGCAATGGCCAGTGTGGCCTGCCAGGCCAGCACCAGGCAGAATTCAGCGACCAGGAACGGAGCAGAACGCACGGGCGACCCCAGAGCGGTAGCCACACGATTTCAGCATTGGCGTCCTAATCCCAGGTAAACGTGCGTGGACATCGAGGTCAGGAAGATCTGCCGGCTGAGTACCCCTTGTTAATCATTTCGCGCTATGTCCTGTGCAGACTTTGTAATTCCAGAACAGGCATGTGGGGCTCTGTGTTAAGCTCCGGTATCATCGGCAAGTGGTTCGGATCGCCTCGACCGCGGGGCGCGATTGTACCGTTTGAAGCGCCCCAGCTGCGGATGGCGCGGGTGTGCGATGATGAGCGCGATGGATTGATTGCAATCCTGCGCGATTTTGCGAACAACGGCACAGCGTACATCGTGCCGTGGGCAAGCCTGCCGCTCATGGTATCCATGACGGACCATGATGTCGCTCTGCATACCGCTGTAGCCAAGAACGACGCATCGACACCGGAACAGGTGCGCTCAGTTGTCAGGGACCTGGCGTTATCCGGTGCATTGGGTCCCGAAGTGAGGGCGCGTGAGACGGAACGAGCGGAGAGCGACCGAACCTCGCTGGCCAATGTCGAGCTGGTTCTCATACTCCACCTGTTGGACAGTTGTGGTGGAGACTTGGCGACCCTTGCCGCGGACCCAGGCCGCTGGCGTGATGTTCACGCCAAGACTGCCGCCGCCGCTGCCGCTGTCGCACTGGGTGTTGGACGGCAGCAGATCTACCGCCGTATAGCCGAATTCGCGAGGCTGCTGACGCCGGTTGGTCTGGCCAGCGCCGATGGCTCCGTCCAATCAGGATGGCTGCGCGTGCTGCATGGTGAGATTGAAGGGTTCAGCGAGAGCATTACCGCCGTTCAGTCAGTGTCGCCCGACGCTGGTCCACATCTGGCAGCTATCGCCGAGTCGGCAAAGCGAACTGCGTGGATCGCGGGGATCGTGCTCAATATGCTTGACTATGCGGTGCTCGACATTGGCGGAACAATCAGGCGGTGGACAACGGAGCTACCAGTCCTCCGACAGGCTATCGATCGACTGTCACTGACATTGGACGAATGGCCCACGCTCATGAAATCGGTCCGCGATGCGTTGCGGGGCCCGCCAGGCGAGATGACCGAGCAGCTTCGGGCGCTGCGCAGCGTGCTGCCACCTGCGTCGGATATCGATGCACCCGACAGCGAACCTGTGACTGACAACAACGAGGGCTCGCGGTCGGTCACCCAGGTTCTGGGCACCAGGCTATCTGAAATCTGGCTCATGCTGAATGCTTCTCGCCGTACGAGGCAATGATCGTCTTGGCGCGGGAGGGTGGGCGCGAGCGCACCAGGGCGCGGTGCGGCCGGCTTGTCAGAACTGCTTGACGAAATCCGTCAGGCCGATCTGTCTCGGCGTTGCCACGCGCGCCGCATGCAGTACGGCGCGCACCGCGGCGACCGCTCGATCCAGGTCGTCGTTCACCACGACGTGGTCGAACTCCGGCCAATGGCTGATCTCGTCGCATGCCAGCGCCATGCGACGCGCGATCTCCGTCGTATCGTCACCGGAGCGACGGCGCAGCCGGCTTTCCAGTGCGGTCAGGGTCGGCGGCAGGATAAATACGCCGACAACATCCTCGGGCAATGCAGCGCGCAGCTTCCGGTGTCCCTGCCAGTCGATATCGAACACCATGTCCATGCCGTCGCGGATGGCCTGCCGCACCGGCGCCTCGGGCGTGCCGTAACAGTGGCGGCTGAGTACGCGCGCCCATTCCAGCAATTCGCCTGCCGCGACCATGCGGTCGAATTGCGTCTGGTCACGGAAGTGATAGTGCACGCCATCCGCCTCGCCATCGCGCGGCGCTCGCGTCGTGACGCTGACCGAGCGTCGCAGCTCAGGCTCGCTCGCCAGCAGCGCATCGGCAATCACGGTCTTGCCTGCACCAGACGGTGCGGACAGAACCAGGCACACACCTCGTCGCGCGATCGCGCTCATTCGATGTTCTGTACCTGCTCGCGCAACTGCTCGATGGTGGCCTTCAGCTTTAAGCCAGTGGCGGTCAGCGCGACCGAGGCTGATTTGCTACAGAGTGTATTGGCCTCGCGGTTGAACTCCTGCATCAGGAAATCGAGGCGCCTCCCGATGTTCGCCGCCTCGCGCAGCAACACGTGTGCCGCCTCGATGTGGCTGGCCAGGCGGTCCAGTTCCTCGCGCACGTCGGACCGCGCGGCCAGCAGCGCAACCTCCTGCGCGATGCGTTCCTCGGGCAGCGATGGCGCTTCGCGCAACAGCGCGGACAGGTTCTCCATGATCCGGGCGCGCTGCGCCGCGGGCTGATCGGCTGCTTCGGCAGCTGCCTCGCGGTGCAGTGCAGCGATCTCATCCAGCAGACCTGTGAGCGTCGCCGCAAGCCGCGTGCCCTCGGACTGACGCGCCTCGATCAGTGCGGCCAGCGCGCGTGAAAACCCCGCCGCCACCGCGTCGGTGTCCTGCGCGACTTCTTCGGTCTGCGCCGGCCTCAGAACGCCTGGCAGGCCGAGCAGCGTTTCGGCGCGAGGCACCGGGCTGCCGGGGATGCGGCTATGCAGTTCCATCGCCAGCGTCAGCGCCTGCTCCAGCGCTGTGGGATCCGCGACCAGGCGCGGCTCGCTCTCGCGCTTGACGGACAGATTGGCGGTGAGGTTACCACGCTTCAGCAGCCTCCCCGTGGCCGCGCGCAGCAAGGGCTCCAGCGCATCCCAGCCGGACGGCAATCGGAAGCGCAGATCGAGGCCGCGGCCGTTGACGCTGCGCAGTTCCCAAACCCAGGAGAGGCCCGCCGCAGTGCCCTCCGCGCGGGCGAATCCTGTCATTGAGGCGAGCGATGCGGTCATGGCAGGCCTTGTATCAGCCAAGGAGCATTCTGAGAATCCTGAGTGGTGGATGAAGTTCGTACCACGCTCATCGGTGCGATGTGGCATAGATCTCCGGAGCAGAGCGTCTCTGGCGAACGCCCCATCTCGCGGGCGGCGTTGCTATGGCGGTCCGGCACAAGCCGATCGATACAAACCTCGGCGGTGTACTGAATGCCGTTCTGGCCGCGGCGGAAGCGGTCCGCACCGGCGCGTTCAGACATGAACTCGGACATGTCTCGGTTGAGCGACGCAGGAGTGAGCACCGACGCCGATGGGTTATCGTTCGTGCCAGAAGCCCGCTGGGTCGGCTTCGTCTCTGACGAAGGGACGTCAGACCTGTGGCTGCTCCGGTTCGGCGCCAGGATCGAACATCGCAGCCGCGTCGAGGGCGGCCTCTTCTTCCTCCGCCTCGGCGCCAACCCGTTCGCCACGCGCCTGCCGCTCCGCCTCTTCCGGGCTGCGCGCCACGTTCACGATAACGGGGATCGACACCTCCGGGTGCAGCGCCACGCGCACCCGGGAGAGCCCGATCGTCTTGATCGGGTGCTCGAGCAACACCTGCTGCCGGTTGATCGTCAGGCCGGCCTCGGTGGTCATCTCGGCGATGTCGCGCGAAGACACCGAGCCGTACAGGCTGCCCGATTCACCCGCCTGACGGATGATCACCACGGAAATCCCGGCGACCCGTTCGGCGACCCGCTCCGCCTCCTCGCGGCGCTTCAGATTTTGCGCCTCAAGCTGGGCACGCTCCTGCTCGAAGCGGGCCATATTATCCTTGCTTGCCCGCAGCGCCTTCTTCTGCGGCAGCAGGTAGTTGCGAGCGAAGCCAGGCTTCACCTTCACCAGGTCGCCCATCTGCCCCAGCTTTTCCACGCGTTGGAGCAGGATCAGTTCCACATCGGCCATGGTCCGCTCCGTCAGCTCACGATGTAGGGCAGCAAGGCGAGAAAGCGGGCACGCTTGATCGCCACCGCCAGTTCGCGCTGCTTCTTGGCAGAGACCGCCGTGATGCGGCTGGGCACGATCTTGCCGCGCTCCGACAGGAAGCGGGACAGCAGGCGCACATCTTTGTAGTCGATCTTCGGTGCGTTGGGGCCGGAGAACGGGCAGGACTTGCGACGGCGATAAAATGGCCGCCGCGCACCGACGGCGGCGCGGCGGGCGGCCGGATTGATCTCAGTGGTCTCGGACATGATCTATTCCTCGGCTCCGACGCGGAAGTCTTCGCGGAACTCCTCGCGGGCACGAAATTCCTCGCGGTCGTCGAAACCGCGGCGCCGACCGCTGTCGAACCGGCCAGCAGGCTTGGGGCCACGAAACGAGCGCTCGCGATCGTCGGACTTGCGCGACAGAATGGCGGAGGGAGCTTCCTCGATCTCATCCACACGGATGGTCATGAAGCGGAGAATGTCTTCGTTCAGACCGAGCTGGCGCTCGATCTCGTTAATGAAGGCAGGTTTTGCGTCGAGGCCCAGCAGCATGTAGTGGCCCTTGCGGTTCTTCTTGATCCGATAGGCCAGTCCGCGAAGACCCCAATACTCGCGCTTCCTGACCGCCCCGCCGTCCGTCTCAAGCTGGCTGGCGATGTCGTCGGCGACGCCTTCGACCTGCTGTTGTGTGACATCGTTGCGCGCGATCAGCACGCACTCATAAAGCGGCATGGATTGCTCCCTATGGCTGGAGGCCCGTCTCAATGCGGGCATAACCGAGGACGATGCCGTCGTCGCCCGGCAGGGGAGGCGGGGTAAAGCATGAATACGGCACGATAAGCAAGGGGCCGGCCTGCGAAAGCAGACCGGCCCCGGGCAAGTGACGCGATCCGCGTGGCGTTGCCCGCCACGTGGCCGCAAGGTCCCTTACAGGTTTGCCTGGAAGTCCTGGTAATCGCGCACCTTCTTGTACACCTGGAGCCGGTTGCGCTGGCTGTCGGCCACAATGATCTCGTCGGTGGCTGGGTTGAAGTCCACTGCGGTCGGGAAGCAGAAGCGCCACAGCGGCTCTGAGTTACGCACCCGGCGATACGCCTTCATCATGTCCGGATTGGCATCGACGCTCTGCTTGGCCCACTTCGAGAACACCTGCGCGTCGCCGACCAGGTTGGTGAGCGGCGTGCCGTCGGCCTCGAAGATGCTGACGCGATGATTGCCCCAGTCGGTGACGTAGATGTCGCCGTCCGGATCGACCGCCACATCTGTCGGGTGATTGAGCAGGCCTGCCTTCGGATACTCATGCTGCGGCAGGCTCGAGACGTACGGTCCCAGATACGTTACGGCATAGGCGTCCGGCGACGATGGAAGCGTCCCGTACTTGCCGATGCTCATCAGGAAGTGCCCCTGCGGCGACAGCTTCTGCACGCGGTGGTTCTTCCAATCCGCGACGTAGATATTGCCAGCTTTGTCGGTGGTGATACCCCAGGGCTGATTGAACTCGCCCTCACCCGACCCCGCCTTGCCGCATTGAGCGACCAGTTTGCCCTCCGGCGAGAACACCTGCAGCCGGCAATTGCCGCTGTCCGCGACGATGAGGTTGCCGTTCTTCTCAACTGCCAGTCCGGCGGGACGCAGCAATTCGCCGTCGCCGCTGCCGGTCTTGCCGAACTTGTACTGGAACTTGCCGTTGGGATCGAACACCGAGATGGTGTTGGTCCACTCATCCGAGCAGAACACGCGACCGTCCTGGCCGACTGCGACGCCGAACGGCCAGGTGGCCTTCCCGTCGCCTTCGCCGTGCTGGAAGAACTCGGACACCAGTTCCTCGTCGCCAGGTCCGCCCAGCTTGATGCGGTTCACCCGCATGCCGAAGTTGTTCTCGTTGCCGCGGTTGGCAGTATAGAGGTCGCCCTCATTGCCGAGGCACATCGTCTGGATATAGTTGAACCCGGTGCCCGTCGCAGCGCCACGCCCAATGGCATGGCTCCAGTCATAGGCCCTGCCTCGAACGACTGTGGTTAGCGCCATAATCCCCTCCCTTCATCAATAAGCCAAAGCCCACCCTCGTTCCCGGATTTGCATCCGGGAACGAGGGCAGTCGGGATTCCACCTGGCCTAGTGAAGGAAGGCCGGCTTCTCGTAGGTGCCGTTCACGATCGGCGCCGGGTTCAGGCCCATCCACTTGTCGAGGATGGTCGAGTAGATGCTGCGGAAGTCCATGCTCGGGTTCAAATCGCCCTGCACGAGCTTGTTCGCGTCAAGCGACGGGTATTCGCCGTAGTGACCGCCCTTGACCTTATCGCCGAGGACGAACGTCGCACCGGCGGCGCCGTGATCGGTGCCGGAGCCGTTGTCACGCACGCGGCGGCCGAACTCCGAGAACATCAGCACGATGACGTTGTCAGCCGCGTTGTGCGCCCGCAGATCGGTCATGAAGGCCTCGAGACCCTCGGTGACCGCGGTCCATAGATTGCCGTGCAGCGGGTTCTGCCCGGCATGGGAGTCGAAGCTGCCGTGGTCGCAGTAGAATACCCGGGTGCCGAGATTGGCGAGATGCACCTGGGCGACGCCGCGGAGCTTCTGCGCGATCGTGGTGTTCGGGTACTGCACGTCGGACTTGTAGAGGCCCGGCGCCACCTTCAGGATGTCGGCGCCCTTCAGCCCGTCGAGGCCGGTGGTGCCGAGGTAATCCATGACCCCGCTGCCCTCGATCGGCTGGTACATGTGGGAGAAGGTCTCGAGTACCTTCAGCCGCTGTGCCTGGTCGCGGATCGTCGGCAGGAAGCCATATTGCTCCAGCGGGCCGGCCACGCAGGCGACCGGAACGTTGGGGACCGAGAGCGCCCGGAACAGGCACGGTCCGAAGCTCACGCAGGTGACGACGTTCTCTTTCTTCGGGTCGAACTCGCGCACCACGCGACCCAGCCAGCCTTCGGTGCCGACCTTCTCGGCCTCGCAGGTGTGCCAGATATCCATGGAGCGGAAGTGCGACCGCGGTGAGTTGAGATAGCCGACGCCGTGCATGATGGCGAGCTTGTCGTCATCCCAGAACTTCTTCAGGGGCGCCATGTAGTTCGGAATGGCGTGAGCCTGGTCGAGATGGATCATATCGCTGTCGGAGATCCCGACCGCCTTGCGATTGTCCTTGTACAGGCCGTTGTTGTACGGGATAACGGTATTCAGGTAGTCGTTGCCGCCCGTGAGCTGCAACACGACCAGCACCGGATCCTTCGATTGCTGCATTGCCGACATAAAGTAGTTCCTCCTATCCGTTCCGTGTCATGTTCAGCCGAACTGGTATTCGCGGGTCGCCGCGATGAGCTGCATCATCTCGGCGGCACGCCTTGAGGCGTTCTGCGCGTTGGCGCCATCCCAACTGATCTCGCCCCACTGTTTCGCGGCGTCGGTAAGCTCTTTCTTGGTGTCCGCGCTCACTTCGAGAGGGCCAAGCAGGTCGAGGCAGTTGGTAACGAGCTGGTCGGGAGTCTTGGTGCCCTGCGCCTTCAGGCGGTTGATGATCGCCTGAACGCCTGGCAGGTCGGGATTGCCGATCTGCGCCGCGACGAAGTTGATGCGCGACATCAGCGAGCCGCTGTTGATCCACTCCTTGCCGGTGTGCCAACCCTCGACCGATGGCGGGTTGAGCAGGTCCTGTCCCATGTACGCGGGCTGCATCGACAGCTCGCCATAGCCAGGCTTCGGCAGCTCATAGCCACCGACCAGACGCAGCGTGCCGACGACCACTTCGGCCGGCGACTTCAGGTGCTGATAGCGGGCCTTCTTGAAGAAGTCCGACTTGAACAGTGCCTGCAGAACCGGAGTCATCTCATACTTCGAACTCCTTGAACGCCTTCATCAGCGTGGCGATCGCTGCCGGATCCCGCGGCTCCTCGATCGACCAGGCAGGGACCTGCGGTTCGTCAGCCACGAAGAAGTTGTACAGGTGACGACAGATGAATTTCGCGCAGGCGTCCTGCTGCACGACGATGTCGATGATGTCCTCGCCATTGAAGTTGCCCTTGTGGCCGAGGAATGTCTTCTCGCCGTCATCGTGGTCTTCCGGACGGTACTCGAACTTCCAGGGGAAGCGGCCGTACGGCAGACGCGGCAGCTTGGTCTCGAAGGTCCAGCCGGTGAAGGCGCGCGATGCTTCGCGAACATCCACTTCGGTGTAGTTGCCGGCGCCGAGACTGAACAGTTCGAGCAGCTCACGGCCCCAGTTCTCATTCACCGCGGTGCCGTGGTTCTGGTTGTTGTCCAGCCAGAAGATCATCGTTGGGTTCTTCGCGATCGTCACCAGCAGGTCGCGGTAGTTGCCCATGCCCCTGCGGCGGAACAGCTCGATCTGCTCCAGCAACTGATCGTAGTTGTCGACCTTCGAATTGCCGGTGGCGAACACGCTGTGCCAGAACAGCGCCATCTTCTCCTGCAGCGGGCGCTTGGTATTCACCAGGTAGTACATGTAGTTCACGTTGCCCATCGGCGGCTGGCCGCCCGGTAGCAACGCGGCAGGCTGATGACGCAACAGCGTGTAGGGATCGACCGCCGGCTGCGAAGCCGGGTTCAGCAATTCGTCGACTGTAGCGTCGTACCCCTTCGCCACGCGTGCCTCAAGCTCGTCGCGGGTCGCGCCAAAGCCTGCCCGCCGCATCAGATGGGCCATCAACGCGATGTCGTCTTGGTGTGCCATGTGCGTTCCTCCAACTTCACCGAAATGCCAAATCCTGAACCGCTATCATCCTCCGCCAAGCTACGCCGAACGCGCGCACGGTGACGCCGGACGGCCATAGTTCTGTTGCATCCGCGTCGCACGGGAACGGCTGACGTCCCCGCGCCTCAGGCCAGCGAACGTGATGTGGTTGCTGCCTCTGCGTCGTAGGGGAGTATGCGCTCTCTCATACGTCTCCGCCAGCTTAGAACGCCCGACGCTATGACGGACCCCGCGCCCGGCGCCACCTGCGGTAAAAATTCCGTGATGGCTGGCGTGCTGCAAGGCAGAACCGTGCAGCATCCTCGTTTCCCGTCGCGCTTCGGACGAAGGGCGCGCGTTCCTGCATTCTTTACCGCGCAGGCCGTGGTTCAACCGGCCGGTCAGGCAACGCCCCGCCTGCGGCCTGGAGTGTCGGCCGGTCATCCACATGAAGAAAACAGTCACGCCATACACGCCCCCTCGCAGGCCATCAGCATCGGGTCGCTCCGGATCCCGCCATCGTTCTTGGCAAGTTCATCCGGCGTGGAGACACGTTGGCTCCCGTGCCGACTTTTCGGGAGCCTTGCGGCGATTGGTTCATTTGTCCAATCTAAAGATGCGATTTCATCAATAGACGCAGCAAATAGGGGAAGTACCATTGACCCTTGCTGAGTTGCGCTATCTCGTCGCGGTCGCGGACCTGCGGCACTTCGGTCGAGCGGCGGAACGCTGCCGCATCACCCAGCCCACGCTGAGCAGCCAGTTAAGGAAGCTGGAAGAGGGGCTCGGCGTGCCTCTGGTGGAGCGCACCACGCGGTTCGTAACCCTCACCCCAATCGGGGAAAGTGTGGTTGAGCACGCGCGCCGCATCCTGGAGGAGGCGGACCAGATCTCCGCACTGGTCCGCCACCGGCATGGGACACTCACCAGCGTGCTGCGTCTCGGCATCATCCCGACGCTCAGTCCTTATATTCTGCCGCTGCTGCTGACGCGGCTGCACCAGGCCTTTCCGGATCTCCGGCTGGTGCTGCGGGAGGATCTGACCGACCACCTGCTCGACGCGCTCGACGCATTCGCGCTGGATGTTCTGTTGATTGCCTTGCCGGAACAGGGTGCCGCCTACCGCTCGATGCCCCTGTTTCGCGAACCGTTCTGCTTCGCCTGTCCGACCGAACACGCGCTGGCGAACCGTCCGGTCGTGACGGAGCGAGAGCTTGCACAGGAGTCGCTTTTGCTGCTCGACGAAGGTCACTGTCTGCGCGACCAGGCGTTGGCCGTGTGCGGTAACCAATCGCCCAACCGCGACGGAGCCGGAGACGATTTCCGCGCGACCAGTCTGGAGACGATTTCCGAAATGGTGGCGGCAGGTCTGGGCTGCACATTGCTGCCGGCCATGGCTGTGCCTTATCTGACGGCGCGGCACAGTCGGCTGGAAGTGCGGCCGCTTCAGGCAAAGAGAGCATACAGGCACATCGGCCTGCTGTGGCGCGCGAGCTTCCCACGCAGTGAAGACCTCGAAGTGTTTGGCAGGTTCATTCAACAACAGCTGCCCGACACTGTGGAGCTGATCGGCGCCATCGGACCGACAGCGAATCCTGCCCGGGTTCGACCAGGGTCAAGCCCGACGCCGTGAACGGCCCCTTGCTCGTCGTGGATGGCGATTCTTTCGCACATCGTGCCTTCCATGCCTTGCCGAAATCGATCCGGCGGACGGGCGACCGTGGCGGTGGCGCTATCGTCGGCTTCGCGAATATTCTGCTGCGCCTTTACGAAAGCGAGCGACCTCGCGCAGTGCTTGTCGGGTGGGACACGCTCGGTGCGCCGACCTACCGCCAGCGCCTTTTTCCGGATTATCAGAGCGGTCGACATTTCGACGTAGAGCTCGTCGATCAGCTGAATGTGCTGCCTCGGTTCATCGCGGCGTGCGGATTCGCGAATGCGAAAGCTTCGGGTTACGAGGCCGACGATTTCCTCGCCGCGGCCACGGCCGAAGAGGAGCTTCGCCACGGCACCGTGCTGGTCGCGAGCGGGGATCGCGATGCATTTCAGCTCGCCTCCGCCACGACCACCATCCTGCACCCGGTCAAAGGCGGTGAGATGGCGCGCATCGGCCCCGATGAGGTGCGCGAACGCTATGGCATAGAGCCGCACCAGGTGCCCGACTTCATCGCTTTGCGTGGCGATCCTTCCGACAAACTCCCGGGCGCCCGCGGAATCGGACCGAAAGGCGCCGCAGTGCTGCTGCGTAAATACGGCACGCTCGAGCGGATTCTGGCGGAGGGGCGTCTTGGTGCGCAGGCCACAGAGCTCAAGCTTTACAAAAGGATTGCGACCATGGATGCGATGGCGCCGCTTCCCGCACTCCATGATCAGACGCCAACGTGGAATACCGCGGCCGAGCTTGCGCGGGAGTGGGAGCTTGATCGTCTCGCTCGCCGGCTCGAGGAGATCACCGCGATGGCGAGCGGATCGGCAGTTACCAGCTCCACTGTCAAATCTGCCCGTCGTCGGCAAACTTCGCAGCAGTTGCTGAAGATCGCTACGTTCAACATCAACAATGTAAATCGCCGGCTGGCGAATCTGCTCGGCTGGCTGGAAGGGGCACAGCCCAACGTGGTCTGCCTCCAGGAGCTGAAGTCGACTGACGATGCGTTCCCCGCAGCCGCAATCCGCGACGTCGGCTATCTCGCTATCTGGCGAGGCCAGCGCACTTACAATGGCGTGGCAATCCTGACGAACATCGGTGAACCGCAGCAGACCCGGGATCGGCTGCCCGGCGATCCGGCCGATGACCAATCCCGGTACATCGAAGCTGCGGTGAAGGGAGTGCTTGTCGCGTCGATCTACCTGCCCAATGGCAACCCACAACCTGGCCCCAAATTCGAGTACAAGCTTGCCTGGTTCGAGCGCCTGATTGCGCATGCGCAGAGCCTCTACGCACTGAAGGCTCCCGTCGTGCTGGCCGGCGACTTCAATGTCGTACCGACCGATCGCGACATTTATCCGAGCCGGTCCTGGGCGAAGGACGCACTCCTACAGCCCGAAAGCCGCGCCTGCTTCAGGCGTCTGCTCGATCAGGGTTGGGTCGATGCCGTCCGCTCCTGCCACCCCAATGAGCCAATGTATACGTTCTGGGACTACAAGCGCGATCGCTGGCACCGTGACGCGGGGCTCCGCATCGATTTTCTCTTGCTGAACGCGATGGCCGCGGATCGACTTGTCGATGCTGGTGTGGATCGCGCGCCACGCGGGGAGGAGGGCGCCAGCGATCATGCGCCTGCCTGGGTAACGTTGCGAGCCGAGTGAAGAACCTGCGGTCTACCCGGCGATCACCCGGTCGATCCAGTCCACCAGTACGTCAAACATATATGCCTTGACCTGTTCGTCCGTGTGTCCGCTGCGTGCGCGGACGTGGAATGAATGGTCCGCGTCGGGAAGCACTGTTATGGTCGCTCGATCTCCGAGATCCGCGACGATCTGCTTTATGAGATCTGGTTGCGCGAGCGCGTCGCGATCGCCCTGGAGGAAAAGCATAGGGATTTGGACTTCGGACAGATGCCGCGCCCGAAGGACGGAGGGCTTGCCTGCGGGATGCAGTGGGAAACCGAAAAAGGCGATGCCGCGCACGTTTGGCAACGGAGACTTTGCCTGGGCCTGCGATGTCATGCGGCCACCGAACGACTTGCCGCCTGCGAAGAGAGCGAGGTCTGGCAGGCGCACGTTGGCTTCGTTGACGGCGGCGCGGACTGTCGCCTGTGCAAGCCCCGGTCCATCCGGTCGGCGCGAGCCGGCTTCCATGTAGGGGAATTGATACCGCAGCGTGCCGATACCGCGCTCAGACAAGCCTGCGGCGGCTGCAATCATGAAGGGATGTGTCATACCGGCGCCCGCGCCGTGTGCCAGCACGAGGCACGCTCTGGCCCGATCCGGCAATAGCAAGAGGCCGGAGACGACCCGGGTCTGGCTGACCTGGATAGTGAGACTCTGCGGCGCGTGGGGTTCAGCTTCCATGTTCGTGCAGGGATGTCGGGGCGGATGAATATTATCGTCGAAGCGCTGTCCTAGGCGCAACGCCGCGCGGCTTCCGCTGACTGTGCGAGGTCGGCAGGATGTCACCATGTCCAGAGACCTCGGGTCCGCGAACCGCAAGCGAGGCAAGGCAAAGCGGCAGCCTCCGATCGCGGTCAGGAGGCTGCTGCCGCTCGCCATGGCGACTCTCGTCTTCTCGGTGTTCCTGGTACTTGATCCGGCGGGGGTGGCACGACTGATCTGGCTATGCCTGACAGGGCGGTTGGGAACATTCCTTCAGATCGCGACGCTTGCAGGTCTAGGTGCGTTGCTGGCCACAACGCTCTGGGTATTCCAGTTGATGCCCTCGAAGTGGACCCGCAGCCGGCGGAAGCCTGTTGGCAATCGGGTGAGACGCGTCAGCAAGGCTGCGGTTTCCAGGAAGCGCGGCAAAAGCCGCTGACGCACGTTTTAACAGTTTGGTTACGGTCTACCCGGCAGGAATATGGCCGCGGTGATGGCCGGTTATCTCAGCGCCCACGCAAAGGACAGGATGTCAATGTGGCGTCGCTCGAATTTGCCCTTGCAGATGCTGGGTGGACTGGTGCTTGGGCTGATTGTCGGCGTCGAGTGGCCGTCGGTCGGAAAGGCGTTGCAGCCGATCGGCACAGCGTTCATCCAGGCGATCCAGATGATCGTCATTCCGCTTATCTTCTCGGCGGTTTCACTCGGCGTTTATCGTATGGGCGAGAATGCGCGCCAGCTCGGGCGCGTTGCCATCGTCGCCTTCGGCTGGTTCTACATCGCCACACTGTTTGCCGTTCTTGTCGCGCTCGGGTTGAACGGTCTGTTCCATCCAGGTCGCGGAGCGAACCTGATCGCCACTGGCAGCGTAAGTCCCAACCTCGCTTTATCGGTTGACTGGACGAAATATCTGCTCGACCTCATTCCGACGAATATCGTCGCCGCCATGGCGGCGCAACGCGTGTTGCCGACCTTGGTGTTCGCAGTTCTCTTCGGTCTCGGTCTTGCGCGCATTGGCGGCGCCACCGCCCGACCAATGGTCGTGCTGATGGAAGCGGTCCTGGCGACGATGTTCCGCGTTACCGGCTGGATCATCGCACTTTCGCCTCTGGCAATCTTCGCCATCATGGCCTGGCTGTTCGCTACGCAGGGAATGGCGTCCATCCTCGCGCTCACCAGGCTGATCGGATTGATGTACCTTGGGCTGCTGATCATGGTGCTGTGCTGCTGGCTGGTGTTGGCACTGATGCGCGAAAATCCGTTCGCCATTACCCGGGGTGTGCTGGAGCCCGTGCTGCTGGCCTTCACCACCCGTTCCTCCGAGGTCACGTTGCCGGTGCATATGGAGGCGCTGGAGAAGATGGGCGTTCCCAACAAGGTCGTCGCGCTGGTTCTGCCACTCGGGTACAGTTTCAACCTCGATGGCAGCACGCTGTATGTCACATTGGCGGTCACCTTCCTCGCGGAGGCTTACCACGTACAACTGACCTGGTCCGCGGAGCTGACAATTCTCGTCACCGCGATGATTGCCAGCAAAGGGATCGCGAACATTCCCTCCGGTGGACTCGTTGCGTTGGCCACAGTGCTGACGGCGATAGGTCTGCCGGTCGAGGCGATCGCCATCATAGCCGGCGTCGATGCGTTCATGGACATGGGCCGCACCGCGGTGAACGTGTTCGGAAATACGCTGGCGGTGAAACTGGTGCAGCAGTTCGGCGGATTTGATCTGGCGAAGAGCGATCTACCGGCAGAAGTGCTCGCGGTGCGGGTCAGTTAGGGCCGGGCATGGAAGCGGCCCTCCTGAGGCGATGGAGCGTGATTTCGGGCGGGCAATTGAAGCGAACGGGAACGCCACACGATCCAATCCCGACAGACGTATATCCAGCCATCCCCTGGTAGTTCCATGGCCCTCTGCCCATCTGCCGTGGCAGAACAGATTGGAGGATGATCGGCGTCCCTCCGGGCAGGCAGATCTGCCCGCCATGCGTGTGTCCTGCCAACAGCAGATCGAACCCGGCATGCGACGCCTTTCTGTAGGTTTCCGGGGTGTGCGATAGCAGAATTGAGAAGGTATCCTGGGGCATGGCGGCGGCGACTTTTTCAATGTTGTCGACGCGGTAGTAGTGCGCGTCGTCGATGCCGGCCAGGAAGATCTGGCGGCCATCGCGTTCTATGACGACGTGCTCGTTCAACAGCATTCGGATGCTCATACGTTCGAGATCCGGCACCATCATGATCGTGTCGTGGTTTCCGAGGACGCCATATATGGCGCCCGTGAGGACCTCCCGCAGACGCAGCATTTCCCGGAGAGTGGAGTGGAATTCGCCATAGGTCCGTCCGCGATAGTCTCCGGTCAGAACGCAAAGGTCATATTGCAGGCCACTGACCAGTCTCGCCGCCTCGGTCAACGCATCAGCGCTCATGTCGGCGTGGAGATCGCTGATGTGCAGGATCGTGAAACCATCGAATTGAGGCGGCAGCCGTTCCGAGAACACCTCGTTGTTGCGAAGCCTCACCTTGGCGGCGTTGGAACGCCCACGCCAATACGTCCCCGACAGGCGAAGGACCATTTCGATCATGGCGCGAGAAATCGGCAGGTTCTCGATATGGAAGAAGGTCAAGCCTCGGCTGACGGCCCGCGCTTCATGTCTCTTCTCTTTGCTGAGCCGCCGACGAGCAAGGACATGACCCAGGCGGCTTTCCAGCTTCTGGGTGATCTCATCGACACTCAAATCTTCGGAATTCATATTCGGAGTCTAGACGAAATGCGGACGCACCTTCTCGCACAGAAGTTGCAGCGATCGCATCATCATTTGCCACGGGATGTTGCTCCCGAAATTGAGCTCGGCGAGAATCCCGTCTATTCCCAGTTCATCGCGCAGTTGCAGCAGCCGATCTGTGACCCGCTCCGGGCTGCCTACCACGACCTTGTCCCGCAGCACCTCGTCGTAGGTGATCGTGCGCACTGTCTCCAGCTCTGCACGTCGGCGACTGTTCGGCGAGCCTTCCAACCGCGTGGTCAATGACCTGTATCCCAGCATCACGCTCGGCTCGGCTTCCTCCCGCGCCTGCGCATCGGTGTCGGCGAGATGCAATGACAGACGCAGATACACCTCGCCCTTCCCCGGATGACCGGCCGCAGCGTAGGCGTCGCGATAGGCCTTGAGATCCGGCGCAAGCCCAGACAGCGAGCCGCTGCGCACGGCGACGAACAGCGGATAACCGAGCGCGCCGAGTACGGGAAAAGTGTCCTCGCTGGCGCCGGCGATGCGGATCGGCGGGTGCGGTCGCTGATATGGCCGCGGCACCGCACGCGCTTCGTCGAAGCTGTAGAACTGGCCTTGAAATGAAAAGCTCGGCTGTGTCCAGGCGACCTTGAGGATGTCCAGCGTCTCGTAGAACCGTTCGCGGCTCTCGCTGTAGGGCACGCCGTAGGCGGCATAGCCCCGCACGTTACCGCTGCGCCCGGCCCCCAGCAGGAGACGACCATGGCTGATCTGGTCGATGGTTGCAGTCTCTTCGGCGAGGCGCAGCGGATGGCACAGCGGCAGCACCTGAACCGCGGTGCCGATCTTGATCCGAGTGGTGCGTGTGGCGATCGCGGCGGCGACAGTCAGTGGCGCACTCAGCACCGACCGCGTCGCCTGTTGGTGGATTTCGGCGAGCCAGATCGCGTCGAGCCCCCACCGTTCGGCATCAGCCACCTGCTCCAGCGCCTGCGCGAACGCGTCGGCGTCCGACTGCTGAGCCTCCTGCCGGTGGAATTCGTGGTACCAGCCAAACTCCATGGAGCCAGGGTGGCATTTGGAGGGCGCCGATGCAACGCGTAACCTCGGACGTCGAGGGCGACGGGAGGACTGCGGATGCGGTTCGGATTGTTCGGCAGCGCCGCGGCGCGCCGTGGCGGTGGCGAGTTCGACAGTGCCGAGGGGTTTCGCGACTTCATCGAGTACAACGTCGAGGCGGAGGCGCTGGGCTTTCACGGCACCTTCGTCGTGGAGCATCATTTCACCGGCTTCGGTCAGGTCTCAGCTACGCTGAACCTGCTGACCTGGCTCGGTGCGCGCACCCGGCGGCTGCGACTTGGGACGGCGGTGATCGTGCTGCCCTGGCACAATCCCGTTCTGCTTGCCGAGCAGGCCGCGACGCTGGACCTGCTATCTGGCGGACGGTTGGATTTCGGTATCGGCAAGGGCTACCGCTACAACGAATTTTCCGGGTTCAACATGCCAATGGAGGAGGCCGATGCGCGCTTCAATGAATCGCTCGAGGTGCTGCTGAAGGCGTGGACCTCTGCTGAGCGCTTCTCGCATCATGGCAAATACTGGCGGTTCGACGACATCGTGGTCGAACCTCCGTCGGCGCAAAAGCCGCATCCGCAGATCTGGATGGGCGCGGGCAGCGAGCGCTCAATCCGCAACGTCGCCGAGCGCGGGTTCAATCTTCTGCTCGGGCAGTATGCATCACCGGACGATGTGGCGCAGAGCATTGCCTGGTTCCGCTCGGCGGTCGAGGCGAGCGGACGGCGTTATGATCCGATGCAGATCGGCGTGACGCGTGCGTTCTTCGTCACCGACAGCGTCGAGGAGCGCAACGAGGCGCTGGAGCGCAGGCTGCAGAACCGGATGCGCCAGTTGAAACTCGCCACGCGACCGGACGGCACGGTTCACGGCGGCCCCGACCGCGCGACCGGCGATCCGCAGGCGGTCAACGTCAACAGCGCGATCTACGGTAATCCGGACGAAATCGCCCGCAGGCTGCAAGCGCTGCGGCAGGTCGGTGTTGGTTATGTGCTGGTCAATGGCGGGGGTTCGGGCGGCGGCGAGCGCGGGCGCCAGAGCATGCGCCGTTTTGCCCGCGAGGTGATGCCGCTGTTTGCTGATCCTGAGGTGCAGGCGGCAAATTAGGAAGGAAGACCGACCGTCATTGTCATTCAAGTTTTTGTTTTTCCGGCTGGTCCGCCGCGGCCAACGATGCGGCGTGTTTGGCCAGACGTTCGTAGCCCTGCGCGATGGTCAGTTTTATGCGCTTCGCTTCCTGATCCTGCGTAGTCTCCGCCTGAGACCATGCGTCCGCAGCTTTCATCAGCCAGTAAGCAGTCGTCAATGTGGGAGCCATTCCAAACGCATACTTTGATAATTGCGATTCTGTCCAGGTGTTGTGGATGATCCGTCGCTCAACAAACTGCGCGTTGCCTGATTCTCGCCCCGCCATGATGCGAGACTGGCGCCGTGCAATACAGCTTCCCTTGTCGGCGCGCGTGCCGATGCTCGACCGAGCGTCATGCCGATGGCCTATGCACATGGGTGGTCGCATCTGCCCCTCGCAGGAAACAGACGGTCCATCTCTGGTACGAAGAGCGACGTTCGTGCGCCCGTTGCGATTGAAACCAGATCAAGCCTCCGCCACTCAGTGGCGTCGCGCTCGAGCACTGCCTCCACGTCAGCACTAGAGCTGATATAGGCGTGCCCGCGCCGTGTGTCGAGGAACACATCGTCAGAGCAATGTCGCGACCGCCGCTGCGTCGGCCGGCGGAGCGACCGTATCCTCCAAATGCGACGCCCCACATTCGTGGAGAAATTGTGCGATCGCATCGAATTCGGCAGGATTGCGGGTCGCATCGTCAGCGTCGCCCCCCGGCACCCAGATCACGGTCTCATACCGCGCGCGCGTGAGCAAAACGCGGTAGGTATTGATCTGATAGGCGATCGTGGCCTCGCCGTGCGGCTCCTGCCAACGCGTACCGGCGAAGGAGCGCACGATCCAATTGAGGTGGCGATCGCGGCGGATGAGGTCATTGCCCCAACACAGGCCGACGTGGTCGAGCTCCAGTCCTTGGCATGCGAACTGCGTCGCCGGCACTTCGAGCGCATCCGAGGCGCGAACATCCGGCCACCGGCGAAGAAACCAGTTGGCGACGGCGTCGGCGTCGAGATGTGGAAAGTTCGGCGACAGGCCATCCGCAATCAGTCGCCGCGCGCCTGCGCTGCACACCAGGCCGGCGCGCCGTGTGCCTCGTGCCAACCGGCGCAAAGCCGCACGCATTGCCGGAAGCGATCGCGTCAGCAGGAACGGCACACCATCGGCCGCATCGGATACCCGGGATGCGCGTTGTGCGTCGCCTGCCAGCACCGCATCCACCCATGGTGCTGCGGCCGCTGAGCGAATGGAGCGAACCGGCACGTCGAGATGCAGAGCAGAGTCCACCTGCATCGCCGCAGGCCGCGTCTCGAACAGGCGCAGCCGCTGATCAGTGCCGCTGAGCACGCCAGGAGCCGCGTGCACACGCCACTCAGAGCGCTCTGCCAATGCTTCACCCCACGCAGCCAGACCAGCCTCGCCGGTATTGATCTCCTGGCCATTGCCGACCAACGCTACGATAACTGCCCAGTCGCGGTGGCGCCGCATGATGTCGAGAAAGAGCGCGGCCTCGCTGGCCGTGCGACCAAACTTGCGACGACCAAATGTAGCGTCCCACGCGCGCTGCGCCTCATCGAATACAATGACGTGCTCATGCGGTGGCACCAGGCGATCGATGTTGTCGCGCAGAAAACCCATGAGCGGCTGTATGGCGCCTTCGGTCTTCTGCCGCGCCATGCGGAGACTACCGCCCTGTCCGTAGGCATCGCGGGCGAGAGCCTCGCGCATAACATTTACCAGGGGCAGATTGCCGGTGAGAAACGCGGCGCCAGTTGTCGCGTGAAACACCACATTCAACCCACAAAGTGTCTTGCCGGCCCCCGGTATGCCGGTGACAAACAAGATCTCATGGAAAAGATGAGCGCGTGCCGACTCGACCACACGCCTGATCGCATCGGTGGTACGCCCCAGATTGCCGACATCGGCGCGGGCCGCGGCAATGTCGGCAACGCCGTGTCGATTGTACAGCATCGTGGCAGCTTCAACGATCGTCGGAACAGGCCGATACTCAGCCGCTTCCCATGCCTGCGCGTCGAGCACCAGCGTCGCCTTCGGGACACGCGCGTCGATATGTCGTAGCAGCGGCTCGAGGGATGTTCCCGACACTGCGAACACGGGCGTCACACCATGCCAGAGCAGCGGCCACTCCGGGGCAGCGGGGTGGGCCGCGGTCGCAACGAGGATCGGCACTATGGGATGCGCGCGGCTCTCCGCATGGAAGTCGAAAAGATCCAGTGCGTAATCTTCTGTCTGCTGACGGTCGAGCGCAGTGATCGATGCGGCACCGACCTTGAATTCCAATACCAGGATCGCGTGCCTCGTCAGCAGGACGACATCGATGCGCCGCCCCAGACGAAGCAGCGGATATTCAAACAGGACGCGCCATGTGCCCGGGCAATTCCGCAATGCTGTCCGCAGCAGGGTGATTTGCTGACGCCACGCATGAATCTGCGTGTCGCGGTTCAGGTAGTGCGTCTCGACAAGACGCACGGCGAGGCGTTGAACGATTGTCTCCGGTTCGCTCGCCAGCAACTCGGCTGCATCGCCGGACCACCAGGCGCTCGCCATGCTATCCCGGCGCCAAACGGAGAATTGCAGCACCTGCGGCGATAACGACGGCACCACCCCAGCCACGCCGTCCCGGACGCTCGCCAAGACAGAGACGCGCCAGCACCACGCCGATCAGGATGCCGGTCTCGCGCAGCGCCGCCACTGGGGCGACCGGCGCACGGGTGATTGCCCACAGCACCAGCGAATAGGCGCCGATGCCGGCACCTGCACCGCCGAGGCCCCGCGCGGCCTCGCCGAGGCTTGGCGGATGCAGCGGGGTTTTGCGACGCAGCCACAACAGTGTGGGAATCGCTGACAGCGGAAACAGCCACAGCGTGTACGCCAACGGCGCCTTTGAAATGCGGACGCCGATGGCGTCATTCAGTGTGTAGGTGGCGATCACCACCGCGTTGGCCAATGCGAACTTGACCGAGGCCGCCTCGCCTGCGTCGCCGCGGCGGCGCGCGAGCAGAACGACACCGCAGCAAATGGTCGCAATCCCCACAAAGGCGACGGCGGGCAGCGCCTCGCCGAGGAGCAGCCACGCCGCCGACAGTGTAATCATCGGCGCGACGCCGCGCATCAGCGGGTAGGCAAGCGCCACGCCACCATGCGCGTAGGCCTCAGCGACGAGAATGAAATACACGCCATTCAGCAATGACGATGCAAGCACGTACGGCCAGCAGGACATCGGAAGAACCGGCAGGAACGGCAGCACGACGACGGCGATCACTGCACCGCCGCCCAGCAGCAGTGCTGTCTCACGACGGCGATCGCTGCCGGCCCGGACAACGACATTCCATCCCGCATGCAGTGTCGCGGCCAACAGAACGGCGGCCACCACATGCGGGGACAGCACGGTCAGTCGGGCTCGGAATCCTTGCGGAACGGTGACTGCTCCGCTAGATGCGCCATCTCGGCGCGGATGCCGCGGCGTTCGTCGTCGAGGAAATTGCTGATCGCCCGTCGCAATCCGGAATGCGCGACCCAGTGTGCCGAATACGTCGGCTGCGGCAGATAGCCGCGCTGGATTTTGTGGCGTCCCTGCGCACCTGCCTCCACGCGTTGCAGGCCGTGCTCGATCGCCCAATCGATGGCGCGGTAATAGCACAGCTCGAAGTGCAGGAACGGCCAGTCCCCCCGACAGCCCCAGTTACGGCCGTACAGCGCCTCGCTGCCGGCAAGGTTCAAGGCACCGGCGACCGGCTTGCCGGCGTTCTCCGCCATCATCAGCACCACGCGCTCGCCGAGCCGCTGACCGAGCAGCGAAAAGAACGAACGGGACAGATAGGCAGAGCCCCATTTGCGGTCCACCGTCGAGCGGTAGAAGCGATAGAACGCGTCCCAGTGCGCCTCGGTTATGTCGGCTCCGCACAAGGCGTGGAAGGTCAGGCCGGCGGCGTTTGCGTCGCGCCGCTCGCGTCGGAGGACCTTGCGCTTGCGCGACGACAATGCGCCGAGGAAGTCGTCGAAGCTCGAGTAGCCGGCGTTCTCCCAGTGGAACTGCATGCCGAGACGCTGTAGCCAGCCGGCCTCGCCGAGTTCCTGCCATTCAGGCTCGGTGCAGAACGTGACGTGCACTGACGACAGGTCGAGCGAGCGGCACGCCTGTTCCAGCGCCGAGGCCAGCGCGGCAACTGGAACACCGGCCTCTGGATGCCGCAGCAGTCGAGGCCCGGGCGCGGGGCTGAATGGCGCGGCGACCTGGAGCTTCGGATAGTAGTCGCCGCCGGCACGTTCCAGCGCATGCGCCCAGCCATGGTCGAAGACGTATTCGCCATAGCTGTGCGATTTGGCGTACATCGGCGCCACAGCCACGACCTGCCCAGCCTCGCCGCGCAGTACCGCATGCTGCGGCAGCCACCCGGTGCGTGCGTTGGCCGAACCGCTGTCCTCCAGCGCGCTGAGGAAGGCGTGGCTGACGAACGGATTGCCGTTCCCGGCGCAGGCGTCCCATTCGGCTGCCGGAACGTCGGCGATCTTCTGGTGCAAAGTGAGGGTCAGCGTGGCGGAACCGTCTGGCATGGCGTGAGTCTAACTGATCTCGAACATCCCCTCCACTTCTACTGCGGCATCGGCGGGCAGCGCCGGCACGCCTATCGTGGTGCGGGCATGGCGGCCGGCCTCGCCGAACACGGCAACGGCAAGATCCGAGGCGCCGTTCATTACCTGAGCATGCTGAGAGAATTCCGGTGGCGAGGCGATGAAGCCGCCCAGCCGCACCACCCGCTTCACCCGATCCAGATCGCCGCCGCAGGCCGCCTTCAGATGCACCAGCACGTTGATGAAGCAGAGCCGTGCCGCCTCCTTGCCGCGGTCGATCGACAGGCCGGCACTGACCTTTCCAGTGATCGCTATCTTGCCGTCCACCGCGGGCACCTGGCCGGAAACGACCACGAGACTGCCCGTGACGACGTATGGGACGTAATTGGCGATCGGCGGCATCGGGCTCGGCAAGGTGATGCCAAGTTCCGCCAGCTTCATTTCGATTTGACCGGCCATTTCACAATTCCTTCGGTCTATCGGCCAATTGCAGCAGGCGACGCGTCGGGACGCAAACCTCCAGCCGCTCCTTGCGGTGGTTCAGCCGATGTTAACCCTGACCTGACCATCGTTTGGCGGCCCGTTTGGCGGCATCGCTGCGTCAGGCGACCGGGCGAAACGCATTCAAGGAGCCTGATACGTGAGTTTGACATTGGACCTCTCGGAACGTCTGGCAGCCATGAACATCGACGCAGCGACCCGCGCCAGCCTGCGCGACCTCCAACCGCTGATCGCCGAACATATCGATGCCGCTATCGACAGCGCATACCAGCAGATATTGCGGTTCCCCGAGGTGAAGCGGATCTACAGCGGCATCTCACTCGATGAAGCCAAGCGGGCGCAGCGGCAGCACTGGCTGGACGATATCTTTGCGGCCACGTTTACCGAGGCGCAGCTCGCCCATTCCGTCGCGATGGTCGAAGCCCGCCAACGTTCTGGCCTGCCGATGCGCTGGTACTTTGTGTTCTGGGCTGTCATACTCGTCCGCCTGCTAGAGGCGATAGCCCAGGCCTCTCGCCGGCGTCCGGAACGCCTGCAGGCACAGCTCGTCGCAACAGTCAGAGCCATCCTATTCGATATTGAGATATTCGCCGCAGTCTACACCCATGCCGCCGAGAGTGTGGCGGCGACCGAGCTCAGCAAACATGCCGAAGGCTTCGAGCGCGAAGTGTCAAACCTCGTCAAGTCGGTGGCGGCATCGGTGCTGCAGTTGCACGAGACCGCCCAGTCGATGTCGTCAGCTGCACAGCAGACCACCGGCCAGGCAAGGACGGCACTTGACGCCGGAGCAGAGACCGCCAGCAATGCCGGTGCCGTGGCCACGACGACCGAGCATTTGACGTCGTCGATTCAGGAGATCGGCCAGCGGGTCGCGCAATCCACCAAGGTCGCCGGCACTGCCGTCGAGGAAGCGCAGCGGACCGACGCTCTGGTCCGTGGTCTTGTCGAAGCAGGAAGCCGGATCGGTGATGTCGTCAAACTGATCAAGGACATCGCAAGTCAGACCAATCTGCTTGCGCTGAACGCGACAATCGAGGCGGCCCGTGCCGGTGAGGCTGGCAGGGGATTTGCCGTGGTGGCCGGCGAGGTGAAGAACCTGGCCACTCAAACCGGCAAGGCGACCGACGAGATCGCCGCCCAAATCGTCGCTGTGCAGAACGCGACGAGAGATGCCGTCAATGCCATTCAGGGCATCAGCGCCACCATCGGCCAGATCAGCGAGATCACCTTGGCCATCGCCGAAGCAGTCGAGCAACAGCGCACAGCAACCCAGCAAATCGCCCAGAAGGTCCACGAGGTCACCCGCAGCAGCGGCGTTGCCAACAGCAGCATGGCGGCGGTAACCAATTCGGCCGAGCAGACCGGCAGTGCGGCCGTTCAGGTTGTGAGCGGAATGGAGGGGCTGACGCGCGAAGCCGAGCGGCTCAGCCTTCAGGTGGATCAGTTCGTAACGCAGATCCGGCGCACGGGCTGACAGATGGCCGCGGCGGGACTGTCTACCTGGACACCACCTTGAATCCGCGCCTGCGCGCGCGCGGCGAGCCCGCGGGCAACTCGAGCGGAAGCAATGGCGCATGGTCGCGGCTGCCGTTGCCGACAGTGTCGGCCTCCTCCGGTTCCGCTTCGGGTATGTCGCGTCGCCCCAGATAATTCGCGGCGAGATGGCGGAACGAGTAGTCCAGCAGTGACGTCGCATTTGCCACCGCGGGATCGCCTTCCACCGCGCCGGCAGGACCGAACCGCGTGAAGGTGAACGCCTCGACGAATGCCTCCAGCGGCACGCCGTGTTGCAACCCCAGGCCGACGGCAATTGCGAAGTTATCCATCAATCCGCGGAACGCCGCGCCCTCCTTGTGGAGCGCGATGAAGACCTCGCCCAGGGTACCGTCGTCGTACTCGCCGGTGCGCAGGTAAACGCGATGGCCGCCGACCACGGCCTTCTGCGTGTAGCCGGCCCTCCGTGTCGGCAACTCCCGCCGACGCGCCGCATGCGCGGGATGGGCTACGACTTCCGGCCGTCCCGGCATGACATGAACGAACGGCGCCACCGCGTCATGCATCGCGGCATGTGCAGCGGCGCTCGCCACGGGAAGCGGAACGCCGCCGGCGAGAGCTTCGACGAGCGCGGTCTCGGCGGTGATGCCGTTTGCCGCCAGCCAGGCTCGGGCGGTCCGGTTGAGGCCACCGGTGGCGGCGAGCGGGGAGAAGGCCGGCGCGATGCCACCGGTCTCGACGCCAAGCAACGCATCGGCGGGGCCAGGCTCGGCAATCTCGATCAGCGCGGTGTGTCGCAGGCCCTCCACGGAGGCAGCCGACTGGCGGGCAGCGAGGGCCGCTTCGGCAAGCCCTGGCAATGGCGTTTCGTCAGGTATCGCTGGCCAGTCCAGCGTTGTCGGCGCAACGTTGCCGAACAACCGCGCAAGAGCACCGGACGCTGCCTCGGCCCGGCCACGCAGGATGGCGGCGAGCGCGCGGGCAATCGCCAGCGAGGCATCCGAACCGTATTCGACACCGAGCAAGGCGAGCAGGCCGGCAAGGTCTGTCACACCGACAGCGAGCCGGGGTGCCGCGGGCGCGGCCAGCGTCAGGGTCGTTACCGCTGTCTCGATTGCCTCGACGAAGGCGGGAGTGTCGAAGCCAGCGTCAGCGTCGTGGAACGACGCGAGGTTCAGCACGAAGCCCGGCACCGTCCCGTCGCGCCCTTGCCAGATTGACGGGGACGGAGACCCATGGCGCAGCAGGAGCATCCGGTGCAAGCGCTCGGACAGCGGCATTTCCAGCCCGGCGCGCAGTGCCCTCTCGGCGATCGGGCGGATCCAGGCGTCAGCGGCGGTGGCCAGCATCACCGGCTGCTCGCCGGGTATCAGTGCGGCCAGCGCGGCGGCCGCTGTGTCATCCCAGGCGGCCGGCAATGTCACCAGTCGTGGCGGGGCATCAGGATCTGCCCCCACCGCAACGCGACGCATTCGAACGCCTTGCCATGCCCGGGTTGCCTTCATGCCCGTATGCTAGGCGGACCTCGGCGACTCGGAAAGCGTATTTTGCGACTTGCACGCCACTGGGCCACAAAATCCTGTGGATGATCCATTGAGTGGACCCGGCTCAACGAGCTTCGTATACCCTGTGGCATGAACCTCGGTACCTGGCTGTTCACCTTGCTGAAGGGCGGGCGCGTTGGCGCCGACGCGGACGGCAATATCTATTATCAGGAGCGGCGTCCGCGCGCCGGCTACCGCGTGCGACGTTGGGTCGCATACGCTGGCGCCCCTGAGGCATCGCGGGTGCCACCGGAATGGCATGCCTGGCTGCACTACACCACGGACGCGCCATTGGCGGAGCGCGCCCGACGGCCGTGGGAGAAGCCGCATCTGCCGAACGCGACCGGGACGCCCGCCGGCTATCGTCCCCCGGGTCACGACTACCGGGGGGGCGCGCGGCAACGCGCCACCGGGGACTACGAAGCCTGGACCCCGGACAACTGAGGCCTGGACAGGTGCATCGTCGCAGCGTCGCCGAGGTGTTGACTGGAGCGGTGGTCCTGCTGGTGGCGGCCGGCTTTCTAGCCTACGCAGTCGCCCACTCCGGACGCACGACGACCTCCGGCTATACTCTCTACGCGAAGTTCGACCACATCGACGGTCTCGGCCTGGGCGCCGATGTGCGGATGGCCGGCGTCAAGGTCGGCAGTGTCGAGCAGGAACGGATCGATCCGCAGAGCTTTCAGGCGGTGGTGTCGCTGTCGGTGCGTGACGACATCAAGTTGCCGAAGGACAGCGCCGCGATCATCTCAAGCGAGAGCCTGCTGGGCGGGAAGTACCTGTCGCTACAGCCTGGCGGCGATGGGACCATATTGCAGCCAGGGCAGACCATCACCATTACCCAGGGGTCGATCAGCATCGAGGACCTGCTGGGCAAGTTCATCTTCAGCATGACCAATGCGCCGAAGGGTGGCGAGACCCAGCCTGGAGCACAGAAGCCATGATTCCGCCTCCTCCCACAGTCTGGCCGCAATCTGACGGTGCACCGGTTTCCTGCCGCGAGAAGCTGCGCATGCTCGCCGAGAACCACGCCGAACTGGCGCAGGCGCTGCAAGACGCGTTTGAGGACGCGGTCCTGATGGGCGTGGACGAACAGGCGATGCGTCAGGTCCTGGCCGGCATGGTCGAGGGTCTGGAATCGCCAAAGCGCGCCGGTCGATGATGCCGGAGGTTCAGCGGGCGAAGCTTCGCGACGGTTTCCAGAGCGGAGCGCTGACGACCCTCATTCTCATGGTTCTGGCCGTGCCCGCACTGGCGCAGCCGATGTCGCCGATAACCG
Source organism: uncultured Alphaproteobacteria bacterium (assembly GCA_963812505.1). GTDB lineage: Bacteria > Pseudomonadota > Alphaproteobacteria > Acetobacterales > Acetobacteraceae > JAMXLO01. The sequence goes on from CAWEVM010000005.1 coordinate 51,323, forward strand.
CCACCCCGCTGCTGCCACCCTCGGTGCAACAACAGCAAGCGCCGGCCGTGACGCAGCCACCCGCGGATCAGGCGCCCGCGGCGGAGGCGCCGCCCAGCGCGCCGCAGCCCATGCAACTGAGGTGGGTGCCGCAGGGCACTGCCCAGCTGCAGGTGCTCGACAAGGTGAATGCGCAGAATTCGGTGCTGACCGTGAAGGTCGGGCAGGAGGCGCAGTTCGGCTCGCTCAATATCCAGGTTCAGGCCTGTGACACTCATCCGCCCGATCAGCCGCAGGACTCTGCGGCCTATCTGACGATCACCGACAGCCACGCCGACGCGCCCGGATTTCGCGGCTGGATGCTGGCGAACTATCCTTCGCTGTCCATGTTGGAGCACCCGGTCTACGACGTGCGCGTCGTAGGTTGCAAAGCGTAGTCGGATGGCAGCGCTTTTGCCGCCGCTCAGCCAGGCGGCCCTGTTGCTCGACCTGGATGGAACCCTGCTGGACCTCGCGCCGCGGCCGGATGCTGTTGTGGTGCCACCGGGGTTGCCGGAGGCGTTGCGCGCATCGCGGCGGCTGGTGGGCGACGCGGTTGCGGTGGTTACTGGCCGGCCGGTCGAAACGGTCGATGCGCTGCTCGGCGATGCGGTATTCGCTGTGGCAGGAGAACATGGCGGCGCGATCCGCCACGGGCCGGGCCAGGCGATGGAACGCTCGCCACTCCCAACGCCGCCAGGCGGCTGGCTGGTCGAGGCAGAGCGCATGGCCGAGCAGCACCCCGGTACGTTGCTGGAACACAAGGCGCGCGGTTTTGCGTTGCACTACCGGGCCGCTCCCGACGCTGGCCAGCCACTGCGCGAAGGTCTCGAGCGTATGCTAACGGGCTCCGCGGAATTTGAGCTGCTGCCCGCGCACATGCTGTGGGAAGTGCGGCCGCGTGGCGCTGACAAGGGCAAGGCGATTAGGGCGCTGATGGATCGAGCGCCATTTGTCGGCCGACTGCCGGTGTTTGTTGGCGACGACGTGACCGACGAGGATGCCATCGCGGCGGCGGAGGCGATGGGAGGCGTCGGGCTCCGCGTGCAAGATGCCTTCGTGGACGCGGCCGGTGTGCGCGCCTGGCTACAGGCGATTGCATCGAACGGAGATTGGCCCGAAGACACCGTTCCCATCCGCTAGCGGCGAAGCAGACGCCGGCCGAGGTCGACCGGTCTATGACCTTGGTCACACCTTCGGCTTCGCTGTGCGCATAAATCATATGCCGAGAAGCCAGATTATCCCGCAGAGGCAAGAGACTATTTCTTGCCCATCGCAAATGGTGCGATGCAATAGAACCCCTCAATGGGGTGCCTCTGAGGAGAGAGACCATGAAGATCTTGCTGCGTGCCGCCATCGCGGCAGTGAGTATCGCCAGTATCGGTTCTGCCATTGCCGGCGAGGGCGAGGGCCCGGTCGCCAATACTCGGTTTACTGAGGTCCCTGGCGTCGTGGCACGAGCCGCTGTTCAGAATTCCCCGTCGGTTGCGACGGCGCAGAATGGGCAGATAGTGCAGGCCTACGTCACCCAGTCGAGCTACGGCACCTGGGTTTTCCCCCCCAACCCCAACGAAGGCGCCAACAGCTAGTCTGCCCCTGAAAGCGTGAGCGAAAAGGGCCGGCCTTTGTGCCGGCCCTTTTCGTTTTAACGTAACGGCTGCGGCGAATCCGCCGGTGCTGCCGAGCGTGACCCTACCGGAAACTTCTCCGCAACGAACGCAAGCATCGCGCGGAGATCCCGTCGCCGATGCTCTGTCAGATAGCCGAGGCCGACAATGGAAGCTGAAAGTGCCACTGCGCAGAACCAAGGCGGAGTGTGCAGCACGTCCCAGTACAGAATGAGCAGTGGCAGATGGAACAGGTAGATCGTTAGGGTGAATGAGGCGAGCAGCCGTATCAGTTTGCCGACCGGCAGCAGGAGGCCCATCAGACGGTGCGCGTGCGCAGCGGCATAAAAGTTCAGGGCCACCAGCACGGCCAGGGCGTAGTCGGTGAGCGGGTAACCGGAGAATGCGAGTAGCTCGGCTGTCCGTGGCCAGCCAGCCTCGAATGCGTCATGCAGTGTGGTGCCAATGGCGCTCTTGACCAGAAGAACCGCCAAGACAAGGCTGCATGCCCACAAGACTGTGGCGGCCTTTTCGGACAGGCTCCAGCGTTCGATGTTCCAATAGACCAGCGCCCCGAGCAGCCAGCACGGCATCAGCAGCAGGATCTTCGGGCCCGCAAGGATGGCAAGCGCAATCGCAACCGGAGCCCTGGCGGGGCGCCCCAGATACACCCAGGCGCCGAAGATCGCATAAAACCAAGCCTCATAGTTCAGAGACCAGAACGGACCGTTCAACGGCGGCGCCACGTTGAGGAACCAAGCCTGCCCAATGAACAGTGCATTCACGCCAGTGCGCAGCCACGTGCCGCCATCAGCGGGTTCCGGCGAGAAAACCGAACGGCCGGCGAAGTGGAACAGGACCACGCCAAACACGAGAGCCGGCAGCGCGACAGACCACAGCCGCGAAAGCCGATTGAGCGTGAAGTCCGCTAGCGTGCGGTCATGTCCATCGGTCACATACGCAATCACGAACCCCGACAGCACGAAGAACACGATCACCGCTGCCGGACCGGGCCAGTGAAGCGGATGGGCTGGAAGCAGGACCAGCCACGCGTGACTCAGGACGACCAGGAGCGCGGCAGTGAATCGCGTCAGGTCGAGGTACAGGGACAGAGCGGGCGGTATCGGGCGTGCATCCTTGGAGCGAGGCACCCCTGGTGCGCCGTACGAAGCTACGCCGCGGCGCGGCCACCGAAATGCGCGTCCAGCGCCTCGTAGCGGATCATTCGTGTGTACTCGGCCAACATGTCCGGTGTGGCGACCTCGACCATCAGGCGATTCTCGACCCAAAACTCGATGACATGGAACGCCGGCGGCTGACCGGGTGCGCCGCGGCCGAAATACTGGGTGCGCCAGCCCTCGCGGTGGCCGATCTGCTCGACCTTGGCACGATCGACCGGCACCGAGAGCAGCAGATGAAACGGCGCATAGCCGGCTTGCGCGTCGTGGGCCGCATGAACCTGCCTGTCATCCGTGCCCGGCACCAGCGCGACGCTCTCGGGATAGATCTCGATCATCGAGCCATGCTCATCGCCGCTCACCGCCATGAACGAGTCGGCGACACCACCGGGAAACGGATACGCACGGCCATCCATCAGCTCGGCCAGCACATCGGCGACGTGCTTCGGATCGCGCGCCGATATCGACACATGGTGGATCATCTCGTCGCCTCCTCAGTAGGTCCGAAAGACACGCGCGATCTGCTCAAGATCGCAGGTGACGGTCAATGCCAGTGACAGCAGAATGCGTGCCTTCTGCGGCAGCAGGTTGTCGGCGATCAGGAAGCCTGCATTGGCAAGCCTGGTACCTCGGAACGTGCGGCCGCTGCCGGCACGCGTGCATTGCACAACCAGGACGCCGTGGGCAACCGCTTCCTTCAGTGCCTCGAAATCACCTGGCGGTGCAAAGCCCGGTGCGAAGCCGGCCGAGACGATGCCCTTGGCGCCGGCGGCGGTGAATGCGCGGACCGCGGTCCCGTCGCCACCGGTATAAGCATAGGCGATATCGACGCGCGGCAATGCGTCGAGCGACCGGATGTCGAACTCGGTATCCGGGCAGCAGCGTCGCAGCGGTCTGCGATAGAACGCGACCGCGTCGCCATCGGCATGGCCCAGCACGCCAAAATCCGCGGTGCGGAATGTCTGTAGCCGGAGCGTCGCGGTCTTCGTCACCTCGCGCGCGGCCTGGATCTCATCGTTCAGCACCACGAGCACGCCCATGCCGCGCGCCTCGGGGCATGCCGCGACGCGGATCGCATTGACCAGATTGAGCCCGGCATCGGTCGAGAGCCCACTCGACGGTCGCTGTGCGCCAACCAGCACCACCGGCACAGCGACCTTCAGCGTGAGGTTGAGGACGTAGGCGGTCTCCTCCAGCGTCGCCGTGCCGTGGCCGATGACGATGCCCGCGAGATCGGGGTGTTCGGCGACGAGCCGCTCGCACAGCAACACCAACGCCTTCCAATCTGCGAAATCGATCGCGGTGCTGGGGATGTTGCGGTACCGCACGGGCAGCACGTCAGCGACCATTGCCGTCTCCGGCCAGCGCGCGATGATCTCGTCGGCGTGCATCACATTGCCCGTGGCGCCATAGTTCTGCAGGTCGAGCGGCCCGACGCCAACTGATGCGATCGTGCCGCCCGTGCCGATGAACGCGACCTTCGGTCTCATGAGACGGTGACGGCGCTGGCCTCGGCCGCGTCCAGTATTGGCGGACGACGCTTGTGGAAGTCGGTGTCGCGCTGGTACGCGTCCGCGACCTTCAGCACGCGCGCCTCGGCGAACGGTCGCGCGGCGATTTGCAGGCCGATCGGACAGCCGTTGGGATCGAACCCACAGTTCACGCTCACCGCCGGCAGACCCAGGTAGTTGTATGGCCGCGTGTTGGACGAGACCGCCATGAACGTCACCTCGGTGCCCGGCGGGCCGTGGTCGATGTCGGTCTCGGCGAGTGTCGGCAGACAGGTGCGGATCGTCGGCGAAATCAGCACATCGACCTTGGCGAACACTTCCTTCGCGAATGCCTTCAGGATCGGGCCGCGCCGGCTGAGCGCCTCGACGTAATACGTCGCCGGAATGCCGTAACCGCCAAACATCCGGCCGCTGATATGGATGCCGTAGTCGCCGGCCCTCTCGCGCATCCACTGCGCATGGATGGTCGCGGCCTCGACGCGCGAGACGATGCTGCCATACGCGGTGACCGCCTCCATCAGCGGCAGCGCAATCGGCTGCATTGTCGCGCCGCGCTCCACCAGCGCCGCCACCGCGCGTTCCATCGCCTCGAGCACCGGCGGATCAACGTCCTCCAGGAACCAGGTTGATGGCAGACCGATGCGGAGGCCGCGGATATCGCCGTCGAGCGCCGCCTCATAGTCCGGCACCGGCTCGTGGGAACTGGTCGGATCGCGCGGGTCGCGGCCAGCGATCAGCGTCATGACACGTGCGCAGTCACGCGCGGTCCGCGTCAGTGGCCCGACATTGTCGGCGCTGAACGACAGCGGCATCACGCCATAGCGCGACACTCGGGTCTGCGTCGGCTTGATGCCGGTGATGCCACAGGCCGCCGCCGGCAGACGGATCGATCCGCCGGTATCGGAGCCCAAAGCCATGTAGTTGAAATGCGCCGCCACCGAGGCTCCGGAGCCGGAGGACGAGCCGCCGGTGATGTAGGATGGGTTCCATGGATTATGGCAGTCGCCGAACGCGCGATTGTGACCGGTCGGGTTCTGCGCGAATTCGGCCATGTTCAGGCCGCCGAACGTGTAGGCGCCGGCCGCGCTCAGTTTCTCGATTACGGTGGCGGTGATCGCGGGCCGCCAGTCCTTGCGGATGGCCGAGCCGCAGGTGCTGAGCTTGCCGGCCTGGTAGTACATGTCCTTGTGCATCATCGGCACGCCATGCAGCGGGCCGAGCCATGACTTCTCCCGGACCGCACGATCCGCTGCGCGTGCGGCCGTCTCGGCACCCTCGCGGTCCAGCCAGATCGTCGCATTCAGCCTGGGATTTGCCGTCTCCATGTTGCGCCAGCAGGCTTCGAGCAACTCCATCGAGGTCGCATCGCCGTCGCGCACGGCATCGGCCGCCTCGCACAACGAGAGATCCGCCAGATCGGTCATGGCATTCACTCCTTCGCCTCGTGCAGCGCGGCCTCGAAGCTGGAGGGTTCGTCCTCGAACACAAGCGTTCCGCGCAGGGCCTCGAAGGCCCGAATGGTCGAGATCAGATCGGCCGCCATGCGTCGCGCCGGATCATTCGGCGCCACAATGCCGTGCCATCGCGCAATCGTTGCCTCAATCTCGGCGGCGAAGTCGTCCATGTTCTGTCTCCCCGTGATTGCCGGACAGTATGCCAGGGAGGCGGATCGAGCGACATGCCGGATGAACTACGGCCCGATATCCCACCCGATGCGGTGTTTGCGACCGATGTGCCGGCGCGGCTCGACCGCCTGCCGTGGAGCAGATTTCACTGGCTGGTGATCATCTCACTCGGCATCGCGTGGGTGCTCGATGGCCTGGAAGTGACCATCGTCGGCTCGCTGTCTGGTGCGCTCACCGAAAGCCCGGTCCTGCACCTCACAGCGGAACAGGTGGGCCTCGCAGCGAGCGCCTATCTGATCGGCGCGGTGGTTGGTGCGCTGTTCTTCGGCTGGCTGACGGATCGGCTTGGGCGCAAGAAGCTGTTCAGCATCACCGTGCTTGTCTACCTGACCGCAACGGTCGCCTGTGGCCTGTCGTGGAACTTCTGGTCATTCGCCGTTTTCCGCATGCTGACCGGTGCCGGCATCGGCGGCGAGTATGCGGCGGTGAATGCGACGATTCAGGAACTGATCCCGGCGCGCCGCCGCGGCTTCACCGACCTGGTGGTGAATGGCAGCTTCTGGCTCGGCGCTGCTCTCGGAGCAATCGGCGCGCTGGTGGTGCTCGATCCGGCGGTAATGCCGGCCGAGTACGGCTGGCGCTTCGCCTTCATTCTCGGCGGCGTGCTGGGATTGATCGTGCTGCTGCTGCGACGCTTCCTGCCGGAAAGCCCGCGCTGGCTGATGACCCACGGTGATCCCGAGGAAGCCGAGCGGGTGGTGGCAGAAATCGAGCGGCGTGTGGAGCGGGAGACCGGGAGACCGTTGCCACCTGTGCCCTACCAGAGATTGCTGCTGCGAACTGACATCCACGAATGGTTCGGCCTGGCGACGCGCGCGCTGTTCAGCGACTACCGCCGACGTGCCATACTTGGCATCGTGCTGATGGCCGCGCAGGCATTCTGCTACAATGCGGTATTCTTCACCTATGCGCTGATCCTCAAGCAGTTCTATGGGATCAGGTCGGGTGACATCGGCTGGTTCTTGCTGCCTTTCGCGGCGGGGAATTTCCTGGGGCCGCTGGTCCTCGGCCGACTGTTCGATACGCTTGGTCGACGGCTGATGATCACTTTGACCTACGCGCTCTCCGGCATCCTGATGGCGCTGACCGGCTGGCTGTTTGTACTCGGCGTGCTGGACGCGGTGCAGCAGACCCTGGCGTGGACGGCGATCTTCTTCGTCGCCTCCGCCGCCGCAAGCTCCGCCTATCTGACGGTCGGCGAGAGTTTCCCGCTGGAGATGCGCGCCATCGCGATCGCGCTGTTCTATGCGTTTGGCACCGGCGTGGGCGGCGTTGCGGGTCCGGCGTTGTTCGGGGCGCTGATTGACACCGGCGAACGCGTATCGATCCTATGGGGGTATCTGCTCGGTGGCGGACTGATGGTGATCGCCGCGGTGGTCGCCGCATTTCTCGCAGTGCCGGCGGAACGCCGCGCCTTGGAGGACATTGCCCCGCCCCTGTCCTCTGCGGCGCGATAGCGCCATATTGGCGGATAGCCAGGGATGGAGCAGACCGTGGCAGTGGAAAAGCAGGCCTACCGCGAAGCAATGGCGCGTCTTGGCGCCGCGGTGAACGTGATCACGACTGACGGTCCAGGTGGCCGCGCCGGCTTCACGGCTTCGGCCGTGTGCAGCGTCACCGATACGCCGCCGACGTTGCTCGTGTGCGCCAATCGCACGAATGACTCATATCCGGCGATGAAGGCGAATGCGGTGCTGTGCGTGAACACGCTGGCCAGCGCGCATGAGGAACTGTCCCCGGTCTTCGCGGGCATGACCGATCACACGATGGAGGCCCGCTTCGACGGCGCCACCTGGCACGGACTCGCGACCGGTGCCCCGGTGCTGGACGGCGCGTTGGTCGCGTTCGACTGCCGCATCGAGCAGATCGTCGAGGTCGGCACCCACGATGTGTTCATCTGCTCGGTGGAGGCGGTGGAGGTCGGCACGGTGCACGAGGGCCTGATCTACTATGCCCGCGGCTACCATCGGATCGCATATCAGGGCTGATGACACGCCTTCACGCGTTGGTAATGCCACCGTCAACGGTGATCGTCTGTCCATTCACGTATGACGAATCCCGCGAACAGAGGAAACGGATCACGGACGCCACCTCCGCCGGATGGCCATACCGCTTCAACGGGATCTCGTTCTTGTACGCCTCGCCGCGTTCGGCAATAGTGGGCGCTGCCATAGACGTGTCGATCAGTCCGGGAGCAACAGCGTTCACCAGCACATCCGGTGCCAGTCTCCGCGCGAGGGAACGCGTCAGCCCGACCAGGCCCGCCTTGGCGGCGGCATACGGCGGATAACCCGCGCTGCCACGGCGATAGGCGACAGAGCTGGTCAGCACCATCCGAGCAGGGCCGTCGCGGCTGTCGTAACGCGTGGCGAAGGCTACCGCGAGATCGTAGGCACTGGTCAGATTCACCGCGATCGCGCGGTCCCACACGTTGTGATCGTTCGCCTCGAATGGATCGCGTTCGAACACCCCGGCCAGATGGATCAGCGCCGCGACGGGTGCGCCAGCGGAATCGAGTGCCGCGGCACATGCGGCTGGTGTGTCGATCGCCGACCGCCACGTCGCGATGCGCGCGGTGCCCAGGGTCTCGCGGGCCTTCGCAAGGCGGTCGTCATCGATATCGACCAGCACAACATGCGCGCCGTGATCGAGCATCGCGCGGGCGGTCTCGACGCCGATGCCGCCGGCTCCGCCGGTGATGACGATGCGCTTGCCGACGAACTCAGCCATGTCAGGCGACCGGACGCGGATGGTCGAAGGTTGCCACCGTGCAATCCGCCTTCTGTATCGAGGAGTTCCACGATCTGCTTGGAACTGAACGTCGGCGCTGACGTTCAGTGTGTTCCTCAGGAGGGAGCATAAGATGGCAAAGGATCAGATGAAGTCCGAGGATGCCGTCCCACAGGCCGACAAGCAAGCGCATACCGAGATGGCGGAACGCGAGGGTCAGCAGGGCGAGCAGGCTCACCTGATCAACAAGGATCAGGCGGAGAAGAAAAAGCAGCCTTAGAGACTGGCTGGCGGTTGCCGCGCCGATCGCCTGGGTGCGATTTGGCGCGGCTTCCGGCAGCGAGCACGAACTGCGGGAGAACGCGATCATTCCGCGGCCTTCGCCACCCCGGCTACCCGCGTGCGCGTGCGCAGTGTGACAAATTCTTCTGCCGCTGTCGGATGGATGCCGATGGTTCGATCAAAGTCTGCCTTGGTGGCGCCCATCACGATGGCGATCGCCAGGCCTTGCATGATCTCCGGCGCGTCCTCGCCCAGCATGTGCGCTCCGACGACCTTCTGGCTCACCTGATCGACCAGCAGCTTCAATGTGCTTCTGCGCGCGCGGCCGGACAGCGTGTGGCGCATCGGCGTGAACTTGCTGACATAGACATCGACCGGGCCGTGCTCCGCGGCCTGCTCCTCGGTCGGACCGCAGGTCGCGATCGGCGGCGTGGAGAACACCGCTGTGGGCACGTTGCGCAGCGAGATGGCGCGTGGGTTTCTGCCGAACAGACTATCCGCCAGTGCATGGCCTTCGGCGATTGCCACCGGCGTCAGGTTAAGCCGGTCTGTGACATCGCCCATCGCATAGATGTGGTGCTGACTGGTGCGCAGATGCTGGTCAACCACCACGGCGCCGGCGTCATTCAGCGTTATGCCGATCTTGTCGAGGCCGAGTCCTGTCGTCGCTGGCGCGCGACCGGTGGCGAAGAAGACGAGGTCGGTGCGCAGCTCGTGTCCCTCGCCGAAGGTCAGCACGCGTTCGTCGCCGTGCGTTGCGATCTTCTGCGGCCGGGAACCTGGGTGCAGCGCGATGCCCTGCGCGCCAAGCGCCTCAGCCAGTGCTTCGCGCAGGTCCATGTCGAAGCCGCGCAGCGGCAACGGCTGGCGATACACCAGGTCCACGTGCGCGCCGAGACCGGCGAAGATGCCGGCGAATTCTACCGCGATGTAGCCCGAGCCGATGATCGCCACGCGCTTCGGCATATGCGGCAGGAAGAACGCATCGTCGGAGATGATACCGAGTTCAGCACCGGGAATCGGCAGTCGCACCGGATATCCGCCAGTCGCGATCACGATGCGTTCGGCCGTGACACGCTTGCCACCGACATCAAGCGTATGCGGATCGAGGAAGATGGCACGCGCCTCGAAGATGGTGGCGCCGGCATTGTCGAGCAGCCGCTTGTAGATGCCATTGAGCCGTCCGATCTCGCGGTCCTTCGCCGCGATCAACTTCGCCCAGTTGTGCGGTCCCTTCTTGATGGTCCACCCAAAGCCGGCGGCATCCTCCGCCCAGGCGCCGTATTCGCCAGCCTGCACCAGCAGCTTCTTCGGCACGCAGCCGACGTTGACGCAGGTGCCGCCCCAGAAGCGCTCCTCGGCGACGCCGACGCGTGCGCCATGGCCGGCGGCGATCCGTGCGCAACGGACGCCGGCGGAACCGCCGCCGATGACAAAGAGGTCGAAGTCCATCGCGAGCCTCTGCTTGCAGATTACACCGAGCAGGGTAGGGCAGGGGACGGAGGGGTGACAACTCGGTGGGGCGAGGGCGGTCCGCGCCGGGTCGAGTTGGTCAATTCATGAGTTACTGGCCCTTGGCAAGCCGGCGCTCCATGTTGCGACCGTAAGCCGACATCGCGTAGCAGCAGAGAAAGAACACGACGGCGGAGAAAACATAGCCCTCGGTCGCGAAACCGAGCCAGGCTGGATCCTTCAGTGCCTGCTCGACCGTGCCCAACAGGTCAAACAGGCCGATGATCGTCAAGAGCGTGGTGTCCTTGAACAGGTCGACGACGGTGTTGATGATGCCGGGCACTATGATGCGCAGCGCCTGCGGCAACACGATGAAGGCCTGCGCATGCCACCAGCGCAGCCCGAGCGAAGCGGCGGCTTCCTCTTGGCCGGACGCAACGCCTTGCAGCCCGCCGCGCACCACCTCCGCCATGTAGGCGGCATTGAACAGCACCAGCGCCGCGATGGCGCGGAGCAGCCTATCGGGCAAAAAGCCTTCGGGCAGGAACAGGGGTACCACGACTGTTGACATGAACAGCACGGTCAACAGCGGGACGCCGCGCCACACCTCGATGTAGCCGACCGATAGAATCCGCACGACCGGCAACTGGGAGCGCCGGCCGAACGCCAGCAGAATCCCGAGCGGCAAGGATGCCGCCACGGTGACGAACGATGCGATGACGTCGAGCATCAGCCCGCCCCACAGCGAGGTGTCGACGTAGGCCAGTCCGAGCACTCCGCCCCACAGCAACACGGCCGCGAGTACAGGGAACACGATGAGCAGCAACAACACCCAGACCCAACGATGCCGCACGCCCTCCCGCAGTACCGGGGTGCAAAACGCCACCAGCAGGGCGAGCGCGACATTGACGCGCCAGATCTGATCGGGCGGATAACTTCCATAGAAGAACCGCGGGAAGCGCACGCGGATGAAGGTCCAGCAGGCGCCATCACCGGTACACGCAGCGCGTGTCATCCCCGAGATCGTGGCATGCGTCACGGCCCAACGGAACAGCGGCGGCAGAATGAGCCACGCCAGCAACAGGACGATGCCCGTCAGAATGGTGTTGAAGACCGAGCTGAACAGGTTCTGTCGCGCCCAGTCGATAGCGTTCGGCAGCCGGCCGCCGGTGTGTCGCGGCAACAGACCACCCTGGGTCGGCTGGCGATGTCCGGCGACAACGTCGCTCATCGTCCCACCAGCGCGACGCGGCGATTGTACCAGTTCATGAATGCCGAGACGATGAGATTGATGGAGAGGAACACTCCCATCAGGAGGGCGATCGAACTCGATTTCGCGGTTCGACTGCATCATCGCGGTGCCGGCGAAGATCTGGTACAATTCGGGATATGCTACCGCCGCGCCGAGCGAGGTCGACTTGATGATGTTGAGGTATTGGCTGGTGATAGGCGGCACGACCACGCGCAACGCCTGTGGCAGGATGATCTTGGACAGCACCTGGCGCGGCCGCAGCCCCAGGCTCAGTGCTGCTTCGCGTTGGCCCTTGTGCACCGACAGGATGGCGGCGCGCACGATTTCGGCGATGAAGGCGGCGCCATAAATCGAGAGGCCCGCACACAGTGCCACCAGCTCCGGCACCACCTGGACGCCGCCCGCGATATTGAAGCCGCGCAATGCGGGTAGTTCGATGTGGTCGATGCCAGCGCCGAACAGCAGGATCGCCAGCGGCATCAGCAGGAGCGATTTCGCCCCCACTGGAAAGCCACGCCAGGGCACGCGCCATGCAAACGGTATGGCAAGCAACAGAACCAGCGCGAGCGGCCATAACGTTGCCGCCCGATCGTCGGCGACGAAACTTGGCAAATACAGGCCGCGGACATTCAGCAACGCTCCTCCAGGCAGCAGGATGCTTTGCCGTGGCCCGGGCAAAGTCTGAAGTACCGCCACGTACCAGAAGATGATCTGCACAAGCTGTGGCGTGTTGCGTACCAGCTCGATGAATCCGAGCGCGATGTTGCGCACCAGCCAGTTGGTCGACAGCCGCATGATACCGACCAGCAAGCCGAGCAGCGTGGCAGCGACGATACTGATGGCCGCGGCGAGAAGCGTGTTCAACACACACACCAACAGGGCGCGTGCATAGGTGTCGCCGACGGCCCACGGTATCAGACGAAATGGGATATCGAAATTCGTCGGGTCAGCGAGGAAGCCGAAGCCCAGCGCGCCATGCCGTCGTGCCGAAGTCCCGGCGGCTATTGAACCAAGAAACCAGGCGGCCGCCACTACTCCGGCGAGCAACAGCCATTGCGCGGCACGTGCGTGCCGTGACGGTCGCCTGACCACGTCAGCCGATCACTTCCAGCTCGCCGTCATGAACAGGCCGCCCTTCAGGTAGACATTGTTCATGCCACGCGGCAGCCCCAGACCTTTCTCGCCGAAGTAGGCTTCGTACACCTCGCCGTAATTGCCGATATCCTTGGCGATGCGATAGGCCCAGTCATTGTCGACGCCGAGCAGCTTGCCGAAATCGCCTTCCAGACCCAGATAGCGCCGCGCTTCAGGATCCTTGGTCGATTGCTTGATCTGGTCGACGTTGGCCTGGGTGACGCCGAGCAGCTCGCCTTCGATCATCGCGTTCTGCACCCACTTCACCAGCCGCGACCAACCCTGGTCGCCCAGCCGGGTGAACGGGCCGAGCGGTTGCAGTCCGCCGATCGTCTCGGGGATGAACATCCAGTCGTCAGGCTTCTTCATGGTGGAGCGCGCGGCTGCGACCGATCCGCCGTCGTCGGTGTAGCCGTCGCAGCGTCCGGCGTCGGCGGCGGCGAAAGCCTCCTCCGGCTTGTCGAACAGCAGTGTGTTGATCTTGATGTTGTTCGCCCGGTTGTAGTCAGCGATGTTGGTCTCAAGCGTGGTGCCGGTGAGCAGGCAGATCGTGGCGCCGTTCAGGTCCTTGGCATGCGCCACGTTGAGACTTTTGCGCACCATGAAGGTTTGCGCGGTGTAGAAGTTGAATGACGGCTCATCGAGGCCAAGCTGCGTGTTGCGGACGAAGGTCACCTCGGAGTCGCGGATCAGCACGTCGATCTCGCCCGACTGCAGGACCGAGAAACGGACTTTGGATGTGAGACCGATGAATTTGACCTTGGTCGGCGATCCGAGCAGGGCGTCGGCGATGGCGCGACAGTAGGCAACATCCAACCCCAGCCATTCACCTTTCGAATCCTGGAAGGCATAGCCGGGAATGCCAGTGTCGACGCCGCAGACGAGCTGGTCGCGCTTCTTGATCGCGTCCATGGTGGGGCTTTTCAGCTCGTTCTGCGCGCGAGCGATGCCGACGCTTGCCAGCATCGCTGCAAGGGCGAGACCGCACACGGCCCCGATATTTATCCGTACCATGAATCCTCTCCTGTATCGTTGCGGGTTCGCCAGGGAAGCTTGCCGAAGACAGGGATACCCTGTCACAGCACCGCCCATCCGACCAACACGGTCAGCGGTTCACTCTGGGGCCTGGCTGTATCTATTCTCCGAGCGTTGCCAGTCGGAAATCGCACCTAACTCAGGGCTAGCTCGCGGTAGCCATCGGCGGCGACCGCATCGCAGTGCTCACGATAGGCAGGGTAGCCACCGCTGTAGCGCATGATCTTGCGGGTCTGCTTACCCTCGACATTGCGATTGATACCGGTCATCCACGAGTCGACCTCGTTGGCCAGCAGCCCTTGGCCCATGGCCTTGACATGGTCGGTCCACTGCGCGGTCCCTGCCTCAGTCGCCGCGATCCGCGTCAGGCCGTGGTCGCGCGCATGGCGAACGAGACCGGTGACCCACTCAACGCTGTATTCGGCGGCGCGCGGGAAGTTTCCGAGCCCGGCATGCGGGCCCATCACCATCAGCATGTTGGGGAAGCCTTCGACCAGGACGCCGAGATAGGTTTGCGGCCCGGCATTCCACTCGTCCTTAAGCCGGCGTCCGTCGACGCCCCTGATATCGATACGGTCGAAACTACCTGTGATCGCGTCGAAGCCGGTCGCGTAGATGATGAGGTCGAATCCGTACTCGGCGTGACTGGTCTTGATGCCGGCCGGCGTGATGCGTTCGATCGGCGTTTCGTTGATGTCCACCAGCCTGACGTTGGGCTGGTTGTAGACCTCATAATAGTGGGTCTCGAGCGGCAGGCGTCGGGTGCCGAAGCCATGGTTCTTCGGGATCAATCTGTCGGCCACGGCCGTATCCTTGACCCGCTGGCGGATTTTGCGCGCGACGAAGTCCGAGATCAGCGCGTTGGCCTCGCGATCCACCAGGATGTCGCGGAAGTTGGCTTGCCAAATGCCGAAGCCGGGCTCGCTGTAGAGCTTCTCGAAGAAGGCCTCGCGCTCCTCTGGTGTTACCTCGAGGGCAGAACGCGGATCGGGGCTATGGATGAAACAGCCGGGTGTCTCGTGGCAGCGCACGAAGATCTCGGGATAGCGGGCCCGTATCTGGTGCATCTCCTCGTCGGTGATTCTGGCGTTGTGGAGTGGAGCGCACCAGTTTGGGGTGCGCTGGAACACGGTCAGGTGGCCGACTTCCTTGGCGATGGTCTGGATGGTCTGCACGGCGGTTGCGCCGGTGCCGATCACCGCGACGCGCCTGCCCGCGAAGTTCACCGGCTCCTTGGGCCAGTGCGCCGTGTGGCACGACTGGCCTTCGAATGTCTCGATGCCTGCGATGCGCGGCATGGTCGGGGCAGAGAGCACGCCGATGGCAGTAATCAGCAGACGTGTGCAATAGCGCCTGCCATCCTCCAGCGTGACGTCCCACGTGCAAGTCGCCTCCTGGTAGTGCGCGGAGACCACGCGGCTCTTGCATTGGATGTCGCGGCGCAGGTCGAACTTGTCCGCGACGTAGTTGAGATAGCGTTCGGTCTCGGGCTGTGACGCGAAGTGTTCGGCCCAATTCCATTCCTGCAGCAGCTCCTCGGAAAACGAGTAGCCGTAGGTCCAGCTTTCGGAATCGAAGCGCGCGCCGGGGTAGCGGTTCCAGTACCAGGTGCCGCCGACATTGGTGCCGGTCTCGAATACCCGTACCTTCAGACCGAGTTCGCGCAGCCTGTAGAGCTGGTAGAGGCCGGAAACGCCGGCGCCGACAATGATCGCGTCAAAATCCACTGTCGCATCTGTCCTGGTTTCATGCGTAATTGAATTAAGGGCGACCATGCTTGCTTTCCCTGAAGCGAGGTGACCGAGATTTGGGGCGAACCGAGATCAGGATTTGTACGCGTTTCGGTAGCTTCCGCAACCGGCGCCGCCCCGTCTGCCCATGTTCAGGAATTGTCCGGCCCTGTCCAAAGGAACCAAAGCGCCAGCAGCGGCCGTTCCTCCGAGCGCATCGCATGCACGATGTTCGGAGGATTGTACACAAGGCCACCGATGCCGGGCTCGTGCCATTGGTCACTCCCCTGGCGCCATTGTCCTTCCGAAAGCACCACGTATATTTCCTCGGGCGGATGACGGTGGTCAGGATATCGCGTTTGCGGAGCCAGAAGACTCACGCCTATCCGAACATCGCGGCGTATCTCAAGCCCCTCCGATCCGGCGATTGTCGCATTGGCGTGGTTGTTCAGGAACTGCTCTCCGTGGGTCTCAGCGCCGGCTCTGACCTGCCAGTTCAGCTGTGGTTCGATTGCCGCGAATGCGCCGGCCAAGGCGCCGATAGGGCCTGGTTGGCGGCGCACATCCTCCAGCGCCACCTCAAGATGCCGGCACACTGGCAATCGCGATGATCCCGACCGTCCGGCTTGTGCGGACGGCGCCTGCAGAGCCGTGAACATCCGTTCGGCAGCCACGCGCACGGGTCCTTTGGCATTGGGACTGTCGCTGATCGCTGCTTCGGCCAAAGTAAGGAATTGCTGGAAATCGGCGGAACGGAGCGACATCATCACTGGGAACCCTCACCCTGCGGGCGCACACCCTGGCACACAAGCGGAGAAGGCGACATGGACTATCCCTATGAACTCGGCCCCTACTCCCGGAAGGTGACAACGGCGTCGTCGGATGCCCAGCGCTGGTTCGACCGCGGCCTCAACTGGTGCTTCGGCTACCACCACGAGGAGGCTGTCGCCTGCTTCGAGAAGGCGCTGGAGGCCGACCCGCACTGCGCCATGGCCCATTGGGGCGTCGCATATGCGGCTGGGCCCAACTACAACTTCCCCTGGGAACTGATGGATCCCGCCGGCAAGGCCGCGGCACTCGCGCGCGCCTTTGACGCGACCCGTGCAGCCCTTGCGTTGGTCGGCGGCGTCACCGCGCCGGAACGTGCGCTGATCGAGGCGCTCCCCGCCCGCTATCCGCAGCGCGACACCATCGACGACCAGGGCGCCTGGAACGACGCCTATGCCGACGCCATGCGCCTCGCGCACATGGCGCATCCCGGCGATCTTGAAGTACGCCACATCTTCGCGGAAGCGATCCTCAACCGTACGCCTTGGCAGATGTGGGACTCGCGTAGCGGCGAGCCCGCGGCCGGCGCCGGCACGCTCGAGGCGCGCGAGATGCTCGAATCCGCTTTCCGCGACCTGCCCGGCGCAATGGACCATCCCGGCCTGCTGCACCTCCACGTGCACCTAATGGAGATGTCGCCGCACCCCGAGGCGGCGCTGGTCACCGGCGACCGGCTGCGCGAGGTGAGCCCCGATATGGGCCACCTGGTGCACATGCCCACCCACATCGACATCCAATGCGGTCACTACCGCGATGCGATGCACTGGAACCAGAAGGCGATCATCGCGGACCGCAAGTTCTACGACCGCGCCGGGCCGATGAATTTTTACTCCGGCTACCGCGTGCACAATTACCACTTCGCCGCCTACGGGGCGATGTTCCTCGGTCAGTATGCGCCCGCGATCGCCGCCGCCGATGAGCTGATCGAGACCATGCCCGAGGCGATGTTGCGCATTCCCTCGCCGCCCATGGCCGATTTCTTTGAGAGCTACGTTTCCATCCGGCAGCACGTGCTCATCCGCTTCGGCAAATGGCGCGAGATTATCGCGCAGGATCTACCGGCGGACGGCGAGCTCTACTGCAACACCGTGGCGATGATGCACTACGCCAAGGGCGTCGCACATGCCGCACTGGGTGACGTGTCGGCGGCGGAGATCGAACAGGCGCTGTTTCAGGAGGCCGCGAAGCGGGTTCCCGAGTCCCGGCAGATCCACAACGTGAAGTGCGTGCAGTTGCTGGCCATCGCCGAGGAAATGCTGACGGGCGAGATCGCCTACCGCCGCGGCGAGCATGACGCGGCTTTCGCCCATCTTCGCGCCGCGATCGCGCTGGAGGATGCACTGCCTTACGACGAGCCTTGGGGCTGGATGCAGCCGGTTCGCCACGCGCTCGGGGCGCTGCTGCTGGAGCAGGGCCGCGCAGCGGAAGCCGAGGTGGTTTATCGCGAGGATCTCGGCCTTGGCGGGACGCTGCCCCGCGCGCAGATCCACCCGGACAATCTTTGGGCGCTCCGCGGGCTGCTCGACTGCCTCGATCGGCGCGGCGAGTCCGCAGAGGCCGCGTTGATCCGCCAACGCGTGGAGTTCGCCACCGCGCGTGCCGATGTGCCGGTGTCAGTGTCGTGCTTTTGCGCCGTCGGCAGGGCCGCCTGAGCAGCGGCATTTGAAGAGATGCTACGGGGAGGCTCGTGAGTTCTACCCCGCGGGAGCGATGATGATGCGGCGGTTCTGGCGGCCCTTGTTCTCGATCTTCAATACCGCGATGCGGCCGATCTCGCCGGTGCGCGCGACGTGCGTGCCGCCACAGGGCTGAAGGTCCACCAGCGCGTCGGCCTCGCCGATTTGCATCAGCCGCAGCCGGCCGGTGCCGCGCGGCGGCGCCACCGACATCGTGCGCACCAGGTCGGGATTGGTGTCCAGCACCGCTTCGTCCACCCATTCGATACGCACCGGATGGTCCGCTTCGATCAGCGCGTTCAGGCCGGCCTCGATCTGCTCTTTGGGTGGCGGGTTGGGCAGGTCGAAATCCAAGCGCGAGCGGTCCGCGCCGACCGAGCCGCCGGTCACTGCCGCGCCCTTGATCAGGCTGCACAGCAGATGCATGGCGGTGTGCATGCGCATCAGCCGGTAGCGGCGGTCCCAGTCGATCTCGCCTTCCACCGTCGCGCCGACCGAGGGCAGCGCTGCACCGGGCGCGGGAAGATGCAGGATCGTCTCTCCTTCCCCTTTCACAGTGTCGGCGATCGCCGTCTCGCCGCCGTCCCATCGCAGCACGCCAATATCGCCCGGTTGGCCGCCGCCGCGCGCGTAGAAGACCGTGCGATCGAGCACGATACCGTCTGGCCCGCTGGCCAGCACCGTGCCGGTGGCAGACCGCAGGCGCGGGTCGTCGAGGAACAGTCTCTCTGTCATGCCGCCAGCCACTCCTTCCGTAGGGCGGGCCGCTGCGCGGCGAGCCACAGCAGACCGATCATTGTCACCGAATTGGTCAGGCGCCCGTTCAGCGCCGCCGCGATCGCGCGCTCCGCGGGCCAGACACGCACGCGGATGTCCTCGTGCTCGCTCGCCATGCCGGCGTGGCCGGCGATGCCGTCGCCATCGGCCCGCGGCGCCTGCACGCGGCCGACATAGAGTTCGCACAGCTCGTCCGCGCCACCCGGCGTCAGCAGGAAGCCGCCGAGCCGCCGCATCGCGCCGACCGCAAGCCCCATCTCCTCCATCGTCTCGCGCCGCGCCGTCGTCTCTGGTGTCTCGCCATCGTCGCAGAGGCCGGCGGGAAGCTCCACCAACACCGGGTCGAGGCCGGCGACCAGCGCTGGGAGGCGGAACTGGTCGATCAGCACCACGACGTCTGCCTCGGGATCATATGGCAGTACCGCCGCGGCACGGCCGCGCCGCCACACCTCCCAGGTGCGCTCGCCGGACATCGTGCCGTCGAAGCGGCGGTGCCGGAAACGCACCACGTCGAGCGGAAAGCGCCCGCTCCAGACGCGCTGCTCGGAGCTGACCTGCACATCGGGGTGAGTGGGAAGGCGGGGACAGCTGCGGGGCGCCATGCGGCCAACATAGAGACGAGGCGCCGCAGCGCCACCCCTGGTGTCAGGCAGGCACCGCCGTTGCCACGAGCTGACGCAGGCGGCTCGCTCCGGCCGCACCCTTCAGCGCCTCGCGCCAGCTTGATTCCGCCACACGCTGATGGGCGGCGATCGCCTCATCGGCGCCGGTGATCATCGCAACACCCGTGTGGGAGGAGGGATGCGAGTCCGGCCGGAATGGGTTGATCGCCAGGCTGACTCGGTCGCGAGCGCGCAGGATCTTGAACGCCGAGGTCGGCTCTGCCGCGGTCAGCAGCCCGAACTGGAGCCCCATCGGCTCCGCTTCCATCAGCGCGGCCATGTTCTCGACCTCGGTCACCGCCACATCGCGGCCGATACGGCGCACCCGGTCGGAGACATTCATACTGGCTGTCACACCGGTCTCCAGCAGCCGCTGCACCGAAGATAGCGACACCATCGCGATGATCCCGGGCCGCCGCATCGCATACATCCGTTTGCGCGCGGTCAGAATGCCCAGCACCTGCTCAGCCATCGAGCGCATCGCCGTGCGTTCCGCGGTCACCTGGTCCGCCGCTTCGTCGAACGCCTCGGCGAGCGCGTTGTCGTAGGCGTCCGAGGTGGTCAGGTAGCAGATTGGCCCGAAGAGCTGCAGGATCTGGTCGGCCGTCTCCTCGAACTGACGGATGCGCTCGAAGTAGCCGATCGGGCGGTTGTAATACTCGACGCCGATGCCCAGCAGAGATAGCGGCGAGATCTTCAGCAGTTCCGCCAGCCGCTTGATCGTGTCGAGCTTGATCACCTCGCCTTTTTCGTAGCGGTAGAGCGCGGCACGGGACACGCCGAGACGCGCGGCGATCTCCTCGGCGCGCAGCCCCGACTCCAGGCGATACGCCCGCAACTGCTGCCCGATCTCGGTAAAACGCATGGACATCCGGCCTTCCCCTTGGCCTAATGCCCGCAATCCGAGCGTGTATCGCTCGAATCCGAAGAATCGACGCGGGCGAGAAAGCTTAAGACATGCCCGTTCCCGATTTCAACCCCTGACTAAATACTGCGACTCGTCGCCGCCCGGTATTAGCGGATCATTTCCGTCCGCGAACAGAAAAGTCGGCCAGGCCCTCGATCGCCAGGATCAGCGCCGAATGGTCCAGGTCCGCCCCGCCGTGTGCCGCACAGGACGAAAACATCTGCTGCGCGGTCGCCGTATTGGGCAGGGAGAGGCTGAGCTCCTTCGCCGCCGAGAGTGCCAGATTGAGGTCCTTCTGGTGCAGCCGGATGCGGAAGCCAGGATTGAAGGTGCCGTTCAGCATACGTTCGGCGTGCACCTCCAGGATGCGCGAAGAGGCGAAGCCACCCATCAGCGCCTGCCGCACCTTGGCCGGGTCAGCGCCTGCCTTTGCCGCGAAAACAAGAGCTTCCGCGCAAGCCTGGATATTCAGCGCGACGATGATCTGGTTGGCCACCTTGCAGGTCTGACCGGCGCCAGTCTCCGCACCGACATGGGTGATGTTCTTGCCCATCACGTCGAACAGCGGCTTGGCGCGGGCGAATGCCGCCTCGGGTCCGCCCACCATGATGGTCAGCGTGGCCTGCTTGGCGCCCACCTCGCCGCCCGATACCGGCGCATCCAGATAGTCGCAGCCCAGGGCGTTGATCTTCTTGGCAAAGGCCTTTGTCTCGATCGGGCTGATCGAGGACATGTCGATCAGCAGCTTGCCGCGGGAGAGCCCGGCGGCGGCGCCGTTCGAGGCGAACAGCACATTCTCCACGTCGGGTGTATCCGGCACCATCAGGATCACCACCTCGGACTTCTCGGCGACCGCCTTGGCGTCCGGCACGACCTCGGCGACGGCGCGGATGTCGTCAGCCAGCGAGGCACGATCAGGCACGATCAGCGAGTGCTGCGCGTTGTGCAGATTGAGCGCCATGGGGCGGCCCATGATGCCGAGGCCGATGAATCCGATCTTCATGGTGTGTCTCCCTAAACTCCGAATTCCTGGCGCCATTTTAGGCCGGCGACGGTATCGCCGGCCGGGCGGTATTCGCACCCGACCCAGCCGCGATAGCCGAGTTCATCCATCCGCCTGAACACGAAGCGCCAGCCGATCTCCCCGGTTCCCGGCTCGTTGCGCGCCGGGACGTCGGCGATCTGCATGTGCGCGATCACCGGCATGAACTGTTCCATGCGCTTGGTGATGTCGCCTTCGGTCGTCTGGCAATGATAAACGTCGAATTGCAGGCCGAGCCGGTCGCGCCCGATGGCCTCGACGACGGCGGCGCCCTGCGCCTCGGTATTCAGAAGGTATCCCGGCATGTCGCGGTGATTGATCGGCTCGATCACCAGCATCACGCCTGCTTTCGTCGCGTGCTCGGCTGCCCAGGCCAGGTTCGCTGCGTAGACGCTGGCCGCGGTGACCTGCGACACGCCTGCCGGGACGATTCCCGCCATGCAGTGCACCAGCTTGCAGCCCAGCGCGCCGGCATAGTCGAGGGCCTGCTTCACGCCGTCGTGGAACTGCGACTGGCGACCCGGCAGGCTGGCCAGGCCGCGCTCGCCCTTTGCCCAGTCGCCCGGCGGCATGTTGAACAGCGCCTGGGTCAGGCCTTCGCCATCCAGCCGCTTGCGTAATTCCGCCATTGGGTGCTCGTAGGGGAACAGAAACTCCACGCCGTCGAAGCCAGCCTTGCGGGCGGCAGCGAAACGGTCGAGGAACGGCACCTCGTTGAACATCATGGATAGGTTGGCAGCCAGGCGTGGCATCGCGGACCCTCCCCGGAAATGCGGCGGGAGGCTACAAGCGGGCGGGGGGATTGACCAGCGCATGACCGCGGAACGCGTGCTGATGGCATTGCTGCTCGGCGGGATCGGCG
Source organism: uncultured Alphaproteobacteria bacterium (assembly GCA_963812505.1). Classification (GTDB taxonomy): domain Bacteria; phylum Pseudomonadota; class Alphaproteobacteria; order Acetobacterales; family Acetobacteraceae; genus JAMXLO01. The sequence continues at coordinate 73,691 of CAWEVM010000005.1, forward strand.
TCGGCTGTGTGCTGGTGCTCTATCCGTTCTTCTCGTCGTTGCTGTGGGCCGCGATCCTGGTCTTCACCACGTGGCCGGTGTGCGATTGGCTGCACCAGCAGATGCGGCTGCGCCGCGGTGCGGCCGCCGGCGTGATGGTGGCACTGACCGCCGTCGTGCTGGTGTTGCCGTTGGCGCTGGCCGCTCCCGGCGGTGCCAACGACGTCAACCACCTGCGTGGCGTCATCGAGGATGCGCTGCGCGCCGGGCTGCCCGGTTCACCGGAATGGGTGTTCGAAATCCCCTTGGTCGGTCAGACGCTGGGCGATCTGTGGAACCGCTGGGCGGCCGATATCACCGTCATGGTCGAGGCGCTGCGCCCCTACTTCGGCATCGTGCTGGAAGGCGGGTTGAGCCTGCTGCTGGGCCTGGCCAACGGCGTGCTGCTGTTCGTGCTCGCACTATTCATCGCGTTCTTCTTTTACCTGTATGGCGAGCCGATCGCGGCGCGGCTTCGCGTCATCCTGATGCGGATTGCGGGCGCGCGCGCGCAGCGACTGATCGATGTCACTGGCGCCACGGTGCGGGGAGTGGTGTGCGGCATCCTGCTGACCGCGATCGTCCAAGGCATGCTGACAGCGTTCGGGCTCTGGTTATCGGGCGTGCCGCGGCCAGTGCTGTTGGGTGCTGTAGCGGGCTTTCTGGCGGTGCTGCCGATCGGTGCGCCGGTCGTGTGGATCCCCGGGGCACTGTGGCTGATGAGCAGTGGCCATCTTGGCTGGGGGATCTTCCTGGCGGTCTATGGTGTCGTGGCTGTCTCAGGTGCCGATTCCGTGATCCGGCCGTGGTTCATCGCGCGCGGTGCGCAGCTTCCCTTCCTGCTGACGGTACTCGGCGTGTTGGGCGGCGCGCTCGCATTTGGCCTCCTCGGGATCTTCCTTGGCCCGGTGCTGCTGGGCATTGGCTATACGTTGGTCAACGAATGGGCCGAGACCGAGGAAGTGTTGTCGGTCGATCATTGAGGGACAGATCGTGAGCGAACGAGGACCACAGGAGTCGAACCCGCATCGCGCGCTCGTCGGGCTGGCGGTAATCGTGGCAGCGGTCGTCGCTGTACTGTTCATCGTGCATCGGCTCGACCAGGCAGCACAGCTCCAGGACTGTGTTGCCTCAGGTCGAACCAACTGCGCGCCGATCGAGACGCAAAGGTAGCAGATCCCCCAGCGATCAGACGTGCCCGGGTCGAGCTCTTACCTGATCGGCGAGAACGACGCCGGCATCACAAAGGCATTCTCCTGCTTCACGACAACGCCGGGCGGGTTGCGAGCGGGCCACTGACCGGTCGCGGCGGCGGCAGCGCGGACGGACGTTCGCTCGTTGGCGTCCTTGTAGGCCCAGATGTGCACCCACTTGTTCAGCGCACCGAACTCCGAATACATGCCGGCGACCAGCGGCGAGAACTTTTGCCGTCCCTCGATCTTCTCTGACCAGCGCTCGACAAGGCCGGGAATTGAACCGGGTGTCAGCGTGTACTGGCGGATTTCGAACAGCGGTCCGACCTGACGCGGCTCGAGCGGTGGCGAGAACTGCGCCGGAACGAACACCTCGCTCTGCTGATTGGTGATAAATTCCCGGATCGGCGGCGGCCAGTTCGCTTCCTTCAGCCCGGCTGTACGCACCGCGGTGCGATGCTCGAAGCTGTCATACGCCCAGACATGGATGATCTGGTTCAGCGGCCCGACCTCGGTGTGCCAGAATGCTGCCAGCTTCGAGTGCTTCTCCCGGTTCGGCAGCGACTCGCCGAAGCGCTTCTCCACCTCGGCCAGCGTGCCAGGCTGTAGCGTGTAGGTGCGCATTTCGATGATCATCGTCGTCCTCCCCTTGCACTGGACCGCGCAACCTTAGGCGATGTGGCTTCCGGTGGAAACCGGGTGCCGCTTACCTGAGTTGGTCCGCGATCTTGTCGAGGCCGGCCTGGACACACGGCTCGTCCACGCCAGGCGAGCCCGACACGCCGATGCCACCGATCACATCGCTGCCCACCTTCACGGGCAGGCCACCGGGGATCGCGATGACGCTGGGCAGTGTCACCTGCTGGCGGACAACCGGGTTGTTGTCAGCGTAGCGCTTCGCGTACTCGGAGGTCGCCGTGCGAAAGCTCAGTGCGGTGTAGGCCTTGCGGCGCGCGTTCTCCATCGTGTGTGGGCCGGCGTTGTCGGCGCGCATTGCCACGATGATTTCACCCGCGCGATCGACGACCACGGCCGACACAGCATAGTTCTTGGCACCGCAGCTTTCGATCGCCGTCTCGGCGATGGTGCGCGCCATCGGATAGGAAAGATCGCGGTGTGTCAGAAGCTGCGCCTGAGCCGGGACCGCGAGCGTGGCGGCGATGGCGAACCCGGCGCTTATAGCAAGTGATGACGACAATGTTGTGCCCTCCGTGTTATCGAATGACGGCCTGCCAGCCTCGTTCTGTCATGCAGGATCGCGCCTTTGCTTCGTCCACCTGGATCTCGGACCTGTCATCATAGCCCGAGACCGCGACCACCTTGGAGCTCTGCTTGCGGCACTGCGCGAGGTCGCTCTTGTAATCCGCATCGCCGTAGTTTGGGTGGCTCGCGTTCCTGTATTGCGTTGAGTCGCAGCCAGCCAATGTGGCAAGCAGCAGCGTCGCGGCGAGCGAGGCTCGGGGCAGCCGGCGGCCACGCATCATTTCCTCCCGTATAGTTGTCGCAGGGCCTCCAAAGTGCCCATCCACCGAACATATCATGTGCTACCGACGTCGAATGGCAATGCGCATTGGCAGGGGCCGGTGGAGTGCGGGATGATCCAGGGAGGATGACGCAAACATCGAGTCGCAACGACGTCGCTATCCTGGACCCCTCTCGTCCGTCGCCGGATGTGCCTCGCCCCCAGGCACAGCTACCCGGCCTCGACCTGAGAACGGACCGGTCCGCCACGGATCTTCGTGGCCGGGAATCCCATATCGATAACCTGCGCCTCGCCCTGGCCTCGAGGTCACCGCAGGCACTGGAGGTCGCCGAGGAGGGTTTACGGACCTGCCCGTCCGATCCTGAAATGCTGCTGCTTGCGGCACTGACCGCCCTCGCCGGAAATCTTCCGGAGCGAGCACTGGCGCTGCTCAAGCGCTACGGCAAGCGCTATGTGCCAGGCAAAGCAGTCACGTTGCTCACGGCCCTCGCATTTGGTCAGCAACAGCACTTTACCCGGGCCTGGACGATGCTGCACGCAGCCGAGCTGGATACTGACCGTGCGGCATTGGCTTGGTTCGTCGGCGACAGGGTCATGGCCGACTGGTTATACAGCCGACTGCGCGAGATCCGGATTGAGAAGCTGCGTCGAGCCGGCCATTCGCCGGCCGTCGACCGCGGCGCCAAGCAGCCAACCGCCCGTCCGTCTGCCCACCGCGCGCCTCGCCCAAACAGCGACGCGCGGCATGATGGCGCTGTTGGCCCTTCGTTGTCGGCAGTGGCGGATCTGGCACGGCTGGAGGCACGGTTTGAGATTGCATTCGAGCTCGTCAATCCCGACGCGATCGACATTGTCGGTACTGATACGGGTGCAGATCCCACGGCATTCCTCCTGCGCGGCGAACTCGTCCGGCTGAGCCTGTTCGAGGGATTTGACGAGCTCCTTTGTCTGCCCGCGCTGCAAGGCGTGGAGGCGCACTGGTACCAGGTCGAAACCGTCCGCAAGGTCCTGAAACAGTACCGGGGTCGCGTATTGCTGGCCGACGAGGTCGGGCTCGGCAAGACCATTGAGGCTGGGATGGTACTGAAGGAATACATCCTGCGTGGCATGGCCGAACGTATCCTTATTCTTACCCCTGCCTCTCTGGTCGGTCAGTGGCACGATGAAATGGCGAGCAAGTTCGGCATCGACTGTGCCACCAGCCACGACCCTCTGCTGCGCAGCGACCCCGCGGCCTTCTGGGCGCAGCCGCGCGTGATTGCCTCGATAGCGTCTGCACGACGGCGGGAACAGGCCGAATTGCTTGCCAGATTGAGTTACGACGTGGTGGTGGTCGACGAGGCCCATCACCTGCGCGATCAGAACAGTGCGGGCTACCGCTTGGTGAACGGCCTGCAGAAGCGCTTTCTGTTGTTGTTGTCGGCAACGCCGGTGCAGAACAATCTGCTCGAATTGTACAACCTGCTGACTCTGCTACAGCCGGGCATCTTCAAGACGCAGAAGGAGTTCCGCTCTATCTATATGGTTCCGGGCAGGCCGCGGGAACCGGCGAACCGCGAGCGGCTACGTGACCTGATGCGCAGTGTGATGGTGCGCAACACGCGCGCACTGGCCGCATTGCGCATGCCGCGGCGGCAGGCATCGACGCAACGCGCCATCCCCGACCCGATGGAAGCGGCCTGCTACGAGGAATTATCAGCGTTGGTACGCGAGGTCGCGACGATCGATGGCCGTTCAGCGACAGATGCCTCAGGCGGGGAGGCGCGACCGCATCGGCTGTCGCTGCAGCATCTGCTGGCTGCGGCTGGTTCCTCACCGTCAGCCTCAGCCGCCGGGATCGCCCGCATGGCGGCGCGTTTTCCGGAGGACGCACGCTGGGCGAGCCTGCTCGCCCGCACCCGCGCCATTCCTGCAGGGGCAAAAGAAGCCGCCCTGCTGCAACTTATCGCGCAGAATCCGGCGGAGAAGAAACTGGTCTTCGTCCATCATCACGACAGCATGACGCATCTCGCCGATCGGCTGAATCGTCAGAAGACCCCGTTCGCTAAGTTCTCAGGCGACATGACCGGCCCACAGAAGGATGCGGCGGTGGCAGAGTTCCGCGACCGCGTCCCGTTGCTGCTCTGCACGGAGTCGGGTGGTGAGGGGCGCAATCTGCAGTTCTGCAATACGCTGATCAACTTCGACATTCCCTGGAATCCAATGGCCATAGAGCAACGCATCGGGCGGATTGACCGGATCGGCCAGACGCGTGAGGTATTCGTCTTCAACCTGGTGACCGCCGGCACGATCGAGGACGCCGTGCTGCGCATCCTCGACGAAAAGATCAACATGTTTGAGCTGGTGGTCGGCGAGGTTGGCGCAATCCTCGGCGAAGTCGACGAGCAGCAGGAATTTTCCACCCTGGTGCTCGACGCCTGGCTGCATGGGACAGAGCAGGCCCGCGCAAATGCCTTTGCTCAAATTGAGAACCGGTTGCTCGCCGCGCGTCGGGATTATGATGAGGTCAAGCAGCTCGACGAAGCGCTGTTCGGGAGCGATCTCGATGCCGCCTGACGCTGCCTCCTATGAACAGGGCCGGATGCAGGGCTTCGTCGCCGCTCTGCTCCGGCACGAGGGCGCGCTGGTGGAGACGATCGATCCCGAAGGTCTGGAGGTGCTTGCCCCTCCGTCGGTGCAGCACACCTTAGGAATTGGCGAGCTGGCTCGGCTGGGTTTCGGCACCACGCTGCCCCCCGCAGCGCACCGAGTCGGGCTGGAGGGCGATTGGCTGTCTCGCTTCGCCCAGCTGCTGGGTTCACAAGGCCGCTTCGGGCGACGAGTTGTGTCATCCTCGGCAAGGGCGCCCGGTGATCCCGAGTGGATCCTCAAACACCAACTGGTCCTGGACAACGCGACTTTTCGGCTGCTTGAGGTCGCGCCGGCCTGGACGCGCTATCTGGTGTTGGGTTTCCGCGCTTCCGCCGTCTCAGACGACAAGCGCGACTGGATGGTGCGGTTCGGGATCAACCTGGCGACGGGTGCTCTCCCGGATGCGGTGCTTTCGGCTATTGCTCCTGTTATTGAAGAACCTCCTTTCCATAGGCGCATTCACGGAAACGTGGATGAAAATCCGGCGTCGGCAGAGGTCGATCTGCCAGCGGACTGGGACCGTCCCAAATTCCTCAGCCTCGTTGGACGGGCGCTGCCGTCCCGGTTGCACGGAGTGGTGGATCCGTTCGTCAAAGGTTTACGGCGTCGCCTCGATCGCGACCAAGACCGGCTGCACATGTATCATAACGATCTGCATCGCGAGGCTATGCGTCGCGCGGCTGCACTGCCCGAAGATGACCCAAGGCGCCGCCGTGAGCTGCGGCGCGCAGAGGCGATCACGGTCGAATATCGTGCCAAGCTGGACGATCTGGCGCGTCAGTACGCCACGCGCGTGAAGATCGAGTGGGCTCAGACACTTGACCTCGCGATGCAAGTCCATCGTTTCACGGTGCAGATACGTCGGCGCAAGGCGGATCGGGTAATCCAGCTGGACTGGAACCCGTTGGCGCGGGCGCTGGAGCCGCCGGCATGCGAGTTCACCGCCTCGACCCACCGGCCGCGCCTGGTGTGCGATGACGCGCTTCACCTGGTTGTTCCTGCGGCGCTGGCTCCGTGCCCGGCTTGTAGCCGTACCTTCTGCCGCGCGTGCCATCCGGAACGCTGCCCAAAGTGTGGCGCGAACGAAGCGCCGCGTGCTGGGTGGGGCGTCCTGACGACGTAAGCAGCTCATTACGCACAATGCCATGCTGCGCGAGGCAAAAGTGCCGAACCCAAGGCGGTGCTTTCAGCGTCGCCGTGCCGTATCGAGATCAGCGCTGGATGGATGTCCGTTCCCCACAGGCGATCTGCGACAAAGCCATCTCTCGCTCCTGACCGTGCGACCGGTGCCAACCATCAGGACCACACGACCGTCGGGCAGGCTGCGCGCCGTGGAACTTTCAACTCGCGGAATTATCGCAGTGTCGCGCAAGGGAATTCGGCGGCGCCGTGTGCGGTCTGCTCGTTGAAGCTGGCGAAGCCGATGCCGAGCGCCCATCGGGCTCGCCCTGTCGAAGATTCAGCAGCTCAGCACAAAGCCGCACGCTTTGCGGGTAATCACCTGTGTCATACCGCATGCCCGTGACCGACGTGTAGGTATCTGTGCTGACCGGGCCATGTTCTCGATCCGCACCGTCACGGGGTCACGGCCGACCGCACGACGACGCGGGATCGGCGAAAGATGCTGCGGTTTGCTGAAGATGAATGCAGGCGACGCAAGGTGTTCAGGCTCGATCTGAGCACGTCGGAATTGCAGGACGCAGCGCTGTCGCATTACCGGAGTGCGGGCTATCGGCTCGTGCGGGAAGAAGTGGCGGCGACGACGAGCAACAAGACTGTCGGGGCCGGAATTCGCCGGTTCTACATTGAGAAGACTTTGTAGGGCCGGCTGCGTCCTTTAGCGTCTCGGCACTGGCCCCGGATCACAGAGGTGGGCGAAATCGGTGCCCAGCTCGCGGCGCGCCATGGACAGGAAGGCGGCGAGGCTGTTGTAGCCGAGACCGGCGGCGACACGGGCGAGCGGCTCGCCGTCCGCGCAACGGGCTGCGCCGCGCAACAGGCGCAGACGGCGACGCCAGGCCGCGAAGGAAAGCCCGGTCTGCGCGCGGAACACGCGCGTCAGCGTGCGCCGGCTCACGCCAACCTCATCAGCCCAATGGTCGATGTCGAGCGGTGAGCCCGGATTCTCGATCAGCCGCTGAGCCAATCGGCGCAGGCGACGGTCAGCGGGGACCGGCAGTGCGAACGGGGTCGGCGGAGCTCGCGTGATCTCGTCAAGGATCAGTGACGCAAGATGGCCGCCGCGGCCGTCCGTGTCGTACGCGGGCGGCTCAGCCGACAGCTCGACGAGTGCCGCTTCCAGCAGTGGCGGCACGGTCACTATCCGGCAGTCGCGCGGCAGGTTACGTACATCTCCCGCTCGCAGGTAGGCGGTGCGCATCGACACGGCGCCATGCATTGCGACGTTGTGGCTGATTCCGGCCGGCAGCCACAACGCGTAGCCCGGCGGCACGAGCCAGGTGCCTGCCTCCGTCGTTGCCACCATCAATCCACGGATCGCAAAGATGAACTGCGCGCGCACATGGCTGTGCAGGCCGGTCGTCGAGCCGGCGGCAAACTCCTTGGCCACCGCGACGACCGTTCGATCCACATCCGGGTAATGTGGTGCGTCGTCGGGTGCCGCTTGCATCACTGCGGTGGCGGCGTTTTGGCCCATTTGCGTCGGCAAATGGCCCCAGCGCGTGCGCGGGTCAACCTAGCATGCCCCAATCACAGTGAGGGACACTCAGCATGCATCTCCATCCCACATTGCAGCGCCTCGGGATCAGCAAACCGATCTTTCAGGCCCCGATCGGCGGCGTTGCCACGCCTGAGCTCGCAGCGGCCGTGTCGGAGGCCGGTGGCTTCGGGCAATTGGCCTGCACCTGGCGCAGCGTCGAGCAGCTTGACGCGCTCTTCCGGCGGATGGCTTCGCTGACCTCTCGGCCATACGGGGTCAACTTTGTGCTCGACTTTCCCATCGAGGCGAAGCTCGAGGTCGCACTTGCCCACAAGGTCGCTGCCGTATCGTTCTTCTGGGGCGACGGCAGCGCGTATGTCGATCGCGTGAAGGCGGCTGGTGCGCTGGCCATACAGGTGGCCGGATCCATCGCGGAGGCGGAGCGGTCCGCCGCGGCCGGGTTCGATCTGATCGTCGCGCAGGGGTTCGAGGCAGGTGGCCATGTCCGAGGCGGGCTCGGGCTGATGGCGTTGCTGCCGCAGGTCGTCGATGCGGTGGCGCCGATTCCCGTATTGGCCGCTGGTGGCATCGCCGACGCACGCGGCGTGGCTGCGGCACTGGCGCTGGGCGCAAACGGGGTGTGGGTGGGAACCCAATTCCTCGCCGCCGACGAGGCCAACATCCATCGCGTGTATCGCGAGCGTGTCTTGGCAAGCAGTGGCGACGATGCGGTGTACTCGACACTCTATGACGTGGGTTGGCCGAATGCGCCGGTCCGCAGCTTAAGAAACGGCACACTTGCCCGTTGGCAGGCGGCGGGCGAGCCGCGCGCACCGGATCGGCCTGGCGAGGGCGATGTTGTTGCCAGACGCGCCGACGGCAGCAGCATTCCACGCTACCACTTCAGCGCGCCGACACGCGATGTGATCGGCGCCGCCGAAGAGATGGCGCTTTACGCCGGTGGCGCTGTCGGACTGGTCCGATCGCAAATGCCGGCCGCGGCGATCGTCGACGAGCTCGCGGCCGGCATCGCCTGAACCAGAATCACAGCGAAATTATCGAGAGAGGACAACATCATGCCGAGAATAGCGCCGCTTGAGCCGCCCTATGCACCGGAAGTCTGCGAGCAGTTCGAGCGGATCATGGGGCCGGATGCGGATCCCCTGGTACTGTTCCGGGTCGTGGCGAAGGACAAGCGCGCCTGGTCCAAGTTTCGCGCGGCCAGCCTGTTGGATGGCGGACCGCTGTCGCTGCGTGAGCGCGAGATCGTCATCGATCGCACCTGCGCGCTGACCGGTTGCGAATACGAATGGGGCGTGCATGTCGCGTTCTTCGCCGGGAAGGCCGGGCTTACGGAAGAGCAGGTGAAGGCGACGACCACGGGGGATGCAGACTGCTGGTCCGCGGCCGAACAGTCCTTGATCGGCGCGGTTGACGCGCTGCATTTCCGCATGACGTGGAGTAACGAGGAGTATCGCGCGCTGGCGGCACACTACACCGAGGCGCAGATCTTCGAGATCCTGCTGCTCTGTGGGCGTTACCGAACCGTGTCCTACATCATAAATGCGCTGGACCTGCCGCTCGATCCTCGTGGGGCTCGGTTTCCGAATGGCCGCCCGTGACAGCCTGCGGCCTTGCAAGCGCGTCGGCTGCGTGATCCAACGCCGGGGATCAAGCAAGGACTGCCAATCCGATGCCCGATTCCCTGCCTGATCCAGCCGCCAATGCCGCGCTCGCGACTGAGCGCGTGCTGGTCCTCGACTTCGGCAGCCAGGTGACGCAGCTCATTGCGCGCCGGCTGCGCGAGTCGGGCGTGTATTGCGAGATCTGGCCGTTCAATTCCGATCCCGAGCGCATCCGGGCTTGGCGGCCGCGCGGCATCATCCTGTCCGGCGGGCCGGCCAGCCTGACCGAGGGAAGCTCGCCGCGCGCGCCGCAGTGCGTGTTCGAGTCCGGCGTGCCGGTGCTCGGCATCTGCTACGGCATGCAGACGATGTGCGACCAGTTGGGTGGCGAGGTGCAGGGGTCGGACCATCGCGAGTTCGGTCGCGCGTTCGTCGATCTGACCGATGACTGCGTGCTGTTCCAGGGCGTCTGGCACAAGGGCGGGCGCGAGCAGGTCTGGATGAGCCATGGCGACCGTGTGACACGGCTGCCGCCTGGGTTCCGTGTGGTGGGCGTAAGCGAGGGCGCACCGTTCGCCGCCATCGCCGATGACTCGCGGCGGTTCTATGGGCTGCTGTTCCATCCTGAGGTGGTGCACACGCCGCATGGTGCCGCGCTGCTGCGCAACTTCACCCATGCCGTGCTGGGTCTGTCGGGCACCTGGACGATGGCCGGCTTCCGCGCCACCGAGATCGCTCGCGTCCGCGCGCAGGTGGGCAAGGGGAGGGTGATCTGTGGCCTCTCCGGCGGAGTGGATTCGTCGGTGGCCGCGGTGCTGATCCACGAGGCGATCGGGGACCAGCTTACCTGCATCTTCGTCGATCATGGGCTGTTGAGGCAGGGCGAGGCCGAGGAGGTTGTGCGGACCTTCCGCGACCGTTTCAACATCCGCCTGGTGCATCGCGATGCGTCGGCGCTGTTCCTCGACGCGCTCGATGGCGTCACCGATCCGGAAGTGAAGCGCAAGACGATCGGCCGGCTGTTCATCGACGTGTTCGACGAGGAGGCCGCGAAACTCGGCGGCGCTGATTATCTGGCGCAGGGCACGCTGTATCCGGATGTGATCGAGAGCGTCAGCTTCACCGGCGGTCCGTCGGTGACGATCAAGTCGCACCACAATGTCGGCGGCCTGCCCGAGCGGATGCGCATGAAGCTGATCGAACCGCTGCGCGAGCTGTTCAAGGACGAGGTCCGCGTGCTCGGCCGCGAGCTGGGTATTCCGGAGGCGATCGTCGGGCGGCATCCGTTTCCGGGACCCGGGCTGGCGATCCGCATCCCTGGGGCGATCACGCGCGAGAGGCTGGAACTGCTGCGGCGTGCGGACGCGATCTTCCTGGAGGAGATCCGCGCGGCTGGGCTGTACGACGCGATCTGGCAGGCATTCGCCGTGCTGCTGCCGGTGCGGACCGTGGGCGTGATGGGCGATGGGCGCACCTACGATCACGCGTGCGCGCTGCGCGCGGTGACGTCGACGGATGGGATGACCGCGGATGTGTATCCGTTCGATGCTGCTTTCCTGATCCGCGTCGCGGGCCGCATCGTGAACGAGGTGCGAGGGATCAACCGGGTGACCTACGATGTGACCAGCAAGCCGCCCGGGACGATCGAGTGGGAGTGACGGAAACTACTCTGGGGTAGTTGTCCAGTTGTCCCAGCGATAGGGGTCGATAGTCTTACCTCGTCCGTGCCCCCTCAGCGTCACACTATCCTAACCGAACAGTTCGCTGTCGTCCGGGTTCGGCATTCCCTTCCCTGTCTCCAGATATCGCTTGAGGCTGAGAAGATATAGGCCCCAGCGCGTCGTCGCGCTGGCATAACCTTCGTCGGCGCGCGGGAAACCGTGGTGCGCAAAGACAAGAGTTGCGTCGTTCCCTTCAGCCTTCAAGTTGAACTCGATGTCGCTGCCTGGCCAGGCCGCGTTGCTGACCTTCCAGCGCACGCGGCTAACCGGGGTAAGCTCTTCGACGACTACTTTCGCGACAAAACGCCTTCCGAAGAACCCAAACTCCCCGACACCGCCAACTTTCGGCTCGATCGACGCGTCGCGCGTCCACCATTGACGGACTCCTTCGGTCGTCGTGATCGCCTGGTAGAGCCGTTCTGACGAGGCGTGAATTTTGATCAGATGCATGATGTCGTGCATGGCGTCATCCTTTGTGGGTTCAGCATGTCCAGAGTTCGTTGCAGTCAGCAGAACCGCGAATGCTCGCCCCGAGCCCGAAGCCGCGCAGGCTCTCTCGTCGCGAGGACATTCGACCGAAAAGCTGGGATCATGGCGATCCCAGGCTCCGCACTCTGAACGGGCTATCGGTCCTGCAGGACGATGGAGCCGGTCTCCAGCAGGGACTTCAGGTTGGAGATGATCTTCGGCCAGCCGCCGGAAACCGCCGCGATGAATTTCGACGCGTCGCGTTCGATGCTGTGGGTGATGGAGAGCTTGACCGCCGTTCCACTGGGTTCCAGCTCCATCGTGCAGAGCGACGCGCCTTCGGCCTTGAGCTCGGTTCTGTTCTGGTGCTGCCAGCGGATCACCAGGCGCCTCGGTGGGTCGGCTTCGACGATCTCGCCGGCGTCCAGGACCTGGCCGTCACCGGACACCAGCGTCCACGAAGATCCCGCTGTCCACTGGCTTTCGCAGTGCATGCCGAACCAGTACTGCTTCATGAACTCCGCGTCGGTCAGCGCTGACCACAGCTTCTCCGGTGTCGTGCGGATATAGGCAACGTAGACAAACTGCGACCTAGCCATCTTTGTTTCCTTCCAAGCGATGTTTGAGTGAGTGAAGGGCGCGCAGGCGCGGCTTTTCGAACTTCGCAATCCAGCGCTCGTAGATCTCCTGCAACGGCACCGGATTGAGGAAGTGCAGCTTCTCGCGGCCACGCCGCACAGTGGCGACCAGATTCGCCGCCTCCAACTGGTCCAGGTGCTGCGTCACGCCCTGCCGCGTCATGTCCAGGTGTTCGCACAGCTCGGTGAGGGTGCGGCCGTCGTGCGCATGCAGCAGGTCCAGCAACATGCGCCGGCTGGGATCCGCCAGAGCCTTGAACAGCAGGTCGGCGTCATCGGGGGCCTCGACCATGGAAACCTAAATGCAAGTAATCACTTGCCTGACAATAGGCAAGCCTTCACTTGCATGTCAAGCCCGTCCTGCGCGCGCGTCCTAGGCCTGAGTGTCCGTCCGGAAGCCCCGTCGTTGCTGACTGCATCCACCGCATAGCCGCGCCGTGCTCTTCCCGGCATGGGACACACATCGAGATGCGCCATCAGAACTGCGCGTATTCAGCAAGCGGCAATCCGTTCTTCTCGACGCACTCGTTCCACGAAGTGAATCGAGTTGGGCACGGGTCGTACTTCCTCGTCTTCCTCGGGGCTTGGGTTCGTTGAAGAGACGCGGACGGCAACTGGCGCCGGGAGAACCAGGACGCGATCGAGGGGATGCAATCAGCAAAGACGTGGCTGGCGGGACCACACTGGCGTCCGATGAAGCAGCCCGTTCCAGCTACGACCCGGCGTACACCCGCGCGGCGGCCTGTTCATCGGCGGCGAACAGTCGCTCGGTTTCATCCATGATGGCCGCGGCGAGAGTCTGGCCCTCGGCACCAGCCATTCGGGCGAGGCGCAGCACGCGTTGCTCCTCGGCCGCAGCTACCGTGAGGTCCGGCCAGGCAGCTGCTCCGCGGCACGCAGCTCCGAAAGGATTTCCGCCAGCTCTTCCAGCGGCGGACGAGCCGGAGGCGACGGCTCGGGGGCCGTGGCAGGTGCGAACAGGTCGGGTTGGCCGGGAGCGAATCGGGACATGACGGCATTATAGCTTGGCCGTCGCCATGTCGGCAGGCGCAGTCCCCGGACCACGCAGGGCTCGCCAACCGTTGCCCCGTCGAGGCCTATTGCGAAACGGCCTCCGCTCCCGTCACGATGACGACAGATGCCGCAACAAATCCTTTCAGACTACCTCGCGGAAATCGCTCGTATCCGCGCCACGCGCGCCGGGACAGGCGAGATCAGCTACTATGGCGCGCTGACAGGAGCGTTGAACGCGGCGGGCGAGCGCCTCAAGCCACGTGTCTTCTGTGTGCCAAACCTGCGCAACCGAGGCTCCGGCTTTCCGGACATGGGCCTGTTCGTCGCCGCGCGCGGAATGCAATTGGAGGATTGGCCGGAAGTCCGTGCCCCGGAGCGCGGCGTGGTGGAAGTCGACGACATCCCGGCCGACCTGTCGGTCAAGACCGGCAGCGCTCAGGTGCACCGATATCTCGCTGCCTACGGCCTCGTGCTGGTGACGAACTATCGCGACTTCGTGCTTCTGGGGCCCGACGCGCGCGGCCAGCCCGAACGGCGGGAAATCTTCAGTTTTGACTGCGCTGACGCAACCGCGTTCTTCAACTTGGCCCGCGGCACAAGGCGCCCTCCGGGCCTCGCCGCGCGTTTCGCCGAGTTTCTCGAACGCGTGCTGCTGCAACAAGCGCTGCTCGCCCGACCGGAAGACGTTGCCTTCTTTCTCGCATCCTACGCGCGCTACGCACTGGCGCGGGTCGAAGCGCAGGCGAGCCTTCCCGCTTTTGCGGAGCTGCGGAATGCGTTGCAGGAGGCACTCGGGCTGCGGTTCGAAGGGCCGAAGGGCGAGCATCTGTTCCGTAGCACCCTGGTACAGACCCTGTTCTACGGATTGTTCAGCGCCTGGGTCGAAGTTGCGCAAGATGGTCAGGCGAACTTCGATTGGCACGCGGCGGGCTGGACTTTGCACGTTCCGTTCGTCGATACACTGTTCCAGCGTATCGCCACGCCGCAATACTTGAAACCGCTTGGGCTGGAGGAGCCGCTTTCCTGGGCTGCGGCTGCGCTCAACCGCGTGGATCGCGCCGCTTTCTTCACCCATTTCGAAGAGGCTGATGCGGTCCGATATTTCTATGAACCATTCCTGGCAGCGTTCGACCCCGAACTGCGGAAGCAACTCGGGGTGCGGTAAACCCCGCGCGAAATTGTCCGCTATATGGTCGAGCGGGTTGATCAGGTGCTGCGGAGCGAGCTCAAGCTGGCGGACGGACTGGCTGATCCCTCGGTGTGGATTCTCGATCCATGTTGCGGCACTGGCGCCTATCTGGTGGAGGTGCTGGACCGTATTGCTCGCACACTGCACGCGAAGGGCGAGGACGCGTTGACGGCAGAAGACTTGAAGCAAGCGGCAATGACGCGCGTCGCCGGTTTCGAGATCATGCCGGCACCCTATGTCATCGCGCACTGGCAGGTGGGGCATGCGCTGCGCGCCGCGGGCGCACCGTTGCGCAGTGACGAACGCGCGGCGGTTTATCTGACCAACGCACTGACCGGCTGGGCCGCGCCGCGCGATGGCGAGGCGGCGGATGCGTCGCAGCGTGGGATTCGCTTTACATATCCCCCTCTCGCCGATGAGCGGGATGAGGCGGCGCGGGTGAAGCAGGCGCGGCCGATCCTCGTGGTGCTGGGGAACCCGCCGTACAATGCCTTCGCCGGGACTTCGCCTGCCGAGGAATCGGGGTTGGTCGAGCCTTACAAGGAAGGGCTGCAGCGCGACTGGGGTATTCGCAAGTTCAACCTGGACGATCTCTACGTGCGGTTCTTTCGGATAGCGGAGCGGCGGATTGCCGAAGGCACGGGCCGGGGCATTGTTTGTTTCATCAGCAACCATTCGTGGCTTTGGTATCCTTCATACGTGGTGATGCGAAAACGACTGTTGTCGGAGTTCGATCGCATCTGGGTGGATAATCTGAACGGCTCGAAATTCGAGACCGGCAAGGTCGCGCCGGACGGTAGTCCCGATCCATCGGTGTTCAGCACCGAGGCCAATCGCGAAGGCATTCAGGTGGGGACGGCGGTGACCCTGCTTGCGAAGCGCGACAGGCGCGCCGCGGGACAGGTGCTCTATCGCGACTTCTGGGGCGTCACGAAACGCGAGATGCTCTTGTCCAACCTTGATGCGGTCGATTTTGACGCAACCTATTCTGAAGTTGAACCTTCGGTGGCCAATCGCTTCGTTCTGCGCAGTAGCGATGTCACGATCGACTACACGTCCTGGCTACGACTGCCGCAATTGGCTGCGCAAGAACCAATTCCAGGACTTCAGGAACTGCGTAATGGGGTGCTGATCGACCGCGATCGTAGCGAACTCGCGCGACTGATGCGGCGGTACTTCGATGCCAAGGAAACTATGGATTCGTTGCAGCCAGATGACTGCGGTCCCGTCCGCAACATGGCCCGGTTCGACGCAGCCAAAGCTCGTACAATTCTCCTGAGTAGGGAAATTTTTAGCGAAACGAACCTACGCCGCTATCATCAACGGGTGTTTGAAGTAAGTTGGTGCTACCATACAAATACACGCCCCATTTGGAATGATCCTCGTCCCGATTTAGCTGCGATCATCGGAGAGAGAAATCCGGCACTCCTAAGCAGGGCATATCGTGAACGGCCAAATGAAGGTCCGCACATACTGCTAACGACGGCGCTGCCAGACTATCACGTGCTGCGCCCCAACTGCTTCGCAATCACGTTTTTCCAATCGGACCAGCGCGCTAATCTCTCGTCCGCTGCCCGTGCGTGGCTCGCAGCGCTCGACCTGCCAGACCCCGACAGCAACCGCGAAATCGCCGCACTCCCCTGGCACCACGCACTCGCCATCGGCTACGCACCCGCTTGGCTAATCGAGAACGCCGATGGCATCCGCCAGGACTGGCCGCGTGTGCCGCTGCCGGACAACGCCGATCTGCTGCGCGCCTCCGCCGCGCTCGGCGCCCGCGTCGCTGCACTGCTCGATCCCGATACGCCAGTGCCCGGTGTAACCACCGGCACACTGCATCCCGCACACGCGACCATCGCCGCCCCGACCAAGCGCGGCGGCGGTGCCATGACCGAGGCCGATCGAATGCTCACCGCCGGCTGGGGCCACGCCGGCAAGGGCGGCGCGGTGATGCCGGGCCGCGGACGCGTCGTAACCCGCGACTACGCGCCCACCGAGGCGCCCGCCCAGGCGGAAGCCGCCCTGCTCGGCGCTCGCACCAACGACGTGTTCCTCAACGAGGACGCCTATTGGCGCAATATCCCCGAGACGGTTTGGAATTTCACGATCGGTGGCTATCAGGTGCTGAAGAAATTCTTGTCCTATCGCGAGCAACCTCTGCTTGGCCGCGCACTCACGACAGTTGAGGTGCGCTATGTGCGCGACGTGGCACGCCGCCTCGCCGCGCTGCGCCTGATGGCACGCGAACCGGATGCCAACTATCGCGCCTGTGCTGCCGCGCATCGTCCGTTTGAGGCGGCTGAGGTGAGTTAGTATAACTCAACGCAACTTGAAACCCTGCCTAACCAACACCACCTCCCACCCCCATGTCCGCTCCGCCCACCACCGAACCCCCAACCGACCCCTTCCAGCTTCTCCCCAAGGCCGTCTACCGCACCATCGTGGCCGACCTCTACACCGACATCCCGCCCCCTCACCTCACCGACCCCGAGCTCATCGCCGAGCGCGTCCACGCCGCGATCGCCGAGATCGCCTCCATGTGCCCCGTCAACGCCGAGGAGGCCCGCATCGCCGCCCGCGTCGTCACCGCCGACACCCAGGCCAGGGACTGCATCCGCCACGCCCGCGCGCTCTTCAACGACCACACCCCCGCCATGAAGTGCCAGGCCCAGACCAGCCACCTCATGCGCACCGCCAACGCCGCCCGCGCCTTGCTGCTGCGTGTCCAGACTGCCCGGCGCAAGCGCGATTCCGTCCAGGCCGCGCGCGAACAGGACGCCTGGACCGCACACGCCGCCGAGGGCCTCCTGCTCGCCGCCGACGGCCGCGCCCCCGTCGAAGCGCCCGAGCCCGAGCCGCCCCCGCCACCGGCCACCGGCGATGACGACAAATTCGCCCGCTGCGACCCGGCCGAGCAGTACGCCCTGATGTATCCGCGGCGCGCCGCCGAGATCCGTGCCTGCGGTGGCATCCCGCCCACCGCCACCTACGGCCTGCCGGACCCAGAGACAGTGCGGGCCCTCATCGCCAGCACCAGCCCCATCCTCCAACAGATCGACCAGGAATACGCCGTCCCCGCCCCGGCCTGATCGCCAGCCATGACGGCGGGAATGGTGGCGGCACCTTCATCGTCATCCCCGCGAACGCAGGGTCCCAGGCGAACGGCATTCAGCGCTACGCGACCAGTGCCAACCACCCGTCACGCCACGCACCATCCGCGCCCCGCGCCGTCTCATCCGAAGGGCAATGAGACACCTGCGAGACTCCCCAGACTCAAAGGGGCCGCCCAACACGGCGGCCCCTCGCACCCGCTATCCCGCCAGCGTCACGCCTGCACGCGAGCAAACCCGCACAGCTTGTTGCCGTCCGGATCCCGCAGATACGCCAGATACATCGGCCCGGCGCCCCCCTGCCGCACGCCTGGCGGATCCTCGACCGACGTGCCGCCATTCGCGACCCCCGCCTTGTGCCACGCGTCCGCCTCGGCGGGGCTGCTCATCGTGAACCCCACCGTGCCGCCGTTGGCGTGGCAGGCCGCCCCGCCGTCGATCGGCTTGCTCACCATGAAACGCCCGCCGTTGTGCGAGTAGGCCACCCGACCTTTGGCGTCCACGGTGCCGGGCTTTGCGCCCATCGCGCCGAACACTGCGTCATAGAACTTCTTCGACCGCTCGATGTCGTTGCTCCCGACCATGACATGACTGAACATCCACTTCCCTCCTCACCGAGATTGCACGCTGAGCGCGCCGAGGATCAGAACCCGACCACCTCGGCCACCGCCTCAACCTGCTCCGCATACCGCGACACCGGGTTCAGCAACAGGTGGTTGGCGCCCATCGCGATCACCGCCTCCAGCTTCTCCCGCACCTGCGCCGGTGTCCCATGAATCCCCGACGCGTCGGTGCCCGGGGGATTGTGGTACACCTCGGTGAACCACCGGTGCAGTTCGGCGCGCGCCCGCTCCGGCCGCTCATCCACCGCCATGAAGATGCGCTTGGAAATCGGGAACCTCGCCGGGTCGCGTCCCGCCTTCTCCAACGCCTCCCGCAGCACCGGCACGGACCGGCCGAACTCGGCGATGCTCGACCCACCGGACCCCATCCAGCCGTCCGCGATCGACGCCGTGCGCCGAACCGCATCGGGATGCCCAACCCCCATCCAGATCGGCAACGGCGTCTGCACCGGCTTGGGCGACATCGTGCCCTCGTCCAACGAGTAGAACCTGCCGCGATAATTCACCTCCGCCTGACTGCACAGCGCGCGGATCAGCTCGACCTCCTCGCGGAAGCGCCGCACCCGCCCCTCCTCCGGCACCTCGAACTGCCGATAGTGATGTTCGCGCCCCAGGCCCACACCGAGGATCGCCCGGCCGCCGCTGACGTAATCGAGCGTCGCCCATTGGTGCGCCACCATCAGCGGACTGTGGATCGCCAGCACCACCACCGAAGCACCGAGACGGATGCGGCTGGTCACCGCGGCCGCGTAGGTCAGCACCACCACCGGATCGAAGCACATGACATGATCCAGCGTGTTCTCGGTCACCCACAGATCGCGGAACCCCAGCGCCTCGGCGCGTTGCGCGACAGTCCGCACATCGTTCATGTCGATCGCGTCAGGTGAGCGGTGCGGCAGCGACATCCCGAACGGAATGCGGTCCTTCAGCGCCATGCGGCAACCCTCCGATGCTAGTGGGCCGGCGCCGCTCCCTTCGGCATTCGAGGCAGGAACAGCGCCAGCGGCCAGATGCAAAGCCCCAGCATGCCCAACAACCAGAAGATGTCGAGATAGCTCATGATCCCGGCCTGCGCCTGGATCATGCCGTCGATCGGTGCCAGCGGCGTTGACCAGCCATAACCGTTATACGCCGTGATATGCTCGGCCAGCCGCTCATGATGAAACTGCAGCCGCTGCTCCAGCATCGTTGTGGTGAACGAGACACCGACACTGCCGCCCAGGTTGCGCATCAGGTTGATGATGGCGGAGGCCTCGTTGGTACGGTCCGCCGGAACGCCGACATAGGAAACCGCGCTCAGCGGGATGAAAACGAAAGGCAGCCAGATCACCTGCGTCACCCGCACCAGCGATATGTTCCAGAACGCAACATCGAGATCGAGCCGAGCGGCGCTGAACAACGCCCACCCGGTGCCCGCAAGCGCCACCATGATCAGCCATTTCGGCTGCACCAGTCGCCCGGTGACGACACCAGCCACCGGCATGATGACCAGCGTGATGATCCCGCCCACGCCGAGGGTGAGACCTGCCGTCGTCGCGTCGTAGTTCAGCAGTGTCTGGGCAAGCTGCGGTATCAGCTGCGTGGTGCTGATCAGCATGAAGCCGAACAGGAACATCACGAGGGACGAGATGGCGAACGCGCGCGACCGCAGCAGCCTGACGTTCACCGCCGGTTGCGGATGCCACATCTCCCATGCCACCAGTGCCATCAGGCTGACCGCGGCGATCGTACCGGTACTCGTGATGAAGTCGGACGAAAATCCATCGTCGCGCTCATAGCGGTCGAGCATGATCTGCAATGCGCCGAAGCCGACCACCGTAAGCGCGATCCCGATGTAGTCGACCGTCAGACCGCCGGTGAGCAGACGCTTGCGATCTCGCTTCAGCGCCTCGGGCTCCACGATGAACAGTTGCACCAGGCTCAGCGACAGCAGCCCCACCGGAAGATTGATCAGGAAGCACCAGTGCCACGACAGATTGTCGGTCAGCCACCCACCGAGTGTCGGGCCGACCGCCGGCGCCGTGACAACCGTCAGTCCATACAGCGCGAACGCCTGCGCCCGCTTCTCGACCGGAAATGTGTCGGCGAAGATCGACTGCTCGGTCGGCGCCATGCCGCCACCGCCAATGCCTTGGATGACGCGCGAAATCAGCATCATGCTCAACGAGGTGGACATCGCGCACATCACGGAGGCGCCGGTGAACACCGCGACGCAGATCATGTAGAAGCGCTTGCGGCCGATCACGTTGGCCAGCCAGCCGCTGATCGGCAGCACGACGGCGTTGGAAACCAGATAGCTGGTAACGATCCAGGTGCTCTCGTCGAGGCTGGTTGCCAGGCTGCCCGAGATGTGGCGCAGCGCGACATTCACGATGGTGACATCGAGCACCTCCATGAAGGTGGCGATCGAGACGATCACCGCGATCAGCCAGGGACTGCGATTGCCGGCAGCGGAGCGCGGCAGGCTCGGATCGGCCATCAGCGGACGTGCGCGTACGGCACCACCGACATGCCAGGCGAGATTTGATAATTCCTCACCCGGTCATCATCGAAGTCGATCTTCACCGGCAGCCGCTGCACAACCTTGACGTAGTTGCCGGTGGCATTTTCCGCCGGCAGGACGCTGAATTCCGAACCGGTGCCCGGCTGGAAGCTGTCCACACGGCCGTGGAATGTCACCGAAGGGATGGCATCGATATCGATATCGACCGGCTG
Source organism: uncultured Alphaproteobacteria bacterium (assembly GCA_963812505.1). Taxonomy (GTDB): domain Bacteria; phylum Pseudomonadota; class Alphaproteobacteria; order Acetobacterales; family Acetobacteraceae; genus JAMXLO01. Next base: position 94,778 of record CAWEVM010000005.1, read on the forward strand.
GCCGGCACGTATGTCGGCGAGTTGCGTCTCCTTGAAATTCGCCGTCACCCAAAGTTGGTCCTGCACAAGCGCGAACATGGCCTGACCGGGATTCACATAGTTGCCGACATCGACATTGCGGTGTGCAACGCGCCCCGTCACCGGCGCGACGATCGTGCAATACGAAAGCTGCAGTTGCGCGGTGGCGACGTTGGCATCGGCCTGCTGCACCTGCGCCTGAGCCGCCACCACCTGCGCGTGCCCGGTCTGCAGCTGTGCATCGGCGCCATGCACCGCCTGTCGTGCGGCCTCGACCTTCGCCTGTGCCGAATGGAACGTGGCTGTGGCACTGTCGACCTGCTGGCGCGACACAGCATGCGGATTGATCGAGGTAAAGCGGTCGTAATCCTGCTGTGCCTGCAACAGATCGGCTTCAGTGACTGTCACGTTTGCCCGCGCCTGATCGAGATTGGCCTGCAGCACGCCAATCTGCGCCTCGGCTTGTTGCAGCCCGGCCGCCGCGTTGCTGCGCTGCGCCTTCGCCTGATCGAGCTTCGCCACATAATCCCGCGGGTCGATCAGCACGAGCACTTTCCCCGCGGCCACGTGCTCGTTGTCGGTGAACTGCAACGCTGTGACGCGCCCCGCCACCTGCGGCGCGACCTGGGTCACATAGCCATCCACGAACGCGTCATCGGTGGTCACGAATTGTCGCGCGTGGAGCCACCACAGAACTGCCGCGCCGATCACAGCCAGTCCGGCTACACCCGCGAGGGCGATGCCCAGCGGGCGCCGCCAGCGAGGTGGCCCACGCTCGGTTTGCCGCTCCGCGTCGCTCTGCCAGGTCGCATCGCCGCGAACGGAGACAGGGTATGGGTCGTCCATCAAATCTCCACCTAGGAACCCCCTCCCCGACTGCTATAAGGCTCGGGCATTGCCACGGTTCGATCACGGACGGCTGATCGCTCGGTCGGACCTGCAGTATCCGCAGGAGTTGCCGCATGCCCGTCCCGTCCGCCGATACGGTCGCCACCGTCCTTCGCCACGCCGACGCCTCGCTCGACAATTCGCGCGGCCGGCTGTTCGATCTGCTGCGAATTGCCTCCATCAGTGCGCAGCCAGACCACCGGAACGACTGTCAACGCGCCGCCGAGTGGGTGCGCGACCAGCTTGCCGTCCTCGGCTTCTCCGCCGAAGTGCGGCCCACCGCCGGCCATCCCGTCATCGTCGCGCATCACGCGGCGCCGGCCGGTTATCGTGGGCCACACATCCTGTTCTACGGCCACTACGACGTGCAGCCGGTCGATCCGCTAGACCTGTGGCATAGCCCTCCGTTTGATCCGCAGCTTGTCGACGGCCCGCACGGGAAGCGTTTCGTCGCGCGCGGCGCGGTGGACGACAAGGGTCAGGTGATGATGTTCATCGAGGCCATGCGCGCCTGGCAGGAGACCACCGGTGGCATCCCGGCGCACATCACCGCGTTGATCGAGGGCGAGGAGGAAGTCGGCAGCACCAACCTCGAACCGTTTCTGGTGAACAACAAGAGCGAGCTCGCCGCCGATCTCGCGCTGATCAGCGATACCGGCATGTGGGACGTCGATACGCCGGCGATCACAACGCGGCTCCGCGGCATGACCTATGTGCAACTGACGCTCAAGGCGGCCAATCGCGACCTGCATTCCGGCCTGTATGGCGGCTCGGCGCTCAATCCGATCAATGCGCTGGCTCACGTGCTGGGCGACCTGCAGGATGCCAACGGCCGCATCCAGCTCCCCGGCTTCTACGACAAGGTCAAACCGGTCTCCAATGCACAGCGGGCCCAGTGGGACGCCCTCGGCTTCGACGAGGGCGCGTTCCTCGGCACCATCGGCCTCGAGGCACCTGCCGGTGAGCGCGGCTATTCAGCGGTCGAGCGGCTTTGGGCGCGTCCCACCGCCGACATCAACGGCATGTGGGGCGGCTATACCGGCGTCGGCGGCAAGACGGTGATCGCATCCGAGGCGTCGGCCAAGATCTCCTTCCGCCTTGTGCCTGACCAGGATCCGGACGCGGTGCTCGAACAGTTCAAACGCTTCGTCAGCGAGCGCCTACCCCCGGGCGCGGTTGTCACGTATGACGTGGGCACGCGCGCGCCGGCCATCGAAGTGAACCTGGACAGTCCCTGGGTGCGCGCCGCTCAGGCGGTGCTCACCGAGGAATACGGCAAGCCGGCAGTCCTGATGGGCAGCGGCGGCTCGATTCCGGTGGTGAACTCGCTGCGCAAGGTACTCGGCATCGACAGCCTGCTGATGGGCTTCGGCCTTGACGATGACCAGATACACAGCCCCAACGAGAAGTTCGAGCAGCGCTGCTTCCATCATGGCATCCGCTCCCACATCCGGCTGCTCGCCAAGTTTGCCGGCGGGTAGCGAGAGCTCTCGCCGGCCTCGCCTGCGCATCGTCGCCCTGCGCAGTCGCCTGGCGGGCCCGTTCGACCTCGCGCTGGGCGCCGGGGAATGCCTCGCGATCACGGGACCGTCAGGCTCTGGCAAAAGCCTGTTCCTGCGCATGGTTGCCGATCTTGACCCGAATCAGGGCGAGGTCTTCCTCGACGGCGTTGAGCGCCGATCGCTGCCGGCGCACGAATGGCGCCGCAAGGTGGTTTACGACGCGGCCGAGCCCGGCTGGTGGCAAGAGGGGGTCGCCGACCACTTCCATGGTGTGGCGATGGACTTCGCCCGAGCCACCGCGCCACGTCTCGCGCTTGCCGCCACTCTGCTGGAAGGACAGGTGACGCAGCTTTCCACCGGCGAGCGGCAGCGTACGGCGCTGCTCCGCGCACTCGCCTTGCGGTCACCGGTGCTGCTGCTCGACGAACCCACTGGCGCGCTGGACGAAGCCAGCACAACCCTGGTCGAGGATGTGCTGCGCGAGCGCCTCGCCGCCGGCGTCACCATCGCCATGGTCACCCACAGTGCCGCGCAGGCTGCTCGACTGGGCCACCGGCATCTGCGCATGACAGATCGTCGCCTGATGCCCGCATGAACCCTATCCTGCTCACCCCGTTCGATGTCGCCATCGCCGCGGTGCTGATCGTGCTCGACGGTGTGCTGTCGCTGCTGCTGCGGCTTGGCCTCCACACCCAACTCGCCTGGGCTGCGACACGCCTGGTCGTGCAACTTGTGCTGGTCGGGTTCGTCCTGCGCCTGGTGTTCGCCATCGCCTCGCCGCTTGTGACGCTGGCCGTGATACTGGTGATGGTGGCGATCGCCGGACGCGAGGTCGCGGCCCGACCGGAACAGCGTCTCGGCCGCTTCGGCAACTATGCGGTTGGTGCATCGGCAGTCGCCATCGCCACCTTCCTCACCGCCATCCTGGCACTGACCACGGCGATCCGCCCGCAGCCATGGTACGACGCACGCTACGCCATCCCGCTCGCCGGCATCATCCTGGGCAGCGTGCTGAACGGCGGTTCGCTGGCACTCGATTCGCTGTTGGGCGGAGTGGTGCGGGAACGCGCCGCCATCGAGGCACAGCTTGCCCTCGGCGTCCGCTTCAGTCACGCGATGCGCGGGCTGATCCGGGCATCGGTGCGCCGTGCCCTGCTGCCGATCATCAACCAGATGTCGGCCGCCGGCGTGGTGACGTTGCCCGGCATCATGACCGGCCAGATCCTCGCCGGCATGGACCCGATGGAGGCAGCCAAATACCAGATCCTGCTCATCTTCCTGTTGTCAGGCGGCAGTGGTCTTGCCGCCGTCGCTGTGGTTTACCTTGCGGCAATGCGGTTGACCGATGATAGGCAGCGCCTGCGGATCGACCGGTTGACCGCCAGGGCAAGAGGATCGCGATCATGATCGCCAGCGACGTGATGACCCGGAACGTGCTCTCGGTGCCGCCGGACGCGACCGTGGCGCAGGCGGTCGAGCTCATGCTGGAGCGGGGCATCTCCGGCCTCTTCGTCGTCGACGCCACCGGCACGCTGGCGGGTATCGTCACCGAGGGCGACCTGTTGCGCCGCGACGAGCTGGGGACCGAGCGGCGGCGCTCCTGGTGGCTGCGGCTGATCGCCTCGCCGGGCAGGCAAGCGGCGGACTTTACCCGCACGCACGGTCGCCGCGTCGCCGATGTGATGACGCATGACGTGCTAAGCGTGAGGACCGACGCTCCGCTCGAGGAGATCGTCACGCTGATGGAGGAGCGTCGGATCAAGCGCGTGCCGGTCTTGGAGGGTGACCGGGTGGTCGGCGTGGTCAGCCGTGCTGACCTGTTGCGCGCATTGGCCGTGGCCGCGCGCGAGCATGCTGTGGGAACCCGCGATGATGGCAGCATCCGCGTTCAAATTCTGAACACACTGAATCGCGAGCCCTGGGCGCCTAAGACAACGCTCAATCTCACAGTGGTGAATGGCGTGGTCGATCTGTGGGGTACCATCGGCAACGACCACGAGCGTCGTGCGATCAGCGTGATTGCCGAGAACACGCCTGGCGTGAAAAAGGTGATCGATCATCTCGTGTTCGTGGAAGCCTACACCGGTACGGTCATCGAGGCTCCGCCGGAGACCTGATCGAATCCGCAAGAGTCGTTGAACCGACACAGTTCGGCCGCATTGCCAAGGCCTTGGATGGTCCAGGCATGGTGCGCCCGCTTCCCCGCCGACGTGACGTTCTGACGCTGACCGCAATGGCTGCGCTGCAGGCGTGCGCCTCTACGCCGAACGTCAACGCGTATTTGGATCCGGATCCGCTGCAGCGGCATTTCGCGCTGCAGCACGCGCTCTCCGATGGCCCGCTGGTGTTCGGCAATCAGACGCGCCTGCTCACGGACGGCGGCCAGGCGTTGCCTGCGATGTTCGAGGCGATGCAGCAGGCGCGGGACCACATCAACCTGGAATACTTCATATTCGAGGACGTCGCTGTTGGCTCGCAGCACTTGTCCGATCTGCTGATCGACAAGCTGAACCGCGGCGTGACGGTCAATATCATCTACGACGGCTACGGGTCGCGTGACACGCCGGCCGCCCTGTTCGACACCCTGCGCCATGCCGGTGCCAGCGTCGTCGAGTTCAATCCGATCAACCCGGTGGCCGCGTTGACAGGCCATTCCCTGAATGACCGTGATCATCGCAAGATCATGGTGATTGACGGCCGCATCGGCTTTGTCGGTGGCATCAATCTGTCACGCACTTACGAGAACCCACCCTCGGCTGGCATTCCCGCCGACGGCAACACGCAGCACGCCTATTGGCGCGATACCGCGGTGGAAATCCAAGGTCCCGCCGTCGCGGAATTGCAGCGTCTGTTCTTCGACACCTGGAAGCAGCAGAAGGGCAGTCCCGTGCCGGCGGCCCAATACTTTCCGGTCCTCTCACGACAGGGCGTGCAGACCATACGCATCATCGGCAGCGCGCCAGGCGATCAGGAGCCGCTGTATTACATCTCGTTGGAGGAGGCGATCCGCTTGGCCGAGCGGCGTATCTGGCTGTCCAGCGGCTATTTCGTGCCGCCGCACCAGGAGCGAGAGGATATGGCGAAGGCGTCACGGCGCGGCGTCGATCTCAGACTGGTGGTGCCAAGCCATAGCGACGTCGAATTTGCCGTGTATGCCGCGCGAGCCGCATACGGCGACCTGCTGGAGAGCGGCGCGCAGATCTTTGAGATGCAGAACGCCGTCCTGCATTCCAAGCTCGCCGTCGTGGACGGCGTGTGGACTGCAATCGGCTCGTCCAATCTCGATCGCCGCAGTGTCGTCTTCAACAATGAGGTCGACGCGATCATTCTCGGTAACGACACCGCGGCACAGGTCGAGGCACTACTGCGGCGCGACATGGCAGCATCCACGCCGATCACGTTGCACGGCTGGCGGAGGCGATCGCTCAACGAGCGCCTGGATGAGATGAAGGCCAGACTTTGGGAGTATTGGATGTAGCGGTGTACGCTGGCCGCCTGCATCCGTCAGGAGGTGCCCATGAACATCCGCTTCGACGGCAAGACCGTCGCCGTCACTGGCAGCGGGCATGGCTTTGGCCGCTGCATCGCACAGACCTTCGCCCATCTCGGCGCGCGCGTGTTTGCCACCGACATTTCGGCCGACGAACTTGCCGAGACCGCATCGGCGGGCGGCATCGCCACGAAGGTGGTCGACCTACGTGACCGCACCGCCGGCACCGCCTGGATCCGTCAGATCGAGACGCAGACCGGTGGGCCGATCCATGTGCTGGTTAACAACGCCGGCGGCGTCGCCGGCCAGGAACCCAAGCCTTTGGAGGATGTCGCCGACGAGGACTGGAACATCCTGTTCGACATCAATGTCAACGCTGCATTCACGCTGTGCCGAGCGGCCGCGGCGGCGATGAAACGTGCCGGTGGCGGACGGATCGTCAACACCAGTTCCGGCGCCGGCCTGCAGCCGTCGCTCACCGGCATTCAGGCGTACTGTGCGGCGAAGCACGCGGTGGTGGGACTTACACGCCAGCTCGCCCACGAGTTCGGGCCATACAACATCACGGTTAACTCGGTGGCACCGGGCTTCATTCGCACCAACCCGGCAACCGAGCGGCAATGGGAAAGCTACGGTTCCAACGGGCAGAAGACCTTGCTGGAGCGGATCGCGATGAAGCGGCTCGGCACTGCACAGGACATCGCCAATGCTGTGGTGTTCTTTGCTTCGGACCTCGCAGGATTTGTCAATGGACAAATTTTGCAGGTCGATGGGGGTCGTTAGTAGTCGTTGCGCAAAAGCCACATCCGCGATGCGGATTTATCGAGTCGTGGCGAGACTACAGTAAATGACGCATAGTACATCAGCGAAACCGATTCGGCAGGCCGATTCGCGCGACACCACAAAGGGCGCTTTGCCGCCCCCTGAGGTGCGGAGCGGAACGATTCTGACCACCTGACAAGTGGGAGTTTGGGGTTGGTCGCACTGTAAGGGATTCAAGGGCGGGCGCGTGACATCACCGCCTTAATAACTGGAGGTTACGCCATGAGCGATGCGAGACTCGACCGGATCCGTCGGGATCCGCGTTTCGAACAGCTCTGCCGGTCGAGAAGCCGGCTCGCCTGGACGTTGTCGGCTATCGTGCTCATCATCTATCTCGGCTTCATCCTGCTGGTCGCCTTCGGCGGCAGCTTCCTCGCGACCCCGTTGGTCGAGGGCGGCGTCACGACAATCGGCATCGCGGTCGGCGTCGGCGTCATCCTCATCGCCATCGTGCTGACCGCCATATACGTGTGGAAGGCCAACACCACCTTCGACGATCTGACGCGCGAACTGCTCGAGGAGACACGATGATGCGCTCGCTGTTCCGCTTCCCATGCGTCGCGGCCGCGACGCTCGCGCTGCTGCCGACCGCCGCACTCGCGCAGGGAGCAGCACCCGTCGCGGCGCCGGTCAACTGGCATGCCATCGTGATGTTCCTGATATTCATCGGGATCACTCTCGGCATCACTTACTGGGCGGCCAAGCGTACCAAGACCGCCACCGACTTCTACGCTGCCGGACGCGGCATTTCCGCACTGCAGAACGGCCTCGCGGTCGCCGGTGACTACATGTCGGCGGCTTCCTTCCTTGGCATCGCCGCGCTGGTCTATTTCAACGGCTTCTACGGCTTGAACTACTCGGTCGGCTGGCTGGTCGGCTGGCCGATCGTGCTGTTCCTGATTGCGGAGCGGCTGCGCAACCTCGGCAAGTACACCTTCGCCGACGTCGCCGCCTATCGCCTGAAGCGCGAGCCGATCCGCGTGATGGCCGCACTCAGCACCCTGGTGGTGGTTATTTTCTACCTGATCGGCCAGATGGTCGGCGCCGGCCAGTTGCTGCACACGCTGGTGCCGCAGATCGAATACTGGCAGTCGATTATCATCGTCGGCGTGCTCATCATCATCTACGTCACCTTCGGCGGCATGAAGGCGACGACCTGGGTGCAGATCATCAAGGCGGCGCTGCTGCTGGGCGGTGCAACCCTGATGGCGCTGCTGGTGCTGGTGCATTTCAGCTTCAGCCCCGGCGCCATGTTCGCCGAGGCGGTGCGCATCCATCCTGCTCACGACGCCATCATGAAGTCGATGGCGCCGATCGGCAGCACGCCCAACCCGATCGAGGCGATCTCGCTCGGCCTTACCTTGATGTTCGGCACTGCCGGTCTGCCGCACATCCTGATGCGGTTCTTCACCGTGACGGACGCCAAGGCGGCACGTAAGTCGGTGCTGTACGGCACCTGCTTCATCGGCTACTTCTACATCCTGACCTTCATCATCGGCTTCGGCGCGATCGTGTTCGTGGCCAGCAATCCGGCCTATCTGGTGGACGCGGCCAAGGGCATCGCACTGAAGGGCGGTGCCAACATGCCGGCGGTCTATCTCGCGCAGGCGCTGGGCGGCGATCTCTTCCTCGGCTTCATCGCCGCGGTCGCCTTCGCCACCATCCTCGCGGTGGTCTCCGGCCTGACGCTGGCCGGTGCCTCGGCGATCTCGCACGACCTCTATGCCAACGTAATCGCGCATGGCCGGGCGAGCGAGCAGACCGAGGTGCGGGTGTCGAAGGTGGCCGTCGTCGCCCTGGGCGTCGTCGCGATCCTGCTTGGCCTCGCCTTCGAGCGGCAGAACGTCGCCTATATCGTGGCGCTTACCTTCTCGATCGCCGCTTCCAGCAACTTCCCGATCCTGGTGATGGCGATGTTCTGGCGTGGGCTGACGACGCGCGGTGCGCTCGCCGGCGGCTATGTCGGCCTGCTGGGCTCGGTGCTCCTGGTAGTGCTGGGGCCGACTGTCTGGGGGAAGGTACTCGGCATGGGGGCACCGGTGTTCCCGATCGACTTCCCGACCATCATCACCCTGCCGGCCGCGGTCATCGTCGCCTGGCTGGTGTCGAAGGCCGACAACTCCGTGGCGGCGCGGAACGAGCGGCTCGCGTTCGAGGACGAGTATATACGCTCGCAGACCGGGCTTGGCGCGGAGGGGGCGGCGGTGCACTGAGCGCGCCGCGAGAGCAGCTCACGGGTTGGATGACGGGCTACCGCGGGTTGCCTCTGGGTTGGGGGCGATTCGCGGGAGGCCCGTTCCGACGTTCGGCTGTCGGGTGGTGGCTGGTGTCGGCCGTGAGTGATCCTGTCGTTTCGGTGTGTGCAACGGTAACAAGCAGACGTTCGTTCAAGGGAAGTGCCAACCGCAGCCCGTCGACCGTTAGGGAAATTCGACCCGGTTGCCCCAGGGGCCGGCCTTGGCTCGCGAGGTGGACCTTGAGCCGACGCGGTCGTGTCTGCTCAAAGGCGAACAGCCTGTCGTTCCCAACCGGCCATCGAGAGGATTTCTATGCCGGCCGACGCCTCGTACAACCTCAACGGGAGGTTCAAGCCGACTACGAAGCGATCGGCTGACCTGGATGGCTTGGATTTCTATCCCACCCCGGCCTGGGCCACGTATGCGCTCATCGAAAATGAGCGGTTTGAGGGCGACATCTGGGAATGTGCCTGCGGGGACGGCTCTATGGCGGAAGTGCTTGGCCGGACCGGGATGCGGGTCATTAGCTCTGACCTGTACGACCGCGGCTTCGGCGAACCCGGCCACGACTTCCTTACTAGCAGCCGGCGCGTGGCCAACATTATCACGAACCCGCCGTTCCACAGTGCGGAAGGCTTCGTGGCTCAGTGCGTCAAATTAGCCGAGGTCAGATTTGCCCTGCTCCTCCGTCTAGCTTTCTTGGAGGGTGCGAACAGGACGCGGACAGTCTTCCACAAACATCCGCCTGCACGCGTGTGGGTCTTTAGCGAGCGGATCACCTTCTATCCCAAGGGCGCCAAAATGGCCGGTAGCGGGACCACGGCGTATGCATGGTTCGTTTGGGACAAGACCTGCAACGGGCCCACAGAACTGAGGTGGTTCAACCCGGGCTACAAGGCAAAATTTTGAGACTTTGCGACGTCTCCGCCTGACCTGACGGCCGCTGCCGACCAAGTCTGCCTCAGGGCTAGGACAGCAGCGCCCGGACTGTCGAGCGACCCTCATCGGAAATCTGCAGACCATGCCGATCGTAGTACGCCAACCCGTTATGGATAAAGCTCGACGGCTGGTCCCGGTGCGAGATCATGTTCCGGACCTTCTGCGAGAAATAAGTGTCGCTTCGTCCCTCGAGAATTTCGGCGTCTTGTCCTGAAGGCGCGAAAAGCTCTGTCAGCCCCGCGATGATGTCGTTCGTGTCCATCCACCCCCGGTTGCTGTTATCAAGCAAGCGCAACGTTGGCACGACGAGCTCCCGTTCTGAGATACGCGGTTTCTCAGTCCTGGCGTAACGAGGATGGGGGGTCACCTGGGTGAGCAGTTCCACGGCCTTAAGCTTCTGTGGTCCAAAGCCGGTCACGTGGCCAGCAGTCGATTCGAGAAAGTAGTCCCGCTTCGACATGTCTACGTCAAGGCCGAGCAGGAACCGGAAGGTATTAGCAGCTTGGGCTTCCAACGGGTACGAGAGGGCACCGTACTTGTCCTCGGGAGGCACTCTGGCGATCTTCAGGGCTAGGGTGTCGAGGAACAAAGGGATCGGCAGCTCCAGGTCCAGCTCTTCGGTCGCGCGATCAAACGCCATCACGCTGTGCGCGATCTTGGCGGCGTCCGGCGACGGCTGGACTTTCAGGACGACGTTCATGGCTCCACCCTAAGGGTAGGATCGGGCGGGCTCAATTGCTCCGCAGTCTCGGGGTCGAACTCCCCAAGGTGTATTCCCCTGGCGTTGTAACGTTCGATGCGCCCGTGGCGGGCATCCCACTCGAGAATATCGGTGTTCGCATCGCGCCATCGAGGCCGCAGTCCGCCTGCAAAGGCTGTCTTCGGCCTTACCCTTCGGGCGCGCGGAAAACCCGGAAGGTTGCGCGGTGCCATGACCGGCTCGTGTGCGGGCGAACGGCCCAAGTCTTTCCCCAGCTTTTCGGTGTGGTCGTCGGAGCCGAGATTCGACGGATGCCCCGAGGCAAACCATTTCTTGAGAAGTCTGCCATTTCGGTTCAGTGGTTGCGACTCTCATGCGGCGGCTTCTTTCCGCTCGATCGCCTAACAGTTATCAAAACCCGCGGCCGCTGCTGCAAGGAAGCCCGCTCTGCGACCGGATGAGGGCGGGACCCGTGAGGTCAGAGGATCGTTGCCGAAACCAGGCGCAGCCTCTGCACAGAGATACTGGCGGCAGTTACACGCCGCCGCTCCCTGTGATAGCGACGGGAAACCAGAGCGAGACTCGTTTGCTGCCCCCTGCCCACCCGTCCCGTAACGAGAGGGAGTAGGGTGCCCTCCATGCCGGTCGCACTCGATTTCTCAATCCCGCCCCTCGAGCACCTGACCGCGGCGCAGCGGCGCAAGCTCGCGGCGGCAGCGGACATCGCCTTCCTTCAGCCGGGCGAGGTGCTGATCCGGGCGGGCGAGACGCCGGCGTATCTCTACCTGATCGTGAAGGGACTGGTCAGCGAACGGGCCGGCGAGGACGTGGTCACCGTCCATGGCGCTGGTGACCTGGTCGGCGCCGGTGCGCTCGCGGCTCCCGCGCCGACGACCGTGGAGGTTCGCCAGGAGACCATCGCGCAACTGCTGCCGCGCCTCCTGCTGCTCGATCTCTGCCGAGCCAACCCGGCCTTCGACGCCTGGTTCGCACAGCGGCTCGGCGAGCGTCTCGCCGCCCGAGCGGAGCGCGATGCAACGCGCGGCATGGCGCCGTTGATGATGGCGAAGGTTGGGGAGGCGTTCCTGCATGCACCGGTGATCGTTCCCGCCGCCACGCCGATGCAGACGGCGGCGCTGCGGATGCATGGGGAAAAAGCCACCAGCCTGCTGGTCCGCCGCACCGACGACGCGCTGGGCATCGTGACCGACGCGGATCTTGCCAGGGCCGCCCTCGTCCGCGCGCTGCCGTTCGACGCGCCGATCGAGCAGGTGGCGTCGTTCCCCGCCGTGACCATCGACCATGACGCGTTCCTGTTCCGCGCCCAACTGCTGATGACGCAGCGTGGCGTGCGCCACATGCCGGTGCTGCGGGATGGCTCAGTCATCGGCGTGCTGGAGCTCATCGACCTGATCGGCCACATGTCGAGCCGCTCCTACCTGGTCATGGCGGAGATCGAGCGCGCCGCCGGCGTCGACGAACTCGGCCGCGCCGCCGCTGCCATCGAGCCGTTGCTGGAAGCGCTGCACGAGACCGGCATGAAGATCCAGGCGATCGCCGAGATGGTCAGCGATCTCAACCGCAGCATTCTGCGGCGGCTGTTCGGGTTCCTCGCACCTCCCGATCTCGCGGCGAATGCCTGCCTGGTCGTCATGGGTTCGGAGGGGCGCGGCGAGCAGCTTGCCCGCACCGACCAGGACAATGCGCTCATCGTCGCCGACGGGGCCGCGATCGACGACGCGGCACTGCGCGAGGTCTGCACCCGCTTCACCGAGACGCTGATCGGCTTCGGCTACCCGCGCTGCCCCGGCAATATGATGGTTTCCAACCCGCAATGGGCGCAGCGAGAGGCAGCGTTCCGCGCTGACATAGGTGCTTGGCTGGAGCACCCGAGCGGCGACGGCTTCCTCAATCTGGCGGCCCTGACCGACGCCTCCACCGTGGCGGGCGACCCGGCGGTACTCGAGCGGCTGCGCCGCCATCTGTTCGAAAGCATCGGCAATGCCGGCGGCTTCCTGTCGCATTTCGCCCGGCCGATCCTGCAGTTCGACACCCCGATCGGGTTCTTTCATCAGATCCTGCTCGGCCACGGCGAGCACGCGGGCGAGATCGACGTGAAGAAGGGCGGCCTGTTCCCGATCGTGCACGGCGTGCGGGCACTCGCCCTGGAGCGTCGCATCGAGGCTACCAACAGCTTCGCCCGCATCGAGGCGCTTGTCGCTGCCGGGGCGCTGGAGCGCGATGTTGCCGCTGATCTGGCGGAGGCCCTGCAGTATTTGATGGAACTGAGGCTAAGGGCGCACCTCGCCAGGGACCACGGCGGCGCCGGCGCGGCGGGAGACAATTTCGTCCGCGCCCGAGACCTCTCGCGGCTGCAGCATGACGGCTTGCGCGATAGCCTGCTGATCGCCAAGCGCTTCAAGGAGCGGATCAGCTATCATTTCCGCCTCGACGCCTTCTGACTTTATGACGTATGTCAGAAAACAGGTGACGGACCTTGGTCGTCTCGTCGGCGCAGCTTCCTGCCAGGAACGCTACTAATAGGCCGGCGCACAGGGCTTCGGCACCATCGCATTGCGTTCCGGCTTCTATGCGACGCACCCAGCGAAGATCGTCTCGGCGCGTCACGCTCGCTGGTGATCGTCCGACAGAAGAACCGTTGATCCAACTGACAGCAGACGCGTGCGCCCATTGCGGTCTTCGATCAGCGCAAGAGGCAGCAGTTTGTCGCGTGCGTGTTGATCCGTGCTCACCGGTAAGCGCCGCGCCTCGGTCACCTCAATCCCGCGACCTCCGCGTAGGCCCTCAGCTCCCGCTCGACATCATAACCGCTGGTCCCGAAGATGACGCCGGAAGCGCCCCTGGCCTCGAGCTGCGTGAGACGTGCGCGCAACTCCTCGCGAGTGCCTGTGAAGGTCATCTGTTTGGCGGCGGACACGTCAACGAGCGGGTCGTGGCCGTTTGAAACATCGAGATTATGACCGCGGTGAACGGAGAGGTGGCGAACCTTCTCGTCCACACGTTCGACACTCGCCAGCCACGCTTCGCCGCTCGGCAGCGCCTTCACACTTTCCGGATCAGTGGTGTATCTATGATGATAGGCGAGCGCGATGATCGGTTTGAGGGCGGTCGAGGCGCGCGGCGAGGTGACGTCTTCGCCATCATCGAGTACCGTGCCGTTGGTCGACACAAGGCAGGTCTCGAACCCTTCGGCCGGGCCGCCCAAGGAAATCAGGCCGTCGGTAATGTCTTTGGCGAGCGCTCGGGCCCTGGGGCCTTGGCCTGCCATGTAGAATGGCACGTTGATCGGACGGTCAGGCAGCCAGCCGTCGGACGCGAGGATCTGTGCGAGACCGCCGTCGATGTCGGCAATTTCGCCGCGCAGCAATGCCTTAACCTGCGTGATATACGTACGCATGCTCGCGAGGCTCAAGGGCTTCTTGCCCATCCCCGCACGGCCCGTAAAGCCGGTGCCGAACCCAACCATCAGGCGTCCCGGCGCGATCTGTTCGAGCGTCGCGATAGCCGAAGCCTGAGCCATCGGGTGGCGATAGCTCGGGATCAGCACGGAGGGGCCAAATTTGATGCGCTTCGTCTTTTCGGCGATGCGGGCGAGAGTGACCCATATGTCGTGGCCGAATGCGGGAACCTCGGGACACCAGACCGCTCGAAAGCCGAGGTCTTCTGCCAGTAGCGCGTATTCGACGGTTCGCGGACCGGGCGGCAGGCGAAAATCATAGGTCAGCACGGGGCGCTCCAGGGATAAGTACTCTTAGGAGAGCATTACGATGCGTGGGGTGGTCAAGCTGTCAATCAGCAGCCTCACCGCCCACACGGCTGGGCTCGTGCTCTGTGATTGCAGACACTGGTTCTGCAACGTAGCATGCTGCAAGCAGTAGGGGCGCTGTGGTGGGGCGTGTAAGAGTCGCGGGGTTTTCGTTGTCCCTGGATGGGTTCGGAGCGGGCCCGGAACAGAGTCTTCAGGATCCCCTGGGAAAGCGCGGAACGGAGCTCCACACTTGGTTTTTCGGCACCAAGACGTTCAAGGCCATGTTCGGCCAGGGTGGTGGCTCGGAGGGCGTGGACGAGACCTTTGCCCACCGCTCGATGGACGGCTTCGGTGCCTTCATCCTTGGCCGGAACATGTTCGGTCCGGTGCGTGGGGAATGGCTGGACGACAGCTGGAAGGGCTGGTGGGGAGACAATCCGCCCTATCACGCTCCGACGTTCGTCCTAACGCACCATGCCCGCGAGCCGATCGTAATGGAGGGCGGCACCACGTTCCACTTCGTCACTGACGGGATCCACGCCGCGCTTGAGCGCGCACGCGACGCAGCGGGAGCACGCGACGTCAAGATTGGAGGTGGCGTTTCGACAGTTCGCCAATATCTGCAGGCCGGCCTGATCGATGAACTGCACTTCGCGCTTTCGCCTGTCCTGCTCGGACGGGGCGAGGCGATATTCGAGGGCTTGGATCTTCCCGCCCTCGGCTATCGCGTGATGGAATCCACTGGCACAGACCTCGCGATGCACGTCGTGCTCGGGCGCGAGGGGAGCCAATAAGCGTCGGCTTCTGCGGGTTCGTCGCCGGATAGCTGTCGGGCAGCAAACCACCCAAAGCGGCCGTAGCCCGTTCCGTTCCGGCGCCGCTCAGAGACAGGGAGACCGGCCCGTGCGCGAGTTCCTACAACGCTGGATCTCTCACCGGGCCCGATCGCGCGCCCGCCTGCGCGACCCCGCTTACGCCTTTCTGTTCGAGCCCGAAGACGCAGCCGAGGCGGTCGTGTTCGATACCGAAACCACCGGCCTCAACCGCAGGCGCAGCGACATCATCAGCCTTGCCGCCATCCGTATCCGTGGCAATCGTCTGCTCGCGAGCCAGAGTCTGGAACTGCTGGTGCGCCCCTCCGCCGCGATCGAGCACGCCGCGGTGGCGGTGCACGGACTGCGCCCGATGGATGTCGCGGATGGGCTGCCGGCACGCGAGGCCGTGGGCCACTTCCTGCGGTTCATCGGCACGCGGCCACTGGTCGGCTACTACCTCGAGTTCGACGTCGCCATGGTCAACCGCGTGATCCGGCCGTGGCTCGGCATCAGCCTGCCCAACCGAGCGATCGAGGTTTCGGCGCTCTATTACGACCGCGTGATGCGCGACCGCTCCGCCCGCGACGCACTCTATACCGGCACCGTCGATCTCAGCTTTACGCGGATTCTCGCCGACCTCGACCTGCCGGCGCTGCCCGCGCACGACGCGCTGAACGACGCGCTGATGACCGGGCTGATCTATCTCAAGCTGATCGCGCCCCGCGGCTGATCGACAACGCAGAAACGCGCGCTTGTGAGGAACTGAGAGAAGGACGGCGCGCGCTCGTTGAGCTTTGGCGTTATCCCAACCGGCCGTGGCAGTGCTTGTACTTCTTGCCGGAGCCGCACGGGCATGGCGCATTGCGTGATGTATTGCGCCACGTCGCGGGGTCATTCGGATCGACGGCATCGGACCGCATCGGCGGCGCCGCGGCGATCGTCATGGAGCCGGCACCTTCCATCGCCATCTCCGGCTCGCCGGCGAACACCGGCACCGGCTGAGGATGCGTCTCAATCATCTGGATGGGCGGCGGCGGCTGTACCGGCTCAGGCGCCAACTCGACCCGCGCCAGCATCGCCGTCACCCGCTCCTTCAATTCATCCAGCATCGCGTTGAACAGCGCGAATGCCTCGCTCTTGTATTCATTCAGCGGGTCGCGCTGGCCGTAGGCACGCAGGCCGATGCCCTGGCGCAGGTGATCCAGCGCGTAGAGGTGTTCCTTCCACACCGCATCCATCGTCTGAATGAGCAGCGACTTCTCGATGAAGCGCATCAGTTCGGGGCCCATGTTGGCCGCCTTCGCCGCCATCAGCGCGTCCGCCGCCTGATCGACCCGCTCGCGCAGATGGCTTTCGTCGATGCCTTCCTCGCGGCCCCATTCCTCGATCGGCAGATCGAGGTTCAGCACGCGGCGCAGATCGTCGGCCAGTTCCTTCAGTTCCCACTGCTCGGAGAATGCCTTCTCCGGCACCCGACGCATCACCATCGTCTCGATGACCTCGGCGCGCATGTCCGCGACCGTCTCGGTTACATCGGTCGCCTTCATGAACTCCTTGCGCTGCGCGTAGACCTCCTTGCGCTGCGCGTTCATCACGTCGTCGTATTTGAGCACGTTCTTGCGCGTATCGAAGTTGCGTGCCTCGACCTTCTTCTGCGCCTTCTCCAGCGCCTTGTTGATCCAGGGATGGACGATCGCCTCGCCATCCTTCAGGCCAAGCCGCTGCAGCATCCCGCCCATCCGGTCGGAACCGAAGATGCGCATCAGATCGTCTTCCAGCGACAGGAAGAAGCGCGAGCGCCCGGGATCGCCCTGGCGTCCGGACCGACCACGTAGCTGGTTGTCGATGCGCCGGCTTTCGTGGCGTTCCGTGCCGATCACGAACAGCCCACCAGCGGCCTTCACCTTCTCATGCGCCGCGGCCACTTCGTCATTGATCTCGGCCACGCGTGTCGCCTGCTGCGTGGGTTCGTCGATGCCGGCGAGTTCCTTCTTCAGCAGCATCTCCAGATTGCCGCCGAGTTTGATGTCGGTGCCGCGGCCGGCCATGTTGGTGGCGATCGTCACTGCACCTGGCGCGCCGGCCTGCGCGATGATGTCCGCCTCCTGTTCGTGGAAGCGGGCGTTCAACACCGCATGCGGGATGCGCTTTTTCTTGAGGATCTCGCTGATCGTCTCGCTCTTCTCGATCGAAGTGGTGCCTACCAGAACCGGCTGGCCGGCTTTGCGGGCCTCCTCGATCAGCGTCGCCACCGCCTCGTATTTCTCGGCCGCGCTGCGATACACTTCGTCGTCTTCGTCATTGCGAACGCAGGCAACATTGGTGGGGATCTCCACCACGTCGAGCTTGTAGATTTCAGCGAACTCATCCGCCTCGGTCATCGCCGTGCCGGTCATGCCGCCGAGCTTCGGGTACAGACGGAAGTAATTCTGGAAGGTGATCGAGGCGAGCGTCTGGTTCTCCGCCTGGACCTCGACGTGCTCTTTCGCCTCGAGCGCCTGGTGCAGCCCGTCGGAGTAGCGGCGGCCCTCCATCATGCGGCCGGTGAATTCGTCGATGATCACCACCTTGTCCTGGCGCACGATGTAGTCCACGTCGCGGGTGAACAGCGTGTGCGCGCGCAGCGACTGCTGCACGTGATGCACCACCGAGACGTTGAAGATGTCGTAGAGGTTGCCCTCGGTGATGATGCCTGCCTCGCGCAGCATGTCCTCGACGTGCTCGGAGCCGGGCTCGGTCAGCGCCACGGTGCGGAATTTCTCGTCCTTGTCGTAGGTGCTGGTGTCCTTCACCAGCTCCTTCACCACAGCATCCACCTGGCGATACAGGTCGGAGCTGTCCTCTGCCGGGCCCGAGATGATCAGTGGCGTGCGCGCCTCGTCGATCAGGATGCTGTCCACCTCGTCCACGATGCCGAAGAAGAACTCCCGCTGGACCATGTCCTCCAGCCGGTACTTCATGTTGTCGCGCAGGTAGTCGAAGCCGAACTCGTTGTTGGTGCCGTAGGTGATGTCGGCGGTGTACTGAGCGCGCCGCTGGTCATCATCCAGGCCATGCACGATGACGCCGACGGTCATGCCGAGAAACTGGTAGATCTGGCCCATCCATTCGGCGTCGCGGCGGGCCAGGTAGTCGTTGACCGTAACGATGTGCACGCCCTTCGAGGCGAGCGCGTTGAGATAGACGGGCAGGGTCGCGACCAGCGTCTTGCCTTCGCCGGTCTTCATCTCGGAGATCTTGCCATCGTGCAGCACCATGCCGCCGACCAATTGTACGTCGAAGTGACGTTGGCCGAGCGTCCGCTTGGCTGCCTCGCGGACCACGGCGAATGCCTCGGGCTGCAGATCATCGAGCGTGGCGCCGCCGGCCAGCCGTTCGCGGAACTCGGCGGTCTTCGCGCGCAGTGCCTCGTCCGACAGCGCCTCCATTGCCGGTTCGAGGGCGTTGATCTGCGGCACACGTCGCTGATAGCCCTTGAGCGAACGATCGTTGGCGGTGCCGAATACGGCGCGAGCGATGGCAGCGAACATGGGACCTTCTCAGATGGCCGGCCTGGGCCGGGCAGGCAGGCTCCGAATCCCCGGATCAGGCCCGGGGAAGTCCGGGCGGAGTTCAGATAGGACCCGTACCGCCTCGGGTCAACGACGCGTCGCTGTCAAGCGTTTGCCTCCAGACCCATAGGGCGGCCCGAGGAGGCAGGTAAGTTTACCGGTGCGATTCTTGTGGCACTACTTGGCTTCGGCCATGATCGAGGCCCGCTTTGAACAGGTGATTTTATGTCGCGTGCCCTCGGTACCGCATTTTGTCTGCTCGCCGCGACTTTGCTCGGTTGCGTGGCCGCTCGGGCCCAGGGAACGGCGCCTGGAACGGCGCCGCCGCCAGCCGACCCGGTCGTGGCCAAGGTCGACGGGCAGGCAATTCATCTCAGCGACCTCAAGGACGCGACGCAGGGGCTGCCCGCCAATCTCCGCGGCATGCCCACCCAGACACTCTACCCGATGCTGTTGGATCAGATGATAGATGGCCGGCTGCTGGTCGCGGAGGCGCGGAAGTCGGGCCTGGACAAGGACCCGACCGTGCAGCGTCAGGTTGCGGCGGCCGAGGACCGTGCGCTGCAGACTGCGATGCTGAACAAGGAAGTCGGTCCGTCGGTTACCGAGGAGGCGGTGCACGCGCGTTATGACCAGGACATCGCCGGCAAGCCCGGCGAGGAAGAGGTGCACGCCAAGCACATCCTGGTGGACAATGAGGCCGAGGCGAAGAAGATCATCGCGCAGCTCAAGGGCGGCGGCGACTTCAGCGCGCTGGCGAAGCAGTACAGCAAGGATCCCAGCGGGGCGCAGCAGGGCGGCGACCTGGGCTTCTTCAAAAAGGACGAAATGGTGCCGGAGTTCGCTACCGCGGCCTTCGCCCTGCAGCCGGGGCAAATATCGCCCGAGCCGGTACACACCCAGTTCGGCTGGCATGTCATCCTGCTGGTGGAGCGCCGTCGTGCCGACCCGCCCAGCTTCGAACAGGCGCACGACGAACTGCGTCAGAAGATGATCCAGGAAGGTGTTCAGAAGGCGGTTGCCAAGGCGCGGGCCTCGGCGTCGGTCGAGAAATTCAACCTCGACGGGTCGCAGGTGCGCCCCACGGACACCGCCGAGCCGCCGCCCGCACCAAGCAAGCAATAGACCTGCCCTATCCAAGGAAACGCTCATGGACTCGCCTGTCTCGCCGCTCGCCATGCCATTGCCGGACCTGTCCCCGCTCGCGGGTGTGCGATTGGGTGCCGCTGCGGCAGGCATCCGCTACCAGGGACGCAACGACCTGGTGATGATCGAGCTTGCGGCGGGCACGACGGTCGCGGGCGTCTTCACCACCAGCAAGTGCCCCGGAGCGCCGGTCGACTGGTGCCGCGCCTCGCTTGCCGGTGGCAAGGCGCGCGGCGTTGTGGTGAACGCCGGCAATGCCAATGTGTTCACCGGGAAGGCCGGGCGTGATGCCTGCGCGGCGAGCGCGGCGGCGGCGGCGAAGCTGATCGGATGCCCGGCGAAGCAGGTATTCATTGCCTCCACCGGCGTAATCGGCGAGGTGCTGCCTCATGATAGACTGACAGCCGCTCTGCCAGCGCTTCACGCCGGGCTGCGCGACGACGGGTGGGAGGATGCGGCGCGCGGCATCATGACCACGGACACCTTCCCCAAGGCCGCGACTCAGTCCGCGCGGATCGGCGAGGCGGAGGTGCGCATCAGCGGGTTCGCCAAGGGCAGCGGCATGATCGCGCCCGACATGGCGACGATGCTGTGCTTCGTGTTCACCGACGCGAAGCTGCCCGCCGGTGCGATGCAGGCGCTGCTGAAGAAGGGTATCGATACCAGCTTCAACTGCACCACGGTCGATTCGGATACCTCGACGTCGGACACCGTGCTGCTGTTCGCCACCGGCCAGGCGAAGCACCCGCGCGTGCCCGCGGAGGGTGGGAGCATGCTGGCCGATTTCGCAGGCGCGCTGAATGCTGTGCTGCTCGATCTGGCGCTCCAGGTCGTGCGCGACGGCGAAGGGGCACAAAAGCTGGTGCGCATCGATGTGAGCGGCGCCACGACGGCACGGTCGGCGAAGCGCATCGGGCTCGCGGTGGCCAACTCGCCACTGGTGAAGACAGCGATCGCTGGCGAGGACGCCAACTGGGGCCGCATCGTCATGGCGGTCGGCAAAGCCGGCGAGCCGGCGGACCGCGACAAGCTATCGGTGGGCGTGGGCGGCGTATGGATGGCGCGGAACGGCGGCGTTGTTCCCGGCTACGACGAGGGACCGGTGACGCAGCACATGAAGGGGCGCGACGTGGAGATCGCGATCGATCTCGGTCTGGGCCGCGGCAAGGCCACGGTCTGGACCTGCGATCTCACGCACGGCTACATCGATATCAACGGGTCGTATCGGAGCTGACGGCGCGGCTAGGAACGGGCGGGGATCAGGCTTTCGAGAGCGTCAGCGACACTGCAAAACCGGCAGCTTCGGCCAATCAGCGGCTGCACCACGATCTCGCCGGCCGCGCGCCAGAGGATCCATCGGCGGAGCTGACTGTCGTGCCCATAGAAGGCGATGACCTCTTCGTATTCCTCGCCTTCCACGCAATGGTCCAGTTCGACAACCATCTGCACATCGTGGAAGTCGGCCCAGCCTTGCAGCAACATGAGATCGGCGATCTCGAAGGCAAGACCGGTGGGCAGGTTCGGGCTGATCCGGGGCATTTCCATCGAGATCTGATCTCCGATTCTCAGCGGCAGCCAGCGAGAGGCTCACGTTCATGTGAGCAGATACCTCACGATACCGTGAATGCAAGTCTTGTAATTGAGACTCTCACGATTGTTCGATCGGAACGATTACGTTCCGAGATACCGTGTGATAAGTGTTAAGCATCTGATTGATTTACTGGGAGAATTAGTTAGATGCTACTACGCAATGTTCAGTGGCCATTCATTACGGATTAGCAGCTTATTTGATCCGGATCAGATACAAGCAGGCTCTTGAACGAAACTTCACCGTCTCGCCACGTCACGGTGTGCCATTGACGTAGAGCGCCAGAATGTCCGCGACCGCGCGATTGAGCGGCGTCGGCACACCAACTCGTCTGCCGAGTTCGACGACGGCGCCGCTCAGCCACGGCAATTCCAGGCGATTGCCACGAGCCAGGTCTCCTTGCATCGACGCGGTCATCTGCGGCGGCAACGTCTCGACGAAGCGTATGCGCTCTTCCGCGAAGTCGTCGGCCAGCCTCACGCCGAGAGCCTGGCCGACCGCGACAACCTCGCGCGTGATGTCGAGCAGGAAGCCCCGGGTCTGGGGATTGGTGCGGATCGGGCCGATGCTGGAGCGCATACTGGCAGTGCAGGCAGACATCGGGACCAGGAAGGCGAACTTCTGCCAGATCGCCAGGTTGATGTCGGGCGCGATCTCGGCGTCAATTCCCGCGGCGGTGCAAGCGTCCAGCAACGCCGCGACGCGCGGGGTCCGCGCGTTGTCGAGTTCGCCGAAGATCAGCTTCGCCATCGTGCCGGTGTGGCGGATCACGCCGGGGCTTGCGATCACCACGCCGATCTGACCGACACCGCCGATCACCGCCTCGCGGCCAAGAGTGCGGGTCAGCACCTCATCCTTGCTGACGCCGTTCTGGAACGACACCACTGCTGTGCCGGGTCGCACCAATGGCTTCACTGCTTCGGCTGCGGCCTCGGTATCCCACAGCTTCACGGCGATCATCACGACGTCCGCTTGTGCCAGCGTAGCGGGATCATCCGTCGCCGTCACATCGCGCAGATGCAGATCGCCACGCGCGCTCTCCACGCGCAGGCCGTGTTCACGGATTGCCGCGAGATGTGCCCCACGCGCGACGAACGCGACGTCGTTGGCGGCTGCCGCCAGCCGCGCGCCGAAATAGCCGCCGAGGCCGCCGGCCCCCATGATTACGATACGCATGCGCCCGGTTGAGCGGATCGGATGCGCATCGTCAAGCTCATATGCACGCGACATTGGGATTGTGTCTGCTTCCCTTGACAATCCGCATGCCAAGCCATGGAATCGGCAGCAATCGGGGGAGACTCACCATGTCCAAGACCGCCTGTTTGTTCGCCACGCTTTTTGGTGCGGCGCTTTTTGGCAACGTTGCCTGGGCGCAGTCTGATTTGGCGTCATCAATGCCACAATCAAAGACGTGCTCCGCTGAGGATGGTGGGTGGTCGGTTCCTGGCGGCACGCCAGGAATCGGCAGCATCACCATGAGCAACGATGGCGGTTGGTGCGGCCAGCGGCTGGCAGTGGAATTTAACGACGTGGTGTTCGGTGGGGCGATGCATCTGTCAAAACTGCCCAAACACGGTCAGGTGGCCATCGTACAGCATGATAAGTACACTGACGTGTCGTATAAGCCTGATGCTGGTTATAAGGGCCCCGACAGCTTCAGTGTGCTGGTCGTGATCAATAACATCAACAAACCTTACAACGTCACGGTTCAATAGACCGCCAGGGCTTCACCCTATCTACCTTGAAGGTTGGATGGGCAGCATTTTCGATGATCAGATTATGACAATATCGATGCTGTGTGGCGAGCAGTTGAACCGGCCATCTGCCTTGCGATTCCCTGGATAATGGCCACTCCCGGGGAAATCGCATTTGACATTTGTCGGGGCGCGGAGGCCGGCGCAGCCTAATTATAAGATCGAATTCAAGCCATGAGATTCTGCGGTCACCTCAGGACCACCTCTCGCCATCGGGTGCTGGCACGGACGATGAACGAGGATCAGAACCGCAGCTGAAAGGACAACGGCCCGCAAAACATCTCTCTGCTGCGCAGGTGGCGCTCAATGCCTGCGAGATCGAGGGCTCCAAGGGCTCCATCAAGGGAAAGCTCAAGCAGGCCGGTTGGAATGATAACTTCCTGGCCAGGCTACTTACTCAGCCGATCCAGCGCCAAATGCGATAGTCCTGCCCGCGACGTGTGCTGCCGTGTGGTGGTGGACCAGCAGCATTCCGCTGACCACCAGAGACAATGCGACGATAGCGAACAGCAACGTTCGATCGACCAGCGTGTCGCGCGGCGAGCGCTGTGCATACCAGAAATGGCGGTACCACGACTTGTGCGGCTGGAGCGGAGCGATAGCCATATCCCGGCTCACTGTGGTTCGCCTTCCAGTATGAGATGCGGTGATGCCAGACGCAATCGCGGAGGTTTGCATGACCTGGGCAAGCCGGCAGCCCGATACGCGCGGCGTCGCCGGGAGGCGTTTTGTCGCGAAAATAATCGTCGAAGAGCTTAACCCGGTTGCCCGCGTGCGCTGGAAGGTCAGCAACGCGGCTTGGCCAGGCAGCGACATCGAGTTCAACTTGAGGGCCGAAGGGAACGACGCAACTCTTGTCTTTGCCCACCGCGTTTCCCGCGCGCCGACGAGGGTTATGCCAGCGCGACGACGCGCTGGGGGTTACATCTTCCAGCCTCAAGCGATATCTGGAGACTGGGAAGGGAATGCCGAATCCGGACGACAGCGAACTGTTCGGTTAGGATAGTGTGAGGCGATGCGCGCCCGCGGCGAAAGCCGAAGTGACTGGCGGGTGGCCGAGGCCATATGGCGCCTGCGGACATCGCGCGTCTGGCCGACGACGAGGACGGCGCGCTGCCGGCGGGCTGGGAAAGCACCGCCGATGTCGGGCTGCCGGAACAGCGGTAGCCGATCCACATCCGGCTGGACCCCGAGATGCTGCGCTGGTTCAAGGCGCATAGTCCTGGCTATCAGACGCGGCTCAATGCGGTGCTGCGGGCGTTCGTGCGGGCGCGGCAGCGGCGGAACGGGCGGGGTCATGAGGGAGGTGGCCGAGCCAGGCCGTCGGTGATGATCGAGCGCGGACGTGGCTGTCTGCCCGTCTGGCAACTCCACCATGCGCATGGTATATGCCCATGAGCAACGGCCATGGAGATGGGCATGCCGCGCACGATGTCGGACAGGGCCCGGCGTGCAGCGCGCTCGGCGCCACGCAAACCCACCAATGTGACCTTGCCCGAGCCACTCCTGCAGGAGGCGCGGGACCTGGGGGTGAGCCTGTCGCAGGCGTGCGAGCGAGGCTTGAGAGAGGTCGTCGAAGAGACGCGGACGGCAAAGTGGCTCCGGGAGAACCAGGACGCGATCGAGGCGTGGAATGAGTACGTCGAGAGGAACGGATTGCCGCTTGCTGAATACAGGCAGTTCTGATGGCGCATCTCGATGTCTATCCCATGCCGGGAAGAGCACAGCGCGGTTATGTGGTGGACGTTCAGGCAAATCTGCTCGCGGGACTGGCAACCCGGGTTGTCGTACCGCTGATGAAGGAAGGCGCCGTGCGATCGGTGGCCGCGGGACTTAATCCGGTTTTCAACATCAAGGGCCAGCGGCACGTCATGCTGACGCAAGCTCTTGCCGCCGTGCCTTCGCGGGAGCTGCGCGAGGTTGCCGGGTCTCTGCAGGATCAGGGCGAGACGGTGCTGCGCGCCCTCGATCTGCTGCTGACAGGCGTGTGATAAGGGCTTCGCGCGAAGCCTGCGTTGACTCCCCCACCTCCCGCTCGCATAACGCCGCGCATCCGGGTAACGTCGCCGCCCCGGTCCCCGCCCGATGCGGGGACTCCGCCGCTCCGCGAGGGTTCGCGCAGCGGCGCTTTGGCCGTTGGAGATGAGCCGTGTTCGAGGCGCTGTCAGACAAGCTTTCCGGAGTGTTCGATCGCCTGCGCGGCCGCGGCGCGCTGTCCGAGGCCGATGTCACCGAGGCGCTTCGGGAAGTCCGGCTGGCGCTGCTGGACGCCGATGTGGCGCTGCCGGTGGTGCGCGACTTCATCTCCAAGGTGCGCGAGCGCGCGGTGGGGTCCGAGGTGCTGTCCTCGGTCACGCCCGGCCAGCAGGTGGTCAAGATCGTCAATGACGTGATGGTCGAGGCGCTTGGCGGCGAGGGTGCCGTCCCGCTTAACCTGAATGCGCCGGCGCCGATTCCGATCCTGATGGTGGGCCTGCAAGGCTCGGGCAAGACAACCACCTCGGGCAAGCTGGCGCTGCGGCTGCGCGAGCGGCTGCGCCGGCGGGTGCTGCTGGCCAGCCTGGATACCCAGCGGCCGGCGGCGCAGCTGCAGTTGGCGCAGTTGGCCGAGCAGGCCGAGGTGCCGAGTTTGCCGATCGTGGCCGGCGAGACGCCGGTGCAGATCGCTCAGCGCGCGATGGACGTCGGGCGGCGCGAAGGCTTCGACATCGTCATCCTGGATACCGCCGGTCGGCTCTCGATCAACGAGGCGCTGATGGACGAGGTGCGGCAGGTCCGTGCCGCCGCCTCGCCGGTCGAGACGCTGCTGGTGGTCGATGCGATGACCGGGCAGGACGCGGTGAACACCGCGAAGGCGTTCAACGAGGCGGTCGGCGTGACCGGCATCGTGATGACGCGGATGGACGGCGATGCGCGCGGTGGTGCGGCGCTGTCGATGCGGGCGATCACCGGGGCGCCGATCAAGCTGGTCGGTGTTGGCGAGAAGCAGGACGCGCTGGAGGATTTCCATCCGGAGCGCGTGGCGGGGCGGATCCTTGGGCAGGGCGACATCCTGGGCCTGGTGGAGCGCGCCGCCGAGACGATCGATCGCGAGGAGGCCGAGAAGCTCGCGTCCAAGATGATGCGGGGGAAATTCGACCTCGAGGACTATGCGAGCCAGCTCAAGCAGATCGGCAAGATGGGCAGCCTGTCGGGCATTCTTGGGATGCTGCCTGGTGTGGCGAAGATCAAGTCGCAGATCGAGGACGCCAATCTGGATACGACGATCCTGAAGCGCCAGGCGGCGATCATTTCGTCGATGACGGTGAAGGAGCGGCGCACACCCGACATCATCAAGGCGAGCCGGAAGAAGCGGATCGCGTCAGGGTCGGGAACGTCGGTGCAGGAAGTCAACAAGCTGCTGAAGCAGTTCGACGACATGACGACGATGATGAAGCGGATGAGCAAGCTGGGTCAGAAGGGACTGATGCGGAACGGGCTCGCCGCCCTGATGCCGAAGGGCATGGTGCCCAACAACCGACCTGATTTCTCAAGGAGACACTGATCGATGGGTCTGAAGATCCGCCTGGCCCGCGCTGGGGCGAAGAAGCGCCCCTACTACCACATCGTGGTGGCCGACAGCCGCAGCCCGCGCGACGGGCGGTTCATCGAGAAGCTCGGCAGCTACAATCCGATGCTGCCGGCCGAGCATGAGGACCGCGTGCGGCTGCAGGCAGAGCGCATCCAGCACTGGGTGTCGCAGGGCGCGGTGGCGACCGATCGGGTGGCGAAGTTCCTCGGGCAGAAGGGCGTTGGCCCGATGCCATCGTGGGGCGAGCAGCCGGTGAAGTCGGCGCCGAAGAAGAAGGCGCAGGAGCGCGCCAAGGCCGCCGAGGCGACGGCGGGCTGATGGCCGGGTCGAGCCCGGTCACATGGGTGCGGGAAAGCCGCATCCTGATGGGCGTGATCGGCCGGCCTCATGGCGTGCGCGGACTGGTCAGGGTCACGTCGTATGCTGATGATCTGACGGCGTACGGGCCGCTGAGCGACGCGCAGGGCCGGCGATATGTGCTGCGTTCGCGCGGCGAGGGGGTGGCGGAGGTCGCCGAGTTGGTTGGTGGCGCGGAGATCAAGGTTGCCGACCGGACGGCGGCTGAGAAGCTGACCAACACGCGGTTGTATGTCGATCGGGCGCAATTGCCGGAGCCGGAGGAAGACGAATTCTATCTGGCGGATCTGATCGGGCTTGCGGCGGTCGACGGCGATGGTGCGGAGCTAGGCACTGTCAGCGCCGTGCATGACTATGGCGCGGGGGCAAGTCTGGAGATTGAATGCGAGGAAAGGCCACCGCTATTGGTGCCCTTCACGCGAGCCTGTGTCCCGGAGGTCGATGTGAGGCGCGGTCGGGTGCTGGTTGTGCCGCCTGAGGAGACAGAGGCGCCGGCGTCATGGACGGGCCCGGCGCCGGCTCAAGACGTGGATGGTCGGGCCAAGCCCGGCCATGACGGTCCGCGATGACCTGGCGCGCATCTGTGTTGACGCTATTTCCGGAGATGTTCCCCGGTTCTCTGGGGCAATCGCTTGCCGGCCGGGCGCTGCGGTCGGGCGTATGGTCGTTGCAGACGGTGAATATTCGTGACTTCGCTCCCGACCGGCATCGCACAGTCGATGACACGCCGTTCGGCGGTGGGGCTGGGATGGTGCTGCGGCCCGACGTTGTGGACGCCGCCATTGCCTCGGTGGCGGATGACCGGCCTTTGGTGTTCCTCACGCCGCGCGGCCGGCCGCTGGCACAGCGCGATGTGCAACGCTACGCGGCCGGACCCGGCGTCGTCCTGCTCTGTGGTCGCTACGAGGGGGTCGATCAGCGCGTGATCGATGCCCGGCGGATGGAAGAGATCAGTATAGGCGACTACGTGCTGTCCGGTGGTGAACTGCCTGCGCTGGTATTGCTCGATGCCGCGGTTCGGCTGTTGCCGGGGGTGATGGGCGCGGCCGACAGCGCGGCAGAGGAGTCGTTCTCGCACCATCTGCTGGAGTACCCGCACTACACCCGACCCGCCGAATGGCAGGGACGCCGTGTGCCCGACGTGCTGCTCTCCGGCCATCACGCCGCGGTGGCGGCCTGGCGCCGCGCTGCGGCGGAATGCGTTACCCGCGAGCGGCGCCCGGACCTTTGGGGCGAGCACACATCAGCCACTCGCGCGGCGGCGGTTGCCAGTTCGGCGACTGCGCCGTAAGGAAATCTCGACGGAAGGACCTGAGCGATGAACATCATCCAGCGTTACGAAGCCGAGCAGATCGCTCGCCTGAGCGCGAGCCGCGGCGTGCCGGACTTCGTGCCGGGCGATACGGTGCGGGTCGCTGTTAGGGTGGTGGAGGGCGAACGTACCCGCACCCAGGCATTCGAGGGTGTGTGCATCGCGCGGTCCAACAAGGGGCTCAACAGCAACTTCACCGTGCGCAAGATTAGCTATGGGGAGGGTGTGGAGCGCGTGTTCCCGCTCTATTCGCCGCTGATCGCCGAGATCGCTGTCGTGCGTCGAGGCGATGTGCGGCGGGCCAAGCTGTATTATCTGCGTGGACGCTCGGGCAAGCGTGCACGCATTGCCGAGCGCGCGCGCACCGCCGGTCCATCCGGCGAGGCCCCGGCTACTACCAGCGAAACCGAAGCGGCCGATTGATAACCGGGCCAGGCCCGGTCACGAGGGAGAAGAAACGCCATGTCCGACGCGAAGCCACGCACGCTGTTCGACAAGATCTGGGACAGCCACGTCGTGGAGAAGCTCCCGGACGGAACGTGCATTCTGTACATCGATCGGCATCTGCTGCACGAGGTGACCAGCCCGCAGGCGTTCGAGGGCCTGCGTCTTGCGGGCCGCAAGCTGCGCCGGCCTGATCTGACGATCGCCGTTGCCGACCATAATATCCCGACGGTCGGCGCGCGGACTCCTTCCGACATCAAGGAAGAGGACAGCCGGATTCAGGTGCAGACGCTGGAGAAGAACGTCGTCGAGTTCGGCGTGCCGTACATCCCGATACTCGATGTGCGCCAGGGCATCGTGCACATCATTGGCCCCGAACTGGGCATCAGCCTGCCGGGCACGACAATCGTGTGCGGTGATTCGCATACCTCGACGCACGGCGCGATGGGCGCGCTGGCGTTCGGCATCGGCACGTCCGAGGTCGAGCACGTGATGGCGACGCAGACGCTGCTGCAACAGCCGGCGAAGAACATGGAAATCCGCGTCGATGGCGCGCTGGGGTTCGGCTGTTCGGGCAAGGACATCGTGCTGGCGATCATTGGCAAGATCGGCACCGCCGGCGGCACGGGCCATGTGATCGAATACACCGGCGAGGCGATCCGCGCGCTCGACATGGCGGGCCGTATGACGGTGTCCAACATGACGATCGAGGCTGGCGCACGGGCCGGACTGATCGCGCCGGACGAGACGACGTTCGCCTACGTCAAGGGACGCGAATACGCACCGAAGGGCGCGGCGTGGGAGCAGGCGCTGGCGTATTGGCGGACGTTGCCGACCGACGCGGGCGCGCACTACGACACCACTGTGGCGCTGCACGCGAACGATATCGCGCCGATGGTGACATGGGGCACCAGCCCGGGCGCGGTGGTGCCGGTGACCGGCTCGGTGCCTGATCCGGCCGACGTCGCGGATGAAGGCCAGCGCACGCAGATGCAGCGCATGCTGGAATACATGGCGCTGAAGCCTGGCCAGAAGCTGGCGGACGTGCCGATCGACGTGGTGTTCATCGGCTCCTGCACCAATGGCCGGATCGAGGACATCCGCGCCGCTGCTTCCGTCGCCAAGGGCCGCCACGTGGCCGCCGGCGTGCAGGCGCTGGTGGTGCCAGGGTCGGGCCAGGTGAAGAAGCAGGCGGAAGAGGAGGGGCTGGACCGCGTGTTGCTCGAGGCCGGTTTTGAGTGGCGCGATCCGTGCTGTTCGATGTGCCTCGGGATGAATCCTGACAAGCTGACGCCGGGGCAGCGCTGTGCGAGTACGTCGAACCGGAATTTTGAGGGACGACAGGGGCCGGGCGGGCGGACGCACCTGCTGTCGCCGGCGATGGCGGCGGCGGCGGCGGTGATGGGACGGCTGGCCGATGTCAGGCAGTTGGGGTGATCAGCACCCCCGCCCCAACCCTCCCCCGCTGCGCGGGAGAGGGGACACTGCGCTTTGGCCCCTCTCCCGCAGCAGCGGGGGAGGAGGGTTAGGGTGGGGGTGCCACGAAAGGCAAGACAATGGACAAATTCACCACACTGACTGCGGTCGCCGCGCCGATGCCGATGCAGAATATCGACACCGACAAGGTGATTCCCGCGCGCTTCCTGAAGACCATCAAGCGATCGGGACTGGGTGTGCATCTGTTCGATCCGCTGCGCTTCGACAGCGAGGGCAAGGAGCGGCCGGAGTTCATCCTGAACCAGGAGCCTTACCGCAAGGCACAGATCATCGTCGCGCATGAGAATTTCGGCTGCGGCTCCTCGCGCGAGCACGCACCGTGGGCGCTGCAGGATTTCGGCATCCGCTGCATCATTGCGCCGTCGTTCGGCGATATCTTCTACAACAACAGTTTCAAGAACGGCCTGCTGCCGATCCGACTGCCGCGCGCGATCTGCGACGCGCTGATCGACGATGCGAAGCTCGGCGGCAATGCCCGCATCACCATCGACCTGGAGCGCCAGGTCGTGGTCCGGCCAAATGGCGAGGAAATCCATTTTGACATTGCCCCGTTCCGCAAGCACCTGCTGCTGAATGGCCTCGACGACATCGGCCAGACGTTGCAGCACGAGGAAATGATCAGCCACCACGAGACGCGGCAGCGCGAGCGTCATGCGTGGCTGCCATCCACAGCGGCCTGAACGGGACCTCGGATGCCTGCCAACAAGACGCTGCTGATCCTGCCGGGCGACGGCATCGGCCCTGAGGTGATGCGCGAGGTGCGCCGCATCATCGACTGGATGGCGCGACGCCGCATGGTCTCGTTCGACATCTCGGACGACCTGGTGGGCGGTGCTTCGATCGATGCGCGCGGCACGCCGATCAACGACGAGACGCTGCAGAAGGCGAAGGACGCCGACGCCATCCTGTTCGGCTCGGTCGGCGGACCCAAGTGGGACAAGCTGGGTTTTCAGCTCCGTCCGGAGCTGGCGATCCTGCGGCTGCGCAAGGAACTCGACCTGTTCGCCAATCTACGACCCGCCACCGTGCTCGATCCGCTGGTGGATGCCTCAACGCTAAAGCGCGAGGTGGTGCGCGGGCTCGACCTGATGATCGTGCGTGAAAGCACCGGCGGCATCTATTTCGGCGAGCCGCGTGGGATTGAAACGCTGCCCAACGGCGAGAGGCGCGGCTTCGATACCGAAAGCTATACCACAAGCGAGATCGAGCGCGTCGCGCGTGTGGCGTTCGAACTGGCCCGCAAGCGCAAGAACCACGTCACCAGCGTGGAGAAGGCCAATGTGATGCAGTCGGGGTTGTTCTGGCGTCAGACCGTGACCGCGCTGCACGAGCGGGACTATGGCGACGTGCAGCTCGACCACATGTACGCCGACAACTGCGCCATGCAGCTTGTGCGCACTCCGCGGCAGTTCGACGTGATTGTCACGTCCAACATCTTCGGCGACCTGCTGTCCGATCTGGCGTCGATGCTGACCGGCAGTCTCGGCATGCTGCCGTCCGCGACACTGGGGCCGGCGGATGCGTCGGGCAAGCGCCTTGCGTTGTACGAGCCGATACACGGCTCCGCGCCCGACATCGCCGGCAAGGGCATCGCCAATCCGATGGCGCAGATTTTCAGCTTTGCCATGCTGCTGCGCTATTCGTTCGGCATGGAGGAAGACGCGGCACTGATCGAGCGCGCGTGCACCAATGTATTGGCCTCCGGTCTGCGCACCGCCGACATCATGGCGCCAGGTACCGCAAAGGTCGGCACCAACGTCATGGGCGAGTCGATTCTGCGCGAGCTGGACAAGCTGGCGGTCTAGACCCTGGCGGGGCGGGTCTCCAGCGCGCTCAATCGTGCCGCGGCGCCGAGCGGCAGCAATGCCGCAGCGACCAGCACCATGCCGCCGACCACCAGCATCGCCACCGCGTATGTGCCAGTCAGGTCGCGCAGCACGCCGACAAGCTGCGGTGCCAGATAGCCTGAGATGTTGCCGACCGAGTTTATGGTTGCAATGCCGGCCGCTGCCGCGCCAGCGCCGAGATAGGCGGTCGGCAGGTTCCAGAACGTCGGCAACGCGGAACTGATGGCCATTCCAACCACACAGAGCGAGATCAGTTCGGCAACCGGTCTTCCGACGGTGAGACCGGCGGCGATCAGCCCTAAAGCTGCCACCAGCGTTGGGACCGTGACATGCGATACGCGTTCGCCGGTACGGTCGGAACTGCGTGAAACCACGATCATGCCGATCGCGCCCAGGGCGGCCGGCACCGCCGCCAGATAGCTGATGACGATGTTGCTGAAGCCCATGTCTTTGATGATCAGCGGCAGGAAGAAGACGTTCGCGTAGACGCCGAACCCGATGCAGAGATAGGCGATCGTCAGGAGAACCACGCACGGGCTGCGCAGCGCCTGCAGAGTGCCGGTGGTAGAGCCGACTGCCTCGCGTTGCTCCGAGGCGAGCTTGCCCTGCAGCCAATCCTTCTCGTCGTGCGTGAGCCAGCGTGCGTCGGCCGGCTGGTCGCACAGCACGAATGGACCGAATGCCGCGAGCACGAGAGCGGGCGCGGCCTCGAGCAGGAAGATCCATTGCCAGCCCTGCAATCCGAGCCACCCATGCAGCGCCAGGATGTTGCCCGAGATGGGTGAACCGGTGGAGACGGCCAGCGCGGCGCAGGCGTAGAATGCGCCCATCGCCGTGCACCGGTGTCGGTCGGGGAACCAGCGTGTCATGAAGAAGATCACGCCGGAGAAGTAGCCAGCCTCCGCGACGCCCAGCATGAATCGCACAATGACGAAGCTGGTTATGCCGGATACCAGAGCGGTTGCACCTGAACACAGTCCCCATGCGAGCATGATGGTGGTGATCCAGCGTCGCGCGCCGATGCGGGCGAGCATCACGTTGCTGGGCACCTGGAACAGGATGTAGCTCCAGAAGAACGCGCCTGCGCCCAGGCCATATTGGGCGGCCGAGAAGCCGAGTGACTTGTTCATGGTCAACGCCGCGATGGCAACGTTGGTGCGGTCGAGCGCGTTGATGAAATAACCGATGCCAAGGAATGGCACGAGACGCCACGCGACCTTGTGCATGATGGCCTGTTCGCTGACCGGTGCCATGGCTTTCCTCCCGCCCGGTTTGTCGTTGGGGGCAGCATAGGTCCGGGCTGGCGGGGCTGGTGTTCAAACGGTCGTGGGGGCTGGCGAGCCTTGCCCTGCCGTCGGGCTTCGGTTAAACCCGCGCGCCCTGGCGAAGCGCCCGTAGCTCAATTGGATAGAGCACCAGACTACGGATCTGGGGGTTGGGAGTTCGAGTCTCTCCGGGCGCGCCATATTCTCTGCAGATATTCAGATATTCTTCTGTCCAGCTGTGGCTAGTTTGCCGAAACGCAGGCGCCCCGGTGCCAAGCCGGTCATCGGACCGGTCA
This sequence comes from uncultured Alphaproteobacteria bacterium, assembly GCA_963812505.1. Lineage (GTDB taxonomy): Bacteria > Pseudomonadota > Alphaproteobacteria > Acetobacterales > Acetobacteraceae > JAMXLO01. The sequence continues at coordinate 128,586 of CAWEVM010000005.1, forward strand.
GGAACAGCTCCACCGATTCAACTCGATCAGGCGATCGCCAAAGAAGGCGCCGAGGCGGAGAAGCGGCATCCCGAGCGGCGCTTGGCGGGCTACGTCTGTGCCAGCACACTCTCGACCGCGGCGGGTCTGTCAACACTGGGCGGCACGGCTGCACCAGTCCTGCCAGGCGAAGCGCAGTGCAGCACCAAGGCTGCGGCCGAAGCGCGGGGCATCGCATAGGGGGCTCGCCTTGACGCGCGCGCGCAACCCGGACCTGAGTGCGGCCAGGGCCGGGAGGTCGGACGCTTTTGCCACCGCGAGCTCGACGTAGGCGGCGACATCCGGCGCCACCCAGTCGGCGAGGCCCGCATTGCTCAAATGGCTCATTGAATGGCGCGAGGCGAAGATCTCGCCTGGTACGGTGACAGTCGGCACGCCCATCCACAGCGCCTCGCAGGTGGTGAGGCCGCCGGTATAGGGAAACGGGTCCAGCACGATGTCGATGTCGTTGTACTCTCGGATGAATGCTCGATGGCCGGATGGACCACGCAGCTCTAGACGCTCCGGCGTGATACAGTGTGCGCCGAAGTCCGCAAGGATGCGGTCCGCGGTCGCCGCATCGGCGAACTGGTGCGTCTTCAGCACCAACCGGGCGTTCGACAGGCGATGCAGGATCGTGCACCAAGCGGCGATGGCGCGCGGCGTGATCTTGGCCAGGTTGTTGAAGCAGCCGAATGTGATATAGCCGTTGGCGAGCGCCGGCAGTGGCACGACATCCGGTGCATATGGTGGCGCGCTATAACACACGTAGCCATCCGACAGCCGCAGCGGGCGCTCGGAATATACCGGCTCCAGGTCGGGCGGGATCTCCCAGCGGTCGCAGATGATCCAATCCATTTCGGCAAGGCCGGAACTGTGATTCTGCATGCCGACCCACTTCATCTGCACCGGCGCCAGACGATACGCGCAGGCGGGCATACGTGCCGAGTTGCCGTAGCCACCAAGATCGATCAGGATGTCGATGCCGAGTTCGCGCGTCTTTACGGCAAGGGCCTTGTCATTCATTCCGTCGATATCGTGCCACTGGCGCGCAACCGTGCGGAAGCGGCGCGCCATCCAGTCCTGCGAGCTGTTCTGCGCCAGGCAGATGACCGCGAATGCGCCCGGATCAAGCGTCTCTAGCCCGGCGATCGTCAGCCAGCCGACGGGATGTGCCCTGAACGAACCCGACAGCAAGCCTATCAAGAGTGGGCGGTCGGGATCACGAATGTTGGTGAACGGGGCCAGAGTTCTCACGCGGCAGCCGGCCGGAGCAATCGCGAAGCGCTGCCAATAGTTCGGCACCGGTGGTGCCGTCACGGTACGGCAACGTATTGCACAAAGTGCGTCGCGGCCCCTCCGCATGCGGCGCAAGCGCGATGGCACGATGGACCATTTCCAGCGCCTCGTCCTGCAGCCCAAGACAGACAGTGACATTGGCCAGGGTGCAGTAATCATTCATCTGCTCGCCGTTACGCTCAAATGATGCAAGCAGTTCAGCCCGCGCTTCTGCATGGCGCTGCATGCGGTACAGCACCGTGGCATGCGCTCTGTGAAACCGTTGGTTCTCAGGATCAAGTTCACTGGCATGGCGCAGTTCTGTTTCTGCCTCGCGTAGTCTGTTCGCATTCGACAGCAGTTCACCGAACAGAGCAGCTGGCAGCGGCGCTTCAGGCACAAGCGCTGTTGCCGTCTCCAGCGCGTCAAGCGCTTCAGACCGGCGCCCAAGCCGTTGCAGCAGGACGCCGCGCGCCGTCGGCAGCACCGCATTCAATGGATCGCCATCGGCTGTGACCTCGAGCCATGCCAGCAGCGCCTCCTCCGAACCGGCCACACATGCGGCGTCGACCAGATGGAGTGCGTATTCCAGCGTCTGAGGCGACAAACGCAGCGCTTCGGCAAATGCCGATTCAGCGAGCGGCTTGTCACCGGTCAGCAGCAGCGCAAATCCCAAGGTGTCCCACGCCTCGGCGCGCTCGGGTGCGATTCCGCAGCAACGCAACAGCAAATGCCGTGCCGTCTCGCCCTCTCTGCGCATGATCAACAGGCCGGCCAATCCAAGCAGTGCCGCCTCGCGCCGGGGATTGATGTCCAGAACATGGCTAAAGGCCTGTTCAGCCTTGGCCACCTTCCCGGCGGCGCGCAAGAGCTGTGCCCGTCGCAGAGCTGGTTCGTCCCAGCCGGGAAATCGCTGTTCCAGCCGGTACATCAGCCGTACAGCGCGTTTCAGGCTACCGGCTCCTTGCTCGGCAAGCGCCATGTTCAGCAGGGTCGGCGGTGAGTTGTCGCCAAGTCCCACAGCGGTTCGCAGGGCCGACAGCGCCTCGGCTGGCTGATCGTTGGCGAGCAGTATCATGCCGCGTGCGGCGTGACTGGCGGGCTCGGCCTGGTCTGGTGATGCTATCTCATGCAGGAGAGCGAGAGCGCCGACCGGATCGCCGTTCTGCAACAATTCCAGCGCGGCCTCGGTAGTCATGATCCGTTGCGCTCCAGCACCGCGAAGATCCCGGAGACCGCCGCATCTGCCTCGTTGCGCACCACCTGACGTTCCAGGGTCACAATGGTGAAGCCAAGGTCTCGCGCGACCTGGGCAATGTAGCCCTTGGAGTGCACGTACCGCCCCTGTCGCTGCAGCGCCCAGTCGCCGGCGCCATGTATCGTACCGTCGTGATCCGGCAGCAATTCCTCGACCGAAAAAATGAACCAGCCACCTGGCGCGAGCCTCGTATGGACCACCCCAAATACATCCTGCAGAGCACCAAAATAGCACATCACATCGGCTGCCAGAATCAGCGGCCAACGAGTGGTATCCGCGATCAACATCTGCAGGAGGTCAACTTCGCGCAATTCCGCATAGAGCTGCTTGGCTGCGGCAAATGCCAACATGCGCGGCGAAACATCAACGCCGATGATCGGGCCGATCGGCAGGTCGGACACCGCGACCGCTACGAGCCCGGTACCGCAGCCGAGATCGAGTGCCGGGCCGACACGCTCGCCGGCAGCGATGACCGGATGCTGGGCGAGCACGGCATGGATCAGGCCGGGGATGCGATAGCCAAGCGATACGAGGTGCAGTTCGAAGCGATCGGCATAACCGTCGAACACAGCGCGGAGATACTCGACAGGTGCTCGCTCCGCTGCGGGCAGAGCGCCCGAGGCCGCGACCAGGTGCCGCACATACACGTCGTCCGGACCGAGCTTCAGTGCCTCGCCATAGGATTCGGCGGCCTCGTCATGTCGGCCGAGGCTCGACAGAGCGTGCCCCTTCAAGCCAAACAGACATGCGTCTGTGACGCCGGCGGCACGAGCCTCCTCGGCGAGGCGCACGGCGGTGCTGAAGTCCCGGCGACGAACCGAGAATAGCGTGGCCGCATTGCGCAGTTGGACCTGCCGGGGTGCCGCCGCGATTCCGGCGATGAGCGTGGCGAGGGCCGCGTCGGCGTTGCCTGCCGCATCCAGCGCAGCGGCGAGGCCTTCGCGATAGGCGGTATTCCCGGGATCAGCCATAATGGCCTCAGAGAGGCAGGCTACGGCATCCGCGGGGCGCTTCAGCCCCAGCATCACGATGCCGAGCAGCGCCTTGGCAACGGGATCATGGCTGTCGAGAATGACGGCCTCCGAAGCATCGGCGGCCGCGCTTTCGCTGTCATCCATTTGCAAGTGGAGTTCGGCTCGGCACTTGCGCAGGTCCGCATGGCCCGGCGACTGCCTTACAGCCTCGTCTAGCTCACCGAGCGCCAGGTCGAGCCGACCTTCGCGCATGGACAGCCGTGCGGAAAGCTCCGTCAGCCGCGGTGATGGCGGGACAAGCCGCCGCACGGCGGCCAGCAGCAACCGGGCCGCGCTGAGGTGGCCGGCCTGGGTTAGTGACGCAATACGTTGCGTGAGTGCCTCGGCACTCGCTGTTGTTTGTAGGTCGTGCATGTTGGCTCCTTTTGAGCCTGGTGTCCTTATTGATGGATCAGATGACGAGGCCTTACGCCTGCACTGCAAGCATGCCGGGGTATGGTGCTGGTGCTCGCGCTAATGGCGCTGTTGTTGACCATCATGACGTCGGGTCGTCCAGGTTCGACTGTCGCATCTTCTGCGCGAACGGCCGATGTGAGTGCCGTAACCGGGTTTTGGCCTAACGAATTCGTAGATTGCGCATCGTGTCCGTAAAGCGTGGCCAGTAGCCTTCCGGCACAAGTGCTGCCCGTCGCAGTGGCGTACAGGCTCCTCAGATAGCTCGTCGTTGTGCCCACGGCAGCCTCTTGAGGTTGGTCGGCTCAGCCCTGACGGGACAGGCCGGCCGCGATGTTCTCGTTGATGGCGATCAGGAAATCGAAGTCCGGCGCTTCGCGGTCCATCTCGCGCTGCACGATCAGGCCGACCGAGACGATCGAGGCGCGTAGCTCCACCGGCAATGCGTTCAGCGGGTCACGCATGAGATCCGAGACCGTCATCCAGAGGCGGCGATTGTCGGCGATGGCGCGGACGCGTGGCAGCGCGCCTGAATCCTTTGCCGCCCGCAACCCGCCGGTGGCGCGAAGGAAGACATCGGCCTCCTGCATGCGTTGGCTGCGGCACGTAGCGGCGGCATCATAGGCGCGAGCCGCCCTTGTCATGTCTGACATGGCTGTCTGTGGTCCCATAGGTGTGTGGAAGGCGAAGCCGCCGGGTTGGCGGTTCCCGACGTGCGGCCCATGACGGCATCTTCGTGACGGATGATCCGTCGTGTGAGCTTGAGCGCCTGGTAGAAATCTTCGGCCTCGGCTGACGCCAAGGCGCGATCAAGGATTTCGCAGGCGAGCGCGGATGTGGTCGCCTCCTTGAAGGCGACGATAAGTTCACGGGCGGCTGCGAAGCCTCCCGAGCGTTCGTCTTCGGCTCCAATGTAGGCTGTCTGCAGCGCGAAGTAGATGCGCCGCGCCGGGGTGTCCGCCTGATCAGGTGGCATGATCTGCTTGCCAAACAGGAACCGCGCCATCGCTGTCAGCTCGATGCGTGACTTGGTGCGGAAACGAATCGGCGCGCCGTTGATGATCATGACTTCACCCGGGCGCAACTCCAAGACAAGATTAGACATGCGACACTTCCTGGATCGCCTCGCGCCGAATGGGGCCGATTGCGTCCGATAACAGCGTTGCCGAACCCGTGCCGGTTTCCGGTCGGAACCGGACTTCGGGCGACCCTTCCGGGCCACCCGGAGCGACGGTGCGTTCAGGCGATTACTTGAACAGGCTGAGCAGTGTCTGTGGCGCCTGGTTCGACAGCGACAGAGCTTGCGTGCCCAATTGCTGGCGGATCTGCAGCGCCTGCAGCTGTGCCGACTCCTTAGCCAGATCGGCGTCCACCAACGAGCCAAGACCGGTGTTCATCGAATCGATCTTGTCGCTGTTGAAATTCACCTGGTTGGTTACGTAGTTCGCTTCCGAGCCGACCGTGTTCAGGGCCGTGCCGACTGTATCCATCTGCGTGAGGAATGTGCCGCCCGATTTGATGACTGCGGCGACCGACCCCGCCAAGGTGGCGCCTGTTTCAGCGAGGACAGAGGAGATGGTTATCTTGTTGTAAACTGCCGACATGCCAGCCGTGGCGAGGGTGTACGTCGCGCCGTTCTCGTTGCGTATCGTGGTCACCGTGCCGAAGTTACCGCTTGATCCGGTAAGGTTGCCGATCAGCGTCTTGCCGCTGTAGGCCGTGTCCTGAACGAACGTCTGCACGTTTTGCAGCAACGACTTATACTGCGTAATGTACGAATTCTGCTGCGTTGTGGAATTGCCGCCGTTCGACAGATTTACCAGCACATCACGCATGCTGGCCATGGTATTGGAGATGTTGTTCAAGCCTGACTGGGTGGTGGACAGCAGTCCCTGCACGGTGCCGAGCTGCTGGTTCGCGGTGGTGAGGGCCCCGACTGACGAGCGCACCGACTGTGCGACGGCATAGGCCGCCCCGTCGTCAGTGGCATCTGCCACGCGATAGCCGGTCGAAACCTGCTTTTCCGTTGCTGCCAGTGCCGAGTTCGTCTCGTTCAGCGACTGTAACGCGATCATCGCGCCGACGTTGGTATTAACAGAATTGACGGACATGAGAGCTTTATCCTACTTGTCCAAGATATTGCACATACCCTCGCCTTTTGCGGGAATGGAGGCATTCTCGGTCCTTTCGGTTAACCGCCGATGAACCTGCAATGGGTTTCGCCATGTACCCGACCTGGGCGCTCGACGAACGCACAAGGCGCATGTCTACAACAGCGTGCGATTCAGCGTCGCCGGCCGGGTTTGTGAAGGCGGACTAATTTGGATTGTCTGAAACTTAGCACCATGCCCTACCCTGGATGAGGCCCACCATGGCGGGGCTCGGTTCCAGCGACAATATGACTGTAGCGACGCATTGCGTCGGTCGGGAACGGTTATGGTCGCCACTGAGGCTTTGGTCGTTCTTCCCCGCATGGCGCACGCTCACACTACGAGGCATACAACGCAACACAACTTCAATCACTGGCCTATTAGAACCCTATGCACGCGTGCGATTGCGATGAGGGCAGCGACCACGCCGCGCGTCTGGTGAGCTTGCGCAGGAACTCGATCCAGAAGGACTCGGAGCACTTCGCGCCGCCATCGGCATCGACTGCAATTGCAATGATCACTGCGACGGAGACAATGCGCCCGGCCTGGGAGCTTATCGTCGATCTCGCCGCACAGTCGGCTGACCTGGTTTTTGGATATGCCGGTCATGCCGATTGCCTGAACCAGGTTGTCGACCGAGCGGGTGCACGCCCTGAACATAGGATCCTGGTACGGCAAGCCATTTGCGAGCGATACTGAATACTAGCCAGGCAACGATGATGCAGACGCCGAATGCCTTCGCGGCGGTGGTTTGGCGCCACCACCACTATGCTGTTGCCGGTGCACGGCGCGACCTACCCGCAAGATGATGGTCTCGCTGCTGCGGCCTGCGCCTGCGCCGGACAGGCATGCAGCGCCGCGGTGTATGTTCAGCAGAACAACGACTGGCCTCGACACGTGGATGGCGTGCTGCTCGACCCGGCAGCCGCGAAGCTTTGGCTTCAGCTTTTCCCGGCGTAGCTTTTCGCCATGCCCTCCGCCGGTTCGGCCTGCGGACCGAAGGGCATGATCGGATAGCGCAGTCCCGCCTTCGACAGACCCTGCAGGCCGGTCACCGCGCGCTGCAGCTCGGCAGGCGGGCAGGCCATCAGCATCTCGTCGTCCGCCACACCGCCGTAGCGGCGTTCGGCGTAACACGGAATGGACAGCGATACCTCGCGTGTCTTCAATGCATGGCCCCAACTATCGGCACACGCGCTCTCGCCGGTGATCGAGAAATCATAACGTCTGTAGCTGCGCCACTGCAGACCGTTGATGAACAGGATCATCTGCGCGGGATTGCCGTAGAACAGGCAGATGTCCGGCGGGTCGAGCCGCGCGGTGCGCAGCGGAGCGACCACCATGCCGTTATAACGCCCCGCTGGGACGCGCGGCATGCCGGCCTGATGCGCGGCGGCGGCCTCGCGGTTCTCGAACCACACACCTTCCATCTTGCGCCCCGACGTGTAGATCTCGCCCGGCGCATCGAGGCCGATGACACTGGAGCACGATGAGAACGACGGGATGTTCTCGGTGGTGATGCCGAGCGTGAAACCGGCCATCCGCGCCTGCGTCACGAGTTGGCAGGTGGAGAACGTTTTGCCCCGTGGCGGCCGGCGCAGACCGGGCACGTTCGCCATCGCGTCCAGGTCCTCGAACAGCTTCATGCCGATCGGGAAGGTGCGCAGGTGCAAAAGCTGATTGAGCTGCTCCGCGAGTTCCGCGATGGCCTTGCCATCAAGGGGCGGGGCTTCGGAAATCGTTGGCGCATCGTTCATCTTCTGCCTCCTTGGACGCGTCGGCGATCCTAGCTTACCGCGCGGCGTACCGCGAACCCCGCCACGGTGAGCATCACCGCCGCGATCAGCGCCATCGGCCAGGCCTGGCCCAGCACCACGGCGAGCGGCATGTCCTGGAGGAACAGTCCGCGCGCGATCACCAGCATGTAGCGCACCGGATCGACGCGGCTGGCGAGTTCAGCGAGTGGCGGCATGTTCTCGATCGGCGCTGCATAGCCCGACAGCACGATCATCGGCGAGGCGAACACGAACACGCCCAGCATCGCCTGCTGCTGGGTGCGCGCGAACGACGACAGCACGAGCCCGATACCGACGCCGGCCATGGTGTAGAGCAGCAACGTCGCCTCGAGCAGTGCCAGGTTGCCGCGGAACGGCAGGCGGAACCACAGCAACGCGGCAGCGATCACGATGTTCGCGTTGATCAGCCCCACGATGATGCCGGGCAGCGCCTTGCCGATCAGAATCTCTGCCGGCCGCAGCGGCGTCACCAGCAACTGCTCGAAGGTGCCGAGTTCACGCTCGCGCGCCAGCGACAGCGCGCTGATCAGCAGCGACATGATCAGCGACAGGATGCAGACGAGGCCGGGCAGAATGAACCATGCGCTCTCGAGCGTGGGGTTGAACCAGTCACGGGTCAGCAGCACGAGCGGCGGATTGCGACCCGGATGCAGATCCTGCGCGAAGCTGCCCACGATGGCGGCGGCGTAGCCTTGCGCCATCAGCGCGGAGTTCGAACGTCTGGCATCGAGCAGAAGCTGCGCCTGGGCGAGGCGGCCGGCGAGTAGATCGGCAGAGAAATCCTGCGGCAATCTCAGCACCACCGCGACCTGCTTCGCGTCCAGCGCGGCGCGCGCCACGGCCGGAGATGTGAAGGAGGCAACGACGTCGAACGCCGGCGAAGCGTCGAAGCGACGCACCAGTTCAGCCGATTGCGTGCCCGCATCGTCGTTCCAGATGCCCAGCGGCACGTGCGTCACGTCGTAGGTGGCGGCGTAGGCAAAGATCACCACCTGAACCAGCGGCGGCACCAGGATGACGACGCGGGTCTTCGTGTCCTTCCAAAGCCCGACAAGCTCCTTGACGATCAGTGCGAGGATGCGGCGCAGCATCAGTCGAGCCTGCGTCTGGTCACGACCATGGTCGCCGACACCGCCAGTATGGCAGCCACACCGAGGCCGGCCAGGTTCGGCAACACCACCGTCCACACATCGCCGGCCAGAAACAGCGTTTGCAATATGGAGACCAGATAGCGGGCCGGAACGATGTAGGTGACGAGCTGGAGCCAGTGCGGCATGGCGGCGATATCGAACAGCATGCCGGACAGCATCATCGCCGGCATCATCGTGGTGAGGAACGCCAGCTGCGAGGCGACGAACTGATTGCGCGCCAATGTCGAAATGAACAGCCCCAGTCCGAGCGCGAAGATCAGGAACAGCGCCGCCGCGGCGGCGAGTGGGCCGATGCCGCCGCGATAGGGCAGCCCGAACAGTGCAGTTGCCAGTATCACCGAGCCGGCCATGCTGGCCATGCCGAGTACGAAGTAGCATCCCAGCTTCGCCGCGATCAGTTCGGCCATGCGCGCGGGCGAGGCGAGCATGCTTTCCATCGTGCCGCGCTCCCACTCCCGCGACACGATCAGCGCGGTGAGCAGCGTGCCGGTCATCGTCATGACCATCGCGATGATGCCCGGCACGATGAAGTCGGCCGAGCGCAGTTCCGGATTGAACCAGTCGCGGTATTGCAGATCGATGCCGCCGCTCGATGCCAGGCGCTTCTCCGATGCCTGGCCGCTTAGCCAGACCTGGAGCGCGCCGGCGACATAGCCTTCCAGTAGACGCGCGGTGTTGGGGTCGGTGCCGTTGACCACGAGCTGGGCCGGTGCCGGCCAGGACGCGGTACGGCTGGCGCGCTGGGAGAAGTCGTCTCGCAACACCAGCATGCCGCGCACGCGACCTTCGATCATCGCCGTCTCGCCGTCGCGTGTGCTGAGCGCGCGTTGCGCCGACAGATAGGGCGAGGCGTCGATCGCCTGAAGCAGACCGCGCACGCTCTCTTCCGGCGCCTCGATCACCACGGCCAGCTTCATCTCGCTGGCGTCGAGCGAGATGCCGAAGCCGTTCACCACCAGCAGCACGATCGGCATGAGGAACGCGATCAGGATTGCCGATGGATCACGCAGGATCTGCTTGATCTCCTTCCGCGCCAGCCCACGCAATCGAAGCAGGCTTGCGGTCATGGCGTCTGCACCAGCGCTATGAAGGCGTCTTCCAGCGTGGGTTCGGGGAGCGCTCGGGTTCGCACACGCTCGCGCAATGCGGCCGGCGTATCGACCGCGGCAAGTTTTCCTTGGCTGACGATGCCGAGCCGGTCGCAGTATTCGGCTTCGTCCATGAAGTGGCTGGTGACCATGACGGTGACGCCAGTGTCCGCCAGCATGCCGATGCGTGCCCAGAAGTCGCGGCGGGTCAACGGATCGACGCCGGATGTGGGCTCGTCGAGGAACAGGATGTCGGGCGCGTGCAGCAATGCGGCGGCGAGCGCAAGGCGCTGCTTCAGGCCGAGGGGCAGCTCGCCGGCAACGCTGGTGGCGGTCTCGGTCAGGTCGAAGCCGGTGAGTGCCGCGTCGATCGCGCGTGACTGCGCGGCGCGACCAAGGCCATAGACGCGCGCGAAGAACCGGAGGTTCTCCTGTACGGACAGTTCGGCGTAGAGCGAGAAACGCTGCGCCATGTAGCCGATGCGCCCGCGCGCTTCGGCGGGTGCGCGCAGCAGGTCGGCACCGGCGACGCGCGCCTCGCCGCCGGAGGGGCGCAGCAGGCCGCACAGCATGCGAAAGATGGTCGATTTGCCGGCGCCGTTCGGACCCAGCAGGCCGAAGATCTCGCCGCGGCGCACCGCGAAGCTGACATGGTCCACTGCGGTGAAGGCCCCGAAGCGGCGAACAAGGTCGGTCACCGTGATGGGATCGGTGCCCCCTCCCCCCGCCCCCCTCCCGCGAGGGGAGAGGGAGGGCTGGTCGTTTTCCCCCTCCCCAGGGAGGCGGGCGCGGGGAGGGGGCACCAGTGCCGCAACAAACCCGTCCTCGAACCGCGGCGGCAGACGTTCCAGTCCTTCACCACCAAGCTCCGGCGCAGCGGGCACCGCAACGCCTGGCCGCAGCACGACGCGAAGCGCGTCGCCTTCCACAACCGCATCCAGCACCGCTCGATGCGCCGCTGCCAGCCGCGCGGCTGCACGCCGCTCGCCGGCGGGGACGCTGAGACGGAACACGCGTCCCTCGAGGGGTGACAGGAACTCGGCAGGCGGTCCCTGCGCCAGCAGTCTGCCCTCATGCAGCAACAGCACGTTGCCGCAGCGGGCCGCCTCGTCGAGGTAGGCGGTGGCCCATACGACAGCCATTCCGTCCGCGCGCCCCTCCTCGAGCATCGCGCTGACGATTGCCCACAGATCCCGGCGCGAAGCCGGATCCACACCAACCGACGGTTCGTCGAGCAGCAGCAGCCGCGGCCTCGACAGCAGTGCGCAGGCCAGGCCGAGCTTCTGCTTCATCCCACCGGAAAGCTGGCCGGCAAGACGTTCGGTGAACGGGCCGAGGCCGGTGAAGTGCAACAGCCGCGCGACGCGCTCTGCGCGCAGGGCAGGGGACATCGCATGGAGGTCGGCGAACAAGTCGAGGTTCTCGGCGACGCTCAGGTCCTCGTAGAGGCCGAAGCGCTGCGGCATGTAGCCGATTGCCGGATGCGCCAGCGCGGAATCGGTTGCCATGTCGTGGCCGAATACCCTGATGTGGCCGCTCGCGAGGCGCAGGAGACCCGCGATCAACCGCAGCAGGGTGGTCTTGCCGGCGGCATCCGGGCCGACCAGGCCGGTAATCATCCCGGGCTGAATCGCGGCTGACACACCATCAAGCGCGACGTGTGGCGGAGCACCGTGCGTACGGGCGAACGCGTGGCTCAGGGAGTCGATGACCACGACAGGCTTGGTCATCGGGGCGCGGGCAACCGGATGGTCACCGGCATGCCCTGGCGAACACGGTCGTCGGGGTTCTCGATCCGGATGCGCAGCCGATAGACGAGCTGCGTGCGCAATTCGGGGGTTTCCACCGTCTTGGGCGTAAACTCCGCGGCGGGCGAGACATAGCCGATGCGGCCGCGATAGGACCTGTCCACGCCATCGGCAGTGACGGTGACCTCCGTGCCCGGCGCGAGGCGAGGCAGCAGCGGTTCAGGGGCGAAACTGCGCACCCAAACTTCGTCGTCCAGCGCCATCGAATAGACGTTGGCGGCGGGCAGCACCACGGTGCCCGGCTCGATCACCCGCGTCATGATCGTGCCGTTTGCCGGCGCAACCAGTTTGGTTCGTGCGAGCTGTGTGCGTGACAGATCGACTGTGGCCTCGGCGGCCCGCAACTGGGCGCGTGCGGCGGCGATGTCCTCGGCGCGTGGTCCATTGACCGCTTCGGTGAGCGCGGCCTGTGTCTGGTCAAGTTTGGCGCGGCCGGCATCGAGCGCCATGCGGGCGTCGTCGAGGAGCTGCCTGGTCGAGGCGTTGCTGGCGGTGAGGCTCTTTTGCCGCTCGAATGTCGCTTCGGCATTGGCGAGCGACGCCTGCGCGGCGGCGAGATTGGCCCGCGCCTGGTCGACGTCCTCCGGCCGCGTTCCTGCAACCAGCACATCGAGCTGCGCCTTGGCGGCATCGCGTCGTGCGGCGGCGAGATCGGCGGCACTCTGGTATGTGGCGGGGTCGAGTTTGGCGATCGTCTCGCCCTGCCTCACCCGATCGCCTTCGTGCTTTGGCATGGCGAGGACGGTGCCTTCGGCGTTGAACGACAGGTCGACCTGGCGGATCTCGACATTGCCGTACAGCGTGCCCGGTGGCGCCGTCGCCGTCAGCCGCTGCGCGGCCAGCCAGGCGATACCGCCGATAACAGCGGCTGCGACAACGGCAAAGGCGGCACGTCTCATCTGGCAAGGTCCTGGGCAACGGCGCCAAGCAGATTAACGCCTTGGCCAGCCGCCGCCTTGATCCAGGTCAGTCGCGGGACCGAACGTGCCTGCACCACATCACAGCACACAGCGCCACAAGCGTATGGCTTTCGAAACAAAAGCGCCTGCCGGTAACGGGATTGAAACCGCGTCAGTGCATATCACTGGCGTTCCCCGCCTTCGTCTGCCGCGGTTGGCCTGTGATGAGAGATATGGTCCTCAAGTATCCTGCCCGACCACCCACCCCGGTCGAGCGAGCGTTGGTGGTTGAGTGGCTTGCTGCCGCAGGAGATGTCGCGCTGGCCTACGTAAGCACTCGCGACCACGATGACCCTGCGCTCAAGGACAGGATCGTCGTTATCACAGACCCAGCCAAGGGGCCCTCACACCTCGTCCACGCACCACTCGGCCGCAACATCTGGATGGTCTTCTCGACCGGTCGGAGAACCAAGGTGCAACGCTTCAAGTCCTTGAAAGCCGCGCTGAACTCGATCAGACCGGTGCTCAGTGAAGCCGAGGCGACGGGCGAGGCGTTTGGTATCAGACTGCACTGATTTCGCGCGCCGTCACCCCACCCGATACGCCGACACCGCCTTCTCGTCGAACTTCAGCCCGAGCCCAGGCTTGGTGGGCAACACGAGTTGTCCCTTCTCGATCGCCGGCGTCTCTTCGTAGAGCTTCAGCATCCACGGCATGTATTCCACGGTCAGCCCGTTCGGCACCGCGGCGATCAGGTGCAGATGCATCTCGGGCACCACGTGGCTGACCACCGGCAGGTTGAACGCCTCCGCCATGCCGGCCACCTTCAGCCACGGCGTGACACCGCCGACGCGGCACAGGTCGATCATCACGTAATCCACCGAGCGCGTCTCGATCATGTTGCGAAACGGCACGATGCCCCACACGTACTCGCCGCCGGCGATCGGCGTGGACAGCGCCGCGTTGATGCGCGCCAGGCCCTGGTAGTCGTCGCAGGTGGTGACGTCCTCGAGCCAGAACAGCCCGACATCGGCCACGCGGTGACCGATGTCGATCGCCTGCTCGACGCGCCAGCGCTGGTTGATGTCGCACATCAACTTGATGTCGGGCCCGATCGCATCGCGAACCACGCGCACGCGGCGCACCTCTTCGGCCGGCGACGGATTGCCGGGGAGTGCCATTTGCGTCTTCATCTCGATGAAGCCCTTGTCCACCAGGCGGCGCGCGGCGGTGGCGGCCTGCGCATCGGTCAGCCCGCGGCGCAGCGAACCGGACGCATACGTGTTGACGCGATCGCGCGCGCCGCCGAGCAGCTTCCACAGCGGCTGCTCCAGTGCCTTGCCCTTGATGTCCCACAGCGCGACGTCGATTGCCGAGACCGCCAGCGTGTAGATGCCCGAGCCACAGGAATCGCCGGCCGCCGCGCGGAGCTTGCGCAGGATGGCCTCGATCCGCATGGGGTCCTCGCCGATCAGCAGCGCGCACAGTTCATCGACCGCGGTGCGCAGCGTGCCGGTGAGCGCGCCGCCGTAGAAGGTGAGGCCGATGCCCTCGATGCCGGAATCGGTCTGGATGCGGAGAATGACGATGGGACGCAGGCGACCGGCCTCTTCCGGCATGTCGGCCAGCGGGTCGTCTTCCGGAATGCGCAGAATGGTGGTCTCGGTCCGGGTGATCTTCATCGCTGTCTCCTCCACGTGTTGCGGCGGAGGATAGCGGACGGGCCACAGGCTGATAAGCGCGCCCGATTATCGGTCAGGCGGCGAGCAGACCCAGATGCTCGCGCATCGGATCGAAATCCCTGTCGTCATGCAGCAGCATATGGTGGTGCTCGATGCAGTAAGTGCCGATGATCAGGTCGGGCGTCTTACGAATTGTGATGCCCTTCGCTCGCAACGTTCGATAGTTGCGGGCTGCCTGTGCTGCGATGATATCGCCGAGCATCGGGACGACGTCAAATGCGCGCAAATCCCTCGCCAAACGCGCGGCGTGACGGCCGTCGGACGCACCACGCAGCACTTCCAGGAATACGATGTCGCCAACCAACAGAGGCTCCCGCCCGAACAGCGCGCGCAGCAAACCCACTTTTGCTGAGATAGCGTTGCGGAAGTGCGCAATCCAAATCGAACTGTCTACGGCAATCAATCCGTCCAGCCCTTGCGCATTTCCTCCAGATCGCCTTCCCAACCGATGCCGGCCAGATCGGCGCCCGCCCGCTTCTGGCGATGCAGTTTCACTACACGGCGCAACGCCTCCTCCACCGTCGCGCGCTTGGTGGACTGCCCTGTCGCCGCCATCGCTTCTTTCAACAACTCGTCGTCGATGTCGATATTCGTGCGCATCACAGCCTCATGTGTATATTCGGATCATACGATACACATCCATGGCTTCGCAACAGATGAGCCAGCCTCACTCCCGCCGTCGCGTGATGGACCACACCGTGATGTCCCACGCGTTGTGGATACCAGCCAACAGCAGCAATGTCAGAGATACCGCAAGCACCGCCCAGCCCTCGGCCCGTTCCATCCCCAGCAGGACGCCTGCGGCGGCCTCACCCAGATAGGTGACGACTGGGAGCACGGCGTACCAGGTACGGTCCTCCAGATCGATCTTGGCCGCCAGTCCGTCGCGCGCCGCATCGCGCCAGACAAGGCCGCAATACCCTATCCCGACCAGCGCGCAGACCAGGACCAAAGCGCCGAGTACCGTCCAGTCGTTGATCGGCGCCAGCAGGATCAGCGACACCACCAGCACGCTGCTGAAATGCACCACGGTGGCGGACAGGAATATGCGCATCGGCGCGCGCCGGTCAGTGGAGAACACGCCGGACGCAACTGATGCGGCGACGAACAGCAGGGCGACCAGAGTGCCTGCCGCTGTGCCGAGCAAGGTGTAGAATTCGTGCCAGCTCGTCAGCTCGTTGCTCAGCGCCTGCATCTCAGCGTTTCCACGTCTCGAATCGATACGGCGCCACGCCGGCCAATTGCGGATCCAGTGCCAGGCGATGCTCCAGTGGTGGAAATGCCCGGCTGCGGCAGTCCGGACGGTCGCATAGCCGGCACGACAGGCCGATGCCCACTTTCGCACGCTCCAGGTCCAGTCCGTCGGCATACGCCACCGCGTCGGCGTGCGCGATGCCGCAGCCCATTGCGACGACATGCGTCGGTCGTGGCTCGCCCCACGTCCGAGCCGGACGCGTCACCGTACGTCCAAAGCAGAGATAGGCCGTGCCGTCTGGCAATTCCGCCACCTGCACCTGCAACACGCCAGGCTGCGCGAAAGCTGTATGCACGACCCACCTTGGACACGATCCGCCGTAGCGCGCGAAGGGGAAGCCCGCGGCGGAAAAGCGCTTTGATACATTGCCCGCCGGATCGACGCGGACGAAGAAGAACGGCACGCCGCGCGCGCCTTGTCGCTGCAAAGTCGAGAGGCGATGGCACGCCTGCTCGAATGACACGCCAAAGCGCGACGCCAGTGCCTCGACGTCGTGGCGCAAGGTCGCCGCCGCGCTCAGGAACGCCGCATACGGCATCAGTAGGGCGCCCGCGACATAGTTGAGCAGGCCGACCCGGATCAGCATGCCGGCTTCCGCGGACGAGGGTGCGGTCTCGGCGAGGACGGCTTCGACGGCCTCTCGCGCCTCCATCAGCGCAAGCTGGAACGCCATGTGGAAGCCGCGGCTTTCGCGCGGCAGAGTCTCCGACAGCACCAGCATGCGTGCGCCCGGGTCGTAGCGGCGCAGCGCGCCGTCCAGGGACTGCACGGTGACGGTAAGTCCATGCGTCCGCCGCAGGCGTTCGGCAATGGCGTGGTTCATCTCCGCCGGCGTGGCACCCAACTCGGCGGCGATCGCCTCAGCCGCCGTTTCGAGAGGCGGGAAGTGATTACCCCGATCGTCGAACAGGTCGCGTGCCTCCTCATTGGGCAGCAGCACTCGCCGCCCGGAGGGCAGGGCGATGCCGCCGGCGTCCTCGCGCGCCACGCGCCAGGCCCGATACAGCGCCAGCACCGCGTGCGCGGCATTCGGTGCAACGACGGCAAGCTCGGCCACTTCCGCCTCCGGCACCGCATCGGCCGAGAGCAGCGGATCGGCGAATGCCTCGCGCAGCGCTACCTCAAGCTGGCGCTCCGAACGGCCGGACAGGGTGGCGAGGTCCACGCCCAGCGTCTCGCCCAGCTTGATCAGCAGCGATGCGGTCACCGTGCGCTGGTCGTGCTCGATCAGGTTCAGATAACTGGCTGAGATGCCCAGGCGCACCGCGAGTGCCTGCTGGGTCAGGCGACTTTCGGAGCGTAGTCGGCGGATCGTTCGCCCGATCAGCGCGCGGGCCATGATTTACATCCTTTACAGATTGCCAGCCCTCTCAGTGAAGGCGACGACAGGATTACGAGGCATCTTGGCAGATTTGCCGTGCACTTCGCACCTGCAATGTCAATTCTTAACTCACTCGAAATTCCAGGAGACACCGATGCATCTCATCCCCGACCCCGAGCGCTTCGACGGCATCCAGCGCGACTACACGCATCAGGATGTGCTTCGCCTTTCCGGCCGTTTCCGCATCCGCCACACGCTGGCGGAGATGGGTGCGACACGGCTCTGGCAGCTGCTGAAGACCGAGCCGTTTGTGCCGACGCTCGGCGCGCTCACCGGCAACCAGGCGGTGCAGCAGGTCAAGGCGGGGCTGCAGGCGATCTACCTGTCCGGTTGGCAGGTCGCGGCTGACGCCAACACGGCGGGCCAGATGTATCCGGACCAGTCGCTGTATCCGGTGGATTCCGTGCCGAATGTGGTGCGGCGGATCAACAACGCGCTGCGCCGCACCGACCAGATCGCGCATTCCGAGGGCGACGACAGCACCTACTGGATGGCCCCGATCGTGGCAGATGCGGAGGCCGGCTTTGGCGGCGCGCTGAACGCATTCGAGCTGATGAAGGCGATGATCGAGGCCGGGGCGGCCGGCGTGCACTTCGAGGACCAGCTCGCCTCGGAGAAGAAGTGCGGCCACCTCGGCGGCAAGGTGCTGGTGCCGATGGCGCAGCACATCCGCACGCTGAACGCGGCACGGCTGGCCGCCGACGTCGAGGGCGTGCCCACCGTGCTGCTGTGCCGCACCGACGCGCACTCGGCGCAGTTGCTCACCACGGACGTAGACGAGCGCGACCATCCGTTCATTTCCGGCGAGCGCACGGCGGAGGGGTTCCATCGCATCCGGCCCGGCCTCGGCGTGGAGTACGCGATCGCGCGCAGCCTGGCGTTCGCACCGTATGCCGATCTGCTGTGGTGGGAGACCAGCGAGCCGGATCTGGGCGAGGCAGAGCAGTTCGCCGACGCGATCCACCGGCAATTCCCGGGCAAGATGCTCGCCTATAACTGCTCGCCCAGCTTCAACTGGCGCAAGAAGCTCTCGCCGGAGCGTATTGCCGGGTTCCAACGCGATATCGGCGCGATGGGCTACAAGTTCCAGTTCGTCACGCTGGCCGGCTTCCACAGCCTGAACCTGGCGATGTTCGATTTGGCGCGTGGCTACCGGGAGCGGGGCATGGCGGCCTATTCGGAGCTGCAGCAGGCGGAGTTCGCCGCGGAGGCCGCTGGCTACACCGCCACGCGGCATCAGCGGGAGGTAGGTGTGGGCTACTTTGATGCGGTGGCGACAGCGGCATCAGGCGGCCACTCGTCGACGACCGCTTTCTCCGGCAGCACCGAGGCGGCGCAGTTTCACGACACACCCGCGGCACCGCAGGTGCATCAGGGCGACGATGAGGTGCTGGTGCATGACCACGAGTGGGCAGTGGCGGCGAAATAGGCCACCGGTGGCGGGGCGCGCGTGATCGCGCCCCGGCTTCCCGGCTATAGAGGGCGGAGTTAACACCCTCTCCGAGCCGAGGAGTCGCTTGCAAGATGCCGTTCAAGGTCGAAGTCGGTCCCCCGCAGGTAGCCATCCACAACGCGCAGACCGTGCTGATCACCGACCCGGACGGGGGGGTGAAGCTGGCTTCCGAGAAAGGCCTCTACTTCCTCGACACCCGCCTGATCTCCGGGTGGATGATCTTTGCCAACGGCGAGCCGTGGGATCTGCTGAACGGCGGCTCCGTCACCTCCAGCACCGCCAGCATCCACCTCACCAACCGGGCTTTCCTCAGCGAGGACGGCGCCGTGCCTGCGCGCAGCCTGGGCTTCGTCATCGGGCGCCGGCTCGGCGGCGGCATGCACGAGGACCTTGACATCACCAATCACGGCCGCCGCCCGGTCAGCTTCAACCTTGAGATCGACATCCAGTCCGACTTTGCCGACGTGTTCGAAGTGAAGCAGAACCGCATCGTGCATCGTGGCCGCATCACCAGCGAGTGGTCGGACGCCAATCAGCGGCTGCGCACGACCTATCGCAACCAGGACTTCCTTCGTGCGGTTCAAATCGGCGCGCGGCGAGAGGATCAGCCGGCAACCTATGCGAATGGCCGGCTCAGCTTCGAGGTTCGGATTGCGCCGACCGAGACCTGGCACTGCTGCCTGCTCTACGACCTGATCGACGGCAACCGGCATTTCCACGCACCGCACGAGTGCGCGCATCAGGGCAAGCGGGATACCGACTGGCAGGAGACGGTGCTGAAGATCCGCACCAGCAACGAGGAATTTTATCGCGGCTATCGCCAGGCGATCGAGGACATGGCGGCGTTGCGTCTGCCGATCGCCGGCACCGACCAGATGGTGTTCGTGCCCGCCGCGGGCCTGCCGTGGTTCATGGCGCCGTTCGGGCGCGACAGCCTGATCGTGTCCTTGCAGAACATCCTGATCTATCCTGAATTCGCGCGCGGCGCGCTCGACGTGCTGGGCCGTTGGCAGGCGAAGGAACGCGACGACTATCGCGACGCCGAGCCGGGGAAGATCATGCACGAACTGCGCTACGGCGAGCTGGCGCATTTCAAACTGATCCCGCACACGCCGTACTACGGCACCGCGGACGCGACACCGCTGTATCTGATCACACTGCATGCGGCGTGGCGCGCCACCGGCGACCGTGCGTTGCTGGAGGGGCATCTTGCGACGGCGGAAGGCTGTCTCGACTGGATCGACAACTGGGGCGATCGCGACGGCGACGGGTTCCAGGAGTACCAGACGCGCTCGCCGGTCGGCTACGAGAACATGGCCTGGAAAGATGCCGGCGATTCGATGAACTATCTTGACGGTACGCCGGTAAAGGGACCCAAGGCGCTGTGCGAGCTGCAGGGCTATGTCTACGACGCCTGGCTGCGCATGGCCGAGATATACGACGAACTCGGGTGCGCTGGCCCCGCCGCGGCACTCCGCGACAAGGCGGCCGCGTTGTTCAAGCGCTTCAATGACGCGTTCTGGGACGAGGACAGCGGCTACTACGCCTTCATGCTGGATGGCGAGAAACGCAAGGTGCTGAGTGTCGCTTCGAACCCGGGCCATCTGCTGTGGTCGGGCATCGTGCCGCCCGACCGCGCAGCGCGTGTGGTTGCCCGGCTGATGCGATCCGACATGAATTCGGGCTGGGGCATCCGCACGCTGTCGACGGAACACCCCGCGTTCAATCCGTATTCCTATCAGAACGGCTCGGTCTGGCCGCACGACAACAGCCTGATCGCACTCGGCTTCAAACGCTACGGGTTCACGCGCGAGGTGGGCCAGGTCGCCCGCGACATCTCGCGCGCAGCAGGACACTTCCTGCTCAATCAGTTGCCGGAACTGTACTCCGGGGTGCAGCGTGGCGATACCGACTTCCCGGTGCAGTATCTCGGCGCCAACGTGCCGCAGGCGTGGGCCGCCGGGTCGGTGTTCGCGCTCTTGCAGGCGATCCTCGGCATCACACTCGATGCGCCACGCGGCCGCATTCATGTTGATCCCGCGTTGCCGGCCTGGCTGCCCGACATCACGCTGTTCGACCTCAGGTTGGGCCGGCGCAGCATCGACATCCGCTTCTGGCGCGACGGCGAGGCGACACGTTTTGATGTGCTGCGCGGTCCGGCAGAGATTGTGGAGCAGCAACGCTTTCACATGGTTGCTGCGCCGACCTGAAGGCGCTCGCCGAAGCGGGGTCAAAACAGTGTCAATCCGGAACAGTGAGGTAGCTCACTGAATTCGGCCGAGCGTCCATCTAGCTTGTGTTTAGATCGATAGGATAAGGAACACGAGGATGGCGCTGCACGATCTCTACGCAGCGGTCTGGGACAAATCGTCCGGACCGGCGTGGCAGGCTCGACACCGCATGAGTGCGAGCGAGTATCAGGCCACGTTCGACACCCTGCTCCAGCAAGGCTACCGCCTGCGCATGGTCAGCGGCTACGCACCCGACGGACAGGACCTTTATGCAGCGCTGTGGGAACATGCCAGCGGTCCCGCCTGGCAGGCGCATCACCGGATGAACGCGACCGACTACCAGCACACGTTCGATCAGATGGTCGCACAGGGCTATCGCCTGATCACCGTCAGCGGTTATTCGGTGGGCGGCCAGGACATGTATGCAGCGTTGTGGGAGAAGGACTCGTCCGTCGCCTGGCAGGCACGCCACCGGCTTACCGCCGCTCAATATCAGACGACATTCGACCAGCTTGTCGCGCAGGGATATCGGCTGACCTGGGTGGATTGCTACACGGTTGCGGGCGAAGATCTCTACGCCGCGATCTGGCAGAAGAGCGCAGGAGCCGCCTGGCAGGCGCGCCACCGCATGACGCCGGCGCAGTATCAGGCGACGTTCGACCAGATGCTCCAGCAGGGTTATCGGCCGGTCTGTGTCAGTGCCTGCAATACCGGCGGCCAAGATCTCTATGCCGCATTGTGGGAGAAGGTGTCGGGCCCCGCCTGGGTCGCGCACCATGCGATGAGCTCGGGCGGCTATCAGTATACTTTCGACCAGTTGCTGGCGCAGGGTCATCGGCTGCGCTTCGTGATGGGCTATGCGGGCGAGGATCCGGCCCTCGCGGTGCTGAACTTCACCATGCAGCACCAGTTGCAGTCGGAATGGTGCTGGGCGGCGACGTCGGTCAGCGTCGCGCACTATTACGACGCACACAGTTCCTGGACGCAGTGCCAGATGGTGAATGCGCAAACCGGCCACACGACATGCTGCCAGGACGGCAGTTCGTCGGACTGCAATCAGCCGGGCTATCTCGATGACGCGCTGACGCGCTGCGGACATCTGAGCAGCGACACCGGCGGTACCACCGCGATCAACGATGTGCTGGACGATCTCGCGTCGGGCAATCCGGTGTGCATCCGCATTGGTTGGTCAGGCGGCGGCGGACACTTCATTGCCGCGACCGGGGCAGAGGATCCCGACATCATGATCGTCGATGATCCGATCTATGGTCATTCGGTGCTGAGCTACAACACGCTCGCCAACGACTATCAGGGCAGCGGTTCATGGACCAATTCTTACTATACCAAGCCCTGAGCGGCAGGAGACGACGATGCCCCTTACCTTGCAGACCCCACCGCAGGAATCGCTCGCTGCCCTGGCCGCGGCTCTGCCGCGCCTTGCCGCCAGCCCGGCAATCGCCGCGCGGATGCAGTTGACCAGTAGCGGGATCAAGCGCTTCGTGGCCCAGCGCGCCGCAAACCCGAATGCCGCGCCCAGCGTATCCGCACCGCTGTTCGTACTCGGCCTCGCCGATATCGCTGGAAGTGGCGGACTGGCGGCGGCGCGGCAGACTGGCTGGCGTCATCTGCTGGATGCAGGCACCGGCGCCGTGCTGGCCGAGACAGCGCTGCGCGGTGCGACGCACGTGTTCGCCGCGGTGAACGAAAGTCCGTTCGCGCAGGACATGCAGGCGCGGCTGGCTATGCTTAATCACGACCCCGCCGTGTCGGCCGGGTCGTATCAGGCGGCGCTGCTTCAGGTGCCGGCGATGGGCGTCATGGCTCTTTGGCTGCGTGGCTCCGTCGGGAGTTCAGACATCCTCGTGCCGCTGGCACCGTCGCCTTCGCCGCTGGTCGCGGGTCGGCACTACAATGAGGGCGACTTCCTCGCCACATTGCGTCCGATGGCACAGGCGAAGCTGCACGCCGATGCGCCGGGGAAGGGGGCGTAGGGTCGTCTCCTACGCCAGCTTCAACTCCCACGTCTCTGCCACTGCCAGCCCACGGACGGCGATACCGTTGGTCAACGTCGCCACGTAAAACTCATGATGATGGCCGTGCACGATCAATCGCGCGCCGGCGTGTGCGGCCATCTGGTCGATCACGGCGAAGCCATGGCGATGGCATGACGGCGCCTCGTGGCTGACCAGCACGTCGAAGCGCTGCTGTGCGAGTTGCGTGAAATCCTCCGGGAAGATCGAATCGCGATGCCACAGCGGCAGTGCGCCGCGCCAGTATTCCTTTGGCCTCAGGCTATCTAGAAATGCTTGCCGCGTGTGGAAAGCGGGTGGGTCGATGCGGCCATTCGGTTCGTCCGCGCGCGGATACCAGATTCGCGGTTTGAACACGCCGGCCGAGCCGGCGATGCGCAACCCCGCGACTTCAATCACCCTCCCGCCGATATCGCCTGCGGGATAGTCCGTGGCGAGGTTGTCGAACACCGCCTCGGTCTCTGCGTCCTTGTTGCCGAGGATCCAGTATACCGCCCAGCCCAGGCTGAACAGCGATGCCAAGGTATCGCGCAGTGGCAAACGCAGTTCGCAATCGCCGAGCAGGATCAAAGTGCCTGGTTCCTGTGCGGCGCACGCGCGCAGGATTGGCGGGAAATTACCGTGTGGATCGCCGGCGATGACTATGCGACCGGACACGCGCGGCGGCTCGCTCAAGCAGTGCGACCGAAGCCCAGCAGCCGCGCCGCCGGGCCGATCGTCCAGCCCTGGATGACCAGCGATATGACCACCACGACGAACACGCCGGAGAACAGCCTCTCGTCGCGCAGCGGATCGGCGAGAGCGGGGATGAAGCTGATATAGATCGGCACCGCGCCGCGCAGTCCAACCCACGAGGCGAACGCCGACTCGCGCCAGGGATAGCGGAACGGCAGCAGGCAGGCGAAGGTCGCGACCGGTCGCGCCACCACAATCAACACAAGGGCGGTGACGACGCCTTGCAGGATGAACGGCACCAGCTCATGCGGCGTGACCAGCAGGCCGAGCATCAGGAACAGCACGATCTGCGCCAGCCAGGCGAAGCCTTCGTAGAAGTTGGTGATCTCACGCTGAGCGGGATGCCTTGTGGCGCCGACGATGATGCCCGCGAGGTAGATCGCCAGAAAGCCGCTGGTGTCCAGCATCTGGGCCAGGCCGAACAGCGCGAGGCCGAACGCCAGCACCAGCACCATGGCAGCGGGGACCTCAAGCGACAGGCGTCGCAACAGCAGGGCCAGCAGCGAGCCGCCTCCAAGTCCGATTACGCCGCCACCAATCATCTCCTGGGCGAACAGCAGAGCGCCGCTTAGCCAGGTGCCCGAGCCCGGTGCCACGATCGCGCGCACGACGAAGATGGTGAGAAAGATCGACGCAGGGTCGTTCAGTCCGGATTCCACTTCCAACAGCGCGGTGAGGCGTTCGGGCAATGCGAGGCGCGCGCGGCTCAGCAGCGCGGCCACCGCGGCCGCGTCGGTGGGCGCCACCGCGGCGCCGACCAGCATGGCCATCGCGAACGGCACACCGGCTAGCAGCATGACGGCCGTGGCGACGATCGCGGCGGTGATTGCGACGCCGATCACCGCCAGCGTCAGTGCCGGCCAGACGGCTAGGCGTAGCATCGAGACAGGGGTTTGAAGACCGCCCTGGAACAGGATCACCGCTAGCGCCACGCTGCCGACCAGATAGGCGGAAGCAAAGTCGTCGTAGCGGATATGGCCTGGGCCGTCCTCGCCGGTCAGCATGCCAATCACCAGGAACACGAGCAGCACCGGCGCGCCAACCCGCCGGGACAGCAGGCCGGCGAACACGCTGAGCACGCCCAGGACCGCGCCTATGAGGATCATCTCATGGGCGAGCCCCATATGGGCGCGGCCGAGTGCGAGCAGGTCAGGTCCGATGGGCATTCAAGTGATGATGTTCGCGCGGGACCTGACGAGTGGTGTCACTGCGAGGGAACCCCCTCGCGACGCCAGTTATTGCGCGGGTGCGGCTGCCCGCTGCTTCTGCATCTCCTCCTCCCACGGCCCGGGAAACAGGCCGAGGTTCACCACGTCGGGGGCGAACACGCTGTCCTGGCGCGGCCATTTCTCGCGCGGCAGTTCGTACGACACTTCCAGTCCGTTGCCATCCGGATCACGGAAGTAGATGCCGAGCGACAGTCCGTGGTCGGAGATGTGGTCGAACTTCACGCCCTTCTCCTTAAGGCGGTAGTAGGCGTCCTTCAGGTCGTCCAGGCTCTCCATCATGAACGCGAGGTGGTTAAGACCCACCTGCCGTTTTGCTTGCAGCGGCGCATCGTCTCCCACCTCCATCAGTGCCACCTCGTGCGACTTGTCCTTATCCGCCGACATGAACGCGGCGCGACCCGGACGGAAGTGGTAGGTGTGCAGGCCCAGCACGTCCTCATACCACTGGCGCGAACGCTCCGCGTTACGCACGTAGAGGTTGACGTGGCCGAGATGCTTCGGACGGTAACTCATCGCATATCCTCCATGTCGTCGCGTTTCAAGAAGTCGAGAACGCGCTCCATCGGCTCGTTCTTGGGGTACATCGCAGCCAGCGCGCGGGCGCGTGTCAACGGGTCGGAGGCGAAGAAGCGTTCATACAGCACCTGGCGGCTGCCGAACGCGCTGCCTGCCACATCCCACGCCAGGCGGAACAGGCTTACGCGGTCACGCGCCGAAACCGTGTCGGTCGCGAGATACTGCTCGATGTGGCCGGCGAGCGGGCCTTTGAAGTCTGCCTCGCTCGGCGTGATCATGAAGCTCGACGAGCCGAGCAATTGCAGAATCTCGATCATCCGCGGATAGGCGGTCATGAACAGGTTGCGCGTGCTCTCGATGGTGACCGGGTCCGGACACATCACGCCCCATTCGTCTAGCTTGGCATCCGCCTCTGCCGCGCGCATCAGCGCCCGCGTCAGCGTCGCGTTCAGCATCAGCTCGCCGATGCGTTCCTCGACGTGCGGCAGATGCTTGTTACCGAGTGCCTCGGTCATCAGCAGCGCGATCCCGAGTACGAACTCGCACTTGGCGAGGTTCTTGGTTGCACCCTGATGCGACGAATGGGCCGAATAGTGCGTGCCGTTGGCGGCGCCATTGAGCAGGTTGACGTCGCCATACAAGAACACTCGCTCCCACGGCACCTCGACGTTGTCGAAGAACACGACGCAATCCATCTCCTCGAAGCGCGAGCCGAGTGGGTGGTCGAAGTGCGAGCGCCCGAGATCGAAGCTGTCGCGGCACAAGAAGCGCAGGCCCGGTGTGGCGCATGGAATGGCGAACGCGAGCGCAAACGGGCTGTGGGCTTCGGCGTACTGGCCGAGTCGCGGCGAATAGACTGCGATCTCATCGGAGATCGGACCAAGGGTCGCCAGAACGCGCGCACCGTGTACCACGAGACCACGGCTGGTCTCGCGGACTGCCTGCAGTGCCGTGCCTTCCTGGAGGTTGTAGGTGGCGGTAACGTTGCGGCTGCGCTGAAGATTGATCAGCGAGTGGGTGAGAACGATGTCGTTTTCGCGGATGTATTCGTAGTAGCGGCGGACGTTCTCCGCGAATTCGGGACGGCCATTGCCGCGTGCGAAATAATCGGCCGCGGCGCCCCAGGCGGCGAGCGTGACGTTCATGAAGTCCGGCGAGCGTCCCATCATGCCGCACGTGGAGCGCGCCCAGTTCAGCATCATGACGCGGCGCGATTCCAGTTCTTCGCGTGTGCGTGGATTGATGAATGACAGGCCGACGCGGTCGCCGGTGGAGGGCGAGGCATAGGTCATCTCGTCGCGGTATTTCGGATCGCACTGCATGTCGTAGAGCGCAGCGATCGCGCGCGCGCCGCCGGCGAGGCCGGGGTGCGTGGTCACGTCCTTGACGCGTTCGCCGCGCAGCCAGACCTCGCAGTCCTGCTCGCGGAGCCCGTTCAGGTATTGCCGTCCCGTGCGTGCTGGCATGCCGCGTCTCCCTTTGCGGGCGGCGATCATGGCCGTTCAAGCCGGCATGCACCAGTCTCCCCTCCCTCCCCCCAACCCCCTCCCGCGAGGGGAGGGGGGAGATTTCGCGTCAGGTGTTGAAGCCGGCGAACCGGTGGGGGATGCGTTGGATGTCGGCGAGCACTTCGCGGCGCAATCCTGCGGGCGCGTCCGGCGGAAATTCCAGATCGATCGAATCGGCTACTCCGCCATAGCGCTGCTCGATGGCGCCAGCGATCTCGCGGTAGGTGCCGCAGGCGGCGAAGATGCGCACGACATCGTCGGGCACCTGTGCCGCCATCGCGTCCCAGCGTCCCTCCACCGACATCCGGTGCAGCTTCAGGCCCAGGTCCTGCTGCCCGTGCAGTGCCAGGATCGGCATGTAGGTGCGGGTCGATCCGTAGAACCCAATGCGGCGGCGCGCGACCTCCATGCCGGCGGCGATAGCCGCGTCATCCGGGCCGGTGATCACGAAGCCGCCGCCATGGACATCGAAATGCTCGCGTGTCCTTCCACTGCGCTGCATGCCGATTGCGATCTGCGGCAGACACACCTCCTCGAGGTAGCGTCGCGAGCACAGTGGATGCAGCCGCACGCCATCGGCCACTTGGCCCGCCACACGCAGCATCGCTTCACCGACTGCCGCGATCGTCACCGGCACCATCGGCAGCCCTGTCGGTTCGGGCGAAAAATCCGGCGTCATCAGTGTCAGCGTGTAGTGCTCGCTGTGGAAGTCCAGCTTTCCGCGTGTCTCCCAGCAGCGCCACACCGCGCGCAGCGCGTGCACATAATCGCGGAGCCGCGGCGCGGGCGCGGTCCAGGGGATGCCAAAGCGCCGCTCGTTGTGGCCCTTCACCTGGCTGCCCAGACCCAGCACGAAGCGGCCGCGCGAATTCGCCTGGAGGTCCCAGGCCTGCGACGCCAGCACCGTGGGGCTGCGCGGAAACGCCACGGCGACCGAAGGTGTCAGCTCGACGCGCTCCGTCGCCAGTGAGGCGACAGCCAGCGGGGCGAACACGTCATGCCCCAGTTCCACCGTCATCACCGCATCGTAGCCGGCGGCTTCCGCCTCGCGTGCCGCCTGCTGCGTCGTGCGCCAGTCGGCCATTGGCAGACGCGTGAATACCCGCATGTCGCTCCCGATCACCTATGGCCGGCATTATCTTTCCGTGCGTTCGCCAATCTGGCAAACCGTCGCGCGACACTCAGGAACAAACACGATGCCAGTTGCCAGACGTGTGACGCGCCTGTTGATCATCACGTGCGGCCTGTGGGCTGTGAGCCTGCCGGTCATTCCGAGCAGTGAGGCAGCAACGCCCTGGGCCTTGATCGCTCGCCGAGCGATTGGGCGCGTCGAGCAACTGAGCCAACCTCCGAAAGGCGAGCAACCAGGTTTCGACGTTGCGACGGTCATCCTTAATGCAGATGCGACGAAGGTTTACGCGACCACCGTCGACCTGCTGCACAAGAACCAGGCGGTGCATGTCGTGGCGGAGGACGCCGCGCATCGGACGGTTGAATTCAGCAACGGCAAGCGCTCCGCCGGTATCACGGTCAGCGATCTCGGTGCGCGCCTGTCGCAGATACTGGTGGCATCGGCGACGTTGCCGGGACAGGACTCGGCCACGATGCGGATTGTCGACGGGATTCTCCGGGTGTGCCAGGAAATGAAGGTGACCTGCAGTATCCGCTAGCGCCGGCCGCGCCGGTGACATGCACCGGCGCGACGGGCTCCGGTCAGTTCAGCCGTAGGTCCGTGATGTGCTTGGGATCAGGCTTCAGGTCGCCGCGCTCCACGCGCTTCACGATGTCGGTCAGCACCAGGTTGGCGGGTGTGGCGATACCGATCTCGTCGCCCTTCTTCGCCACCATTCCGTTGAGGAACTCGATCTCGGTGCGCCGACCCTTCACCATGTCCTGGCCCATTGACGGCCGATGTTCGCCGCCACCACCACTCACCTCCGCCAGCCGGTGCTCGTCATAGTGCCGTGTTGCCGCGGCGTCGCCCTCGCCGGCTCGGGCAATGATCTCCGGATCGAGGTGCTGGATCTCCTCCAGCTCATAGCCGAGTGCCTGGCCGACGCGGATCGCCTCGCTGCCGAGACGGGCGGAGAAGTGCCGGATCGCGTCGTTCTGCACCATGTCCTTGCCGATCATTCCCGTGCAGGCGGACAGACCGTTGCCCATCACGTTGGTCACCAGCTTCGACCAGCGCTCGCCCCATAGGTTCTCGGTGACCATCGCGCTGTCCGCCAAGCTGACCAGGCGGCAGATCTCCTTCAGCCGATCGGTGACGCGGCCATGCACCTCGCCGGTGCGGAACACAGTGTGCTTCGTGCCGCTCTTGCCGGCGGCGCGCCGCACGTGGCCCGGCTCGCACAGGTCGACGGTGATGGAACTCGCGATGCAGCCCACCGTCTTGCCCCAGCCGACCACGCCGGCGATCGTCTCCTCATTCATGCAGTTCTGCAGCGAGACGATGAAGCCGCCCGGCGCCAGGTACTGGCTGATCAAAGTGGCTGCCCACTCGGTGTCGTATGACTTCATGCAGACGAAGGCGATGTCGATCGGCTTCTCCTTGGCAAGCTGCTGCGCGTCGGTCACGTGCATCGCGCGCACCTTCGTGGTGAATTCCGGAACATCGCGGATGTGGCTGATCTTCAGGCCATCGCGCTGCATCTTCTCGACATGCGCGGGCCAGGGGTCAATGAAGGTCACGTCCTCGCCGGCCTGCGCCATGTGTGCCCCGGCGTAGCCGCCGACGGCGCCAACACCCATGAATGCGATCTTGCTGCCCATGTTTCTCTCCCTAGCTCTCGAGCGTATCCGCAATCTCGATGATCTCGCGCGTGCGCGTCACGCGTGTGCCCCAACGCGCGTCGAACTCGGCGATCAGCGCGCGGATCGCCGGCGAGGTGCTGACGGCTTCCGCCGCGGCAACGTCGGCGAACCGATAAAACGCGTAGTGCACGGAGGGATCGGTGAGGCTCCAGCCGCGCGAGGCCCGGCTCGCGCCGAACGCCTTCATCGCGTCGGGCAGATGCTCGCTGCGGTACCAGTGATCGAAATCGCGCCGATCCGTCTCGGCCACCAGCGCTCGCACAACCAGCCAGGCTCCTGCCATCATCCCTCCCGACGCAGGCCCAGACGCGCGAGCCGCGGCAACACTTCCTGCACGAAGAATGGAATCTCCTTCAGGTAGTCGAGGAACGCAACCGAGGTGCCGGTCAGCCCCATGATGCTCATCTGTTGCATGTCAGCGACGATGTCGTCGGGCGTGCCGACCAGAGGGAAAGTGCCGGGGTAGGCGCCATCGTAGCGCTTGCCGGATGCGCGCATGAAGCGGTTGACCAGCGGGCGGCGGATCTCGTTGCCGGCGGCATCCTTCACCATCGGTCCGCGCTGGCGCCGATAGTAAGCCTGGCCCTCGGCGTCAGCCATCTCCTCGGCGAAGTAGTGGTAGAATTCGTCAGCCTCTCGCCTGGTCGGCCGGCACACCACGTGGGACATCGTGTAGATATCGACGCGCCTGCCATAGCGCGCGAGGTGGCTGTTGATATCGGCGAGCAGGGCAGGCGCCTGATCCAACTCACTCATCGTGGTGAACAGCACATCGGCAGCGAGCGCTGCAAAGTCGCGGCCCTTCGGCGAGAAGCCGGCGGACATCACCGCGGGCCACGGCCGCTGCACCGATACGGGATCGGTCTGCAGCCGTTTGAGGTGAAAGAACTCGCCGTCCCAGTCGAACTCCGGTCCGCCTTCCAGCAGCCGCGACCATACTTTGAACCACTCCATCCCGTGCTCGTAGCGGCGGTCCTGGTCGATGGTGACACCGTGCAGGTCGAACTCCTCCTGGTTCCAGCCGCACACGATGTTCAAACCCGCGCGGCCATGCGTGACGTGGTCGATCGTGGCGATGGCCTTGGCGCCGAATGCCGGCGTGACCAGCGGTACGTGCACTGTCGAGAAGATCGCGATGCGCCTGGTCAGCGCACCGAGGGCCGCGCCATGCGTCAGCGTCTCGAATGAGCGGCCGTATATGTTGGACTTGCCCTGAAAGCCGCGCCACTTCGCCACCGGCAGAATGAATTCGATCCCAGCGTCGTCGGCAATTCGCGTCATTGCCACGATGTCGTCCCAGTCCGCGCGCCAACGTTCCGGCGCGAGACTCATCGTCAAACCACCGTCGCAATTCGCACTGAACACGCCGAGCTTGAACGGGTTCCGTCCGAACAGTGGGTTGTTGGAGCGGGATGGGTGCATTGGTGGGTCCATCGTTCGCGCTCAGAACAGTTGGATCAATTGCGTTTTCAGATATGCCGTCTCCGGTAGATGCGGATGCACCGGATGGTCCGGGCCGGCACCGCCGGTGAACAGAATGCGCCCTTGGCGCCGCGCGCGGTGCAGCCCGAAGGCGATCTGCGCGCTCCAGGCCTCCAGCGGCGCGTGATGACTGCACGAGGCGAGGAACAGGAAACCGCCCGGTGCCACCAGTGGTGCTGCCAGGCGTGCCATTCGACCGTAGGCGCGCAACCCAGCCTCCGCGTCCTTACGTGAGGGAGCGAAGGCGGGTGGGTCGCACACCACGATGTCGAACCGTTCGGCGACCAGCGCTGCCATCGCATCGAACCCGTCATCGCGCCTGACATGCACGCGATCCGCGATGCCGTTCAGTGATGCGGTTGCCTCTACTTGGGCGAGCGCCGGTGCGCTGCTGTCCACCAGGAGCACCTCGCGTGCTCCCGCGGCGGCGCAGCGTAAACCGAACGCGCCGATATGGCAGAACACGTCCAGCACCCGCGCGTCCTCCGCCAGCGCAACCACGCGATCGCGGTTGGGGCGTTGGTCGAAGAACCAGCCGGTTTTTTGCCCGCCGAGCGGATCAATCGAGAACCGCACACCGCCCTCGATCACCTCCGCGCGTGCGTCATTGCCGAACAACTGGTCGACGTTCTCTGCCAACCCCTCCTGCCGACGTGCCGCCGAGTCATTGCGTGCCACCACCGCGCGCAGCGGCACCAAGCCGGTGAGCGCCTCCACGATCGACGAGGACAGCCGATCCATCCCGGCCGTGTTCGCCTGCAACACCGCAACATCGTCGTAGCGATCGATCACCAAGCCAGGGAGCCGATCCGCCTCGGCGTGGACCAACCGGTGGAAGGGCGTGTCGCAAACACGGCGGCGCAGTGCGACTGCCTCGCCAAGCCGCACACGCAGCCAGTCCACGTCGATCTCCGCGGCTGGGTCGCGATCCAGCAGCCGCGCCGCGATCAGACTGCGCGGATTGAACATGAAGGTGCCGAATCGCGTGCCGTCGTCGCCCTCAATCTGGACCAGGCCGCCCGCCGGCATCTGCCGATACTCCGGCTTCATGAGGAGCTCGTTGGAGAACACCCAGGGAGAGCCGGCCCGCAGCCGCCGCCCCTGACCCGGGTTAAGTCGCAGTGTCGGTCGGTTCAAGCGCCGATATCCATCAATAGCCCCGAGGAGCCGGCCCGATCCCATCGCGAGATGCGAAGGCCGTCTCCGCGCCACTGTAGGGCGGGTCGCACGAGGCACGCCACATCCTCATGGGACCGGCTAAGGCTGGTCAGGGTTGGCGCTGGCGCGAATATTCATGTGCAAATACGATGACGCCCGGTGCTATCTCAGCCAGAACCTCTGGAGTGCCCGATGCGCTTGCGCCTTACGGTGCCTGCGCATCAGAACAGTCGCCTGTTTCGCGGCGGCGCGTCTGGCTTCGAATGCGGTCGCGGTAAGGTCCTCGCTGATTGCATCGCGCCCCAGAGCATCGAGCGTCCACGACACCGCTTGCTCGATGTCAGGCATGCGCAGTTCTTCAGGGCGTGTTTCAAGGACGCGGCGCAGAAGCAGGTTTGCGACGTGGCTGAAATCCGTAGGCATTGACCGGACGTCTTCCCGCTTGCACGGGCGCTTGGTCTAATACTATCGGCCGATACTGGGTAAAGTTCTCGCTATTGACTGAAATTTTGCCAGATTTAAAGGTTCTTGTTCTACTTCAACGTGAGTGTATTTTGTGTCCGACACTTCTTTGTAATGGAACTTCCTACCGCACGTGTCGTGGTTGTTGTAAGAGCAGCGTTTCAAACGCGTCTGATTTTGCAGCCTCGGGTTGTCTTCGCTTTTGTCCAGTCGGGCAGGTAGTGTCGCCGTATTAACATTCTCGCACGCCTGATGGTGCACAACCGGCATGACAAAACATGGCTGCGCACGGAGCGGGTCGCCGTCGCGAGGTCTCAGGCGGCGGCGCGCCGCGTCGGAAGCAGAATTGTCCGCAGCGCCGCGACCAGCCGATCCATCATCGCATCGGTGTGCAGTGGCGTCGGGGTAATCCGAAGCCGCTCCTCGCCACGCGGGACGGTCGGATAATTGATCGGCGTCGCATACATGCCGAACTCGTCCAGCAGTCGCCGGCTCACCGCGCTGCACAGAGCGGCGTCGCCGATATGCAAGGGCACGATATGGCTGGACGACGGCAGCACCGGAAGTCCCGCCGCAGCGAGGCGCCGCTTCAGCGTCTCCGCGCGCTCGAACAGTGCCGTGCGCCGGTCAGGATTGCCGCGTACGTGGCGCACACTGGCGAGCGCCGCCGCAGCGATCATCGGCGGCAGCGAGGTGGTGAAGATAAACCCAGGCGCACATGAACGGATGTAGTCCACCACCGACGCATCGCCGGCAATATAGCCGCCGTGGCAGCCAAAGGCCTTGGCGAGCGTGCCCTCGATCACGTCGATCCGCGGCGCCACGCCGTCACGCTCCGACACGCCTCCGCCGGACGGACCGTACATGCCGACCGCATGCACCTCATCGAGATAGGTCATCGCGCCATATTGCGCGGCGAGGTCGCAGACTGCTTCGATCGGCGCGATGTCGGCGTCCATGGAATACACTGATTCGAACGCGATCAGTTTCGGCGTCGTCGGGGACGCTGCGCGCAGCAGGTCCTCAAGATGCGCCAGGTCGTTGTGGCGGAATATACTACAGGTCGCCTTCGATCCCTTGATGCCGGCGATCATCGAGGCGTGGTTGCGAGCATCTGAAAACACGTGCCAGTCCGGCAGCGAGTTCAGGATGGTGGAGAGTGCCGCCTGATTGGACACGAAGCCCGAGGTGAACAGCAGCGCCGCCGCCTTGCCATGAAGATCAGCCAGCTCTTTCTCCAGCGCGTCATGTGCCGGGCTGGTGCCGCTGATGTTGCGCGTTCCGCCGGCACCGGCTCCCATTTCGCGCGCGGCGGCACAGGCGGCTTCGATCACCAGCGGGTGGCCGCCCATCGCCAGATAGTCGTTTGACGACCAGACCAGGACGTCGCTGCCGTCCGGTCGGCGGTACAGCGGAAATCGCTCTGCCTGCTTCTGCAGCGGCGTGAAGCGGCGATAACGGCCTTGCGCCTCGATGTCGGCCAGGGCCTCACGGCAGTGAGCTTGAAACGGATGCATCTGTCGCCTGGTCTCCCGATGCCGTTGGGCTAGTCTACCGGCCGCAACTCCGGCTTCCCATCCGTAGAAGTCCGGACACAAGGTGAAAAATCCTTCACCGTACGTAAACCCGCACCTCTTGCGGGCTATCGGCCGGTTCCGCGCTCAACCCGAGATGGACGCGGCTGTCAGGCACGCCCTGCGCCATGATATCGCGCATCACGTCGGTTGCCCGCCGCTGCGCCACCGCAGCATCGGAACCCGCCGGCAGAGTTGCGCTCACATCGTATTCCACCCCAGGCGCGCGCGTCTCGGCTTCCCGCACCGCATAGCGCAACAGGTCCTGGTAGTTCGGGCTCGGTTCCGCATAGTCGATAGTGATCAGGGCGGTGCGGGTGTCGGCTTTCGGTCCGGCCGGCTTGGCTGCCTTTGCCTCCGGCGAGGGAGCAAAGGTGGTCTGGTCGACCAGCTTGCACCCGGCGAGCGCCAGGGCCGCCGCCAACAACCACATCGCTCGCACACCGCCCACTGTACTGCTCCCCGGGCCCATCGACTGCTCTCTTGCAGCTAGCCGTCCGGCGGGCAAGATGCGTCACCCGCCTGCAAGGATGTCCCCGCATGATTGCCCAGACCAACCAGCGCATCGATGGTAAGCGGTTATGGCACAGTTTGATGTCGATGGCGGAGATCGGGGCGACGGCGAAGGGCGGCGTGCGGCGGCTGACCCTGACCGACGTGGATCGCCGCGGCCGCGACAGGTTCCGCGTCGAGTGCGAAGCGGCCGGGCTGACGGTGCGGGTGGATGCGATCGGCAACATGTTCGCCCGCCGTCCCGGGCGTGATCCGAGCCGGTTGCCGGTGCTGTTCGGCAGCCATCTCGACAGCCAGCCGTCCGGCGGGAAGTTCGACGGCGCCCTCGGCGTGCTTGCCGGCCTCGAGGTCATGCACACGCTGAACGATCTTGGGCTCGTCACCGAGGCGCCGCTTGAGCTGGTGAACTGGACCGACGAGGAGGGCAGCCGGTTTGGGCATTCGCTGATGGGCTCGGGCGTGTGGTCCGGCGTTTTCTCGCTCGACAAGGCCTATGCGCTGTCCGATGTGGAGGGCGTGACCGTGGGGACCGCGCTCGACGGCATTGGCTATCGCGGGCCTGAGCCGGCCGCAGCTTTTCCGGCGGACGCCTATTTTGAGTTGCACATCGAGCAGGGCCCGATCCTGGAGCGCGAGACGAAGCAGATCGGCGTCGTCACAGGTGCGCAGGCGATGGTCTGGTACGATGCGGTCGTCACCGGGCAAGATTCCCACGCCGGTACCACGCCGCCCTCGGCACGCAAGGATGCGCTGGTATGCGCGGCGCGGATCATCGACCTGGTCGATCGCATGATGCGTGCGCGGGGCGAAGACGGCCGCGGCACTGTCGGTCAGCTTCTGGTCTCGCCAAACAGCCGCAACGTAGTGCCCGGCGAGGTGCGGTTCTCGGTGGAATTCCGTCACCCGTCCGATGCTGAAGTGGACCGTCTCGACGCACAGTTTCCGCGTGAGGCGGGCTTCATCGCGCGCGACTGCGGCGTGCAATTGGAGCTGACCCAGTTGTTCAAGATCGCGGCGCAGCCATTCGATCCAGCCTGCGTGGACCTGGTGCGGCAGGGTGCGGCGAAACTCGGCTATGGCGCACGCGAGATCGTCTCCGGCGCCGGTCACGACGCTGTCTACGTGGCGCGCCACGTGCCGACCGCGATGATCTTCACACCATGCAAGGACGGCTTGTCGCACAACGAGGCGGAAAGCATCGAGCCCGAGGAAGCGGAGGCCGGAGCACAGGTATTATTCGAGGCGGTCCTGGCGCGGGCAAACAGGATAGCGTAACGATTGAGCCCTTGACGCTGGCGCGATCGTGATCCGCGGGATTGCCGCCGAAAGCTACGGCTCTTATAGCCCCTGGCAGGCCTAGGAGACGCGATGGCTGGACCCGATGCGCCCGTAATCGACAACCCGGTGCTCGCGTACCAGGCGGAAATCCTGGCCCGAGCACCGACCCAGGCCTGGCAAATGGCCAACGCCATCCGTGCACTGGCGATCGATGCGGTCGAGGCAGCCAAGTCGGGTCACCCAGGTATGCCGATGGGCATGGCGGATGTGGCGACCTCGCTCTGGAGCCGCTTCAACAAGTTCGATGCGGCGGACCCGCGCTGGCCGGATCGGGACCGGTTCGTGCTCTCCGCCGGACATGGCTCAATGCTTTTGTACGCGCTGCTCTATCTCACCGGCCATGACGGCATGGGGATCGAGGAGATCAGGCGCTTTCGCCAACTACACTCCCCGGCGGCCGGCCATCCGGAATACGGCGAGCATCCGGCGATCGAGACCACGACCGGCCCGCTTGGCCAAGGTTTTGCAACCGCAGTCGGCATGGCGCTGGCCGAACGGATGCTGGCGGCTCGGTTCGGCCGCTCGCTGGTGGATCATCGCACCTGGGTGATCGCCTCGGACGGCGACATGATGGAGGGCATCAGCCACGAGGCGGCCGCCATCGCGGGTCATCTCTGCCTGTCCAAACTCACCGTCATGTATGACGACAACCACATTTCGATCGACGGCGATACCGCGCTGGCATACCCGGACGATGTGATGAAGCGCTTCACGGCCTATGGCTGGGCGGCGCGGCGGATCGACGGCCATGACCCGCAGCAGATCAATGCATCGCTGTCGTTCGCGATGCGATCGAAGAAGCCGACCCTGATCGCGTGCCGCACCATCATTGGCCTCGGTGCTCCGACCAAGGCAGGCACGGCCGCGACCCATGGTTCGCCGCTTGGAAACCAGGAAGCGGCGGCGGCGAAGGCCGCTCTTGGCTGGCACGAACCGCCGTTCACCGTGCCGGATGAACTGCTGCAGCGATGGCGCGCCCTCGGCAGCCGCGGCGCCGGCGCCCGTCGCGCATGGCTCAAGCGCCTTGCACACAACAACATGCGCCTGGAATTCGAGCGGGTGATGGCGGGAAAGCTACCGGACAACTGGCACGAGGCGGTTGCGGCGCTGAAGCAGGAAATCGCTGATGCCAGGCCGAAGATGGCCACGCGGCAGTCGAGCCAGAAGGTGCTGGAGGCGCTCGTGCCCGCAACGCCCGAACTGGTCGGCGGCTCAGCCGATCTGACCGGCTCCAACCTGACTTTTGTGAAGTCCATGGGCACGGTGAATGCCGGCAACTTTTCCGGCCGTTATGTCCATTATGGTGGGCGCGAACACGGCATGTGCGCAGCCGCGAACGGCATCGCGCTGCACGGCGGTCTGATCCCCTACACCGGCACGTTCTTCGTCTTCACCGACTATATGCGTCCGGCGATCCGCATCGGGGCCATCGCGCGCGCCCATGTCATCCATGTGCTCACGCATGATTCCATCGGCCTCGGTGAGGACGGGCCGACGCACCAGCCGATCGAGCACCTCGCCAGTCTGCGTGCCATGCCACACCTCCACGTCTATCGCCCGGCGGACGCGATGGAGGTGGCCGAGTGCTGGGAACTAGCGATCCGCCGCAACGACGGCCCCAGTTTGCTGGTGCTGACCCGCCAAGCACTGCCGACGCTGCGAACCGACACGACCGAAAACCGCTGCGCCCGCGGGGGCTACGTGCTGGCGGAGGCCGAAGGACCCCGCGCAGTGACGCTGATCGCCACCGGTTCCGAGGTATCGATCGCCATGGACGCGCGCGCTGCTCTGGCCGCCGACGGGGTCGCCGCCGCCGTGGTGTCCATTCCCTGCTGGGAGTTGTTCTCGCAACATGATGAAGCGTATCGTGCCCAGGTGCTGGGGACCGCACCCCGGATCGGTGTCGAGGCCGCTGGTGGGTTCGGCTGGGAGCGCTGGCTTGGCAATGACGGCATTTTCATCGGTATGACCGACTTCGGAGCCTCGGCACCTTATGAGGATCTTTACAAACAATTCGGTATCACCCCCGACGCTATCGTGGCCGCGGTCCACAAGCGGCTCGGCTGAGGGGCTGAACCACAGAGAAGGAATGCAACCATGCCCGTGAAGGTCGCCATCAACGGATTTGGACGGATCGGCCGCCTGGTGCTGCGCGCGATGATCGAGAGCGGTCGCGACGACCTTGTGCCGGTCGCGATCAATGATCTCGGCAGCACCGAGGCGAACGCGCACCTGTTCCACTACGATAGTGTGCATGGCCGCTTCCCCGGCCAGCTCGAAGTATCGGGCGACACGATCACCATTCGCTATGGCGGCCGGACCTGGGGGCCGATCAAGGTGTCGGCTGAACGCGATCCCACCAAGGTGCCGTACGCCGGCGTCGATGTCGCATTGGAGTGCACCGGCATCTTCACCAGCAAGGAGAAGGCGTCCGCGCTGATCACGGCCGGCGCGCGCAAGGTGCTGATCTCGGCGCCAGGCGACCATGTGGACGCCACCATCGTCTATGGTGTGAACCATAAGTCGATCACCAAGGACATGACGGTGATCTCCAATGCGTCGTGCACGACGAACTGCCTGGCACCGATGGCGAAGGTGCTGCACGATAACTTCGTCATCGAGCGCGGCTACATGGTGACCATCCACGCCTACACCGGCGATCAGAACACCGTCGACACGCTGCACAAGGATCTGCATCGCGCGCGTGCGGCGGCGGTCTCGGCGATCCCGACCTCCACTGGTGCTGCGCGCGCGGTCGGGCTGGTGATGCCGGAACTGAAGGGCAAGCTGGACGGCACGGCGATCCGCATTCCGACACCGAATGTGTCGTTGGTGTCGTTGGATGTGAACCTGAAGAAGTCGGCGACCAAGGATCAGGTCAATGCGGCGATGCTGGATGCGTCGAAGGGCGCGTTGCGGGGCATTCTCGACTACAACACCGAGCCGCTGGTCAGCGTCGATTTCAACCACAGCCCGGCGTCCTGCACATTCGATGCGACACAGACCGCGGTCGTCGATGGTGCGCTGGTTCGCGTGATGGGCTGGTACGAC
Organism: uncultured Alphaproteobacteria bacterium; assembly: GCA_963812505.1. Classification (GTDB taxonomy): domain Bacteria; phylum Pseudomonadota; class Alphaproteobacteria; order Acetobacterales; family Acetobacteraceae; genus JAMXLO01. The sequence continues at coordinate 167,934 of CAWEVM010000005.1, forward strand.
AACGAGTGGGGCTTCTCGAACCGCATGTCCGATACGGCGGCGCTGTTCGGCAGTCTGTAACGCCCTGATCCTCCCCCTCCCCTTGCGGGAGGGGGTCAGGGGGAGGGGAAACCGCACGTCGGAGACAACTCAATGTCCTTCCGGACCCTCGACAGCGCCGATGTGGCCGGCAAGTCCGTCCTTCTCCGCGCCGACCTGAATGTGCCCGTTCGCGACGGCAAGATCAGCGACCTGACGCGCATCGAACGCCTGACGCCGACGATCCGCGAGCTGGTCGCCAAGGGTGCCAAGGTCATCGTCTGCAGCCACTTCGACCGGCCGAAGGGCAAGCGCGTCCCGGAGATGTCGCTGGCGCCGGTCGCGACCGCGCTGGGCGAGGTGCTGGGGCAGCGGGTGCGTTTCGCGGAGGACTGCATAGGTGTGGTCGCCCAGCAGGCGGTCGAACGCATGTCGCGCGGCGATGTGCTGGTTTTGGAGAACACCCGCTTTTACGCCGCGGAGGAGAAGAACGATCCTGGCTTCGCTGCCGAACTGGCGAAACTGGCCGATGTCTACGTGAACGACGCCTTCTCAGCGGCGCATCGCGCGCACGCCAGCACCGAGGGCGTGGCGCATCTGCTGCCTGCCTATGCCGGTCGATTGATGCAGGCGGAACTGGAGGCGCTGGACGCGGCTCTCGGCAAGCCCGTGCGACCGGTTGCGGCGATCGTCGGGGGCGCCAAAGTGTCCACCAAACTGGATTTGTTGGGGAACCTGGTTGGGAAGGTGAATGCCTTGGTGATCGGCGGTGCGATGGCCAACACGTTCCTGGCTGCGCAGGGCTTATCGGTCGGCCGCTCGCTCCAGGAAGCCGAAATGCATGCGACCGCGCTCGACATCCTTGCGAGCGCCGGGAAGGCGGGCTGTGAGGTCGTTCTGCCGAGCGACGCCGTCGTGGCTGGCGAACTGAAGCCGGGCGTGCCGACACAGACCGTCCCGGTCAGGGCGGTGCCCGGCGACGCGATGATCCTCGATGTCGGTCCGGCAACTGTCGCGGCGCTGATCCGGCACCTGGCTGACTGGCGTACGGTGGTATGGAACGGGCCGCTGGGCGCCTTTGAGACACCGCCCTTCGACGCTGCCACTACGGCGTTTGCCAAGGCGGTGGCAGAGGCCACCGGGAAGGGGGCACTGCGCAGCGTTGCCGGTGGCGGCGACACGGTCTCGGCATTGCGGCGAGCCGGCGTGCTGGATCGCATGAGCTACGTCTCGACCGCTGGCGGTGCGTTCCTGGAATGGCTTGAGGGCAAGACCCTTCCCGGCGTCGCCGCGCTCGGCTGACCCTTTGCGGGCCTACCTCGCCGGCCCGGACATCTTTCTGTCCGAAGCCGTGCAATTGACCGAACGAAAAAAGGCGATCTGTGCGCGGCATGGGCTGATCGGGATCTCGCCGCTCGACCCGTTGCCAGGTGAACCGGCCGACTGGGCGGCGCTGCCCGAGTGGCGCCGCATCGCGTTGCGGAACGAGGCACACATCCGGTCTTGCGATCTGATGCTCGCCAATCTGACGCCGTTTCGCGGACCGAGTGCTGACGTTGGAACGGTCTACGAGGTCGCATTCATACGCTCGCTGAGCAGGCCGGTGTTCGCCTACGCCACGACGGCCGCTGGCTTCACGCGTCGCACACTTGATTTCGCCGCAGGGCAGGGAGGGGTCGTTGCCGCGTCCGATGGGTCGCTGCGCGACGCCCAGGGCATGCTGATCGAGCAGTTCGGCCTGTTCGACAATCTGATGATCGAGGCGGGCATTCTCGCCTCCGGTGGCAAGTTGATCGCCGAGGAGATCGCCGTGGAGGAGCGCTGGACCGACCTGTCGGTGTTCGAGCGCTGTGTGCAGGCGTCCATGGCCTAGCCGTCGCCTGCGACGCGCGGCGCGGCCGGGCCCAGTGCCGCAGCGACGCCGAATTCGCCCGGCAGCGAGCCGCGCGGAAACAGCCGCGTGACGTGCCCCATCTTGCGTCCAGGACGAGCCTCGACCTTCCCGTAGAGATGCGGGATCAGCCCTGGTGCGGCGAGGATGCGCGGCCAAAGGGCAGCCTCATCCGGACCGACGAGGTTCTTCATTACCGCGTCCGAATGGCGCATGGCCGGTGGCAGCGGCAGGCCGGCGATGGCGCGAATGTGCAGTTCGAACTGGCTCGCCGGGCAGGCGTCGATCGTCCAGTGGCCGGAGTTATGCGGCCGCGGCGCGATCTCGTTCACCAGCACGCGGCCATCGCGATCAACGAACATCTCCACTGCGAGAAGCCCGACGAGATCCAGCGCATCGGCAACTCGCCGAGCGATCGCCTGGGCCTGCCGATCGACCGACTGCGGAATGCGCGCCGGAGCCAGGGTCAGATCCAGGATGTGGTCCCGGTGGCGGTTTTCGACAGTATCGAAGGCGGTAAAGGCACCTTCATCGTCGCGTGCGGCGATAACGCTTATCTCTAGCGAAAAGTCGATAAATCCTTCCAGGATCAAAGGCTTAGGCGACAAAGCCGTGAAGGCCGGTGCGATGTCGGCACTCTGCCTAAGCATCGCCTGTCCCTTGCCGTCATAGCCGAGCCGTGTGGTCTTGAGCACCGCCGGCAGCCCGATCCGATCAACTGCCGCAATCAGTGAATCGAGGGTCTCGACCGATGCCCACGGCGCCGTCGGGACGCCGGCTCCATTCAGGAAGCTTTTCTCGAGGACACGGTCCTGGCTGGTGCGAAGGATCTCGGGAGAGGGCCGCACTGGCTTGAGCGATGCAAGAAGCTCAAGGCCTTCCGCGCTGACATTCTCGAACTCGAAGCTGATCACATCGACCGAAGCGGCGAATTGCCGCAGGCCGGCCGGCGCTTGGTAGTCGCTGATCGTTGTCGCGGCCGAGACCTGGCTGGCGGGGCTGTCCTTCTCCCGCGTCAGGATATGGCACCTATAGCCGAGCCGGGCTGCGGCGAGTGCCGACATCCTACCTAGCTGGCCACCGCCCACCAGACCGATCGTGGAATTCGGCGGCAGTGGAGATGTCATTCCGGTGCGTCGGCCACAGACCTGGTCTGCTCCTCGCGAAGCTTGTCGAGCCGCTCAGCCAGGTCCGCGTCATTGTTGGCGAGGATCGCGGCGGCAAGCAGGGCAGCATTCACCGCGCCAGCGCGCCCGATCGCGAGCGTCCCGACCGGGACGCCGGCCGGCATCTGCACAATGGAAAGCAGGCTGTCCATCCCCTTGAGACTATGTGATTCAACCGGCACGCCCAGTACCGGCAGCGCTGTCCAGGCGGCGCACATACCGGGGAGGTGAGCAGCACCACCGGCACCGGCGATGATCACCTTCAAGCCTCGCTGCCGGGCTCCCGTGGCATACTCGCGCAGTCGATCCGGGGTGCGATGCGCGGAGATGATGCGCGTCTCGTGCACCACGGCCAGTCGTTGCAGCGTTTCCGCCGCATGGTGCAGGGTGCTCCAGTCCGACTGGCTACCCATGATGATGCCGACGAGAGGAACCATCAGGCTATGCTGTCCGGGATGAGCCGGCTCTCCAGCCAGGCGATCTCGTCCTTCAGCATGAGCTTCCGCTTCTTAAGCCGTTGCAGATGCAACTGATCCGCCGCGCCCTGTTCTGCCAGGCGCGCGATCACTGTGTCGAGATCACGATGCTCGCTGCGGAGTTCGTGCAGCTTGCGCAGCAGCGAGTCCCGGTCGGTCAGCATTTCACTTCAATACCACGAAATCGCAGTCGGCACCGAGTCCCTCGGCGACAAATTCGGCATGGCCCTGGGTATGTCAATTGGGTTACCATGCCGTCCTGGCTGACCTTGAGCGGAGGAGGTCCATGACCCTTCAGGCCCGTCTCGATGCCCTGAAAGAGCGCCACGCAGCGCTCGAACTGCGCATCGCCGACGAGGACCAGCGACCTAAGCCCGATAGCGAGACGCTGACGCGGCTCAAAATCGAGAAGTTGCGGGTCAAGGAGGAAATGGAGCGTCTCCGCACCCAGACGGAGTAGGCTTCAGGCGACCTCGTCAGTTTCCGGCACCGGCGGCGGCGGAACTGCACGGCCCTCCCGCTCCAGCCGCTCGTTGGCCTGTGCGATCGCGGCATTGAGGTCGGTCTGGCTGCACAGCCCCAGAATGACCGGATCACGGGGCTTGATGTTGGCGCTGTTCCAGTGCGAACGCTCACGCACCTTTTGTATCGTGTCCTTTGTGGTGCCGAGAAGCTTGGAGACCTGCGCCTCGGAGAGTTGCGGGTAGCTGCGCAACAGGAAGGCGATCGCGTCCGGTCGGTCATTACGCTTGGCCACCGGCGTGTAACGCGAGCCACGCAGACGCTTTGGGGCTGGCAGCGCGGTGGGCGCCAACCGCAAATGTATGTCCGGGTCGGCTTCCGCTCGGCGGATTTCGTCGGCGGTGAGCTGGCCGTTGGCGATCGGGTCATAGCCGACGATACCCTGCGCAACCTCGCCATCGGCGATCGCCTGCACCTCAAGCGGGTGCATACCGCAGAAGTCGGCAATCTGCGTGAAGGTAAGCGCGGTCTTCTCGATCAGCCACACGGCGGTGGCTTTGGGCATCAGCGGTAGTGTCATGGCTGGCGGATATGACAACCGCCCGAGGATGGGTCAAGGGCGCCGGTGAGGATTATGCTGGGGATGTTCCGCATGGAGGCAAGGGAATGTTGGAAGAAGACGAAGGCCCGGTCCGCAAGCGGGTGCGGCTGGAGAAACTGGTGCTGGACACGTTAGGGATCACCGAACTGCGCGACTACATCGACGAGCTGAAGGCCGAGATCGCCAGGGTGGAAGCGGACATCGACCGCAAGCAGGGCCACCGCAGCGCCGCCGACGCGTTTTTCCGGAAACCCTGACGGATACAAGAAAAGGGCCGGCGAACCGGCCCTCTCTGTGCTTATCAGGACGCGCGTTGCGTCAGGCGGCCTTCACAGCCTCCTGGCCATCATTGGCCACTGCCGCCACGGAGCCGTTGCCGACTGCGATGCGGCGCGGCTTCAGCGCCTCGGGCACCACCCGCTTCAGGCCAATATGGAGCAGCCCATTCTGCAGGTCCGCGCCATCGACCACGATGTGGTCAGCGAGTACGAACCGGCGCTCGAAGGCGCGACCAGCGATACCGCGATACAGCATCTCACCCTTCTGGCCTTCGCTGCTCGCCTTGCCGGACACCAACAACGTGTTGTCCTTCACGACGAGGTCCAGTTCCTCCGGCCTGAAACCAGCTACTGCCATTGTCAGGCGGTAGGTGTCCTCGCCGGTCTTCTCGATGTTGTAGGGAGGGTAACTCGATGCGTCCGCGCTGGACGTCGCAGTGTCCATCAGACGAGCCATGCGGTCGAAACCGATAGCGGTACGAAACAACGGGGCAAAATCAAACGTCGTCATGGCAGAACCTCCTGCTGCAGCAAGGTCATGATCTTGGACCGCCCGAATGGGCCGGCCCGTTCAACCCTCCGGAACCCCAACAGGGCATTCCGGACACGTCTGAAATGGCAAGCGCCGCCCCCCGGTTCAAGAGGGCGGCGCGGCGCAGAAGTCAGTTCTAATCTGGCTGCTTCTTGATTCCGAGGCCCGCGAATTTCTTGTTGAACTTGGCGACCTGGCCGCCGCTGTCGATGATCCGATGTTGGCCGGTCCACGCCGGATGCGACTTGGGGTCGATGTCCAGCCGCAACGTGTCGCCCTGCTTGCCGTAGCACGAGCGTGTCTTGAACTGGGTGCCATCGGTCATCACGATGGTGATCTCATGGTAGGCGGGGTGGATGCCCGGCTTCATGTCGCTGCTCCTGCAGGCGCTGCCGATACCGACCGGCGGCGCGAAGGCCGGCATATAGCGCCGGGGGCGCGGAAAGGCCAGCGCCGCGCCGGTTACTGCGCGGCCGCCTGATGGTGGGCGTGATCGTTTGCTGCGTAGTTGCGGAACATCTGGTCGGCGGTCTTCTTCTGCTGATCGGACAGCGAGCCGTACAGCGTCTGGAAGGCCGGCACGAGCTTCTGCATGTCCTGTGCGCGCTCCTGTTCGATCTGCGCGAAGGACTGCATGTTGTCTACCGCGTTCATGGAGGTAAGTTTTTCCGCGCGCTGCTGGTAGATTGCGTCCATAGCCTTGGCATTGTCCCGCATCACCCCGGCAAACTGGTCCCATTGCTGGCTCTGCTGCGGCGTGATGTGCAGTCTGCTGTGCAGATCGGCGATACGCCGTTCGACCAGCCCTTCGATTGTCTCGCCGGGCTGCCTGGCCGAGGCTGCACGGCTGCCGTGCGGCCTTGCCTTCTCGATGGTGCCTGATGGGGTGCCCGAGGGGATGCTGGACTGGTCCGGTGCCGTCTGGGATGCCGTCTGTGCGAAGGCTGGGGCCGCGAACAACAGGGTGGTGACCAGCAGCGGGGCGGCACTCTGGGCGAACGTCTTTGTCATAGCGGACTTCTCCCTTGCGGACAGGCGCTGAAACTGGCGGCCGATTGTGGCGGGACTGGTCGCCTCGCTGGGTATTGTCATGGCAGGTCAGGCGAGCGTTGCGCGCCAGTAAGGTGGTGGCAGCTCCGGTTTGACGCCCAGCGCCTGTGCCGCGCGCACCGGCCAGGCCGGGTCCGCCAGCAGCACGCGCGCGACGAACACCAGATCGGCGCGCCCGTTGGCGACGATCTCGGCTGCGTGGGTCGGCTCGGTAATCAACCCGACCGCGCCGGTGGCGATGCCGGCGTCGCGCCGGATGCGGTCAGCGAATGGTACCTGATAGCCGGGGTGCGTCGGGATGCGGACATCGGGCGAGACGCCGCCCGATGAGCAATCGATCAGATCCGCGTCGCCACGCGCCGCAAGTTGCCGGCATAGCGAGACGGTGTCGTCGATCGTGAGACCGCCCGGCAGATAGTCGACGCAGGACAGGCGCACGAACAGCGGCAGGTCAGCAGGCCATTCGCTGCGCACCGCGTTCAGCGTCTCCAATAGGAAACGACTGCGTCCTGCGAGATCGCCGCCGTAGCCGTCATTGCGATGATTGGTGATTGGCGAAAGGAACGAGTGCAGCAGGTAGCCGTGCGCGGCGTGGATCTCCACCACCTGCATGCCGGCCTCACGTGCCATCCGTGCGGCGCTGGCGAATTGCCCGGCGATGTCGGCGATCTCGCCAGCCGTGAGCGCATCGGGATCAACCGCCCCAGGATGGAACGCGATCGGGGTGGGGCCGACCGGCACCCAGCCGCCGTCGTGCGGCGCGATCGGCTGGCTGCCTTCCCATGTACGCGTGGTGCTCGCCTTGCGTCCGGCGTGCGCGAGCTGGATGCCGGGCACCGCACTGCCGCGGCCGATGATCGCCACGAGCCGAGCCAGCAGCGCCTGATGCTGCGCGTTCCACAGGCCGAGGCAGTGCGGCGTGATGCGGCCGATTGCCGAGACGTGCGTCGCTTCGGTGAACACGATGCCAGCGCCGCCCATCGCCCGTGCGCCGAGATGCTGCACGTGCCAGTCATCGCCGAGCCCATCGACCGCGGAATACTGGCACATCGGCGACACCACGATGCGGTTGCGCGCGGTGACGGAACGGAAGCTGATCGGCTCGAACAGAAGCGGCGTTGCCATGCTGGTCACGGTCCTTGCGGCTGCGTCGCGCGCAGTATCGCAGCGAACCGCGCGCGGTGTCAGTCCGCGTCGGGCGCCATGCCCTTCTGGGCCAATTCGCGTCGCGCCTTGTCGGTCTTGTCCAGCTCGAGGCCCATGCCGCGCATGACGTGCGGTGCCTTGGTGAACTGGATGTCGCTGTAGGCCACCACCTCGACCCGGTTTCCCCACGGATCGAGGAAATCCAGGAACGGGCCATCAAGCAATTCACCGCCCGCTGCCTTAACGAGATCGCGCACCGCGCTGCGGTCGTCCACCACCAGGCCGAAATGGCGCGGACTGTCGCGGTGTTCCCTGCTGACCTGCGTCAGGTTGATGAACTGGTCACCCATGTCGATGAAGGCGTTGGTCTTGCCCTTGCCACGGAGCGTGAAATCGAAAATGCGGCCATAGAAGGCCAGTGCCTCCTCGATGTCGCCGACCTCGATCGCGACATGGTTCATCCCGACCATCTTGGGCTTGTGCATTGCCGGCCCTCCTGCGCCTGATCTGCCGCTCAGATGGGCGCGGCGGCCTCGGTCTGCCAGGGGTGCTCCCCTTGCACGTCGCGTCGCCGCCATGCGAGCCTTTGCCCACGCCGACTGGAGGAAACGATCATGAGCGCCGCATTTGATCTCACGTCCCGCTTTGCCAAGGGACTGCCCGAGCCATCGCCGCGCTTCGGTGGCTTTCCCAAGTACAATTTCGTCGGCGGCCACAATGATCCGGAGCGGATTCCGATCGAGGGATTGATCGAGGCAACCGCATCCGTGCTGCGTCGCGAAGGCTCGAAGCTGGCCATGTACAATCTGGCGCAGGGGCCGCAGGGTTTTGTCGGCCTGCGCGAGATGGTTGCCGAAAAGCTGAACCGCCACCGCGGCATGAAGATCAGCCGCGACGAAGTGCTGGTCACCACGGGGTCTGGTCAGGGCATCGACATCATCAGCCGCATGTTCGTCGATTCCGGCGACACGGTGATCCTGGAGGAGTTCTGCTACGCGGGTGCGATCAATCGCTTCAGGCGCGTCGGCGCCGAAATCATCGGCATTCCGCTGGACGAGGAGGGGATGCGCCTGGACGTGCTGGCGTCCACGCTGGAAGAACTGAAGCAGAAGGGTGTGACGCCGAAATACATCTACACCATTCCGACGATTCAGAACCCGACCGGCAGCATCATGCCGCTGGAGCGGCGCCAGCAGTTGCTGGCACTCGCGCGTCAATACGGCGTGCCGATCTTCGAGGACGAGTGCTACGCCGATCTGGTCTGGGCGGGTGGCGCGCCGCCGTCGCTGTATGCGATGGACCCGAAGCAGGTCGTGCATATCGGCTCGTTCTCCAAGACGCTCGCTCCGGCGTTGCGCGTCGGCTATGCGGTTTCGGAGTGGCCGGTGCTGTCACGCATGATCGCGTGCAAACCTGACAGCGGCACCGGCGCGCTCGATCAGATGATCGTCGCGGAGTATTTCTCGAAATACTTCGACAAGCATGTCGGCGCGCTGACCGGTGTGCTGAAGGAGAAGCTCGACACCATGGTGGAGGCGGTGGAGCGCGAGTTCGGCACGACCGCCGATTTGTGGAAGCCGCAGGGCGGCATCTTCCTGTGGCTGAAGCTGCCGGACAGCGTCGACGTCCGCAAGCTGGTGAAGCCGGCGGGCGATGCCGGCATCCTGTTCAATCCGGGGCCTGAGTGGGTGTGCAATCCGGAGCCGGCGAAGTCGTATATGCGTCTGTGTTTCGCGCTGCCGTCGAAGGACGTGATCCGCGAGGGTGTCGCGGCACTGGCACAGGTCTGCTACGAGCAGACCGGCATTCCGGTGCGCAGCGACAATGTCCAGCGCCGGTCGGCCTGAGCCATGGAGCAGGATATCGCGCTGACGGTGAACGGCCGGTCGGTGCGCGTATCGGCGATCGAGACGACTCCGCTGCTCGATGTGCTGCGGAATCAGCTCGATCTGAAAGGGGCGCGCTACGGTTGCGGCCTAGAGCAGTGCGGCAGTTGCATGGTGCTGCTCGACGGCGAGCCGATCTACGCGTGTTCGCGCGAGGTCGGCACCGTCGTGGGTCGCAGCGTCATCACGATCGAGGGGCTGGGCACCGCGGTGCAGCCGCATCCGCTGCAGCAGGCATTCCTCGACGAGCAGGCGGGGCAGTGCGGCTACTGTCTGTCCGGCATTGTGATCAGCGCCAAGGCTCTGCTTGATCGCAATCCGACGCCGACGCGCGCTGACATCGCGGCGGCATTGGACAAGAACCTCTGTCGCTGCGGTGCGCACCCACGAATCCTGCGCGCGGTGGAGAAGGCCGCCGCCATGCTGCGGGGAGGACAGGGCGCATGAGCGATTCGCTGCCACTGTCGGTCCAGAACAACCGCCGGATGGAACAGTGGCTTCGCTTCGAACCGGATCGCACGGTGCGCCTTGCGGTCGGCAAGGTGGAGCTGGGCCAGGGCAACGTCACCGCACTCGCGCAGATTGCCGCCGATGAACTGGACGTGGCGCCGGAGCGCATCGCGGTGCTCTCGGGTGACACCGAGGAAGCGCCGGACGAAGGCCAGACCACGGGCAGCCAGTCGATCGAGGTATCCGGTCGGTCCGTGCGGCTGGTTTCGGCGGAGCTGCGCGCGCGTATTCTGGATCGCCTGGCACAACGGCTGAATTGCAGCCCAACGGAACTGACGGTGGAGAATGGCGTGTTCCGCCGCGGCGATGCACCGACCGGGCATGACTACTGGAATTTCGCGACCGCCGAGGACTTTTCGCGCGACATCGAGGGCAACGCGACGCCGAAGCCTCATACGGCGTATCGCTACGTTGGCCAGCCGCTACCGCGGCGTGATCTGCCGGCGAAGCTGTCGGGCAGCGGGTTCATTCACGACATGACGCGACCTGACATGCTGCACGCGCGCATTCTGCGCCAGCCGTGTCGCGGCGCGCATCTTGCTTCGCTGGACGAGGCGGGGTTGCGGCGCGCGGAACGCGGCGCATTCCGCGTGGTGCGGGTGGGCGACTTTGTCGCATTCGTCGGCGACGATGAGGTGGTGGTGCAGCGTGCCGCCGCGGCCGCGCCGCTGCACGCGAAGTGGGACAATGTGCCGGGCATCACGTCCGATCAGCAGGAGGCGGCGTGGCTGGTGGGGCAGCCATCCAATGACCGCGTGCTGGGCGACGCGCTGCCGGCGGCCGAGACCGCGAATGTCGCGACAGCAAGCTACTCGCGTCCCTATGTCGCGCATGCCTCGATGGGACCGTCCTGTGCGCTGGCCGAATATCGCAACGGCCAGCTGTCGGTGTGGTCGCACACGCAAGGGGTCTATCCGCTGCGCACGGCGCTCGCCAGCGTATTGGGCATCGCGCAGGACACGATAACGGTACGGCATGCGCATGGCGCGGGCTGTTATGGGCACAACGGCGCGGACGACGCCGCGGTGGATGCGGCGGTGATCGCGATGCAGATCCCCGACCACTGTATCCGCGTTCAGTGGCGCCGCGAGGAGGAATTCGGTTTCGAACCCGTCGGCCCGGCAATGCACATCACGCTGCGTGCCGCGCTGGACGAGACGGGAAAACCCGTGGACTGGACTGCGGATATTTGGTCGCCGACGCATGTGCAGCGGCCGAGCAGCGGCGGCAACCTGCTGACCCATGAGGCGCTGCCGACACCGCCGCCGGAACCGCGACCGACCGATCCGCCGGAAGCCAATGGCGGTGGCGGCACGCGCAACGCGTTCCCGCTGTATGACTTCGCGGCAAGGCGGGTGGTGCACCATCTGGTCCTGCGCGCGCCGGTTCGAACGTCGGCGCTGCGCGGTCTCGGTGCGTTGCCGAACGTGTTCGCGATCGAGTGCTTCATGGACGAGTTGGCGGAGCGAGCAGGCGTCGATCCGGTGGAATACCGGCTGTCAGTGCTGTCCGATTCACGCGCTCGGCGGTTGGTGGAGAATATCGCACAGCGTTGCGATTGGTCATCGCGTGGGCCGGCAGGCAGCGGGCGCGGGCTGGGTCTTGGCTGGGCGCAATACAAGAACCGCGCCGCCTATTGCGCTGTCGCCGTGGAGCTCGATGTCGATCAGGAGGTACGGCTGCGCCGCATCTGGTGCACCGCCGATGCGGGGCTGGTGATCAATCCAGATGGCGCGCGCAATCAGCTTGAGGGCGGCATCGTGCAGGCGGCAAGTATGGTGCTGAAGGAACAGGTACGGATGGAAGGCGACGGGATCACGTCGCTCGACTGGGCGGGCTATCCGATCCTGGGATTTTCGGAAGTGCCGGAGATCGACACTGAGATCATCCACGCACCGGACCTGCCGACGCTGGGCATGGGCGAATGTTCGTTCGGTCCGACCGCGGCCGCGATCGGCAACGCGGTGGCACACGCGCTGGGCGCGCGCATCCGGGACATGCCGTTCACCCGCGAGCGGATCGCGGCCGCGCTGTTGAGGTAGCTGGCGGTATGGTTAGGGGGAGGGGCTACGCCTTCACCAGGGGGCAGCCGCCTTCGGCGAGCGGGCGCCATGCCTGGTCCGGTGGGATCGTGACGACTTCCTTGCAGTAATCATAAGGATATTTCGACTCGGCCACCGGTTTGACCTGCCAGAGATGCATCACGTGCATCACCCGGCCATCCTCTCGAATCTGCACATTCGTGTTGTACATGTCATTGACCGGCGTCGCCTTCATCTTCGCCACCACCGCGTCGGCGTCAGTGGTGCCGGCGGCCTTCACCGACTTCAGCCAGTGCGTCGCCGCGCAGTAGTTCGCGGCGTGCAACAGGCCGGGAACCATGCCGTTCATTTTGGCACTCCACCGCTTCGACCAGGCGCGCGTCTTGTCGGTCATGTCCCAGTAGAACGAGTCCGTGTAAACCAACCCCTCGCACGTCTTCTGTCCCAGCGAATGCACGTCGTTGATCGCCATTAGCAGCGTTGCCATGCGCGTGCCGCCCTGCGACAGGCCGAACTCGGCCGCCTGCTTGATGCAGTTCTGGAGGTCGGTGCCCGCGTTGGCGAAGCCGAACACCTTGGCGCCCGACGCCTTCGCCTGCACCAGGTAGCTTGAGAAATCCGCAGTACCCAGCGGCGCCTTTACTGCACCGAGCACCTTGCCGCCGGCCGCCTGCACGGCCGCGATCGTGTCGCGTTCCAATGCATAGCCGAATGCATAGTCGGCGGTGATGAAGAACCAGCTATCGCCACCGGCTTTGGTCAGCGCGGTGCCCGTGCCGTGCGACAGTGCGTAGGTGTCGTAGGCGAAGTGAATGCCGTACGGCGAGCATTGCTTGCCGGTCATGTCGGACGACGCCGGGCCGGTGATCAGATAAATGCGCTTCTTCTCACGGCAGACCTGCTGAATGGCGAGCCCCGAGGAAGAAGCGGCGCCATCGGCAAGCACATCGACGCCCTGGTTGTCGATCCATTCGCGTGCCAGCGAACTAGCCACGTCGGGTTTGTTCTGGTCGTCGCCCTGTAGCACCTCGATCGGCCTGCCGAGTACCGAACCGCCGAAATCCTCGATCGCCAGTTCGACGGCGACGCGGTTGCCGGGTCCACCGACATCGCGATACGGGCCACCCATATCGCTGAGCAGTCCGATGCGCACCGGTTTGGATGTGCTCTGCGCGCGGATTATTCCGGGCACGACGAACGGCGCCGCCGCCAATGTGCCGACCGCGGCGCGCCGGGTGATGTTCAGCATTATGGATCTTTCGCCAGAGGGCTCAGCGGAGCGACGCGTTCAATTTCTCCAGCGCGGCCGAACCCGGGCACAGTGCCGCTTCGTCCATTTCATTGAACGGCACCGCCACCGTGTTCATGTGCCTGTGCAGGTCCACCGGATCCGGATCGACATACAGCAGACCGGTGACGATTTCGCCTGCCGCGTGGCGTTCCTGGAGGTAGGTCATCGCGGCGATGCGGTCATGCACGTCGTAATCGTTGGCGAGCTTGCGCAGACGCAGGATCGAGCCGTCATGCTGCTTCACCATCTCCACCGTGCCGGCGGCGTATTCCACCGTGATCTCCTCGCGTCCGGTGATCACGTCGAGGTAGTTCACCGCTAGATTATGCTCGCGCACATAGTCGAAGCTGGTGTGCGAGCCTTCGTGGTTGTTGAACGCGACGCAAGGCGAGATGCAATCGATGAACGCGGCGCCCTGGTGCTTCAGCGCGGCCTCGATCAGCGGAATGAGCTGGTCCTTGTCGCCGGAAAAGCTGCGCGCAACAAAGGTGGCGCCGAGTTGCAGCGCCATGCCGACCAGGTCGATTGCCGAATCGGTGTTCTCGACGCCTCGCCGGCTCTTGGCGCCGCGATCCGAGGTGGCGGAGAACTGCCCCTTGGTCAGACCGTACACGCCGTTGTTCTCGACGATATAGGTCATGTTCACGCCGCGCCGCATGATGTGCGCGAACTGGCCGATGCCGATCGAAGCGCTGTCGCCGTCGCCGGATACGCCCAGATAGATCAGGTCGCGGTTTGCCAGGTTGGCACCGGTGAGCACCGACGGCATGCGTCCATGCACTGAGTTGAAGCCATGAGATGCGCCGAGAAAGTAGGTCGGCGTCTTGGACGAGCAGCCGATGCCGGAGAGCTTGGCGATGCGATGCGGCGGCAGGTCCAGGTTGAAGCAGGCACGCACGATTGCACCGCTGATCGAATCGTGGCCGCAGCCTGCGCACAGCGTGGAGATCGCCCCCTCGTAGTCGCGCCGTGTGTAGCCGAGGGAGTTCTTCGGCAACTCTGGATGGTGCAGCTTGGGCTTGGGGATGAAGGTCATGGCACGGCCTTGCGGAACGGGACAACCTTGAGTTCGCCGACCTTGTCGGCAATCGCATCGGAGATGAAGCGGGCGGTGATCGGGGTGCCGTCGAAGTGCAGCACGCGTGTCAGCCGCGCGGGGTCGATCTCCAGTTCGTTGATCAGCAGCGTGCGCAACTGCCCATCGCGATTCTGCTCGACCACAAAAAGCTGATCGTGTTCGGCGATGAAGTTCTTCACGTCGTTGTGGAACGGGAAGCCGCGCACGCGCAGCAAATCGAGGTGAATGCCGCGCTCCGCCAGAATCTCATCGGCCTCATCCATCGCTGGACTGGTCGAGCCGAAATAGATCGCGCCCAACCGCGTCGGTTCCTTCGCCGAACGCGCCATCGGGCGCGGCACAAGCTGCTTGGCAGTGTCGAACTTCTTCAACAGCCGCAGCATGTTCTCGGCGTAGTCAGGACCTTCCTCGCTATACCGCGCGCGGCGGTCCTTCGAGGTGCCGCGGGTGAAGAACGCACCACGCGTCGGATGCGTGCCGGGATAGGTGCGATACGGAATGCCGTCGCCGTCCACGTCGAGGTAACGGCCGAAATCCTTGCCGGCCTCCAACTCCTCGGCGGTCATCACCTTACCACGGTCGAGCTTACGGCTGTCGTCCCAGGTCAACGGTTTGCACAGCCGGTCGTTCATGCCGATCTCGAGATCGAGCATCATGAAGATCGGCGTCTGAAGGCGGTCCGCCAAGTCGAACGACAGTGCCGCGAACTCGAAGCACTCGTGCGGGTCTTCCGGGAACAGCAGCACGTGCTTGGTGTCGCCATGCGAGGCGTAGGCGCAGCTTAGAATGTCGGTCTGCTGCGTGCGGGTTGGCATGCCGGTGGAGGGGCCGGCGCGCTGCACATCGAAGATCACCGCGGGGATTTCCGCGAAATAGGCCAAGCCCACGAATTCCTGCATCAGCGAGATGCCTGGTCCGGAGGTCGCGGTGAATGCCCGTGCGCCGTTCCACGCCGCGCCGATCACCATGCCGATCGAGGCTAATTCGTCCTCCGCCTGGACGATGGCGAACTTGTTCTTCTTGGTCTGAGGATCGACCCGATACCGGTTGCAGTAACGCGTGAACGCTTCGGCCAGCGAGGATGACGGCGTGATCGGATACCACGCGCAAACCGTGGCGCCGCCATAGACCGCGCCGAGCGCGGCGGCGGCGTTGCCTTCGATGAAGATGCGATCGCCCACGGTTTTGGCGCGCCGCAATGTCAGCCCGATCGGGCACTCCAGGTTGGCGAGCGCCCAGTCGCGGCCCATGTGCAGCGCCTGCACGTTCGCCGCCACCAGCTTGTCGCGGCCACGGAACTGCTCGCCCAGCAGCTTCTCTATTTCGGCCACATCCATCTGGAGCAGCGCCGACAGTGCGCCGAGATACACGATGTTCTTGAACAACTGGCGCTGCCGCAATTCGGTGTACGCCTTGTTGGTGATCTCGGTGAGCGGCACGCCGATGATGACGATGTCGTCGCGGAACCGCGACGGCGGCATCGGCTTGGTGTTGTCGTAGAACAGGTAGCCGCCCGGCACGATGGATGCGATGTCCTGCGTCCACGTCTGCGGATTCATCGCCACCATCAGGTCCACGCCGCCGCCGCGCGCGCCGAGATAGCCGGCCTCGGACACGCGGACCTCGTACCAGGTCGGCAGACCCTGGATGTTGCTGGGAAAAATGTTTCGGGGGGTCACCGGCACGCCCATGCGCAGGATCGATTTCGCGAACAGCGTGTTGGCGCTGGCCGACCCCGATCCGTTGACGTTGGCGAACCTGACGACGAAGTCGTTGACGCGCTGGAGACCGGTTACGCGTTCTGTAAGCTGCAACATGCGTGCTCCGCCTGTGCCACATCGATCAGGAAGCGCTGCATATCCCACGCGCCAGTGGGGCACCGTTCGGC
This sequence comes from uncultured Alphaproteobacteria bacterium, assembly GCA_963812505.1. Taxonomy (GTDB): domain Bacteria; phylum Pseudomonadota; class Alphaproteobacteria; order Acetobacterales; family Acetobacteraceae; genus JAMXLO01. The sequence goes on from CAWEVM010000005.1 coordinate 184,249, forward strand.
ACATAGGCCGCAGTGCAGGCAGACATCCTCGTCTTTCACCATCACCCGTCCGGTCTTCAGCGGGCCGGACACGTAGAGGTCCTGCGTTTCGTTGTGCGCCGGCGCGCTCAGCCGCAGCCGCAGCTCCGCTTCCTCGCCGTTTCCGGTGAAGGTGATGCAATCGACCGGGCAGATGTCCACACAGGCATCGCATTCGATGCACAGATTGTCTGTGAAGACCGTCTGCACGTCGCAGTTCAGGCAGCGCTGCGCCTCGGCAAACGCCAGCTTGTCATCGAAGCCCAGTTCCACCTCGGCCTTGATGTCGCGCAGCGCGATCGCCTTGTCGCGATGCGGCACCTTGAAGCGGAGATCCAGCGAGATGTCGTTGTCGTAGCTCCACTCGTGGATACCCATCTTCTGCGACATCAGATTGACCAGCGGCGGCGGCCGGTCACGCACGCTCTCGCCGTGGCAGAACTGATGGATGGAGATCGCCGCCTGGTGGCCGTGCGCCACCGCCCAGATGATGTTCTTCGGCCCAAATGCCGCGTCGCCGCCGAAGAACACTTTTGGATTGGTCGAGCCCATGGTCACTTCATCGACCACCGGCATGTCCCACTGGTCGAACTCTATCCCGATGTCCCGTTCGATCCACGGGAAGGCGTTCTCCTGGCCTACCGCCACCAGCACGTCGTCGCACTCGAAATGCTGGTCGGGCTCGCCGGTCGGCACCAGCCGGCGGCGGCCACGCGCGTCGTATTCCGCCTTCACCTTCTCGAACATGACACCGGTGAGCTTGCCGTCCCGGTGGGTGAATTCCTTCGGCACCAGCATGTTGAGGATGGGAATGTCCTCGCGCATCGCGTCGTCCTTTTCCCAGGGCGACGCCTTCATCTCCTCGAAGCCGGACCGAACGATCACCTTGACGTCGTCGCCCCCGAGCCGGCGTGAGGAGCGGCAGCAGTCCATGGCGGTGTTCCCGCCGCCAAGAACGATGACCCGCTTGCCGATCTTGTTGATGTGGCCAAACGACACGGAGGACAGCCAGTCGATGCCGATATGAATGTTGGCCGCTGCCTCGTGGCGGCCCGGGATCGGCAGGTCGCGACCACGAGGTGCACCGCAGCCCACGAAGATCGCGTCGTAGTCGTCTTCCAGCAGCACCTTCAGGCTGTCCACCGGCTGGCCGAGTCGCATCTCCATGCCGAGGCCGGTGATGTAGGCGACCTCTTCGTCGATGATCTCCTCGGGGAGGCGAAATTTCGGGATCTGGCTGCGGATCATGCCACCCGCGCGCGGGTCCGAATCGAACACCACCAGCTCGTAGCCGAGGGGCGCCAGGTCGCGTGCGACGGTCAGCGAGGCGGGGCCAGCGCCGATCAGCGCAATTCGCTTGCCGTTCGACCGTTCGGCCGGCCGGGGCAGACGGTGGCGGATATCGCCCTTGTAGTCGGCTGCCACACGCTTCAGGCGGCAGATCGCTACCGGCTCCTCTTCTACCCTGCCACGGCGGCACGCTGGCTCGCAGGGGCGGTCGCAGGTGCGGCCCAGAATGCCTGGGAATACGTTGGAGTTCCAGTTGATCATGAACGCGTCGGCATAGCGGCCCGCGGCGATCAAGCGGATGTATTCGGGGACGGGTGTGTGGGCAGGACACGCCCACTGGCAGTCGACAACTTTGTGGAAGTAGTCGGGGTTACCGATGTCGGTCGGATGCAAGTCGGACTCCTCTCCCTCGGCGCACTGCCACGGGTTATGAGCGCGGAGGCTTCTGAGGCCCCGCACGTCCCACGTCAACCATTCTAGCCGCAGGACTGACCGGTCACAAATGGGCAGGCTGGGCCAAATTCAATCAACGCTCAGCAGTTCCTCGGCTGCGGCAGAGAGGGCCCCGCTGCCGAACGGGTTCACGATGCGGACATCCGCCATGACGGTGCCGTCGGCAAGGTCCTCGGTGAGAATGGCCGTGCAGCCGGCGTCGGCCGCTGTGTGGATCAGGAGCGCATCCCAGTAGGAGGCGCGCCCGGACGCGGCGACCGCAAGAGCCCCGTGAACCGCACTGGCAGTCGCCGTCGCGACCGGGAACATGGCCAGCCAGTCCAGCGCCTGATCCCGCGCCTCGTCGGCGGAGCTTAGGCGTTTGCGTGTCACCGCGGCATAGAATTCAGATATCGATTGCAGGGTCAGCCAGCAGTCGGTTTGCAGGGCCGTGGCGATGATGCGGCCCGACAGAATGTGTCGTTCGCCAGCTTCCCGATCCACGGCGTAGACCAGAACGCTGGTATCCAGCGTAAAGCGCCTATCGCTCATGCAATGCGTCGCGATCCAGTGGACCGGCGCCAATGTCCCAGCCCTCTTCAATGCGCTTTTTGGTTCGCTCCCAGGCGGCCTGCTGCTCGGGCGTCAACACCCGACGTTTGCTCACCGGCGAGAGGCGCGCCACTGGGGTACCGTTCCGGGTGATGACGAACTCCTCCCCCGCCTCGACCTCACGGATGCAGCGGGCGAAGGACTGGTTGGCTTCACGCAGAGTGACGGTCTTGGTCATGGCGGCATGTGTAGCACTTAACGTGCTACAAAACAATGCCAGTTGAGGTATGATCAGAGCAGCGGCTATGGCCGCATAGTGAACCGCAACTCCCCCGGCGTGCGAAGCGGCGCTCCCATATTGGCGAACTCGCAGAGGAGTCGTCGGGTCTCCCGCGGGTCGATCACCTCCTCCACCCAAAACGGCTCCGCCGTCCGAAACGGCGAGCGCAGCCGGTTCAGCCGCGCCTCGATCTCGTCCATCTTGGCCTGCGGGTCGGGGGCTGCGTCGATCTCGGCCCGATAGGCCGCCTCAATCCCACCTTCCAGCGGCAGCGATCCCCAACTCGCGGATGGCCACGCGTAGCGCACGCAGAGGTGACTGACCGGCTGATGGCCGAGCCCGCCCACCCCGTAGCAGTTGCGCACGACAACGCTGCACCACGGCACCGTGGTCTGATTGATCGCCGACAGCGCGCGTACCCCCCAGCGGATCACCGCGCTGCTCTCGGCGGCCAAACCGACCTGGAATCCCGGGCAATCCACCAGATGCACGATCGGCAGATGGAAGGTCTGTGCCATGTCGACGAAACGGATGATCTTGTTGCACGTATCCGCGGTCCAGGCGCCGCCGTGGAACAGCGGATCGCCTGCCATCAGTGCCACCGGCCAGCCGTCCAGACGGCAGAAGCCAGTGATGATCGGCCGGCCGAACAGGTGCCCCATCTCGAAGAAGCTGCCCTTGTCCACCAGCGCCTCGATGATCCGGCGCATATGGTAGGCCTGCTTCTTTTCGCGCGGGATCGCCGCGATCAGAAATTCTTCACGCCGCTCCGGATCGTCCCAGGATCGCACACGTGGCGGCGTGTCCCAGATCGAGCCCGGCAGATACGCAAGGAAGCGGCGCGCCGCCGCGAACGCCTCGTCCTCGGTGTCCACCGCGTGATCGACCGCGCCGCAGGCGAGCTGCACCTCCCAGCCTCCGAGTTCCTGTTTGCTGCGCGGTTCGCCCAGCCGCTCGACCACTGGCGGTCCCGCGACGAACACTGCGGACATCTCCTTCACCATTACCGAATAGTGGCTGGCCGCCAGCCTCGCCGCGCCAAGTCCCGCCACCGAACCGAGTCCCAGCGCCACCACGGGCACGGTGCCCATATTGTTCGCCACGAGGTCGAACGACGTCGTCTCCGAGAGGCCACCCGGCAGGTTGGCGCGGCCGGTGGTCTCGATCGTCTTCACGGATCCGCCGCCGCCGGAACCTTCGATCAGCCGGACAATCGGCATGCGGAACTCGGCAGCGATCTGCTCCGACATCTTCGGCTTGCCTTTGATCGAGGCGTCCGCGGAGCCGCCACGCAGAGTGAAGTCATCGCCGGCAATCACCACCGGGCGGCCATCGACGGTGCCTCGGCCGAACACGCAGTTCGCGGGCATGAACGCGGTGATCTTGCGGCTTTCCGCGTCATACGTGGCCTTGCCGGCGGTGCCGCCGATCTCGTGGAAGCTGCCGGGATCAAGCATGCGGTCGATCCGTTCGCGGACCGTTAGCCGACCACCCGCATGCTGACGGGCGACGCGATCGGCGCCGCCGAGTTCCTTCGCCAGCGCGAGGCGCGCGCGCAGTTCGGCAAGTTCAGGCTCCCAGCCAACGGGTGCAGTCTGCTGCGGGCGCGGTGAAATCGAGTCGTCGGGCATCAATATCGTTTCCTGCGTGGCGCCCGCAGACGCTATGGCACGTTCGATCGGTCTGCAATCTGGCCAATTGTGCCTTGCTGCGCTGCACAATCCGCCGCAGAATGCCTTGGTGCCGGACGCTCCTTTCGATCGGACAGGGCCGCTTGCCCAGGAACTCCTGGAGCTGACCGCGCGCATCACTGCGCGCGCCGACGAAGATCCGTTCGGCAATCCGGTACTCCTGGTGGCACTGGCGATCAGCCGCCGTATCGAGGCTGGAACGCTGGACGATGCCACAATAGGGGCGCTGATCGCGCATCTACGCGACGTCGCGTTCGCCGATCGTGGGCGCCGCATCGCGGATTATGTTGGCGGCGTCGATGTGTCGGCGCACATTGCCATCCTGAAGGAGCTGGCGCTGCGCCTTCTGCGGCCGGATCCTAACGACAGTCCGGTACGCTGGGCGGAATACCGCGCCCTGGTGGAGCGCACACGCTTCGCGGCGGTGTTCACCGCACACCCGACGTTCGCACTCCCGCCAGCCGTCGCGCATGCCTTGGCGCAGACGGCGAGTGGGCGGGCGGTCTCGGTAACTGGTTCGCATCGGCCTCCGCCTATCACGCTTGCGAACGAGTTCGCCCAGGCGGTCGCGGCCATCGCAAATGGCCGCGATGCCATCGACCATTTCAATGCAGCACTCCTGTCGGTGGCGCGCAGTGCGTGGCCGGATCGTTGGACCGAACTGGATCCGCGGCCGGTCGTCCTGTCGAGCTGGGTCGGCTACGACACCGACGGTCGCACCGACATCGGCTGGTGGGACACGTTGCGGCTGCGGCTGGAGATGAAGCGTCTGCAGCTTGCGCGGCTGCATGGCCAGATCACTGCGCTGCCCGCGACGGATGCGCTTGCCGCGCGCATTGCACAGGCACTCGACGCTACCAGCGAACAGCGCGATCTGTGTCCTGATGCGCCCGAACCGTCGCGCGTCGCCGCGTTCGCGCAGACGCTGGTGGGGCGGCGCGAGCAGGCGCTGACATCGCCAGAGCCGCTGCTGCCGTTGTTCACGCAGGCGCTTGCAGCCGCAGCGGATGACGAGGCGCGCCAGGCGCTGTGCGTCGCGCGAGCGGGACTGGTGTCGCATGGTCTGGCGCTCGCGCACACGCACGTGCGGCTCAACGCGGCGCAGATCCACAACGCGGTGCGCCAGCGGTTGGGAATTGCCGACGCACCAGAGGACCCCGCGCATCGACGCGTGCTGTTCGGCGCGATGAACGTGGCGCTTGGCGCGGTGAAGCCGGTCGCCGTTGATTTTGGCGCTCTGTTGGCAGAGCAGGCGTCGGCAATCCGGCTGATGATGACCATCGCGCAGAACATCAAGCACGTGGACGGCTCCGTGCCGGTGCGCTTCCTGATCGCCGAGACCGAGACCGGCTACACGCTGCTCGCCGCGCTGTGGCTGGCGCGGCTGTTCGGCATCGAGCGGCATATCGAAATCAGCCCCCTGTTTGAGACCGCGGATGCACTGGAGCAAGGCGCGACGGTGTTGGAGGAGGCGCTGCGCAGCCCCCACTATCGCGCCTATCTGCACACGACCGGTCGGCTCGCGCTGCAGTTCGGCTACTCGGATTCTGGACGCTATGTCGGTCAGCTTGCCGCGAGCTACCTGATAGAGCGGCTGCGGCTGAAGATCGGCCAGACGCTGGCAGATCATGGCATCTCCGATGTTGAGGTCATCCTATTCGATACGCACGGCGAGAGCGTTGGGCGCGGTGCGCATCCTGGTTCGCTCGCTGACCGGCTCAAGTACCTGTCACCAACTGCGTCGCGACAGGCGCTCAATCGCGCCGGCCTCAGCGTGCGCGAGGAGGCCGCGTTCCAGGGTGGCGACGGCTATCTGCTGTTCGGAACGCCTGAACTGGCGCTGGCGACAATCACTCGCATTGCGCAGCAGACCTACCACCCTGCGGCGGGTCCGATCGAGGATCCGGTCTATTCCAACCCCGACTTCGCCGCGGATTTCTTCGCGACCGTGCGTGCCGGCATGGAGGCGCTGGTCGATGATGCCGGCTATGCGGCGCTGCTCGGGGCGTTCGGTCCATCGCTGATCGACGTGACGGGATCGCGGCCGGCAGCGCGGCAGGCGGACGGCCTCGTGGGAGCGGCGCGCATCCGCCATCCGCGCGAGCTGCGCGCGATCCCGAATAACGCGATCCTGCAGCAACTCGGCTGGTGCGCGAACACGCTACAGGGCATCGGCGCCGCCGCGGCGCGGCATCCCGAGCTGTTCGTCGATCTGCGGGAGAACAGCCGGCGGTTCCATCGCGCCATGGACCTGGCGTCACATGCGCTGGCGCATTCCGACATCGACGTGCTGCGCGCGGTGATCGCAACGCTGGACCCCGGCACCTGGCTCGATCGCGCCGAGCACACGGCGGCGCGTGCCGGTCGGGAGGCGCTGGTGGGCGTGGCGCGTGCGCTGGAACGCCTCGGCATCTGGGCGGCTGCGCAGTCGATGTTCCGCCGCGTGCACGCCGATCACCTGGCGCTGCGGGAGATCTGGCCCGACGCGCCGCGGATGGCAACGCGCGAGGTGCTGCTTCACGCGCTGCGGCTCGCGCTCATCCACCGCATCTGGCTGCTGTCCACCGAGATTGCGGATTTCTCGCCGCGGCATGGCGTAACGCGCCCGGTGCTGGAGGGCGTGATGCTGCGGCTGGAGATAGAGCCGGCGCTCGAAGTGCTGGCGCAGATCTTCCCGGCCGCATCCGACCGGTCGGAGGAATTCGACTACGCCGAACCGGCTGCCCCGCGCGGCATGACGGCCTACGCCCGAGAGCATGAGGAAATCTTCGCACCGATGCGCTCGCTGTTCGGCCTCATGCGCGAGATCGCCACTATCATCACGCACGAGGTTGGCGCGTTCGGATAACCACATGCTTGTCATTGCGAGAAGCGCCAGCGACGAAGCAATCCCCAACACGCAGGGATCGTCTGCTCGCTTGCGCTTATCGCAATGACAGGGGACTGTGCTGCCCTAACGATCAGGGGAAACACAGGACATGCAGGCGGACTACGTCATCGTTGGCGCCGGCTCGGCTGGCTGCTGTCTGGCCAACCGGCTGACTGAAGACGCCGATAACCGCGTCGTGCTGATCGAGGCTGGCGGGCGCGACTGGAACCCGCTGATTCACATTCCTGCCGGCTATATGAAGCTGCTGGAGCATCCGACCCTCACCTGGGGCTTCAAGGCTGAGGCCGATGCGGGCACCAACGGCCGCGCCATCAATTATCCCCGCGGCCGCGTACTCGGCGGGTCCAGCTCGATCAACGGCATGATCTATGTGCGCGGCCAGCCGGAGGACTTCGACCACTGGGGCCAACTCGGCAACCGCGGCTGGTCATGGGACGACGTTCTGCCGTTCTTCCGCAAGGCGGAGAACTGGGAGGGCAATGAGGATTCGGTGCATGGCAAAGGTGGCCCGCTGTTCACTTCGCACGGACGCGACAAGCCGCTGTTGTGCCAGGCGGCGGTCGAGGCAGCGAAGCAGCTCGGCTGCGAGTACCGCGAGGACGTCAACGATCTGCCGCCCGGTGCCGGTGACGGCATCGGCTGGGTGCAGCAAACGCGTGGCGGCCGACGGCGTGCGAGCAGCGCGCGCAGCTATCTGCGTCCCGCGCTGAAGCGGCCCAATCTTCAGGTCATCACCGGCGCGCTGGTGCACCGCGTGCTGTTCGACGGCACGCGCGCGGTCGGTGTCGAATTCTCGCGCAACGGCAATACTGAACGCGTCGATGCCGCAGGCGAGGTGATCCTGGCGGCCGGCGCGATCGGTTCACCGCATATCCTGCAACTGTCAGGTGTCGGTGATCCCGAGCACCTCGCTCGCGCCGGTATCCCTGTGCATCACGAACTGAGCGGCGTCGGGCGCAATCTGCAGGACCATTATCTGGCGCGGATCTCATGCTCGGTGGAGGGCGCGCCGAGCCTGAACCAGCAATCGCGCGGGCTGGGACTGGCCGGCCAGGTGCTGCGCTATCTGGCCACCGGCAACGGCATTCTGACCTATGCGGCGTCGCTGGTCGCCGCGTCGGTGAAGGTGCTGCCGGAATCGGCAACGCCCGACGTGCAGGCGCTGTTCGCACACGGCAGCTACGCCGCGGGCGTGTCGCGCCAACTCGACACGATACCGGGCATGACGTGCGGCATGTGGCAGATGCGACCGTTGAGCCGTGGTTATGTCGAGGCGCGCTCGCCGCGTCCGCAGGAGCAGCCGATTATCAACCCGCGCTATTTCAGCGACGAGACTGACGCCCGCGCGGCGGTCGGCGGAATGCGATGGATCCGCAGGATGTTCGCAGCACCCGCGCTGGCCAAATACGTCGTCGCCGAGACCGTGCCCGGCAAGGACGTGCAAAGCGACGACGAGATGCTGCACTACGTGAAGCAGACCGGCGGCACTGTGTTTCACGCGACCTGCACCTGCAAGATGGGCCGCGACATGATGGCGGTGGTGGACGATCGGCTGCGTGTGCATGGACTGGAGCGTTTGCGCGTGATCGACGCGTCGGTGATGCCGACCGTCACGTCCACCAACACCAATGCGCCGACGATCATGATCGCGGAGAAAGGCGCGGCGATGGTGCGAGAAGAGGCGAGTGCCCTTGCAGCTTGATCCCGTAACACTCGAAGTGATGAGCCGGAAGCTCGCGGCAATCACCGACGAAATGTATTTTTCCGTGCAGCGGGCAGCGCGCTCCAGCTATGTCAAGGAGGCGGCGGACTTTGCGACCGCACTGCTTGATCCGCAAGGCGACGTGTTCGCCTATCCGCCATCGGCCACGTTCGCCTTCCTGATCGACACGGACTTCAAGGCGACGCTCGACGCGGTGCCGTATGTCGAGCCGGGCGACGTGATCATCACCAACGATCCCTATGCGTCCGGTGGTGTGTCCACACATCTCTCGGACCTGCATCTGTTCCAGCCGTATTTCGCCGACGATCTGGTGATCGCCTGGGGCTGGTCGTTCGTGCATTGCGCTGATATCGGCGGTGCGGTGCCGGGCAGCGTGTCGCCGGCGCTCAGCAGCATTTTCATGGAGGGCTTCCGCATCCCGCCGCTGAAGCTGATGAAGCGTGGCGAGCCAAATGAGGACCTGTTCGCGCTGCTGCACCTCAACAGCCGGATGGGCGAGCTGAACCTGGGTGACCTGCGCGCCATGCTGGGGGCGCTGGAGACAGGTAACCGCCGGATCGCGGAACTGATGGCGAAGCAGGGCGCCGAGACGCTGCTGGCGGCAGAGCGTGGCCTGCAGGATTACACCGCTCGCAAGGCGCGCGACGTGCTGCGAAAGATCCCAGACGGCGTCTACGAGTTCTGGGACTTTCTCGACGATGATATGATCACCGGCATACCGATCCGCGTGCGTCTGCGGATGACGGCGAACGACGGCCTGGTCGATCTCGATATGAGCGGCAGCGATCCGCAGGTACGCTCGGCGTACAACGTGCCGACGATGGGACGCCGCACCTATTGGCTGACATTCCGGCTGACCACGGTGCTGACCACGTTCGATCCTTTGATGCCGCACAACGCCGGACTGTATCGCGGTATCACTGTGAACGTACCGCGTGGGTCGGTGCTGCGCGCCGAGTTCCCCGATGCGGTGTCGGTGCGGAACAGCGTGCCGTACCGGCTGTTCGACTGCATCAGCGGCGCGATCATGCAGGCCGCGCCGGAACTGATGCCCGCAGCAACTGGTGGCACGCTGGTGACGTTCTCGCTGTCCGAGATCGGCCCTGACGGTGCCTCGCGTGTGGTCGAGGCGATCGAACCGTTGCGCTGCGGCATGGGTGCGGTGAACGGTCGCGACGGCGTCGACGCACGCGACAACAGCCTCAACAACATGCGCAACCATCCGCTCGAACTGGTCGAGGCGACCAGCAGTGTCCGAATCCTGGAATATGATGTGCGACCGGATTCCGGCGGATCCGGCAAGTGGCGCGGTGGCGTCGGGCAGACCATCACAGCCGAGGTGTTGTGCGACGGCGGAATCGTTTTGGCGCGCGGGCTGGATCGGATGCGGTTTCCCGCCTGGGGCGTGCAGGGCGGCATGCCCGGCGGCAAGCTGGAGGTGATCCTCAATCGTGGCCGCACGGATGAGCGCCGATTGGGCAAGATCCATGAGCTGCATGTGAAGCGCGGCGACACGATCACGCTGGGTCTGCCGGGTGGTGGTGGCTACGGCGATCCCATGGAACGCGACGTCGCCGATGTGCTCGCCGATATAAGCGGCGGGTTTGTCACGCGCGAAGCGGCGGAGCGCGACTATGGTGTGATCATTGCGGATGGCGCGGTGGATGTGGCGGCGACAGAGGCCGTGCGTGCCCGCCCGAAGGCGCCGGCTGCGACATTCGGCTTCGGTCCGGACCGTGAGCGATGGGAGGCGGTGTTCACCGACGCCGTGATGACCGAACTGAACGAACGGCTCTACGCGTTGCCCAAAGCCGTGCGGCAGGACGTGCGTCGCGACGTGTTCGAAGCGGCGGTGCCGGGCATAACCGGCAGTGCCGGACGTGCTATCACCGAACTTCTCACCGATCCATCCGCCGCGACGCGACGATTGCGAGCCGCGCTGGATAACTCCCCCTCCCCTTGCGGGAGGGGAGTGGGGGGAGGGTGCAGCGCTGATAACCCGCGGCCCCCTCCCCCTAACCCCCTCCCGCAAGGGGAGGGGGAGGATCGCACCTGATGCCTTGTCGCATCGGCATCGACGTCGGCGGCACCTTCACAGACTTCGTATTGGCCGACCGCGTCAGCGGCCGTCTGGTGCGCTACAAGGAACCGAGCGTCCCGTCCGATCCGTCGCTCTCGGTCGAGCGCGGCCTTCCGCCGCTGATCGAGCGCGCCGGCATCGCGCCATCCGATGTCGAGCTGGTGGTGCACGGCACCACGCTCGCCCTCAACGCGATCATTCAGCGGCGCGGTGCAAAGCTCGGACTCGTCGTGTCGCGTGGCAATCGGGGTGTGCTGGAGATCGGCCGTGCGCAGTTGCCGAGTGCGTTCAGCTTCCTGTTGCAGAAGGAACCGCCGCTGGTGCCGCGCAGCCTCGTGCTCGAAGTGTCGGCTCGGCTCGATCACCATGGCAACGTCGTGGCCCACGCAACCGACGCCGAACTGGACGCGACAGCCGCGACCTTCGCCGCAGCGAAAGTCGATGCGGTCACCGTGATGCTGCTCCACGCCTATGCGAACCCGGAGTTCGAGGCCGAGATTGCCGCATCGCTGCGTCGTCGGCTGCCGAGAATTGCGGTGACACCGTCGGCCGCGATCTGGCCGGAACGCCGCGAGTACGAGCGCTGCCTGGTGGCGCTGATGAACGCCTATGTCGAGCCGATGATGACCGACTACCTGGCGAAGCTCAGCGCGCGCATTCGGCGACTGGGCATTGCCGCGCCAGTGTACATTACCAGCAACAACGGCGGCACGCTGAGCATCGACACAGCGCGCCAGCGGCCGATCGACACCATTCTGTCAGGCCCCGCCTCGGGTGTGGTCGCCGCATCCGCGGTCGCAAGGCACACGTCGCTCCGCAACCTGATCACGGTCGATATGGGCGGCACCAGCGCCGACATGTCCGTGGTGCAGGAGTTGGAACCGGCGCAGACCACACGCACCACCGTGGGCCACCTGCCGATCACCGTGCCCGTGGTCTCGGTCACCGCGATCGGCGCGGGTGGCGGCTCGATCGTCTGGGTGGATGAGCAGGGAGCGCTGAAGGTGGGGCCGCACAGTGCGGGAGCCTCGCCTGGGCCTGCCTGCTATGCCGCAGGAGGCACCGAGGCCACGGTCACCGATTGCTACGTTGTGGCCGGCTACATTGATACTACACGTTTCCTCGGCGGCCGTCTGACGCTCGATGCCGTGGCCGCCCGGCGGGCGCTGGAGCGATTGGCCGACGCGCTCGCAATGGAGGGCCCGGATCGTGGAGTGCATGTCGCGCAATTTGCGCTGCGCATCACCACGGCGGTCATGGCGAGCGAGATCGCGCGCGACCTGGCGCAGAAGGGCGAGGACGCACGCGAGTACGCGCTGATTGCATTCGGTGGCGCCGGTCCGACCCAGGCGCTGCACCTGGCGGAAGAGACGGGCATCTCGACGGTGATCATTCCCGCCGCGCCGAGCACGTTCTGCGCGCTTGGCGCGATCCTTGCGGACGTGAAGCGCGACTTCGTCGCCTCGCGCTTCGTGCGCCTCGCCGACGACGATGCGGCGCTTGGGGAGATGGCACACCAGTACGACCGGCTGGAAGCAATCGCATCGACCTGGATTGCCTCGGAGGGCGACTTGCTTGGCGCCGTGCGCTTCGAGGCAACGGCCGACATGCGCTACGCGGGTCAGGCGTTCGATCTGCCCGTGCGCCTGTCCGAGGCTTTGCGGCGACGGCTCGACGCAGCGTCGCTCGGCGAGCTGTTCCACCAGGCACACGAAAAGGTCTACAGCTTTCGTGATCCGGACAGTGCGGTCGAGATCACCGCGGAGCGCCTGCGCGTCGTGGGCACGATCCCGCCAATCGATTTGCCGCCGGTCTCCGCGACCGAGCAACCACGCAGCCCCGCCGCCCGGCAAATCCATCTCGACGATGGTTGGCAAACCGCCTCGGTGTGGCAGCGCGATCAGCTCGAAACGGGTCAGACCATCGTGGGGCCCGCAATCATCGAGCAGGAGGATACCACGACGCTGATCCTCCCGCGCTGGACAGCGACCGTCGATCGCATCGGCACTATTATCGCCACGCAGGTGGTGTAGCGTGGTCGCCCCAGCCGGATGGATGGATCAGGCAACATGATCAAGGTCGTCGGATTGCTGACACGCAGGCCCGAACTCACTCACGAGCAGTTCGTCAGGCACTGGCTGGAGATTCACGGACCGCTCGCGCACGCGGTGCCGGGCGTGCGCCGTTACGTGCAGTCGCACATCGTCGGCACTCGGACGCGGCCCGACATTCCTGAGACCGATGTGGAGGTCGATGGCATCGCCGAACTCTGGTACGACGATCAGCAGGCCCTGGCGCGCGCCGCCGCCTCACCCGAGATGAAGCGGCTGACCGACGACGGCGCGCTGTTCATTGGCCGGATCAAGAGCTTCATCGTCGAGGAGAAGCAGATCATTCCGGCCGGCGGTCAGTAAAACGCTACTCAGCGGCCGGGCTGAGCGCGTCCACCGCCTCGTAGGGGAAGCGCTTCACGCGGTCCATATTCATGCCCTCGATGCGCAGCAGCCGCGTGGAGCCTTCCCGCCGCGGCGAGTGCAGCACGCCGACGTCGTACAGATATGCATCGCCCGGCAGCATCGAATAGTCGCGCACACGCTTGGCCTTGCCTGGCGTCCCTTCGTTTGGGCGAGCCAGGCAATCCCAGTCGGTCATGATCGTCTCGCCGGCGGCTTGGCCGTAGATCGCCCAGGACGGCCCGTGGTCGTGCGGCTTGCTTCCCTTCGCCCCGACATAGCCGTGCGCCAGGATGGTGAAGCCGAGATCGGGATCCTCGTACAGCACCTTGCGCTCCGGCGTGCCTTCCGGGATGTACTTGGCAACGAAGTCGCCATCCTTCAGCACGTCCTTCACCAGGCCGCACACAGCCTTGCGGCCCTCGGCACCCGGTTGGGTTTTCAGCGCGTCATGGCACTTGGCGGCGAACTGTTCGAGCGTATAGCCCATCGTCAATACCTCCTGAGTTTGTTCATTCCCGACGATACGGATAGCAGTGGGCCCGATCGAGCGGGATATCGAAGTGCTCGGCGAGCGCCTCGATCGCATCGGCGTGCTGCTTGTAGGGATCGCTGTTGCCAGGCCCCACGATGATGCATCCGAACGAGCGATCGCGACGGCCACCCGACGGCAGCATGGCGGTGACCAGCGGCGCGCCTTCGTCATTACGCAGCGTCAGGAACAGCGGCATCTCGCGCCGGATGTGCGCGCCCTTGGCGATGTCCTGTTCGAAGTACACCGAGGTCAACGGCTTGTAGCTCTCCGCCGCCTTCTCCCACTCGCGGCGGAAGTATTTCTCCACGGCATGGCGCATGAGCTCGGATTCCATCGTGGCCTCGCCCTCGCTGACCAGCCGAAACCAGGTTCTGTCACCCGGAGCGTCGCAGATGTACTCCATGTGTTCCTCCCACCCGGCTTGGATTGGCGTCCGGCGCCAGCTTAGGATGGAGCCGCGTGACAATCAAACGGCCAGGTAGCAACAGGCAGGTGGCAACGCATGGCGGTCAGCGAGGCTGCGGGCGAGGAGTTCGACTACGTCATCGTCGGCAGCGGCGCCGCCGGCTCGGTGCTGGCGCACCGACTGACCGAGGAGCCGGGCGCGACGGTCTGCGTGCTGGAGGCCGGCCCGCCGGATCGGCATCCCTACATCCACGTGCCGGCCGGCTTCATCAAGATGCTGTTCAACCCGGATTTCACCTGGCAGTTCAAGACTGAGCCGTCCGAGGGCAGCGGGGGTCGGTCAATCCCCACCACGCAGGGCAGGACGCTCGGCGGCTCCAGCTCGATCAACGGCATGATCTACAACCGCGGCCAGCGCGCCGACCTCGACAGTTGGGCGCAGCGCGGCAATCGCGGCTGGGGCTATGTCGATATGCTGCCCTACTACAAGCGCACGGAGCGGCGGATCGGCATCGCTGACGACCGCACCCATGGCCGAGACGGCAACCTGCCGGTTACCGACATCGACTGGGTTCATCCGATCTGCGAGGCGTTCATCGACGGCGCCGTCGGCATGGGGATCCCGCGTTGCGCCGATTACAACAGCGGCGACCGCCAGGAGGGTGTCGGCTATTTTCAGCGCGCGATCCATCGCGGCTGGCGGCATTCGGCGGCACGTGTGTTCCTTCATCCCGCCAAGGCAACTGGCCGGCTCGAGATACGCACCGATGCGCGGGCCGCTGCGGTGCTGTTCGAGGGCAGACGTGCGGTCGGCCTGCGCTATGTCAACGATCGCGACCGCACCAGCCGGCACGTCGTGCGGGCGCGCCGCGAAGTGATCCTTTGCTGCGGCACCGCCAACACCGCGAAGCTGCTGCAGATCTCCGGTGTGGGGCCCGCGGCATTGTTGCAATCGATCGGCGTCCCTGTGGTGCACGACCTGCGTGGCGTCGGCGAGAACTTCCGCGACCACTACGCGCCGCGCCTCGTCGCCCGCGTGCGCAACAGCACGACGATCAACGAGATGGCGCGCGGTGTGGGCTTGGCGGGCCAGATCATGCGCTGGGTGATGGGCAAGCCAAGCATCCTCGCGCTGAGCCCGTCGCTGGTGCACTGGTTCTGGAAGTCGGACGACAGCATGGACCAGCCTGACCTCCAGGGCGTGTTCAGCCCCGCGAGCTATAAGCAGGGGTTTGTCGGCATGCTGGACGACTATCCTGGCATGACCTGCGGCGTCTGGCAGCACCGTCCGGAGAGCGTCGGCTATGTCCGCGCCCGCTCGGCTGATCCGTTCGAGGACCCGGTCATCCAGCCGAACTATCTGTCCGATCCGATGGACCGCGGCGTCCTGGTCGCCGGTATGAAGCTGGCCCGCCGGCTGCTGCATGCGCCCGAGCTGGCGCACTATTTCGACGGCGACATGTTGCCCGGTCCCGAGGTGCAGAGCGACGATGAGTTCCTTAGCTATGCTCGGCAATATGGGTCGACCGCGTACCACCTGATCGGCACAGCGCGGATGGGACCGGTGACCGATCCGACCGCGGTGGTGGACGACCAGTTGCGCGTGCATGGAATGCAGAGCCTACGCGTGGCCGATGCATCGATCATGCCGAGCATGCCGTCGGCAAACACCTATGCCACAACGATGATGATCGCGGAGAAGGCCTCGGACATGATCCGTGGCCGGCCGCCGTTGGCACCAGTGGAGGGAGTAGCCGCCTGAAGTGCCGCTTGCGGTTGCGCCGAACCCCGTAGGGGATCGCGATCCGTGCCGGATCACTGGATAGATTGATTGGCCGCGGTCTCGGCGCCGAGCGGCTGTTCAGCGGCTCTGAAGGAGGTGCGCGTCAGGTGTTGGAACGGATAGCAGAGCTGGCCGAACAGGCTGCTCGGCACCTGGCGGTCGACGATGCCGAAGACGTGCGGGATCTCACCTTTCGGCATATGGAAGGTACCAAATAGCAGGTCAAGAAATGGAAAGGTCGGAGCGAAGTTCTTGTCGCCTCCCTGATCGGCATAGGTGTGATGCCAACGGTGAAAAACCGGGCTCGCCAGGACATAGCGGAACGGGCCGAACGTCCAGTTCAGGTTCGCATGCACCAGAAGGCCGGACAGCGTATTGAACGGCACCAGTATAAAGAATGCCTTGGAACTGAAGCCGACCAGGCTGATGAGCAGATTGATCAGGGTGGAATACAGGATGAAGTTGACGGGATGAATGCGCACTGAGGTCAACCAGTCGACCTGCGTCGGGGCATGATGGATGCAATGGAAACGCCAGAGTGGATTTCGGTGGAACAGCCGATGGCCCCAGTACTGCACCACGTCAGTGACCAGCAGGATGATGCCGACCTGCAGCAGTATGGGCATGGCGGCCAGGGAACTCGTGGCGGAGGCCGCAATCCGATCGAGGTGCGCGTGGTCGACGGCGTATGAGCGCGCCACGAACATGACATAGCCATACAGCAGCGGACCCAGAAACCAATAGCCAACGTCCGCCTTCATGTCCCGGCGCCAAAATGGCTGCTTTTCTGCTCTGGACAGCCAATGCAGCGGGCCGAACACCGTCAGGCCGATGGCAAGCCACACCGTCAGGAAGATGAGCGTCGGGACTACACTGGTCAGATACGCAGGATGCTCCAAGGACCGGTCCCGTAATGGCAACGACTATCCGGCACCGGTTATACTGCTCAGCTCGCCATTTCAAGCCTCAGGCCGGCTTGGACGGAAGACCTCGTCCGAGAGCTCGTTGTCACCGTGGCCGTCGCTACTTCGGTTAGGCCCCTCGGCGGTCGCGAGTGGGCCGACCGCCGACCAGCGAGTTGGGTGTCACGCCGACCCTGATCTTTGCACGGATAGCGCGCGGGCACTCAATTCGGGAATATCAAGGAACACCGGCTGCCGAGTACCTTTGCCACTGAACCTGGATTTGCTGATGAGGGCATCCTGCCCCCGTCACACTGGCGGTGAGCCATCCAGTATATTCCGGAAGCTGCCCCTCAACGCTGCCCTTCGCGCCGGACCCGCTCATCGGCTGTAATTCCAAGTGGAATTTCCCCTCTTCATTGAACGATCCTGATACCCGAGCCACGTTCTTCATATTGTCCCAGGCGATCAGACCCGTAAGTTGCTTTTGGGCACCGACTACGAGATGCCAATCCAAATCAGGACATTCACCGTACCCTTCCGAGTGGAAGCTCAGAAGTTCGCCCCGCGTGGGCTCCAAAGCGGTTGCGGTTCCGGCGAGGCCCATCACGAACAGGCCCGCAACGATAGCTGTACTCAACTTCGTTGGCATCTCACTCAGCTCCTTTGATTTTCTGTGTCGCAAGACAAACGCTATCGATACTGTCCTAGCCGCACGCTTCCAAGTTGGCTATCGACTACCGTGATTTAGGGCCGCGCGCTCCTACTGCCGCGCGTCGGAGATGATGTCACACCATGAACGACTGGACAGCGTTTCCCGTGTGATACTTGGAGTGGGCCCTTGTGCTGAGACTTATCCAGGTCCGTACCGTAATTCGCCTTTCGGTTTGGAGCAACCCTGGCAAAGACCGGTCCGCGACCATTGCTGCATGACCACCTACCGGATTGAATAAGAACCGTCAGCCAGCACCTGCGCCGCGTATTGCAATCGAGCACACCCAGAAGCTCCCGCTTCGCGGTCAATCGCTTGATCAACCTCGCTTGGTGCGCGTGACCGCTGGATCAGACTATTGCCGCAGGGTCTTGACGCCGAAGTGACCGCGGGATGTCGGGCGGATCGGCATCGAGTATGGTTCCAACCGCAAGCTCTCGGCGGGGTCCGGGGCGGCCCTGCGTTCTTGCGGGCACCCGTAGAACCCGCAACTATGGAGCACCACTGACCAGGGGATCGAGGGTGAGCGCCTCCTTCAAGAGTACCCGAACGCTATATCGCCTCGCGCGATCTGGAAGTGGCAGTGAATGCCGCCGTGACGCTGCAGCGCCCGCTGCTGGTGAAGGGCGAGCCGGGCACCGGCAAGACCGTGCTGGCGTACGAGGTGGCTCAGGCGCTCGGCCTCGAGCTGATCGAGTGGCACATCAAGTCGACCACTAAGGCGCAGCAGGGCCTGTACGAGTACGACGCGGTGTCGCGGCTGCGCGACGGCCAGTTGGGCGATCCGCGGGTGCACGATATCGCCAACTACATCGTACGTGGCAAGCTGTGGGACGCGTTCGAGGCTGACAAGCCCGTGGTGGTGCTGATCGACGAGGTCGACAAGGCGGACATCGAGTTCCCGAACGACTTGCTGCTCGAACTCGATCGCATGCGCTTCTTCGTCTACGAGACCCGGCAGACGGTGGTGGCGACGCATCGTCCAGTGGTGATCATCACGTCGAACAACGAGAAGGAGCTGCCCGACGCGTTTCTGCGCCGCTGCTTCTTCCACTACATCCGTTTCCCCGACCGCGGGACGATGGAGCGGATCGTGCAGACGCACTACCCCGACCTGCGCCACGACCTGGCGCGCGAGGCGCTCAACGTGTTCTTCCAGATCCGCGAGGTCCCGGGGCTGAAGAAGAAACCCAGCACGGCGGAGCTGCTGGACTGGCTTAAGCTGCTGATGGTGGAGGACCTGCCAGCCGATGCGCTGCGGACCAACGAAAAGCACCTGGTGATTCCGCCGCTGTACGGCGCGCTGCTGAAAAACGAGCAGGATGTGCACCTGTTCGAGCGCCTGGCGTTCCTGGCGCGACGCGGGGCCTGATGTTCGCGCATCTGATCGAAGGACTGCGGCAGGCCGGGTTGCCGACATCGATCACCGAATACCTCACGCTGCTCGGCGCGATGAAGGCGGGCGTCGCCGAATGGAGCGTGGATGATTTCTATTATCTAAGCCGTGCGACCCTGGTGAAGGATGAGCGCCATCTGGATCGCTTTGACCGCGTGTTCGCGCAGTGCTTCAAGGGGCTTGAGCCGCCCGAGGGCGTGCTGCCACGCGAACTGCCGGAAGAGTGGCTGCGCAAGCTCGCGGAGAAATTCCTGACGCCAGAGGAGATGGCGAAGGTCGAGGCGCTGGGCGGCTTCGAGGCATTGATGCAGCGTCTGGCGGAATTGCTGGCGGAGCAGAAGGGCCGGCACCAGGGTGGCTCGAAGTGGATCGGCACCGCGGGGACATCGCCGTTCGGGGCGTACGGCTACAATCCGGAAGGTGTGCGTATCGGGCAGCATGAATCGCGGCATCGGCGCGCGGTGAAGGTGTGGGACAGGCGCGACTTTCGCGATCTCGACGACACAGTGGAACAGGGGACGCGCAACCTGAAGCTGGCGTTGCGGCGGCTGCGTCGGTTTGCGCGGCAGGGCGCGGCGACCGAGCTCGATCTGCCGGACACGATACGATCGACCGCGAAGAATGCCGGGTCGCTGGATCTCAAGATGGTGCCGGAGCGGCACAATGCCGTGAAGGTGCTGCTGTTTCTCGACGTCGGCGGATCGATGGACGACTTCGTCAAGCTGTCGGAGGAACTGTTCTCGGCGGCGCGGTCGGAGTTCAAGCATCTGGAGTATTTCTACTTCCACAACTTCCCGTATGAGCGAGTGTGGAAGAATAATCGCCGGCGGCACGATGAACGGCTCTCCACGTTTGAGGTCATCAGGAAGTATGGGCCGGACTACAAGCTGATCTTCGTCGGCGATGCGGCGATGAGCCCGTATGAGATCACCATGCCCGGTGGCAGCGTCGAGCACATGAATGAGGAACCGGGCCGGGTATGGCTCGAGCGGCTGACATCGCATTATCAACGCGCGGCGTGGCTCAATCCGACGCCGCGCAATTCATGGCAGCATGTGCGTTCGATCGGCATGACCAGCGAGCTGATGGAAGGCCGCATGTATCCGTTGACCGTGACCGGCATCGATGAGATGGCACGCGAGTTGAGCCATTAGGATTGCGCACCCGCTCCCGCAAAGCGGGGGAGGGATGGGGAGGGGGCAAACGCATGGGACGGCTCGAGGGCAAGGTGGCATTCATCACCGGTGCCGGGACCGGCATTGGTCGCGCAACGGCTATCCTGTTCGCGCGAGAGGGTGCGCATGTGGCGGTCGCGGAAATCGATGGTGCCGCTGGTGAGGAGACCGCGCACCTCGCCGCCCATGACGCGATTGCTATCCGCACCGATGTGACCGACGAGGCAAATCTGCAGGCGGCCGTCCGCGCCACGGTGAAGCAGTTTGGCGCACTGCACATCCTGCACAACAACGCCGGTGGCTCGACGCCGCAGGACAATACAGTGGTGGAGGCGCCGATCGATGAGTTCTGGCGCGTGATCAGACTGGACCTGTTCGGCACGTTCCTCGGTTGCCGCGTCGGCATACCCGAGATCATCCGCTCCGGTGGTGGTTCGGTGATCAACATGTCGTCCAACGTCGCGCTGATGGGGATTGCCGGACGCGATTGCTACACCGCGGCGAAGGGCGGCGTTGCGGCGATCACCCGTTCTATGGCGGTGGAATTCGCATCGCACAAGGTCCGGGTGAACGCGATCGCGCCTTCGGCGACGATGACCGAGCGAGTGCGCAAACTGGTCGCGGGCAATGTGGCGCTCGGCAAGCTGGCGGATGCGCATCTGCTGGGTCTGATCGAGCCGCAGGACATCGCCAGCATGGCATTGTTCCTCGCGTCCGATGATTCGCGCATGATCACTGGACAGGTGTATCCGGTGGACAGCGGCGTGACGATTTCCTGAGGAGGCTACAATGAAGATCAAACGGGTGGAGCACATCGCTGTTGCGGTGAAATCGCTGAACCAATCGATGGATCTGCTGCGGAACACCTTCGGCATACCGCTAGAATACGAGGAGCAGATCGGCGCGACGCGCCTCGCCATGCTGCCGGTGGGAGAGACGTATATCGAGCTGCTGGAGAGCGGCGCGCCGGAGTCCGGTGTCAATCAATGGATCGCGGAGAAGGGTGAAGGCTTGTTCCACATCTGCTTCGAGGTCGAGGACATCGACGGCGCGCTGACCGAGTTGAAAGCAAAGGGCGTGAAGCTACGTGATGAGACGCCACGGATCGGCCATGGCGGCGCGCGCATCGCGTTCATCGACCCGGCGTCCACCGGCAATCTTCTGATCGAACTGGCGGAGCTTCCTGCATGAGCGGATTCACTCATCCCGAGTATCTGGTCGAGACCGAGTGGCTCGCGCAGAATCTGAACAACCCGGAAGTGCTGGTGCTCGACTGCACCACGCACCTTATCCCCGATCCGAAAATCACCTATCAGGTGAAGCCGGGTCGTGAGGACTTCGAGACGGGCCATATCCCCGGCGCCCTGTTCGTCGACATGCTGCGCGATGTGTCCGACACCTCGCAGGCACTCCGCTTCATGCGCCAGTCGCCGGACAACTTCGCGGCAGCGATGCGTCGGTTCGGCATGAACGACACTACGCGCGTGGTGACCTACAGCAGCGCCAACGTCTGGTGGGCGACGCGGCTGTGGTGGCTGCTGCATGAGTTCGGCCACGACAATGCGGCGGTGCTGAACGGTGGCTGGCAGAAGTGGCAGAATGAGGGCCGTCCGGTCGAGACCGGTCCCGCGCGGCCACGTCAGCCGGGCAACTACACCGTCCGCGAGGTGCGCAATCTGATGGTGGGCAAAGATGACGTGCTGCGCGCAGTTGGCGATGGCGCCATATGCACGATCAACGCGTTGCAGCCGGCGCAGCACACCGGCAGCGGCGGCAACAGCTACGGCCGACCGGGACACATCGCGGGCAGCGTGAACCTGCCAGCCGCGCATCTGCTCGATCCGGCGACCAACACGTTCCTCCCCGCCGATGAACTGCGTCGGCGTTTCGAGGCAATCGGGGCAATGGACAGGCAGGTCATCAACTACTGCGGCGGCGGCATCGCAGCGAGCGCGGACGCCCTGGCGCTCATCATGCTCGGCCACAAGGACGTGAAGCTATACGACGCCTCGCTCTCCGAATGGGCGAAGGATCCGGCATTGCCGATGGAAACCGGCTGAAGGGAGAATGCGCCATGCTGCTACCGCTCGATCGACGCAACATCGCCTATGACCTGGTAGGATCGGAGAACGCTCCCGTCGTCTGCATGACTCATTCGCTGGCGTCGGACGGCGGCATGTGGACCGAGCAGGTACCCGCGCTGTTGCATGCGGGCTTTCGCGTCCTGCGTATCGACATGCGTGGCCACGGCGGTAGCGGCCCTGTCGCCGGCGACTACACAATGAGCGAGCTTGCATCGGATGTCGCCGCGGTGCTGGAGGCGCTCGGCATCCCGCGCGTACATTTCATCGGGCTGTCGATCGGCGGAATGCTGGGACAGGCCTTTGCCCTGGAGCACGGCGGCAAGCTGGCATCGGCGATGTGGTGCGACACGCTGCCAGCCACGCCGGCGGGAGCGCCGGAGGTGTGGCAGCAGCGCGTCGATACAGTACGCGGCGCGAATTCGCTCACGCCGCTGGCCGATCCGACGATCGAGCGCTGGCTCACCGATGCGGTGAAGCGAAGCAGACCCGGTCGCTGGAAGCAGATCCGCGATACCATCATCGGCACCACGCCGGCCGGCTACCTCGGCTGCGTTGCGGCGATCCGCAACTTCGACTTTGTGGCGCGCCTGCCGTCGGTGAAGCTGCCGGTGCTGGTGGTGTGCGGCTCGGATGATGCGGGGACGCCGGCGGCGGAGAACCGGCGGCTGGCTGACCTGGTTCCTGGCGGTCGCTACGAAGAGATCGCCAAAGCGTTGCACTTTCCCAATGTCGAACATCCCGACACTTTCAATCGTATCATGCTGGGCTGGTTGAACGCACAGCGCTGAGGGAGGCCGTCATGCGTCTGGCAAACAAGATCGGTATCGTCACCGCGGCCGCATCCGGCATGGGTCGTGCCGGTGCGCTGCGTTTTGCGCAGGAAGGCGCGGCGGTCGGTGTGGTGGACCTCGACGAGGCGGGCGCCGGTGCGGTCGTGAAGCAGATCACCGACGCCGGCGGGAAGGCGATCGCGCTGCCCGGCGATCTGCGACAGGACTCGTTTGCACGCGAGATTGTCCGTCGCACTGCCAACGCGTTCGGCGGGCTTGATTTCGTTTGGAACCATGTCGGCCATCCGGGGCCCGCGGCGATCGAGGGCATCGACTGGAAGGACTTCGAGCTGGCGATGGACCTGAACGTCCGCACGGTGCTGGTCACCACAGAGGCGGCGATCCCTGAACTGCGCGCGCGCGGCGGCGGGGCGCTACTCTACACTGCGTCCACCTCGGGTTTGACGGGCTCGCAGTTCAGCCCGGTGTACAACATCGCCAAGTTCGGTGTAGTCGGTTTGGTGCACGGACTGGCGAAGCGCTACGCGCGGGAGAAGATCAGGGTGAACGCGGTGTGTCCCGGTCCCACCGACACGCCGATGCTGCGCGTGTTCGTCGCGCGCCCGGACAGCCAGTTGCCGCCTGGGGAGACGCCCGAGACGCTGGTGATGAAGCGTGGCGGCCAGGTCCCGATGGGGCGCCCGGCGCGGCCCGAGGAAATTGCCAACGCAGCGCTGTTCCTGATCTCGGACGAGGCGTCGTACGTCACCGGCGTGGCGCTGCCGGTAGATGGGGGCGCCACGGCGTAGCTTGCGCCTACCGGGTTCGACTGTACTCGTAGTCCTCGCGTTCGCCCGTCCCTGACCGCAGCCCTGCGGGCATCGGCGCGCGCGTGGCATTCACCTTGGCATGCACATCGAGCGCGGCCTGGTCCTTCCACAGTTCGAGCAACGCCAGCTTGTCCGGGTTCAGCACACTCTGGAACACCTCGAACTGCTCACAGCCGGGCTCCTGCATGACGTCAGTGCAACGAGTCCGAAATGCCTGCGCGAGCTCCGAACCCTTTCCCGGTGCGGCGGTGATCGTTACGACGAGGCGGACGGCCATGTTGTTTCCTCCGATGCGCGAATAATGCCGATGAGTGTGACTTGGCGTTGCCCTGCGTCAAGCGTCAAGGACACCGCCGCTTCATCCCGGGCGACCGATAAGGGCGCTGCATTTGTGCAAGGCGGCCACCAAGGCCTGAATCTTTTTGGGCGCCAGATTGATGTTGAACGTTCTGTCCGGTGTCTTGATCGCGACATCCCGGGCAGACAGAAGCATATCGTCGATCGGCTGGTTCAAAAGGAACATGATGCTGGTCGACCCGGTCATTGCCGGAATGTTGGGCGTGCCATCGCCGTGTTCCAGCCAGGTGCCGCCGATCCTCAACGCTACGTTCCACATGTAGCCAGACGGAAAGCTCCAGTTTTTTTGCTCGACTACGGCGCGCGGAGGAAGCTTGTTGCTCCATGCGAACTCGAATTGGCCGTCGTCGCCCTTGAGCGTCATCGTGCAGGTTACCGTGTCGTGGTCACGCTGTTCAGTAACGCTTCCACCATCAGTGTTCCACCAGACCCCGTCGGTCGCGGTCGCAACCAGAAGGCTCGATACCAGGAGAGGCAATTTTACCATTGCTTGATAGATCATCTATCTGTCCCCTCGTCGTGACGGTGCCGCTTCGACCTGGGCTGCGGCCATATTGGCTGGAATGTCGCGGACTACGGCGCCAGGCGGCGCAGGCGAGCGGAAGAGGACGCCCGGCGATCCAGCTACGGGCTGTTCGGCCGACGAGCGGTGCGAGATGGGCGCGGATGTGCCGTCGGTGTCGGCTCAGATCGTCCGTTGATCATATTGTCCTCCCTCGTTTCAGACGCGGCAACCGCCGTTGTCGTTCGTCACAGGGACGCCAGGTGAGGTTGATCGGGCCGCGGGAAGCGCGAACAGATCGCGGGCCTCGAATGCAGCGCTTCATATCGATGAGCCGATCTCCCCTTTTGGGGTGGAGTTCTCGCTTCAGCCGCCAGTTGTCAAGCCGTGACAGCGTCTTGTTCCGATTTCGAATGGCACGGGGATTGTATCTCGGCATTATCGGATTGAGGATCAGTTCGGCCTGATACCTGGGAGACACCAACGATGACCACCGGACCCGGTCGCCGGTCGCTCGCCGCGACCGCCGCGCTGATGCCAGTCGCGGCCTTCATCCATTCTGCTAACGCACAGTCCGCTAACGAAACCACATTCGACCGCATCCGCCGCACCAAGACGCTGCGCATCGCGGCGTTGCCGGGTGAGCTGCCGTATTTCCAGAAGGACCTCACCAGTGGCGAATGGAGCGGTGCCTGCATCGACATGGCGAAGGACATCGCCAAGGTGTTCGACGCGCAATTGACCTATGTCGAGTCCACCTATGGCAATTCCGTGCTCGATTTGCAATCGAACAAGGTGGATCTCGCATTCGCCTTGAACCCGACACCACAGCGCGCGCTTTCGATCGGCTTCACCCATCCGATGATCGTGCATCCGTTCGGCTGTGTTGCGCGCAAGGGGTTGGATCCGAGCACCTGGGACGATCTCAACAAGCCGGAGATCAGGGTGGTTTACGATATCGGCTCGCTGCACGAGGTCGCGGCGAAGCGCTATTGCCCAAAGGCGCAGCTCACCGGCTACAAGTCCCGCGATGACTGCACGCTGGCGCTGCAATCCGGCCGCGCCGACGCGCACATCCTTGCGGCGGTCCTCGGGCTTTCCGCGATTGGCAAAAATCCTTCCCTGGGCAGCTATCATCTGCTGACCGAGCCGCTGGTCGCGCTGCCAAGTTGTCTCGGCATCCAACGAGAGCCGGATACGCGGTTTGCCGACGTCATCAATGCCTGGATCGACTACAACCGTGGCACCGCCCAGATCCGCGAGTGGCTGCTCGACGGACTCGCGAAGTTCGGCGTCACGCGCGAACAGATACCGGCC
This sequence comes from uncultured Alphaproteobacteria bacterium, assembly GCA_963812505.1. Taxonomy (GTDB): domain Bacteria; phylum Pseudomonadota; class Alphaproteobacteria; order Acetobacterales; family Acetobacteraceae; genus JAMXLO01. The sequence continues at coordinate 210,426 of CAWEVM010000005.1, forward strand.
ACGCTGAGTTTCTGAGAGGGCCCGAGGAGAAGGCGAAGTTCTATCAGTGAGCAGGCGATTTCCGCGATTCCGCCAAGCCGTTGAATTGCCTGTGTCCGCACGCCGATAGTGCAGGTATCCAGATAAACCTAGCGTTCCCGTTGCGCCCCACCGATAGCCATTGCAATCCGCTGCACCCCCAGCGCATCCACCAAGTGCGTACGCCATGCGGATATGCTGATATTTCAAGAGCCACTGACAAACAGTCACTGGGACGCAACACCGGTCAAGCTGACCGATGCGATCGTTCGGCGCTCCCCGCGCCGACCGCTTCGCGCCGGCTCCCTCCGGCCATCCTTGACCGCCGCGCGCCGCGCCGACGCAACTTATCGAAGCGACTTTCGCAGGTGTCCAGCCGGTGATCAGCTTGCGTCCATCCGCCCGAGACGCTAGGAAACCTACCAGTCGTCGCCTCAGCGCTGCTGTAGCTCAGTGGTAGAGCACCCCC